>NZ_BAAGDO010000005.1:345948-552616 GCF_054661255.1 Herbidospora sp. RD11066
TCACGTGAGCGGGGTGCGGTTCACGCGAGCCTGGGTGCGGTCTGCATGACCGGTCTGCGAGAACCGGAAACGGGTACCTGAGCCGCCGCGAGCCGATGCTTCCGCGGAGCGTCATCCGCAGAGTGCATATGCCGAAATTTCTGGCGCGGAGCGCCGGATGTGGAGGTGGGGGCGGCTCTGCGCCTGCTTCGCTGCTCTGCTGTGGGAAAGCCCACACGTCGGGCCGGGAATATTCCCGATTGGCCCTGAGCTGCACCTGTTCATGGAGTGGGGTGCGCTCGTCGGGATTGCTGTGCTTTCGCTCGGGATGGTGTTGACTCCCGGGCCGAACATGATCTATCTGGCCTCGCGGGCGATCTCCCAAGGTCGTAAGGCCGGGCTGGTCTCGCTCATGGGGACGTTCGTCGGGTTCGTCGTCTACCTGATCGCCACCTGTCTCGGGCTGACCGCGATCTTCGCGCTGGTCCCGGCGGCCTACACCGCGATCAAGCTCGCCGGTGCGGCGTATCTGCTCTGGCTCGCCTGGAAGATCGTCAAGCCCGGTGGCCAGGCCGTCTTCGCGACCAAAGAGCTGCCGCAGGACTCCAACGGCCGCCTGTTCGTCATGGGCATGGTCACGAACCTGCTCAATCCGAAGGTCGCGATCCTCTACATGTCGCTGCTGCCGCAGTTCATCGACCCCTCGCACGGCCATGTGATCCTGCAGAGTTTCGCGCTGGGGAGCGTACAGATCAGCATCAGCATCCTCGTCAACGCGGTGATCATCATGGGCGCGGGCGGGCTGGCCGCCTACCTCTCGACCCGGCCGACCGCCGTCAAGATCCAGCGCTATGTGACCGGGACCGTTCTGGGGGCCTTCGCGGTGCATCTGGCCGCCGACCGGTCCAAGGCCGTGCTCGCGACGCCGTAGTGGAAGGATGGCGCGCATGGCTGTAGCGCAGGTGACGTACGACGACGTGCTCGCCGCCCGGGAACTGCTCAAAGGCGTGATCGCCCATACGCCGATGGTGCACTCGCGGGTGCTGTCCGAGACGATCGGCGGGCCCGTCTACCTGAAGGCCGAGAACCTCCAGCGGGCCGGGTCGTTCAAGGTGCGCGGCGCCTACGTGCGGATCGCGCGGCTGACCGAGGAGGAGCGGGCCCGAGGGGTCGTCGCGGCCAGCGCGGGCAACCACGCGCAGGGGGTCGCCTTCGGGTCGGGGCTGCTGGGCGCCAAGTCGACCGTCTTCATGCCCGAGGGCGCGCCGCTGCCCAAGATCGAGGCCACCCGGGGTTACGGCGCCGAGGTCATCTTCGCCGGTCACACCGTCGACCACGCGCTCCACGCCGCCAAGCACCACGCCGAGGAGACCGGCGCGGTCTTCATCCACCCCTTCGACCACCCCGACGTCATCGCCGGTCAGGCCACGATCGGGCTGGAGATCATCGAACAGCTCCCCGAGACGGGCACCATCGTGGTCGCCATCGGCGGCGGGGGCCTCGCGGCGGGTGTGGCCCTGGCGGCCAAGCATCTCCGTCCGGGTGTACGTGTGGTCGGCGTCCAGGCCGAACGCGCCGCCGCCTATCCCGAGTCGCTCGCGGCGGGCCACCCGGTGATGGTCGAACCCCAGTTCACGATGGCCGACGGGATCGCCGTCGGCCGCCCCGGTGACCTGCCGTTCGAGATGATCCACTACCTGGTCGACCAGGTGGTGACCGTCTCGGAGGAGTCGCTGTCGCGCGCCCTGCTGCTCTGCCTCGAACGCGGCAAGATGGTCGTCGAACCGGCGGGCGTCGCCGGGGTGGCGGCCCTGCTCGACAAGCCCCACGCCTTCGAACCCCCGGTCGTGGCGGTGCTGTCGGGCGGCAACATCGACCCGCTGCTGCTGGCCCGCGTCCTCCGCCACGGCCTCGCCGCCGCCGGCCGCTACCTGGCCTTCCGCATCCGCCTGCCCGACCGGCCTGGCGCGCTGGCCGCGCTGCTCCGCCGCCTGGCGGAACTGCGGGCCAACATCCTCGACGTCGTCCACGAACGCGTCGGCGCCCGCCTCCACCTCGACGAGGCCGAGGTGCTGCTCCAGCTAGAGACCCGCGGCCCCGACCACTGCGACGACCTGCTGGCCGCCCTGCGGCGCGACGGCTACAAACTGATCTTCTCCTGAACGGCGGCGGAGCCGTCCTGGCCCGGGTGCTGCGACAGGCTCCCAACCCCGCGTCTGCGAGCGCCACCATGCCGCGTGGCGAGAAGGGCGCTAGAGCTCCTAACAAAATGAAGCCATCTGAACCCGGTGCCGGTGCGGCGAGATGCATCACCTGCAGAGGCGGTGCTTGGCAACGGCGAGTTGTCGGGCACCGGAGCCATTTTGTTAGGAGCTCTTAGATCAACCGGTCTCAGCGCCGGTGCGGCGAGGTGCGTCACCTGCATGGTCGGCGCAAGACAACGGAGAGCAGCCCTATTGTCGGGGTCATTTTGTAGGACCTCTTAGCTCAGTGTCTGCGGGCGGCCCTTGGTGAAGAGCCAGGCGTCGAACAGGTCGCCCAGCTTCTGGCCCGAGGTCTTCTCGGCCAGGGCGATGAACTGGTCGGTCGTGGCGTTGCCGTGGAGGTGGTCGGTGGCCCACTGGCGGATCACCTTGAAGAACACGTCGTTGCCCAGGCGGGCGCGCAGGGCGTGGAGGGCCATCGCGCCCCGGGTGTAGACCGAGTTGTTGAACAAGTCGTTCTTCTGGGCGATGCCCGGCGGGTAGTTCCACATCGGGTCGCTGCTGTTGAGGTAGTGGCGGTCGAAGATCTGCTGGACGGTGCTCTGGCCCTGGTGCTCGCTCCACAGCCACTCGGCGTAGGTCGCGAAGCCCTCGTTGAGCCAGAGGTCCTTCCAGCGGGAGATGCTCACGCTGTCGCCGAACCACTGGTGGGCCAGCTCGTGGGAGATGATCCCCTCGTCGGGCTCGAAGCCGCCGTAGATCGGCTTGGTCTGGTTCTCCAGGGCGTAGCCGGAGGCGAAGTCGTCGATGATGCCGCCGGTCGACTTGAAGGGGTAGGGCCCGAAGACCGACACCCAATAGTCGGTGATCCGGGCCGAGATGTCGTAGAGCCGCTCCAGCTGTGACCGGTAGCGGGGATCGACGGCGGCGTAGACGGGGATGCCGCCCTCGGAGTTGCCCGTCTTCACGAGGAAGTCGCCCGTGGTCATGGTCGCCAGGTAGCTGACCATCGGGTGGGTCTCGCGCCAGACGAACGTGGTCTTCCCGCCCCCCGAGGTCGGCTCACCGGCCAGCTCGCCGTTGGCGATGGCGGTCACGCCCTCGGGGACGGTCAGGTGGAAGTCGTAGGTCGCCTTGTCGGCCGGGTGGTCGTTGGCCGGGAACCAGGTCTTCGCGCCGTTGGGCTCCGACGTGACGAACGAGCCGTCTTTGGTCGGGATGAAGCCGTAGGTGCCCAGGTTGGACGAGTCGCGCACCGGCTTGGGTTCGCCCTGGTAGGTCACCACCGTGCGGAACGGGGTGCCGTTCGGCAGGTTCGCGGTGACGGTCAGTTCGTCGCCCGAGCGGGTGAACGCCGCCGGACGGCCGCCCACGGTCACCGAGCTCACCGTGAAGGCGTGGAGGTCGAGGTTGAAGCTCGACAGGTGCTGGGTCGCGGTGGCGTCGATCGTCGCGGTTCCGGCCAGGTTGCGGGACTGCGGGTCGTAGCCGAGCGCCAGGGTGTAGTGGCCGACGTCGTAGCCGCCGTTGCCGTCGGCGGGGAAGTCGGGGTCACCGATCCCGGCCGCCCCGGCGGTGCCGGAACGCACCGTTCCCTGGTCGGACGCCCCCGACGGCGAACAACCCGCCAGTGTGATCACGACGAGCGCGCCTGAGAGCGCTCTGGCCAAAAGCCGCATGGGTGCCCCTCCCCGAACCGACCCTGCCGGGACACCTTATGCGAGCTCGCGGACACCCTCAGGCATCGACGACCAGGGTTGATGCCGCTTTGTCGTGCAGTGCCTGCTTTCTGCGGTCGAACAAAATCCAGACGAGGTCGATGAAGCCGAGGCAGCAGGTGGCGGTGAGAACGACGTACACGATCGCTCTGACCGCGGCCTGGCCGACGCCGATGCGCGCGCCGTTCTCGCGGACGACGTGCATGTGGAAGATCTTCTTGCCGGGCGTCTGGCCGTTCCAGTAGGCGTGGAAGAGCCAGTAGTAGAGGAACCCGATGAGGAAGCCCCAGAACCAGTGGGTGACCTGCTCGGTGTGCCACACGCCGGTGCGCTCGTCGTACACCTCCGCCCACGTGTCGTACGTGAACGGGGTCGAGAGGATGCCGACGATGATCGCGTCCACGATGCCGGCGAAGAGTCGCCGCCACCGGCCCGCGAGGGGTTGGCCGGCCGGTGGCGGCGCGCCGGGGCCGGGCGTCCCGTAAGGGGGGCGCCCGCCCGGCGCGGGCGGCGGTGTCCAGGGCTGGGACGGGTCCTGGCCCGGGAGATCACCCGGCGGCGGAGTCGGAGAAGCCATACCGGGAGTGATCACCCGCCGCGGACCAGGACAAATCCGCCGCAAAGTAAAGGAAGGGATCTACAGGTTGCCGCGGAGCTCCTGCTCGCGCTCGATCGCCTCGAACAGGGCCTTGAAGTTGCCCTTGCCGAAGCCGAGCGAGCCGTGCCGCTCGATGAGCTCGAAGAACACCGTCGGACGGTCCTGCACGGTCTTGGTGAAGATCTGCAGCAGATAGCCGTCTTCGTCGCGGTCGACCAGGATGCGGCGCTTCTTCAGCTCCTCGACCGGGACGCGCACGTTGCCGATGCGCTCACGCAGTTCGGGGTCGTCGTAGTAGGAGTCGGGCGTGGCCAGGAACTCCACCCCGGCGGCGCGCATGCGGTCGACGGTGTCGAGGATGTCGTTGGTGGCCAGCGCGATGTGCTGCACGCCGGGGCCGCCGTAGAACTCCAGGTACTCGTCGATCTGCGACTTCTTCTTGCCGGCCGCGGGCTCGTTCAGCGGGAACTTGACCTTGCGGGTGCCGTCGGCCACGACCTTGGACATCAGCGCCGAATACTCGGTCGCGATGTCGTCGCCGATGAACTCGGCCATCCGGGTGAAGCCCATGACCCGCTCGTAGAACTCGACCCATTCCTCCATGCGCTCGACGTTGCCGACGCAGTGGTCGACCGCCTGGAACATCCGCTTGCCGGGTTCCACGATGGGCTTGGCCTCGACGTATCCGGGCAGGTAGACGCCGTTGTAGTTCGACCGGTCGACCAGGGTGTGGCGGGTCTCGCCGTAGGTGGCGATGGCCGCGAGCACCACCTTGCCGTGGTCGTCCTCCATCACGTACGGCTCCGCGATGCCGGTGGCGCCCTGGGCCAGCGCGTGCCGGTAGGCCGCCTCGACGTCGGGCACCTCGATGGCCAGGTCGATCACGCCGTCGCTGTGCGCGGCCACATGGCGGGCCAGATCGGAGTCGGGCCTGATCGCGCCACGCAACTCGAACCGGGCACCGCCCGACTTGAGCACATAGGCGACCTCGTCGCGGCTCCCGGTTTCAGGACCCTTGTACGCGATCAGGGTCATCCCGTAAGCCGTCGAGTAATAGTGGGCGGCCTGCTTCGCGTTGCCTACCGCGAACACGACCGCGTCCATGCCGTGGACAGGGAACACGTCATCGCTCATGGGGCCACTCTGTTGCTCGGTGTCCAGTCTGTGCAACCGTGTCCGAAAACAGTGGACAATGTGTCTAGCGGAAGACGTACCGGGAAGAGAAAAGTTGTGAGCGTTGACCAGCTTGATATCCGGCTTGTGGCATTGCTGAATGAGGAGCCCAGAATCGGGGTACTCGAGTGCAGCCGCCGCCTCAACGTCGCGCGCGGCACCGTCCAGGCCCGGCTCGACCGGCTGGTCGCGCGGGGTGTGATCATCGGGTTCGGCCCCGAGATCGACCCGGCCGCCCTCGGCTACGACGTGACCGCCTTCGTCACCCTCCAGATCCGGCAGATGTCCGGCCACGAACCGCTGGCCGACCGGCTCGGCCGGATCCCCGAGGTGCTGGAAGTGCACACGATCACCGGCAGCGGCGACATGCTGTGCCGTATCGTCGCCCGGAGCAACGCCGACCTCCAGCGGGTCATCGACCTGATCGTCGACCTCCACGGGGTCATGCGCACCGAATCGGTGATCGCTCTGGACACACCCGTCCCTTACCGCACACTTCCGCTGGTCAGGGCGGCACAGCGCTAAGTGCACGGAGCATCACGACGTATCGTTTACGGTGATGGTTCATCGTCGGCCGGGGGGTGCGCGTGGGGATCGGCAGGAGAATCGCGGGGTTGTGGCCCCGACGGAGGTTCCTGCGCATCGCCCTGATCGGCTTCGGCGTCGCCGCCGTGGCCATGATCGGTGGATTCGCGGTGATCTGGGTGCTCACCCCCATCCCCGACACGACGCAAGAGGGCGCCACCGCCCAGGGCTCGGTCTACTACTACCGCGACGGCAAGACGGTGCTGGCCAGCCAGGGCGTCGACCGCAAGGCCGTGCCGCTGTCGGCGGTGCCGAAAGCGGTCAGAGAGGCCGTCATCGCCGCGGAGAACCGCACCTTCTACCAAGACCAGGGCATCTCTCTTTCCGGTACGGCCAGAGCGATGTGGTCGACGCTCACGGGCAACCAGATCCAGGGCGGCTCGACGATCACCCAGCAGTTGGTGCGCAACTACTACAGCGGCCTGAGCCAGGAACGGTCCATCGGCCGGAAACTCAGGGAGATCATGATCTCCCTGAAAGTGGATCGCTCCAAGTCGAAAGACTGGGTGCTGGAGCAGTACCTCAACACGATCTACTTCGGCCGGGGTGCCCACGGCATCCAGGCCGCCGCCCAGGCCTACTTCCGGGTCGACGTCGGCAAGCTCACCCCCGCGCAGGGCGCCTACCTGGCCGCGGTGATCCAGCAGCCGTCCAACTTCGCCAACCCGACCGGCGCGATGCTCACCGCCGCCCAGACCCGCTGGAAGTCGGTCGTCGACGGCATGGTCAAGACCAACGCCGTCACCGCCGGGCAGGCCGCCCAGATGACCTTCCCCAAGCTGGAGAAGCAGAAGAAGCCGCTGTCGCTGTCCGGCCAGAACGGCTACATGGTCGCCCAGGTGTCCCACGAGCTCAACCGCCTGGGCTACACCGACGAAGACATCTCCCAGGGCGGCCTCAAGGTCACCACCACCTTCGACAAGAAGCTGATGACCGCCGCCTCCGACGCGGTGACCGAGGTGCTCCCCGAGGGCACCCCGAAGAAGGTCCGCGCGGGCCTGGCCGCCGTCGACCCCGGCAACGGCGAGGTGGTCGCCTTCTACGGCGGCCGCAACTGGTCGGAGAGCGAGTGGAACAGCGCCTTCGACGCGAAGGTCCAGGCCGGCTCGACCTTCAAGGCCTACGCCTTGGCCGCCGCCCTGCAAGACGGCCTGCCGCTGACCGACCGCTTCTACGGCAACTCGCCTCTGTACGTGAACGGCGCCAGCATCCCCAACTCGGGAGGCTCGTCCTACGGGTCGGTCAACCTGGTGCAGGCCACGCAGTATTCGGTCAACACCGCGTTCGTCGACCTCGGCCAGAAGATCGGCCTCGACAAGATCGCCGCAGCCGCCGAGGCGGCCGGGATCCCCTCGGTCCAGCTCGCCCCGCACAAGAAGGCCGCCACCTTCCCGCTGGGCGTGGCGTCGGTCAGCGCCGTGCAGCAGGCCGGGGCCTACGCCACGTTCGCGTCCGGCGGCGTGCACCACGCCCCCCACGTGATCAGGTCGGTGACCGACGCGTCCGGCAAGACCCGCAAGACCGACACCACCGGCCGCCGCGTCTTCACCGAAGACACCGCCGCCGACGCCACCTACGCCATGGAGCAGGTCGTCACGGCCGGCACCGGCACCGGCGCCCGCCTCTACGACCGCCCGGTGGCCGGCAAGACCGGCACGACCGACGCCTCGGCCGCCGTCTGGTTCAACGGCTTCACCCCGCAGCTGTCGGTGGCCGTCGACATGTTCCGCGACGACAACCTGCCGGTGACCATCCCCGGCTACGGCGAGCTCTACGGAGGAACGCTCCCGGCCCAGATCTGGAAGGCCTTCATGACGACCGCAATGGAGGGCAAGCCGGTCAAGGAGTTCCCCGACCCGGTGACCTACTACCGCTGGGACAACGACTACTACCGCCCCACCGACGACGAAGAACGCACCTTCGACTCCGAACAGCCCAGCCCCGACCCGGCCCAGACCCCACCGGGCGGCGAAGAGGGCAACACCCCACCGCCGGGCGACGACGGCAGCCAGCCCGAGACGACCCCGCCCCCGTCCGACGGAGGCGGCCCGAACGACGAGCCCCCGGTGACCGAACAGCCCAACGAACAACCGCCGGACAGTCCCAGCGACACCGGCGGGCCGCCGGACATCCCGGTAGGAACTCGCTAACCGGCCGGTCGGGGCTGCGGGCTTCGCCGACCAGGTTCGCCGGGATCGGCATCCGCCCTGGTGAAGCCCACTTCGACCCATCAACAACGGTCGGTGTGGGCTCACCGTGATCCCTCCGAAGAGGTCGGGATCCCGCTATCCGGCCAGTTCGGCCCGCAGGTCGGCCGGGGTGGTGACCGGGAGGCGGCAGGCGAAATTGCGGCAGACGTACGCCGCCGGTTCGCCGTTGACGAGGCCGCGTTCCGCCATGAGCGGGACGTCGCCCTCGCCCAGGGCGATGACCATGCCCGGGGCGCCGGACATGAGGGCGGCGCGGTGGAGCGCCTTGGTGCGGTCGTCGGAGGGGGCGCCGGTGATGGCGACCTCGATCGGCCCGGCCAGTGCCGCCGTCGCGACGGCCAGGCCCCAGCCGGCGAAGCGGGCGTAACGGTCGGCCAGGGTGGAGACCGGGCCCAGCGCGCCTTCGGCCGCCTCGCGGTGGCGGGCCGAACCCGAGAGGGCGGCGTAGGACAGCAGGGCTCCGGCCGCCGCGAACTGGCCTGACGGGGTGGCGTTGTCGGTCGGGTCCTGGGGCCGCTGGAAGAGGCGTTCGCCGTCGTCGGCGGTGTCGAAGAAGCCGCCCTCGCCGTCGGGGAACCGGTCGAGCAGGGTGTCGAGCAGGGCTCCGGCGCGGGTGTACCAGTGCTGGTCGCCGGTGATGCCGTAGAGGGTGAGGAACCCCTCGGCGACGTCGGCGTAGTCTTCGAGCACTCCGGCGTTGGCCCCCGCGTGGCCGTCGCGGGAGGTCCTGACCAGGCGGCCGTCGGTGATGTGGACCGCGTCGAGGAGCTCCGCCGCCTTGGTCGCCGCGTCGACCAGCGCCGGGCGGTCGAGCAGGGCGCCGGTCTCGGCGAGGGCGGCGATGGCCAGCCCGTTCCACGCCGCGACCACCTTGTCGTCGCGGCCGGGCCGGACCCGCAGTTCTCTCGCCGTCCGAAGGCGAGAACGGACCGACTCGTAGCGGTCCCGGTCGTCGGGGTCGTCGAGGAGCTGGAGGACCGAGGTGCCGTGTTCGAACGTGCCGGTGACCTCGAACAGCTCCGCCGCCCAGGCGGCGTCGGCCTGGCCGAGGACCTCCTGGAGCTGGTCGGGCGTCCAGACGTAGAAGCGCCCTTCCTCACCCTCGCTGTCGGCGTCGAGTGCCGAGGCGAAACCGCCCTCGGGGGTGCGGAGCTCGGCGATCATCCACTCGGCGGTTTCGAGGGCGATGCGCTTGGCCAATGGGGAGCCGGTGTCGCGCCACCAGTGGGCGTAGACGCGCAGCAGCAGCGCGTTGTCGTAGAGCATCTTCTCGAAGTGGGGGACGATCCAGGAGTCGTCGACGCTGTAGCGGGCGAACCCGCCCGCGAGCTGGTCGTAGAGGCCGCCTCTGGCCATCGACTCCAGGGTCTTGTCCGCCATGGTGCGGGCGTGCGGAGTGCGTACACGCAGGAGGAACTCGAGCACCATCGACGGCGGGAACTTCGGCGCGGACCCGAACCCGCCCCGCTCCTCGTCGAACGTCTCCTGGAGGCTGGCGACCGCCGCCTCCAGCGTCTCCTTCGTCGGCAGGGGACCGGAGGGGAGCGCGGCGCGCTCGTTGAGCGCCTCGACGACCTTGGACCCCTGGTCGAGCACAGCCGCGCGATCGGTGGTCCAGGCCTCATGGACGCCCATGAGCAGGCGCTGGAACCCCTGGCGGGGGAAGTAGGTGCCCGCGTAGAAGGGGTGGCCGTCGGGGGTGGCGAAGACGGTCATCGGCCAGCCGCCCTGCCCGGTCATGGCCTGCGTGGCGGCCATGTAGACGGCGTCGACGTCGGGCCGTTCCTCGCGATCGACCTTGATGTTGACGAAACGGGCGTTCATGATCGCGGCGGTGCCCTTGTCCTCGAAGGACTCGTGGGCCATGACGTGACACCAGTGGCAGGCGGAGTAGCCGACGGAGATCAGGAGGGGGACGTCACGCCGCCGCGCCTCGGCGAAGGCGTCGTCACCCCACTCGAACCAGTCGACGGGATTGTCGGCATGCTGCAACAGGTAGGGACTCGTGGCCCCGGCCAGCCGGTTCATACGGCCAAGCCTAGGTGAGCAACTCCGACAGCTCCGCCCGCCGTAGGCCGTTGAGGGGAGCCCGGGTCAGCAGGGCCCGCTCGGCCCGGTCGAGCGTGGACTTCGGCCGCCGCCAGCTCACCGGCGCGACATGGGCGATCTCCGCAGACGGGGTGGCCTGCGCGAGGTTGCCGTCTTTGAAGAAACGCGCCCGCGCCCGGGGGACGAACGTGAAGAAGAGCCCCATGGCGATCAGGACGACCAGCATGAGGTTGATCGAGGTGCGCTGCCCGACCGACTGGGCCAGCACCCCGCCGACCAGGGGTCCGATGGCGACGGCGCCGAAGCCGAACAGCCGGGTGACCCCGACGACCCGGCCCAGCTTCTCGGGCGCGACGTAGAGGCCGCTGAACTCGCGGATGGTGACGTTGCTCCGCCCGCCCGCCAGACCCATGATCAGCAGCGCGACCAGGAACGCCCACGGCTGCTGGTTGAGGGCCAGCACGACCATCGCCGCGACCCACATCCACAGATGCACCAGCAGCATCGAGATCTTCCGGGGCTGCTCACGGTTCGCGTCGAGATGACGGGCCAGGCGGCGAGAGGGCTCGGTGGCGGCGGAGCCGAGGAGACCGCCCACCCCGGTGGCCGCCATGATCACGCCGACGATGAAGGCCGAGTCGTTCCTGTCGGAGTTGGCCAGGAAGATGATCAGAACCGCGCTGCAGACGATGTTGGTCACCGTGGTCAGCAGCGTCGCGGCGACCAGGTAGCGCAGCCGCCGCAGCTCCCTGACGCCTTCTCTGGTCTCGGCGAAGATGCTCCGGCGTGGCGGCTTTGGCCAGCGCGTGATCACCCTCTTCCTGGCCAGGCCGACCGCGACGAGCGAGACGAAGCAGAGCAGGAAGTTGACGATGAACGGGCCGATGATCGTGGCGCCGAAGAGCGCTCCGGCCATCGGCCGGCCGACCATCACGGCGAGGTGCGCGGCGCCTTCGCTGCGGGCCACCGCTTTGGTGAGCGCGGCCTCGCCGTGCACCAGTTGTGGTATTCGGGTGGTTTCCGATACCGCATAAAAAACGGACAGAGTGCCTTCGATTGCAGCAACCAGCACTAGATGATGAAATTCAAGGGCATCAAGGCCGAGCGCTATGAATGTCACGGTGATGAGGGCAAATCTCAGCGCCTCGCTTATCACCATGATGCGGCGGTGGTCCCATCGGTCGACAATCGCGCCCGCGGGCAAATGGAACAGAAGATTGGGTAGCAACCACGCGAAGCTCACCCAAGCCACCGAAACCGGCGAATGTCCCATCTGGAGCGCCAGGAGGGGGTACGCCACGCCGACCATCTGGATGCCGAAGGTCGCGGACGCGGAGCCGAGCCATGTGTAGGTGAAGACCTGGGGGAGGGCCCGCGGCTTCTCGCCCGTCACCGTGATCGCGGGAGGTTTCGGCCGCTCACGGGGACTCGTGGGCGCCGGCTTCGGCGAGGGACTCCCATGTACCAGGCGGCGCGCACCGTCTTCCTCCGTTTTTCGATCTACGGAGTCAGATGCCCGAGGGTCTCGTAGGGAAGACGTCCCTTGCCCAATCGTGTCCAACACTTGAGGAAGCGAACCCTGCCCGTTTTGTCCTACCGCAAGGCGGGAGTGATCAGAGGCTGTAGAGCATATCCCGGGCTCGCATAAAGGCGTGGGGGAACAACTGCGGATCGGTTGCGTCTATCGCTTGCCGGGCGCGTTCGGACATTTGTGTCTCATCGCCCATCAGTCTCGCGACTTCGGCCGCGGCGAGGAGGGCCGGCCCATTGTTCGGGCCGGTCGCGACGGCGATCTCGGCTTCTTTCCTGGCATCCGCGAAGCGCTCGAGACCGGCGAAGGCGACCGCTCTCGCCGCTCGGATGGCCGGATTCTCCAGCAGGAGAGGGCGGATTTCGGTCGCGCGATCAAGGTCGTCAAGTGCTGACCGATAATCCCTTTTCTCGGCTCGGAGCTGACCTCGCCCGGCCAGCGCCGCCGCGTCTCCGGGGCTGACCGCGATGACCGACGTGAAGAGGGCGATGGCCGAATTGAGCTGACCGTCGGCCCAGAATGCCTCGGCGAGATCCCGCTTGAGGGAGGGCTGGCTGGGGTGGCGGGCCATGGCCGACTGCAACTCGGTGATCGCGGAGCCGAAGTCGCGGGCCTTGATGAGGATGCGGGCCACCGCCGACAGCAGCCGGGCCACCGCCGTGGGCACCTGGAGGCGTTCGAAGACCATGGCCGCCTGGCGGAACCGGGACAGCGCGGTCTCGCTGTCGTCTTGGTACAGCGCCAGGTTGCCGAGCAGGGACAGGGCCTCGGCCCGCACCCGCAGGGCGTTGCCGTCGGGGTTCTCGCTGGTGGCCCTGAGCGCGTCGTTGGCGTGCCGCTCGGCCGGTACGAACTCGCCGGTGGCCAGGGCGGTCTCGGCGGCGGCGAGGTAGTCGGCCGCCGTGGGGGCCGCCGGGCGGCGGGGTTCCTCGGTCTCCTCGGCGTCGAGGTGCGGGGAGGAGTCGAAGAGGCGGCGGATCGGGTCGATCAGGCGGTCGTGCTGGAGTTCGTACCAGCGGGAGCCATGGCGGTCCTCACCACGCAGGATGCGGCGGTGCTCCAGGGCGCGGGGGATGTCGTTGGGCATGCCCGCGGTCTCGTTGGTGCCCTCGTAGGCCATGCCGCGGGTGCCGTGTTCGGTGACGAACTTCTCGTAGACCCACTTGCGCAGGACGTCTTCGGGAACCCCGAAGTCGTCGGCGACCGAAGTGATCATCCGCAGGCAGAACGTGGTGAGGGCCTCCTGGACGTCGCCGAAATCGCGGAGGTGGTCGAGGGTGATCTCGTCGGCGTCCGGCGGCAGCCGGTCCCAGAGCTGGGTGCAGACCACCTGGATCTGCCACGGCTCGACGTCGTCGAGCACGATCAACCGGCGCTGGTGGAGCTTGTCGGTCACCTCGACGGTCCGCAGTTCGCGGACCAGGGTCTCGGCGACGTGGGGGGCGAAGCGGCGTTCGGTCGCGTCGACCGGATCTCGCACCGCGTGCAGCGCGTCGTCGGCACTCAGCGGGGACAGCCGTACCCGGGCCCGGGAGTGACCGGCGATGTCGGGCTCCCGGGGCAGTAACTCCGCGATGGCGTCTTCGCGGATCGAGACCAGGAGCCGCAGGTGCGGGATCTCCTTGGTCGCGTCGCCGAGTTGCCGCAGAAACGCCTCGCGATGAATGCGCCACGGGGGCGGTGAGTTGAGCACCTCTTCAAACTGATCGATCGCCGCGAAAATGGGGACGTCGTCTCCGAAACGGTCGGTCCGTTTCGGCCTATTGTGCAGGAACTGGGCGACCGTCAGATCGGCCAGCCGGGCCGGCGAGTCGGCCGGCGACCACGACGACAGCAGGCAGAAGGTGTAGGGATTGTGGTCGGACGGCGTGGGGAAAGGCCCGCCCGCCGAGGCCCGGCCCACCGGCAGCACGTCGAGTTTCTCGTCATAGAGCAACGGCACCGCACCGGCATGGAGTAAGGACGATTTCCCGATGCCGGACGGCCCGTAAAGCACCACCAGGCGATTGCTCCGCCACAGGTCGGTGAGGTCGCGAGACTCCTGGGACCGGCCGAAGAAAAGATCGCGATCACGGTTCTCGAATGCGCGGAGCCCGACGTATGGGTTGTCCCTTACCGGTGTCATGCGCTCCACCCCATACGGGCGCCCAATTCACGGCAGAAGTCATCGACTTTACCCCAGTATACGGTGATGTTCCATCGCTTGAAGAACTCGTTCAGATATTCTTCGGCGATTGCCTCCTTACCCGGCTGAACGCTGGGAGGGGCGAGTTGAATACTGATGTGCCGTCTGCGCTGCAACGATGAGACGGTCTCCAGCAATCCCTGGAACAAGACGGCGAAGGTCCAGTCTTGAAGGCTGTATCCGATGAACAGCAACGGCCGCTCGGTCAGTGGCACGAGCAACGGCCGGGGAATGAGCGCGTGGTCGGAGCTCGCGTGGTCTTTGGTCAGCGTGATCAGGAACTGGATGTAGTCGCTGCGGCTGAGCACGAGCGAGGCGGGGTCGGCCGCCGAGCCGTGGAGGTGGAAGACCGCGGGCCGGTTCGAGGTCGGCCGGGTGCGCGACGCGGGCGCCGGGCCCTGCGAGATCGTGTGCCAGGGGCAGGTGAGCTGGGCCGGTTTCTTGCCGGCGTCGGTGAGGGCGCGCACCATGAAGTCGTCGTAGTTGGTCGTGAAGAAGACCGGCAGGGGAAAGCGGGCCAGCACCCGGTGGGGCTCGAACTGCGACGAGAAATCGGGCAGCTTCTCCTCGCCGTCGTCGTCGAGGAGCAGATCCCGGATGACCTTCTGTTTGACGTAGACCGGGTCGCCGTCCATCGTCACCGCGAAATCCATGACATCGAGCAGCGATTCTTTGTTGGTGAACGGATAGCCGATCATCTCCGCCCACCGGAGGCTCAGCTGGCTGCCGGTCGGGAGCGTGCCTGAACACACTCCCGCGCCGAGGAACGGTATGCAGTCGCCTGACTCGAGGCCGTGGATGAGACGGACCCAGTCGCTTTCCCTCATTGCTTTCCCCACCGTTCCGGATCACCGGTCCCCGGTGGAGAAATCTAACCCCGCAAACCCCGTTCTGCCCAGGAGATCCGGGCTAGATGCTGGCCTGGAACCGGGCCAGCGGGGTGTCGATCTCCCACGCCTCGCGCAGGATCTGGCCGGCTACCTCGGCCAGAATGTGGTGGTCCATGTTCGCGATATCGGCCAGCGTCTTGTCCCCGATATCCAGGAGCTTTGCCTCGCGGTCGGCGCCCATGCGCAGTCCTCCCCGGATCGTCTTCCTCTTTAATAGATGAGAAAGGGCCCGGAGTCCATACTCTACTGTCGGCCCCGAGAGAATTCGGATATCGGTCGGCCGAATCAAATCGGCGCCCCGCCACCTCACTCCTGGTGCGTTAGCATCACAAGGGTATCGCCTAATCACCCGGAGGCGTTTGTGGTCGATTCCGGTGCACCGGCCAATGGCGCGGAGACTTTCGCCGCTCCGGAGGTCTGGGGAAACGTCCCTCAGCGGCTGGCCAACTTCACGGGTCGCACCGAGTTGCTCGACCAACTCCGCAAGCACCTCACCGAACAGAACGACGCGGTCGTGCTGCACGCCCTTCAGGGCACGGGTGGTGTGGGCAAGACGCAGCTCGCGATCGAGTACATCTACCGCCACGCGCGCGACTACCAGGTGATCTGGTGGGTGCCGTGTGAGCAGCAGCCGCTGATGCGAAGCGCGCTGGCCGCCCTGGCGCCGCGCCTGGAGATCACCGGCCTGCCCCCCGACAAGCTCGACGACGCGATCAACGCGGTCCGCGACGCCCTGCGCAGGGGCCGTCCCTACGACCGCTGGCTCCTCGTGTTCGACAACGCCGACCAGCCGGAGGACCTCCGCGAGGTCATCCCCCACGGCAGCGGCCACGTCCTGGTCACCTCGCGCAACAACCGCTGGGTGCAGTACGCCAAGGCGCTCGAGGTCGACGTCTTCCTTCCCGAGGAGAGCCTGGAGTTCCTCCGCCGCCGGGTGCCGGGCCTCACGGCCACCGAGGCCGACATGCTGGCCGGTGAGCTCGGCCACCTGCCGCTGGCGCTGGAGCAGGCGGGCGCCCTGATGTTCGAGACGGCGATGACCGTCGACATCTATCTCGACCGCCTGAAGGAAGAGGCGAGCAAGGTGCTCGCCCAGGGCACCGTGCTCGACTATCCCGTCCCGATGGCCGCCGCGTGGAGCATCTCCCTCGAGCGGGTGCGCCGTCAGATGCCCTCGGCGATGTCCCTGTTGCATCGCATCGCCTACTTCGGGCCCGAGCCCATCTCGCTCGACCTGATCAACGCCGGCCGCCACGTGCTCGGCCCGTCGAACCTGCGCGACACGATCCGCGACCCCTACAAGATGTCCGACGTCGTCCGCGAGATCGGCCGCTACGCCCTGGCCCGCCTTGACAACCTGCGCCGCACCCTCCAGATGCACCGCATCATCCAGACGCTGATCCGGGAGGACCTCGGCGACGAGGAGAAGAACGCCGCCCGGCACGACGTCCACCTCCTGCTGGCCGCCGCCGACCCCGACCGGCCCGACGACATCGAAGTGTGGCCCGTCTACGACGACCTGCTGGCCCACATCGGCCCTTCCTCGATCATCGAGTGCGAAGAGCGCGACGTACGGCGGCTGGTGACCAACATGGGCCGCTTCCTTCTCCTGAAGGGCGACCTGCGGACCGCCGAAGAGTGGCTGAAGCGGGGCGTCGCCGAGTGGACCGAGAAGTTCCCCGCCAACGACCTCTACCTGCTGGTCATGCGGCGGCTTCTCGCCAACTACCTGCTCAGCGTCGGCCAGCTCACCGAGGCCTATGAGCTCGGCGAGGAGACCCTGGCCAAGCTCCGGGCCGAGCACGGCGAAGACCACGACGAGACCCTGCTGATGCTCAACGTGTTCGGCGGCATCCTCCGCGCCCAGGGCAAGTTCCGCAGGGCGCTGGAGTCAGACCAGGACTCGGTGCCCCGCCACCAGCGGGTCTTCAGCAACGAGCACCCCAACACCTTCCGGGCCCGCAACAACCTGGCGATCGACCACGCCCTGGTCGCCAAATACGAAGAGGCGCTGCGCACCGACAACGCCACCTACGAAGACCGGCTGAACTACTACGGCAGCGACACGCACCCGCAGGTGCTGTTCACCCGTAACGCCATCGCCCGCGACCAGCGCCTGCTCGGCCTCTACCACCAGGCCCGGCTGGACGGCGAACGCACCTACCTCGCCTACCAGGACCTCGTGGTCCAGCAGAAGCGGCTCATCCCGAACCACACCGAGGTCCTCCTCCAGGCGCGTGAGCTGTCGGTGGCCCGCCGCAAGGCGGGTGCGTTCACCGCGGCCATCGACCTGGCCCGCGACGTGTTCCACCGCCACCGCGACACCTACGGCCGGGAGAACCCGGGCACCCTGGCCGCGGCCGTCACGCTGTCCAACGCGCTGCGGCTGGTCGGCCAGTACGCCCAGTCGGCCTCGTTCTCCGAGGAGACCGCCCGGCTCTACAAGATCAGCCGAGGTGAGGACTACCCCTTCACGCACGGCTGTGCCCTGAACACCGCGATCGCCCTGCGCCTGATGGGAGAACCGCGCCAGGCCAGAGCGCTCCTCGAAACGGCGCAGAAGGGGCTCACCGCGTCTCTCGGCGAGAACCACCACTACACCCTGACCTGCCTGACCAACCTCGCCAGCGTGCTGTCCGAACTCGACGAGCACAAGGCGGCGCGTCAGATCGGTGAGGAGATCCTCGAACGCTTCCGCGACCGGCTCGGCCCCAACCATCCCCACACGCTGGCCTGCGCGGCCAACCTCGGCGCAGACATGATCGCCTCGGGCGACGCCGCCAAGGGCGAGGCCCTGCGCGCCGACGTCGTCGAACGGTTCGGCCTCACCCTCGGTCTCGACTACCACGACGTGCAGGCGATGGAGGAAGGCCGCCGGATCGACTTCGACTTCGAGCCACCGGTCGTCTAGCCCCGGTCGAACCGCTTCTTGTGGTCGTGGGCCGCTTCGCGGGCACGTTTCGCCGCCGTGTACGGCACCTCGTCGTCACGCCACCCCGCCAGCGTGCTCGCCATGCCCTCGACGAACGCGTCCCCGGCTTCGGTCAGCATCCCGCACGTCCGCAGCGTGTCGATCACCTGGTCAGTCAGCTGGCGCCACCGGGCGTATTCGGCGTGCGCGCGGAGCGCGTCCTGGCCCTGGTCGAGGAACCGCTGCACCCGCCAGAAGGCCGCCACGGCCAGGTGGGCGTAGGCGCCCTGGAGGAGCGCCACCAGCGGGCGCGGGTCCTCGCGCCACGGTGCGTACCAGAGAGGGCGGTCGCCGGCCTCGACCGGCTTGGTGAGCTGGACCAGGTCGAGCAGGGCCCACAGCTTCGCGTGCTGGATCTCGTGGGACATCAGCGAGGCGAGCATCCGGCCGTCGGGCGGCAGCGAGACGGCGAAGGCGCCGAAGGAGTTGCGGCTGGTCGCGCTGGTGGGACGTCCGTAGGGACGGGCCATCGGGACGAACGTCGTGATGCCGCTGACGACCTCGTCGGCGTACCAGGGATGGTGGTCTTTGAGCAGGATCCAGGCGTCGTCGAAGGCCCGCTGCCACTGCCGGATCGAGGCCGGGCGCTGACGGCCGGCCGGCCAGTCCTCCGGCAGCCGGAACGGGTCGACGTCGTCGATCCAGACCTCGAAACGGGTGTCCTGGTAGACGGTCGACAGCCGCCGGAGCGGCAGCCAGCCCTCCGCGAACCGCTCCGGCCGTCTCGGCACGTACGTGGTCATCCCGCCCAGCCGCAGTTCGGCGCCGTCGGCGTGGATGCGTACCGGAACGCTTTCGACCGTGTGCCGGGTGGCGCCGAACAACCGCGCCACCCCGAGTGAGGGCAGCACCATGCGACCGCCGGGCACGGACACGCCGACCTCCGCCGTCACGCCCGCCCGGACCGCCGCCGCCACCGCCATCCCCGGCAGGTAGGCGAACGCCACCGGCCCTCCGGACTTGTTCGGCAGCACCTTCGACAGCATCCGCATCGCCCACGTGCCGACCGAGGGCCAGCGCAGCACCGTCTCGACCGCCTCGGGATGGTCGTGCTGGAGCCCGGCCAGCAGGTCCCACGCCTCGGCGAGTTCCCCGGCCCGCTCGTGGCCCGTTCGCTCGGCGGCGGTCACGACCATGCGGATGAGCAGCAGGTTCTTGCTGTGCTGGGTGTCGGCGAGGAAGCGCATGGCTCGCTGGCCGCCCGCGCCGGTGGCGAGTTCCGTGAAGACGTCACCGGGAAGGGTGTATCGGCGGGTCAACGTCCTGGCCCCCTCAGGAGATGTCGCGCACTAGTCGTGTCCGAACGTGGCCGATGAGCCGGTAGAGGTCGGTGCAGTACACCGACGGGTTGAGATGACCGGTCCCCGGCCGGTATCGATGGGCGTAGAGGCCGCCGCCACACGTGGTGGCGAAGCGGCAGGCGCGGCAGTCGTCCGACAGCCCGGCGAGGCCGAGTTGCCGGGCGGCCACGCCCGGGTGGTGCAGCACGCGGTCGAAGGGGTGGTCGGCGATCCGCAGGCCCGTCGTCGCCGCCCCGGGCGCGACGACCTTGAGGAAGTCCGACTGTTCGATGGTCCCGTCGGTCTCGACGACGACCAGGGTCGAGGGGGTCAGGCCGACGCTCTCGAAGCCCGACCTCCCGCCCAGCAGCAGCCCGAGGATCTCCTGGAAGATCCGGATCCAGGTCGCCGGCCTGCCCGGCCGGTACCAGTGGTCGAAGAGGGTGATCAGCCAGTCGGCGTAGGCCCCGATGCCCGGCGGCGGCTCGGCCCAGGTGCCGTGGGGGAGCAGCATGTCGATGCGGGGCGGCCGGAACTTGGCCAGCGCCTCATAGGTCTCCACGGGGTCGTTGGTCAGGTCGATGGTGCACAGGATGCCGCCGTAGATCGGCGCGAACTCGTCCCGGCCGAGCAGTTCCAGGGCACGGGCCACCGCCGCGTAGGAGCCGCCCCCGCCGGGGGTCAGGCGGTGCCGGTCGTTGGCCTCCTCGCCTCCGTCGAGACTGACCCCGACGCGGATCCCCAGGCCGAGGAAGGTCCGCAGGAAGGGCTCGGTCAGCAGGAGCCCGTTGGTCTGGACGCTGAACGACACCGCGACGTCGGGGGCGCACGCGTCACGTACGGAGGAGACCAGGGCGGTCAGCCGGTCGAGCCCGGCGAGCAGGGGCTCCCCGCCGTGCAGGATCACCTCGACCGACGGGAGGGCGTGGGCCCGCGCGTGCTCGGCGATCCGCGCCGCCGCCGTGGCGACGACCTCGGGCGACATCACCCGGGGCTGACCCTGCCAGCTCTGGTCGGCGAGCGTGTACACATAGCAGTACGTACACGCGAGATTGCATCTGCTGTGTACTTTCAGGATGAACTGCCGGAACGGTTCGGGTCGCCACCCGCCGGCGAGGAGCGCTCGGACGTCGAGCGTGGCCGGCCATTCTGCCTCGGTGCTCACGCTGGGACACTCCCGGACCAGCCTGGCATTCGCTACGACAATCGTAGTTAACCACGAATACGTTCACGCTTATTTCTTTACTGACCATAATTGCTGATTGGGGGCGCATGACGCTCCATCAGATATTCGTCCCGCCAGGCGCCGTCGAGGAAGACATGGCGCCGGGCGATCCCGATCGTCGAGAAACCGTTCTTCTCCAGCACGCGCTTCGACCGGGGATTGTCGACCCGCACCGACGCCTCGATCCGATGTAAGGCCAGTTCGCAGAACGCGATGTCCAGGACGGCACCCAGCGCCGCCGTCGCCACGCCCCGGCTGCCGTCCTTCTCGGCCACCCAGTAGCCCACCCGGGCCGACTGGAGCGCGCCCCGGAGAATGGTGTTGAGCGTGATGAAACCGCAGGGGCGGTCGTCGAGGTAGATCATGGCGGGCCAGCGGTCACCGGCCCGCATAGCGGTGACCATCGCGCGGATGTTGTCGCGCTGACCGGCGACGGTGAAGAAGTCGTCGGTGCGGACCGGCTCGTAGGGGCGCAGGAAGTCGCGGTTCTCCTGATAGACGGTGGCCAGGTCGGCCGCCATGGTCGGCCCTATCGGCCGGATTTCCAGCATTCAGTGATGCTACGTAGCCGATGTCGGCAGGTTGAAGACGAGGTCGAGCGCCGTCACCTCGAAAAGGTGCGCGATGTACGGCGTCATCCCCACGAACCGCATCTCCGCCGGATGTTCCTCCGCCGCGTGATAAAGGTGAATCAACGTCGCCAGCCCCGACGAATCGATGAACGTCACCCCCGTCAGGTCGAGCTCGATGACCTTCAGCCCGCCGTTCATCAACCCGGGAGTCAGAGCCGCCAGGTCGCCCGACGTCGTGTAGTCGAAGTCGCCCGACAGGATGAGCCGGGTGGTCCCGGGCTCCGGATGTTCGGTCTCAACGAGGAAAGGCGCGGTGTCCATCAGGCTCCATCTGCGGCGAGCGTGCCCTGGGCCAGCAGGTGGCGGGCGCGCGGGAAATCGTGCAGTTCGTCGTGGAGGAGGCGCAGGGCCAGCGCCACCGACCTCGCGGGCACGCCGCGGGCGCGCAGGAGGTCGCAGGTCCACTGGACGAAGTCGGTGAACAGTCTCGTGTCGTCGATGTAGAGGGCGGCGGCGAGGAAGTCGGCGATGTGGCCGAGGTCGTCGGCGGTGTGGTCGGCCTGGGCCTGGGTGTAGTTCACCATCGGCGGATAGCGGCGGGGGAGTTCGGCCATCACGCGGGCGAGGATCTCGCCCCGGCGCTTGACGAACAGGGTGTACTCCTCGTCGGCCAGGTGGGCGAGCGACTCGCCGGGGGTGGGGAACGACGGGAGCCTGCCCTGGTCGAGCAGGTCGGCGGCGGCGTCGGCCGTGGGGGCCCAGCCGTCGGCGCCGAGTTTGACGGCGAAGCGGCCGTCGGCGCCGAAGCCCGCGCCGCCGGCCAGCACCGGGATGCCGACGGCCTGGCAGGCGGTCAGGGTCGCGTGGGCGCGCGGGAGGCGGGTGGCCAGGGCGCAGCCGATCGCGACGGCGTCGGGGCCGGTCTGGTGCAGGTGGGTGATCAGGTGGGGGCCCGGGACGTTGGCGCCGAGGAAGTCGACCTGCCAGCCGCGCAGCCGCAGGACCTCGGCCAGCAGGCGGGTCGGCAGGGCGTGGTATTCGCCGTCGGTGCAGGCCACGGTGATGCGGCTTCTGGTCGGGCGGGGGCGCACGGTGGTGGCGATGGCGGCCACGGCGCGTTCGCTGATCGCGGTGGCGCCGTGTTCGCGGGCGACCGACCAGTCGCCGGCCGCCCACAGTTCGCCGACCCGGCGCTGCGCGGGGGCGATCACGTCGAGGAGGACCCGCTCCGCCGGGGTGCCCTCGCTCAGCATGGCCAGCACCAGGTCGATGGCGCCGAACTCGTCGGCCGAGCCGAGGCGTTCGAGGTAGTGGTCGACCGCGTTCATCGCGACCGCCGGATGGCCAGCAGGGCCCGGTCGTCGAAGACCCCTCCCGCCAGCCAGTCGCTGTTGAGCTGCTCCAGGCGTTCGACCACCGCCGTCGCCGGGAGACCGGCGCAGGTGGCCAGGGCGGCCTTGAGGCGGGCGGCGCCGTACATCGCGCGGCCGGTGGGGCCGCCGAAGGCCTCGGTGATGCCGTCGCTGTAGAGGAGCAGCAGGTCGCCGGGGGCCAGGTCGATCGTGGCGGTGCGCAGGGTGAGCAGGCCCGACTTGAGGGCGCCGAGGAGGGTGCCCCGGGCGTCGACCTCTTCGACGACGCCGTCGGCCCGCAGCAGCAGCGGGGCCGGGTGGCCGGCCACGGCGAGGTCGATCACGCCGCCCCTGATCGCGGCCAGCACCAGCGTGACGTGGGAACGCGGCGTCGGGGAGCCCAGCAGCGCCTTGTTGATCAGGCGCATGAGCTTCTCGGGGTCGCGTTCGAGCAGCAGCAGGGCGCGCAGGCTGTGGCGGACCTGCCCGGCCAGTACGGCGGCGCGCGGGCCCTTGCCGCACACGTCGCCGAGGGTCACCAGCGGGCCGTCGGGGCTGGGCAGCACGTCGTAGAAGTCGCCGCCGATCAGGGCGGTCTGCTGGGCGGAGCGCAGCGAACCGGCCAGCTCCAGGCCGTCGACCACGGGCAGGGCGGGCGGCAGCAGGTCGCCCGCGAGGATCGCGTTGGTGGTGCTCTGCTCCTGGTAGAGCACGGCGGCCGAGATGGCGGCGCCCGCGCGGGCGGCGAACACCCGCACCAGCGTCTCGGTCTCGTCGTCGTAGCTCGCGCCGCCCTCGCGGCGGGCCAGGACCAGCGCCCCGGCGGGCACGCCGTTGCCGGGCAGCGGGGTCACCAGCAGGTGGCCGACCGGGCCGAAGTCGGCGGGCAGCAGCCAGTCGGGGGCCTGGGCGGGGTCGAGCCAGCGGCTGGGCACCGGCGGGAACCCGGCCAGCGCCTCGCCCAGACCCGGCACCTGGTCGGCCCAGGCGACCGGGATCTCGCCCTCTTCCAGCCCGGCTTCGGAGAACCGCAGCCACGAGGTGCGGCGCAGGCCGCCCGGCGGCAGCACGACCATCGCCGAGTCGGCGAGCAGGCCGGACGCGAGCTCGGTGGTGGCCCGCGCGCACCGGCGCGTGTTGAGGGAGGCGGACAGCCGCCGCCCGGCCTCGACGAGGAACCGGGTGCGCTCCCGCTCGGCCCGCAGCGCCTGGGCGCGGGTCTCCTCGTCGGTGACGTCGCGGAGATACCAGGCCTGGTGGACGATGCCGAAGATCTCCCGGCGCACGCGCAGCAGCCGGTCGCCGACCGCCTTCTGGTAGGTCTCCCCTGGTTCTCTGCTCCGGTCGAGGAGACCGGCCAGGTCGCCCGGCACCATCATCTCCATCGCGGCACTGTTGACCAGCACGATCGCTCCGTCGGCGTCGCACAGCACGACGCCGTCGGGAGCGGCTTCCACGATCGCCCGCAGCACCTCTGTCGAGGGGGCATGCGTTACGGAGTCCATCACCGGCCCTTTCACACGAGGATCAGCCAACTTTACCCGGGTGGGTCAGCTCCACGCGTGGAGCGATATTGCCCGGAAAGATGGCAATCATGCGGGTTGCGAATTGACCGGCGAGTGCCGGGTAGTTAGCGTGCGACGAGCTATCACAGGGGGACGGAGTGAACACCGACCAGCATCTCCGGTGGGCGATCACCACCGACCTGATCGAGTTGCGCGGCAGGGTCGCGGCCATGGGCTCCGACGCGGGGCTGCGGGGCCACCGTCTCAACGATCTGGTCACCGCGGTCAACGAGGCCGTGATCAACGTGCTGGAACACGGCGGGGGCGAGGGCGTCGTCGAGATGTGGTACGACGCCGAGGGCCTGACCGTCGAGGTCACCGACTCGGCGGGCACCCTCCAGCCACAGGACATCCACCGCAGCCGCCCCTCGGCGACCACGCCACGGGGGTTCGGCCTGTGGCTGATGGGCCAGCTGTGCGACGAGTTCAGCATCTCCCAGATGGTCGGCCGATCCCGCATCAGATTGCGTATGACCCTTGCCCAGTCACCCCGCTAGCCGCGTCACACCGGCGGGCGTAGGCTCACGACACGTGAGCGATCGAGCCGTCAGGCACAGAAGTCGGACGCACCTGCCGACGGAGGAGACCGCGTGAGCGTCGACCTGGACTTCGCTGCTCGCCACGCGGGTAGGCCCGCCGGAGCCCTGACCCGCCGCGACGTGGCGCGCGCCCTGCTGGCCGTGCAGTCGGGGCAGGCCCTGGTGTCGCTGCCCGACCTGCGCCGCGACCTCATGGCGGCCGGAAACCCGCTGACGGTGGTGTTCTGGGAGTCGGCCAAGACGACTCTGACCCGCATCGAGTCGGGCGTGGCCACCGTCGGCGACGTCCAGCGCTGGCTGGAGTCGACCGGCACCGAGCCGATCCTGCTGACCCGCAGCTACTTCGTCTGGCCCGACGAGAGCGAGCGCGGCCCGGTGGCCACCGAGATGTACGACCGCCTCGTGGCCCATCTGGAGGAGCTCGTCGAAGCGGGTGTCATCGACCCCGACGCGCTCGCGCAGGGGGATGTGACCTCGCGGCAGGCGTACGAGGAACTGCAGGAACGCTGGCTGACCGCGGGACTGCCCGATGGGCGGGTCCCGGGCGTGTCGGTGAGCGAGGAGCAGGACGCCGAGCTCTACGCCGCCTGGGACGAAGAGGAGGCCTACGCCCTCCAGGAGCTCAGGAGGGCCCTCGACGACCTGCCCGAGCCGCCGTTCCCGAAGGAAGACCTGAGGGTGGCCACCGAACGCCTGCGGCGCTCGCTGGTGTCGCCCGGCTTCCCCGGCAACGTGCTGCGGGCCTGCGCCGGGCTCGACGAAGACCTGCTGCCCGACGCCGACGAAGACCTCTGGCTCCAGGTCGCGGCCGGGATCGCGGCGCCCATCTCCGACCTGCCCGACGAGGTCGACGCCGCCCGGTTCTTCGACCTCGACGGCGAGCTCAGCCACGAAGACTCGGTGCTGGCGTCGCTGTGCGCGATCCACCACGCAGACTGGCTGGCCGCGATCGTCGCGCTGACCCGCTATGGCCCCGGGGTGCTGGCCTCGCCCGAGCGCATCGCCCGGTTCATCGCCGACTCGGAAGACCTGGTGAGCGAGCCCGACGACCCCGAGGAACTGGAGGCGACCGAGATGCTCTTCACCTCGGTCACCCCGCTGTGGGCCCATCTCGGGATCGTCGACAAGGCCGAGGTGCTCACCCCGCTCGGCTGGTGGGGGCTGCCCAAGGCGCTGGAAAGAGCCTGGTCAGGCGACTAGATCGGCATATTCGGGGTGGCGCTCGATGTAGCCCTTGATGAACGGGCACATCGGCACCACCTCCAGGCCGCGCTCGCGGGCCGAGTCGAGCACCGCGCGGGCGAGCTTCGAGCCGAGGCCCTTGCCCTCGAAGGCCGGATCGATCTCGGTGTGCACGAACACGATCCGGCCGGGCTTAGGCAGGCGGTATTTCACGAAGCCCGCGACGGTGCCCTCGACACTGAGCTCGAAGCGCCCGGCCTCGGCGTTGTCGGCGACGTCAGTCACTTTTCGGATTCCCCTCGTGGGGCACCTCGATCTTCGCGATCTGCCGGTTCATCGACTTGATCAGGAAGAACAGGGCCACGCCGATGGCGGCGACGACCAGGAACCCGAGAAGGCCGGGGCCGATCGCCGTCGGGTCGGTGGCGGGTGTGGCGGTCGAAATCACGGTATGCAGTCTACGAGCAGGGGGTGGCGCCGGTTCCGGCGGGGACCTGGATGCCCGCGAACAGGTCGTCTTCCGGCAGGGTCACGTCGACCAGCGAACGGGCCAGGTGGTAGTCCTCCGTCGGCCAGACCTCCTGCTGGATCTCGCGCGGGCAGGCGAACCAGAAGCCGTCGGGGTCGACCTGGGTGGCGTGGGCCATCAGGGCGCGGTCGCGGGTCTCGAACCAGTCGGCGCAGGGGATGCGGGTGGTCGTCTCCCACTTCTGCGGCCGGTCTTCCCAGCGGGCGATCCAGTCGGCGTAAGGGGAGCCGAGGCCGCGGGCGTTCATGGCCTCGTGGAGCGCCTCGAAGCGCGCCTTGGTGAAGCCGCCGTGGAAGTACATCTTGAGCGGCTGCCAGGGCTCGCCGGTGCCCGGGTAGCGGTCGGGGTCGCCGGCCGCCTCGAAGGCCTCCACCGACACGCGGTTGGTCTTGATGTGGTCGGGGTGCGGGTAGCCGCCGTCGTCGTCGTACGTGAGGATCACGTGGGGGCGGAACTCGCGCACGGCCGCCACGAGCGGCGCCGAGGCGACCTCGATCTCCTGAAGGGCGAAGCAGCCCTCGGGGAGGGGCTCGTTCTCGTCTTCCGGCAGGCCCGAGTCGACGAAGCCGAGGAACCGCTGGTCGACGCCGAGGATCTCCCGCGCGCGCTCCATCTCCAGGCGGCGGACCTCGCCCATGTTCTCCAGGATGTCCGGGCGGTCCATCTTCGGGTTCAGGATCGAACCGCGTTCGCCACCCGTGCAGGTCACGACGAGGACGTCGACGCCCTCGGCGGCGTAGCGGGCCATCGTCGCGGCACCCTTGCTCGACTCGTCGTCGGGGTGGGCGTGCACGGCCATCAGCCTGAGCGCGTTCGTCACGGCTCTCCTTGTCGCTTCAATCCAATAGCGTTAACGGGAATTGTCTCGGACAACGCCGGGGAAGCGCAGGGAGATTCCGCTCATGTCGTCACCAGCACCACCGCCGGCGCCGCGGCCCATCCTGGGCACCCCCGACGAGTATCCGCCACGGCCGCCCCTGGGGCGAAGCCGGTTCGTCGTGTACGTGATCATGGCCGTCGTCGTGGCCGTCGTCGCCGGCGGCTGGGGTTACGTGATCCTGTCGGCCAGGGGTAACCCCGACGTGCGGGCCACCGTCATAACCTTCGACACCAGCCGCCCCGACTCCGCCGAGGTCACCTTCACGGTGAACAAGCCGGACGACCGCGCGGCGACGTGCCGTCTGAGGGCCGTCGACGTCCATCACGTCGAGGTCGGGACCCGGGAGATCACCATTCCTCCGGGCGGTGGTGACGTCGCCCTCACCGAACAGGTGAGGATCAGCGCGCAAGCCACAAGCGTAGACGTTCAGGGCTGCTCCCTCGTATAGACTGGAATCTTTGGGGAAGCGTTCGAAGGCGTTAACTTGTTAGCCCTTCGACTCACCTAGGGAAGCAAGGAGAACCCGCGTGGCCGTCTCCCAGAACGAAAACGTCACCTGGCTGACGCAGGAGGCGTACGACCGCCTCAAAGAGGAGCACGACCGCCTTTCCGGCCCGGGTCGGGTTGAGATCGCGAAGAAGATCGAGGCCGCCCGGGAAGAGGGCGATCTTAAGGAGAACGGCGGCTACCACGCCGCCAAGGACGAACAGGGCAAGATGGAGGCCCGGATCTTCCACCTCCGCCAGATCCTCGACTCCGCGAGAGTGGGGGAGGCGCCGCGTACCGAGGGTGTGGTCGGCCCCGGTATGACTGTGACGATCCGGTTCGAGGGTGACGACGAAGAGGTCACCTTCCTGCTCGCCTCCCGTGAGGAAAGTGGTTCGCCGATCGACGTCTACTCGCCGAAGTCGCCGCTGGGGGCAGCGATCAACGGCAAGAAGATCGGCGAGAAGGCCAGCTACTCGATGCCCAACGGCCGCTCGATCACCGTCGAGGTGCTCGAGGCCGTTCCCTACGTCGGGAGCTAGGCAGTCCCACGGATATCTGGATCCGCCGGAGAATCACGCTCCGGCGGATTTTGACTTCTCGGATCCCATTGGGCAATCTCGTGGAACGGGACAGCCCGATGAGTCTTCGGAGGGAGTGGTGGCGTGCCCGACAGGCGACCGAGGGTCGGACACCTCCTCAGGGAGGCCCGCCAGGATCTCGCCTTCCGGCCCCGCCTCCGCCGGCCCCATCTCGCCAGGAGGGCGGTCCCGGTCATCGGGGTCGTCCTCGCGGTGGTTCTGATCACCGATTTACTCGTCCTGGCCGGGCTCGATCCGGTGGAGGAACGCGCCGCGCTCGACGTCCGCCGGGCCCCCGTCGCCGGTGACTACGTCGCCGCCAGCGGCCAGCTCCCCACCAACGCGGTCGCCCCCTTGGGCAAGCTCTCCCGCCCCCACCTCTTCGTCGTCGCCTCCCAGACGCTCACCTCCGAGCAGGTCGACAAGGTCCGCGGCCAGAAGGGCGTGAAGACCGTCGAGATCGCCGACGCCGCCGACGTCAACCTCGGTGGCTGGCGGGTGCCGACGATGGGCGTCGACCCCTCGACGTTCCGGCGCTTCACCCCGAAGAAGACCGCCTCCTCCGACGAACTCTGGTCCAACATCGCCAACGGCGACGTCGCGGTCTCCTACGAGCTCGGCCAAGAGGGCGGGCTCAAGCTCGGCGAAGACGTCCGCAGTCCCGGCGCCGAACTGCGGGTGGGCGCCTACGCCACGGTCGGCATGGGGTCGATCCACGCCGTGGTCTCCCACGACACCGCCGGCCGGCTCGGGCTGCCCCACGGCAACGCCATGGTGGTGAGCGCGCCCAGCGTCGACTCGGCCAAGCTGCGCAAGGCGCTGCTGAAGGTGCTGCCGGGCAGCCAGATCGCCACGATCAACCCGGTCGTGGTCGCCCCGCCGCAGCAGCGCACGATCACCCGGCCGCAGCAGGTCATCCAGTGGCCGGCGTCGGCGTTCATGACCAGCCCGCAGACCCAGACCGCCCTGAAGGCGGCCGCCTCGAAGCTCGGCAGTCCCTATGTGTGGGGCGCCGAGGGCCCCGACACGTTCGACTGCTCCGGGCTGGTGCAGTGGGCCTTCGCCCAGGCGGGCATCAAGATGCCCCGGGTGACCAACCAGCAGTGGGCGACCGGGCCGCAGGTCTCGCTCGCCCAGGCCCAGCCGGGCGACCTGCTGTTCTGGCGCAGCGACCCGACCAACCCGGGCTACATCTCCCACGTGGCCATCTATTGGGGCGACGGGCAGATGCTCCACTCGCCCCGCACCGGCGACGTCGTGAAGATCGCGCCCATCAACATGCGCAACCTCGCCGGGGTGGTCAGGGTCAGCCCTCAGGTCGCCTCTCAGGTTCGATAGGCAGCCCGGCCTCCAGCAGCGCGAACGCCTCGTCGATCATCTCGGCGAAGCCGATGTCCTCCTCCGACGTCGCCCAGTTCTGCAGGACCGGGATGATCGTGCCCATGACGGCGCCGACCAGGATGCGCACCTGGAACGAGGCGGGGTCGGCGCCGGTGCGGCGGCCGATGCCCTCGGCGAGCAGGTCCATCGTGTCGAGCATGTTCTGGAAGATGCGGGCGCGGATGGCCGGGATGCTCATCTGGAGGCGGGAGCGGGCCCTGATCTCGGCCAGGTCGGTGTCGGGGATCCCCCGCATGGCCTCGCCGAAGGCGTTGCGCAGGGCCCTGACGGGCGGCACCTCCGGCGGCTGCGCGGCCAGGCGGTCGAGCAGCAGGGGGTCGTAGTCGTCTTGGACGACGATGTCTTCCTTGGTGGGGAAGTAGCGGAACAGGGTGCTGGGCGAGATCTCGGCGGCGTCGGCGATCTGCTCGATCGTGGTCGCGTCGTAGCCCTGCTCGGCGAACAACCGCAGGGCGTGTTCCTGGATCGTCCGCCGAGTCTTCTCCTTCTTGCGTTCACGGAGTCCCGGCGAGTTCATGGGTCGATTCTCCCGCCGGTTCGGGAGTGGTGCCACGCATGAAGGTCACGATCAGCAGGGCGGCGAGGGCCATCACGCCGCCGCAGGTCCACAGGACCGCGTCCATCGCGTCGCCGAAGGCCGCGCGCCCGGCCTGCGCCCACTCCGGGACCTGGACCGCGGTCGCCACCGAGTCGCGCACCGGCGCGGGGGCGGCCGCCGGGAGCGCATGGGCGTACACGGAGGAGAGAAGGCTGCCCAGCCCGGCCACGCCGAAGGCGCCGCCCGTCTGGCGGAGGGCCTGGAGCACGCCGCTGCCCATGCCGGTGCGCTCGGGCGGGAGGAGGGCGAGCAGGCCGTCCATGGCCGGGACCATCGTCAGGCCCACGCCCGCCCCGGTGACGACGAGCCAGATCGCCGTGTACGAATAGGCGCCCGGCAGCACCGCTCCCAGCATCAGGCCGAGGGCGAGCAGGAGGAGTCCGGCGGTCATGATCGTGCGCAGGGTCAGGCGCTTGATCAGGCGTTCGCCGACCAGGCCGCCGACCATCAGCCCGGCGACCATGGGGACGATGCGCAGGCCGGTGCCCAGGGCGTCGAAGCCCTGCACCGCCTGGAGGTAGAGGGGCGCGACGAACAGCACGCCCATCATGCCGAGCGAGACCACGGTCGCGCCGAAGGCGCCCCAGACGAAGGTGCGGTCGCGGAACAGCCCCAGGTCCATCATGGGGGCGGGGGTGCGGGCCTCTACTCGTACGAAGAGGAAGAGAAGAAGGAGCCCGGCGGCGATCGAGCCGAGGACCACAGGCGAGCCCCAGCCCCGCGCCGGGGCCTCGATCACGCCGTAGACGAGCGTGGCGAGACCGGCGACCGAGAGAAGGGTGCCGGGCACATCGGCCCTGCGGGCGGCGGCGTCGCGCGACTCGGGCACCAGGAACACCACCGCGACCAGGGCGATCACCACGGCGGGCAGGTTGATCAGGAAGATCGAGCCCCACCAGAAGTGGTCGAGCAGGTAGCCGCCGACGATCGGGCCGAGCGGCAGGCCCACGGCCATGCCGCCGGTCCAGACGGCGATGGCCCTGGCCCGCTCGGCGGGCGGGAAGATCGTCGGCAGGATCGACGTGGACAGCGGCATGATCAGCGCCGCCCCCGCGCCCATGAGCGCCCGCGCGGCGATCAGCCAGCCGGTCGAGTCGGCCAGCATCGCGACCGCCGAGGCGACCCCGAACGCGACCAGCCCCGCGACCAGCAGCTTCTTACGCCCGAACCGGTCGCCGAAGACCCCGGCGGGCAGCAGCAGGGCGGCGAACACCACGAGATAGGCGTCGACGATCCACTGGAGATCGCCGGTGGAGGCGCCGAGGTCGACGGCGAGGGTGGGCAGCGCGACGTTGAGCACGGTCGCGTCGAGCCCGATCACGAGAACGGAGAGAACGAGGGCCGAGAGGGCCCACCATCTGGAAGTCACCATGAATTGATAGTAACTTTCAAAAAGTAGTAACTGTCAAAAACTTCTCCGCACGATTCTCGGGCAACGATGTAATGTTGATTACATGAGTGCAGAAGCCGAGTGGTTCGCCCACCGCCTCCCCGAGAACTGGTTCACCGAGCGCCCCGAGGTCGTCGTCGACCGCGAGGAGATCACCGTCGTCGGCACGCTGCCGCCGCTCACCGTCACCGAGGGCCTGCCCGACGTCGAGCGGGCCGCCGCCGAAGAGGGCTACGTCGAGCGGTTCCGCGAGGAGACCCGCGAGCGCCGCATCGAGATCGCCCGGCAGGCCGAGCACCGGTTCCGCCGCAAGGTGGCCTGGGGTGTGAAGATCGGCGACGACACCGTGATGTTCACCACACTTTCCGTTCCGGTCATGACCCGGCTGCGGCAGGGCGAACGGCAGGTGCTCGACACACTCGTCGCCGCCGGAGTCGCCCGCAGCCGTTCCGACGCCCTCGCCTGGTGCGTCCGGCTGGTCGGCGCCCACACCGACACCTGGCTCGCTGACCTGCGCGATGCCCTCCAGGCCGTCGACCGCGTGCGCGCCGCGGGCCCCGGCCGAGTGGACTGAACCAATTCGATGAATGGTCTGGACCATTCACTTTGGCCTATACCAATGTTTAGTCCTGGAGGTCCCGGTTAGAGAAATTTGAAATGGTTTCGTCAGGGGTACGCTCCTTCCATCACCCGGCACGCTGACCTGCAGTTGTGGTGACGAATACCTATTGGTCTACGCCAATTGGATTTACCGGGTATTCGTCGCGGATGATGAATTGGCCCCGACGTGAATTAAGGAGCCGCCCTCGTGTCCGTGTCACTACAGCTTTCGCATCCGACCACTCACTCGGAGCTGGCCGCCTGGGTCAGCGAGATCGCGGAACTCACCGAGCCCGACCGGATCGAATGGTGCGACGGGTCCGAGGCCGAATGGACCCGGCTCACCAACATGCTCGTCAAACAGGGCACCCTGACCCGCCTGAAAGCCCGGCCCAACAGCTTCCACGCCGCCTCCGACCCGTCGGACGTCGCCCGCGTGGAAGACCGGACCTACATCTGCTCGGAACACGAGAAGGACGCCGGGCCCACCAACAACTGGATCGCTCCCGGCGAGATGCGGCGGACGTTCGGGAAGCTCTTCAAGGGTTCGATGCGCGGCCGGACGATGTACGTCGTCCCGTTCTGCATGGGCCCCCTCGGCGGCCCGATCTCCCAGGTGGGCGTGGAGATCACCGACTCGGCCTACGTGGCCGTCTCGATGAAGGTGATGACCCGCATGGGCGATGAGGCCCTGCGGCTCATCGAGGAGCGCGGCGACTACGTGAAGTGCGTCCACTCGGTCGGGGCGCCTCTGGAAAACGGTCAGAAGGACGTCGCCTGGCCGTGCAGCGACACCAAATACATCAGCCACTTCCCGGAGACCCGCGAGATCTGGTCGTACGGCTCCGGCTACGGCGGCAACGCCCTGCTCGGCAAGAAGTGCTACGCCCTGCGGATCGCCAGCACGATGGCCCGCGACGAGGGCTGGCTGGCCGAGCACATGCTGATCCTCAAGCTCACCCCGCCCAGCGGGGAGACCCGCTACATCGCGGCGGCCTTCCCGTCGGCATGTGGCAAGACCAACCTCGCCATGCTCCAGCCGACCATCCCGGGCTGGAAGGTCGAGACGATCGGCGACGACATCGCCTGGATGCGCTTCGGCGACGACGGCCGCCTCTACGCGATCAACCCGGAGGCGGGCTTCTTCGGGGTGGCGCCCGGCACCGGCCAGACCACCAACGCCAACGCGATCAAGACGCTGTGGGGCAACAGCATCTTCACCAACGTCGCGCTGACCGACGACGGCGACGTCTGGTGGGAGGGCCTGACCGACGAGCCCCCGGCCCACCTGACCGACTGGCGCGGAAACTCCTGGACGCCCGACTCGGGCGAACCGGCCGCCCACCCGAACGCCCGGTTCACCACGCCGGCCCACCAGTGCCCGACGATCGCCCGCGAGTGGCAGGACCCGAAGGGCGTGCCGATCTCGGCGATCCTCTTCGGCGGCCGCCGGGCCACGGCGGTGCCGCTGGTCACCGAGGCCCGCTCGTGGCAGCACGGCGTGTTCATGGGGGCCAACGTCGCCTCGGAGAAGACCGCCGCCGCCGAGGGCAAGGTCGGCGAGCTGCGCCGCGACCCGTTCGCGATGCTGCCGTTCTGCGGTTACAACATGGGCGACTACTTCGCCCACTGGCTCGCGATCGGCGAGACCAAGGGCGCGAAGCTGCCCCGGATCTACTACGTCAACTGGTTCAGGAAGGACGCCGAGGGCCGGTTCGTCTGGCCCGGCTTCGGTGAGAACAGCCGCGTCCTGAAGTGGATCGTCGAACGCCTCAACGGCCAGGCCGAAGCGGTCGACACCCCGATCGGACGGCTGCCCGTCAAGATCGACGCCGAGGGCCTGGACATCGCGGAAGAGGACCTGGAACTGCTGCTCAGCGTCGACCGCGAGGTCTGGCGCGAGGAGGCCGCCCTGATCCCCGGCCACTTCGAGACCTTCGGTGACCACCTTCCCGAAGGACTCTGGGAGGAGTACCGCTCCCTGGTCGCCCGATTGGGCTGACCCCACGAGCAGGAGTCCCGCCAACGACGTCGGGATTCCCCCTTTCACGGACGGCCCGCGCTCCAGACGGCGCGGGCCGTTCCGTGCTTTCGGTCCTCCTTCTCCAGGGGGAGGGAACGGCCCCGTATTTAGGCTGATGCGCGAACCACAACCCGCGTGGGATCGTCTAATCGGACGAAACTCTCCCTGGAGTCATCCCCTGGAGGCGGCATGGGCTCCCTATTGCTCTTCATCTCGGCGATCCTCGCGACGACGCTGGTCACCCGGCAGGCCAGGCGGGTGAAGAAGGAACAGCGCCGGGTCAAGGCGGGCAACCACCATCCCCAGAACCCGCCCGATTCCTACTCGCTGGCCTTCCTGGCGGGCGGCCCGCGCCGGGTCGTGAACACCGCGATCGCCGTGCTCGTCTCCCAGAGCCGGGTGCGCATCTCCCGCGACGGCACCGTGACGGCGGTCCGGGGCATGTCCGGCGCCCCCGCCGAGCGGGTCGAGCAGGAGGTCCTCGACCTGGCCGCCGGGGCCAACGGCCGCTCGCTGGCCGACATCCGGCGGACCGTCGCCGTGGGCCCCGCCCTCACCGGCATCGACTACGGGCTGCGCGGCCAGGGCCTCGTGGTGGCCGACTCGGCGCTGAACTCGGCCCGGCGGGCCAACACCAAGCTGCGCTGGCTGATCGCGATCCCGGCGCTGCTCGTGCCGGTCAGCATCGTGACGCTGGCGCTGGGCTGGTTCGACTTCGTGGTCTGGAACGTGCTGACCCTGGTCCTTTCGCTGCTGACCTGGATCATCGCGATGGCGGTGGCGAGCTCCAACGCCAGGGAGAACCACAGCGTGCTCACCCAGGCCGGCCACGAGGTCCTCAAGGCGGCCAAGCTGCGCTACCCGCGCACCCGCGAGCTCGCCTACGCCCACACCGGCGGCAACGACAGCACTCTGGCCCTCTACGGCCTGGCCATCTACACCGGTCCCGGCCACGCCGAGATCTCGCACCACGGCGCCGGGGGCTGCGGCGGCGGGGCCTGCGGTGGCGCGGTGGGCGCCGACTCCGGGTGGGGCTCCGGCTCCGACTTCGGTGGCGGCGACTTCGGCGGTGGCGGCGGTGACTCGGGCGGTGGCGGCGGCGACTCCGGTGGCGGGTCGAGCTGTGGCGGTGGCGGCTGTGGCGGTGGCTGCGGTGGCAGCTGACCGGCTGGGCGTCGGGATCGGCTGGAGGTCGGAGATCGACCTGACCGTCGAGCACCTGCCCGGGGTCGAGTTCACCGAGGTCATCGCCGAGTCGGTCGTCCCGGGCCGGGTGCCCGAGTCGCTGAGGCTGATGCGCGAGCGGGGGATCCCGGTGATCCCCCACGGCGTCGCCCTCGGCCTCGGCGGCGCCGAACGGCCCGACCGGGCCCGGCTCGACCATCTGGCGGCGGCCGCGCAGGCGCTCGGGTCTCCGCTGGTCAGCGAACATCTCGCGTACGTCAGGTCGGGAGACCTCGAAGCCGGGCACCTGCTGCCGGTGCCCCGCACCCGCGACGCGCTCAGCGTGATCGTGGAGAACGTGCGCATCGCCCTCGACTGCCTGCCGGTGCCACTGGCCCTGGAGAACGTCGCGGCCCTGTTCGGCTGGCCGGGAGACGAGCTGACCGAGGCCCAGTTCCTCGGCGAACTGGTCGAACGGACCGGCGTGAAGCTGCTGATCGACGTGGCCAACCTCTACACCAACCAGGTCAACCTGGGCCTCGACGCGGTCAAGGCCCTCGACGCGCTGCCACTGGAGCATGTGGCCTACGTCCACGTCGCCGGGGGCCACGGCCACGGCGACGTGTGGCACGACACCCACACGGCCTCCCCACCGGAAGAGGTCCTCGACCTGCTGTCCGAACTGTGCGCCCGGCACCGCCCTCCGGGGGCACTCCTGGAATGGGACGCCGATTACCCGAGCGATGCGGTCCTGTCGGAGGAACTCGACCGGATCAGAGCGGCGATGAACCGTGTCTGACGCGAGCGCCGGGCAGACCGGCGGCATTCACGTCCGCCGACCGGCTCGCGGGCGGTGGTGATCGTGTCCGACCCGCGCGCTCTGCTCGCCGATCAGCAGCGGGCATTGCTGGCCGCCCTCGTGGCCGGAGCCGCGCCGCCCGAGGGGTTCGATGCCGAACGGTTGCGCATTCAGGCGAGCAGCCTGATCGCCAAACGGCGTGGGCTCGTCGCTGTACTCCGGCCAGATGTCGTCCGAACACTCGGAGAATCCTTCGTCCGGGAATTTCACGGGTACGCTTCCGGCCGGCCGAAACCCCAGGGTGGTTCGCGGGCCGACGCGGCGGCGTTCGCCGAGTGGGTGCGGGAGAAAGGGCTGCTGCCCGAGGAGCCGGAGCCGTCCGAAGGACAAAAGCGGCACTGGTGGCGGCTCACCCCAAAGAGGGATCAATCCCGGTAGGGCCGGTTTGCCGGGGTGTGCCCGGGATACCCTCTGTGGCGTGGGTGGACTACGGTGCGTTGATGGGTCATACCTGACGGTTGATCCCGTGGCATGCCGCGACAGCGCCGGGGTGCCCTACGAGGTCACGCTGGAGCTGTTCCGTGACGGCGTGGCGCTCGGCTCGGTCGGGGAGCGCTGCGGCTGGTTCCTGGCCCGGCTGGCCCGGTCGGTGGCCGAGGCCCGGCAGACCCAGCTGGCCTGGGACGATCCCGACGACCGGTTCCCCGGCGACGGCGACGAGGGCGAGCTGTTCGGGTTCCGCTACCGGAGCCGTACCGAGATCGTGGGCGGCGGGGAGCTCCGCTGCCGGCTCAGGCTCATCCCCATCTGGATGCCGGACAAGGGTGTCAAGGGGAAGTGGCTGCTGATCAGGCGGGCCTACGTCGAGGCGTGGGGCGCCTCCGGCGTCGGGTTGCGGGCGATGGTCACCTCCGGAGAACTCCTGATGTTTCTGAGTTCCGTGGTGACAGAGGCAGAAGTCCGGCTTGGAACCCAATATGGGATGGAACGTAACAGCTCCCTCATTTCGGGAGCGGGGACCGCATCGCGCCCCCGATAATTGTTTGACCATGTCTGTCATGTGACAGCGGGCTCAAGCGAATCACCGGGGGACGTCATGGACCTGCGCGATCTTGTTTACAAGGTGTACGAACGCAGGCTCGAACGAAAGCTCACCTCGATCCAGGCCCCCCGCCACGTCGGTGTGATCGTTGACGGCAACCGCCGCTGGGCCCGCTCGAACGGCCACGACGACGTCCGCCACGGCCACCAGAAGGGCGCGGACAAGATCTCCGAGCTCCTCGTGTGGTGCAAGGAGGCCGGCGTCGAATACGTGACCCTGTGGCTGCTCTCCACCGACAACCTCTCCCGGGACAAGAAGGAGCTCGAACCGCTCCTCCAGGTGATCGAGAATCTGGTCGGTGACCTGGTCGAACAGGGGTGGCACGTCAAGCCGATGGGGTCCCTCGACCTGCTGCCCGACCACACCGCCCATGTCCTGAAAAATGCTAAAGAAGCAACATCACACCGACCTGGGCTGATTGTGAACGTTGCCGTTGGGTATGGGGGTAGGCGTGAGATCGCTGATGCGGTGCGCTCCCTCCTGCAGGAGCACGCCAGCAAGGGGGCGAGCATCGAAGACCTCGTGGAGGTCCTCGATGTGGAGCACATCGCCGAGCATCTCTACACGCGTGGCCTGCCCGACCCGGATCTCGTCATCCGGACCTCGGGAGAGCAGCGTCTCTCCGGATTCCTGCTCTGGCAGAGCGCCCACTCCGAGTTCTACTTCTGCGAGGCCTACTGGCCTGATTTCCGCAGGGTGGACTTTCTGCGGGCGCTGCGTGCCTACGCCGCGCGTAACCGACGGTACGGATTCTGAAACGGCATGTGAACACCCCCTTTCCGCAAGGATTGGAGCGTTGGCGCGGGGGGATTCAGGACGTACCGTAAGGAGTGAGCAACCACGCTCACCTCGGGAGAGGGCCCGTTCTTGCGTCTTGATGACTTCGCAGGAGGGGCCGGTTCCCGGCTCCGCCTTCGAGGCGTCCGGGCCCGGTCCGTTCACCACCAGTCAAGGCAGGGCGCCGACCCCAGGCGCCCGGGGGAGAACGCGTGGCATTGTCCAACCCGTCCATGTCCGGTCACTCGTCTGGCACCTCCCGGCGCACGTACATCCTGGACACCAGTGTCCTGCTCGCCGACCCGGCCGCACTGAGCCGGTTCGACGAGCACGAAGTGGTGCTCCCCGTTGTCGTGATCACAGAGCTGGAAGGTAAGCGGCACCATCCCGAACTGGGATACTTCGCCCGCAAAGCCTTGCGATTCCTGGACGACCTGCGTGTCCAGCACGGCCGCCTCGACGAGCCGATCCCGATAGGCGAGGGAACTATCAGGGTCGAGCTCAACCACAGCGACCCATCCGGCCTGCCGGCCGGATTCCGGCTGGGCGACAACGACACGCGCATCCTGACCGTCGCGCAGAACCTGGCCTCAGAGGGCATCGACGTCGTGCTGGTCTCCAAAGACCTGCCGATGCGGATCAAGGCCGCCTCGATCGGCCTCGCGGCCGAGGAATACCGGGCGGAACTGGTCGCCGAGTCCGACGAGAGCTGGACCGGCATGTCCGAGCTCCAGGTCACCACGGAACACGTGGAGACGCTGTTCGAACATGGCGTCACCGACCTCGAAGAGGCGCGCGACCTGCCGACCCACACGGGTCTGCGGCTGCTGACCAGCAAGGGGTCGGCTCTGGGCAGGGTGCAACCGGACAAGTCGGTGCGCCTGGTGCGCGGCGACCGCGAGGTGTTCGGCCTCCACGGCCGCAGCGCCGAGCAGCGCATCGCCCTCGACCTGCTGATGGACCCGGAGATCGGGATCGTCTCGCTGGGCGGCCGGGCGGGCACCGGCAAGTCGGCGCTGGCGCTCTGCGCCGGCCTGGAGGCCGTGCTCGAACGCCGTCAGCACCGCAAGGTCATCGTCTTCCGTCCTCTCTACGCCGTCGGCGGCCAGGATCTCGGCTACCTGCCCGGCACCGAGAACGAGAAGATGGGGCCGTGGGCGCAGGCCGTCTACGACACCCTGGGCGCGGTGACCACGCCCGAGGTGATCGAGGAGGTCCTCGACCGGGGCATGCTCGAAGTGCTGCCGCTGACCCACATCCGCGGCCGGTCGCTCCACGACGCGTTCGTGATCGTCGACGAGGCGCAGTCACTCGAACGGGGCGTGCTCCTGACGGTGCTGTCGCGCATCGGCGCCAACTCGCGGGTGGTGCTCACCCACGACATCGCGCAGCGCGACAACCTGAGGGTCGGCCGTCACGACGGTGTGGTCGCGGTGGTGGAGAAGCTCAAGGGCCACCCGCTGTTCGCCCACGTCACCCTGACGCGTTCGGAACGCTCCCCGATCGCCGCCCTGGTGACCGAGATGCTCGAAGACATCACCCCGTAACTAGCGGGGCAGCTGCCGGCCCGGAGCCGCGAGGTGCCAGAACTCGCGGCAGGTGTGTTCGCCATAGGACACCGGGCCGGTGGCGGTGTCCGTCCTGGTGATCGTCACGGCCCAGATGTCCTGCCGCTGCCGCATGGCGGTACAGGTCATCTGGGCCTGCGCCGTGGTGGTGATGGGCCGTCCGCCGTTCACGAACAGGGCGAGCCGGAAGCCGTCGGCGTTGTCGGGGTCGTTGCGCACCGACCCGAACCGGGTGAGCTGGCTGGTCTGCCAGGTCAGGCCGTTGAGTTCGCTGGTCAGGCCGAAGGTGGAGCGGGTGCCCGCCTCGAAGAGGGCGGCCATCACGTTGTCCATCGAGTGGGAGGCCACCGCGACCGAGCTGGGTTCCAGCTTTCCCGCGCGCAGCAGGTAGACCGTCGCGACGGCCGCCTTGGGGCTTATCACCGGCGGCGGGCCGCCGTCCTGGACCCCCGTCGGGGTCACTCCGCAGGCGGCCACGAGAAGAACCGCCAAGAGCATCCGCTTCATGGTCTCGGTATCCACAACGTGAACTGGGTTCCGGGGTCGGCGAGCTTCACCGTGATCGTGCCCCGGTGGAGTTCGGCGTTGGCCTTGGCGATCGACAGGCCCAGGCCGCTGCCGCCCGAGCGGGCCCGGTTGGCGCCGGTCTTGAAGAAGCGGTCGAAGACGTGGGGCAGGTCCTCGCGGGGGATGCCGGGGCCGTGGTCGCGCACCCGTACCTCCAGGCCGCTGGGCAGGACCTTGGCCGACACGGTCACCGGGCGTTCGCCGTGCTTGAGCGCGTTGCCGACCAGGTTGGCGACGATCACGTCGAAGCGGCGCGGGTCGACCTGGTAGGTGAGGCCGTCGGGCACCCGGAGGGTCACCTGGTCGGTCCAGCCGCGTATCTCCAGGCACTCGGTCAGTTCGTCGCCGACGTCGACGGTCTCGCGGCGGAGCACGGCCGCGCCCGAGTCGAAGCGGCTGACCTCGATCAGGTCGTCGACCAGGGAGCGCAGCCGCTCGATCTCGGCGACCACGAGGTGGACCGCCTGCCCGGCGTCCGGGGGCAGGCGTTCGGCCTCGTCGGAGAGCATGTCGGTGACGGCGGTCATGGTGGTCAGCGGGGTGCGCAGCTCGTGGGAGACGTCGGCCACGAACCGCCGCGACATCGCCTCCAGCGACGACAGCTCCTGGACGGTCTTCTCCAGCGCCTCGGCCGTCTCGTTGAACGTGGCGGTGAGCTCGGCCAGTTCGTCGCGGCCGTGGACCGGCAGGCGGGTGTCGAGCCTCCCGGCGCCCAGGGCGCGGGCGGCCTCACCGAGGCGGCGTACCGGAAGAAGGACCTGGCGGGCCGACAGCAGCGCGACGGTGAGCGCGAGCACGATGGTGAGCGACCCGGCCTGGAGCAGGGCGGCGCGGAGGTTGACGAGCACGCGGTCGACGTCGGTCATGGAGACGAACACGAAGACCGACATGCCGGTCGAGCGGACCGCGCCGCTGCCGGTCTGGCGTTTCACGTCGGTGCCGACCACCAGGGTCGGCTGGGTGCGGACCTCCATGGTCCGGTAGGCGACGCGGGTGCGGGCGGCGGCCCTGACGTCGTCGGGGATGTCGAGCGGGGTGACCTGGGCGCCCTCGGAGAACCTGGGGGGCTCCTGGCCGTATTCGACGATCACTTGGCGGTCGGGGCCGCTGAGGCTGGTGACGAGGTTGCGCAGGTCGGCGTCGGTGACCGAGGCGTCGTTGGGCCACAGCAGGTCGCTGGTGCCGATGGGCAGGGTCAGCCGGCCCATGGTGTCGCGGACGTCCTCGACCGCGCTCGACTCGGCCCGCCGCAGCAGCTCTCCCCGGACGATCTGGTAGCCGATCCCGGCGACCATGAACGAGGCCGTCACCGCCACGACCGTGAAGGTGACGACGAGCCGCTTGCGCAGGCTGCTCATTTTTGAAGGCTCACGGACCGCTGAAGCGGTAACCGAACCCGCGGACCGTGTGGATGTAGACGGGGTCGCCCGGTGTCGGTTCGATCTTGGCGCGGATGCGCTGCACGCACGCGTCCACAAGCCGCGAGTCGGCGACGTGGGTGTGGTCCCACACCGAGCGCAGCAGGTAGCGCCGGTTGAGCACCTGGCCGGGGTGGCGCACGAGTTCGAGCAGCAGCCGCAGCTCGGTCGGGGTGAGGTGGACCTCGCGGCCCTCCAGGGTGACCTTCAGCGCGCCCCGGTCGATCATCAGGTCGCCGAAGGTGACCCGGTCGGTGGAGGCCGACTCCATGCGGCGCAGGATCGCCCGGATGCGGGCGTCGAGCACGCGGGGCTCGACCGGCTTGATCACGTAGTCGTCGGCGCCGGCCTCCAGGCCGACCACGACGTCGAGGTCGTCGCCGAGGGCGGTCAGCAGGATGATCGGCAGCGAGTCGAGCTTGCGGATCCGGCGGCACACCTCGACGCCGTCGATGCCGGGCAGCATCACGTCGAGGATGACGATCTCCGGCCGCCGCGCCCTGATGTGCTCCAGGGCCTCCTCGCCGGTGCCGAACGCGGTGATCGAGTGACCCTGGCGGGCGAGTGCGAGCTCGAGTCCGGTGCGGACCGAGGGATCGTCTTCAACGAGGAGGATGCCAGCCATCCGGTCATTATGCGGCCTGCCCAGACCGGAAGAAGCTGGCATAAGCCGACGAAATCTTGTGTGACGAAAATCACAACGGCGAAGAAAGTCCTAGTTAAGGGCCTTTGTCTAAAGAAGTGGTCAAGCGGGTTTCGTGAATCGGTTGCGGACCACCCACCCCTACACGGCAAGCTCATAGGTCGTGAGTTCTGGTCAGCCTGTCAGGGAACGCCGCCCCGGGGCCCGTCGCGCCCGTGGGCCTGCGTCGTCGCCCCCACCCCCGCCGCCGTCCCGGCCGAGCTCGTCGGAGGAGCCCCCGCCGCCACCCAAGCGGCCCAAGGGGCCTTTGTTCACGCCCAAGCGGCTGATCATCACCGGCGTCACGGTGGCCCTGATCGCGGGGTTCACCACCTTCCTCGTCAACACCGCCATCGAGAACTCCAAGGTGGTGGCGACGCCTCTCGACGTCCTCGGGTTCGACCCCGACATCATCGGCAACGACCCGCGCATGGACGCCCTGAAGGCCAACGCCGCCTCGGCCATGCAGGAGAAGAACCTCGAAGGCGGTCGCGCCGGACGCAAGGCGTTCGGCCCCGACGACAGCGTCGAGATCCCGAAGGAGGCCCCCGGTGGCGGTGGCTTCCTGCCGGCCGACTTCCCCGCGGGCACCAACCCCGACCCCGGCTCCAACAAGGCCCTCGGCAAGCAGATGAACGCCGCCATGGGCTGGGAGAGCGAGTGGGGCTGCCTGGAGAAGCTCTGGGACAAGGAGAGCCACTGGAACGAGCGGGCGATGAACCGCTCCTCCGGCGCCTACGGCATCCCGCAGTCGCTGCCCGGCAGCAAGATGGCCACCGCCGGTTCCGACTGGCAGATCAATCCGGCCACCCAGATCAAGTGGGGTCTTGGCTACATCAAGGGCCGTTACGGCTCACCTTGTGGCGCCTGGGGGCACAGCCAGCGAGTGGGTTGGTACTAGGTAAGGAATGGTCAGCCTTCGGCAAGGCTGAGCCGCCCTTTGGCGCATTCCCCGCACGCTGAGGGAATGCGCCAAGGGCTGAAAGTCTCCGTCGCGGTCCCTGTCGGAAATGCCGGGCCAGCCGACGACTCGTTCGACGCGTGCGTGCGCTCACTTCTGGAGCTCCCGCCGGACGACTACGAAGTGATCTTCGCCGACGACGGCTCGACCGACGGCACCCGCAAGCGCCTCGACGCCCTCGCGGCCACCCGGCCCAACGTGCGGGTGCTCCACCTCGACCGCACCGGCGACCCGGCCCACGGCCGCAACGCCGCGCTGTCGGTGGCGCTGGGCGAGTACGTCTTCCTGATGAACGCCCACGACCGGCTGGAGCCGGGCGCGCTGGGCCGCCTGTTCGACCGGGCCAAGGAGACCGAGGCCGACGTCCTGGTCGGGCGGCTGACCGGCGACGGCCCGCCCGCCGCGGCGTTCACCCGTGACCGCGACCGGGCCGACCTGCTGCGCGACAAGCTGCTCAGCGCGGTGACCGCGCACAAGCTGTTCCGGCGCGAGTTCATCGAGACCATCCAGCTCCGCTTCGCCGACCGGGCGCTGTCGGAGCAGGCGTTCGTGCTGCGGGCCTACCTGTCGGCCAAGGTGATCGCGGTGGCGGCCGGGCACGTGGTCTGCCACGTCGCGCCGTCCGACGAGCCGGAGCCGGGCGACTGGGACCTCGTCGCCGGGCTGAGCGCGATCATGGACATCGTCGAGGCGCAGACCGAGCCGGGCGTCCAGCGCGACCGCATCGCCGCCCACTTCTTCCGCAGCATCGCGCTGCACCGCCTCGGCCCCGCGTTCCTCGGCCTTCCGGCCGAGCGCCAGGAGCTCCTGTACGGCCATCTCAAGGCCATCACCGCCCAGCGGTTCCCCGGGACCCTCGACTCCCATCTGCCCGTCCACCTGAGGGCCAGGGCCGCGCTGCTGCGTACCGGGGACGCGAAGGGGGTCGCCGACCTGGCCAGGGCGGCGCGCGGCACCCGGCTGGGGGCCGAGCTCGTCGACCTGCGCTGGGAGGGGCCGGTGCTGTCGATCGCCCTGACGTCCGAACTGCTGTCGGCCGACGGGTCGCCCATGCTGTTCGAGGCCGACGGCGAGCGGGTCTGGTGGGTGCCGCCGTCGAAGGTCGACCGGCTCGACCCGGCCCTGCGCGAGATCACCGAGGCGGCCCACGAGGTGCGGATGGAGGTGTACGTCCGGCACACCCAGACCGGTGAGATGCACTTCCTGCCGGTCACCGGTGAGGTCGAACGGCTGCCCGCCGAGGGCGGCGTGCGGCTGCGCGCCTCGGGCGACGCCCGCTTCGACGTCGGCACCGCCGCCTTCGGGCGCCCTCTCGACCCGGGCGTGTGGGAGGTGCACGTGCGGATGCGCGGCGTGAACCCGGCCCGCACCCGCGTGCACCGCCCGGACCACGCCATCACCTCGGCCGGGATGATGGCCGAGTACCCCCGGCGGCTCGTGGTGCCCTGCTGGTCGGACAAGGGCGAGCTGAGCGTCTGCGTCGAACCCCGGTCGTTCGCCGAGTCGATCGCGCTGGTCTCCCAGGCGGCCACCGTGTCGGCGCACGAGGGCGCCGTGTTCGTGTCGGTCCCGGTGCCCTACGTGCCGCCCAACGGCGGCCCGTCGGCCGAGCTGCTGCTGCGCCGGGCGGGCGGGAAGACCGTCGTGGCGCCCGCCCTCATCGAGCCCGGCGAGCCGGGCCGCTTCGCCGGTCAGCTCATCGCCAAGCTCCCCGCCGGACGCGGCGGCCTCACCCGGGGCCTGTGGCGGCCCAAACTGCGCATGGACGGCAGCCTCGTCGACCTCCGCTTCGTCGTGGAGACCCAGCGCGGGAAGGCGGTCGTGCGGACGCGGGAGACCCCGCGCCCGCCCACCCGCTGGAAGCGGTTCGTCGCCTCGATCAGGCGGCGGTACGGGATGGTCTAGGCCCCCAGGTGCTTGCGCAGCGCGGCCTGGAACTCCGACGGCTTCTCGATGTGCGGGCTGTGCCCGGCGTCGTCGATGACGACCTCGGTGTAGTCGCCGTACTCGTCCAGGAAGGCCCTGGTCTGGGCGATCATCGGCTGGGCCGGGGTGCCGGGGGAGCCGGGGATCGCGCCGATCGCGCCCAGGTGGGCGAGGTCGAACAGCGAGGTGTCCGAGACGATCACGTCGTCGGCGCCGCGCAGCCACAGGATCGGCGGCTTGGGGTCGACGCCGCTCAGGTCGATGCGGAAGTGCGCGGGCGACAGCGTGTTCAGCACGCCCCGGGTGCCGGGCGCGACGCCGGGCCAGTTGTCCGAGACGGCCATGTCGCCCGGATAGTGGTCCTCGCCGATGCGGGTGGTCAGCATCGCGGCCAACCAGCGGTCCTCGTCCGGGACGGGGTTCTTGATGTACGTCGTCAGGAACACCCGCCGGGGCGAGAGCGGCCCGTTGCCGAGGTCGCCGCCGGCCAGGGCCGCCACGAAGTCGGGGTTGGCGCCTCCGGCGCCGCTGCCCGCGTGGTCGGCGTGGGTGACCGTCCCGGCGGCGTCGTGGGTGCCGCCGAAGCCGTACGGCGAGACCGGGTTGACCAGCGTGACGCTCGCGATCGCCGACGGGCGGTCCATGAGCGCCTGGAGCACCACGCCGCCGCCCAGGCTCCAGCCGACCAGGTGCACCCGGTCGATCTCCAGGGCGTCGAGCAGCGCCAGCACGTCGTCGCTGTAGTCGCGCACCCCGCGCGAGGCGTCGACCGGCTCGGGGTCGGTGTCGCCGAAGCCGCGCAGGTCCACCGCGAGCGGGCGGCAGGTGTCGGCCAGGGCTTCGAGGGTGTCCTCCCAGAAGGCGCCGGAGGACACGTTGCCGTGCACGAACAGCACCGCTTCGCCCTCGGCGCCGGGCACCGACCGGACGTTCTGCGTCAACCTCGCGGTGCCGATTCGTTCCATGTTCATAGTCACAACCTAAGGAGTGACGCCCGTCACTAGCCATGGGCGTACGGCACACATCACCGGGTCAGCGGATGGCGGAAGGCACTACCCAGCCGCAGCGCGAGCTGGATCTCCAGCGCCCGCTCCGGCTCCTGCCAGTCGTCGCCCAGCAGCCGCCTGATCCGCTCCAGCCGCTGGGTGACCGTGTTGACGTGGATGTGCAGCGCCTCGGCCGTCCGGGTCAGCTGCCCGCCGCAGGCGAAATAGGAGGCCAGCGTCTGGACGAGCTGGGTGCCCTTCTTCTCGTCGTAGTCGCTCACCGGCCCGATCGCGCCCCGCACGAACCCGGCCACGTCCCGCCCTTCGCCGATCACCAGCCCGACGAAGCCCAGTTCGGCCGCGCCCGCGCCGTCGCCCGCCCGGCCCAGCGCCAGCAGCGCCGACGCGCACCGGCGGGCCTCCTCATAGGCGGCGGCCACATCGGTCTCGGCCCGCGCCGCCCCGGCGGTGGCCGGACGGCCCAGGCCCGCCGACAGCTCGGCCGCCACCCGCTTGGCCGTCACGCCCGGTTTGTCGCCCGGGAGCAGCAGCACCACCTCGTCGCCGCGCGCGGTCGACAGGCCGCCCGCCAGCGCCGCCTCCGACGACGCCCAGAACGCGGCCCGTTCACGCTGCCCGTGGTGGGTGACGGCCACCAGCACGTGGGGTTCGGCCAGGTCGAGCCCTAGACGGCGGGCCCGCTCGGGCAGCCCGGCGAGATCCGGCCGGGTGATCAGGTCGTCGAGGAGCTCGCCGCGCACCCGCCCCTCGGCGTCGGCCACGCTGCGGCGGAACAGCAGCAGCAGCGCGGTCACCAGGGCGGCCCGCTCCAGGATCCGCCGGTCGGTGTCGGCCACCGGACCGGCCGTGCGCAGCACCAGCGTGCACAGCGGGGAACTCTCCGAGCCGCCCACGTCGACCGACGCGATCAGGTTCCGGCCCCGCTCCACCGACCGGCCCAGCGCGCGGGAGGCCCGCGCGGCGTCGGGGACGCTCGGGTCGACGTCGGCCGGGTCGCCCACCAGGGGCTCGCCCGAGCCGTCGAGCACGGTCAGCCGGCCGCCGATGACCTCGGTGACGACGGCGGCGACGTCCTCCACCCCGCCGCCGCGCAGCACGAGGCCGGTCATCCGGTCGTGCGCGTCGGCGGCCCGCTCGATCGCGGTCGAGTGGTTGCGGATCAGCCGGTTGGCCTCGCTCAGCTCGGTCAGCGCGGCCCGGGTCTCCTCCAGCCGCCGGGCGGTGTCGATGGCGACCGAGGCGTGCGCGGCCAGCGACGACAAAAGCGCGATCTCCTCGCGCGCGAACGGCCTGGCCCCCCGGTCGGCCGCGAACAGCACGCCGATGACCTGGGTGCCCAGGCGCAGCGGCACGCCCAGTATCGCGACCAGGCCCTCTTCGGTGACCGCGTCGTCGATGCTGATCGCGCGCCTGAACCGCTCGTCGGCGAAGTAGTCGGAGGTCGCGTAGCCCTCACCCGTCTGGGCCACCAGGCCGCCGAGGCCGGTGCCGGGAGGAAGTCGTACAGCGCGGAAGCGGGGTGTGATCACGCCGTCGGTGACCCGCATGTAGGTGTCGCCGCGCTCGGCGTCGTTCAAAGTCAGGTAGGCCACGTCGGTGCCGAGCAGCCCGCGCGCCCGGCGCACGATGGCGGCCAGCACGGCGTCGAGGTCGCGCAGGCCCGCGAGGTCTCTGGCGGTGTCGAACAGCGCCGACAGCTCCGCCTCCCGGCGGGCCCGGCGGCGCATCACGGCCCTGATCCGCAGCGCGGCGACCTTCTCGCGTTCCAGTGCCTCCAGCGTGGCCGCGTCGGCCCCCGCCGCCCGCGCTTGGAGCACCGGCCCCTCGAACTCCACGGCCGAGGCCTCCCTGGCCAGCAGTTCCAGGAAGACGTTCATCAACGAGCGCTCCAGCCTCCGTCGAGTGGAATGGACACCCCCGTGATGAACGATCCCGCAGGGCCGCACAGATAGGCGACCATCTCGGCCACCTCTTCGGGTTCGACCAGCCGCTTGATGGCGGCCGGTTGCAACATGATGCGCTCGACGACGTCCTCGGGCGAGATCCGGTGCGCCTCCGCCTGGGCGGCGATCTGGTCCTCCACGAGCGGGGTGCGCACATAGGCCGGGCAGACACACGTGGAGGTCACGCCGTAGGGGGCGCCTTCGAGGGCGATCACCTTCGACATCCCTTCGAGCGCGTGCTTGGCCGTCACGTAGGCGACCTTGAAGGGCGAGGCCCGCAGCCCGTGCACCGAGGAGATGTTCACCACCCGGCCGAACTTGTTGCTCTTCATGTACGGCAACGCCGCGCGGACCAACCGGAAGGGCGCTTCGACCTGCACCGACAGAAGCCGGGAGAAGATCTCCGGCGGGAACTCCTCGATGGGGGCGACGTGCTGGAACCCGGCGTTGTTCACGATGATGTCGGCCTGGGCGGCGTACTCGACGAGCGGCCCCCCGTCGAAGGCGGCCGGGTCGGCGAGGTCGGCCGTCACCGCGACGCCTCCGATCATGGCCGCGGTGTCGGCCGCCGCACGTTCCCGCAGGTCGGCCACGACCACCCGGGCCCCCGCCGCCGCCAGCCTGATCGCGCAGGCGCGGCCGATGCCGCCGCCCGCGCCGGTCACCAGAGCGGTCCGCCCGGCGAGGTCTTCCGTCATGGGGCCCGAATCTACGCGTTTGGTTCTTTGTCGCCCATGTGGGGCTCCGACATAGCGGCCTTTTCGGGTATGTGCCCGGTCATGGGGAGCACGTCGAGGAGTTCGTCGAGCTGCTCCCCGGTGAGACCGCTTCTCTCCAGCGCGACGTCCCGGATGGTCCTCCGCTCCTTGAGCGCCTGCTTGGCGATGCGGGCGGCTTCCTCGTAGCCGACGTACCTGTTCAGCGGGGTGACGATGGAGGGCGATGACTCGGCGTACTCCCGCATCCGTTCCTTGTTGGCGGTGATGCCGTCGACGCAGCGGTCGGCGAGCAGCCGGGAGACGCTCCCGAGCAGCCTGATCGACTCCAGCAGGTTCCGCGCGATCACCGGCATCTGCACGTTCAGCTCGAACGACCCCGACGCCCCCGCCATCGTGATCGCCGCGTCGTTGCCGACGACCTGGGACGCGACCATCGTGACCGCCTCCGGGACGACCGGATTGACCTTCCCCGGCATGATCGACGACCCCGGCTGGAGGTCGGGCAGGTTGATCTCCCCGAGGCCGGTGCGCGGCCCCGACCCCATCCACCGCAGGTCATTGGCGATCTTGTTGAGCGAGACGGCGATGGTCTTGAGCACGCCGGACAGCTCGACGAGGGCGTCCCGCGCGCCCTGGGCCTCGAAGTGGTTCCTGGCCTCGGTGAACGGCAGTCCGGTGGCGCGCGAGATCTCCGCGATCACCTTCCCCGCCCATTCGCGGTCGGGGGTGTTGATGCCGGTGCCGACCGCCGTCCCGCCCAGCGGGAGTTCGGCGACCCGGGGCAGCGCCGACTGCACCCGCTCGATGCCCAGCTCGATCGCCGCGGCGTACCCGCCGAACTCCTGGCCGAGGGTGACCGGGGTGGCGTCCATGAGATGTGTGCGCCCCGACTTCACGACCAGCGCGAACTCGGTGGCCTTCGTCTGAAGGGCGGTCTCCAGGTGCTCCAGCGCCGGGGTCAGCTCGTGGCAGATCTGCACCACGGCGGCGACGTGGATCGACGAGGGGAACACGTCGTTGGACGACTGGGCGGCGTTGACATGGTCGTTCGGATGGACCGGCCGCCCCAGCCGCTCTTCGGCGAGGGTCGCGATCACCTCGTTGGCGTTCATGTTCGACGACGTGCCGGACCCGGTCTGGAAGACGTCCACGGGGAAGTGCGGATCCCACTTGTTCGCCGCCACTTCTCCGGCGGCCTCGGCGATCACCGCCGCCATGTCGGCCTCCAGCAGGCCGTAGGAGGCGTTCACCACGGCGGCCGCGGCCTTGACCGTGCCCAGTGCGGAGATGTGCGCCGGTTCCAGTCCCCGTCCCGAAACCGGGAAGTTCTCCACCGCGCGCTGCGTCTGCGCCCGCCACTTGGCCAGGTCGGGGACCTCGACCTCGCCCATGGAGTCATGCTCGATGCGCGTCATACACCCCAGTCTGTCCCCAGACGGGCGGATGATTCAGCTGGGGTCGCGCTGGAAGCGGACCGACGCGAAAACGGCGTCCTTCTGCTTCTTGGCCTTCACCCAGTCGGCCTCGGGCACCGAGTAGTAGATCGCGAACGCCCCGCCGTTGGGAACGTCGACCCACCGCGCGAGGACGTGGACCAGGCCGTCCTTGCCCTCGTAGGCGTACTCCCACTCGGCGGTGTCGGCCCCCGTGTAGGGCGAGACCTCCAGGGGGGCGATCCTGATGAGCGCGTACCCCTCGTAGGGCTGCTTGGCCTCGGCCGCCTCGATCGACTTCAGCAGATCGCCCGTGAGCTCGACCTTGGCCACCCGGACACTGGCCTTGCCCTTGGCCGAGAAAGTGACCTGGGTTCCTTTCTCCGTACGAGTAAAGCCCGCCGGAACGTCGATCGAGAAACCCTCGCCCTGCTGGCGCTTCAGGCCCTTGGCCGGGGCGGGAGCCGGTGCCTCCGGGGGATAGGTGGCGGAGGTGGGGCTGGGCGGGATGATACGCCCGGCGGTCGGCGTCTTCGGGGCACTGTTGGCCCCGAACGCCGAGACGGCCACGAGGGCGAGCGCCACGGTCGCGATGAACGCCAGCGCGAGCAGCAGGACCAGCCGGCCCTTACCGCGCGGCTTGCCGGCGGGCGGGGGAGCGGCGCTTTGCATGGAGAAGATGTCGGTCCCGAGCCCTCGCGGGACGGCTTGGGTGGCGTTCGGATCGCCCTGGTAGCCCTGCATCGGGTAGCCCTGAGGGGGGAAGCCGGGCTGGTTGGGGGCGGGGGGGTGCGGCGGATAGCCGCCCTGACCTTGGGGTGGACCTGCAGGCGGAGGTGCCCATTGCTGCTGCGGCGGGTGCTGGGGGTGCGGCGGCAGGGGGAGAGCCGAGGCAGGAGTGGCATCGGAGTCGATCTCGTTGCGCCGGGCGCCGGGGTCGGGCGGATAGACCCGCCTACCGGGCAGCTGGCCCTGCACCACGGTGACATCATCGGCCGGCACGCCGGGGTTGCCGGCGTCAGGCCTCACGACCACGACGGTCTGATCCCCGGGAACCGAGGGCCGCCCGAAGCGCGTGGCATCGGGATCCTCGAAGCCCTCCGAGCCCGAGGTGCCACCGGGTCCACGGCCATGGGCATCCGGACCTGTTCCAGGTCCGGAAATTTCGGCATCTGCTCCTGGACGAGCCTCAGCCGATGCTTCTGGACGAGCCTCTGCCGAGCCCGACCGGAACGCCGAACCTTCTCGACCAGCCGAGCCCGGTCCACCAGCCAAGCCCGGTCCACCTGCCGAACCCGGTCCACTAGCCGAGCCTGGTCCACCTGCCAAGCCTGCTCCGCTTGCGGGACTCCCGGTGTCGGGCCGGGAGCTCACAAAGCCGGATCCCGAAATATCGGGACCCGCCCAGGTGGGATGAACATCGCCGGGCAGATCGCCGACGCCTCCACGCGCCCCGCCTGCTCCCGAGGCTCTTGACCCGGCACCAGATCCCGAAATATCGGCATTCGCACCGCCGACACCAGCCCCCGGCCGCGCTCCACCAGCCTCTTGTCCCGAAATTTCGTGACCCGAGTCGCCTCCGGTGCCTGCTGCCGCGCCGATACCCTCCGCTCCAGATGCCTTGGGGTAGACGTTGCCTGCGCCGCGACCACCGGCTCCCGGCCGAGGTCCACCAGCGCCACGTCCGGAAATTTCGCCATCTGAGCCAACCGCACCCGCATCCGGCCTCGCCCCGGGACCACCATGTCCCGATTCCGGTGCGCGGCCAGGTCCTGCGACCGTCGCGCTGCCATGCTCCGCTCCCGGTGCGCCACTACGGCCTGCTCCTGCTGTGCTGCCACGTCCCGAAATTTCGGGGTTTGCTCCTGGTGAAGGCACCGGGGTCGTCGTGCGGTTCGGGTCCTGTTCGTTGTGGGTGCTGCCCAGGACCGGGCGGGGGGCGCCGAAGGGGCGGTCGACGCTGGGGTCGGGGCCCGGGTCGCGGTAGGGGGAGATCGCGTCGGGGGCGAAGGCGCCGCCTGTGGGGCGGCCGGTGCCGGGGCCCTTCGGGAACTGGGTCATCGTCGGGGTGTCGGCGACGGCGCGGAGCAGGACGGAGGCTCGGTCGGCCGTGATGCGCTTCGTGTGGTCCTTCTCCAGCATCGCCTCGAGGACCGGGCGCAGCGGGCCCGCGTTGCGGGGCGGGTCGCAGACCTCGGTCATCAGCGCCGCCAGCGTTTCGGCGATCGAGCGGCGTTCATAGGCGGGGCGCGCTTCTACCGCGAAGTAGAGGGTCGCGCCCAGGGACCAGAGGTCGGATTCGGGGCCCGTGTAGTCGCCGCGCGCGCGTTCGGGGGCGGTGTAGCCGGGGGAGCCGATGACCATGCCCGTCTGGGTCAGGGCCGAGTCGCCGCGGGACTTGGCGATGCCGAAGTCGGTCAGGACCACCCGGCCCGAGTGGGTGATCAGCACGTTGCTGGGTTTCACGTCGCGGTGCAGGATGTCGGACGCGTGGGCGGTGCGCAGGGCGCCCAGCAGGTCGGCGCCGATCTCGGCGACCAGCCGGGGCGGCAGGGGGCCGTCGTCTTCGACGACCTGCTCCAGGGATCGGCCCTCGACGAGTTCCATGATGATCCACGGCACGCCGCCGACTTCGATCGCGTCGAAGATGGTCGCCACAGAGGGATGGTGCACCCGGGCCGCGGCGCGTCCTTCGCGGATCATTCTCTCGCGGAGTTCGGTGCGCTGCTCCTGAGTCAGACCGGGGTCCTGGCGGATCTCTTTGACCGCCACGTCGCGCCCGAGCGTGCGGTCGACGGCACGCCAGACCGTGCCCATCGTGCCGCGCCCGAGGGGGGAGATCAGTTCGTAGCGCTCCGCGAGCAGCCTGCTCTGCATGACTAGAAAGATAGCGTCCTAGGCCTTGAGGAACGCTTTAGGTTCACTTGCGAAATTTCTTCGGCCAGAACCGGCGCGGCAGGACGACCCGGACGAGATTCCAGAAGGTTCGGGTCAACGGACCGATGGGCACTTCGTAGGCGGCCGGCTTCCGGTGCGACCCCTCGGCCGGCCGTCGTCGTTGTGCCGGGATGGGCACCGCCGTCTCGGCGCGGGTCGGGTGGGGCTCGTGGGGGAAGACCGGCTGGTCATAGGGGCGAGGAACCGGCGGGCGGTTCTCGGCCCGGTGCTGGCCCCGGTGCTGCGGCTTGCGGGCGGGCGGCGGCGTGAAGCCGGGCGGGCGGACCGGCGGCCGGTGCACCACGATCGGCTCTTCCGCCGTCCCACCGGCGGCGATCCTGGCCAGCATCAGCGCGGCCCTGACCCCGTCGAGCCGGACGGCCGGGTCGATCTGGAGCAGGCCGCGGAGCACGGGTGCCAGCGGGCCCGCGTTGTCCATCGGTATGGGGGCGCCGCTCGTCAGCGCGGCCAGGGCGGCGGCGGCCGTACGGCGGCCATGGAGGCCCCGGCCCTCGACGGCGGTGTAGAGAGTGGCCCCGAGCGACCACAGATCGGCGGCGGGGGAGGCCTTGTCGCCCAGGACGCGCTCGGGCGCGATGTAACCCGCCGAGCCCAGGACGATGCCCGCCTGGGTAATGGAAACGTCACCTTCCAGTGCGGCCAGACCGAAGTCGGTGAGGACCGCCCGGTCGTCGGTGACGAGCACGTTGCTGGGCTTCACGTCGCGGTGGAGGATGCCCTTCGCGTGGACGGCGCGCAGCGCGCCGAGCACCTGACGCCCGATCTCGGCGACCCGCACGGGGTGCTGCGGGCCCTGCGACTTGACCAGTTCTTCGAGCGACTGGGCCTTGAGGAGCTCCATGACGATCCACGGCCGGTCGTCTTCGGTGACGACGTCGTAGACGGTGATCACCGAGGGGTGGGCGACCATCGCGGTGGCCCGGCCTTCGCGTTCGGTGCGGGCGCACAGTTCGGCGCGCAGTTCCTCGTCGAGGACGAGGGGCAACCGCACCTCTTTGACCGCCACATCTCGGTCGAGAAGCTCATCACGCGCACGCCACACCGTGCCCATGCCGCCGCGGCCTACCGGCTGGAGGAGCCGGTAGCGCGCGGCTAACTGGTATCCGGACGGCGCACGCATGGGTGGCAGCTTACCGATTTGTGCCCTCGTGCCTGTAGAGACCGGGCCGATTCATTGTCGAGAACTTTTGTCAAACTCCGTCAGGTTCGGCGTCCGATGGACAGAATCGGCCCGGTTGTGTCGGTGAAGAAGTCGTTGCCCTTGTCGTCCACCACGATGAACGCCGGGAAATCGACCACGTCGATCTTCCAGACCGCTTCCATGCCGAGTTCCGGATATTCCAGGACTTCGACCTTCTTGATGCAGTCTTGCGCGAGCCGCGCGGCCGGGCCGCCGATCGAGCCGAGGTAGAACCCGCCGTACGTCTTGCAGGCGTCGGTGACCTGCTTGGACCTGTTTCCCTTGGCCAGCATGACCATCGAACCGCCGGCCGCCTGGAAGCGCTCGACGTAGGAGTCCATCCGGCCCGCGGTCGTGGGGCCGAACGAGCCGGAGGCGTAACCTTCGGGGGTCTTCGCGGGCCCGGCGTAGTAGACCGCGTGATCTTTCAAATAGGCGGGCATCTCGCCGCCGGCGTCGAGGAGCTCGCCGATCTTGGCGTGGGCGATGTCGCGGGCCACCACGAGGGGGCCGGTCAGCGACAGGCGGGTCTTCACCGGATATTTCGACAGCTCGGCCAGGACCTCGGGCATCGGGCGGTTGAGGTCGATGCTGACGACGTCGCCGCCGAGGTGCTCGTCGGTGGTCTCGGGCAGGAAGCGGGCCGGGTCGGTCTCCAGCTGCTCCAGGAACACGCCCTCGGCGGTGATCTTCGCCAGCGCCTGGCGGTCGGCCGAGCACGACACGGCGATGGCGACCGGGCAGGAGGCGCCGTGGCGCGGCAGCCGGATCACGCGGACGTCGTGGCAGAAGTATTTTCCGCCGAACTGGGCGCCGATGCCGAGCTTCTGGGTGAGCTCGAAGACCTTCTTCTCCATCTCGAGGTCGCGGAAGCCGTGGCCTTCGAGGGAGCCCTCGGTCGGCAGCGCGTCGAGGTAGCGGGCGCTGGCGTACTTCGCGGTCTTCAGGGCGAACTCGGCGGAGGTGCCCCCCACGACGACGGCGAGGTGGTAGGGCGGGCAGGCGGCCGTACCGAGAGAACGGATCTTCTCTTCGAGGAAGGCCAGCATGCGCTTCTCGTTGAGGACCGCCTTGGTCTCCTGGTAGAGGAACGACTTGTTGGCCGAACCGCCGCCCTTGGCCATGAACAGCAGCTTGTAGGCGTCGTCGCCCTCGGCGTAGAGCTCGATCTGCGCGGGCAGGTTGGAGCCGGTGTTCTTCTCCTCCCACATGGTGATGGGGGCCATCTGGGAGTAGCGGAGGTTCAGTTTCGTGTACGCGTCGTACACGCCCCTGGAGATGTGCTCGGCGTCCTGGCCGTCGGTCAGGACGTGGCGCCCGCGCTTGCCCATCACGATCGCGGTGCCGGTGTCCTGGCACATCGGCAGCACGCCACCGGCCGAGATCGAGGCGTTCTTCAGCAGGTCGAGCGCCACGAACCGGTCGTTCCCGCTCGACTCGGGGTCGTCGATGATCTTCCGGAGCTGGGCCAGGTGGGAGCCGCGCAGATAGTGGGAGATGTCGTGAATGGCGGTCTCGGTCAGCAGCCGCAGCACCTCGGGCTCGACCTCGAGGAATTTCCGCCCGGCCGCTTCGACGACCCGGACCCCTTCGGAGGTGATCAGCCGGTATTCCGTCGAATCCGCCCCCAGGGGAAGGAGGTCGGTGTAGCTGAACTCGGGCATGGGGTCGAGCCTCCGTTGATCACGCCGGTGTGAGTCTTCAAAGACTTTACGGCAACCGCCCAGGGGCCCCGCCCGAAGGTGGAAATAGTGACAAACTAGACATTAGACACCAACGCGGGAGGAATCATGGCCTTTATCGCGATCGGTTGCATCGGCGTCGTCGTCATCGTGGGGGCCCTGCTCTTCATGCTGATCAAGACCGTCCGCAAGGACATGGACGACACCCACCCGCACTGGCCGGTCGGGTAGGAGCCCGACGACGATGCCGCAGATCACGATCGCGGCACCGGCCAGCTCGGCGCCCGACGGCAGGCCCAGCCCGATGACGGTCCCGGTCACGATCGCGCCGACCGGGATCACGCCGGCGAACAGCCCCGCGCGGCCGGGGCCCAGCCGGGGCAGGGCGCTGTACCAGAGGAAGAACGCCCCGCACGTCACCGCCGTGGCGAGATAGGCGAGCCCGAGGGCCTCGGGCGCCGTCGGCACGCGCAGGAATCCGGCGCCGTCGATCACCAGGCCCGTCACGGCCAGCAGCGGTACGGCGATCGCCGCCGACCAGGCCGTCACCCCCACCGCCCCCAGCTTCGGCAGCAGAGGCAGCGCCAGCAGCGAGAAGCAGACCTCGCACGCCACCGCGCCCATCGCCCAGAGCAGCGAGTCGATCCCGCCCCCGCCGAACCCGACCGCCATCAGCGCGCCCGCCACGACGATCGCGGCGGCGACCACCAGTCTCGGCCTCGGCCTGCGTGAGGTCACCACCGCCATGACCAGGGGGACCGTGGCCAGGAACGTCCCCACGAGCGCCGGTCCGGCGCCCCGGGTCGACTCGATCACGCACACGTTGAACAGCACCAGGCCGGTCGCCGCGAGTGCGACCAGGAGCCCGTAATCCTTTACCGTGAGGTGGACCTTCGGTCGGGGCCGGGCCTTCACGATCGCGAACATGATCAGTGCGGCGACGGTGTAACGCACCGTTTGCCCGCCGTAGAGGGGATAGTCCTTGATCAGGCCACTCACCGCGGCGAGAGTGCCCACGAGGAACATCGCCCCCGCCGCCGCTGCCACCGTCGTGCTCTTGTTCATGACGTGGATGCTATGAATGTAATGGTTCACGTAATTAGTCCAATTTCTCCGGTAAAACGAGGACCAATCGTTGGCCGACCTGCATCTCTCCCTCGACCGCCAGGCCGGTGGTCTCGCCCGCCAGGTGGCCGGTGAGCTCCGCGAGGCGGTGCGTACCGGCCGGTTGCCCGCGGGCACCCGGCTTCCGGCCAGCCGCGACCTCGCCCGTGATCTCGCGGTCTCGCGGGGGGTGGTCGTGGAGGCGTACGAGCAGCTCGTCGCCGAGGGCTTCCTCGAATCGCGCATCGGGGCCGGGACGACCGTGGCGGCCGTCACGATCGAGGAACCCGCCTCTCCGGCCGACGCCTCGGGGGAGTTCGGCGGGCGGCCGACCTCACCCGACCTGGGGGCCTTCCCCCGGCAGGCGTGGAGCGCCTCCTACCGCCACGTGCTGGCCACGCTGCCGCACGACGCGCTCGACTACGGCGATCCCGGCGGGGTGCCCGAGCTGCGCATCGAGCTGGCCGCCTATCTGAAGCGGGTGCGGGCGGCGCGGGCCGAGCCAGAGAACGTCGTCGTGGTGACCGGGGTCGCGCAGGGGTTGTCGCTGGTCGTCCAGGCGCTGGGGCCTCTGCGGCTGGCCACCGAGCTGCCGACGAGCGAGCGGCAGACGCCGCTGCTGCGGCGGGCCGGGGCCGAGCTGGTCGGGGTGCCGGTCGACGACGAGGGGATCGACGTCGCCGAACTGGCCCGCAGCGGGGCCCGCGCGGTGCTGCTGACCCCCGCCCACCACTATCCGACCGGGGTGGTGCTGTCGCCGCGCCGCCGGGCCGAGCTGATCTCCTGGGCCACCAAGACCGGGGCGACCGTCCTCGAAGACGACTACGACGCCGAGTTCCGCTTCGACCGCGAACCGGTCGGCTGCCTCCAGGGGCTCGCTCCCGCCAGGGTGGTGCTGGCGGGGAGCGTCAGCAAGGCGCTGGCGCCGGGGCTGCGGCTCGGCTGGCTGGTCGCGCCCGCCGCGCTCGCCTCGGAACTGCGCAAGGTCCGCAGCGAGTTCGACCTGGGGTCACCGGTGCTCGACCAGTACACGCTGGCCCATTTCATCGCCACCGGCGCCTACGACCGGCACCTGCGGCGGATGCGCCGTGAATACCGGGCCCGCCGCGACGCCCTGGTGGGCGCGCTGGCCGAACGGTTCCCCGAGATGAGGATCCGCGGCATCTCGGCCGGGCTGCACCTGTTCGCCGACCTGCCGCCCGAGTGGGACGCGCGCGACTTCGCCGCTCAGGCCGTCGCGGCCGGGCTGGCCGCAGAACCGGTCGACGGGCCCGCCGTGGTCATGGGGTTCGCCCGATGGCCGGGTCATCGGCTCGCGGCAGCCGTACGGGAGATGCGAACCCCCGGGCCAGCACCACGATCCCGGCGGCCAGGATGAGCGGCGCGGCGAACGCGGCCTGGAACCCGGCGGCGTCGCCGATGCCGCCGACCAGCGCGGCGCCCACGATGAAGCCGACGTAGTTGAACATGTTGACCCGCGCGATGGCCACGCCGGTCCCGGCCGGGTCGAGCCGCCCGGCCGCGGAGAACGACTGGGGCGCGACCACCGACAGGCCGACCCCGGTCAGCGCGAACCCGGCGATCGCCGTCGCCTCACCCGGCGCCACCACGATCAGCAGGAACCCCAGCGCCGCGACCACCCCGCCGACCCGCACGATCGTGGCGGGCCCGAACCGGCTGACCGCCGCGTCGCCGCCGACCCGGACGATGAACGTCGCCGCCTGGTAGGCCCCCAGCGCCCACGGCGCCAGCCACGCCTCCGCACTGAGCGCCTGGTCGAAGTAGACCGACCCGAAGTTGGAGACCGACGCGTCGCCGACGTAGAGGAACGCCATCGCGAGGCAGAGCGGCAGGATCGGCCCCCACGGGATCTTCACCGTCGAGGTCTCGGCGACCGACTCGACGTGCTCCTCGGCCGGGGCGCACAGCCACCGGTTGGCGGCCAGCGAGATCACCGCGGCCGGGATCATCGCGATCGTGAACGCCGGGCCGAGATCCAGCCCGATATTGGCCGCGTTGGAGGCCCAGGCGGCGCCGATCACCGCCGCCAGGCTCCAGAGGGCGTGGAAGCCCGTCATCACCGGCCGCGCGTAGCGCCGCTCGACGGCGGTGCCCTGCATGTTCATCCCGGCGTCGACCCCGCCCAGGCCCAGCCCGAACAGCACCAGGGCCGCCACGAGGAACGGCACGCTCCCCGCCCACCCGGTGAGCGCGACGGCGGCGCAGGCGAGCGGCTGGACGTACAGGATCATGAACCGGCTGCCCCATCGGGCCGCCACCTGGCCCGCCAGGACGCTGCCCACGCCGGCGATGACCGGCACGACCAGCAGGAGGAGGGTCAGTTCGCCCTCGGTCAGGCCGTGCTTGTGCTGCAGCGCCGCGACCTGGGTGAGCAGGGTCGAGAACGTGAGGCCCTGCACGAAGAACACCGCGAACGTGGCGAGCCGGGCCTGCCGGTCACGAGGCACGAAAGCCTCCAGAACATGAGCGAAGTTCAGATTTGCGCTCAGGCTAGGGGCGGGCCGGTTCCAGGTCAACAATCTCCCGTACGGTCATCGAGAAGGCAACCAGGATGATCCCCGCCGCGATCGGCAGCAGATCCAAATTGATCACCGGAAGCAGGCTCGCCACCAGCACGGACGCCGGAATCCAGTAGGGAACCAGGCGCTGGACCGCGAGGTGGGCCATGACGGCGACCAGGGCGAGGTAGAACAGCGGCGGCCCGAACTGGTAGACGACCGGTTCCACCCCCGGAACGCTCTGGACCTCGTCGAAGTGGACGTTCATCGCGGCCCGGTCGGCCGAGATGAACCCCACGACGAGATCGATGGCGAACTGCGCCGCTGACGCGGCCAGCCCGAGCAGGCCCACCAAGGTGAGGGCGGGGAAGGTCAGCCGGTTCAGCCTCACGAGGACGACGGCGTAGAGGCCGAGGGCGATCAGGTAGGCCAGGTGACCCGACGTCCAGCCGAGGCCGGGCCCGCTGTCGCTGAGGAGCCGGATCGCTCCGTAGGCGAAGGTGAGAAGAGGCGCGCCGATGAAGGCGATGCGCGGATTCATGGGTTCAGCGTGTTCTCCGGATGTGCCGCCCGAATCGCCCGGAAAGCGGAACCTGCACCTCCTCCCCGCGTCGGAGGCCCCCGAGACAGGGATGGGGGATGACCCCGAGGGATCAGGGGATCGCCGCCAGATCGAGGATCATCCGCCGGCCTCCCTTCTCGTACGCCAGCACCGTCATGCGGTGGTCGAGCACCGGGTTGTCGTCGGAGGCGAGGTCGAAGCTCCGGCCCGTGACCAGGTCGTACAGCAGGAACCGGTTCGAGCTCCAGATGTACGGCATCAGGAACCGGTCGAGGGCGGGCAGGCCATCCCTGAAGTGCACGTCCTTCATGTGACGGACCGAGGTGCCGTCGCGCCGTCCGACCCGGTCGGGCGTGGCGCACCACGTCACCGAGCACTTGGCGGGGGCGTCCCAGCCCCGGGCGGTGCGGCGTTCGCCGGTGCGGACGTTGAGGATCTCGCGATATCCGGTGATCGGGTCGCCGACCCACGGCCACTGGAGCAGGTGCAGGCCCTCGGCGCCGCCGATCGGTCGCGGTCTTCCGCCTTCGAGCGGGACCTCGTAGGCGCCGCCGGTCTCGTCCCGGGTCCAGACGACCTTGCCGCCGGCGATCGCGAAGTCGAGCGGCGAACCGGGGACCTCGGTCAGCACGCGCTGCCGCCCGCCGGTGACGGGCGCGGTGAAGAAGGTGGTGACGAACTCTCCCCGCTCCTTGCGGCCCGTCCACCAGGCGATCTTGCCTGCACCGACCGCGACACTCCAGGAGCTGATCACGGTGCCCTTGGGCGCCGTCAATCCGACCAGCAGGGTCGCTCCGCCGGTGGGGAGGTCGAGGGACCACAGGCCGTCGGCGTGGTCGGCGTGGCCGTCGCGGGTGGTGCGGATCAGGGCGTGGCTCCGGTCGATCATCGCCACGACGTCGTAGGGGCGGCCGTCCGGCAGCAGCAGCGGAGCCGAGTGGACCGCCCGCGGATGGGCCTTCTCGATGGAGGGGATCGGCTCCGGCCGGTCGATCGGCTCGCGGCCGGCCGAGGTGACGACCGCGCCCGTGCCCGCGATCGCGCCCGTCGCCAGGATCGCGGCCAGCGCCCGCCACCAGCGCCGGGAGCGGCGGGCCCGGACCCGCGCCATCAGGTCGGGCGGGGCGGCCGGGGCGCGCTCGGCCAGGAGCCGGAGACCGGATTCCAGGTCTCGTTCGAACAGGTCTCGTTCGACGTCGTCGCGCATCAGAGCCTCCGGAGCCCGCGGGCGGTCAGTCGCTCGCGCAGCCGCGCCAGCGCGCGGAACGCCTGGCTGCGCACGGTGCCGCGGGTGACGCCGAGGGTCGCGGAGATCTCCTCGTCGGTCAGGCCCACGTAGTAGCGCAGCACGATCACCGCGCGCTGGCGGCGGGGGAGCAGGGCCAGCGCGTCGCTGAGGTCGGAGGTCTCGTCGTAGACCGGGTCGGCGAGGCGTTCCGGCGGGTCGGCGGTCGGGCGTTCCCGGCTGCGCAGCCGCCACTCGCGGATGTGGAGGCGCGTCATGGTGGTCCGCACGTAGCGTTCGGGGTCGTCTTTGCGCTGGACGCGGTGCCAGGAGGCGCGTAACCGGGCCAGCGCCTCCTGGACGAGGTCGGCGGCGTCGTGCGGGTCGCCCGACAGGACGTAGCCGAAGCGCAGCAACGCGTCGGCGCGCCCGTCGACGAACTTCTCGAACTGATCGTCATCCCGCATGTCCCCTAGAGCATGCCGGGGGCGGACCTGTTGCACATCGGGGTCCGGCCCTGGTGGGGATCCGGCGTCAAAGCCGTAATCTCAAGGGGTGAGTAACGACTTCCGCGAATGGATCGCCGCTCTGGTCGCCCCCAGGGAGGGCTCCTCCGGGCCCCGGCCCGAGGAGCTGCGCGCCTCCGACGCCGATCGTGAGCGGGTCATCGCCGTGCTCACCGACGCCGCCGCCGACGGACGGCTGTCCCACCTCGAACACGAGGAGCGCGTCGAGGCCGCCTACCGCGCCCGGACCCTCGGCGAGCTGATCGGGCTCACCCGCGACCTGCTGCCGCCCGACCAGCAGCCGATCGCCCTGCACACCAGGCCGGTCGCGGCCGTGTTCCGCAACGAGTCGCGGGGCGGGCGGTGGGTCGTGCCGTCGACGGTGCCGGTCAGCTCGATCGGCGGCAAGGTCGACCTCGACCTGCGCGACGCGCTGCTCCAGTCGCGCCGGATCGTCGTGCAGCTCGCCGTGGTGGCCGGGACGGTCAACATGACCGTGCCCGAGGGCGTCCGCATCGTCATCGCCCCCGGCGCCAAGATCGGCCAGTTCAGGGACAACACGCGACCACCCGCCGACCCCGACTGCCCGGTCATCGAACTGGCCGGATACGTCTGGGCCGGGCGAGTGATCGCCAAGTCGCCCAAGCCGCCCAAGAAGGGCTGGCGGCGCTAGAGGGCGGTGTCTCAGAGCGCGGTGTCGAAGTTGATGGCGCTGTAGGCGCCCAGCTTCCAGAGCTGGTGTTCGCTCTCGATGCGCCGGATGGTGCCCGAGCGGCCGCGCATGACCAGGGAGTGGGTGTGCGCCACGCCGCCCCGGGTGTGGCGGCCGCCCTGGTAGCGGACACCGTTCATGAGCTCGCCGTCGGTCACGCCGGTCGCGGCGAAGAAGACGTCGTCGGAGCTGACCAGGTCGTTGGTGGTGAGCACCCGGTCGAGGTCGAGGCCGGCGTCGAGAGCGCGGCGGCGTTCGGCGTCGTCCTGGGGCCACAGCTTGCCCTGGATGGTGCCGCCCAGGCACTTCATCGCGCAGGCCGCGACGGTGCCCTCGGGGGTGCCGCCGATGCCCAGCATGAGGTCGACGCCGGTGCCCGGCTGGGCCGCCATGATCGCGCCGGCGACGTCGCCGTCGGTGATGAACTTGATCCGGGCGCCGGTCTCCCGGATCTCCTGGACGATCTTCTCGTGGCGGGTGCGGTCGAGGATGACCACGGTCACGTCGGAGGCCTTGCCGCCCTTCGCCTTGGCCACCGCCGCCACGTTGTGGGCCACCGGCGCCTCGATGTCGACCACGCCGGCCGCCTCGGCGCCCGTGACGAGCTTCTCCATGTAGAAGACGGCGCTGGAGTCGTACATCGACCCCCGGGGGCTCACCGCGATCACCGAGATGGCGTTGTTCATGCCGAGCGCGCACAGGCGGGTGCCGTCGATCGGGTCGACCGCGACGTCGCACTGCGGGCCGGTGCCGTCGCCGACCTCCTCGCCGTTGAACAGCATCGGGGCCTTGTCCTTCTCGCCCTCGCCGATCACCACCACGCCGTTCATCGACACCGTGTTGATCAACTGGCGCATGGCACTGACGGCGGCGCCGTCGGCGCCGTTCTTGTCGCCCCGGCCCACCCACCGGGCGCTGGCCATCGCCGCCGCCTCGGTCACCCGGACCAGCTCAAGGGCCAGGTTGCGGTCGGGGGCGCGGTGCTCGGTCGCAAGAGGTGGGGGCACAGACTGGTCTGAGTTCATGACACAGCCTTACCCGGTATCGCCGGTTGATTCTGCGTGAGTCGTGCCACACCGCCCGGTCGCATCGATAATCTCGCCTGCATGAGCGGCGACAGTACGAAGGAGACCGTCCGGGGCACCTCGGAACGTGGCGCGGCGACCCGGGTGGCCCTCCTCGACGCCGCCCGCGACGTCTTCATCATCCAGGGGTTCGCCGAGGCGGGGGTCACCGAGGTGGTCCAGCGGGCCGGGGCCAGCGTCGGCAGCCTCTACCACCACTTCTCCGGCAAGGCCGACCTCTACCGGGCGCTGTTCGAGGAGTTCCAGGACCGGCAGGGCCAGCGCACCAAGACGGCCGTCCAGGAGGCCCGCTCCCAGGGGGAGACCGAGCCGATGAAGCTGTTCCTGGCCGGGGCGCGGGCCTACCTCGACGGATGCGTCCAGGAACGCGACCTGGCGGCGCTGTTCCTGCGCGGCGACGGGCCGCCCGGGTTCGAGGTCGTCATCCGCGAACGGCTGCGCACCTGGGCCCGCCGGAACGCCTCACTCTTCGAGCACGAAGACGCGCTGGTGGTCGTGATCACGGGGGCGCTGGCGGCGGTCGTCCAGGAACTGACCCTGTCGGCCGACCTCGACGCGGCCCGGCTGATGGCCGATCAGGCCCTCGACATCATCGGCCGGATCAGGAACCCCTGACCTGAGCCGGTAGTCTCGTTGACCGTGCGCAAGTTCACCCAGGGTCTCTACGGCTATGTCTTCGCGCTGCTCGTCTGCTTCGCCGGCGTGGGGCTGTTCCTGCTGATCACGCCGCAGAGCCGGACCGAGCACATCCCGCGCGTCGAGTTCTCCTACGACGCCAACAACGCCGCCCGCGCGGCCGAGTTCCCCATCGAGGTGCCCGAGCCGGTGCAGCCCAACTGGGTGCCGACCAGCTCCAACCTCACCACCACCAAGGGCGTGGTGACCTGGCGGCTCGGCTTCGCGACCGGCGAGCGCATGCACGCCATGCTGGCCCAGAGCAACGAACAGCCCCTGGCGGGCTTCGCCAACCGCATGACCAACACCGAGACCGCCCTCGGCACCGAAGTGATCAACGGCACGACCTGGGAGAAGCGCTTCCGGGAGGACAAGAACCAGAGATCTCTCGTACGAGTCCTCGACGGCCACACCGTCGTCGTCACCGGCTCGGCCGACTGGCCGGAGCTCAGCGCCCTCGCGGCCAGCCTGGTCGAGCGGAACGTCTGAAAAGCCTTTTCTTCCGTTACGGCTCCGCCTGGCCGGCACCGCCCCGCCGTCTCCGGCGCGCGGCCGTGGCCGGCGCCGACCGGCCGCGCCCGCTCCGGCCGCGACGTCTCAGAAGGGCGCCTCGTCAGAGGCCGGCTCCGGGCGGCGCTCCGCCATCGCGGCGGCCAGTTTGACCCTCGCGCCTTGGAGCCAGTTCTCGCAGATCGCGGCCAGTTTCTCGCCGCGTTCCCACAGTTCGATCGACTGTTCCAGGGTCAGGCCGCCCGCTTCCAGGCGGCGCACCACCTCGGTCAGCTCCTCGCGCGCCTTCTCGTAGGACGGCGTCTTCTCGTCAGCCACGCTGCCCACCCTAAAGCTCGGTGACCTCGACCCCGACCCGTTCGTCGGGGAACCGCATGGTGAGGGGCTCACCGGTCTTGAGCTCGGCGGCCCGTCTGACCACCTCGCCCGAGGGTTTCTGCACGATCGCGTAGCCGCGCTCCAGCGTGGCCGCAGGGGACAGCGCCACGAGCCGGGCCCGCAGGTGCTCCAGGCCGTCGGAACTGCGGTGCAGTGAGTGGTCGAGCACTCTGCGGGCGCGGTCGCGCAGGCCCTCGACCTGCTCGGCGCGCCGTTCGATCTCCCGTACGGGATCCGCCAGCGACGGCCGCGACCGCACCGAGTTCACCCAGGCGAGCTCCCGGTCCAGCCACCCCCCGACGACCCGCCGCCCCCGGTCCCTGAGCTGGTGGACCAGCGCGAGCTGCTCGCCCACATCCGGCACCACCTTCTTGGCGGCGTCGGTCGGGGTGGACGCCCGGAGGTCCGCCACCAGGTCGAGCAGCGGCGAGTCCTGCTCGTGGCCGATCGCGCTCACCACCGGCGTGCGGCACGCCGCGACCGCCCGGACCAGCGACTCGTCGGAGAACGGCAGCAGGTCCTCCAGAGACCCGCCGCCGCGCGCCACGATGATCACGTCGACCTCGCGGTCGGCGTCGAGCCGGTGCAGCGCGTCGGTCACCTCGGCGACCGCCAGCCCACCCTGCACCGCGACCTGCTCGACCTTGAACCGCACCGCGGGCCAGCGCCTGCGGGCGTTCTCCAGCACGTCGCGTTCGGCCGCCGAGTCGCGCCCGCAGATCAGCCCGACCGTTCCCGGCAGGAACGGCAACCGGCGCTTGCGGTCGTTGTTGAACACGCCCTCGGCCGCCAGCACCTGCCGCAGCCGCTCCAGCCGGGCCAGCAGCTCACCGACCCCGACGGGCCGGATCTCCAGGGCGGTGAACGCGAACGATCCCCGGTTGACCCAGAAGTCGGCCTTGACGTGCACCACCACCCGCGCGCCGTCGACCGGGCGCGGGAGGCTCGACTCGTAGACGTTCCTGGCGCACGTCACCCGGGCCGACACGTTGGCCACCGGATCGCGCAGCGTCATGAACACCGTGCCGCCCCGGGCGGTCAGCTCGGTGATCTGGCCTTCAACCCAGACCGTGCCGAGCTTCCCGATCCACTGGGCGACCATCTGCAGCACCGACCTGACGGGCAGGGGTGCTTCGGGGGAGGTCTTCGCGCTCACCCGCTCAGCTTTCCAGCTTGGCCAGCCGGTTCTCGAACATTCTGATGACTTCGGCGCGTGCCGTGCTCGCCTTCTCGTAGTCGATCCAGCTCTGGATCTCCTCCTTGGACCGCCCGCGCATCCGCGCCCGGAGGGAGGCGAACGTCAGATCGGCGTAACCGGGGATGGGCTCCGGAGGCAGCACCTTGGCGGGAGCCTCCTCGACGTGACCTGCGGGAATCTCCGGAACGGCCTCGTCGGCGACAGGGGTCCCGGGGGTCTTCTTGGCGGGCTTGGGCGTGGGAGGAATCTTCGACGGGACGGCGGGCTCGGCGGCCAGCACAGGCTCGGAAACGGGCGCGGCCTCGGAGACGTGCGCGGGTTCGGCCGCCGGTTCCGGCTTGGCGGTGGGCGTGTGGCCGGCGGCCAGAGCGGGGTCGGAGGAGGGCTCGGTGGTCTTCTCACCCTGCGGTTCGGCGGACTTCTCGGCCTCCGCGACGCTGGGGGCGGGCTCTGCCTCCTGCTCGGCCTTGGCGCTTTCGGCGGCCTCGGGGGTGGCGGTCGGGTCGGTGGCGGGGTGGGTCGCGGTCGCGGCGACCTCGTCCTCGGTGGACTCGGTGGACTCGGTGGACTCGGTGGACTCGGTGGACTCGGTGGCCTTGGCGGACGGGGTGGCCTGGGGCTCGGCGGCAGCGCCCGAGTCCGACGAGGCGCTGTCGTCGGCGGCGGGCTGCGCGGGGGCGGCTTCGACGGGGTCGGTGGCCTTGGGCGCGGTGACTTCGGGGGCCTCGGCCTTCGGGGTGGTCGGCTCGGTGGTCACCGGGTCGGCCTTGGGGGTTTCCTCGGTGGTGGTGTCCTCGGGGGAGTCGGCCTTCGGGTTCGAGGCGACCAGGCGGTCGCCCTTCGGGCCGGAGGCTCCGGGCTGGAAGATGACCGGTTCGGGCTTGTCGGCCGCCGCAGGGCGCGGGGCGAAGATGACCGGCTCGCGGCGGGGGCGGTCTTCGCCCTCGACGACGATGTCTGAGACGGATTTCACACCCGGCCGGGACGAATCTTCGGCCGTCTCGCCGGTGGAGGCGCCGCCGCCCCGCTTCAGGGTGGTGCGGACGCGGTCGCCCAGAAGGAGCGCCTGACCCACACCGCTGAGCGCACCTTGGAGCGCCAGCATGGGGAGGTCTTTCACCTTCTGTGCTATTTCGTCTCGGTTGTTATACGCCTCGCGAATGGGTCTGGTGATCGTTCGCAAGAGGGACATGGGCAGCTCCCAGGAGATATTCCGTTGATGTCGCAGTCTGGCAAGACTGTCGTGGGCGGAGGTCAAGCCACTGCAGACCATCCACGTAGCATGAGACCATGACGTCACAGACCCCCGCGACCATTACAGATCGCCGTCGTGTCCTGGTGGCGAAGCCGCGCGGTTATTGCGCCGGCGTCGACCGGGCCGTGGAGGCGGTGGAGCGGGCACTGGCGCAGTACGGCGCGCCGATCTACGTGCGCAAGCAGATCGTCCACAACACGTTCGTCGTCAAGACCCTCGAAGAGCAGGGCGCCATCTTCGTCGACCAGACCGAAGAGGTTCCCGAGGGCGCCATCGTCGTCTTCTCGGCCCACGGCGTCTCGCCTGCGGTCCACCAGGAAGCGGCGCAGCGCAACCTCAAGACCGTCGACGCCACCTGCCCCCTCGTCACCAAGGTCCACAACGAGGCCAAACGCTTCGCCGCGCAGGACTACGACATCCTCCTGATCGGCCACGAGGGCCACGAAGAGGTCGAGGGCACCGCCGGTGAGGCCCCCGACCACGTTCGCCTGGTCGACGGCCTCGAAGGCGTCGACAAGGTCGAGGTGCGCGACCCGTCGAAGGTCGTGTGGCTCTCCCAGACCACCCTGTCGGTCGACGAGACCACCGAGACGGTCACCCGTCTCAAGAACCGCTTCCCCGGCCTGATCGACCCGCCGAGCGACGACATCTGCTACGCGACGTCCAACCGCCAGACGGCGGTCAAGGAGATCGCCGCCCAGGCCCAGCTCGTGATCGTGGTGGGGTCGGAGAACTCGTCCAACTCCAAGCGCCTCGTCGAGGTCGCCCTCGACTACGGCGCCGACGCCTCCTATCTGGTCGACGACGCCTCGTTCATGGATCCGGCCTGGCTCGACGGCGTCACCACCGTGGGTGTGACGAGCGGCGCGTCGGTGCCCGAGATCCTGGTCAAGGGCGTGCTGGCCAAGCTCGCCGAGGCCGGGTTCGGCGACGTCGAGGAGATCGAGTCGGTCAAGGAGAGCATGCGCTTCGCCCTGCCCCACGAACTCCGCAAGGACCTCCGCCCGAAGGCCTGACCCTCGCGAACATGAAGCCCACCTGCCCGACGGGGCGGGTGGGCTTTCTGCCTGAGGGGGACCGTTCGTCGTGGCGTCGAACGGTTGGCGGGAGCCGTACAGAAAAAGGGCTTTTAAGCGGTGCCGGTCAGGTCTGGGGGCGGTCTTCCTTCGCGGTGCCGTAGACCTTGGGTTCGAAGTAGCCCTCGGGTTCGGCGTCGAACTCCTTGCTCTTGCGCGGCTCGGGGACCCGGCTGCGCATGTCCTCCCGTGTCGCCTTCACGCTCTGCGGCAGGCCGCGGTACCAGGCCAGGCCCAGGGCCAGGGCGCTTCCGGCGAACAGCCAGGGCGCCGCCGCCGACAGTGTCGTGAACATGCCCAGGCCCAGTGACTGCAGGGCCGAGCCCGAGGCGCCCAGGGCGCTCAGGACCTCCACGACGAAGGCCGCCACGAAGAAGACCAGGGGCGGGGCGACGACCAGCGTCAGCAGGTCGCGGGGGTTCACCAGCCAGATCGCCGCGAGCACCCCCACGACGAAGAACGGCCCGGCAAGGATGAACTGGCCGAGCAGGCAGACGAGGAACAGCAGCGTGATGGCGCCGCGCGCGGTCACCTTCATCTCTCCGGCCCCCCTCCTTGGTGGCTCAAACTACCGTCATATCCGGGGTCGTCCCCGATGAGTTCGGGCATCGACAACGGGCGTGGCGACTCCTCCACCGGCTGTGGAGCGGGCAGCGGCGTGTCGGCCAGACCGAGGTCGGACATCTTCCGGGCACTCACCAGGACACGGCTCTCGAGAGAGCCGACCGTCCTGTTGTACGCCGTCACGGCCCGCGTCAATGATCTTCCCAGGATGTCGACCTGTCGTCCGAGAATGCCGAGCCGGTCGTACAACTCCTTGCCGAGGTCGAACACGGCCTTGGCGTTGTCGCTGAGCGCGGCCTGCTGCCAGGCGTAGCTCGCGGTGCGCAACATGGTGATCAGCGTGGTGGGGGTGGCGATGTGGACGCGCCGGTTCATCGCGTATTCGAGCAGCGCCGGGTCGCGCTCCAGTGCGGGCGCCAGGAACGCCTCGCCGGGGATGAACAGCACCATGAACTCGGGCGCGGGGCTGAACGCCTGCCAGTAGGTCTTGGCCGCCAGCCGGTCGACGTGGTCGCGCAGGTGTCGCGCGTGGGCGTCGAGCCGGGCGCCGATCAGGTCGGGGTCGCCGGCCTCGGAGGCCTCCAGGTAGGCCGCCAGCGACACTTTCGAGTCGACGATGATGTTCTTGCCGCCGCTCAGCCGCACGACCATGTCGGGCCGCACCGGGCCGTCGGCGGTCATCGCGGTGACCTGTTCGTCGAAGTCGCAGAAGCGGGCCATGCCGGCGATCTCGGCGACCCGCCGCAGCTGGAGCTCACCCCACCGGCCCCGGGCCTCGGGGCGTCGCAGCGCCCGGACCAGCGCGCTCGTCTGGCTCTTGAGCTGCTCGGAGCTGTGCCGGACGAACTCCATCTGCTGCGTGAGCTCGGCGCGGGCCACCCGGGCGCCGGTCTCGCTCTCGCGGAGCTGGTCTTCGACCTTGGCCAGCGTTTCGCGCAGCGGGCCGACGAGGTTCTCCACGGCCTCGCGCCGCAGGTCGAGGTCGCCTGCCGCCTCGGCGCGGGTGGTGTTCAGGCGGTTCTCGGCGAGTTCGAGGAACCGCAGGTTGTTGACGTCGAGGGCGCGGGCCGACAGGGCCTGGAAGCGTTCGGCGAGTTGCTCCTCGACGTACACCACCTTGTCTTCGGCCGCCCGGGCGCGCGCCTCGGCGTCGGCGAGCCGGACGGCGGCCTCGGCGTTCGCGCCCGCCGCACGGGCGCGCCCGATGACGAACCCGATGGCGAGCCCGGCCGCCAGGCCCACCAGCAATTGGAGAGCGAGAGCCAGGACATCCACGTCCTGGATGATCCCAGGCTTTTCCCTGCGGGAGAGGGAGGCTCGCCTGCCGCATACCCCGCCACGACCCAGAGTTTGCCTGGGAGCGGGTTTGACGAGCGGTGTGACGGATTCCAATAGACTCGAATTCCGTGAGCCTGAGCATCGGGATCGTCGGCCTCCCCAACGTCGGCAAGAGCACCCTCTTCAACGCGCTGACCAAGAGCGCCAACGCCCTCGCGGCCAACTATCCGTTCGCCACGATCGAGCCCAACGTGGGCATCGTGGGCGTCCCCGACAACCGGCTCGCGAAGCTCGCGAAGATCTACGACTCGGCCAAGATCCTCCCAGCCAAGGTCGAGTTCGTCGACATCGCCGGCCTGGTCAAGGGCGCCTCCGAGGGCCAGGGCCGGGGCAACCAGTTCCTCGCCAACATCCGCGAGACCGACGCGATCTGCCAGGTCATCCGGGTCTTCAACGACCCCGACGTGACCCACGTCGACGGCGGCGTCGAGCCCGGCCGCGACATCGAGACGATCAACACCGAGCTGATCCTCGCCGACATGCAGACCATCGAGAAGGCGATCCCACGCCTCCAGAAGGAGTCGCGCACCAACAAGGACCGCAAGGCCACCCTGGAGGCCGCCGAGGCCGCCATGAAGATCCTCGACCAGGGCACCACGCTCTACGCGGCCGGCGTCGACCTGACCGACCTGCGCGAGCTCCACCTACTGACGGCCAAGCCGTTCCTCTACGTCTTCAACCTCGACGCCGACGAACTCGTCGACGACGACCTGCGCGCCCGCCTGTCGGCCATCGTGGCCCCGGCGGAGGCGGTCTTCCTCGACGCGAAGATCGAGTCGGAGCTCGTCGAGCTGTCCGACGAAGAGGCGCTGGAGCTGCTCCAGTCGGTCGGCCAGGCCGAGTCGGGCCTCGCCCAGCTCGCCAGGGTCGGCTTCGAGACCCTCGGCCTGCAGACCTACCTGACGGCCGGCCCGAAGGAGACCCGGGCCTGGACGATCAAGAAGGGCGCCACCGCACCCGAGGCGGCCGGAGTCATCCACACCGACTTCCAGCGCGGTTTCATCAAGGCCGAGGTCATCTCGTTCGACGACCTGATGGAGGTCGGCTCGGTCGCCGCTGCGCGTTCGGTCGGCAAGGCCCGCATCGAGGGCAAGGAATACGTCATGCGCGACGGCGACGTGGTGGAATTCCGGTTCAACGTCTGAATCATCCGGTTGAGGTTCCGCTCATCGGCGCGGGTTTCTTCGTGGGGGAAATTCCGTTTTCTCCGTTACGCCTTCGGAGTGGCAGACCGCAATCCGGAGCAGAAGTCACCGCTGCTTCAGCCAGTCGGCGAAGGTCTGGGTGCCGCGTGGCCCCGGGCCGGTCGGCAGCAGACGCCCGGCGCTCATCCCGCCGGGAAGGTAGACGGGCAGCACCGGCCGCCTTCTCGCGCCGCCCGCCGCGATGAGACGGCGGGCCAGGTCGGGGAACGTCTCCTCCTGCGGCCCGGCCAGCTCGGGGGCCATCTGCTGTGGTGATCCGAGAGCGAGGTCGGCGAGGTGCTCGCCGACCTCCCACGCGGCGACCGGACGCCCCCGCCCCGACGGGACCACGGCGACCGGACCGGGAATGGTGCTCAGGAACTGACCCACGAACTCGTGGAACTGGGTCGCCCGCAGGATGGTCCACGGCACCGCCCCCGCCCTGACGATCTCCTCCTGGCGCAGCTTGCCCGCGTAGTAGCCGAGCTTCACCCGGTCGACCCCGACGATCGACAGCGTCACCAGGTGACGCACTCCGGCCCGCCGCGCCGCCTCGGTGAGGTTGCGGCCCGTGCGGTCGAAGAAGCCGACCGCCGCCGACTTACTGGTCGCGGTGACGTTGGCGACGTCGACGACCACCTCGGCCCCGGTCAGGGCCGCGTCCAGCCCCGCACCTGTGGCCAGGTCGACGCCCTGCCCGCGCGCCAGGACCACGGGGTCGTGGCCCCGGTTCCGCAGAGCGTCCACGACGTGGCGTCCGACCGCGCCGGTGCCACCGGCTACCGCGATTCTCATGACGTCTCCTCATCTCCCGGTTCGAGAGGGAGACAGGGCGGCGGGGGATTTCGTGACATGGGCTCCCCGTGATGAGGATCACATCGGCCCGTGTCACGGACGGCCGTGGTCGGGAGGTCCCTCTGTGCGTGAAATCCTCCAGGAAATGGCTGCGTGCCGGGCTGCTCGTGCTGGCCACGCTCCAGATGGTCGTCTCGGTCTGGCAGTACGTCTCGCCCCGGTCGTTCTACGACGACTTCCCGACGGTGAGCCTCGATCCGCCCTACAACGAGCATCTGCTCTCCGACGTCGGCGGGCTCGGCCTGGCGCTGACCGCCATGCTGTTCTTCGCGGCGCGGGTGATGGAGCGCGGGGTCGTCCTGTCGGCGCTCACCGGCTATCTCATGTACGCGGCCACGCACTTCCTCTTCCACGTCCGGCACTTCGGCCACTTCTCGCTACGCGACGCCGTCGGCGTGGGGACCGGGCTCGGCATCGAGGTGGTCCTCGCCCTCATCCTCCTGTACGCCGCCTGGCGCCTCCTGCCCGGACCGCGACGAACAGGGTGAACAGGGCGGCAGCCGTCCATACGGTGACCTGGCCGATCTCCCTGACCACCTCGTTGCGTCCCGGCGGCAGCACCACCATCTGCAAAGCCGCGCCGACCGGCAGGGTGAGCTTCGCCAGCAGGCCGACGATGCCCGTCAGGTGGGCGCAGGCGCCCACGACCCCCAGTGGCGCCCCGAAGACCACGGAGGCGAGGTACCAGACGAACGACTCGGCGTAGATCCACTCGGACAGCGGCGCGCCGCTGCGGACGGTGTCGACGAGTGCGTAGGCCACGGTGGCGGCGAGCAGGGCGACCGGCCCCACGACGGCGCCCCGGACCACGGCGGCGCGGGCCTGCGGCCATGAGCGGCGCGTGGTGTCGCGGGTCAGAAGCCAGCCGGCGGCGATGGCGAGGCCCGCCCAGGCCCAGCCCGAGTCGAGCGCGACGGCCACGATCTCGGGGAGCGACCAGCCGCTGGTGGTGAACTCCGCGCTCTCCAGGTCGGCGAACTCGCCCGACAGGGCGTTGGCCAGGGATGTCGCCGTGCCGAACCCCGCCCCGAGCGTGAGGGCGACCACTAAGATGATCACAGGCATGGTCGGGTTCTACTACAAGTGCGGGACGCCGGACTGAGTGTCAGAGCCGTTTGGTTACCTCCTGATGGCTCGCGGGTTACATTTTGCTGTGGTGGCCTGCGAAAACGTCGTTATGTAGTCATCCATGCCGGTACGGACACTCTCGGTGTCATGCACACTCGGTTTGGCCGGTTAGGGCGATGCCCGCAGCATGGGCGTGGCTTTCCTGGAACAATTGGCGGGGCCGCTAAGGTGATTACTTCAACATGGATAACCGGATCGAGAGTAAGACGACACCGCGCCAGCCGGGGGGATCGGCGCGAGCGGAGGCGTGATGGCTCGCAGGTCAACCGTCCAGCAGGATCCTCGGATCGCTGGCGACCCAGAGTCATACCCTCCTACGGATCCGCCGTTGCCTGAACGGGAGCCGATGCGGCGCAGGGGCTGGAGTGGCGGCGGGGGCCGCTGGCTCGTCTGGACCGGCCGGGCCGTCCTTTGGGCACTCATCGTGGTGATCGTCGTCAACGGGGTACGCGCGCCGTTCGAGCGTTTCACGTCGAATCAGGGCGCGGTCGGCACACCCTCCGCACCGGCCGATTCCGGATTCCCGGTGCAACAGGGAACGGCGTTCGCGAATCAGTTCGCCGCCGTTTATCTGAATTTCGACGGAACAAATCCCGACCAGCGTGACATCCGGCTCACCGAATTCCTCGCCGAAGGGGTGGAAAAGCGATTCGGCTGGAATGGGTTCGGCCGGTTCGCGGCCGGTGCCATTCAATTCCAGTCCATCGAGGTCGCCGACGCCAACAACGCGCGGGTGACGGTCAGTTTCCAGTCGGGCGCGCGCCGCTGGCTGCTGTCGGTGCCGATCTACCAGGCCGACGGCCGGTTCGTCGTGTCCGGGCTGCCCGCGCTGCTGCCGTCCGGGGGTGCCGCCGGGCTGCCGGCCATCGCCGCCCCCGACCGCGACGCGGGTCTCGAAGACCAGCTGCGTCAGACGCTCGAAGGGTTCTTCCGGGCCTACGCCTCCGGCAACGCCGCCGAGCTGAAGCTCTACGCGGCCGACGGCGCGACGATCCCGGGTCTCGGCGGGCAGTTCACGCTGGCCCAGCTCAACACGGTGGTGGCACCGCTCGGCGGCGAGACCGGGCGCGAGATCACCGTGACGGTCACCTGGTCCATCACGGCGGGCGACGCCGCAGCGGTGCCGACGGCCGACCCGGCCGATCCCGCCGCGCAGCCCGCGCTGCTGGAGCAGGCCTACCAGCTCAGCATGGAGAAGCAGGGCGACAAGTGGCTCGTCCGGCAGGTCCAGGGCGCGAGCCGGTCCGTGGGGTAGCGCATGAACGACCACGACGTCGCTGATCCACACCCCCGGGAGGGCGAGAATTGATTCTCCAAACGATTGTCGAGACCGTGACCGCACTGGCCCCGTCCCCCGCACCGGGGACGGGCACGGGGCTCAACACCGAAGGACTGGCCGAGTTCCTGCGGCGGTTCTTCGCGCCGCTGTTCCTGGTGATCGTGTCGGTCGTGGCGCTGTTCTTCCTCTTCACCAGAGAGATCACGCGGTTCGTCCAGTTCATCATCCTGGCGATCGCGATCGGTGTGATCTTCTATGTGCCGAACATCATCGAGGTGACGGCGAAGGCCATCGCGGGGGCACTCGGCATCCAGTGACCTTTGGCACGTTGCGGAGAGGAGGATTCGGGTGGACCTGCCTACATACACCAATATCTGGCGAATTGAGAAGCGGCTTTACAAGCTCTACGACCTGCGGCTGCCCATGCCGCTGCCCATCGTCTGGATCGGTGTCTTCGTCGGCGTCTCCGCCTTCTGGTGGGTCCTCCTCCAAATGGTCGGTCTGCCCTTCGACGCGCCCTGGCACGTGATCTATCTGGTTCCTCCCGGAATCGTGACGTGGCTGTCGACGCGTCCGGTCATCGAGAACAAGCGGCTGACCGAGCTCATGCAGTCGCAGGCCCGCTACCTCTCCGAGCCCAAGACCTGGTGCCGCCTCGCGCCCTCGGGCGAGCCCGACGTGATCGACTTCCAGGCCAAGGTCTGGCGGGCGAGCACCGTCACCGCCCGCGTCAAGAAGCCCAAGCTCGCCCCCGAACCCCAGCGCGCCACGGTCCGCCCCGCGGTGGCCGCCGCCGCTGCCGCCGCCACGCCGCTGGTCGAAGAGATCCCCGTACGGGTGAAGCCCCCGCAGACCGCCACGGCCACCGCCCAGGCGTCCCAGGAACCCGCGCGCCGCCTGATCGGCCACCCGGACGACAAGCAGACCACCTTCCCCGGCGACGCCCCCGACCCGCGCCGCCGCCCGGCGTCGTTCGGCCAGCCGCCCCGGCTGGTCCGCCCGGTGGCCGACCCCGCCGCCCCGGCGAAGGACCCGTCGCGCCCGTTCGCGGCCAACCCGCTGCGTCCCGCCTTCCTCGCCCACCCCTCGGACAAGCCGAAGGCCCGGCCGGACGCGGAAAGCCCGACTCCCGAAGAGCCCGCGCGCTCGACCATGGAGAGCAGACCGGAGCCCCGGACGCCCGAGGTTCCGGCGCGTCCGGCGGCCGAGAGCGTGACGCAGTTCCGGGGGCCGAGTGTCTCTTCGCGCGCGGCGGCGGAGGCCGCGCGCGGGCGCCGGGCCTCCGAGACGCCCGCACGTCCCGTTCCCCAGGTTCCCGCCGAGTTCGGCCGCCCGGCGCCGGAGAACGCACCGCGGCCCGAGGCTCCCGGCATCCCTGCTCACCCGGTGACGCGGACACCCGATGTGCCGGTGCGTCCGGCTGCCGAGCACAGGTCGCATGCCGAAGCCGCCGATGTGCCGTCGCGCCCTGTGCGGGAGAACGGGCAGCGGCCCGTCGAGGCCGCGCGCGCGGAGGAGCCTTCCGGGGGGCCGGTGCAGCCGGTCGAAGCCGTGGGGCAGGGCGCGGGCGAGCAGGTCGCTGCTCAGTTCGTACAGGAGGAGAACCCCGTGGAGTCGGGGCGGCCGGCTCGGCACTCCGCCGGGGTGGCCGGGGAGGCCAAATCCGAGGCTCGTGGGGGTAGGCATGCCGCTCCCGGGAAGCCCGCGGTGCCGCCCGCGCGGGTGGAGCCGGTCGCCGAGGCCGCTCCCGTCGAGGCGGTGAGTGAGGTCGCGGCCGAGCCGCAGGTGCCCGCTCCGGCTCAGGAACCGCCCGCCGCCGAGGAGGTGTCGTCGCCGCCGATACGGCCCGACGCACTGCGGAGGCTGCGGAGACTGGCGGCCTCGGCCGATTCGGCTGTCGAGCCCGAGGCTCCGGCGCCCTCGGGTGACTGGCAGAAGGAGCGGTTGCGGAAGGGGCAGCCGCCGGCGCCGTTCATTCCCACCGAGCGCGGCTCCGAGGCCACGTGGCGGCGGGTGTCGCAGGTCGTCGCGGGGTCCGACGGGGACAACGACGAAGACCGGGCCCGCACGGCCATCAACGGCAGCCGCCGCATCGTCGTGCTCGGTTGCACGGGCGGGGCGGGGCAGACGACGACCACGCTGCTGCTGGGCCACTCGCTCGCGCGGCTGCGGGAAGACGGCGTCGTCGCCGTCGACGCCAACTCCGGGGGCGACGGGCTCACCGGGCGGATCAGCCCCGAGACCACCGAGACGCTCAGTTCGTTCCTGACGGCCGTCGACAGCGTCGGCACCCGGGTGCGCGCCTACACGACCAAGACCGACTCGGGGCTCGACGTGCTCGCCGCCGACGTCGACCCGGGCGCCGAGCAGCGGATCGGCGATCGCGGATGGTTCTCCGACCAGCGCATCGCACGGGCCATGCGGCTGCTTGACCAGCAGTACCGGATCATTCTCATGGACCCGGCCGCGGCGCTCGCCGCGCGGCTGCTGTCCTACGCCGACCAGCTCGTGCTGGTCGCGCCGGCCAGCGCCGACGCACCCGACTCGGTCGCCATGACCTACGACTGGCTCGACGGCCACGGCTGCGCCGATCTGCGGCGCCGGGCCGTCGTCGTCATCAACGGTGTGTCGAGAAGGAGCATGGCCGATGTCGAACGGGCCGAGACGGTCGCGCGCGGAAGATGCAGGGCGATCGTGAGGGTCCCGTGGGAAGACGAGCTGGCCGAACCCGGACAAGTCGACCTCAATGACCTTCGCAGCGGCGGCCGCAGGGCGTACGTTGCCCTTGCCGGGGTTGTCGCGAGCGGATTGACCACGGCGAGAGGGGAGAGCTTCGTTGGCTAGGGCGTCGCGGGCGCGCAGTCGCCTGGCGGTCCGATACTTCGACGACCGCATTCTCCTCACCGACTCCGCAGCCTGGGCCTACTTCCGCCTGCCGACGGTCAGCTACGAGTTCCTCACCCCCGAAGAGCGCGAGTCGCTCGCCAACAACATCACGATCGCGCTGGCCGCGATCCGGATGAGCGACGCCGAGGTGCACCTGCGGGTGGCCCACCGCACCTACCCGGCGGCCGAGTGGGCGATGGCCCTCAACGCCACCTCCGACGAGGGTCCCGGCTGGCGCGACTACCTCGAGGAGATGTACCGGCACGTCTGGGCGAAGGACTTCTGGTCGAAGGAGGTCTACCTCGGGGTGCGCCTCGGGCCGCGCGGCGCCCAGCTCGGCGAGGGGGTGCTCGCGCAGCTCTTCGGCTTCTACCAGAAGACCGAGAAGAACCTGGGGCTCGACGACGACCACGTACCGGAGAAAGAGGTCACCCGCTGGACCGAGGCCGCCGAGCGGCTCGGCCGGGCGCTGGCCTCCGGGTCGCTGTACGCCCGCCACGCCACCAGCACCGAGATCGCCTGGCTGTTCCAGCACTCGGCGACCGGCTCGCTGGGCGACCCGCCGCCGTCGGCGTCCAAGCGGCGCAAGTGGGGGCGGGGCGAGATCGAGGCCCTGGTCGAAGGCCAGATCCACAACGGGCGGTCGCTGCTGCGGATCGAGCAGCCGGCGGGCGACTCGTATGTCGCCCATCTGTCGTTCGCCCGGTTCCCCGACCTGATGGCCTTCCCCGACGGCGAGCCGTGGATGCACTTCAGCGACCAGCTCCCGTTCCCGGTCGAGATCTCCTCCCGGATGCGGCTCATCTCTCCCGTACGCGCCTCTCGCGACGTCGCACGCAAACTGGCCCACGCACGCGACATGGACATCCACATCCGCGAGGCCGGGGCCGAGGCGCCGCTGGCGCTGGCCGAGCAGATCGACGCCGCCCGGATGCTCGAACACGGCATCACCAAGGAACGCCTGCCGTTCGTCTACGGCTGGCACCGCATGAGCGTGAGCGCGCCGACCGAGGAGATGTGCGTCCAGCGGGTCGAGGCGGTCATCGAGCACTACCGCGACATGGGCATCGACGTCGTCAACTCCACCGGCGACCAGTTCTCGCTGTTCTGCGAGGCGCTGCCGGGCGAGAAGGTCCGCGTCAACGCCTACGCCCAGCGGCAGCCCCTCCGCACGATCGCGGGTGGCATGGCGACCGCCACGGTCGACCTGGGGGATCGTTCCGACGAGGCGGGGTGGCTGGGGCCGTACATCGGCGAGACGCTCGGGCGGGCCCGCTCGATCGTCCACTTCGACCCGCTGGTGGCGGCGACCAAGAACCGGCCGACGGCCATCGCGATCACCGGCGAGCCCGGCGGCGGCAAGACCACGCTGGCGCTGCTGCTGATCTACCAGATGGCGCTGCGCGGGGTCACCATCGCGGTCATCGACCCCAAGGGCGACGCCGAGTCGATGGTGCAGCTGCTGCGGCGGCGCGGCCGCCAGGCGCGGACGATCCCGCTCGGGTCGGCCGCTCCCGGGCTGCTCGACCCGTTCTCGTTCGGCGACGACCTGGCCGCGAAGAAGACGATGGCCACCGAGACGCTGCGGCTGCTGCTGCCGCGCATGTCGGAGGAGCGCGAGTCGGCCATGGTGCAGGCCGTCGCGGCCGTCGCCAACGAACCCGACCCCTCGCTCGGGAAGGTCATCGACCATCTCGACCAGTCGGAGGACGCCGCGTCGAAGAACCTGGGCGCCGTGCTGCGGTCGATGTCCGAAATGCACCTTGCCCGGCTCTGTTTCGACGCCTCCGGCGGCGACCAGATCGACACCGAGGGATGGACCACCGTGTTCACCCTCGGCGGCCTCACGCTGCCCGATGTGGCGACGGGGCGCGACGACTACTCGTACGAGCAGCGGCTCTCCGTCGCCCTGCTCTACCTGGTCTCCCAGTTCGCCCGGAGACTGATGAACGGGCTCGACAGACGCACCCCCAAAGCGATCTTCCTCGACGAGGCGTGGGCCATCACGTCCACGCCCGAGGGCGCCAAGCTGGTGCCCGAGGTGTCCCGCATGGGACGTTCGCGTAACACCGCACTCGTGCTGGTGTCCCAGAACGCGGGTGACCTGCTGAACGAGCAGGTCACCAACTGCCTTTCCTCGGTGTTCGCCTTCCGCTCGACCGAGAGGGTCGAGGTGGAGCACGTACTGGAGCTCCTGGGAGTCGATCCGAACGAGGAACACAAGGGCGTGCTGCGCTCGCTGCGCAACGGCGAGTGCGTCTTCCGCGACCTCGACGGACGGGCGGGCCGGATCGGCGTCGACCTGATCTCCGAGGAGCTGCTGCGCTGGCTCGATACCAATCCGACGCACGCCAAGCCGGATGAGGTCGAGCAGGACAAGGTGGGTTCGGGCCGTTCGGGGGTCGTGCGGGAGGTGCGCTCGTGAAACGCAGGGTCGCCCTGCTTCTGCTGGTGTTCGTCACGTTTTTCTTGGCGTCGCCGGTCATCGTCGGGTCGTCGGTGGCCAACGCCGACGGAATCTGTGACATGTCCTCGACGCTGTCGCCGGAGGTGGTGGGCTCAGGCGTCGACGGACTCGTCAAACCCCCACCACCCGACGAAGGCGTCACTCGTGGCGGAACCGGCGTCGGGATCGGTCTCGGCGCGGAGGTCGAGGCGCCCGCCCAGGCGCTGAAGACCAACTATGAGAACTACGGCATGTCGGGCCAGTTCTTTCACACCTACGAGCTCGGCTGCTCCGACGTCGCCGCCGTCATCGGCAACGCCTGGGCCAACGCGATCTTCTCGTGGGCCAAGGCGGTCGACCGGCTCACCATCACGACCTATGAGGCGGCCGCGACCGAGGGTCCGCTGCTGCCCATCAAGAACGTCGTCGACGACATCGTGACCAACCTGGCCGACGCGATGTACTGGCCGTTCCTACGGCCGATCGTGATCATCGCGGCCATCTGGCTGGCCTGGTACGGCCTGCTGCGCAAACGCGCGACCACGACCACCGAGGCGGTCGTCTGGATGGTCCTCGCGGTCACGGTCGCGACCTGGTTCTTCAGCCGTCCCCAGGATCTGACCGGCGTCGGCAAGGTCGTCACCGACAAGACCACCGAGATCGTCAACTCGGCGTTCTCCGGCCTGCCCGGTGCCGGCGGCGCGTCCTGCCTGCCGCCACCGGCCAGTTCGCTGGGCGCCGCGGCGGGTGCCGCGACGGGAGCCAGAGGGACGACCCCGGGCGCCACGCCTCCGGTCACCGGCGGCGGTTACGGCCAGCCGGGCACGCCGGGCGTGACGCAGAACGCCGACGCGCTCTGGTCGACCCTCGTCTGCAAGCCCTGGCTGATGGGCAACTTCGGCACCGCCGACCCGGCCTCGCCGATCGTGGCGGCCTACGGCGCCAAGCTGCTTGACGTCCAGGCGCTCGACGCCGCCGAGCAGCAGGCCCAGCAGTCGGCCGGCACCGACGCCCACCAGCGTCGCTACGAAGAGGAGATCGCCAACCCGCTGCGCACCAGCCCGGCGTTCTACCTGCTCCAGGGCAAAGACTGGACCAGCCGCCTCGGCGTGGCCATCGGGGCGTTCATCGCCGCCATGGTCGCCGGATTGCTGATCTTCCTGGTGGCGGTGTCGCTGCTGGTGCTGAAGGTCGGCTTCCTCTTGTTGCTGATCATGGGGCCGATCTTCCTGTTGATCGGCGTCCATCCGGGCACCGGGCGGATCATCGCGATGCGCTGGGTGGAGATGCTCGTCGGCACGCTCTTGCGGCAGGCCGTGCTGGCATTGGTTCTCGGTGTCCTGGTGTACGGCTACGCCCTCATCATCTCGACGCCCCTCCCGTGGGGGATGCAGATCATGTTCATGGCGCTGCTCACGCTGGCGGTGTTCTTCTACCGCAGGCCGTTCCAGCATCTGTTCTCCTCGATGAGCGGTTCCACCCTGGCCACCCGCATGCTCGGCGACGCCACCACGGCGCCGACGCTGCAGCGGGCCGCCGGGGCGCTGCCGCCGGTCGCCGCGGCCCGGGTGGGCCGCTGGGGGCTGCGCAAGGCCGAGCCGCTGCTCAACGCAGCCGTCGCCGGGTCGACCGGTGGGGCGGGCGCGGCGGCGACCACGGCCGCCGGGGTCGCGCAGGGCAAGGTCCGCGGAGAGGAACGCGTGGGGGTCCGGGCGAACGGGCAACCCGCTCCGCTGGAGAACCCCGAGCAGGCCGCACGCCGCAAGACCGGTGTCCCGGCGCCCCGTACGGGCGCCGCGCCGCCGCTCAACCTGAGCCGTCCGCCCGCCACGACCCGGCCGAGCGCGCCGGCCCCCGTGGCCGCGCGATCCTCGTCGGGAGGCGGGGGCGGAGGCGGCTGGTTCAGCGGTCGCTCCGGTGGCTGGGCCTCGCGGCCCTCGGCGTCCCGGGGGAGCTCCTCCGGAGGCGGTGGCGGCATCCTCGGTGGCGGGTTCTTCGGAGGCGGCGGACGGTCGTCGGGTGGTTCGTCGTCGCGACGGTCGGCGCCGCAGCCGCGGCCCCGTCCCGAGCCGACGCGGGCGCCCCGGGCCGAAGCGCCCCGTCCGGCCGAGCGCTCCTCCCGGTCCGACGCGCCGCCGCTCTGGCTGCCGGGCCGGTCGGACAGCGGCCGGGGTGGCGGCGGTGGTGGCAATGGCGGCGGTGGAGACGGCGGTGCGCCGTTCTGGCTGCGGCCGCGTGACAAGGACTGATCATGAACGACGGCCGCAGGAAGGGCCTGTTCATCGCCGCCGTCGTCGTACTGGCCGCGCTCGGGATCTATTTAACGACCCTGGGCGACGGCAGCGGCGAGGTCGGGACGGCCGCCCCGACCGGGTCGGCGGGCACGCGCACGGTCACCGCTCCGCCGGTGGCCGTGCCGAGTCAGGTGGCGACGACGCCGTCGGCCGACTTCGACGTCTACTCCTACCTGCCGCTGTCGCGTGAGCAACTGGGCGCGGCGGCCGATCTGGCGCGCCGGTTCACCGTCGAATACGGCACCTACACCCACGACGACGCGGTGGGCCGGGCCGACCGGCTGAAGGCGTACACGACGACCGAGTTCGGGGAGGACCTCACCCGTACGGTCACCTCTCCGGCCGCCGTCGAGCACGACACGGCCGACCAGGTCGTGTCCAAGGGAGGGGCGCGGCTGAAGTCGATCCGCGACATCTCGGCCGAGTCGGTCGTCGTGGTCGTCGAGGGCACCCAGCAGGTGACCGCGCTCAGCGGGGCCAGGGACCTCGTCGAGGACTACGCCGTCACCGTCGTCCAGGTCGGCGCCGACTGGCGCGTCTACGACCTGCAACTGGCCGGGAGCGGTCAGGACGGTGACGTCACGCCGTGACCACGACCCGGCTCGCGAACTGGAAATGGCTGGCCGGGCTGCTGGCCGTGCTGGTGCCCCTGGTCATGTTCGGGGCGGTGGTGCTGATGACGCCGCTGCCCAACATCATGACGGGGGGCGCCGCGGCCGCCTGTGAGGCCGCCGTCGACACCTCCGACCTGTCCGAGACCGCGCAAGAAGACATCCCGCCGGAGATGCTGGAGCTCTACAAGAAGCACGGCGAGGCGATCGGCGTGCAGTGGAACGTGCTCGCCGCCGTCGGCAAGCGCGAGACCGACCACGGCCGGTCGCAACTGCCCGGCGTGCAGAGCGGCACCAACTACGCGGGCGCCGCCGGGCCGATGCAGTTCCTCATCAGCACGTGGGGCGGCAAGGCGCAGATCCCGATCCCGTCGGAGTTCAACGGCTACGCCTCCGACGGAGACGACGACGGCGTGGCCGACGTCTACAACCCGGCCGACGCGATCCTCGGCGCCGCCAAGATGCTCAAGCGCAACGGCGCCCCCGACGACCTGCGCAAGGCGCTGTTCGTCTACAACCGGGCCACCTGGTACGTCGACCAGGTGCTGGAGATCGCCAGGAAGTACGCCGAATCGGGCGACGTCGAGGTGCCGCCGGAGGCCGACCCGGCCTGCGACGTGGCCTACGACGCGCCGAACGCGGTGGTCGACAAGATCCTTTCCTACGCCCTCGCGCAGCGCGGCAAGCCGTACATCTGGGGCGGCACCGGGCCGGCGGGTTATGACTGCTCCGGAATCATCTACATGGCGTACCGGAACGCGGGTCTGAACATCCCCCGCACCACCTTCGGCCAGTGGCCTTTCGGGGTGCGCATCGACGCGGGCGAGGAGCAGGCCGGGGATCTGGTGTTCTTCAACTCCGGGCCCGGGACCTCGGCGGACAACCCCGGCCACGTGGGGATGATCGTGTCGCCGGGCAAGATGGTCGAGGCGCGCTGCACCCTCTGCGGCCCCATCAAGGTCACCACCTACCGCGACCGGGGGGCCATCGTCGGCTTCACCCGGCCGTTGCAGAATCCCGATGTGCTGGAGCAGCTGAAGCGTCTGGCCCTAACGTAGACAGGCATGACACAGGTCGTCGTAGGGGCCGCGATCATCGCGGACGGCCGTCTGCTGAGCGCGCAGCGGGCGGAACCGCCGGAACTGCGGGGCGGATGGGAGTTTCCCGGCGGAAAGGTCGACCCGGGAGAAAGTGACCTCGACGCGCTGGTGCGCGAGTGCGATGAGGAGCTCGGGGTCACGGTCGTCCCGGGCACGAAGGTGGGCGGTGACTGGCCGCTCAGCAACGGATACGTGCTCCGGATCTGGCTGTCGACGATCACCTGCGGCCGCACGCCGGAGGCGCGGGAGCACCTCGCGCTGCGGTGGCTGGAGCCGTTCGAGTTCGAGTCGGTGCCGTGGCTGCCGGCCGATCTCCCCATCGTCCGGGAGGTCCAAGATCTGCTCAAGGAGGGTTGAGTCCCCCCTCTTCGTGAGATAACGCTTACTGAGCGTAATCACGGGAGGATTCTGGTGGTCACTGGACGAGTGGTATCTCTGGTCGGGGCCGGAATCCTGGCGCTGTCGGCCACACCGGCCTGGGCCGTCGAGGATCCCGGCCGCTGGATGCGCACGGGCGACGTCTGGCGGTTCCGCCTGGCGGAGACCTGCGGTCACGCTGCGTGCTCGGTTCCCGAGGGGGTGTACGCCCAGGGCTGGCGCTGCCCCGTGCAGACGGGCGTCGCCCAGGCGGAGCAGACACTGGTCGGTCCCGGGCTGTTCGTGGAGCCTCCGGCGTCGATGCGCCTCAACCTCGACATGGCCGAACTGGCCCGCCGCGTGGCCGTCGTCTGCGCCCGCCTGAGCGCGACGGGCGAACTCACCGACGGCGTGACCCAGTCGGCCGAGACGGCCTCGGTCGCCGAGGCGGAGGCCCGCGCCCTGGCCGGCCGGTTCGCCGAGGAGAGCGCCGGGGTGACCGACACGGAACCCGGGCTGCCCATCGCCGACGGCGTCCAGGAGATGGTGGGCCAGGCCCTGGAGCCGATGTACGCGGTGGAGAGCCAGGCGCAGTTCCCGGTCCAGGAGATCGTGGGCCAGGCCCTGGCGCCGACGCGGGCGACCGAGAGCCGTGTTCGGCCGCCCAAGAAGGTGCGTCCGGTTCGCGAGGTCGAGCAGCACGCCCAGGCGCCGGTCCGGTTCGTCGAAGGCCCGGTCGAGGCGCGGGGCCACGAGGCCGCGCCGCCCGCTCGCCCGCGCACCCGAGAGGCCGAGGGGCGGGGCCGGTCCCGTGGGTACGAGCGGGTCGAGCCCATGACCGGCCCGCAGGCCATGCCTGAGTTCCCGGTGCAGGGGATGCAGGGGCCGATGAACGGACCGATGAACGGACCGATGAACGGACCGATGCAGGGACCGATGCAGGGACCGCAGGGGATGCCGGAGGTGTCGGCAAACATGCTGGTCAACCCGGGTCAGGGGCCGCTCGTCGACGGTGGGCCCGGCGGGCAGCAGCCGCTTCCCCTGGCGCCTCAGCCCGACCAGGGGCCCCAGGTTCCCCCTGGTCAGATGGCGATCGGGGACGCCGGTGGCCCGGGAGTCGGTCCGATGCCGATGGCCCAGGGCGTACCGGCGGAGGTTCCTCGGCCGGCACCGAACGTGGCGCCCGCGCCCGCGCAGGTGGAGCTGGCGCCGGAGCAGTTGTCAGGAGCGTTGTCGAATCTTCCGCCGCTGCCGCAGCTTCCGCCGGGCCAGCCGCTGCCGCCCGGAATGGTCGAGGGCGGGACGCCGCCGGAGCTGCTGATGCCGATGGCGGCGCCCACGCCGAGCGGCCCGCCGCTGACCCGGTCGCTGAACAACACGCAGGCGATCGCGCAGGAGGACTCGGGTCTGGAGCTCGTCAAGGGGTGGCCCGGCGTGGTGGCCGCGATCGCGGCACTGATCGCCGTGCTGGCGCTGCAGATGCGCTTCGGCCGCCGCAAGGTCGTTTCCGACCCGCAACCAAAGTGAGGTTTGCCGTTACTTTGCCGGACTAGTATTTGCTTGACGTACCTAGTCAGGCAAAAGCGGCGGAGGAACCCGGTGGTCGGTCGAGCACCAAGGAGAGCCGCGGCGGTGATCGCCGCGGTGGTGGGTTCGCTCGGCGTGGCCGTGATGGTGGCGGCCGCCGCGAGCGCCGCCAACCCGGTCGACCCCTGTGACCAGGGCCAGGTCTGTGACACGGTGACCACGACGACGACCATCACGCCGTCGCCGACCCCGTCCGAGGCGGTGGTCACCGTCACCCAGACGGTCACCCCGACGCCGACGGCCAAGCCGACCAAGCAGCCCACGCAGGAGGCCCCGGCTCCGACGCAGGACGCCGTGGTGCCCACCAACGACGTCGAGCCGCCTCCCGTGAACCCGCCGGCCGAGCAGCCGGTGAACCCGCCCGCCCAGACGGTCGAGACACCCCCGGCCGAAGACCCGGGCGTCAGCCTGGCCCCGGCCGAGCCGACCACCGGCACCCAGCCCTCCACGGGCATGAACCAGCCGGTGCCCGAGACGGCCCAGGTGGAGATCCGCAACGCGACCCCCTACTTCGACGAGGTCACGCTCAGCCGCAAGCTGGCCGTTCCGGCCGCCGTGCTGGTGCTGCTGGCGCTGCTCGCCTGGCTGATCTTCGAGGGCCGTCTGCGCCGCCTGGCGCACGCCGCGGCCGTCCGTAAGGCAGGCCCGCAGATGCCGCCGCCGAACATGGCGATGATGCCCTACCCGGGTTACCCGATGCAGCCCTACGGCCAGCAGTACGCCCAGCCCTATCCGGGCCAGCCGTTCCCCGGTCAGCCGTATCCCGGTCAGCCCTACCCGGGGCAGCCCTACCCCGGCCAGCCGTACGCGCAGCCCTACCCGCCGCAGCAGCCTCCGCAGCAGGTCGTCAACTACGTGCCGGTGCCCTATCCGATGCCGTTCCCGACCCCGGCCGCGCCGCCGCAGGACTACACGCAGCCCTACGTCTACCAGCAGCCGCCGCCCCAGGCGCCGCCGCAGCCCGCGCCCCCGTCGCCGACGTACGCCAAGGGTTACGTCCTGGAGAGCTCCAACCACCCGCCGGACGACGACGAGAAGCGCTGACCGAAACTCGCAACAGCCCTCCTGACCGGGAGGGCTGTTTTTTTGTGTGCACCAGACGTCGGGCTGCAACACGCGGTGGCAAAGCGCGCAAGAAAGCGAGAGCGTTACGAAACTATTTCGCAGGCCTCTTGTGGAACGGGGCACGGGCGACCTACTGTCACCTCACCCTCAGGTGTTCACCCCCCGACAGAAACGAGCACGAGATGTCACGAAGAGTGGCGTTGGCGGTGGTTACAGCCACGGCCGTGGGCTTGAGCCTGGTGGTGGCCGGCCCGGCCGCCGCGCATCAGACGGCGACTCCGACAGCGGTGACGCGGGCGGCACTCGACCCCGCGTTAGTGGCGGGCCGCGGCGCCAACGTCCCGTTCGTCGAGCAGGAGGCGGAGAACGCGGCCACCAACGGCGTCGTGATCGGCCCCGACCGCAATCCGTACACGCTGCCGTCGGAGGCCTCGGGCCGCAAGGCGGTCAAGCTGACCCCCGGGCAGTGGGTGGAGTTCACCCTGCCGAAGGCCGCCAACGCCGTCACCGTGCGCTACAGCATCCCCGACGCCCCGAACGGCGGCGGCATCACCGCTCCGCTGAACCTGACCGTCAACGGGGGCAACAAGAAGACCATCACGCTGACCAGCCAGTTCGCGTGGCTGTACAACCAGTATCCGTTCACCAACGACCCGAACGCCGGGCTGCTCCACGACGACTGGTGGATCACCGAGTGCCAGTGCGTCCCGGCCGCGACGACCCCCGCGCCGGAGATCACCAAGCCGTTCCGGCCGATGCACTTCTACGACGAGCAGCGGCTCCTGCTCGGCAAGACGTACAAGGCCGGTGACAAGGTCCGGCTGACCGCGCCCGCGAACACCAACGCCGCCTGGACGGTCGTCGACCTGCTCGACTCCGAGGTCGTCGGCGCGCCCTACGTGCGCCTGGTGGCCGCCAACGTGCTGCTGTTCGGCGCCGACCCGACCGGTCGCAAGGACTCGGCCCCGGCCATCGAGAAGGCCATCGCCTTCGCCAAGCGGAGCAACCTGAAGGTCTACATCCCGCCGGGCACCTACCAGGTCAACAAGCACATCATCGTCGACGACGTGACGATCGAGGGCGCCGGATCCTGGTACACGATCATCAAGGGCAAGGAGGTCGCCCTCCCGGCCCCCCTCCCCGACGGCTCGGTGCACACCGGCGTCGGCTTCTACGGCAAGTACGCCCAGGACGGCGGCAGCCGCAACGTCCACCTGTCGGGGTTCACGATCGAGGGTGACGTGCGCGAGCGCATCGACCTCGACCAGGTCAACGGCATCGGCGGCGCGATGAGCGACTCGACGATCAAGGGCCTGTACATCCGCCACACCAAGGTCGGCCTGTGGTTCGACGGCCCGATGAACAACATCAAGGTGACCGACAACATCATCGTCGACCAGATCGCCGACGCCCTGAACTTCCACGGCGGCGTGACCAACTCGGTGGTGGCCAACAACTTCATCCGCAACACGGGTGACGACGGCCTGGCCATGTGGTCGGAGAAGAACGCCAACGTCAACAACGTGTTCGACCGCAACACCGTCCAGACCCCGACGCTGGCCAACGGCATCGCGATCTACGGCGGCAAGGACAACGTGGTCTCCAACAACCTGGTGGCCGACCCGCTGCGCGAGGGCTCCGGCCTGCACGCCGGTTCCCGCTTCGGCGCCGAGCCCTTCACCGGCACGCTGAAGTTCACCAACAACACCACCGTCCGGGCCGGCACGTTCGACCTGAACTGGCGCATCGGCCTCGGCGCGATCTGGCTGTACGCCCTCGACCGCTCGATCGAGAACGACATCCAGGTCACCGGCGACCACTACCTCGACAGCACCTACAACGCGATCATGATGGTGAGCGAGTGGGGCGTGAAGGACCTCTACTCGATCACCGGCGTGAAGTTCAAGAACGTCCGCATCGACGGCACCGGCACCTCGGTCCTGAGCGCCCGCGTCAAGGGCGGCGCCTCGTTCGAGAACGTCGACGCCCGCAACGTCGGCGCGGTCGGCATCAACAACTGCGGCTCGTTCGGCTTCCCGCCCACGGGCTCGGAGTTCTCGGTGACCGACCTCGGCGGCAACGACGGCGGCGGCACCACCGGCCCGTGGGCCGGCTCGTGGCAGCTCCCCAACACCATCACCTGCGACGACCGCCCGCCGGTCGTGGCGCCTCCGGCACCCTCCCCCTGGTAGATCCATGAAAACGGCCGGCCTGGTTCTCCAGGCCGGCCTTTTCTTCGGTACGGGCTATCCGAGCAGGATCTTGCTCATGCCGCTCCAGCCGTGCCCGATCTGGACGGGACCGTTGAAGGTGCTCTCGCCGTTCACGGTGCCCTTGTGGGTGTAGAGGTACATGTCCCCGGCCGGGTTCACGCCGACCAGGTCGGGGTGGGCGTCGGCGTTGACCCTGCCGATCATGACCCGGGCGTGGTTGTTCCAGCCATGGCCGATCTTGGTCGGCGGGTAGGTGAAGGACAGGACGTCGTCGACCATGCCCCGGTTGCTGTACAGGAGGAGTTCGCCGGCGGGGTTCTCCCCGAGCAGGTCGGCCTTGCCGTCACCGGTGACGTCGCCGAGCAGGACGCGGTCCATGTTGTTCCAGCCGTGGCCGATGTCCGTGGGCGGGTGGGCGAAGGACTGCACGCCGTCGACGATGCCCTCGTTGGCGTACAGGAGCATCTCGCCTGCGGAGTTCTGGCCGAGCAGGTCGGCCCTGCCGTCACCGGTGACGTCGCCCAGCAGGATCTCGGTCATCCCGCTCCAGCCGTGGCCGATCTGGACGGGGCCGTTGTAGGTGTTCTCGCCGTTGAGGGTGCCCTTGTGGGTGTAGAGGTACATGTCTCCGGCCGGGTTCACGCCGATCAGGTCGGGATGGTTGTCGGCGTTGACCTTGCCGATCATGACGCGGGCGTGGTTGTTCCAGCCGTGACCGATCTTGGTGGGCGGGTACTTGAAGGACTGCCCGCCGTTGACCACGCCCTCGTTGGCGTACAGGAGGAGTTCGCCCGCGGCGTTCTGGCCGAGCAGGTCGGCCAGGTTGTCGCCGGTGACGCTGCCGGTGCTGCCGCCGCCCCCGGCGCCGTCCTCGACGATGTTGTCGTAGCGGATGGGGTCGTAGCCCTGCATCTCACTCCAGCTGTTGAAGCCCGTCTGGCCGTGCGAGTTGACGGTCGGGCCCTTGGCCCAGTCGTTCTCCCAGCCGTTGGCGTCCTGGTTGCCGGTGCCGTTCAGCGAGTAGACGTAGGCGCCCTGGGTGCGGTCGGCGCTGTTCTTCCAGCGGACGAAGAGCTCGATGTGGCCGTCCTTCAGCAGGGCGTCGCCGGGGCGGAGCTGGCTGAGGCCGCTCAGATAGGTCTTGCCGCTCCAGGCGGCGAAGCCGGAGGTGTTGAGCCCTCCGTACTGGCCGGGGCTGAGGTGCCAGACCATCGAGACGTACCCGGAGCAGTCGGGGCCGTACTTGTGGCTGCCGTCGGGGTCGGTGGTCAGGCTGGCGGCCGACCGGGTCAGGTTGTACTTGATCCCGCGGTCCACCCAGTTCTGCGCGCGCTGCAGTACCTCGCTCCGGGTGATCGGGCCACCGACCGTCGAGGCGCGCGCGGGGGGCGAGACGGTGACGAGGCAGGTGAGAAGGGTCGCCGTGAACGTCAGGACGGACAACAACTTCTTGGAGGTGCTCATGAGGAAGAGGTTCGGTCATGCCGCTACAGGTCCCGTATACGCCGAAGAGCCGGTCTGTAGGGCCAGACCGGCTCTCCTCACGTACGGGCTTAACGGCGGAAGATCTTGTTGCCCAGCCAGACCAGCGGGTCGTACTTGCGGTCGACCACGCGCTCCTTCATCGGGATCAGCGCGTTGTCGGTGATCTTGATGTGCTCGGGGCACACCTCCGTACAACACTTGGTGATGTTGCAGTAGCCCAGGCCGTGCTCCTCCTGCGCGGAGTCCTTGCGGTCCTCCACGTCGTAGGGGTGCATGTCGAGCTCGGCGATCCGCATGAGGAAACGCGGACCCGCGAAGTGGGTCTTGTTCTCCTCGTGGTCGCGGATCACGTGGCACACGTTGTTGCACATGAAGCACTCGATGCACTTGCGGAACTCCTGCGAGCGCTCCACATCGATCTGCTGCATGCGGTATTCGCCCGGCTTCACGTCCGCCGGAGGCGTGAACGACGGGATCTCGCGGGCCTTCTGGTAGTTGAACGACACGTCCGTGACCAGGTCTTTGATGACCGGGAAGGTGCGCATCGGGGTGACCGTGATGGTCTCGTCCTCGGTGAAGGTCGACATGCGGGTCATGCAGCCCAGGCGCGGCTTGCCGTTGATCTCCATGGAGCACGAGCCGCACTTGCCGGCCTTGCAGTTCCAGCGGACGGCCAGGTCGGGTGCCTGGGTGGCCTGGAGCCGGTGGATGACGTCGAGGACGACCTCACCCTCGTTGACCTCGACCTGGAAGTCCTCCAGGCGGCCTTCTCCGCCCTCTCCGCGCCAGACGCGGAACTTGCCCTTGTAACTCATGACAACTCCTTGGCCGCGGCGTCGTACTCCGCGAGTTCTTCCTCGGTGAGGTATTTCGAGAGCTCGCCCCGGTCGAACAGGGTGATCAGGTCGCCGCGCATGGAGATCTGGGCCTGCTCGACGACCTCGACCTCGGAGCCGTCGGGCTTGGCCGAGCAGACCAGCAGCTTGCGGCGCCAGCCGGGGTCCATCACCGGGTAGTCGTCGCGGGTGTGGCCGCCCCGGCTCTCCTGCCGCAGCAGCGCGGCCTTGGCGACGCACTCGCTGACCAGCAGCATGTTGCGCAGGTCGATGGCGAGGTGCCAGCCCGGGTTGTAGATCTTGCCGCCGGGGGCGGTCGTGTTGGTCGCCCGCTCCTTGAGCTTCTCGACGGCCTCCAGGGCCTCGGCGACCTCGTTCTCCTTGCGGATGATGCCGACCAGCTCGTTCATCGTGCGCTGGAGCTCGTGGTGGACCTCGTAGGGGTTCTCGCCGCCCTGGCGCTTCAGCGGGGCCTCGGCCTCGGCCAAGGCCTCCTCGACGCCGCTGACCTGCGGACGCTTCGCCCCGAGCGAGTCGACGTAGGCCGCCGCGCCCGCGCCCGCCCGGCGGCCGAAGACCAGCAGGTCGGACAGGGAGTTGCCGCCCAGGCGGTTGGAGCCGTGCATGCCGCCCGACACCTCGCCGGCCGCGAACAGGCCCGGCACCGAGGCCGCGCCCGAGTCGGCGTCGACCTCGACGCCGCCCATGACGTAGTGGCACGTGGGGCCGACCTGCATCGGCTCGGCGGTGATGTCGACGTCGGCCAGTTCCTTGAACTGGTGGTGCATCGACGGCAGCCGCTTGACGATCTCGGCGGCGGGCAGGCGGCTGGAGACGTCCAGGAAGACACCGCCCTGGGGTGAGCCACGCCCGGCCTTCACCTCGGCGTTGATCGCGCGGGCGACCTCGTCACGCGGCAGCAGCTCCGGAGGGCGGCGGTTGTTGGCCTGGTCGGTGTACCAGCGGTCGCCCTCCTCCTCGGTGGTGGCGTATTTGTCCTTGAAGACGTCCGGGATGTAGTCGAACATGAACCGGCGGCCCTCGGAGTTGGTGAGCACGCCACCGTCGCCTCGCACCGACTCGGTCACCAGGATGCCCCGCACCGACGGCGGCCAGACCATGCCCGTCGGGTGGAACTGGATGAACTCCATGTTGATCAGCTTCGCGCCCGCGAGCAGCGCCAGCGCGTGGCCGTCGCCGGTGTACTCCCACGAGTTCGACGTGACCACGAACGACTTGCCGATGCCGCCGGTGGCCAGCACCACGGCCGGGGCGTCGAAGACCATGAACTTGCCGGTCTCACGCCAGTAGGCGAAGGCGCCGGAGATCGCGTCGCCGTCCTTGAGCAGGCGCGTCACGGTGCACTCGGCGAAGACCTTGATGTAGGCCTCGTAGTCGCCGTGGACCTCGAAGTCCTCCTGCTGGAGGGCCACCACGCGCTGCTGGAGGGTGCGGATCATCTCCAGGCCGGTGCGGTCGCCGACGTGCGCCAGGCGCGGGTATTCGTGCCCGCCGAAGTTGCGCTGGCTGATCTTTCCATCTTTTGTACGGTCGAACAGCGCACCCCACGCCTCCAGCTCCCAGACCCGGTCGGGAGCCTCCTTCGCGTGCAGCTCGGCCATCCGCCAGTTGTTCAGGAACTTGCCGCCGCGCATGGTGTCGCGGAAGTGGACCATCCAGTTGTCGTCGGAGTTGACGTTGCCCATCGCCGCCGCCGCGCCGCCCTCGGCCATGACCGTGTGGGCCTTGCCGAACAGCGACTTGCAGATGATCGCGGTGCGCTTGCCCTGCTGACGTGCCTCGATCGCCGCCCGGAGCCCGGCTCCGCCGGCTCCGATGACGACGACGTCGTATTCGTGACGTTCCACGGTGAACAGTCCTTACGCGAACGGGAAGGTGATGACGCCCTTGGCCACCAGGCGGACGTAGAAGTCGGCGATCATCACCGAGAACATCGAGGCCCAGGCCAGCGGCTGGTGCTTGGCGTTGAGCTTGGAGACGAACGTCCACGCCCGGTAGCGCACGGGGTGCTTGCTGAAGTGGTTCAGGCGGCCCGCGGTGATGTGGCGGCACGAGTGGCACGAGAGCGTGTAGGCGACGATCAGCGCCGCGTTGATCAACAGGATCCAGGTGCCCAGGCCCGCCGGCTTGTGGATCAGAGCCAGGACGGCGTCGTAGGTCAGGACGGCGCCGATCACGATCGCACCGTAGAAGAAGTAGCGGTGCACGTTCTGGATGATCAGCGGGAGCCGGGTCTCACCGGTGTACTTCTTGTGGGGCTCGGCCACGGCGCACGCGGGCGGGCTCAGCCAGAACGACCGGTAGTAGGACTTCCTGTAGTAGTAGCAGGTCAGCCGGAAACCGGCCGGCAGTCCCAGAATAAGCAGGCCCGGCGGCAGGCCGTACCAGTCGCCGAACGGGGCGAAGCCGAACAGGCGCGCGCCTTCGGGACAGGAGGTCGCCAGACAGGGCGACGAGAAGGGCGCGATATAGGGATCGACGAAGTAGCTTCCATCGAAGATCGCCCAGAAGCCGTACACGAGAAAGAACGTCAACCCGGCGAACGTGAGCGCCGGGGCGAGCCACCATCGGTCGGTGCGGAGAGTACGCACCTTGAGCTGAGCGCGTTGTTTTCTGGCCGGGCTCTCGGCCGTCTGCTGGGTCATCGGAGACCTTCCACCGGAACTGACCGCGTGACGCCGTGTTGGGCGGCTCGCGCCGAACCGCCGCGACGCCACGCCGTATTGGTGGGGGCTACGTTACGACCATGTCATAGATACGTGTGAGGAGGGTCACTGACTTCTCGCCTGTGATTCCTGTCACGTCTCCTGATCATGACCCCCGGTGGGAATTTCCAGGGAGCTTCACGACAGTCACGAAGAAATCATCGATCTGCCTCACTACCCGAATGAACTGGTCGAAATCCACGGGCTTGGAGACGTACGCGTTCGCGTGCAGCTTGTAGCTCCGCACGATGTCCTCCTCGGCCTCCGAGGTGGTGAGCACCACGACCGGGATCGAGCGCAGTTCGGGGTCGGCCTTGATCTCCTCCAGCACCTCGCGGCCGTCCTTACGCGGCAGGTTGAGGTCGAGCAGGATCAGGTCGGGGCGGGGGGAGCCGCCGTAGTCGCCCTCACGGCGCAGGAACCGCAGCGCCTGCTCACCGTCGTTGACGATGTGCAGCTTGTTGCGGACCTTGTTCAGCTCGAAGGCCTCCTGCGTGAGCAGCACGTCACCCGGGTCGTCTTCGACCAGCAGCACGTCGATCCAGCGCAGTTCATTCATCGGTGGCCTCCAGGGTCCATCGGAACGTGGTGCCCTTGTGGTCGGGGTTGTCCTCGAGCCAGATACGGCCACCGTGATATTCGACGATCTTGCGGCACAGCGCCAGCCCGATGCCGGTGCCGGGATAGACGTCCCGGGGGTGCAGGCGCTGGAAAATCAGGAAGATGCGGTCGGCGTACTTCGCGTCGACGCCGATGCCGTTATCGGAGCAGGCGAACTCCCACATGCCGTCTTTGCGTTCGGCGGTGATGGAGATCTCGGGGGCGTCGTCCGACCGGAACTTGATCGCGTTGCCGATCAGGTTCTGGAAGAGCTGGGTGAGCTGCAGCTTGTTGCCGTTGACCACCGGCAGGTCGGCGTAGGTGACCGTCGCGCCGGTGTCCTCGATGCGGGCGCCCAGGTTGTCGAGCGCGGCCCGCAGGGCGTCGCCGGTGGACGTCGGCTCGCGGTCGCCGGTGACCCGGCCGACCCGGCTGAAGTCGAGCAGGTCGTTGATCAGCAGCTGCATGCGCTTGGCGCCGTCGACGGCGAACTTGATGTACTGCTTGGCCCGGTCGTCGAGCTGGTCGCCGTAGCGCTGCTCCAGCATCTGGGTGAAGCTGGCGACCTTGCGCAGGGGTTCCTGGAGGTCGTGGCTGGCGACGTACGCGAACTGTTCGAGCTCGCTGTTCGAGCGCTTCAGCTCGGCGGCCTGGTCGGCGAGCGCCTGCTCGGCCTGCTGGGTGGCCCGCCACTCGCTGACCACCCGGCGGCGCATGGTGTCGACGTGGGCGGACAGCTCGGCCATCTCGGCCGGGCGGGTCACCTGGAGTTCGGCGTCGAAGTTGCCCGCCGCGACCTGGCGGACCTGGGCCTGGAGGGCGGCGACGGGCCGGAGCACGACGTACCTGACCAGGAGGGTGAAGGCGATCGCGGAGATCAGCAGCACGATGGCGAGGGTGCCCAGCGCGCCGTAGAAGGTGTCCCAGCCCCGGTCGAGGCGGGTGGTGGCGTCGCCGTGGAGGAGGGTCAGGTGCGCCTGCTGGACGGCCACCGCGGTGCGCACCGCGCCGAACGCGTTGTTGTTGACCTCGGCCAGGGAGGCGGCGGTGTCCTTGCCGCGCGAGGGGATCAGCCGGAGCGTCTCGTCGGCGTAGGCCGTGCGCCAGCTCTGGACCGCCGTGAACAGGCTGTCGGAGTCGGCCCGCATCTCCGGCACCCGGGGCAGCAGGGCCACGAGCTTGCTCTGAGCGGTCGCCGAGTCGCGAACCGCGCTCTCGTAGGTCGTCAGGAAGGTCTGCTGGTTGGTGCGGCCGTAGCCGCGGATCGCCGCCTCCTCGTTGGAGACCGAGGTCGACAGCTCCAGCGTGTGGAGGACCAGCGGGTCGATCACCTCGACCAGGGTGGCCCTGGCCTCGCGGGTGTCGTTCATGGTCTTCAGCGTGTACGCGATCGACCCCGCGAACAGCAGCGTCAGAATCGCGCCGACCAGCAGGAACCAGCGGCCCGCCGGGAGGCGGCCCAGTCCGCGTGGCGGGTTGGGCGGGGCGAGCGGACGGATGGTCCTGCTCATATCACCTCCGGGAGAGCGCGACCGCGGCGAGATCGTCGGTCAGCGCGTCGGCGTGCATGGTCTTGACCTGCTCGATCAACTGGTCGAGGTGGACGCCGCCCTGCTCGCGCACCAGGCGGATGAGCCCTTCGGTGCCCAGCAGGTCGCGGCCGTCGCCCACGGTGGCCTCGATCAGCCCGTCGGTGAAGAGGAGAAGCGTCCAGGGCCCGTCGAGCGTGATGTCGACGGGGGTCCACTCCATCTCGGGGAAGATCCCGATCGGCGGCCCCGACGGGATCTCCGTGACCACGTCGACGTCGTCACCGAGGATAACCAGGGGTGGCGGATGCCCGACCACGTAGAGCCGGGCCGAGTCGAGGCCGGGGGCGATCGTCGCGGTGACGAGCGTGGTGAAGATCTCGGGGGAGGCGCGCTCCAGCCGGAGCACCGAGTCCATCGTCCGCAGGACGCTGTTGCCGTCGAGCCCGGCCAGGGTGAGGGTCCGCCAGGCGATGCGCAGCGCGGCGCCGAGCGCGGCCTCGTCGGGGCCGTGCCCGCAGACGTCGCCGACCAGCACGTGGACCGCGCCGTCGGCGGTCTGGAGGGTGTCCCAGAAGTCGCCGGCCAGCAGGCCCTCCTGGCGGCCGGGCAGGTAGGTCGACTGGTGGAGCAGCGCGTCGGTGTGGAGGACCGGGGTCGGCAGCAGCCCGTGTTCGAGCCGGGCGGCCTCCTTGCGGAGCAGGCGCTGCTCGACCAGTTCGCGTTCGGCGATGTCGCCGCGCTTGCGCTCGATGGCGTAGCGGATCGCCCGCGCCAGCATGTCGCCGTCGACCTGCTGCTTGACCAGGTAGTCTTCGGCGCCGGCGGCGACCGCGTCGACGGCGATCTGCACGTCGTTGAGGCCGGTCAGCACGATCACGGCCGTGTCGGGGGCCATGGCGGTCACCTGCCGCACGGCGTCGAGGCCCATCGCGTCGGGCAGCGACAGGTCGACCAGGACGCAGGTCACCTCGGCGGTGAAGCGGTCGCGGCCCTCGGCGAGGGTGCGGGCCCAGATGATCTTCGGCGGCTTCTGCGAGTCGGCCAGGAACTCCTCGACAAGGAAGGCGTCCTCGGCGTCGTCCTCGATCAGGAGGAGCGTGACGAGGTCGGGCAGACCATGTGAGAGAGCGGGCACGAAGGCCTCTTTCCAGAGGAGGGCACCCCAAATAGTAGCGACAGGCACCTAGTGCTGGGGGAGCGCTTCGACGCCTTCTGGGAGCGTGCCCTCGCGGGTCGCGTCGTCGAGAAAACCGAGCAGTACGGCCCGGAACGCCTGGGCCGCACGGGTCGGCTCGACGTCTTTCCGGTGGGCCAGCGCGACGGTTCTGCGCAGGCCGGGCAGCAGGGGCGCCCCCACCAGGCCGGGCCGTCCGTCGAGCACCATCGAGGGCACCACGGCGACCCCGAGCCCGGCCTCGACGAACCGCAGCACCGCGTCCATCTCGCCGCCCTCGACGGCGAACCTGGGCTCGAACCCGGCCTGGCGGCACGCGTTCAGGGTGGCCTCGCGCAGGTCGTACCCGCGCCGGAACATCACCAGCGGACGGCGCCGCAGTTCGTCGATGCGCATGTGGGGGCGGCGGCCGGAGGTCAGGTGGGCGGGCGCGGCCACGACCAGGTGCTCGCGCAGGATCTCCTCGGTGACCAGCGAAGGGTCGTCGCTCTGCAGCGGCAGGATGATCAGCGACAGGTCGAGCTGCCCCCGGGCCAGCGCCCGCACGAGGTCACGCGAGCCGCCCTCCTCGACCTGGATCTCCACGCCCGGATAGTCGTGGTGGAAGCGGGCCAGCGCGTCGGCCAGCAGCCCCGCGCACAGCGACGGCGTGGCGCCGAGCCTCACCCGGCCGCGCCGCAGCCCCGCGAGTTCGGCGACCTCGCGCCGGGCGGTCTCGGCGTCGGCCAGCATGCGCCGGGCCAGCGGCAGCAGCGCCTCTCCCGCGGGGGTGAGCGTGACGTTGCCGCGCGCCCGGCTGAACAGGGGCGCGCCGAGGTCGGTCTCCAGGGTCTTGATCTGCTTGCTCAGCGACGGCTGGGCCACCCGCATCCGCTCGGCCGCGTGGGTGAAGTGACGTGACTCCGCCACCGCCACGAAGTAGGCGAGCTGCTGCAACTGCACAGTTCATCACCTTACGGCTGTGACTTTCGTCGCACGCGATCACCCTGGCCGGAAGGGGTCGCGCGCCAGGCCAGAGCACATAGCCACCGGCTATCGAAACCAGAACCCCGATGACTTGGACGACGAAAGTGCCGGTACCTAGCGTTTTGAAACGTGACTGCGATTATCGACCGGGGCAGGGCCACCGAACCGGTCACCCCGGTTCCTCCCCGGCGACGCCGCCGGGTCTCCTCGAACTCCCTCAAGGCCGTCATGGCCGTGTCGGGCGCGGTGCTGGTGTTCTTCCTGGTCGCCCACATGGCGGGGAACCTGAAGATCTTCGCTGGCGCCGAGTCGTTCAACGGCTACGCCGCCTGGCTGCGCGAGGTCGGCTATCCGCTGCTGCCGCACCGGGGCGTGCTGACCCTGCTCGAAGTGGGCCTGGTCATCGCGATCGCGGCCCACATGTACTCGGCGATCGTGCTGGCCCGCCGCGCCGCCAACGCCCGTCCGGTCAAGTACGCCGCCCGCGTCAAGTCGCGCGCCAACGGCTACGCCACCCGGACCATGCGTTGGGGCGGCGTGATCATCTTCTTCTTCGTGATCTACCACCTGCTCGACATGACCTTCGGCGTGACCAACCCCGAGGGCCACGACGCCACCCCGTTCGCGCGGATGGTCGCCGGGTTCGAGCCGGCCCGCTGGTACATCACGGTGTTCTACGTGATCTCGGTGGTCATGGTGGGCCTGCACCTGCGGCACGGCCTGTGGAGCGCGCTGCAGACCCTCGGCGTGGCCCGGCGCTACCCGGTGCTGAGGGCCTCGGCCGCCCTGCTCAGCGCGCTGCTGACGCTCGGCTTCCTGGTCGTCCCGCTGGCGATCACGTTCGGAGTGGTGAAGTGATGGACTACACGCTCGGTGACCCGATCAAGGACACCAAGGCGCCCGAGGGCCCCATCGAGGAGCGCTGGGAGAAGCGCAAGTTCTCGGCGCGGCTGGTCAACCCGGCCAACAAGCGCAAGATCAACGTCATCGTGGTCGGCACCGGCCTCGCGGGCGGCTCGGCCGCCGCGACCCTCGGCGAGCTCGGCTACAAGGTCAAGTCGTTCTGCTACCAGGACTCGCCCCGCCGGGCCCACTCGATCGCCGCGCAGGGCGGCATCAACGCGGCCAAGAACTACCGGGGCGACGGCGACTCGATCTACCGGCTGTTCTACGACACCGTGAAGGGCGGCGACTTCCGCGCCCGCGAGTCGAACGTCTACCGCCTCGCCCAGGTCTCGGTGAACATCATCGACCAGGCGGTGGCCCAGGGCGTGCCCTTCGCCCGCGAGTACGGCGGCCTGCTCGACACCCGCTCCTTCGGCGGCGCCCAGGTCTCGCGCACCTTCTACGCGCGCGGCCAGACGGGCCAGCAGCTCCTCCTCGGCGCCTACTCGGCGCTGGAGCGCCAGATCGCGGCCGGGACGGTCGAGATGCACACCCGCCACGAGATGCTCGAACTGATCATCTCCGACGGCCGGGCGCGCGGCGTCGTGGTGCGCGACATGGTCACCGGCGAGGTCGAGACCCACCTGGCCGACGCGGTCGTGCTGGCCACCGGCGGCTACGGCAACGTGTTCTTCCTGTCGACCAACGCCAAGGGCTGCAACACCACGGCGATCTGGCGGGCCCACCAGAAGGGGGCCATGTTCGCCAACCCGTGCTACACCCAGATCCACCCGACCTGCATCCCGGTCTCCGGCGACTACCAGTCGAAGCTGACCCTGATGTCCGAGTCGCTGCGCAACGACGGCCGCGTGTGGGTGCCTCTGAACAAGGGCGACCAGCGTCCCGTGGCGGAGATCCCCGAGGACGAGCGCGACTACTACCTGGAGCGCATCTACCCGGCGTTCGGCAACCTGGTGCCGCGTGACATCGCCTCCCGCGCCGCCAAGAACGTCTGCGACGAGGGCCGCGGCGTCGGCCCCGGCGGCCTGGGCGTCTACCTCGACTTCGCCGACGCGATCGGCCGCCTCGGCCGCGACGCGGTGGAGAAGAAGTACGGCAACCTCTTCGAGATGTACGAGCGCATCACCGGTGAGGACCCGTACACCCAGCCGATGCGCATCTACCCGGCCGTCCACTACACGATGGGCGGGCTGTGGGTCGACTACGACCTCCAGTCGTCCATCCCCGGCCTGTTCGTGATCGGCGAGGCCAACTTCTCCGACCACGGCGCGAACCGCCTTGGTGCGAGTGCGCTGATGCAGGGCCTGGCCGACGGCTACTTCGTGCTGCCGACGACCATCGGCGACTACCTGGCCGACGCGCACACGTTCGACGCCCCCGACTCGCAGGCCGTCGCGGACGCGGAGACCGCGGTGAAGAACCGCATCGAGAAGCTGCTGTCGGTGAACGGCACCCGTACCGCCGACTCCTTCCACCGCGAGCTCGGCAAGCTCATGTGGGACTACTGCGGCATGGAGCGTACGGAAGAGGGCCTGCGCAAGGCGCTGGAGCGGATCCCCGAACTGCGCGCCGAGTTCTGGCGCGACGTGAAGGTCAGCGGCGTCAACGAGGAGCTCAACCAGGCTCTCGAACGGGCCGGCCGGGTGGCCGACTTCTTCGACCTGGCCGAGCTCATGTGCCTCGACGCCCTGCACCGCACCGAGTCGTGCGGCGGCCACTTCCGCGCCGAGTCGCAGGACGCCGACGGCGAGGCCCTGCGCGACGACGAGAAGTTCGCCTACGTGGCGGCCTGGGAGTCGACGCCCGACGGCCCGGTCCTCCACATGGAGGACCTCGCATACGAGTACGTGAAGATGACCCAGCGGAGCTACAAGTGAACCTCACCCTGAAGGTCTGGCGGCAGAGCGGCCCCGACGACGAGGGCAAATTGGTCCGCTACGCGATCGAGGACGTCTCCCCGGACATGTCGTTCCTGGAGATGCTCGACGTGCTCAACGAGCGGCTCATCCTGGCGGGCGACGACCCGGTCGCGTTCGACCACGACTGCCGCGAGGGCATCTGCGGCATGTGCTCGATGATGATCGACGGCGTCGCGCACGGCCCGCAGAAGAACACGACCACGTGCCAGCTGCACATGCGCCACTACAACGACGGCGACACCATCGTCATCGAGCCGTGGCGGGCCCGCCCGTTCCCGGTCGTGAAGGACCTGGTCGTCGACCGTTCGGCGTTCGACCGCATCATCCAGGCGGGCGGCTTCATCTCCGTCCCGGCCGGTTCGGCGCCCGACGCCCACGCGACCCCGGTCCCGAAGGCCGACGCCGACGACGCGTTCGACGCCGCGACCTGCATCGGCTGCGGCGCCTGCGTGGCGGCCTGCCCCAACGGCTCGGCGTCGCTGTTCACCGCCGCCAAGATCACCCACCTGGGCCTGCTCCCGCAGGGCCAGCCCGAGCGCGGCTCCCGCGCCCGCGCGATGGTCGAGCAGATGGACGAGGAGGGCTTCGGCGGCTGCACCAACACGGGCGAGTGCACGGCGGTCTGCCCGAAGGGCATCCCGCTCGACACGATCGCCCGGATGAACGCGGACTACCTGAGAGCCTCCCGCAAGTCTGGGTAGGGACAGTAGGGTTCGATGCCCTGCCTGGGCCAAATGGCCGGCCCAGGCAGGGCATCGTCATGTCAGCGGCGGCCGTTGGCCGGGGTGCCCAGTTCCCGTACGAGATCCTCACGGACCCGCGTCATCGGGAGACCGGCCTCGGTCATGATCTGCATGGCCAGGCCGCCGCCGTCGCGGATCACGCCGAGCAGGATGTGCCCGTCCGAGATGGACTTGTGCTTGAGCGCGATCGCCTCCCGCAGCGACAGCTCCAGCGTCTTCTTCGCGCGCGGCCCGAACGGGATGTGCCGCCCGCTGCGCAGGTGGCCCCGGTGGTCGCGGACCGGTTCGCGGTCGAGGGCGCCGGGACCGAACGCCTCCTCGACCTTCTCCCTGATGGCGTCGAGGTCGATGCCGATGGTGCTGAGGAGGTCGGCGTCGAGGTCGGGTGCCCGGCCGCCGGGCTGGTTGAGGATGTCGCGCAGGCGGGTCTCGGCGCCTCCGTGGTCGAGACCTGTGAGCACCCGGGCGGCCAGGGACGCCGGGTCCTGGAGCATGCCGAGCAGCAGGTGCTCGGTGCCGATGCGGGGATGGTTGAGGCGTCGGGCCTCCGCCTGGGCGGCGGCCACGACCCGGCGGGCGTCGTCGGTGAAGCGTTCGAACATCGTCAGTCTCCCCGTCTGAGCAGGCCGCGCCCGCCCGCGTACTTCTTGTGGACGGCCTGTCTGGTGACGTCGAGGTGGACCGCGATGTCCTGCCACGACCAGCCCTGGTCACGCGCGTTCTCCACCTGGAGGGCCTCCAGGCGGTCGACGAGGATCCGCAGCGCCCTCACGGCGCGCAGACCCACCGAGGGATCACGGCTGCTCGCATCCGAGGCGAGCTGCGCTGTCTCGTTCATGATGTCAATGTAGGTTGACGCGCCCGAGGTGTCAACCTTTGTTGACGTAAATGGCTGGACGGCCGTTCAGTTGGCCAGCCAGGCTGGGAGGATGCGCGCTCTCCCGGCCGGCGATCCCGGCGAAGCAGACACGCGCGGGCCCGGCAGATACCTCTGGTGGATGGCTCGCGAACAGGGCCTGCCCCTCTGGCTCGGCATCACCTACGCCCTCGCCTGGTGGGTGGCCCAGGCCCTCATCCCGGCCGCCCTCGGCCACGGCCTCAACGCGGCGATCGCCCGCGACACCGGCGACCTCGCCCGGTGGTCGGCGGTGCTGTTCGCCTTGGGCGTCGTGCAGGCCGTGGCCGGTGTGCTGCGGCACCGCTGCGCCGTCTACACCTGGCTCTCGGCCGCCTACCGGACCGTCCAGCTCACCAGCCGTCAGGCCACCCGCCTCGGCGCGACTCTGCCCAAGCGCCTGTCGACCGGTGAGGTGGTGAGCGTCGGCAACTCCGACATCGCCCACATCGGCAACGCGATGGACATCATCCTGCGCGGCGTCGGCGCGGTCGTCGCCATCGTCGTGGTGACCGTCATCATGCTGTCGACCTCGGTGCCGCTCGGCCTGCTCGTGCTGGTCGGGGTGCCGCTGATGGCGCTGGCGATCACTCCGCTGCTCAAGCCGCTGCACCACCGCCAGCACGCCCAGCGCGACCTCCAGGGCGACCTGGCCACCCGCGCCGGCGACATCGTCTCGGGCCTGCGGGTGCTGCGCGGCATCGGCGGCGAGCAGGTCTTCGCCGACCGCTACCGCGAGGAGTCGCAGCGCACCCGCGCGGCCGGCGTCCGCGTCGCGGGGGTCGAGTCGCTGCTCGAAGGCGCCCAGACCCTGCTGCCCGGCCTGCTCATCGCGGCGGTGACCTGGCTCGGCGCCCGGTTCGCCCTCGCGGGCGAGCTGTCCGCGGGCGAACTGCTCTCCTTCTACGGATACGCCGTCTTCCTCATCGCCCCGCTGCGCACGCTGACCGAGGCGGCCGACAAGCTGACCAAGGGCGTCGTGGCGTCCAAGCGGGTCGTCCGCATCCTGTCGCTGGAGCCCGAGATCACCGGCGGCACGACCCAGCTGCGCCACGGCGACCTGCGCGACGAGGAGTCGGGCGTGGTCGTCCGCGAAGGCGTGGTCACCGCGCTGGCGGCGGGCACCCCCGAGGAGGCGATCACGATCGCCGACCGCCTGGGCGGCTACTCCGGCGGCCGGGTGACCCTCGGCGCCACCCCGCTGCTCGACCTGCCGCTGGAGGCGGTCAGGGGCCACATCCTGGTCGCCGACAACGCCGCCGCCCTCTTCGCCGGGACGCTCCGCGCCGAACTCGACGTCAAGGGCCACGGCGACGTCGACGCCGCGGTGTACGCCGCCTGCGCCGAGGACATCGTCGAGGCGCTGCCCGAGGGCCTGGACACCCACGTGGCCGAGGCCGGGCGCGAGTTCTCCGGCGGCCAGCAGCAGCGCCTGCGGCTGGCCCGCGCGCTGACCGCCGACCCGGAGATCCTCATCCTGGTCGAGCCGACCAGCGCGGTCGACGCCCACACCGAGGCCCGCATCGCCGAACGCCTCGCCAAGGCCCGCGCCGGGCGGGCCACCCTGGTCGTCACCACGAGCCCGCTCGTGCTCGACCGGGCCGACCACGTCTTCTACGTCGAAAACGGCACGACCGCCGCCGAGGGCACCCACCGCGAACTGGTCACCACCAGCACCGCCTACCGTTCCACCGTCACCAGGGGGGAGGACAAATGAGCCGCCAGATTCTGCCCGTCGCCGACAAGGCGCAGGTCCGCGCCTACGCGCGGCGCCTGATGATCAGATATCCGAAGGAACTGTCGATCGCGCTGGGCCTGCACGCCCTGGCCGCGCTCACCGGCCTCGCCGGCCCCGCCCTGCTGGGCGGCCTGGTGCAGGATGTCGCCGACGGCGTCAAAGACGTCAACGTCGAGGTGATCGCGCTGACCATCGGCGCCTTCGTGGTCGCCCAGGCGGTCCTCACCCGGTTCGCGGTCTTCGCGTCGTCGCGGCTGGGCGAGAAGGTGCTCGCGGAACTGCGCGAAGACTTCGTCGACCGGGTGCTCGGGCTGCCGCTGTCCACGGTCGAGCGGGCCGGTTCGGGCGATCTGATCACCCGGACCTCCCGCGACGTCGACGCGCTGTCGCGGACCGTCCGGCAGGCCGTGCCGGAGATCCTGATCGCGCTGGTCAGCTGCGCGTTCGTGATCGGCGCGCTGGTCGTGGTGGGCCCGATCATGGCGCTGCCGTCGCTGCTGGCGGCGCCGCTGATCCTCATCTCCACCCGGTGGTACCTGAAGCGGTCGGGCCCCGCCTACCTGCGCGAGGGCGCCGCCTACGCCACCCTCACCGAGGGACTGTCGCAGACCGTCGAGGGCGCCCGCACGGTCGAGGCGCTGGGCCTGGCCGACCGGCGGCGCGACCGCACCGATGAGGACATCCGGGGGTCCTACGCCGCCGAGCGCTACTCGCTGAGCCTGCGCACGGTCTGGTTCCCGTCGGTCGAGATGGGCTACGTCATCCCGGTCGTCGCCACGCTGTTCATCGGCGGCCTGTTCTACCTTCAAGACTGGGTGACGATCGCCCAGGTCACCACGGGCACGCTCTACATCCAGCAGCTCGTCGACCCGCTCGACCGGCTGCTGTCGTGGATCGACGAACTCCAGGTCGGCAGCGCCTCGATGGCCCGCCTGCTGGGCGTCGCCAACGTGCCCGACGACCGCAGCCCATCGGGGGTGACGCCGTCCGGTGACGAACTGAAGGCCGACGACGTGCGCTACGCGTACAGAGAAGGGCACGACGTTCTGCACGGCATCGACCTGGACGTCCGGCCGGGCGAACGCCTGGCCATGGTCGGGCCGTCGGGAGCCGGCAAGTCGACGCTCGGGCGGCTGCTCGCGGGCATCCACGGCCCGCGAACCGGCGAGGTCACCGTGGGCGGGGCGCCGCTGGTCGAGCTGCCGCTCGGCGAGCTGCGCGGCCAGGTCGCCCTGGTCACCCAGGAGCACCACGTGTTCAAGGGGACGCTGCGCGACAACGTCCTCATCGGCCGTCCCGAGGCCGATGACGACGCCGTGCGGCAGGCCCTGGAGGCGGTCGACGCCTGGGAGTGGGCCGAACGGCTGGGCCTGGACGCCGAAGTGGGCTCGGGCGGCGTGACCGTCTCGCCCGCGCAGGCGCAGCAGCTCGCGCTGGCCCGGCTGGTCCTGGCCGACCCTCATACGCTGGTGCTCGACGAGGCCACCTCGCTGATCGACCCCCGCCAGGCCCGTCACCTGGAGCGGTCGCTGGCGGCCGTCCTCGACGGGCGCACCGTGATCGCCATCGCGCACCGTCTCTACACGGCCCACGACGCCGACCGGGTGGCCGTCGTCGAAGACGGCCGGATCAGCGAACTCGGCTCCCACGAGGAACTGGTCGAGGCCGGTGGCCCCTACGCCGCCCTGTGGGAGAGCTGGCGGCGTTAGCCGAGGGCGTTCTTCAGGAACTCGACCTGGAGCAGCAGGAGGTTCTCGGCCACGACCTCCTGCGGGGTCATGTGGGTGACGCCCGACAGCGGCAGCACGGTGTGCGGCCGCCCGGCGGCCAGCAGCGCCGACGACAACCGCAGCGTGTGGGCTGCCACCACGTTGTCGTCGGCCAGGCCGTGGATCAGCATGAGCGGGCGGGTCAGCTTCTCGGCGTCGGCCAGGAGCGAGGAGTGCTCGTAGTGGCCCTCCGACGGGTGGCCCAGATACCGCTCGGTGTACGCCGTGTCGTAGAGCCGCCAGTCGGTGACCGGCGCGCCCGCGATGGCGGCGTGGAACACGTCGGGCCGCCGGAGCACGGCCAGGGCCGCCAGGTAGCCGCCGAACGACCAGCCCCGGATCGCGACCCTGGTCAGGTCGAGGTCGGGGTGGGGCATCGACTGGAGCACGTCGACCTGGTCGTCGAGCGTGATCGTGAAGTCGTGGTAGACCTCGCGCTCGAAGGCCGGGCCGCGTCCGGGCGTGCCGCGCCCGTCGGAGACGATCACGGCGAAGCCCTGCTCGGCCCACCACTGCGACTCCAGGAACATCCGGTGCGAGTGGAGCACCCGCTGGGCGTGCGGGCCGCCGTAGGGGTCCATGAGGACCGGCAGCCTGCCCGACCCCTCGACGTGCCACGACGGCAGCAGAACCGCCGTGGAGAGCTCACGGGGGCCCGACCGCGACAGGGAGACGCGCAGGTCGAGACCGGGCCGCTCGGCCACGCTCGCGATCGGCACCGAACTGCCGTCGAGCCTGATCACCCGTGCCGACACGCCCTCGTGGGCGAGCGACTGCGCCACCACGACGGTCACGCCGCCGCTGCGCCGCCCGGTGAACACGCCCGCGTCGGTCGAGAGGGGGCTGAGGGTCCCCTGGCCGTACGCCCACAACTGCACCTGCGCCGGGTCGCCCCCGCTGGCGGTGAACAGCACCACGTTCTCGTCGACGTCGACGACGCTGCGCACCTGCAACGACGGCGGCGTCACCGGGTCGGCGCCCACGAACAGGCGGCGCCCGCCCTCGGCGTCGGCGACCCAGACGACCGAGCCGTCGGCGAGGTGCGCCGGGACGCCCTGCGCCGCCTCCACCCACTTCTCGTCGGTCTCCTCGCGGACCAGCGTGGTGCCGCCCGTGGAGGCGTCGACCGCGAGCAGCCGCAGCGACCTCTGGTCGCGCGCGAGCGTCACGATGACCGGCCCGAAGGCGCCCCACGACGCGGTGACCAGGTATTCGTGCTCGAACGGCACCTCGGTGCGGATGCCGTCGAGGCCCACGATGTAGAGGTTGACCCGCGCGTTGGGGGTGCCGGCCGCCGGATAGGAGATCGACACCGGGTCGCTGCCGGGGTTGGCCGGGTCGGCGATGTGCCAGATCTGCACCGGCGACTCGTCGACCCGGGCGACCAGCAGCGCGGAGGCGTCGGGCGACCACCAGTAGCCGCGCATCCGGTCGAGCTCCTCGGACGCGATGAACTCGGCCAGGCCCCAGGTCGCGCCGTCTTCCCCGGCCACCTCGAAGTCGGAACCGGTCTCCAGGTCCTGCACCCGCAGCCGCCCGCCGCTCACGTAGGCGACCTTGCCGCCGTCGGGGGACAGGCGCGGGTCGATCACCCCACCGGGGGTCTTCAGCCAGCGGATCTCGCCGGACTCCCACACGTACAGGGAACCGGAGAGGTTGAAGACGATGCGGCCACCGGCGTAGGAGTAGGCGACCACGCCACCGGCCGACTCACGGGCACGCTCACGCCGGGCCCGCTCCTCCGGCGGGAGCTCCTCCTCGGCCGCGCCCAGGATCAACGGGTCGACGAGCAGCCGCTCCTCGCCCGAGGCGACGTCGAGTTCCCACAGGCAGGTCACGGGGTCGGTGCCGGACTTGGTGCGCTGGAAGATCACCGTCTCGCCCGATGGGGTGAGGGTGAAGCCGCGCGGCACGCCGAGCGTGAACCGGCGGGTCCGGGCATGCAGGCGAGGGAAGCTCTCAGTCATAGCCCCTTATAGTGCCAGCATGCCCGACCGACGCCTCCTCCTCGTGCACGCCCATCCCGACGACGAGACGATCGGCACCGGCGCCACGATGGCCCGCTACGCCGCCGAGGGCGTCCAAGTGACTCTGGTGACCTGCACCCGCGGTGAGGAGGGCGAGATCATCCCCTCCACGCTCGCCCACCTCGGCCCCGAGGAGCTGGGCGCGTACAGGGAAAGGGAGCTGGCGGCGGCCTGCCGGGCGCTCGGCGTCGACGACCACCGCTTCCTGGGCTACCGCGACAGCGGCATGATGGGCGCCCCCTCGAACCAGGACCCCCGCAGCTTCTGGCGGGCCTCCGTCGAGGAGGCCGCCGAGCGGCTGCTGAAGATCATTGATTCGGTACGCCCCCAGGTCATCGTCACCTACGACGACAACGGCCTCTACGGTCATCCCGACCACATCCAGGCCCACCGCGTGGCGTGGCGGGCCTTCGAGCAGGCCGATGGCGTCGCGAAGTTCTACCAGACCGCCCAGCTCCGCTCCGAGATGCTCGAAGCCGCCGCCCGCATGGAGATCTTCCAGCCCGAGGACGTCGACGCCCTCGGCTACGGCCGCGAGTCGGTGACCACCTCGATCGACGCACGGCCCTATCTCGACGCGAAGCTGACCGCGCTGCGCGCCCACGCCACCCAGGTCACCGTCGACGCCCCCCGCTTCGCCCTGTCGAACGGCGTCGGCCAGGAGGCCAGGGGAGTGGAACACTTCGTGCTCAAGGCGGGACCCACCGCGCCGGGCCATGAAGACGACCTGTTCGCGGGCATCGGCTAGCCTCGCCCCATGATGGTGAACGCCGCTCCCGAGACCGCCGAGCCCGACCAGGGTCCCGGTGGCGCCGAGTCGGCCGTCACCGGCGCCGCCTACGGCGTCCTTTTCATGTTGGGCCTGGTCCTGGGCGTGGTCGGCGCCTTCGAACACGAGTGGTACCTGTTCGAGAGCCTCCCCATCGGGGGAGTCCTGGCCGTCCTGGTCGTCTTCGCGGTGCCCTATTCCATGGGCCGCCTGATGCTCACGCGCCTGGCGGCCGGGCTGGTGGCCGTCGGCTGGGTGATCCCGTCGATGATCCTGGCCGGTCCCCGTCCCGAGGGCGATCTGGCCATCGCGGCGACCCTGGGCGGATACATCTATCTCTACGGCGGTCTGGTGGCCGTCGCCCTCGCCGTCGCGCTCGTCCCGTCTTCGGGAGGGTCCTGGCTGCTCAGGGAGAACGTCCGTATACGGTAGCGAGCGTGCTGGCTGACAGGGATCTCTACCGGAAGGTGGCCGGGCGTTTCGCGACCGGGATCGTCATCGTGACGACCGTCGACCCGACCGGCGCCGACCACGCGATGACGGTCAACTCCTTCGCGTCGGTGTCCCTCGACCCGCTCCTGGCCCTGTTCTGCGCCGAGAAGATCGCCCGCTTCCACGACGCCGTCGTGACGGCCGGGGTGTGGGGCGTCTCGGTTCTGGGCGACGACGACGAAGAGGTCTCCCGCTACCTGGCCAAACGCGGCCGCCCCCTCGACGGCCAGCTCACCGGCTTCCCCCACCATCGGGGCGCCCTGGGCGTCGCCCTCCTCGACCGCGCCATCGCCACCCTGGAGCTGCGCACGGTGGCCGTCCACGACGCGGGCGACCACTCGATCGTCGTCGGCGGAGTCGAGACGGTCGCCACCCCGAGAGACGCCACGCCCCTGATCTACCACCAGGGTCACTACGCGTTTCTGGCCCAGTGAGCGCATGATGTGCTGATGCGGCCCTACTTCCGCTTCCGGCGCGTCATCAACTGGATCAACCTGTCGACCCCGCTGGGCCTCCTGATCGCCCGAATAGGCGGCGCGACCACCCGCAGAGGCGAATTCGGCCTCGTCTACGCCCACGGCTACCGCTACAACTTCCCGATAGCGCGGGCGTTCACCGTGGGCAACGTCGTGGTGACCAAGTATCCCGACGGCTTCCTCCAGGGCCCCCTGCTCCTGCACGAAAGCCGCCACGCCAGCCAGTACGCCGCCCTGATCGGCCTGCCGATGCTGCCGATCTACGTGCTGTCGGTCCTGATCTCGGTCCTGGTCTGCGGCAACGTCGGCACCTACAACCTCTTCGAACGCATGGCCAACCTCGACGACGGCGGCTACCCCCGCATCCCCCCATGGTGGCGCCGCCGTCACCGCGCCCGCTAGCGGGGCTTGCCGATGTCGATCGCGAGGTCGAGGGCGAGGATGTGGTCGGCGTGCATGGCGGTCTCGAACCTGGCACCTGGTGAGACGCCGGGGTCTTCCGCCAGGTCGCGGAAGAGTTTCAGGGCGCGGGGGGTGTCGAGGTCGTCTTCGAAGGCCTCGGTCAGCGCGTCTTGGTAGGTCTTGGCGATGGGGGCGCTGAGGGATTCGGCCCACTCGGCCACCTGGCCGCGCCAGTGGCGGATCGTCTGGTCGGCGGCGCGTAGGGCGTCCCAGGTCAGGGTCAGGTCGGTGCGGTAGTGGTGCTCCATGAGCGCCAGGCGGACCGACAACGGGTCGAGGCCCGCGGAGACCACGTCTCCGAGCTTCCCGTCGAAGGCGAACCGGCCGCAGTCGGCCCGGTGGGTCGCCTCGACCTCGTCGGACGACGACCCGACCAGCAGGTCGATTGGCCTGGCCGGAAGGGGCTGGTGGTCGACCGGCCTCATGTTGAGGGCCAGGGTGTCGGCGCGGAGCGACGACTCGTCGTCGGCCGGGCTCTGCTGGGCCGCCACCCGCACACTCGACCGTTCCAGCACGCGCCGGATCAGGTCGGTGAGCAGGTGGGTGCGCAGGTCGGGGCCGCGGGTGTACATGCGGAGCGAGCGCGAACCGGACGGAAGAAGCGGCTCCACGAGCCGGTGACGGGTGTCATAGAGCCGCAACATGCTTCCGAGGTTACTTGAGCGTCACCTTGATCGAACCGACCAGGAAGTTGATGCCGACGGGCTTGTTGCCCTTCGGCTTCGTGGAGAACTTCAGCGTGGCGCTCTTGCCGGGGGCCAGGCTGTTGATCGCGCACTTGACCGTGGTCTTGGTCCGCTGGCACGACTTCGGCGCATAGGTGAAGGCGTTGTTGCCGAAGGTCTTACCCGAAATGTTGATCTTCGTGGCCGGCTTGGCGCCGGTGTTGGTGATCTTCAATACGTACTGCGACCGGCTCTTGGCACCCCCCGAGATCAGGATCCTGACCGGCGGGTCGGCCAGCGCGTGGAGCTGCGACAGCGTGCCGTTGAACGCGTCGGAGCCTCCGGCGTGGTTGGCCGTCTCGGCCTTCTGCCAGAACGTCCACTTCTTCCACGCCGCCGGCAGTTCGCCCGGGTCGCTGCCCCAGCGGGCGATCCAGAGCGGGTTCTTGGCGAACTTCTTCGTGTCGCCGGTGCAGGTCTTCCACCAGGAGGTGGTGGTGTAAATGATGGCGTCGCGTTTGGTCCACGCCTTGTAGCGGTTCAGCCAGTCGCCGATCCACGTGACCATCTCGGCCTGGTCGAGGCCGTAGCAGCTGTTCAATCCGTTGCGGTTGTTGTACGGGTTGTCCTCGACGTCCAACACTCCGGGCAGGGTGCGCCCGTCGGCGGTCCAGTTGCCGCCGTTGCGGACGAAGAAGTCGGCCTGCTCCTTGCCGCCCGATTCGTGCGGCTGGGCGAAGTGGTAGGCCCCCCGGTATAACCCCTCGGTCTGGGCACCGGAGAACTGGGTGCCGAAGCGGGGGCTCTTGTAGTTCGGACCTTCGGTGGCGTGCACGAATACGAACTCCGCGCCCTTGCCCTTCACATCGGTCCAGTCGACGTCGCCGGTCCAGTTGCTGACGTCGGCTCCGGTTATGGTCGTGGCGGCGACCAGTAACAAAGCGGCGTACATGGATGATCCTTCCCCGTGCGGAGAGAGAATCGTCCCACAAACCTTCTTTACAGATAGAGAAGTATGTCGCGATCTCCGCGTTCTCTCAGCCTTCCGAGCACATCGTCCTTACCGGCGCCGTCGGGCAGCCCGATGCGGGCGCCGATCAGCCGCAGGCCCTCGGCCTCGGAGGCGACCGGCGCGGTGTAGCCGATCAGGTGGAGCGCCTTGTTGAGCGGCGGCAGCCCGGCCGCGCCCTGCGGCAGGAACCGGGTCAGCAGCTCGCCGCCGTCGGAGACGGTGAGGAAGACGTGGTCGCCCTCACCGGCGTTGTACTCGGCCAGGATCGGGCGGATCGAGCCCATCGTCGGCTGGTTGTGCCACGAGATCACCACCTCGCCCTGCGGGGTCGACGCGGTGAGCTGGCCGCCGGGCGCCATGCCGAGGTGGGCCGCGAAACCGGTCGGCAGCGGGGAGCCCGAGCCGCGCAGGTGCTCGGCGTTGACGTCGACCCGGTGCCACCAGCGGCCGTCGCGGCTGCGGAAGCAGCGGCGGGTGTTCGACACGTCGCGGCGCGGCTGGTAGTCGGCCGGCTCGGCGCCCGCCACCCTGATCCAGCCCCGCTGGGTGCGCTCGAACCCCGGGCCGCCGGCGTAGGCGCGCACCGAGCTCTCGCTCACCTCGTAGCGGGAAGTAAGAGAAGCCACGATCGTGTTGACCGACGCCTCGCCACCGGCCTTCACGATCTCGCGGGCGATCATCTCGCGGATGCCGAGGTATTCCTCGCCGCCCCAGCGGGCCAGGCCGTATTTGTTGCGGTCGAGCCGGAGGAAGCGCTCGTCGGCGGTGAGCTGGTTGCGGATGCCGACCAGGCTGTAGTCCTCGCCGATGCGGCTCTGGATCTCCTCGGGGGTGAGCGGGGTACCCGCCACCGCCAGCACGGCCTCGGCCTTGTCGTTCACGCTGCGCGGCCACGGCACGACGTGACCTTCGAGCAGCCGCAGCTGCGGCACCGCCCCGAGCCACCGCTCGCCGACGTCCTCCCGCACTCCGAGCTGCGCCACCATGCCGACCGCCTCGGCCAGCGGCACCGGCCCGTCGGTGAACAGCTGCCGCGTCTTCTCCCGCAGTTCGTCGGCGCCACCCGCCACCAGCCAGCCGTCGACCTGGTCGTAGCCGGTCAGTAACGTGCGGACGAACCGCCAGGCCGGGATGCCCAGCGTGCCCAGCTCGGTGCGGTGCCACGGCACCGCCGCCGCCAGGTCGTCGGCCGGGACGGCCGAGCCCAGGCGGGTGCGCAGCCAGGTCAGGTGGGCGGTCAGCGGGGTGGCCTCCTGGCCGCGCAGCCAGTTGTCGACGTGGTCGCGCAGGTCGCGCTCGATCTGCCGGATGCGCTCGCGGGTGACCGAGAAGCGCTGGGCCAGTTCGTCGAGGGTGGCGCGGTGTTCGGCGTAGAGCCGGTCGCGGGCGATCGCGCGCTGGCGGTCGTCGAGCCGCTGGAACAGTTCGTCGATGATCTCGGGCAGCGGCCGCTCGGGGACGGCGGGCGGCACACTCGCCAGCGGGTTGAGCGGCTCGGTGTCCATGAGCCGGTCGAGCACCCCGGCGAACAGCAGCCGGACGCTGTCGCGGCTGCCCGGAGTGCGCTGGCTCTCGGCCGGTGCGGTGAAGCGCAGCAGCGGCATGATGTCGCCGAGGATCAGATGCCCCCAGCAGGCGGACGTGAGATCGGCCAGTTTGGCCGCGATCTGGGCCGGCCCGACCGTGGCGCAGGCGCGGTCGATCGGGAGCGCCTGCCACCACGAGTTCGGGAGGCCGGGATCGCTGGCGATCGGCTCCACCTGGCTGGGCGCGGTCCAGCGCAGGGGGGGCACGATGTCGCTCAGGCTCAAATTCATGCAGGTCCAACCGGCAAGGGGAAGTTATCCGCAGTTCAGATTAGGGGATCAGGCGGGAAGGAAGGGACTGGCCCGACCTGAGTAGGACACGTAGAGCAGTTCGTTCGCCCGCGTGCACGCGACATAGAGCAACCCCCGTTCTCGCTGCAGGTCGTGCGCTCGCGCCGTCGGATCTTCGGTGGCGGGAGTGAGCGCGTCGGGCGCCGGGATGATCCCCTCTGCGACACCTATCACGGCCACCCGCCGGAACTCCAGCCCCTTCATACCGTGCAGCATCGTGACTTTCACTTCAATGCCCGCGTCACGCAGGGCGGCTCTGGCCGCGCGCACGATCTCGACCGTCCGGGCGGAGACCGCGATCTCCTCGGGGGCCACGCCGTCGGCCAGCCAGTCGCTCACGTGGGCCACCAGACCACCGATCTCGGCGTCCTGGGAGACGTACTCGCGCACGAGGGGGCGCGGGCCGTGGACGGTGGAGCGGTAGCCGTACATCTCGGCCGCGCCCTCGACCAGACCGTCGACCGGGCCGCCGCCGCGCAGCCGTACACCGAAGGAGAGGATCTCGTGGGGCAGGCGGTAGGAGATCTTGAGGTGGAACCGGCGGACCGGGATGCCCATGCCCGCGAGGGCCGCGCGGGTGTCGAACATCCGCTGGTGCGGGTCGCCCACGATGAACATGTCGTTCGGTCCGGGCGGCACCGCCGCCCTCAGCAGGCGCCACTGCGCCGGGTGCAGGTCCTGCGCCTCGTCGATCACCACGTGTTTGTACGGCTCCCGCCTCGGCGCGTCGCTCTCGAGCACGTCGGTCGTGCGCCCCAGTAACTCGGCGCCCTCGGAGGCCAGCTGGAGGAGGGTCCGGCGGCCCTGCTCCCGGAGACGGCCCTCGACGTGCTCGACCGCCCGCCAGACGTTGGTGCGGATGTCCCGGGAGAGCTGTGCTCCGCGCCCGGGGCGTTCGGCCATGAGGTACTCGTCCAAGGTGCGCAGGTTCTGGGAGAGGATCACCTGCTCCCACTCGCGCAGCAGGAACGCCGCGCCGAAGCGGCTGCCCGCCGCCTCCTCCCACAGCTTGGTCACGTCGCCGACCAGCGTGGGGGCCTTGCCCTCCGCCGCCGAGACGATCCGGTGGGCCAGCCGGTCGACGTTGGTCACCTCGACGCGCTTGCGCACGATCTCGTCGTCGATGATCAGGTCGAGCTTGGCCGACAGCTCGTTGGCCAGCACCTGCGAGAAGGTGGCCAGCAGGATCGGCCCGGTGTTCTCCTTGGCCAGATAGGCGGCCCGGTGCAGCGAGATCACCGTCTTGCCGGTGCCCGCGCCTCCGGTGACCAGCACGGGGCGGTCGTAGACCGGCCAGTTGGCGTAGGTGTGCTGCGGCGGATAGAGGAAGGTGCACCAGTGGGGCTTGGTCAGCACCCGGTCGAGCTCCACCCGGTCGGCGGCGAAGGCGGCCTTGCCGGGGGAGCGCAGCAGCGCGCCCTCCAGGTCGTCGACGTCGACGTTCTCGACCGTGGTCACCCGGCAGCCGTCGAGTTCGCGCCAGGCGTCGGTCAGCGATCCGCCCCGGGCCAGCGCTGCGAGGGGGGCGTACTGGCTCTCCGGCAGCAGCGGTTCGACGGCGGCGAGGTGGGCGTCGGTGGCCATCATCCGGACCATCGGCAGCAGGAGTTCCTGGTCGATGCCGATGTCGATGAGGTCGGTCTCGCAGATGTGGCCGTAGAGGCGCTTCTCCGACCCCGCCGACGACCGGCGGAGGGCGGGCTCGACGCGGGCCAGCGACTCGGCGTCCCAGACCTCGATCACGCCGATCGCGGAGTTCACGGTGAAGCGGTGCCGCTGCGCGTAGGTGTAGGCCTCGGCGTCGGGGAGAACGGTGACGAGCCAGTAGACGTCACGCTGGCGCACGGCCACCGCCCGGTGCCGGTCGGCCAGTCGTAACGTCGTCACCCGTGGGTCGCGCGCGTTGCGGACGCGTTCGGGCACCGGCCCGGCGGGCGAGTTGTGCAGGAACCGCCTGACGGACACCACGGCGTCCCGGCGCACCGGCCGGGCCAGTGCGGCGAGATCCTGCGTGAAGTCCAGGGAGACGGCGAGGCGGGGCATGGGGGGCCTATCCCAGCAGGGACAGCAGGTCTCTGTCCCCACGTTCTCGGAGGCGGGCCCGCAACTCGTCGGGCGTGGTCGGCCCGGTGAGGCCGATCCGGGTCGCGATCACACGATCGGCCTGGTCGGCTGATCCACCGGGGGCCGTGTAACCGACCAGGCGCAGCGCCCGGGCGATGGTGTCGCCGCCGGCGGGTGCGGCGGGGAGATGGCGGACTCTGAGCATGCCCTCGTCCGAGAGGGTGAGAAAGATGTGGCTGCCCTCCTTGGCCGCGACCTCGGTGAGGATACGGCCGAGCGAGTCGATGGCGGGGGACTCCCGCCAGGTCATCGTGACGTCTCCGGCGGCGCTGCGCACCGTCCTTTCACCACCCGGAGACAACCCCAGATACAGGGCGAATCCCTCGGGCAGCGCGACGGCGGTCCCGGCCAGGTGGCCGGGGTCGACGTCGATCCGCAGCCACCAGCGTCCGTCGGGCTGACGGAAGCAGCGCTGCGTCTGGGCCACGTCGACCGGCAGGGGCGAGGGCCCCGCCGGAGGCGAGACCGGCGACAGGGGCAACTGTACGGGTGGTGGACCGCCGTTGGGGCTCTGTATGCGCAACTGGGGTACGTTCTCCAGCCACTCCTTGGCGACCTCGGGGTGGATGCCGAGCGTGGAGACGAGTTCGAGGGCCCGCGAGACGGTGGGCGGACGTTCGGCGTTCACGATCAGGCCGCGGGTGCGGTCGTGCAGTTCGGCCAGGTCGCCCTGGACGATCCAGTCGCCGGAGATCTGGTAACCCGGCAGCGTGGCCAGCACGAACTGCCAGGCCAGCACGTCGAGCGAGGGCAGTTCCCTGGTGTGCCACTCGGCGGCGTTGACCAGCCGCGACTTCGGCGCGGCGACACCCAGGAGGTCGGTCAGGTCGAGCAGGTAGGCGCGGTAGCGGGCGGCGGCCGGTGAGGCCACCCACTCCTTGAGCCGGGAGCGCAGCGCGTTCTCCCGCACCTCGATGAGGCTCGCGGACACGCCGAGCAGCTTCGAGAGCGACTCGGGCGAGGTGGGGGAGTCGGTGAAGACCCGGTTCTGCGCGACCATCCAGCTCTGGTCGTCGAGCGAGGCGAAGACCCGGTCGATCACCTCGGGGAAGTCGATCTCGCCGTCCTCCGCGTTCAGGCGCGGCTGCGGCACGACGGGAGCCGGCGCGGGAGCCGGCGCGGGGTCCTCGGCGGGAGGCTCCTCGGCGACGGCGGCCTTGGTCTCGAACGGTGCCCACGGCGGCGGCTTCGGCTTCGGCGCGGCCTTGCCGTTGATGGGAGCCTTGAGCGCGGCCTTGGTCTCGTAGGGCTCCTCGGGCTCGGCGGCCTTGGAGGGCGGTCTGGGGGTCTCGCCCGCCAGCTTCGTCAGCACCGCCGAATAGAGCGCGGTGATCAGCGGCCGGGCCTTCACGAAGGGCTGCTCGGTCAGCTCGCGTCCGGTCAGCGCGAGCAGCCCGGCCCACGACCCGGCCCGGTCGAGCGCGATCCCCACCTGGGGGTCGTCGGCGTCGTCGGCGTCGAGCACGTGGAGGGCCGGAAGGACGTCGCCCACCGACGCCGCGGGCCACTGGTCGAGCGTCAGGTCGGTGAGGAGTTCGGCGAGGGGTTCGGGCCCTAACGCGGCCAGCACCCGGCTCATCGGCAGGGACCGCCACCAGGCGTCGGGCAGACCCGCCCGACCGGCCAGGATGGCGGCAGCGTCACTCCAGCGCAGTGGTGGCACGAGGTCACTCAGGCAGAAGTTCATCGCTATCCCCATCACTTCCGTAAGACCAGACCATAGTCTGGCAAATCCCCTGCCGTGGCGGGAGTTTCATCCGTGACGAACAGCCACAAACGATGGTGTCACCCTTCAGCGGCGCACGGCGGCGAAACGGAGTCTCACGTAGTCGGCCATCCAGCCCGAGTCGTGCCGCAGAGCGGGCGCGGCGAGCTCGTTCACCCTGCGCAGCAGCGACTCGACCGTGGCCGGGGACAGGCCGTCGAGCAGCGACCCGGCGAACATCCGCACCCAGTCGGCGGCGCCGTTGGGGCACTCGTCGAGCGGGGTCGGCCGGTCGAAGTGCTCCAGGATGCGCAGGGTGAAACCGGCGCGTTCCAATCGGACGGCGTACTCGGCCGGACTGGGGAAGTACCAGGGCAGTTCGGGCTCGCGCAGACCGTGTTCACGCCACGCCGTCAGCATGGCGGAGGTCAGCGCGGCGCAGTTGCCGGCGCCGCCGAGCTCGGCCACGAACCGCCCGCCGGGCCGCAGGGCCGAGCGGACGTTGTCGATGACCGCGTCGGGGTCGCGGTGCATCCAGTGGAGGGCCGCGTTGGAGAACACCGCGTCGAACGGCTGGGACACGCTGAAGTCGTGGCCGTCGCCGACGGCGAAGTCGAGCCGGGGGAACTGCGCGATGGCCGCCTCGATCATCGCGTGCGACCCGTCGATCCCCAGCACGTACGCCCCGCGCACCGCGATCTCACCGCTGAGCACGCCGGTGCCGCAGCCGAGGTCGAGCACGCGCTCGCCCGGTTGCGGGTCGAGCAGCTCCACGAGGGGAGCGCCCTTCGCCGAGACATAGCCGAATGAGCTGTCGTAGGCGCGAGCGTTCCACCTCATGAGCGTCGGTGTGTCGTATCGCAAGATGGCTCACTTCCACGGTTGTCCGCATACTGTACGCCAGCCGTGGAATCAGTGTTTTTCAGCTCATTTGCTGAGACCAGTGTTGCTTGAGATACAGCTTCGCGGCGTCCTGCTGCGGGATGTTCAGGAAGACCGGCGTCCCGTCGACCTTGGGCAGCTTCCCGGCCGCCTCGTTGTCGAGGGTGCTCTTCATCTGCATGGCCTCCATCCGCGAGGGGCGCGCGTAGCCCCTGAGCAGGATGTTCTGGCCCTCGTCCGAGAACAGGAACTCGGTCCACAGCCGGGCCGCCGCCGGGTGGGGCGCGCTCGCGCTGATCGCCTGCACGGTGGGCGAGGCGAGGATCGAGCCCGCCGGGATGGTCACCTGCCAGTTCGCCGCGTTGGCGGCCGAGCGGGCCGTGTTCAGGTAGTCCCAGTCGAGCACCGCCGCCGCCTGCTCGGGCGCGGCCGCGACCGCCCCGGCCTTCTTCAGGTCGGCGAAGGCCTTCACGCCCCTGCGGGCGTCGAACTGGTCGCCCTTCATGGAGGCCGCCATCACGCCGTTGAAGGCGTTCGCGTTCTTCAGCGGGTCGCCCGCGAGCGCGACCGTGGTGCCGGCCGCGCGGCCCTCGGGCTTGAGCAGTTCCGTGTACGAAACCGGCGCCTTCATCTTGCGCGGGTCGTAGCCGATCGACATGTAGCCGCCGTATCCGGCGTACCAGGCACCGTTGGTCGCCTTGACCTCGTCGGGGACGTCGGTCCAGCCGGTCACCTGGTAGGGGGCGAACGTGGCGGCGTTGGCCAGCGCCACGTCGACGCTGAGGTCGAAGACGTCGGGCTTCTGGGCCGAGGCGACGGCGTCGATCTGCTGCTGGCTGTTGGCCGCCGGGTTGAGCGACTCGATCGCGATGCCGTACTTGTCGGCGAAGACGTCCATCAGCTCGCCGTGGTTGACCCATTCGCGGGGCAGCCCGACGACCGTGAGCTTCCCTTCCTTCTGGGCCGCCTCGACCAGCCGGTCCATGGTGCCGAAGCCCGCCTGGAGGCTGGCGCCCTTCACGTTGACCGGCGGCAGGGCCTTGGTCTCGCCGCCCTGGGACGAACAGGCCGCCAGGGCCAGGAGGGCCGCCAGCGCGGGAGTGGTCACGAGTCTGGTCACGATTCGAATGCTTGGCGCCATGTCCCGCCGCGTCGAGACGGCGCGCCTCAGCCGGGGACGACCTTTGCCGCGGCCATGACCTTTTCGGGGAACTCGACCACGGTGCCGTCCCTCTTCCGTACCGAGAGCATGCCGTTCTCCCACGTCTCAAGGACCCCGACGACGTCGCGGAACCCCTCGGGGAGCGCCCGCCTGACGGAGACCCGGCGCCCGACGTCGGCCGGGGTGATGGTCACCTTGAGCTGGAAGGCCATGACATTGGCCCCTCCCTGTTCCGGCCACCTGACAGTCACCGCAATACTAGGACGGAGCAACCTGCGGCCCATGTCGTGCCGGAAAGAAGGAGCTAGAGGTGACCTACGTCATCGCGCAGCCTTGCGTGGATGTCCTGGACAAGGCGTGCATCGAAGAGTGCCCTGTCGACTGCATCTACGAGGGCGAGCGCATGCTCTACATCCACCCCGACGAGTGCGTCGACTGTGGGGCGTGCGAGCCGGTCTGCCCGGTGGAGGCGATCTTCTACGAAGACGACCTGCCCGAGCAGTGGAAGGACTTCTACAAGGCCAATGTTGACTTCTTCCAGGACCTGGGGTCGCCCGGCGGCGCCTCGAAGGTTGGGAAGATCAACGCAGACCACCCCGTAGTGGCCGCACTGCCTCCTCAGGCCGAAGACCACTAAACAACGCTCACCACTGGAGCCCTTTCTCGTGATCGCCCTGCCCGACTTCCCGTGGGACAGCCTGGCCTCTTACAAGAGCACCGCCGAGGCGCATCCCGACGGGATCGCCGACCTGTCGGTCGGCACCCCCGTCGACCCGGTCCCCGAAGTCGTGCGCAGGGCGCTCATCGGCGCCGCCGACAGTCCGGGATATCCCCTGACCTACGGCACGGCCCGGTTGCGTGAGGCCGCGGCGGGCTGGCTGGCCCGCCGCCACGGCGTGACGGTCGACCCCGCCGCGGTGCTGCCGACGATCGGCTCCAAGGAACTGGTCGCCTGGCTGCCGACCCTGCTCGGCGTGGGCCCCGGCGACAAGGTGATCTTCCCCGAGCTCGCCTACCCGACCTACGACGTCGGCGCGCGGCTGGCCGGGGCGCAGCCCTTCCCGACCGACGGGCTGCTCTCGCTCGGCCCGGAGCGGGTTCCGCTCGTCTGGGTCAACTCGCCGAGCAACCCCACCGGCCGGGTGCTGCCCGCCGAACACCTCGCCAAGGTCGTCGCCTGGGCGCGGGAACGCGGCGCGATCGTCGCCTCCGACGAGTGCTACATCGAGCTCGGCTGGGAGAAGCGGCCGGTCTCGATCCTCCACCCCGACGTCAGCGGCGGCTCCCACGAGGGCCTGCTGGCCGTCCACTCCCTCTCCAAGCGCTCCAACCTGGCCGGTTACCGCGCCGCGTTCGTCGCGGGCGACCCGGCGCTGGTGAAGCGCCTGCTCGAGGTGCGCAAGCACGCCGGCATGATCGTGCCCGAGCCGGTGCAGGCCGCGATGACGGCCGCCCTCGGCGACGACGCCCACGCCGACGAGCAGCGCGCCCGCTACTCCGCCCGGCGCACCGCCCTGCGGGCCGCGCTGGAGTCGGCGGGCTGGCGCGTCGAGCACTCGGAGGCCGGCCTCTACCTGTGGGCCACCGACGGCACCGGCTGCTGGGACCAGGTCGCCCGGCTGGCCAAGCTGGGCGTCCTCGTGGCCCCCGGCAGCTTCTACGGCACCTCCGGTGAGAGCCACATCCGTGTAGCCGTCACCGCCACAGACGAACGAATCGCCGCAGCGGTCGCACGCCTCACAAACGCATAGGTGAGCCAGCCTCATACGGGCTGATATGCCGCGTTTGTGTTGATAGGATCGCGCGCCATGACGACAGCGGTGGTGCTCGGTCTGTGCCTCGCAGCGGTGGTCGTCGTGCTGGTCGCCGCGCGCCGGGATCGGCGTGGCCGGGGCCGCGCCGACGTCGATTCCGAGTTCTTCGACGAATTCCTGGAGCCTGAGTTCTTCGACCCGCGGACCCTCCAGGTGGGTGACACCGCCACCGTCGAGGGCACCCGGTTCAAGGCCATCGGCGCCCTCCATCTGATGCGGCAGGGCGATGAGTGGACCGAGCACCTGCTCGACGACGGCAGCCGCCGGGTCCACTGGCTCTCGGTCCAGGAGCGGCCCGAGGGCCTTGAGGTCATGCTGTGGACGCCGGTCAGGGCCCAGGGCATGGTCCCGGCCAAGAGCATGCTGATCATGGAAGGCGTCGAGTTCTTCCCCGGCGAACGCGGCACGGTCGCCTACCGGGCCGAGGGCATGACCGGCCTGCCCGAGCGCGGCCTGCTCGATTTCGCCGACTACCGCGCCAACGACGGCCGCCTGCTGGCGTTCCAGCGGGTGCAGGGCGGCCAGTGGGTCGCCTCCTACGCCTCGCCGCTCACACCCGGCTCGATCGAGGTCGACCGCAAGGCCTAGCCCTCCGCGACCGGCTTCCAGCCGTCGTGGCCGTCGGCGGCCGTCCACCGGTAGCCCTCCTGGACGACCTCGCGCAGGCCGTAGACCGGGGCGTGGGTGACGTACCAGGTCGCCTTCAGCCAGTCTTCCTTGGACGCGCCCCTGGCCCGGGTGAACTCCTTGGTCGCGGCGGCCTGCTGCGGCGGGGGCGGCGACTCCTTCGGCGGATACCAGCAGTGCACCGCGCGGGGCTGGTCGCCGCGGAAGGCGGTGGCCAGGATCTCGGCGTTGTGCCGGTGGTCGGCGTAGGCGCCGCCGTCGGCCGAGCGCTGCACCGCCTGGGCGGCGTCGTGGAGGCTCATGTCGAGGTAGCCGTCGACCTTCTCCAGGGCGGCGAAGAAGCGGCGGGTGGCGTACACCGGATCCATGATCTGCTTGACGGTGCCCCAGCCCTGCGAGGGCCGCTGCTGGAAGATGCCGACCGAGTCGCGGTCGCCGAAGGAGATGTTGGTCATCTTCGATTCCTGGATCGCCGTGATGTAGGCGATCTCCAGCGCCTGCTTGGGCAGCTTGCGCCGGGCCGCGACGGCGGCGATGGTCGAGGCGATCTGCGACTGCTCCAGATCGAGGTCGAGCGTGCCCGACGGGACGGTGATCGTGCACCCCTCGCCCAGCGCGAACGGCTCGGCCGCCTTCATGATCTGGTAACCGGCGAAGAATATCGCCCCCGCCAGCACGACCACGATGGCCACGATGGTCAGTGCTGTTCTGGAGGGGCGCCGGCTCACAGCCCAAGAACCTACCTTCTCGCAGGCCTGCAATAGGCTCGGCCGACATGCGACTTGATCAGGACGTGAAGGCGCTGACCGCCGAGCTGGTGGACATCGCATCGGAAAGCGGCGAAGAGAAGGCTCTGGCCGACGAGATCGAGGAGGCGCTGCGGCGGCTGCCCCATCTGACCGTCGACCGCCACGGCAACAACATCGTGGCGCGCACCTTCCTCGGCCGCGCCGAGCGGGTCGTGGTGGCCGGTCACCTCGACACCGTGCCGATCGCGGGCAACGTGCCGAGCCGGGTCGAGGGCAACCGCCTCATCGGCTGCGGCGGGACCGACATGAAGGCCGGCGTGGCCGTCCAGCTCAAACTGGCCCTGCTCGACACGCCCAACCGCGACCTGACCCTGGTCTTCTACGACCTGGAAGAGGTCGAGGCCGCCCGCAACGGCCTCGGCGTGCTGGTGCGCGAACACCCCGACTGGGTGCGCGGCGACTTCGCGGTCCTGATGGAGCCCACCGACGGCGAGATCGAGGGCGGCTGCCAGGGCACCATCCGCGCCGAGATCCTCTCGACGGGCGTCCGCGCCCACAGCGCCAGAAGCTGGCTCGGCGTCAACGCCATCCACGGCGCCGCCACGATCATGCAGCGCCTGGCCGACTATGAGCCCCGGCGGCCCGTGGTCGACGGCCTCGAATACCACGAGGGCCTCAACGCGGTGCTGATCCGCGGCGGCCACGCGGGCAACGTGATCCCCGACGAGTGCGTGGTGACGGTGAACTACCGCTTCGCCCCCGACCTCACCGAGGAGCAGGCCCAGAACCACATCCGCGAGGTCTTCGACGGCTTCGAGGTGACGATCAAGGACTCGGCTCCGGGAGCCCGGCCGGGTCTGGAGAACCCGGTGGCGGCGGCCTTCGCGCGAGCGGTCGGCGGAGAGCCCCGGGCGAAGGTGGCATGGACCGATGTGGCGCGTTTCTCGGCACTCGGAGTTCCGGCGGTGAACTATGGGCCGGGCGATCCCGCGATGGCTCACAAAGTCGATGAATACGTCGAACTCGACAAGATCGTCGAGGCGGAGCGGGTCATGACCACGTGGTTGACCTAGGCGTTCTGCCTGGAGAAAGAAGAAAGTGGCTTTCCTCGCCGGCCATTTGGCGGGGAAAGCCACTTTCCGTCCCGAGCAGCACCCTCGACTGTTAGACGGGCGCCGAGCGAAATCCGGTTCCACGGTTCCGTGTGGATTCTCAAGATTTTTTCGGCGGCCATCCTGAGGGGCTAGCGTGGCGTCCCATGAACACGATTCGCCGCGAACGTCGCCAGGGGCCGCAGCTGCTCCGGGGCGAGATGGTCCCCGACTCCACCCACGACCAGCGCCTGCTCGACCGGCGCGGACCCGCCGACTGGCTCCACATGGACCCGTGGCGGGTGCTGCGCATCCAGGCCGAGTTCGTCGAGGGCTTCGGCTCCCTGGCAGAGCTGCCGCCGTCGGTCACCGTCTTCGGCTCGGCCCGCACCAAGCCCGACTCGCCCGACTACGAGCTCGGCGTCCGCCTCGGGGGCGCGCTCGCCGACGCCGGTTACGGCGTCATCACCGGTGGCGGCCCCGGTTGCATGGAGGCCGCCAACAAGGGCGCGGTGGAGGCCGGGGGCATCTCCGTGGGCCTCGGCATCGAGCTGCCGCACGAACAGTCGATGAACGAATACGTCAACCTGGGCGTGGAGTTCCGCTACTTCTTCGTCCGCAAGACGATGTTCGTCAAGTACTCCTGCGGCTTCGTCACCCTCCCGGGCGGCTTCGGCACCCTCGACGAGCTGTTCGAGGCGCTGACGCTCGTGCAGACCCGGAAGGTCACCTCGTTCCCGGTGATCCTCATGGGCACCTCGTTCTGGAGCCCCATGATTGACTGGATCAAGACCTCGCTGCTCGGCGAGGGCAAGATCTCGCCCCAGGACGTCGACCTGATCCGCCTCACCGACGACGTCGACGAGGCCGTGCAGATCATCGTGGAGGCCGACCGCCGCCGCGAGGAGGAGTCGAGCCTCGTGGGAGACGCCCAATAATGTACGTCTGCGTTTTCTGCGCCTCCTCCCAGAAGATCGACCCGAAGTACTTCCGGCTCGCCGCCGACGCCGGCACCGAGCTCGCGAGACGGGGTCACCACCTGGTCAGCGGCGGCGCCATCGTGTCGTGCATGGGCGAGGTCGCCCGCGCCGCTCGCGCCGGCGGTGCCCAGACGATCGGGGTGATCCCCCAGGTCCTGGTGGACATCGAGATCGCCGACACCGACTCGACCGAGCTGATCGTCACGACCGGCATGCGCGAGCGCAAGAGCGTCATGGACGCCCGCTCCGACGCCTTCCTGGTCCTGCCCGGCGGCATCGGCACGATGGAGGAACTCTTCGAGATCTGGACCGCCCGCGTCCTCGGCATCCACCGGAGACCTCTGGTCCTGCTCGACCCGTGGGGCCTCTACGCCCCCCTGAAAGACCTGGTCTCCACCATGTACGACCAGGGCTTCACCCGCCCCGACGTCTTCGACGGCATCGCGTGGGCCACGACCGTCGAAGAAGCCTTCGACCTGCTGGAACAGCCGACTCCCCGGATCACCCCCGGGACCGACGAGGCTTAGGCGAGCCCCCGCCGGGCCAGGGCCGGTGGCCTGCGCCCGGCGATCGCCTCGGTCATCGCGACCGCCTGGGCGATCGCCTCGGCCTGCGCCGGGTCGGCGGGTTCGAAGCCGGACACCCCACGCCAGGTCAGCACGGCGGCCACGGCGATGGCCTCGTCGAGGTCGGCGGGAAGCCGGATGATCTCTACTGGCATACCATCGATGCTCTCACGCCTGCGACATGTGGCACGATTCGTATGTGCTGGTCGTACTCGTTCTCGCCGCTCTCGCGGTCGTGGGCTGCGTGGTCTGGGTCTCCATGGGCCAGGGCGGGGCGATGGCGGAGTTCCCGCCCGACGTGCCGCCCCTGGAACTCCCCGACGCCGCCCAGGTGACCGCCGTCGATCTGGTGACCGTGCAGTTCCCGGTCGGCCTGGTCGGCTACCACACCGGTTCCGTCGACGAGACCCTCCAGCGGGCCGCGACCGCGATCCGCGACCGCGACACCCGCATCGCGGTCCTCGAACAGAAGGTGGCCGAGCTGATGGCGGGCCGCCTCCAGGCCAAGTCGCTCGACTCGGAAGAAGCATGGTAGAGATCATCCGCTGCGCCTGGGCCACCAGCGACCCGCTCTACCTCGACTACCACGACCACGAGTGGGGCCGCCCGGTCCACGGCGACGACAAGATCTTTGAGCGCGTCACCCTTGAGGCCTTCCAGTCGGGCCTGTCGTGGATCACGATCCTGCGCAAGCGGGAGAACTTCCGGAAGGCCTTCGACGGCTTCGTGATCGAGAAGGTGGCGGCCTACACCGAGAAGGACGCCGAGCGCCTGATGGCCGACGCCGGGATCGTCCGCAACCGCGCCAAGATCGACGCCGCGATGGCCAACGCCCGCGCCGCCCTGGAGCTCCCCGAAGGGCTCGACGCCCTGGTCTGGAAGTACGCCGAGCCCGGCGCGCCCGTCCGTCAGTCGATGGCCGAGATCCCGAGCTCGACCGACGCCTCGAAGGCGCTGGCCAAGGAGCTCAAGAAGAAGGGCTTCCGGTTCGTCGGCCCCACCACCGCCTACGCCCTCATGCAGGCGATCGGCCTGGTCGACGACCACATCGAAGGTTGCGTGGCTAGGACGTCGTGAGGGTGCGCTCCACGAAGGCCGCCGCCCTCGGCATCAGCCGCGACGCCTCCTGCTCGAAATAGGCCCGCGCCTTGTCGCCCGGCCAGCCCGGGGGCAGCAGCGCCGCAGGGAGCCCCGGATCGCGGAACAGGAAGTTGCGCCACGTGTGCACGAACCGCGACCTCACCGCGAAGACCCGGTCGTCGGGGGCGTCGCCGGACAACCCGTCGATCAGCGGCCGGGCCCCCGCGAGCCACTCGTCGTAGGCCCGCCCGATGGCGTCGAGATCCCAGGCCCTGGCCAGCAGGTCGGCCGGATCCCCGTCCAGAACGGCCTCGAAGCGGTCGGCCTTCAGGTCGAGCTGGTCGAGTTCGGCCGAGGCCCGGGGCCCGATCCAGGTGGTCTCCGAGAGAGGGGCGTACCCGAGGAAGGACAGGTGGGCCCGCAGGCGCTCGCGCCGGGTGCGGTCGCGGACGGGTTCGATCACCAGCAGGTGCCAGCGGCCCGGCCAGGTGATGGTGCCGCCCCGGTAGACTCTGGCGGCCGCCTCGTCGAGACGCCGCACGCATTTCGGGGTGGCGGCGTAACCGGCGCCCTGCGGCAGCCTGACCGGGTCGAGCCAGCCCTGCCTGACCATCCGCGAGATCGCGGTCCTGACCGCGGGCGGGGCGATCTCCAGAGGCGCCAGCAGCCGCACCAGGGCGGCCACCGACGCCCGCCCCCCGCGGCTGCGCAGATGGTCCCCGTAGAGGTCGAAAAGCGCGGCTCGGGCGTTCACCCCACCCAGTGTGGAGTCAGGAACCATCTCCGACAATCCATAGGCGAACCGCTTTGATCCTCAACCGAGTCCTCTCCCGTTACCTTTTTGAACCCGGAGGCGGGATAATAGGACATCACAGAAGACGTGAATGCGCCGGCCACCCTTCATTGGACGGCCGACAACGCGGGAAGGGATACACGCATGGCGGCGATGAAGCCGCGGACTGGTGACGGTCCGCTGGAAGTCACCAAGGAAGGCCGGGGCATAGTCATGCGAGTCCCGCTCGAAGGTGGCGGCCGGCTTGTCGTCGAGCTATCGGCGGATGAGGCCAGCGCCCTCGGTGACGCGCTGAAGAACGTGGTCGGCTGACTACAGCCGGATATCGAGCGACGTCGGCCCCGCCGCGGACTTCCGCGCCGGGGCCGAATCTTTTGGGGCAGACACCCAACGCGAGCCCATACCCCGACGTGGAGAGACCGTGCCCATAGTGACCACCGTGACCACCGTGGCCGATGTGGACGGCGACGCCGAGTTCCTCGCCGTCCCGTTCGGCCCTGACCTGGCCCCCGATGTCGAGCTGCCGGTTTCCGCCCCGGCCCTGCTCGCGCACTACGAGGCCAAGGGCGAGCCCGGCGAGATCGTCGAAATACCCGTCGCCGCCGCCGAGGGCGTCCGCCGGGTCCTTCTGTACGGCACCGGCCCGTCTCCGGCCGACCTCCGCAAAGCGGGCGCCGCGCTGGCCGGCCGCGTCCAGGGCCGAGACCGCCTGACCATCGTCGCCCCGCCCGAGGGCGACGTGGCCGAGCTGGTCGCAGGAGCACTCCTGGGCACCTACAGCTACAAACTGGGCGAACCGAAAACCACCCCGGTCCACGAGATCGTCGTCTCCGGCGCCGACTCCGCGGCGGTCTCCCGGGGCGAGGCCCTGGCGAAGGCGACCAGCGACGCCCGCGACCTGACCAACACCCCCGCGTCGATCAAGTCACCGGCCTGGCTGGCCGAGCGGGCGGTCGCGCTGGCCGGTGAGGGCGTCGAGGTCACCGTCGACACCGAGCTGATCGGCTTCGGCGGCATCCGCGCCGTCGGCCAGGGTTCGGTCAACCCGCCCTGCCTGATCACGATGACCTACGCCCCCGAGGGCGCCACCCGCCACGTCGTGCTGGTCGGCAAGGGCATCACGTTCGACAGCGGCGGCCTGTCGCTGAAGCCGTCGGCGTCGATGAAGGACATGAAGACCGACATGGCCGGCGGTGCCGCCGTGATCGCCGTCATCTCGGCGCTGAAGGCCTTCGAGGTGCCGGTCAGGGTCACCGGCCTGATCGCCTGCGCCGAGAACTCCTTCGGCGGCAACGCCCAGCGCCCCAGCGACGTCATCACCCAATACGGCGGCCGGACCGTCGAGGTGCTGAACACCGACGCCGAGGGCCGCCTGGTGATGGCCGACGCGATGGCCTACGCCGACCGCCACCTCGACCCCGACGTGATGATCGACATCGCCACGCTGACCGGCGCCGCCAAGGTCGCGCTGGGCAGCGGGTTCGGCGCCCTGTTCGCCACCGACGACGCCCTGGCCGCGAGCCTGCTGGCGTCCTCGGCCCGCACCGGCGAGCGGCTCTGGCGCATGCCGCTGCTGGCCGACTCGCGCGCGGCGCTCGACTCCGACGTGGCCGACCTCGCCAACGTCGACGCCAAGGGCGGAGGTGGGGCGGGTTCGGTGCAGGCGGCCCTGTTCCTGCGGGAGTTCAGCGGCGAGCGCCGCTGGGCCCATCTCGACATCGCCGGACCGGCCCGCAACGAGAAGGGCGGCACCGGCTTCGGGGTCAGGCTGCTGCTCGACTGGCTCAGTTCGTCAGCTTGACGGCGGCGAGCAGGCCGTCGCCCAGCGGGAGCATCAGCGGGCGCAGCCGCTCGTCGCCCTTGACGAGACGGCCGACTTCGCGGACCGCGACCGACTCGGGGTCGCGCTGCGTGGGGTCGGCCACCCGGTCGTGCCACAGGGCGTTGTCGAAGGCCACGATCCCGCCGGGACGCAGCAGCCGCAGCGCCTCGGACAGGTAGTCGCCGTATTCCTGCTTGGCGGCGTCGCAGAAGACGAGGTCGTAGCCGCCGTCGGCGAGGCGCGGCAGCACATCGAGCGCCCGCCCCACGATCAGCCGGGTGCGCCCGCTGGCGTAACCCGCCTCGGCGAACGCCTGCCGGGCCAGCCGCTGGTGCTCCGGCTCGACGTCGACGCTGGTCAGAGTGCCGTCAGAGCGCATTCCCCGCAGCAGCCACAGGCCCGAGACACCACAACCGGTGCCGATCTCGACGACCGACCGCGCGTTGACCGCGGTGGCCAGGAAACACAGCGCGGCGCCCCCGCCGGACAGGATGGGCGTGGCGCCCACCTCCTCGCCACGCTGCCGCGCGGTGCGCAGGACGTCGTCCTCCGGGACGAAGTCCTCCGCATGGGCCAGGCTCGCCGTGTTCATGGTTGGCAAGCGTAGGGGAGTACGCCCCGATCGGGAACTCACGCCGCAACGGGGACGTTGCAGCTTTGAACGGTCTTTGTTCTAGCCGTTCGCCGCTGGTACGCAGGAAGGGGCGAAACCAGGCACTATGGCTGTAGCAACGGTGCTGGAGAGAGGATTGCCGGTGGACGACAACGACCACCAGGCGGGTGCTGAGGCGTCCCCCTGGACACCTCCCACCTGGGAGGAGGTCGTCAGAAACCACTCGGCACGGGTCTACCGGCTCGCCTACCGGCTCACCGGTAACATCCACGACGCCGAAGACCTGACTCAAGAGGTCTTCGTCCGGGTGTTCCGGTCGCTGTCCAGCTACCAGCCGGGCACGTTCGAGGGCTGGTTGCACCGCATCACGACCAACCTCTTCCTCGACGGTGCGCGCCGCAAGCAGCGCATCCGGTTCGAGGGGCTGGCCGACGACGCCGCCGAGCGCATGCACGGCCGGGAGCCGTCCCCCGAGCGGGCCTACGACGACAACCACCTCGACGCCGACATCCAGGCCGCGCTCGACGCGCTGGCCCCGGAGTTCCGGGCCGCCGTGGTGCTCTGCGACATCGAGGGCCTCTCCTATGAGGAGATCGCGGCGACGCTGGGCGTCAAGCTCGGCACCGTCCGCAGCCGCATCCACCGGGCCCGCGCGCAACTGCGCGACGCGCTCGATCACCGTGCGCCGCGCGGTGACCAGCTTCCCCCTTCATCTTTCACCCGGGAGGGAGCATGACGCATCTTGGTGAGCGCGTTTCCGCGCTGATCGACGGCGAGCTCGCGCACAACGAGCGCGAGCGAGCCCTCGCCCATCTGACGTTCTGCGCCGACTGCCGCGACGAGGTCGACGGGATGCGCGCGCTGAAAAGCCGCCTTCGTTCCCTCGACCCGCCCGCGATGCCGGCCGACCTGACGATGTCGCTGCTGCGAATGGGGGAGATGGGCCCCCCGGCCCGCCCGCTACCGCGCCAGCTGCCCCGCGAGCTACCGGGCCCCTTCAGCATCGCCCCCGCCGACACCCGTCCGGCCCGCCGTCCTTTTGGTGCGACCGGCCCCGGCCGTAGCCCCCGGCGCCGCGCGGCCGGTTACGTCGCGGTCGGAGTGGCTTCGGCGGCGGTCGCCCTCGGCTCGCTCTTCCTGGTCAACGGCGAGCCTCGCCCCGCCCCCGCGCCCGAGATGATGTTCCCCCCGCAGGTCACCGCGTCACCTCACAGCAGGCTGCCGGGCTCCCCCGCACCGGGTCCCTCGCCCAAGCTTGTTCCTTGACGCGACTAACCGGACCCACGTCTGGGCAGTGAGACGGCATACGATCTGGCTTGACACGGGTCGTGTGCCTTTCTCATGAGACTGGGTGGCGGCCCCGCCACAACCGCTGGGAGTGACTGCACCGATGACCGACGACACGCGTGACGACGACGCGTACGGGCGGCCTGAGTTCTATCCGGCGGGCGAGTGGGGCGATGAGGAGTTCGCCCCCCGCCGGCCTCAGCAGCCGGGCGCGGCCCACCCGCCGCCCCCACTTCCCGGTGGTGAACCCACCCAGACCTATTTCCCGCCGCCGCCACCCCCGCCGCCCGCCGCCTTCGGCATGGGCGAGGGGTGGGCGCCGCCGCCCATGGGGCCGACCGAGTTCCTGCCCCGGCGGGAGCGGCGCACCGGTCCCCGCACCGGCACTCTCGCCGCGCTCGGCCTGGTCATCGCGCTGGTGGCCGGTGGCGCGGCGTCGTGCGGCACCTATCTGCTGACCCGCCCGAGCGCGGGGCTCGACCCTGGCTACGCCATCCCGACCCCGGCCGCCGCGCCGACCGGGCGGGCGCCCGAGTCGATCGCCGGGGTGGCCGCCAAGGTGCTGCCGAGCGTGGTCTCGCTCGAGGTGCAGGGCAGCGGGCAGGCGGGCACCGGCTCCGGGTTCCTCATCCGGGGCGGTTACATCGTCACCAACAACCACGTCGTGGCCGCGGCGGCGCGAGGCGGCGGGGCGATCCGCATCCGGTTCGCCAACCGCGAGTCGACCACCGCGCAGATCGTGGGGCGCGACCCCAACTCCGACATCGCCGTGGTGAAGCCCGACGAGACGTTCGGCTCGCCCGAGGCGACGCTGGGCAACTCCGACTCGATGGTGGTCGGCGACCCGGTCATCGCGATCGGCTCGCCGCTGGGCCTGTCGGGCACGGTCACGACCGGCATCGTCAGCTCGCTCAACCGGCCCGTCGAGGCCGGGGGCGAGAGCGGGCGCGACTCGGCGCTGATCAACGCCATCCAGACCGACGCGGCCATCAACCCCGGCAACTCGGGCGGCCCGCTGGTCAACGGGAAGGGCGAGGTGATCGGGGTCAACTCCGCGATCGCCACCATAGGGGCCGGGCAGCAGCTCGGCGGGCAGCAGTCGGGCAGCATCGGCCTCGGCTTCGCCATCCCGGTCAACCAGGTCCGCCGGATCGCCGAAGAGCTCATCTCCACCGGCTCGGCGCGCACCTCCCGCATCGGGATCACGATCGACCAGAACTACCAGGGTCAGGGTGTCCGCATCGCCGACGCGCCCGACCGGGGGGTTCCGCCGATCACCCCGCAGGGGCCCGCCGACAAGGCCGGGCTCCGGGCCGGAGACGTGATCCTCGAGGTCGACGGGCAGCCGATCAGCGACAGCCGCGAGCTGATCGTCACGATCCGCAGCAAGACACCGGGTGATCGTGTTCCGTTCACTTACACGCGGGCGGGCGCCGAGCGCACGGTCGATGTCGTGATCGGGGCGGCACCGGCTCCCTCGGCCCAACCCTCGTAGCACGCCTGTCCGGGCAGTAGTGTGATGGCCAACGTCTGATTCACGACGGTTCGGGCAGGGCAAGGGAGATCTACGGTGTTCGGACTCGGCTGGGCGGAGATCCTGGCGCTGGTAGTGATCGCGCTGCTGGTCTTCGGACCGGAGAAGCTGCCCGGTGTCGCCTCACAGGCGGGCCGGACGCTGCGGCAGCTCCGGCAGATGGCCAACAACGCGCGCGCCGACCTTGAGACCAACCTCGGGCCGGAGTTCAAGAACTTCGACCCGACCGATCTAAACCCCAAGAACTTCGTGCGCAAGCACCTGCTCGACGACGTCGAGAAGGACTGGAACTCCACTCCGGAGGAGACGGCCACGGCGGCCGAGCCGCCGCCCCCGCCGATGACGGTGGAGCTGTCGGCGGGCGAGATCCCGCCCTACGACAACGAGGCCACCTGAGCCACGACACGTGAGCCATGACAAAGGGCCCGCTCTTCTGAGCGGGCCCTTTGCTTTGGCCGTTGGATGCGAGGCGGGCGCGGCCGGTCGGCGTCAGGGTGCGGCGCGGGCCGGGGGCGGCGGGCGGTGCCGTGGTAGGCGGAGCCGTAACGGAAGAAGAAGTTCTTCTAGCGGGCGGCCGGGCTGATGTCGAGCTTCATGCCCCTGAGGCCGCCCTTCTTCTTGCTCAGGCCCGCCGCGATGCGGCGCAGTTCGGCCGCGGCCGGGGCGTCGGGGTCGGTGAGGACGAGGGGCTTGCCCTCGTCGCCGCCCTCGCGGAGGCGGGTGTCGATCGGGATCTGGCCGAGCAGCGGGACGCGGGAGCCCAGAGTGCGGGTGAGGGCGTCGGCGACGGTCTGGCCGCCGCCCTCGCCGAACACCGAGATGCGCTCGTCGCAGTGGGGGCAGGGCAGCCACGACATGTTCTCGATCACGCCGGCGATCTGCTGGTGGGTCTGGACGGCGATCGACCCGGCGCGCTCGGCCACCTCGGCGGCGGCCTGCTGCGGGGTGGTCACCACGAGGATCTCGGCCGACGGCATGCGCTGGGCGACCGAGATCGCGATGTCGCCGGTGCCCGGCGGCAGGTCCATCAGCAGGACGTCGAGGTCGCCCCAGAAGACGTCGGCGAGGAACTGGTGGAGCGCGCGGTCGAGCATCGGGCCGCGCCACACCACGGCGCTGTTGCCCTCGGGCTTGAACATGCCGACCGAGATGACCTTGATGTCATGGGCCACCGGCGGCATGATCATGTCTTCGACCTTGGTCGGCCGCTCGGACACGCCGAGCATGCGCGGCACGCTGTGGCCGTAGATGTCGGCGTCGACCACGCCGACCTTGAGGCCGCTGGCGGCCATCGAGGCGGCCAAGTTGACCGTCACCGACGACTTGCCGACGCCGCCCTTGCCGCTGGCGACCGCGAAGACGCGGGTCAGCGAGCCGGGCTGGGCGAACGGGATCTCCTTCTCGGGGCCGCGGTTGCCCCGCAGCTTGGTCTGCAGGGTTTTACGCTGCTCGGCGCTCATGACGTCCATCTCGACGGAGACGCGCGTGACGCCCTCGATCTTGGAGACGGCCGCCGTGATGTCGCGGGTGATCGTGTCTTTCATCGGACAGCCGGAAACCGTCAGGAAGACGCCTACGCGCACCAGCCCGTCGGGGGCGATGTCGATGCTCTTGACCATGTCGAGCTCGGTGATCGGCCGGCGGATCTCAGGGTCGTTGACCGTCGCCAGGGCCGCCGTCACCACTTCTGGGGTCGGTGCCATGTAGTCATGCTACGAACTGGCGACCACTCCTACGAATCGAGGCCGGACCTCTAGGATGACGCGCGTGAGTCCGACAAGTCCGCCTGTCCTGTCGGCGGAACAAATCGAGGTCTGGCGCACGATGCAGCGCGCCCAGATGCGGATCACCCGGAGCATCGAATCCGACCTCCTGGAATCCCACGATCTGGCGATGGCCTCCTACGACGTGCTGCTCCAACTGTCCGAGGCGCCCTACCGGCGGCTGCGGATGAACGATCTCGCCGACCGGGTGCTGCTGTCGCGCAGCGGGCTGACCCGGCTGATCGACCGGCTGCAACGCGACGGGCTGGTCGAACGGCAGGCCTGCCCGAGCGACGCGCGCGGCCTCTACGCGGTGCTGACCGACAAGGGCGAGGCCCTGCTGGAGGAGGCCACCCCGACCTACCTGCGGGGGGTGCGGGCCGAGTTCGTCGAGCGGCTGTCGTCCGACGAGCTAGGGCAGTGTGCCGCTCTTGCCGTCAAGCTGGTCGACTAGCCATTCGGCCTCGGCCTTGATGAAGTCGCGCGTGGCGACCTCACCCAGGGCGATGCGCAGCGAGGCGATCTCCCGGGTCAGATATTCGAGTTCGGCCCGGTTCTGCTCCGCCGCGTGTCGGTCCTGCTCGCCCTGAACCCGGTCGCGGTCGTCCTGCCGGTTCTGCGCGAGCAGGATCAGGGGGGCGGCGTACGACGCCTGGAGCGACAGCATCAGGGTGAGGAAGATGAACGGATAGGGGTCGAATTTCATCGGGGTCAGCGTGTTCCAGCCGATCCAGAGGATCACGAACGCGGTCATGTAGACCAGGAAGCTCGCGGTGCCCAGGAACCGGGCGAACTTCTCCGACCACTTGCCGAACGCCTCGGCGTCGTACCTGATGGGCAGTTGCCGGCGCAGTTCGCGTGGCTGATCGAGACGGCCTTCAGTCATGTCGCTCCCGCCAGTCTTCGGGCAGCAGGTGGTCGAGCACGTCGTCGACGGTCACCGCGCCGATCAGGCGGCCGTCCTCGTCGATCACCGGGGCCGCCACCAGGTTGTAGGTGGCCAGGTAGGAGGCCACCTCGGGGAGGGAGAACTCGGGCCTGATCGGGTCGACGCTGGCGTCGACGAGTGAGCCGAGCAGGGCGAAGCTGGGTTCGCGGAGCAGCCGCTGGATGTGCGCCAGGCCCAGGAAGCGGCCGGTGGGGGTCTCGGTGGGCGGGCGGGCCACGAAGACCTGGGCGGCGATCGAGGGCGGCTGCTCGCGGTTGCGCAGCCGGGCGAGCGCCTCGGCGACGGTGGAGTTGGGGGGCAGGATGACGGGCTCGGTGGTCATCATGCCGCCGGCGGTGTCCTCGGCGTAGCCGAGCAGGCGGCGGACCGGGTCGGCCTCTTCGGGGATCATCAGGGCCAGCAGCGCCTCGGCCTGGTCGGGCGGGAGCTCCTGGAGCAGGTCGGCGGCGTCGTCGGGGCCCATGTGCTCCAGCACGTCGGCGGCGCGTTCGGCGTCGAGGTCGCCCAGGATCTCGACCTGGTCGCGTTCGGGGAGCTCCTCCAGCACGTCGGCCAGGCGGTCGTCGTCGAGGGCCGCCGCGACCTCGGCCATGCGTTTGCCGGGGAGTTCCTGGAGAACTCCCGCGAGGTCGGCGGGGCGCATGGCGTCGAAGGCGGCCAGCAGGCTGAGGGCGCCCTGGTCCTTCTGCGCGACCTCGAAGCCGCTGACCTGACCCCAGTCGACGACGGTGGTCTCGCCCCTGCGGCGGGTACCGCGCCGGAAGGCGACCTTGGTGATCAGCCAGTCGGGCGGGTTGGGCTGCTCCATGGCCAGGTCGAGGACGGTGCCGGGCTCACCGTCGACGGTGATCTCCAGGTCGAGCAGCTCGCCGATGGCCAGGGTCTCGGACTCGCGCTGCTCGAAGCGGCGCAGGTTGAGGCGGCCGGTGAAGATGACGGCCCCGGCCTCCACCGAGATCACCCGGGTGACCGGGAGGAACACCCGGCGGCGGGGCTGGACCTCCACGACGTATCCGTGGACACGCGGAGGGAGCGGGCCGCGCAGCGCGACGACCACGTCCCTGATCCGGCCGATCTTGTCACCGGCGGGATCGAACACCGCGAGCCCGGCCAGCCGGGCCACGAAGATCCGCTCCACGCTCGCAGGTTATGGGGATGACCCGCACTATTCGGATATGACAGGATCAAAGTAGGTCAACGGTAGTTACAGGGAAGAGTCATGATCCGGTCAGTCAGCCTTGGAATCGCGGCCGTGTCCGCCGTCTGCTTCGGATTCTCCGGGCCGATGGCGAAATATCTGAACGCGGCGGGTCTCGCGCCTCTGGAGTCGGTGTGGGTGCGGATGGCGGGCGCCGGGCTGCTGCTCCTGGCCGCGCTCGCGCTGCTGCGGCCCGCCGCGCTGCGCATCCCCCGCTCGCAGTGGCTCTTCTTCGGGGTGTACGCCCTGGTCGCCGTCGCCGGGGTGCAGGCGCTGTACTTCCTGGCCATCCAGCGGCTGCCCGTCGGCGTGACGCTGCTGATCGAGTACACCTCGCCGGTCCTGGTGGTGCTGTGGGTGCGGTTCGTCCGCCGGATCAGGCTGCCGCGCGCGGCCTACATCGGCGCGGTGATCGCGGTGGCCGGGCTGGCGGTCGTGGTCGAGGTCTGGGACGGGCTGCGGCTCGACGCCATCGGCCTGGTGCTGGCGCTGGCGGCGGCGGCGTGCTGCGCCGGATATTTCCTGATGAGCGACAACCTGAACGTCGACCCGCTCGGCCTGGTGGCCTGGGGGATGCTCGGGGCGGCGGTCGTGCTGGTGCCGTTCGCGCAGCCGTGGTCGATCGACTGGACGGTCTTCGGCGACATGGCGACCGTGGCGGGCAACACGCTCCCCGTCGCGGGGGCGGCCGGGTGGCTGATCCTGGTGGCGACGGTGGTGGCGTACATCGCGGGAGTGACCGCGGTGCGGCGGTTGTCGGCGGCGGTGGGGGCGACGGTGGCCTCGCTGGAGGTCATCACCGGCGCGCTGATCGCGTGGGTGCTGCTGGGTGAGGCGCTGGGCGCCTTCCAGATCATCGGTGGTGCGGTCGTGCTGCTCGGGGCGCTGCTGGCCCAGACGGCCACGGCGCGGCGGGCCCCGGAGGAGGCGCCCGCCGTGCGCGAGCCGGTGCTCAACCCGTCGGCCTGAGCCTGACCACCGCCGACCTCTTGGCCCAGCGGGCCGGGAGGCCGGCCGCGTCGGTGGCGTTCAGCCGTTCTTTGGCGAGGGCGGCCACGATGTCGGGGCTCTCCCTCTGGTCGACGACCTCGACCGCCGCGGGGAAGCGGACGAGCTGGGCGCCGTTGTCCTTGCTGCGGAGAACGACCTCGATCTCGTGTTGGGCGGTGAGGCCGGGGAGCTGCTGCTCCCCGCCCCCGACCACGAGGTAGATGGCGTCGTCATGCCAGACGTGCCAGGCCAGGCGGGTGCCTTGGGGCAGCACCACCCAGAGCACGCTCGACCGCTTCGCGGCGTCTTCGATCAACGCGGGGCTCATGACGGCCAGTTTCACACAGGTCAAACTTCCTGTCAGGAGGCGATTTTCCACGCCGCGGGAAGGAGTCCGGCGGCCAGCAGGACCTTGATCCCGTCGCCGATCAGGAACGGCACGACGCCCTTCTCGATCGCGGTCGCCAGGCTCATGTCGGCGGCCACGGCCAGCCACGGCACGCCGACGAGGTAGATCAGGACGGTGCCGACGAGCATCGTGACGACGGCTCTGCCGACCGTTCGGTCCCCGCCCCGCCCGGCCAGCGCGCCCACGACGGCGGCGGCCAGGAAGAAGCCGACGACGTAGCCGAGCGTGGCGTCACCGGCGGCGGTGAACCACGGCACGCCCGCCAGGCCCGCGAGCAGGTAGAGGGCCATGCCGGCGGCGGCCCGCCACAGGCCGAGCGTGGCGCCCGACAGCAGCACGGCGAAGGTCTGGAGGGTCACCGGCACGGGGCTGCCGGGCACCGGGAACGCCACCTGGGCGGCGGCGCCGGTGAGCGCGGCGGCGGCGATGACGAGGACGACGTCACGAACGATCGTGCCGGGGATGAGGTCGGAGAGGACCGCGGGGCGGTTCGCGGCGACGGCTCGGGACATCTTGTGGCTCCTATGGGAGGAAGCGGAATTACCTCCCTATTAGTCGCATAGATCACCCGTAACTTCCTTATGAGACCGGATACAACGTCTCCCGCCCGGCTTTGTAGGGTTGGGCCCATGCGCGCGCGACGTACGTGTCTGGCGGTACCCGGGAGCAACCCGCGTTTTCTGGAGAAGGCCCAGGGGCTGCCCGCCGACGAGGTGTTCCTCGACCTGGAAGACTCGGTGGCCCCGCTGGCCAAAGAGGGGGCCCGGGGGAACATCGTCGCGGCTCTTCGCGATGGGGAATGGGGTGCCAAGACGGTCGTCGTGCGGGTCAACGACCTTTCGACGGCGTGGACGTATCGCGACGTCATCGAGGTGGTCGAGGGGGCCGGTGACCGGCTGCACTGCCTGATGCTGCCCAAGGTCGAAGACGCCTCCCACGTGCGGTGGCTCGATCTGCTGCTGACCCAGGTCGAGAAGGCCGCGGGGCTGCCGGTCGGGGCCATCGGCATTGAGGCGCAGATCGAGAGCGCCCGGGGGCTGGTGAACGTCGACGAGATCGCCGGGGCCTCACCGCGTGTCGAGACGCTGGTGTTCGGGCCGGCCGACTTCATGGCGTCGATCGGGATGCGCACGCTCGTGGTGGGGGAGCAGCCGCCCGGCTACGCCGAGGGCGACGCCTACCACTACATCCTGATGCGCATCCTCATGGCGGCCAGGGCCCACGGGCTCCAGGCCATCGACGGGCCGTACCTGCAGATCAAGGACGTCGAGGGCTTCCGCCGGGTCGCGGCGCGCGCGGCGGCGCTGGGCTTCGACGGGAAGTGGGTGCTGCACCCGGGGCAGGTCGACGCCGGGAACGAGGTGTTCTCCCCGGCGCAGGACGACTACGACCACGCCGAGCTCATCCTCGACGCGTACGACTACTACACGACGGTCGAGCGGCGCGGCGCGGTCATGCTCGGCGACGAGATGATCGACGAGGCGTCCAGGAAGATGGCCCTGGTGATCTCGGCCAAGGGCCGGGCCGCAGGGCTCGCCCGGACGAAACGGTTCGAGCGGCCCTGAGGACGGCGCTTCCTAGAACTGGATGCCGATGGTCGTGAAGAACCAGAACGACGAGGTCAGCCAGAGGCCGATGAGCAGGGTGAAGAGGAGGCCGCCGAGGATCGGCAGGCTCCAGCCGGGCAGGCCGCGCTTGGGCAGCGAGAGCATCTTGGTGACGAACACGCCGTAGAAGATGCAGCCGAAGATCGAGTGGAACATGACGCGCGGGTCGTCGTAGCGCGCGCCCACGGAGTAGAGGCAGTGGAAGGCGACCGGGACGGTGGCCAGGAAGGCAAGGCGCCCCGACCATCGGTGCACCGGGCCGGGCCACGAACCCTGCACGGGGATCTTGCCCCAGATGGCGAACGCCGTGAACACCTGGACGATCGCCAGCACGGCGGCGACCGTGGTCAGCCAGACCTTCATCGCCAGCGGGCCGGAGAACCCGGCGATGCCGACGGCGAAACCTGTCGGGGGGTGAAGTTCTCCGTACACCCCGAGGGCGGCGGCGACGAGGCCACCGGCGAGGACGGGGATGACGAGGGCGGCGACGGCGCCGCGGCTCTGTGGAGCGACTTGGGTGTGGGACATCTCAGGCTCTCAAGCTCTCAAGAAGGTCAGGCTGGGGCGGACGTTCGTCAGGAGAGGAACTTGTCGATGAAGGTGTCGGGGTCTTCGGGGGTGAGCGGAATGCCGTACCAGGTCTGGGGGCCGCCGTCGAAGGCCGGGGCGGCCTCACCGGCGCCTTCACCGATCATGAGACGGCCGACCGACTGGCCGTTGGGGAGCTTGATCCAGCCGCCGACGACGCGGGCGCCGCGCACCTGGGCGGTGGCCCGGTAGAGGCCCGAGGGCTTCTTCACGGTGTTGGCCGAGAAGCGCCACGACTTGTCCTTGAACTCGATCCGGCCCTGCGCCTTGCCGCCGCGCAGCGCCGCGGTGACCAGGGTGTCCTTGCCTTCGAGGGTGACGGTGTTGTCTTCGGCGGTGCCCTTGAGCCAGGCCTCGATCTGGCCGTCGCAGAAGTAGCCGACCACCTTGCCGTTGCGGATCGAGATGGCGATCAGGCCGCCGTTCTGGTCGACGACACCGGCGTAGTCGATCTTCTTCGGGGTGGTGTCCTGGTCTTCGGGGGCGGCCACCTCTTCGGGTTCCTGAGTGGCGTCGGGGGTGGCTTCGTCGGTGGCGGCGGGGGGCTCCTCGACGCCGGGCTGCGGGGCGGCCGCGGGGATGGCGGCGGTCGTCTCGATGGCGGGGGAGGCCGTCGCGCTGGCCACCGTCAGTCCGGCGGTCATCACCGCCCCGACGGCCAATGTGTATATGGGTCCTAGCCGGCTCATGTTCCGTATCTCCTGGGATTGTTTCCTGCCCCAGAGTGAAACGCGGCGGGCCGCGTTTGTCTGTGGACTAATGCGCACTCGTCTGGGCTAAGAATGGGGGCGTGATCCAGCAGCCATCGCTCTCGTCGTGGATCGTCCCGCCGCCTCCGGGTTCGCGGTACGACCGGCTCGCGCACACTTCCGTGCACCGGTGGTGGCGGCCCCTGCTCGGCACCCTGCTGATCGTGGCCGTCTACGTCGCGTTGTCGGCGGTGCTGGGTCTGGTCGGGATGATGGTGGCCGTGGTCGCGGGCCTGCAGACGGCGCCTTCGGCCGGCCGGGTGCTGTTCGCCGATCCCGTGCTCGACCTCGGCTTCCAGCTCGTGGCGATCGCGATCCTGATCCCCATCGTGATGGGGGCGGCCTGGCTGACGCAGCGGCGCCCGCCCGGAACCCTGTCGTCGGTCGCGGGACGGCTGCGCTGGCGGTGGCTCTTCCGATGCGTTCCATTGGCGGTCCTCGCGGTGGTGCTGGGGGAGGCCGCCCAGAGCCTGACCTTCGTGGCTACGGGGGAATCTCCTGGTTACGGCTGGGCGGGCTGGTCGAATCTGCTCGTGCCGTTGCTGGTGATCCTTCTCCTCGTGCCCATACAAGCGGCTGCAGAGGAGTACGCGTTCCGGGGCTGGGTGGTTCAGGCCTTCGGTGCATATTTGCGTAATCCGTGGTGGGGGATCATCATCTCGTCGGCCGTGTTCGCAGCCTTCCACGGCTACACCGACTGGGGAATCGCCTATACGTTCGGGTTCGGCGTCCTCATGGGGTGGGTGTCGGTCCGCACCGGCGGCCTTGAGGCGGCCATCGCTCTCCACGCGGTGAACAACGTGGGGGCGTTCGGGATCGCGGCGGTGGCCGGGGGGCTCGGCGCGGCGCTGGAGCAGGGTTCCCTGCCCTGGCAGACCCTTGTGGGAACGATCGTGCAATTTGGCGTTTTTGGGGTTGGTGTCGTGGTTTTGACTCGTAAGTCGGGAATTTCAGCGGAGGTCGGATAAATCTCACTAGAGAGGAGGTGATCGTGGGTTGGGGGAGGGGTATCAGAGGGATTGCGTCCCTCCCAGACACTTGTGGAACGGTCGATAGGAGGAGGTAAGTGGCCGTGCCCCCCGAAGACGAGGAGCAGCCGGAAGTCCCGCCGAAGCTCCATCACTCGCCACCGGGCCCTGCCACGACCCCCGAGGAGAGTCCCCGCCCGCGCACCTCACCCCGCACCTCGCCCTGGGCTCTGCCCCCCTTCGCCGCTCCGACCGCAGAAGATCCTCCGGTACGAGGCCGGCGACCCTACGACGGCGCGTCCGGCCCCGACGGGCCCGAGCCCGACGCCGGCAACCTCGACGCCACCCTGCCCAGGCGGGCGATCGGGTCGTTACCGTTCGAGGCCCTGGGCGAGCGCCGCCACGCCCCGATCGGCCCGAGGCCGGGAGAGCCGGACGACCAGGTCGTCTGGCCCCTGGCGAGCTCCCCGTTACCCGTGCCCCCGGAGACCACGTCAGACGACGCCGAGTGGTCCGATCCGCTGGGTGCCCGGGGTGGTTCGTGGGCCACGGGTGCGGCCGCGGGTGCCGAGCGGTCGCGGGACGACGACGAGATCGACCCGGCCGACCCCCTGGGTGACCGCGGCGGTTCGCGGGGAGCCGATACCGGCCGGTTGAGCGGGCTGGCGGGGCTCGGCGGGGTCGGGGTCGCGCGCGAGGGCGGGTTGCCGCCCGGGGTCGAGCCGGTCTACCCGCTCGACCCGGCGATCCGGGGCGACGAGGCGACGCCCGAGGGGATCTACCCGCCCGATCCGGGGCTCCGGCAGGGGCGGCCGTCCGACTTTCCGCCTCGGCACCATCGGCCCTACTCCACGCCGCAGCCGCCCGGTGACGACGAGCGGGAGACGCGGCGATCCCATCCCGACGACCGGCTGGTCGCCTCCGGACCGGCGCGTGACCACGGGATCAGGGTGCGGCCCGCCATACCGGCCGAGCCCGAGTTCGTCTCGGAGCCCGAGTTCGGGCCGGGGCGGCGGGAGGGTGACGTCCAGGCGAGGCCCGTGGTGCGGAAGGCGCCGCCCGAGCGGATCGGGAAGCCGCCCGGCGGCCGGCCGCTGCGGCCCGACGTGCTGGCCACGCTGGGGCCGCCGCGCGGCGGCAGGCACGGGCGGCGCGGGGTGCGCACCCAGCGGCGGCGGCCGAAGATCGGGTTACCGCTGCTGGTGATCGTGGCCGTCATCACGGCGGCGGCGTTCGGGCTGTTCGTGGTGCGATGGGCGACCGCCCCCGCCACCTCCGGCATCCGGCTCGCCGTCGGCGACGGGCAGTCGGGCGACTCGGCCTTCCAGGCGCCCGGCCGGCCCGGCAACGGATCACGGCAGGTGCTGACCTCGGTCGCGTCGTCGGGATCGACGATCGTGGCGGTCGGCACCGACACCACCAGCGCCATCGCCCGCCCCCTGTTCGTCGTCTCGGCCAACGACGGCAAGGACTGGACGCTCGGCGAGGTCAACGGACCTCCCGGATACGAGGCCGCGCCCGGTTCACCCGGACGGGTGGTCGGCAGCGGCGGCAAGTGGCTGGCGGTCAGCACCGACCCCGCAGGGCCCGAGGGCCGGGGCATGTGGACCTCCGCCGACGGCCGGTCGTGGGCCGCGGTCGACCCGGCCCGGCTCGGGATGTTCCTGGAGTCCGACCGGGTGACCGACCTGGCCCGCACCGCCACCGGCTTCGTCGCCGTCGGCAGCACCATGCAGGCCGACGGCACCGCGGGCGCGGTCGCCTGGACCTCCGCCGACGGCCAGGCGTGGGCCCGTGTGGAGACGCCCAGGATCGGCACCCCCGACATGATCCGTACGGTCAAGGCGGTCGTGGCCAAGGGCGACAAGGTCGTGGCCCTGGCCGAACCCGGCTCCGGTACGGCCACCGTGATCCTGCGGTCGGACGACGGCGGCAAGACCTGGCTGCGCACCGCCACGGCCCTGCCCGACATCAGGCCGGAGACGGGCGCCCTGGCGGCCTCGGCCGACGGCTTCGTGCTGGTGCCGACCGGCCAGCGGTTCCCCGGTCCGGGCGTGCAGGTGCACTGCTCGCCCGAAGGCCAGAACTGGACGGCCTGCGGCACCATCGGCCCGCTCAGCCCCGCCGGAAGCGGCGTGCGCGGCCTGGCCGCCTCGGGCGCCGGCCTGGCCGCAGTGGTGGAGTCGGCCTGGGAGGAGTACGCCCTCTTCACCAGCGACGACGGCCGCGACTGGCGTAAGCGGGCCGACCTCGGCGCCATCCCCGGCACGCTGCGCGGGCTGACCATCACCGACAGCGGACGCCTGGTCGCCGGTGGCGACAAACGCGGCGCCGGTGACGTCGAGAACCTCCCCGTGCTGATGACGGCAGAGAAGGGCAAGGCCGCCCGGGCGGTGCCGCTGGAGAGCGTGCCGGGGCTCAACCGGCTGGCGCGCAACACCTCCGGGGTGCTGGCGGCCGGGGGCGCGTTCGTCGCGGTCGGCTCGGCCAACGGCGACGCCGGCATCTGGACCAGCGGCAACAACGGCGCCAACTGGCGGGCGATCAACTCCCAGTGGCTCGGCGGGTCGGGGCGGCAGGCGCTCTCCGACGTCGCCTACGGCCCCAAGGGCTGGCTCGCCGTGGGCAGCACGATGGCCGACCTCCTGGTGACCAAGCCGCTGCTCGTGGTGTCCTCCGACGGCAAGGGCTGGCGGCAGGGGCCCGAGATGTCGGTCCCCGAGGGCCACTTCTCGCTGGCGCCGCAGACGGTCGCGGCCGGGGCGAAGGGCTACGTGCTGGCCGGTGAAGACCAGACCGGCACCGGCATCGGCCCCGCTCTGTGGTTCACCGACGACCTGAAGAAGTTCTCGCGCGTCGGCGAACTGCCCGCCGGGGCGGCCGAGGTGCGCATCCACGACGTGGCCGCCACCGACGACGGCTTCGTGGCCATCGGCGGGTCCGGACGGGCCGAGCGGGAGAACGGGGTCGTCTGGGTCTCCGGCGACGGCCTCAAGTGGGAGGCCAAGAACCGGGTCCTGCCCGACGACGCCCAGTCGGCCGGTCTGCGGCACCTCGTGGCCCGCGACGGCAAGCTGATCGCGACCGGGACCGCGCTGACCGACGACGGGACCCGCCCGTTCTCGGCCGTGAGCGGCGACGGCGGCGACAGCTGGGAGTTCGCCTGGCTGCCCGCCGAGGCGCCGGCCGTGGTGCTCGACCTGACGGCGAGCGAGCTCGGCATCGTCGCGGTGGGCGCCCACGGAACCGGCAGCGAGGTCGACAGCTCGGTGTGGGCGTCCGACGACGGGCTGGTCTGGGTCCGCCACGGGCTGGTCGAAGACGGGCTCGGCGGGCCGGGCGCCCAGTGGCTGGAGGCGGTGACGATCTCGGGTCAGCGGGTGATCGCGGTGGGCCGCTCGACGACGAGCTCGACCGACAACATCACCATCTGGCGCAGCACGCTGTCGTCGGGGGACGCGTAGGTGTCAGGGAAGGCCGTTCAGGAAGTCGAGGAGGCCTTTCGTCAGCGGGAGGCGTACAAGATCATCAGTAGTGGCCCACAGGGCCGCGGCGGCATCGTCTCCCGGGACGAGCTCGCCTCCGGTCACGTGGGAGTGGTAGTCGAAGATCTCGTAGAGGCCGATCACCACCGTGCCGGCCAGGGCGCCGACCTCGATCTCCAGGCCGGTCTCCTCGCGGATCTCGCGGCGGAGGGCGGCGTCGTCGGTCTCGCCCTCCTCGACGCGGCCGCCGGGCAGGGACCACAGGCCCTCCGACGGCGGATGGCCACGCTGGATGAGCAGGAGGCGACCTTCGGTGTCGTGGATGATGGCCCCAACACATCGCATAACGCCAAGATTACGGCTAAAAGCCCCGGGAGACCTTGACGGGTCCCGGTCGGCGGAGCACGGTGAGTAACTGTGACAGCCGTGCCCACCTGCCCTCGGTGCTTCGGCAAGCTGACCGAACCCGGTGCCGTGCCCACCGCCTGGTGGTGCGTCGTCCACGGCGAGGTGCCGCCGCACCGCTCTCATCAGCCGGGTCCGGCGGGGGTCGAACTCATCAGGGGCTCGACCGTGCCCGTCTGGCTGCCGTGGCCGCTTCCCGCCGGGTGGCTCGTCACCGGGTTCGCCGAGGCGGGTGACCGGGCGAGCGTCGTCGCGGTCTCCGGGCCCTCGCTCAGCTCGGGGCCCGCCGATCTGCTGATCGTCTGCGAGGAGCCGGGAGTGGGGCTGGGGTCGGCCTACGCCGGTCTCCCGGGGCCCGACCCCGGTGACATCGTCGCCCGGACGCCCATCACCAAGATCGACGCCAACGGCCATTCGATCCCCCTGTGGGTGGTGCGGGCGGACGTACCGGCGGATCGGGCGGTGTACGTCGGCGAGGCGGCCGGCCGCTGGTTGTGGGCCATCGCGTGGCCTGCGGAGGCCGGGAATCTGATCACGCTGATGCAACTCGCCCTGGCGGATCTTCGCGATCTCGAATGGGACGTGCCCTTCGGGGCGTTCTCTCCCCGTCTGACGGGGGAAGGCGCGGCGGAGACGGGCTAGGGTGTTGTCCGTGACAGCGCGTATCGAGCGAGTGGTGACCTCGGGGGTCGTCGAGATCGACGACGTCGAGCACAAGGTTGAGAACAACACCTGGATCGTGGGTGACGACGACGAGGTCATCGTCATCGACCCCGCGCGCGACGCGGAGAAGATCCTGGAGAAGGTGGGCGAGCGGCAGGTCCTCGCCGTCATCTGCACCCACGGTCTGCCCGACCACGTCGGCGGTGCCATCGAGGTGGCCGCCCGCGACGAGGCCGTGATCGCCCTGAGCCCCAAGGACAAGCGCCTGTGGCGCCAGACCTGGGAAGACACCTGGCCCGACATCGAGATGGAAGACGAGGGCCTGTTCGCCGTCGCCGACACCGAGCTCGAGGTCATGACCACCCCGGGTGTGACCACCGGCGGCGTGTCGCTGCTGGCCGAGTCGCTGGGCGTGGTGTTCACCGGCAAGACCCTGCTGGCCGACGGCCCGGGCAAGCTCGGTGGCGACTACCCGGCCCTGGCCGACCAGCTCACCTCGATCGGCGAGCGGCTCTTCACCCTCCCCGCCGAGACCCGGGTGCTGCCCGCCCACGGCGAGGAGTCCACGATCGGCGACCTCGAGCCCCTGTTCGACCGGTGGCTCTCCGGTTCGCTGACCGCCGACCCCGAAGACCAGCCGCAGGAAGGCCCGCTGACCGACGGCACCCGCGCGTCGGGCATCCGCCTCAACGTCGACGACGACTGAGCGCGGTGGAGCAGCTCCCCCTGGAAGGCATGCCGCGACGGCTCTTTTCCTGCACGCCGTCGCGGCTCAACTCCTGGCTCGACTGCCGCCGCCGCTACCGGTTCACCTACCTCGACCGCCCCGCGCCCCAGAAGGGGCCGCCCTGGGGCCACAACAGCGTCGGAGCGTCCGTCCACAACGCCCTGGCGGCGTGGTGGCGCGAGCCCTACCAGCGGCGCACGCCGTTGTCGGCCGCGATCCTGGTCTCCAACGGATGGATCACCGAGGGCTTCCGCGACGCCGAACAGTCGCTGAAGTGGCGTGACCGGGCCCGCGAGATGGTCTCCGGCTACGTCGCCACCCTCGACCCCTCCGACGAGCCCGTGGGCGTCGAACGCACCGTCGCGACCCGCACGTCCGTCATGGCGGTGTCGGGGCGCATCGACCGGCTCGACCGGCGCGGCGACGAACTCGTCGTGGTCGACTACAAGACCGGCCGCCGCCCGCTGACCAGCGACGACGCGCGCGGCTCCCTGGCTTTGGCGATCTACGCCGTGGCGGCGAGCCGGGTGCTGCGGCGCCCCTGCCACAAGGTCGAGCTCCACCATTTACCGACCGGCGAGGTCGTCGAGTGGGAGCACACCGACGAGTCACTGGGCCGCCACCTGTCGAGGGCCGACCAGATCGCGGCCGAGGCCCAGGAGGCCGACGAGGCCTACCGCGCGGGTGAGGCGAAAGACGAGACCTTCGCGCCGTCTCCGGGCGTCCTGTGCTCCTGGTGCGACTTCCGCCGCCACTGCCCCGAAGGCCAGGCGGCCGCCCCCGACAAAGACCCGTGGGACGGCCTGGCGGCCATCTAACGCGCCAGCATCGTGCTCTCGGCGGTGTTCCAGAAGCGGGTCAGCGCCGCCGCCGTCGTCTCCGGGGCTTCGACCGCCGGTGAGTGGACGGCCCCGGGAACCACCACGCACTCGCAGTCGAGCCGGTCGGCCATCTCCGACTGGAGGTGCGGCGGCCAGCCGTCGTCGTGTTCGCCGTAGAGGACCAACGTCGACAGGCCCGTCTCGGCCAGTTCGTCGACGCGGTCGGCGGCGTCGAGGACCGCCCGGCCCATGCACTCCAGGCCGACCAGCGAGTTGGCGAACAGGCGGCGGCGCAGGAACGCCACGATCTCCTCGGGAACCCCGGCGCGCACGGCGTCGGGCTCCATCTTCTCCGACCACATCGCCTCAAGGCCGAGCTCCGGCATCTTCGCCAGCATGCGGCGGCCGGACACCTCGCGCGGGCCCACCATGCCGGCCGGGCCGGTGCTCATGAGCGTGTAGGACGCCAGCTTGGCCGTGCCGTCGAGCACGGTCTCACGGGTGACCAGGCCACCGAACGAGTGGCCGAGCAGGTGGACGGGCTCGCCGCCCCCCACCACGTTGACCAGGGCGTCGACGTCACGGCCCAGAGCGGCGCACGTGTAGGCGGCGGGGTCGTCGGGACCCGGAGTCTCGTACTGCCCCCGCAGGTCGACGGCGATGACGCGCCGCCCGGCCTGGGCCAGGGTCTGCAGGACCGAGAGGAAGTCTTCCTTGCTCCCCGTGTAGCCGGGCACCAGCACCGCCGGCCACCTGTCGGGCAGGCCGCTGCCGGGCAGCGCCTCCAGAACGGCGAACACCCCTTCAGGGGTTTCGATCCGCTTGGGGCTCACCCCGGGCGGCAGATCCAGGAATCTCGGCGTACTCACGTGAAGCCACGATACTGAAACCCGCAGGGCGCCGCAGATGAGCGGAGCCCTGCGGTATCGGCGCTAGTTGCGGCGCGGGCGCGGGCGGTTGCCGCCGGAGCCGGTGTGCGGGCCGCCACGACGCTGGGCCTTGCGCTCGGTCGCGGCCGAGGGCGCGGGCACGTCGTCGTCGGTGGCCAGGTCGGGCGAGCGGAAGATGATCGCGAACGGGCTGGCCGGGATGATCTTCTCGGGTTCGGCTGTTCGGGTGGTCTCCATGGGAGAGATCTCCACCTCCTCCTCAGCTGTGTGGATCTCATCGTGGATCGGGTCGAGGATGTCTCCCTCGAACGGCACGATGGGCTCCTCAATGACGGCCTGGACGGGTTCGGGCAGTGCGTCGGACAGTGAGTCGGACACTGCTGCGTCGAACGTCGTCTCGGCGACCTCGGTGGGTTCGTCGGACGTGCGGCCCGCGCGGGTGCGGCGGCGGTTGCGGGCGGGGCGCTCCTTGCGCTCCTCCCTCTCCCTGTCGCGGTCCCGGTCGGGGCCCCTGTCCCGGTCTTTGTCGCGGTCTTTGTCGCGACGGCTGCGCGTGCGGCCGGTCTCGCCGAGGTCTTCGATCTCCTCGGCGTCGAGGCCGACCCGCGAGCGGTTGGCGCGCGGCAGCACGCCCTTGGTGCCCGCGGGGATGTGCAGTTCCTCGAACACGTGGGGCGAGCTGGAGTAGGACTCGGCCGGCTCGGGGTTCCCGAGGCCCAGGGCGTTGTTGATGACCTTCCAGCGGGTCATCTCGGTCCATTCGACGAACGTCACCGCGACGCCGGTGCGACCGGCCCGGCCGGTGCGGCCGATGCGGTGGACGTAGGTCTTCTCGTCCTGCGGCAGGTCGTAGTTGACGACGTGGGTGACGTCGTCGATGTCGATGCCGCGGGCGGCCACGTCGGTGGCGACCAGGACGTCGATCTTGCCGTTGCGGAAGGCCCGCAACGCCTGCTCGCGCTGGCCCTGACCGAGGTCGCCGTGGACGGCCGCGGCGGCGAAGCCGCGATCCTTGAGCTGCTCGTGGACCATGTCGCAGGCCCGCTTGGTCTCGCAGAAGACCATCGTGAGGCCGCGGCCCTCGGCCTGGAGCAGGCGGGCCACGATCTCGATCTTGTCCATCCGGTGGGTGCGGTAGACGAACTGCGTGGTGTTCGAGGGGGCTTCGTTCTCCGCCTCGGTGGTCTCGGCGCGTACATGGATCGGGCGGGTCAGGTAGCGCCGCGAGAGCGCCACGATCTCGCCCGGCATGGTCGCCGAGAACAGCATGGTCTGCCGCTCCTGCGGAACCAGCTTGATGATGCGTTCGATGTCGGGCAGGAAGCCCAGATCGAGCATGCGGTCGGCCTCGTCGAGCACCATCATGGTGATCTGGCTGAGGTCGAGGTGCTTCTGCTTGATCAGGTCGAGCATCCGGCCGGGGGTGCCGACGATGACGTCGACCCCACTCTTGAGCGCCTCGACCTGGGGCTCGTAGGCGCGCCCGCCGTAGACGGTCAGGATGCGGGAGCCGAGCTTCCCGGCGGCGAGGACGAGGTCCTCGGTCACCTGGAGGGCCAGCTCACGGGTGGGGACGATGACGAGCCCCCGGGGCTTCTTGCGGTTCTTGCGTGGCTTCCCGACGGACTGGAGCATCGCAACGCCGAAGGCGTAGGTCTTTCCGGTTCCGGTGCGGGCCTGGCCGATGACATCTTGGCCGGACAGCGCGAGGGGGAGAGCCATCTCCTGAATAGGGAAGGGTGAGACGATGCCCTCGGTCTCCAGGGCATCGGCGATCTCTGGGATGACACCCAGGTCTCGGAACGTCGTAATCGTCGCCTGCCTCAGTCGTGTGGCGAAGGCGGCTTCGTGACCAAACGGGCTCGCGTGCCGGGTCCTTACGAAAGGCGCCTTCGACGTCGTACGCGACCGCTCGCAGCCAAGCTCTCTGGGGGTTACCGGGGGATCAATACCCCGGATCAACACAGTGCGGTCGCACTTCTCACAGAGCAGTCTACTCGATACCACAGCTGCTAACCGATTTGCGGCGTGTTTCACATGTTTCTTCATGAGACACGGCCTCTACGCTGCTGCCTATGACCATTACCCGCCCCGGTGTCGTCGACCTTCTCGGTGTGCTCGCCTACGCCGAGCTCACCGCGTTCCTCCGGATGGCGCAGGACGCCTCCCTGCTGGCCCCCTCGCTGACCGACAGGGCCGCGCTGGGCGATGTGGCGGCCACCGAATACGGCCATTTCCGTCTGGTCCGCGACCGGATCGGCGAGCTGGGCACCGACCCGGAAGTGGCGATGGCCCCCTTCGTCGACGCCCTCGACGCCTGGCACGAGCAGACCCAGCCGGGCGACTGGTACGAGGCGCTGGTCAAGGCCTACGTCGGCACCGGCCTGGCGGGCGACTTCTACCGGGTGGCCGCGCGGCGGGTCGACGAGGAGACCCAGAAACTCGTCGACCAGGCGCTGGTCGACGAGGCCCGCTCCGAGCTGGTCGTCGAGCGGGTCAGGAAGGCCATGGAGGAGGACCCGCGCCTGGGCGGCCGGCTGGCCCTGTGGGCGCGGCGGCTGGTCGGCGAGGCGCTGAGCCAGGCCCATCGGGTGGCGACGGCCCGGCCGGAACTGGCCGAGCTGCTGGTCGACGGCGACGACCTGGCCGCCATCGGGCGGATGTTCGCCCAGCTCACAGAGGAGCACGGCAAGCGCATGTCGGCGCTGGGGCTGACTCCCGGAGGCTGAATCGGGCACCCCAGAGTGATGATCGAGAGGCGTGAAGGCGCCAAGGGGTTGTACCGTGCGAGTTATGAGGGCCTCGCGCCGCTACGGCAGTTCCTTGACAAGATGTGGACCGAATCGATGGGCCTCCCGCGCAGTGATGCGCAGGGCGAGCTCAGGATGCCCGACCATCAGCAGACGCAGGGACGACGCACATGTCCCACGCAGACGTCCGCCCGGGTGCACGCTCGGTCCGCAGTAAAGAGAAGCCAGTGGGCGCCGCCTTTCACAGCGGCGCCCGAAGGCCTTTCAGAGGGTGCCACCGAAGCCGACGGAGCGGCTCGCTCCCTCGCCGATCTCGATGAAGCCGAGCGCCGCGACGGGCACGATCACCCGGTTCCCCTTGACGTCGCTGATCGAGAAGACGCCACGGTCGGCGGCCAGCGCGTTGCGGACTTCCTCTTCGATCTCCTCGACGGTGAGGTCGGTCTCGACGACGAGTTCACGGTGCACCGACTGCACGCCGATCTTGATTTCCATCTGGGCCCCTTTCGAGAGGTCTCCATCGTGACCCCGGAAATCGGCCCGGCAGAGCCTGATCGCGACCGGCGTAACCGGCAGGTGATCACGTCGTGCGGGGGAAACCGCCGATGCCGCGCCAGGCGAGACGGGCGATGAGCCCGGCCGCGGCGTCCTTGGGGATCGCGCCGCCGCTGGTCAGCCAGTAGCGGGCGCTCACCTCGGCCATGCCGACGAGCCCGACGCCGAGCAGGTGGGCGTCTTCGCTGGAGCAGCCGGTGTCCTCCTGGATCACCTCGGCGATCGCGTCGGCGCTCTGGCGCAGCGATCGTTCCATGCGCTCGCGCACGGCCGCGACGTTGCGCAGGTCGCTCTCGAAGACCAGACGGAAGGCCTCGCCCTGGCTGGAGACGAAGTCGAAGAAGGCGCCGATGGCGGCCTGCACCCGCTGCTTGTTGTCGCTCGTGGAGGCCAGGGCCTCGTTGCAGCGCGCCACCATGTCGTCGACGTGGACGTCGAGCAGCGCGAGATAGAGCTCGAGCTTGCCCGGGAAGTGCTGGTAGAGCACCGGCTTGCTGACTCCGGCCCGCTCGGCGATCTCGTCCATCGCGGCCGCGTGGTAGCCGTTCTCGACGAAGACCTCCTGCGCGGCGCTCAGCAACTGGCGGCGGCGGGCGAGCCGGGGCAGCCGGGTGCCCCGGGGTTTGGCATCCGGGGTTGCGGTCACAGCCACTCCTTGCGCGCGGGTTTCGGCGGCCCCCATCCTACGGCTGGGTCACCAGGTCAGCGATAGTCGTCCTCGTCGTCGTCATATGTCCGTTTCTGGTCGGCGGCATCCGCCGGGTCGGCCTCCAGCGGCAGATCCTCCGGCCAGGCGTCTTCTTCGGGTTCCTCGGCGACGGCCCGGTTCTGCTCGGCGACGTCGGCCTCAGGGGCCTCGCTCGCTTCGTTCTCGGACATCGGCGTCCCTCCTCCGGCCCACACTACGGGAACAGGTCCCCGTGTGCCCCGACCCGCGCCAGTACCTCTGACGTGGTGAATCGCAGCCGGCCGGGGTCGTCGCAGGCGGCCACCTCGGTCCAGGTCAGGGGAGTCGAGACGGTCGGCTCCGCGTTGGCCCGCACCGAGTAGACGGCGACGGTGGTCTTGGCCGGATTGTTCTGGCTCCAGTCGATGAACACCTTCCCGGGGCGCTCCCTTCTAGCCATCACGGCGGTGACGAAATCGTGTTTCCGGGCGAGCCGTTCGGCGATCTCCTTCGCGAACGCCGACGTGCTCTCGGAGGAGGTCCACGGCACGTGGAGTTGCATGCCCTTGTTGCCGCTGGTCTTCGCGAAGCACTCCAGTCCCTCCCCGGCGAGCGCCTCGCGCAGCAGCAGGGCCACCTCGCAGCACTCGACGATCGTGGCCGGGGCGCCGGGATCGAGGTCGAAGACGAGCAGGTCGGGCGGCAGCGGGTCGCCGCCGGGCGAGACCCGCCACATGGGCACGTGGAGTTCCAGCGCCGCCAGGTTGGCGTAGTAGATCAGCGTCGGCAGGTCGTCGACGATCGCGAAGTCGATGGTCTCGCGGTCCTTCGTGCTGCCGGGGACGGGCAGGCGTACCCGGCGGATCCACGAAGGGGTGTGGCGCGGCGCGTTCTTCTCGAAGAAGAAGGCGCCGCCGACGCCGTTGGGGTAGCGCTTCACGGTCAGCGGGCGGCCCTTGAGATGGGGGAGCAGGTAGGGCGCGACCCGGGTGTAGTAGTCGATCACCTCGGCCTTGGTGAAGCCGGCCTCGGGGAACAGGACCTTGTCGAGGTTGCTCAGCACCAGGTCACGGCCTTCGACCCGCACGGGGACCTTCGTCACAGCCGTACCTCCGCCGGGATCTTGTCCGGGCGCAGGCCGCGCCAGGCGGGCGCGCGCAGGCGGCCCTCGGTGGTCTGGTTGGCGTAGGTGACCTCGCCGACGAGCTCCGGGCGCACCCAGCGCGCGTCTCTGGCGATCTCCCTGGGCAGTTCCCTCGTGTACGCGCTGCGCGGGACCTCCAGCGGCACGAGCAGGGCCAGCAGTTCGTCCAGGGCGGCGTCGCTGAACCCCGTACCGACATGACCGAGGAAGACGAACCCGCCAGGGCCGAAGGCGCCCATGAGCAGCGACCCGACGCCGCCGGAGCGCCGGCCCTTGCCCGGACGCCACCCGCCGATCACGACCTCCCGCTCGACCAGGTTCTTCACCTTGATCCACCAGGGCGAGCGGGTGCCGGGCCGGTAGCGCGAGTCGACGTGCTTGGCCACCACGCCTTCGAGCCCCTGCTCGCGGGTCGCGGCCAGCACGTCGGGATGGCACGGGAAGGTGGGCGCCACCGTGATCCCCAGCGAGATCCCCAGCGATTCGAGCAACTCGCGCCGCTCGTGGTAGGGCCGGTCGAGCAGCGCGGCGCCGTCCAGGGCGAGAAGATCGAAGGGCATGTACGTCACCGGCACCACCCCCAGCAGCCCGTGGGCGCCCGGGTCGCCGACGTTCATGCGGCGCTGGATCAGCTCGAACGACGGCTTCCCCTCGTGGTCGAACGCGACGACCTCGCCGTCGAGCACGACGTCGCGCGGCACCTTCAGCACGGCCTCGGGATAGCGCCGGGTCACCTCGACGCCCTTGCGGCCGAACAGCCGCGGCTCGCCCTCCAGGTGGGCGACGACCCGGATGCCGTCCCACTTGACTTCGAGCATGTACCGGGAGCCGTCCGACGGCAGTGCGCCGGGGACGGCGAGCATGGGTTCGACCGGATATGGCAGTGCCACAGAGGGTATGTCCCCCTTAGGTAAGTCCCTTGAATCCCGGCTTGGCGTGATTCGAACACAGAGACGAGAATGTGGCTATGCGCAGCATCTGGAAGGGCGCCATCTCGTTCGGGCTGGTGACGATCCCGGTCAAGCTCTACTCGGCGACCGAGCAGAAGGACGTCTCCTTCCACCAGGTGCACCGTGAAGACGGCGGGCGCATCCGCTACAAGCGCGTGTGCACGATCGACGGCGAAGAGGTCGCCTACGCCGACATCGCCAAGGGCTACGAACTGCCCACCGGCGACATGGTCGTGCTGACCGACGACGACTTCGCCGACCTGCCGCTGTCGAGCTCGCGCCGCATCGACGTGCTCCAGTTCACCCCCGTGGAGCAGATCGACCCCATCTACTTCGCCAAGTCCTACTTCCTGGAGCCCGACGCCCAGGGCGCGAAACCCTACGTGCTGCTGCGCGACGCGCTCGAGAAGTCGGGCCAGGTCGCGATCGTGAAGGTCGCGCTGCGCCAGCGCGAGTCCCTGGCCACGCTCCGGGTCCGCGACGGGATCTTCGTCCTGGAGACGATGCTGTGGCCCGACGAGGTGCGTACCGCCGACTTCGCCTTCCTCGACGAGGACATCGACCTGCGCCCGCAGGAGCTCAAGATGGCCGAGTCGCTGATCGAGACGATGGTGGGCGACTTCGACCCGGGCGAGTACAAGGACGCCTACCGCGAGGCGCTCCAGGAGGTCATCGACGCCAAGGTGGCCGGCCGCGAGGTCGTCCAGGTCGAGGGGCAGCCCGAGGCGGGCCCCGCCGTCGACCTCATGGCCGCCCTGCGGGCCAGCGTCGACGCCGCCAAGCGCGAACGCGAGGGCGCCCAGAAGAAGAAGGCGGAGCCCAAGAAGAAGACCCGTAAGACGGCTTAGTATCCGTCGCTGTAGAGGTCGAGGCGGAACTTGTTGCCCCTCTTCAGGTACATCGACGGGGTGTAGCCCACCCGGCCGTTGCCCACCCCCACGACCCGGCGCCACTTGCCGTCGCCGTAGATCTCGCAGCCTCCGCTGATGAAGTCGCCGAGGTTGTAGAGGTCGTCAACGATCTTGCTCTTGAGGTTCGGGAGCTGGTGCACGGGGGCGGCGGCGTTGAACATGTCCTTCGCGCCCCGGATGAGCTGGTAGGAACAGACCGACGCGTCCGCGGGCGCCGCGGCGGCGGTCACGAGGGTGCCGGAGGCGAGGGCGGCCGCAACGGCGATACCGGTCAGACGGGTTATCATCATCACTCCTAGTAATCATCGTGATGCACTGGGTGATAACCCTGTGTGACCAAACGAAACGTGCCGCGATGACCTTGGGTCATCGCGGCACGATCGTTACAGAGATCTCAGAAGACCACTCAGGTCATTCTGTGATCAGGTCGAACTAGTTGCGGTGCCAGCGCCACTGACGCTGGAGGTGCCAGCCCTCGGTGAAGCCGGTACGCGGGCTCCAGCGGTGACGCTTGAAGTGCGACTTGACCTTGTGGAAGTGGTGGCCACCGCCGTGGCCCCAGCCGCCCTCGCCGCCCCAGTCGCCGCCTTCGCCGCCCCAGTCGCCGCCGCCCCAGCCGTGGTGGCCGTGGCGAACCGGGTGGCACTTACCGATGGTGTAGCCGCCGGCGTGCAGGTAACCGACGATGCGGCTGCGGTGCGACGGGTGGTGGTGGACCTTGACGTAGTGACGGAAGCGGCCCGCCGGGAAGACGCCGTGGTGGAGCTTGGGGTCCGCGTGGTGGCTGCCGTGCCGCACCTTGAAGACGCAGGTGTGGTTGTGGTGGTGGTGACGGTGGCCGTGGTGGCCGCGCACGTCGTCGCCGGCCCACTCGTAGCCGCCGTAGCCGCCTCCGTAGCCCCACCCGTCACTGGCGGCGGCGGGAGCCGCGAGGGCGATGACGGCGCCGCCACCGACGAGGGCGGCGGTAGCCAGGGTGCTGGCGAGCTTCTTGAGCTGCATCAATTACTCCTTGTGATTGGCTGGTGCCTGATCGTGTTATGTCCTCACTCTGCGTGACAAAACGGGCAGTATCGCGCTTTTACGGTCACTTAGCGTAGTCATGGAGTACGATGGGGTGGATTGTCCGTAAACGGCGGGAGGACGAGACGTGACAAACCCGATTTCTGCGGGGTTTTCGGGCCCTGTACCTGACTGGCCCAGCCATCGAGCCGATCTCGGAGATCTGCGGCTCAACTACCGGCCCACGCCCTCGGGGCCGTCCGAGAAGGCCGTGATGATCCACGGGCTCGCCGGGTCGAGCACCAACTGGACCGACCTGTCCGACCTGCTGAAAGACGAGGTCCGCACCTACGCGCCCGATCTACCGGGAGCGGGGTGGTCGCCCGAACCCTCAGATCGCGACTACTCGGTCTCCGCGCACGCGCGCTCGATGATCCGCTTCATCGAGTGGGTCGGCGGCCCGGTGCACCTGTTCGGCAACTCGCTGGGCGGGGCCGTGTCCGTGCGCGTGGCCGCCTCGCGGCCCGACCTGGTGAAGTCGCTGACCCTCGTCTCCCCGGCGATGCCCGACCTGCTGCCCCGCGTGGGCCCGGCCCGGGTGGCGCTGTCGGCGGTGCCGGGCCTGGCCGAGTTCGTGGTCGGGCGGATGTCGGCGGCCGTGCCGCCCGAGAAGCGCATCCAGGCGACCATGGCGATGTGTTACGGCGAGTCCGACTGCGTCCACCCCGACCGGCTGGCCGCCGCCGTCGAGGAGCTGCGCCGCCGCGACGACCTCCCCTACTCGGCGTCGGCCATGATCGGCTCGGCCCGGGGCATCGTGCGCGAGTACTTCCGGCCCGACCTCTGGCGTGAGGCGGCCCGGGTCGAGGCCCCCACCCTGGTCATCCACGGGCGCCGCGACCGCATCGTCGACGCGCGCATGGCCCGGCGCGCCTCGCGCGCCTTCCGCAACGTCCGCATCGTGACGCTGCCCTGGGCGGGGCACGTGGCCCAGATGGAGTCGCCCGCGATCGTCGCCCGCGAGGCGCGGACGCTGATTCGGGAATGCGCGGAGGCGCCGGTTAGGTTGTGATGTGGAGCGTGCCCCTCCGGGGGCACGAGCCAGACCCCTTTTGCCCTGAAACGGGAGTGGAACTGTGTCGTTGCCACCGCTGGTCGAGCCGGCCCCCGAGCTCACCGTCGACGAGGTGCGCCGCTACTCGCGCCACCTGATCATCCCCGACGTGGGGATGACCGGCCAGAAGCGGCTGAAGAACGCCAAGGTCCTGTGTGTGGGCGCCGGCGGCCTCGGTTCCCCGGCCCTGATGTACCTTGCCGCCGCCGGTGTGGGCACGCTCGGCGTGATCGACTTCGACGTCGTCGACGAGTCGAACCTGCAGCGTCAGATCATCCACGGCCAGAGCGACGTCGGCCGGCTGAAGGCCGAGTCGGCCGCCGCGACGGTGCGGGAGATCAACCCCCTCGTCAACGTGGTGATCCACAACGTGGCCCTCACCACCGACAACGTGATGGACATCTTCTCGGGCTACGACCTCATCGTCGACGGCACCGACAACTTCGCCACCCGCTACATGGTCAACGACGCGGCGGTGCTGCTCGGCAAGCCCTACGTGTGGGGCTCGATCTACCGCTTCGACGGCCAGGCCAGCGTCTTCTGGGCCGAGCACGGCCCCTGCTACCGCTGCCTCTACCCGGAGCCCCCGCCCCCCGGCATGGTTCCGTCGTGCGCCGAGGGTGGCGTGCTCGGTGTGCTCTGCGCCTCGATCGGCTCGATCCAGGTCAACGAGGCCATCAAGCTGCTGACCGGCATCGGCGACCCGCTCGTGGGCCGTCTGATGATCTACGACGCCCTCGAGATGAAATACCGCGACGTCAAGGTCCGCAAGGACCCCGAGTGCGTGCTGTGCGGCAAGAACCCCACGGTCACCGCGCTGCTCGAAGACTACGAGGCGTTCTGCGGCGCCGTCTCCGACGAGGCCCAGCAGGCCGCCCAGGGGTCGACGATCACCGCCGTCGAGCTCAAGAAGTGGCAGGACGACGGCGAGAACATCTTCGTCGTCGACGTGCGCGAGCCCAACGAGTACGACATCGTCAGCATCCCCGGCGCCACGCTGATCCCGAAGGGCGAGTTCCTCAACGGGTCGGCCCTGGAGCGCATGCCCCAGGACAAGAAGATCGTTCTTCACTGCAAGTCGGGCGCGCGCTCGGCCGAGGTGCTCGCGGTGCTGAAGAACGCCGGGTTCGCCGACGCCGTCCACGTCGGTGGCGGTGTTCTGAGCTGGGTCAAGACGGTAGACCCGTCTCAGCCGACTTACTGATACGCGCCCTTGGCGCCGGTGTGCGCCGGTTAAAGTCGGTCCGTGACGGAAAGACGCAGTTGGCCGGTGCTCGTCGCGGCGTCGGCGCTCACGGTGAGCTGCGCCGTCGTCGCGGGGGTGGGGGTCAGTTCGGCCATGACCGAGCTGACCCGGGGCCCCAGCAAGCAGGAACACCGCGCCGCGGCGGCCGAGGAGCTCGCCCGCCGCTGGCGCACCTGGCCGGCCGGGAAGATCTTCCCCGAGCGGCTCGGCTACACCTCCGAGCAGGGCGGCCGTGAGGTCGCCGGGCGGGTCGGCATCGGCTCGGGCACCGACTGCGCCACCGCCGTCGACGAGGCGCTCCGGGCCTCGGTCCAGGCGGCCGGATGCCGGGGGATCATCAGGGCCACCTACCTCGACGCCGTCCAGGGCGTCGTGGTCACCATCGGCGTTGGCGCGTTCCGGGACGCCACCGCCGTGATGGCCGCCACCACCGCGCTACCCCCCGAACACCGCCCCTCGCCGGGGCTGCGCCCGCTGACCTTCCCCAAGACGGCCACCGAGCGCTTCACCGCCGCCGGCCGTCAGTACGGCACCTACCACCGGGCCGGGCCCTACCTCGTGATGGTCACCGCCGGGCAGGTCGACGGCCGCCCCGCCAAGGCCCTGGGCCGCCCGATGACCTCGATGTTCACCTTCACCGACGAACTGTCGGAGCAGATCGCCCGTTCCCTGGTCGCCCCCCGGCGCACGAGCTGCGAATCGGAGGGTTTCCTGTGCTGAGACGGGCCCTCCTCGTGGTGGCGCTGCTGGCCGGTCCCTTTCTCGGCACGGCCGCCGCCGACGACGTCCGGGTCGGTCAGACCGGCACGCTCGGCACGATCGGCATCAACCAGGCCTGGCGGGTCACCAAGGGCGCGGGCGTCCTGGTGGCCGTGCTCGACTCGGGGGTCGACCCCGGCCACCGCGACCTCGAAGGGGCGGTCCGGGTGGGCCGCGACTTCACCCAGGGCGCCAACCCCTCGGGGGTGGAACCCCAGCGACTCCACGGCACCTACATGGCCTCCCTGATCGCCGGGCACGGCCACGGCCCCGGCGGGAAGGACGGCGTGATCGGCGTCGCGCCCGAGGCGAAGATCCTCTCGGTCCGGGTGATCCTGGAGGACGACGAGCCGGGCTTCAAGAGGTTCAACACCGACGAGCGCTACGAGAGCGTGATGGCCCAGGGCATCCGCCACGCCGTCGAAGAGGGCGCCGACGTGATCAACCTGTCGATCTCGAAGGGCGCCGCGACGGAGGCCGACCGGGCCGCGGTGGCGTACGCGATCGCCAATAACGTGGTCCTGGTCGCGGCGGCCGGGAACGACGGCGCCGAGGACACCGGCGGCCACTACTCCTACCCGGCCTCGCTGCCCGGGGTGATCTCGGTCGCGGCGGTGACCGGCACGATGCGGCGGGCCTTCTTCTCCACCCGCAACGCCTCGGTGATGCTGGCCGCGCCCGGCGTCGACATCCTCGGGGCCGGTCCGGGCGACGAATACTGGGTCGGCCGGGGCACCTCCCAGGCGACGGCTCTGGTGTCGGGTGTGGCCGCTTTGATAAAAGCGAAATATCCGAAACTGTCCCCCGCTCTGGTGGCCCAGGCACTCTCCGGCTCCGCCGTCGCCCCCAAGGGCACCGGCTACAACACCGGCACCGGCTTCGGCGTCGTGAACGCCGGCCGCGCCCTGACCGCCGCCGCCCGGCTCGCCGGGTATAGGCCGACCGCCTCGGGGAAGAAGGCCCACGACCCCGACCGCCCCTTCTCCGCCGCCTCCCCCCAGCCGATCGCGATGGTCAAGCGCGACCGCCGGATGATCGCCCTCTACGGCGGCGCCGGGGTCGCCGGGCTCATCGGGGCAGGTGGCGCGGTGGCCGTGATCGTCGTGGTGGCCCGCAGGGCGCGCCGCCGGGAGGCTTCACCAGAAATCGCCACGTAGGAGACCTCTACCGAATCGTTGGCGTATGGAGTCTTCGGCGTAACATTGAGGAATGTCGCCACAGCAGCCGCGGGCCCAGCGGACCCGGGTGCGCTCATGGCCGGCCACGCGCGGGCGTGCGGCGGCGGTCAACGCCGCCAAGGAGCGGCGGGAGCTCGAGAAGGGCGTCCGCCGCCGGGGGATCGTCACCAGCCTGCTGACGGCCGCCGTGCTCGTGGCGGCCATCAACGCGGTCGTCGGCGGCATCGGCGTGGTCCAGGAGACCCGCTCCCGCCCGCTGACCGGCCAGGAGCGCGCCGACTACGTGAAAGAGGACGTCGCCCGCCGCTGGCACGACTGGCCGGCGTCCATGGTCTTCCCCGACGAGCTCGAATACGTCGGCCTGGCCCGCTCGCAGCTGTTCGCCCGCCGGGTGGGCATCGCGCCCGAGATCCCGTGCTGGGCGGGGGTCGACCGGTCGGTCGCCTCGGTCTTCCGCGAGGTGTCGTGCCAATCGCTGCTCCGGGCCACCTACGTCGACCAGTCGGGCGCCTTCGCGATCACCGTCGGCGTGGCGGTGATGGCCGACGAGGCCGCCCGCACCTCCGCCGCCGCCAAGCTGCCGGTCGACGACCGGGTCGGGGTGCGCCCCGTGGCCTTCCCGGGCACCGTCACCGATCTGTTCGGGGCGGCGCAGCGGCAGCGGTCGGGCTGGGTCGGGGTGGGGCCGTACATCGTCTTCTACACCGCCGGGTACACCGACGGGCGAACCCGTGACGCGATCCCGCAGGAGGAGCTGTTGCACAGCGAGCTGTGGCCGACCGCGCAGGCCCTCGGCGGCCGGGTCGCCCGGTCGCTGGGCGAGGAGCCCGAAGTCCCGCGCTGCACCCAGGGGACCGAGTGCTGAGGCCCACGGCTCTCGCGGTGGCCGCACTTCTGGCCGTCGCCGCCGCACCGGCACCGCTCGACGACCTGAACATCGACGCCGCGTGGGCCCAGACCAGGGGTTCCGGCGTCACCGTCGCGCTGCTCCACGACCGCGTGGGCGAACCGGCCGAGCTCAAGGGCCGGGTCGTTCAGGCGCCCGACATGACGGGCCGGTTCTTCGAGGGCGACGAGATTCCGACCAACGCCTCCTCGACGGTCCTGGCCGGGCTGGTCGCGGGCGACGGCACCGGCGGTGGCCGCCAGGGCACCGCGCCCGAGGCGAGACTGCTGTCGGTGCCGATCACCTCGCCGCCCCTCGGCGGCGACCTGATCGAGCCCGAGGCCGCCCCCGGCTCGCCGATCGACAGCCCGATCGCCCGGGGGGTGCGCTACGCCGTCAACCACGGCGCCCAGGTCATCGTGGTGCCGATGGGGATCTTCGGCGTCGGCCGGGTCGAGCGCGACGCCGTCGCCTACGCCCTCCAGCGCGACGTCGTGATCGTCTCCGGCGCGGGCGACGTCGGCCGGTGGCCCTCGTCCACGGCCGCCGGGACCTCCTACTGGCAGTTCCCCGCCGGGTTCCCCGGCGTGATCGGGGTGGCCTCCGTCGATGCCGTGGGGGCGCGTTCCCCCGCGAGTTCCGACAACCTCTCCGTGCTGGTCTCGGCCCCCGGCTCCGACGCCACGGCGGTCGACGGCACCCAGGCGGCGAGCGCCCTGGTGGGCGGGGTGGCCGCGTTGATCCGGTCCAAATACCCCCGGCTGCCCGCTGAACTGGTCGCCCGGTCGATGTCCGACTCGGCCGGTCCCCACCCGAAGAACGGCTACGACGACAAGGTCGGCTTCGGCGTGGTGAACGCCGCCGGAGCCCTCACCCGGGCCGGTGAGCTGGCCAAATATCAGCAGGCGACCCCGGTCGGCGACGACGTCTACTTCGGCGGCGGGCCGAAGTCGGCCGGTCCGCAGCCGCCCGGCCCCGACCCCCTGAGGCTCTGGGTGTACGGCGCGGGCGCCGTGCTGAGCCTGGCCGCCTTCGGTCTTCTCGCGGCGCTGCTGGCCCGCAGAAGGAGATGACGACTTAGGGGGAAACTTGCCCTTTCTCATAACAACAAGGGGCAAAGGTTCGCTATCGTCGCGCACCATGGGTTACGAGCTGCGCGTCGAGCGTGAATCACCGCTCGCCTACGCCGAACTCGTCCGCGCGCTGTCGGGCCACTCCGACGTCGAGGTGCGGGGATCGGCCGAGGCGGGAGAGGTCGTCGCGCGGCACGGCGACGAAGGTCACCAGGTCGCGGTCTGGTCGGGCCGGCTGTACGGCTCGCCCGAGTCCGACTGGCACCTCGCGCACCTGGCGCGCGTCGCCGAGCTGCTGGGCGCGCGACTGGTCGGTGAGGACGGCGAGGTCTACGGCGTCCGCGACGGAATTCTGGAACAGGGCGACGTCGAATTCGGCAAAGTGGAGGACCTCCTCTACGCCGGTCCGGCGAGCTGGAGTCAGTGAACGAGCACCCGCCACCTTTCGCCGACCGGGTCCTCGACCTGGTCGACCGGATCCCGCCCGGGAGGGTCATGTCGTACGGCGACGTGGCCGAGTATCTCGGTGAAGGCGGGCCCCGGCAGGTGGGGCGGGTGATGGCCACATGGGGCGGAGCCGTCTCATGGTGGCGCGTGATCCGCACGGATGGGAGCCCGCCACCGGGTCTGGAGGCCGAATGTCTCCGCAGGTGGCGTGTGGAAGGAACACCGGTGAAAGGGGAACGCGCATTGATGCGTGAGGCACGATGGGACGGAATCCCCCTTTAACCGGCATTACCATTTCTGAAACACCGGTCATCCGAAGGGTGGTGCCCCCTTATGACACCCGCTCGCCAGGGCGATTCCGTCGCCGATCGACTGCGGGCTGTCCAGGAGCTCTATGACCGGGGCGAGCCACTCGACGCCCTGGTGGAGCTCGTCCGCGCGGAGGGTCTGAGCAGCGCAGAGCGTGCCCGGCTCGACGCCGAGGTGCTGGCCGGATGCCTCGGCGCCCGGCTCGACGCCGCCGCCAAGCGCGGCCCCGCCCGCCGGGCCCAGGCCATCGAGGTGCTGCGCCCCTACCTGGCCACGATCGACCCGAAGGTCAAGCGTGAGCTGCCGGTCGGCCGCCGGGTGGCCTTCCACCTGGTCGAGAACGCCGACGCCAAGACCCTCGCCGACGGCGACGCGCTGGCCAAGCTGGCCGCCGCCGCGGCCGAACCGTCCCGCCGCGTCCGCAAGGGCCTGCGCTGGTACGCCGACCTCCCCGTCGAGGTCGACGACCAGTCGCTGCTGCGCCTGCGTCCGGCCGACATGGTGCCGGTCACCCAGATCGACGACATCACCTGGGAGGGCGGCAAGCTGCGCATCAGCGGCCACGCCTACCTCGCCGGCCTGTCGGTCCGGTCCCGGCGGTTCAACCGCGCGACCGTGGTGCTCCGGGGGCCGCGCTGGCTGCCGCCGGTCACCCTCAAGACGACTCGGGTCTACCGTCCCGAGGCCACCCACGACGCCCGCGAGCCGGGCTGCAACTACGACTGGGCCGGTTTCCAGGCCGAGCTCAACCCCTTCTCGCTGCGCTGGCGGGCCGGGGTGCGGGCCATGGTCCGCGGCGCCAAGCGGATGATCAAGCGCCGCCACACCGTCCAGGACACCACCACCTGGCGGGCCGAGATCGTGATCTGGTCGCGTGCCGCCCGCGCCAAGGGCGTGCTGCGCGGCCCGTCGATCGGCCGGGTCGAGCGGCCCGCCGGTCGCAGGACCCGCGAGCGCTGGTGGGTGCGGCCGGTCTGGACGTCCGACAAGGCGCTCCAGGTCGTGCTCCAGCCCACCAGGGCCGAGCTGACCGGCGTCACGCTCAAGGGCGACGAGATCGAGCTGACCGGCTTCCTGCCGGGGCGTCCCGTCAACAAGGGCAAGGCCCGCGTCGGCGGCCACCGCATGCCGGCCGAGTTCACCCCGGCTGAGGGCGGCAGCGTCTTCTCGCTCTCGCTGGGCGTGCAGACCCTGCTGACCGCCGACGCGCGGCGGCTGTGGGTCGAGCCGAAGGGCGACCCGGCGGCCTCGGTCATGCTGGAGGGCACTCCGGAGACCCGGCTGCTGCTGGGCGACCGCGAGATCACCGTCCAGGGTGACAGGCGTGACCGGGTGGTCGTCTCCGGCCACAAGGTGCTGCCGATCATCAAGAGCATGGCCTGGCACGACGGCGCCCTGACGTTCAAGGGCGACTACCCGGCCGAGGCCGGTGAGCGCGACCTGGTGCTGCGGCACCGGGGTGGGCTGACCTACCGGGTGCCGCTGCGCCGCGAGGGCACCGCCTTCGAGGTCGCGTTCGCGCCCGGCGCGATGCCCCGCTTCGCCGACACGACCCCGCTGTCCGAGGGCACGTGGACGATGTCGGTCGCCCCTCCCGGCAAGTACGGCCCCGCGATGGTCCCCGTGCGGGTCGACCACGCCGCCCTCGACACCATCGACGAGGAGCAGCGCACGGTCGGCGGCCGGGTCTACCGGTTCGTGGCCACCCGCTACGACGTGCCCGTCCTGGTGGCGGCCGAGGAGCGGCCCGGCGACGAGCGCAGCGCGGCCGGTGTCTGGTCGCTCAGCCGCACGCTCTACCCCGCCGAGAAGGCCAAGCCGATCCGCGAGGCCACGGTCTACGCCTCCTTCGACGGCCGCTCCTACTCCGACAACCCGCGCGCCATCTACGAGGAGCGGCTGCGCCGGGGCGACGAGGGCGAGCACATCTGGGTGGTCCGCGACGGCGCCTTCGTGCCGCCCGGCTCCGCCGAGCTGGGCCTGGGCGACGGCATCGTGCCGACGGTCGTGCGGGAGGGCAGCCGGGAGCACTACGAGGCCCTGGCCCGCGCCCGCTACATCGTGGCCAACCAGTTCCTGCCGCAGTGGTTCCGGGCCCGCGACGACCAGGTCTACGTCCAGACCTGGCACGGCACCCCGGTCAAGCACGTCGGCCGCGACCTGCCCCACATGCGGCGCGAGCCGCGTCCGCCGGTCTACGCCCGCCAGACCACCGAGGTCCGGCAGTGGGACCTGCTGATCTCGCAGTCGCCGTGGGCGTCGGGCGTCATGCGCAAGGCGTTCGGCTACGAGGGCGAGATCCTCGAATGCGGCAACCCGCGCAACGACGTGCTGTTCCACCGCGACGCGCTGGCCCCGGCCATCCGCCGCAGGCTGGGCATCCCGGAGGGCAAGCGGGTCGTCCTGTACGCCCCGACCTTCCGTGACTGGGACCGGCGCAACGCGGCCGTCAAGCTCGACCTGGCCGACGCGCAGCGGGCGCTGGGCGACGACCACGTCGTGCTGGTCCGCGGGCACATGATGCAGGCGTTCCCGCACGTCCAGTCGCTCGACGGCTTCGCGATCGACGTGACCACCTATCCCGACATGGCCGACCTGCTGGTCGTGGCCGACGTCCTGGTGACCGACTACTCGTCGTGCGCCTTCGACTTCGTCGCCACCGGCAAGCCGGTCGTGCTGTTCACGCCCGACCTCGACAAGTACCGGAACAGCCGGGGGCTCTACCTCGACCTGGAGGCCCAGCGGCCCGGACCGCGCCTGGCCAGCTCGGCCGAGGTGGTCGAGGTGCTGCGCACGATCGACTCGGTGTCGGTCCGGCTCGCCGACCGCTACCAGGCCTTCGCCCGTACGTACGCCCCGCACGACTCCGGAAAGGCCGCGGCCCGCCTGGTCGACCACGTCTTCACCGGATAACGTTAAAGAAACTTTCCAGTTGCCGCCGTCGCGTGGTCCAATGAGGACCGTGTGGCGGCGGCTTCTGTTGGGACTGGTGATGCTGGTGACGTCGTGTAGCTCGGAGACCCCGGCGGAACCGCAGCTCTCCCTGGTGCCCTATCCCGCCTCGGTGACCCGGCTGGCCGAGGGCTTCACCCTCGCGGCGGGCGACGTCGTGACCGCGCCGGACGCCACGATCGGCGGCTTCGTCGTGAGCGGGATCCTGGCCGACACCGGGCTGGAACTCGGGCTCGGCGCGAACGGCAGGATCAGGCTCGCCCTCGACGCGCCCCAGGCCGGGACCGAGGGCTACGAGCTGACCACCGACGAGAACGGCGCCCGCATCAGCGCCGCGACCGCCGAGGGGCTGTTCCGGGGCGTGCAGACCTTCCGCCAGCTCGCCCGCGACCGGACCGTCCCGGGGGTGCGGATCTCCGACCGTCCCCGCTTCCCCTGGCGCGGCGCGATGCTGGACGTGGCCCGGCACTTCCGGCCGGTCGAGGACGTCAAGCGCTTCGTCGACCTGATGGCCGCCTACAAGCTCAACGTGCTGCACCTGCACCTCACCGACGACCAGGGCTGGCGCATCGCGATCCCCGGCCGCCCCGAGCTGACCGGGATCGGCGCCTCGACCGAGGTGGGCGGCGGGCCCGGCGGGTTCTACACGGTCGAGCAGTTCCTGGAGATCGTCGACCACGCGCGGGCGAAGTTCGTCACGGTCGTGCCCGAGATCGACGTGCCCGGCCACACCAACGCCGCCCTGGCCTCCGCCCCGGAGCTCAACTGCGACGGGGTGGCGCCCGAACCGTACACGGGGATCAAGGTCGGGTTCTCGGCCCTGTGCCCGGGGAAGCCCGAGACGGAGCGGTTCCTGACCAAGGTCCTCACCGAGGTGGCCACGCGCACCACGGGCTCCTACGTGCACATCGGCGGCGACGAGGTCGAGAAGCTCAGCGACGCCGAATACGCCCAGATCGTCGAGCAGGCCGCCCATGCGGTGACCGCCAACGGGCGGAAGGTCGTCGCCTGGCAGGAGGCCGGGAAGACCGCGCTGCCGCCGGGTTCGCTGGTGCAGTACTGGCAGACCAACGGCGGCCCGGAAGACGTCGAACGCGCCGTCGCCCAGGGCGCGAAGGTCATCATGTCCCCGGCCAGCAAGGTCTACCTCGACATGAAATACGACGACTCGACGCGGATCGGCCAGACCTGGGCCGGCACCACCGAGATCGACGACGCCTACGACTGGGACCCGGCCACCTTGATCGAGGGCGTCGGCGAGGACAGGGTCGAGGGCGTCGAGATGGCCCTGTGGACCGAGACCGTCGTCACCATGGACGACGTCGAGCACCTCACCTTCCCCCGCCTCCCGGCCATCGCCGAGGTCGCGTGGACCCCGCAGAGTGAGCGCTCGTTCGAGGCGTTCGCGGCCCGCCTGGCCCCGATCGCGACCGTCTGGGACCGATGGGGGGTCGACTACCACCGTTCGACGCGCATCACGTGGCCGTGACGTGATGAAATGACGGGTTATGAACTATCGGCTGGTGCGGCGTGGGGGTGTGGGGCGCGGGCCCGGTCCCGTGCTCGACGAGCATCAGCGGGCTGTCGTGGCGCACGAGAGCGGGCCGATGCTCGTGCTGGCCGGGCCGGGCGCCGGGAAGACGACCACGATCGTCGAGAGCGTCGTCGACCGGGTCGAGACGCGCGGGGTCGATCCCGAGCGCATCCTCGTGCTGACGTTCAGCCGCCGGGCCGCCGGAGACCTGCGCGACCGGGTGACCGCCCGGCTGCGCCGCACCACCCGCACCCCGCTCGCGCTGACCTTCCACAGCTACGCCTTCGCCCTGCTGCGCCGTGAGGCCCTCGACGCCGGGCAGCAGCCGCCCCGGCTGCTCACCGGCCCCGAGCAGCTCCTCGAAGTGCGCCGCCTGCTGCACGGCGAGCTCGAAGACGGCGCCCAGCGCTGGCCCGAGGCGATGCGCGAGTGGCTCAAGACCCGCGGCTTCGCCGAGGAGGTCCGCGACTTCCTGGCCCGCGCCCGCGAACGCGGCATCAGCGGCCCCGATCTCGTCGAGCTCGGCCACGCCCACGGCCGGTCCGACTGGGTCGCCGTGGGCCGCTTCGCCGACCGCTACCAGGAACGCTTCGACCTCGACCCGGTCTGGACGCTCGACTACGCCGAACTGATCCGCGAGGCCGCCGCGCTGCTGGCCGACGGCCCGGTCAGAGATCGCGAGCGATCCGCCTACGACGTCGTGTTCGTCGACGAATACCAGGACACCGACCCGGCCCAGGAGGCGCTGCTGCGCGGCCTGGCCGGAGACGGCCGCGACCTGATCGTGGTCGGCGACCCCGACCAGGCCATCTACGGCTTCCGGGGCGCCGAGGTGAAGAACATCCTCGACTTCCCCGAACGCTTCCGGACCACGGACGACCGCCCCGCGCCGGTCGTCGCCCTGCGCACCTGCCGCCGCATGGGCGAGGAACTGCTGGCCGCCTCCCGCCGGGTCGCCGCCAAGCTGCCGCCCAGCCAGCGCGAGGCCCGGCACCGCGACATCCACGCGATCGACGGCATCGAGGCGGGCGAGGTGCGCGTCGTGATCGCCGACAGCGTCGCCCAGGAGGCCGCCGTGGTCGCCGACACGCTGCGCCGGGCCCACCTGCTCGACGGCGTGCCGTGGCAGCGCATGGCGGTGCTGGTGCGCAGCGCGACCCGGCAGGTCCCGATGCTGCGCCGGGCCCTCCACACGGCGGGCGTGCCCGTGGTCGTCACCGGTGACGCGGGCCCGCTGATCACCGAACCCGGGGTCCGGCCGTTCATCCTGCTGCTGAAGGCCGCCGCCCAGCCCGGCTCACTCGACGTCGCCACCGCCGAGGAGCTGCTGATCAGCCCGCTCGGCGGCACCGACATGATCGGCGTCCGGCGGCTGCGGCGCGGGCTGCGCATCTCCGAGCACGAGGCCGGGGTCGTCCCGCCCCGGTCGAGCGACGACCTGCTGGTCGCGGCCGTGCAGGCGGCCGAGGAGCTGACCCTGCTCGAACCCCACGTCGCCGCGCCCGCGCAGCGCCTGGCCGACCTGCTCGCCACCGCCCGCGAGTGCGTGGCGAAGAAGATGACGGCGGAAGACGCCCTGTGGGAGGTCTGGAAGGCCAGCCGCCTGTCCGACCGCTGGACCCAGGCCAGCCTCAACGGAGGCGCCCGGGGCGGCCAGGCCGACCGCGACCTCGACGCCGTGGTGAACCTGTTCGACTACGTCGCCAAGTTCGTCGACCGGCTGCCGCAGGCCGGGGTCGAGGTGTTCGTCGACGACCTGATGGCCCAGGAGATCCCGGCCGACTCGCTGGCCGCCCAGGCGCCCGAGGGCGAGACGGTCAGGATCCTCACCGCCCACCGCTCCAAGGGCCTCGAATGGGACGTCGTGGTCGCCGCCGGGGTGCAGGAGGGCGTCTGGCCCGACCTGCGCGTGCGCGGCTCGCTGCTCGGCGTCGAATCGCTGGTCGAACTCGCCGACGGGGTCGAGGTCGGCGGCACCGACGCCGAGAGGTACGCCCTCGGCTCGAAGATGCTGGCCGAGGAGCGCCGCCTGTTCTACGTCGCCTCCACCCGCCCCCGCAGCAGGCTCGTCGTGACGGCCGTCGGCGGCGAGGACGCCGACGAACGCCCGTCGCGGTTCCTCAACGAGCTGGTTCCCGGCGGCCTGGAGAACGCCACCGTCGACGACCGCGCCCGCTGGCTGAGCATGCCCGCCCTCGTGGCCGACCTGCGCGCCGCCGTCTGCGACGTCAACCGGCCCGAGCCGATGCGCCGCGCCGCCGCCCGCCACCTCGCCCGGCTCGCCGACGAGGGCGTGCCCGGCGCCGACCCCAAGACCTGGTACGCCCTCACCGAGATCTCCGACGACCGCCCCCTCGGCTGGCCCGACGGGGTCGTGCAGATCTCGCCGTCGGCGGTGGAGAAGTTCACCAAGTGCGGCCTGCGGTGGATCCTCGAAACGGCCGTCGGTACGGGGGGCGAGAGCGTCCCCCAGGTCTTCGGCAACGTCATCCACGCCATCGCCGTCCTGGCCGCCGAGGAGCACTCCACCGACGAACTGGCCAAACGGCTCGACGACGTGTGGGACGACCTCGACTTCGGCGGCGTCTGGTTCAACCGCAAGCAGCGTCACGTCGCCGAGAAGATGGTCGACCGCTTCCTCACCTGGCACCGCGAGAACCCGCGCGAGCTGGTCGGCTTCGAAGAGTCGTTCACCCAGGTGGTCTCCGACGGGGTCGTCATCAAGGGCCGGGTCGACCGGGTCGAGCGCGACGGCGAGGGCCGCGCGGTCATCATCGACATCAAGACCGGCACCGCCAAACCGCGCGACGACGAGCTCGACCGCCACCCGCAGCTCGGCGTCTACCAGCTCGCGACCGTGCTGGGCGCGTTCGAGCGCCACGGCATGACCGAGCCCGGCGGCGCCGCGCTGCTCCAGGTCGGCAAGGCGGCCGGGACCGGCCCGCTGGCCAGGGAGCAGTCGCAGATCCCGCTCGCCGACGACCCGCACCCCGAATGGGCGCAGGACCTGGTCACCACGGTCGCGGCCGGGATGTCGGCCAACCTGTTCGTGGCCAAGGTCAACGACGGCTGCCGCACGTGCGCGGCCCGGCTGTCCTGCCCGGTGAACGACGGCGGGGGCCAGGTGTGCTGACCCCGTTCGACCTGGCGGCGACGCTGGGGGTGCCACCGCCCACTCACGAGCAGGCCACCGTGATCTCCGCCGACCGCGAGCCGATGGTCGTCATCGCCGGGGCCGGGTCGGGCAAGTCCGAGACCATGGCCGGGCGGGTCGTCTGGCTGGTCGCCAACGGCTTCGCCAAACCCGAGCAGATCCTCGGCCTCACCTTCACCCGCAAGGCGGCGGCCGAACTGGCCGAGCGCGTGCACAAGCGGCTCACCACGCTGGCCGAGAAGACCGAGATCGCGGTAGATCTCACCATAGAGCCGACCATTTCGACCTACCATGCCTACGCCGCGCGCCTGGTCACCGACAACGCGCTGCGCGAGGCGATGGAACCGACGATGCGCCTGGTCACCCCGGCCGTCGCCTGGCAGATGGCGGCCCGCGTCGTCGGCCAGTACGACGGCCCGATGGACCAGGTCGACCTCGGCCCCCCGAGCGTCACCGCCGCCGTGCTCGACCTCGCGGGGGAGATGGCCGAACACCTGGCCACCGCCCAGGAGGTCCGCGACTACGGCAAACGCTGGTCCGAGCGGCTGGCGATGCTGCCGGGCCGGGTCACCCAGGCGCAGCGCAAGCCGGTGCACATCCAGGGCATGCGCGAGCAGCTGCTGCCGCTCGTGGAGGCGTACCAACGCCTGAAAAGGGCCCGTGAGGTGATCGACTACGGCGACCAGATGGCGCTGGCCGCCCGCATCGCCTCCCGGCACGAAGAAGTCGGCGAGGTCGAGCGGGCCCGGTTCACGGTCGTGCTGCTCGACGAATACCAGGACACCAGCCACGCCCAGCTCGTCCTGCTGCGGTCGCTGTTCCGGGGCGGGCATCCCGTCACCGCCGTCGGCGACCCGTGCCAGTCGATCTACGGCTGGCGCGGCGCCTCGGCGGGCAACCTGTCCCGCTTCCCGCACGACTTCCCGACCGCCCAGGGCGAACCGGCGCCGGTCCGGCAGCTGTCGATCAGCTTCCGCAACGGCGAACGGGTGCTCGACGTCGCCGCCCGGGTCCAGACCGACCTGCGGCGGGAGACCGCCGAGGTGCCCGTGCTGACGGCGGGGGAGAACCGGGCCGACCGGGGCCGGGTGGTGGCGGCCTACCACGCGACCGCCGAGGACGAGGCCGAGTGGATCGCGGAAGGCGTACAGAAGAATCTCGGGGTTGAATTCGCGCCCGACGGGCTTCCGTGGGGCGAGGGCGAGCGCGGCAAGCCCAAACAGGGGCCCGCCGTGCAGCCCGGCGACATCGCGATCCTGGCCAGGAAGCGCTCGCAGTTCCCCACGCTCCGCCGGGCGCTGGAGGCGCGCGGCATCCCGGTCGAGGTGGTCGGGCTCGGCGGGCTCCTCACCGTGCCCGAGGTGGCCGACATCGTCTGCACTCTCCGGGTCATGTACGACCCCACCGCCGGCGACGCCCTGATCAGACTGCTGGCCGGGCCCCGCTGGCGCATCGGCCCCGCCGACCTGAAACAGCTCGGCGACCTGTCGCGGGAGCTCAACCGCGAGCGCGACCAGCGCGGCGGCCGGCCCAGCGACCCGCTCGACCAGGTGGTCGCCGACCTGGAGTCGGAGCGCGGCAGCATCATCGACGCCCTCGACGAACTGCCCGACCGGCCCGAATGGCTCGACCCGTTCTCCCCGCTCGCCCGCGAACGCCTGCCCAGGCTGGCCGAGGAGCTGCGGCTGCTGCGCGCCCACGCCGGGCTGCCGCTGCCCGACCTGATCTCCGAGGTCGAGCGCCGCACCGGTCTCGACGTCGAGGTGGCCGCCCGGGGCGGCAGCCCGCTGGCCGCCCGCGCCGACCTCGACGCCTTCCTCGACGCCGCCTCTCGGTTCGCCGGAGACGCCGAAGACCCGACGCTCGGGGCGTTCCTCGCCTACCTGAAGGCCGCCGAGACCGAGGAGTTCGGCCTCGAAGGCGGCCGGGTCGGCGAGACCAACAGCGTCAAGCTGATGACCGTGCACGCCTCCAAGGGCCTCGAATGGCCGATCGTGATCGTGCCGGGCCTCTCCGAGGTGACCACGGCGGCCGGAGGGTTGGCGCGGGGGAGCATCTTCCCGGCCACCCCGGTCACCAACTCCCGCTGGACCGACAACCCACGCAAGCTCCCCTACGCGCTGCGCGGCGACGCCCGCGACCTGCCCGCCCTCGAAGGGCTCGGCAAAGAGGAACTGGCCGACTTCGACGAGGCCTGCCGGGCCCGCGACCTGCGCGAGGAACGCCGTCTCGCCTACGTCGCGGTGACCAGGGCCCACTACCTGCTGATCGCCTCGGGCTACCGGTGGGGGACCGCCTCCCGGCCGCTGGAGCCCTCACGGTTCCTGCTGGAGGTACGCGACCACGCGACCACCGTCGCCGTCTGGACCGACGACGACGCCGTGGAGAACCCCCTGCTGGCCGAGCCCGCCGAGGCGAAGTGGCCGAGCCCGGTCGTCCGCGACGGGGTCGCCGAGGGCGCGCGGTTCATCCGGGAGGTCATGGAGGGGCTCGACGACGAGGGCGTCGGCGAGGTGCGCCAGTGGGAGCAGGACCGCATGCAGTCGTGGGCCCGCGACACCACCCTGCTGCTGCGCGAACGCGACCGGCGGCGCGAGGGCAACCTCGTCGAACTGCCGCTGCGCCTGTCGGTGTCCTCCCTGGTCTCGCTGGCCAAGGACCCGGCGGCCTACGCCCGCGAGATCCGCCGCCCGCTGCCGCACAAACCCGCGCCGCTGGCCCGGCGGGGCACCTCGTTCCACCGCTGGCTGGAAACCCGGTGGGGTCAGCAGCGGCTCATCGACGAACTCGACCTCCCCGGCGCCGCCGACGAGGTCAACGAGGCCGACAACCAGCTCCGCGAACTCCAGGAGCGGTTCGAGGAGAGCGAATGGGCCGACCGCACCCCCGTCGACCTGGAGGTCCCGTTCGAGACCGTCATCGCCGACCGGCTCGTGCGGGGGCGGATGGACGCCGTCTTCCCCCGCGACGACGGCGGCTACGTGGTCGTCGACTGGAAGACCGGCACCCGGCCCCGCAACTCGGCCGCCGCCCGGATCCAGGCCATCCAGCTCGCCGCCTACCGGCTGGCCTGGTCGAAGCTGGCCGAGGTGCCGCTGACCCGGGTCGGCGCGGCCTTCCACTACGTGCTCGAGAACCGCACCGTCCGGCCGGTCGACCTCATGGAGCTCGACGACCTGACGGCGCTGATCTACGGCATCCCCGAGACGTAGTGGAACTCGGGCTTCGGGTGCATCAGGAAGTCGTGGTGGGAGATGTTGTACGCGTACGCTCCCGCCATCGCGAAGGCGACGACGTCACCCGGCTTCAGCGCGGCTCTGACCCGGCGGGCGAAGACGTCCTTCGGGGTGCAGAGCTGGCCGACGAGGGTGATCTCCTCCTCGTCGCCACCCTCGCCGAACACGACGAAGGGCTGGTCGTGGCCCTTGGTGACCGGCGTGCGGAGATGGTGGGTGCCGCCGGTCAGGATGGCGAACAGCTCGCCGTGGACGCGTTTCACGTCGAGGACCTTCGTCAGATACCAGCCGCAGTAGGCGGTCATGGCCCGGCCGGGCTCGATCCTCACAACGTTGTGGCCGAGGCCGCGTAGACCTTCGCCGTAGGTCGTCCAATCGAAGACGTTCGCGGGATCGGTGTAGTCGACCGCCATCCCGCCGCCGACGCACACCTCTTCGCCGTCATGGGCGTGGTCGAGGATCGTGCGGGCCAGGTCGACGAGGGCGGGGGCGTGGAGGCCGCTGGCGAGGTGGGCGTGAACACCCCTGATCCGGAAATTTCCGGACCTGTTCCGGCACTCCGCCACCATCGCCGGGTCCATCCCGAACGGCCCGCTCATCGCCAGCGCCGCGCCCTCGACCTCGGCCTGAAGGTTCAGCCGGAGCAGCACGTCGCCTTCCAGCAGGTCGAGCTCCCGAGGGCTCTCGACGTGGAACCGGTAGGGCTTCCTCGCCAGGTCGGAAACGGTCTTCCCCGGGCCGCCGAACGCCAGCCGCTTCCCCGGGAACAGCGCCGACACGTGGTCGAACTCGCCCCCCGACGACACCTCGAACCCGTCGACGTAGGGCTCCAGGGTCCGCAGGATCGCCGGATCGGGGTTGGCCTTGACGGCGTAGTAGACCTCGATCTCGCGCATGGCCGCCCTGACGCGGGCGGCGTGGGCGTCGAGCGCGGCGAGGTCGTACACATAGGCGGGAACGTCGCCCAGCCGCCCGGCGATCTCCGCGATCACGCGGTCACCAGCGGGTTCGCCACCGGAACGTAGGTCGCCGCCCGGTCGGCCCGCCGCGCCCACCGCACGGTCAGATTGGCCTTCGCCGGCAGCGGCACCCCCGACATCAACCGCCTGAGGGGCTCCGGCCACCCGATCGAGTCGCCGTAGGCGGAGATCTCCTCGGCGGCCACGCCCCACAGCGTGTCGAGCGGCGCATTCAGGGAGGCCGCGATCTCGGCCAGATGGTTCACGACCAGGCAGTAGACCACCCGATCCCACCCTTTTTCCGCCGTGTACGTCATCGCCGCCGCCACCTCTTCGGGAACCCCGGCCAGGTCGTGCCCGACCAGCTTGGTCCCTTCGAGGTCCCGGAACACCGCCTGCACCGGCCGGTCATCGGCGTCGAGCCCGACGAGCACGTTCTGCAGATGCGGCTCCAAGACCACCCCGTGCCGCAGGTACGCCTCCAGTACCGGCAGCGCGACGACCTCGACATAGGCCCGCCACCACGACACGGGATCGTCGCCCCCGATGTCGCGCAGCGCCAGCGCCCCCGCCAGCACCGGCGTGACACCGGGCCCGCAGCGCCCGTGCGGGCTGCACCGCACCAGCACCCCGAGCCCTTCGAGCAGCTCTTTCCCCAGGTCGACCGTGCGGTAGCCGGGCTCGGGCAGCCAGCGGGTGCCGGGAAAACGCTCGCGGAGGGCGGCGAACACCGGCGCCAGCCGCTTCGACAGTTCGACCGCCCCGGACAGCTCGTACCAGGCGTTCTTCCGCACGCAGTTCGTGATCCGCACGTCCAGGGAGAACTTCAGGCACTTGTCGAGCAGCGGGTCGTAGACGGTCCGCACCGACGACGTCGGCAGCACGTCGTGCTCCGCCCACCCCAGGTCGAGCAGCCTCCCGTCGCCCAGCGGCGGCTGGACCAGTTCGAACTGCCACGGATGCACCGGCAGCAGCCGGTAGCCCGCCGGCACCTCGGCCGGGATCGCGTCGAGGGCGCTCACGTCGCCTTCCTCGACGACCAGATCCTCGCGCACGGCCAGTAACCGCAAAGGGAACCGGGCGTGCGCCTCGGGCGCGTAGTCGATCCAGTCGCCCTTGGCCGCCTCACGGGCCTTGGGCGCCGGATGGAACGGATGGCCGAACACGAGCTCCTGCTCCGAGGCCATCCAGTCGTCGGTGGGCGGCTTCGCGTGCGCGCGCGCCGTCAGCAGCCGCTCGATGACCTCCCGGCTGCCCGTCACCTGCGCCGCGAACTCGCCGTTGACCCCGGGGAACTCCCGCGCGACCAGCCCGACCAGGTCGTCCGACCTGAGCTCCTCCCAGACCGACCCGGTCAGCCGCTGCGGCCGCTCGACCCGGACGGCGGCACCGCCACTGGTCAGCGCCCGCAGCCACACCCCACCGACCCGCACCATCGTGTACGGCCCCGCCGGAAACGCCTGGCCGGGCAACTCGCGGATGCAGCACCGGAGAAGGGCCGCGACGGTGGCGCGCTCCGCGACGTCTATGTACATGGGCCAGAGGACCCCTTTCGCAGATAGTTGGGCCCGCTGGTCCCATAGAACTTGTTGATGTCCTTCGCCCCCGACCGGGCCTTGGAGACCAGGCTCCCGGCGGTGACCATGCTCTTGCCAACGAGCCGGGCCGCCTCCAGCGTGCGGTTGCGCAGCAGCCGGGCCATCGGATGGTCGCCGTGCCCGTCGAGGGCCTCGGCGAGGGCGGCCCTGACCAGGCCTGGCCGGAGCGTCACGGCGGCGGCGGCCAGGTGCAGGGTGATCGTCACGAAGACGTCGGCCAGCGCGTGGGGGTCGCCGGTGAGCATGCGCTCGTCGGCGAAGGAGGGGATCCCGACCCCGGCGGCGGCCAGGTGGTCGGGGGAGGCCAGCAGCCCGTCGTTGTCCTTGATCAGAATGCGCATCGGCCCGTCGCCGAAGACCAGCGCGAGGTTCTGCTGGTGCGCTTCGAGCGCGATGCCGTAGCGGACGAAGAGCGTGACGTTCCAGGTCATCAGCGCCCGGAGGTAGTCGGCGAGGAGGGCCTCGACGTCGCCCCGGTAGTGCCGGTCGGCCAGCGCGCCGAGCACGCCGGGGACGGTGAGCGCGGCCACCGAGACGATCTCGCCCTCGGGCAGCCGCCGGGCCATCCAGGCCAGGAACTCGTTGCCCGAATGGGCGAACTCCTGCTCCCCGGCCAGGCAGACCCGCATGCCCGGATGCCGGTCGAGCACCTCGGCCAGCAGCCGCTCGGCGCGGGCGCCGTCGTCGAGGACACCCGGCTTGATCGACCGCCGGTTCCGCGCCCCGAGCGTCGCCGTGGCGAGAGGCATCTTCAGGTGGGTACGCGGCGACACCTCGACCGTGCGCATCGACAGCGTGGGTCGTACCGGAAGGAAATCGAGCGGCGCGACCACGGCGCTGACCTGCGGCAACGACAGAGGATGCACCGGGAACAGGCGGTGGGTCGCGGCCAGGCCGGGCGGCAGCCCGACGGCCGCGAACGACGGGAAGAACTCGGGCACCGGACCGGCGCCCGGCACCGCCGCCCAGCGCAGCGTGAAACGCGGCGCGAACTCGGGCGCGTAGGCGAGCAGTTCCTCCTCGGTCAGCCCGTGGCGGCAGCGCGCGGTCGGATAGACCGGATGGTCGGTGAACGCGGCCAGCACCTCGTAGCCGATCGGCCCCAGTTCGGGCAGCCTGTCCTCCACCGAGGCGCGGTGCCGGTCGAGCAGCTCCAGACCGGTGAGCGTCTGACGGCACTCCTCGCGGAAGGCCGCCACCCCATCGGCGTCGGCCGGATCGGCGATCTTGGCCAGCGTCGCCAGCACCTCGCGCAGCCGCAGCGTCTCGCCCGGCGCCACCGTGAAGTCCTGGAACAGCCCTTCGAGGCCGCCCGAGGGGAACCCCGGCGCCAGCCGCACCCGCCGCGACCTCGACAGCGGAACGTAGGCCCCCGCCTTGTCCCAGCTCAGCCGCCCGGCGAGCCCGCCGACGTCCTCCCTGATCAGGGCGTTGAGCACCCGCGTCGCCAGGTAGGTATCCCGGCTCACCCGCACCGCCGTGGCGTTCGTCACGCGACCACCCACGGGTGGGCGTCGAGGAAGGCCTTCGCGGCCGTGTCGACGGCGTCGCGGTCGGGCCCGATCGCCCGCAGCAGGGCCAGGTAGTCGCGGTTGGTGTGGGTCACCGCGACCGGCTGCCCGGCCTCCTTGAGCGGCAGATGCCAGAGCCGCACGTCCTCGTAGGAGCCGGTCAGCTCCGTGGGCGCCTTCATGATCGTGCCCGACCGGGTGGCCAGCACGCTGATCGTGGCGGCGTGCCCCGAGGCGTGCGGCACCCGCGGCACGCGCTCACCGGCGTGCACCCGCAGGATCCACTCGAACAGCGGCACGTCGAGATGGTCGGCCATCAGCAGGTCGCAGTTGTCGCCGATGACCCGGTAGTTGACCTCGACGATCCGCGGCCCCTCCTCGGTGAGGACGTATTCGGTGTGACAGGCGCCGAATCCGATGCCCAGGGCGTCGAGTTGCGCTTTCACGAGGTCGGCGCCGGGAAGGTCGGGTGCCCAGTCGAGGCGTTCCTCCACGAAGTGGGGCAGCGGCCCCAGCGTGGTGCGGAACCCGCCGAGGATCGTGGTCGAGGTGCCGTCGCCCAGCGTTTCGAGGGTCATCAGCGGCCCGTCGAGATACTCCTCGGCCACCAGCACCGCCCCCGGGCGGCGGCTCCAGATGTCGTCGGCGGCCGCGCGGAGATCCTCCCTGACCAGCACGACGTCCTCACTCGCCACCCCCTCACGCGGTTTGACCACGACGGGAAAGGTCACCTCGGGCAGCGGTTCGCCCGGCACCAGCCGGGCCGAGCGCACATCGCCGAGCGCGCGCCGGGTCAGCGCCTTGTTCTTGGCGGTCAGGCAGGCCCGCCAGTCCTTGCCCGGCAGGCCGAAGTAGTCGGCGGCCAGGGCGGTCTCGACCTGGAGGTGGTCGGAGTTGGAGAAGATCACATCCGGCGCGTGGTGGCGCGCGATCACGTCGATGACGGTCTTCGGGTCGCGTACGTCGGCGTGGATCGTCTCGTACCCGGCATACGACTCTGGATGGTCGGTCAGGACGGTGATCTCCCACCCGAGGGCCTTCGCGGCGGGCAGGAAGCCCCGCGTGACCGAGTCGGTGGGGTTGAGCGAAGTGAGGTACAGCCGCAAGTGCATCCCCTGAGGTAAGGCTTACCTAACCTCTAGAACTGTAGTGGGGAACAGCCGTCTGCGTGCGGCAATACGCAAGGATATCCCTGTGGACATCACCGAGGGACTCCTGGGTCCCCTGCTGCTCAGCCGTGGCACCATCGACCGATCCGCCCAGCTCCGCAACGACCCCGGCTGGCTCGACCGGACATGGGGTGATCCGTCCACCCGGGTCATGGTGATCAACGAGGGCCAGACGCTGATCAAGCGCAGCGGCGACGAGGCCGAACTCGTCCTGTTCTCTCCCGACGAGTCCCCCGAGGGCCAGCGCCACCTGCTGGGCGTCGCCGACGGCGTGGCCTACTTCTCCGTCACCGCGAAACTGCCCGACGACGCCGACTCGGCCGGCCTCCGCGAGGCGGGCTCCCTCCTCGGCGACCGCGACGCGGGCCTGTTCGTCTACGCCGTCGCCCTGGAGTCCTGGCACTCCACCCACCGCTTCTGCCCCCAGTGCGGCACCGAGACGACGGTGACCCAGGGCGGCCACGTGCGCATCTGCCCGAATGACGGCAGCCAGCACTTCCCCCGCGTCGACCCCGCCGTCATCATGCTCATCCGCGACCCGGACGACCGCATCCTCCTGGCCCGAGGCCCCCAGTGGCCCGAGGGCCGCATGTCGGTATTGGCAGGCTTCGTCGAGCCAGGCGAATCCCTGGAGGCAGCTCTGGCCCGAGAGGTCTTCGAAGAGGTGGGTGTACGTGTTGCGGACCCCCGCTACCTGGGCAGCCAGCCCTGGCCCTTCCCTCGCAGCCTCATGCTGGGCTTCTTCGCCCGCGCCCTGGACAGCAAACTGACCCTGGACCCGAAGGAGATCGCCGAGGCCCGCTGGTACAGCCGAGAGGAAATGCGCCTGGCCATCGCCACCGGCGACCTCCGGTTGCCACCCCCGGTCTCCATCGCCCGCCGCTTGATCGAAACCTGGTACGGCTCAGCCATCGACGACGAGGGCTCCTGGGGCCGCTGACCCGGACGACGCCGCCGGGCACCAGCCACCCGAAATTTCGGGATACCTCCAACCGGTCATCGGCACCTGCGCTCACGTCGTCGTTCGGGCGGCTGCCGCCGCCCGAAATTTCGGCCTATGGCTCCCCGGCTTAATGGCGCGGGCAAGGAGCATCTCCTGGGCCGACGGGCCTGTGACGACGCCGTCGGTCGAGCACGCAAGTTCACCCTGCTGGGCAGCATCCCCCGAAATTTCGTGGTACCTCCAAGCGGCCCGTGGCACCCCATGTGCGTGGCGAAGGTCGGGCGGCAGTCGCCGCCCGAAATTTCGGTATATGGGCTCAGCCTGCGATGGCGCGGGCCAGGAGCATGCCGCACACCCCCGCGCCCAGGCCGCCCGCGATGCTCGCCACCACGTTGGCCACCGCCGCGAGCCGGGCCCCGTCCTGGACGAGTCGCAGCGTCTCGTAGCTGAAGGTCGAATAGGTCGTGAGGGCGCCGCAGAAGCCCACCCCCGCCAGGGCCATCACCGCACGGTCGGCGGGCAGGGCGACCAGGAAGCCCAGCAGCGCCGAGCCGGACAGGTTGACCCCGAACGTCCCCCACGGGAAGACGCTGTCGTGGTGTGACTGGATCAGGCGGTCGGTCAGGTAGCGCAGTGGGGCGCCGACCGCCGCCCCCACCGCCACGAGCAGGGCGGGCAGGAGACCGGTCACAGCGGCTTTCCCCCGTAGCGGTGGACCTCGACCTCGTCCACCATGACCAGACCCTCGCCGATCAGCCCGTCGAGCTGTGGCAGGAACGCCCGGATCCGCTCGGCGTCGTCGACGATCACGATCGACACCGGCAGGTCCTCCGACAGCGACAGGATGCGCGTCGTGTGGATGTGGTTGGACGCGCCGTAGCCCTCGATGCCCCGGAACACGCTCGCCCCGGCCAGCCCGGCGGCATGCGCCCGGTGCACGATCTCGTGGTAGAGCGGCTTGTGATGACTGGTGTCGGTCTCGCCGACGAAGATGGTCAGCCGCAACGCGGGTGTCATGTCCGCCTCCCCAGCCGTCGGGTCGCCGCCGCGCCCGCCCACACGGCGGCCAGCGCCAGCAGCGGCGTGGCCACCAGGTAGACCAGGGCCGCGCGGGGTGCATCGCCCGCCACCAGTAGGCCGATGTCCACGATGTACGTGGAGAACGTGGTGAATCCCCCCAGAACGCCCACCCCCAGAAGGGGACGTACCAACGGAGGTGCCGCCCAGATCTCGGTGATCACCACCATGAGCACACCGATGAGCAGACATCCGGTGACGTTGATCGCGAGGGTCGTCCACGGGAAACCGGGGGCGCTCGGGAAGAGCACCCCCAGCCCGTACCGGACCAGAGACCCCGCGACCCCACCGGCCGAGATCACCCCGATCGTCGACCAGGACACCTCGCCGCGCTGAGCGGGCACGTGGAGATCGACGTCGGGGTCGACCGGCTCATGCATCTGGGCCTCCTACCGGCAGCGTTCATCTGCGGGTAGGGACCGTTGGCAGCGGGTCTGCGGTTCTCCGCCCGAAGATCGGGCGGGCGGTGGGCCCCACCACCGCTCACCAGCGATTATATCGACTGGCCCATCGTCTCCAGGCGACGCTTGACCTCGATCACCGAAGGGTTGGTCGCCGCGCTGCCGTCGGGGAACACGACCGTCGGGACGACGCGGTTGCCCTTGTTGACGCTCTCCACGAACGACGCCGCCTGCGGGTCGGCCTCGACGTCGACCTCCTGGTAGGCGATCCCCTCGCGGGTGAGCTGGCTCTTGAGCCGCTTGCATGGGCCACACCACGTGGTGGTGTATACCGTGAGCGCCATTTTCGTCCCTTTCTGTCGGCAGTCATTGCCAACACGACGGATGGTGCTCATCTTCCCACTCAGTACGCCAGATGTCCGATGACCCACGACTGGATGGTCTCGGCCACGCCCGGCTCCCGGAAGAGAGGCGAGCTGTGGTAGGTCCCGGGGTAGCTGCGGACCGTCATGTTCACGCCGTAGGTCGCCAGCGACTCGCGCAGCAGCTCGCTCTGGTAGGGCGGCACGAACTCCCTGGCCGAGTGGACGCTGAGCATCGGCGCGTCGCCGGGAGAGGCGTGGAACGGGATCTCCATGCTCGACCAGATCCGGGGACACTTGTTGGGGCCACAGCCCCCGGCCAGTGCGACGGCCGCCTGACGCAGCTTGCGCTGCTCGTGGGTGGCGTCGGCGCCGCCGTCGGAGAAGGCGGTCAGCGGGGAGATCACCGGAGAGACGCCGACGACCGCGCGTAACCCGGGCTGGCCGTCGCCGTAGGTGCCGACGGCGGCGGCGATGTGGCCACCGGCCGAGAAGCCGATCACGGCGTAGCGGTTGGCGTCGAGGCCGAACTCACCGGCCATGCGGCGGGTGGTGGCGATCGCCTCAAGGGCATCGTCGCGCTGGGCCGGCCACCGCGCGTCGCCGGACAGCCGGTAGTTGACGTTGACCACGACGTAGCCGAGCTCGAAATAGCTGCGGGTGATGGCCTTCATGTAGGCCTTGTCGCCACCCGACCACCAGCCACCGTGGATCATGAACACCACCGGCCGCACGAGCTGGTCGTTGGCGCGCCAGTAGACGTCCATGCGCTGCTTGACGTGCCTGCCGTAGCGGACCGTCGTCTTGCGCTCCCGCACCGGCGGCGGCGTGGACGAGACGGTCGGCGTCGGCTCGGGGGTCGGTGAGACCGTGGCGGACGGCTGCGGGCTGCCGGTCTTCGCGTGGGCGTGCACCGGAGAGCTGAGGACGACGGCGGCGACTGCGAGCGCACCGGCGACGGCCGCTTTCTTCAACGGTCTGAAACCTCCCCGCGCGCGCCCCGTCGTGTCCGCCGGGAACGCTCCCTCTTTGCCATGGGCAGCCCGGCTGTTGAGATGTTCTTGGTCGGGTGCTGCAAGGATGATGCCAGCAGATCACCCCGCCGCGCACGTTGGGAGCCTCATTTGGACGTCCTTTCGGGCCTCGATCCCGAGCAGCGCGCGGTGGCCGAAACGCTCCGCGGCCCGGTGTGCGTGCTGGCCGGAGCAGGTACCGGCAAGACCCGGGCCATCACCCACAGAATCGCCCATGCGGTGCAAACCGGTATCGCCGAAGCGGGCAGCGTGCTCGCCGTGACGTTCACCACCCGCGCCGCCGGAGAGCTCCGCCACCGGCTGCGCGAGCTCGGCGCGCCCGGCGTCCAGGCGCGCACCTTCCATGCCGCCGCGCTGCGCCAGCTCACCTACTTCTGGCCGCGCGTCATCGGCGGCGACCCGCCCCAGGTGATCGAGTCGAAGCTGCCGCTGCTGATCGAGGCGGCCCGCATGCTGCGCCGCAACCCCGAACGTGCCGAGCTCCGCGACGTCGCCAGCGAGATCGAGTGGGCCAAGGTCACCCAGCACGGCCCCGACGACTATCCGGCCGCCGCCCTCAAGGCCCGCCGCACCCCGCCGATCCCGGCCGAGGAGCTCGCCCGCGTCTTCGACCAGTACGAGAAGCTCCGCCGCGCCCGCCACCTGGTCGACTTCGAGACCATCCTCGAACTCACCGCTGCGGTGATGACCGAGCACCGCGAGGTCGCCAACCAGATCCGCTCCCAATACCGCTACTTCGTGGTCGACGAATACCAGGACGTCAACCCGCTCCAGAAGCTCCTGCTCGACACCTGGCTCGGTGGCCGCGACGACGTCTGCGTGGTCGGCGACCCCAACCAGACGATCTACAGCTTCACCGGCGCCAGCCCCCACTTCCTCACGAGCTTCGGCGTCGAACATCCGGGCGCGGCGGTCATCAAGCTCGTCCGCGACTACCGCTCGACCCCTGAAGTGGTCACGCTGGCCAACCGGGTGATGGCCCGCAGCGCCCACCGCCTCGAACTGGTCGCCCAGCGCGACCAGGGCCCCGAACCGGCCTTCACCGAATACGACGACGAGGCCGCCGAGGCGCTCGGCGTGGCGCTGCGCGTCAAGAAGCTGATGGCCGACGGCGTCCCGACCAGGGAGATCGCCGTCCTGTTCCGGGTGAACGCCCAGTCGGAGGCCTACGAACAGGCCTTCACCCAGGCGGGCGTCCCCTATCTGCTGCGCGGCGCCGAACGCTTCTTCGAGCGCCCCGAGGTCCGCCAGGCCGTCGTCCTTCTCCGTGGCGCCGCGCGTTCGGCCAACGACGAGGAGCCGCTGGCGCCGGCCGTCCACACGATCCTGGCCGGCATCGGCCTGACCCCCGAGCGCCCCGGCGGCGGCACCGCCCGCGCGAAGTGGGAGTCCCTCAACGCCATCGCCGAACTCGCCGAAGACCTGGCCGCCCGGGGCGGCGACCTGCCCGCCTTCGTCGCCGACCTGGAACGCCGCGCCGCCGAACAGCACGCCCCGCCGGTCGAGGGCGTCACCCTGGCCTCGCTCCACGCCGCCAAGGGCCTCGAATGGGACGCCGTCTTCCTGATCGGCCTCACCGAGGGCATGCTCCCGATCGTGTACGCCGAGACTCCCGACCAGATCGAGGAGGAGCGCCGCCTTCTCTATGTGGGGATCACGCGCGCGCGCGTCCACCTCAACCTGTCGTGGGCGCTGGCCCGCTCGCCCGGGGGCCGCAGGTCGCGCCGTCCGTCGCGTTTCGTGGAGGCCCTCGCCGGCACCCCGTCGGCCGCGCCGCCGCCGTTCTCACCGCAGCCCGTCCGCCGGGCCGTCGCCGCCCCCGCCACCTGCCGGGTCTGCGCCCGCAGGCTGGCCACCGGCCCCGAGCAGAAACTCGGCCGCTGCGCGACCTGCCCCGCCGAATACAACGAGGCGCTGCTGGAGGAACTGAAGGCGTGGCGGGCCGAGGCGGCCAAAGAGGCCAAGGTCCCCAGCTACGTCGTCTTCACCGACGTCACCCTTCAGGCCATCGCCGAACGCGCTCCCGTCACCGAGGAGGCCCTGCTCGCGATAGCCGGGATCGGCCGCGTCAAACTGGAGCGATACGGTCATGCCGTACTCTCCCTCGTCCGACGCCGCATGGAGGCATCGTGAACTCCGCCCTCAAGGAGTTGCTCGACCTGCTCGACCTGGAGCAGATCGAACTCGACATCTTCCGCGGCCGCAGTCCCGAGGAGCGCATCCAGCGGGTCTTCGGCGGCCAGGTCGCCGCCCAGGCCCTCATGGCCGCGGCCCGCACGGTCGGCTCCGACCGCCAGGTCCACTCGCTGCACGCCTACTTCATCCGCCCGGGTGACCCGGCGATCCCGATCGTCTACACGGTCGACCGGGTCCGCGACGGCCGCTCGTTCAGCACCCGCCGGGTCGTGGCCGTCCAGCACGGCAAGGTCATCTTCACCATGTCGGCCTCCTTCCACATCGAAGAGGACGGCGTCCACCACCAGGCCGCCGTCATGCCGGAGGTCCCCGCCCCCGAGACCCTGGCCCCGCTGCAGAACCGGCTGCGCAACCTCATCGGCGACGACCCCGCCTGGTCGGCCTGGCTGTCGCGCCCCCGCCCGCTCGACGCGCGTTACATCACCCCGCTCACGTGGGAGGCCAACCGCGACCCGAGCCTGATCGGCCCGGAGAACCAGGTCTGGTTCCGGTACGACGCCGACCTGCCGGACGACCCCCTGCTCCACGTCGTGCTCGCGGCCTACGCCAGCGACTACACCCTGGTCGACACGGTCCTGCTCGCCCACGGTCTGGCCTGGGGCCCGTCGAACATCTCCGGCGCCTCCCTCGACCACGCCATGTGGTTCCACCGCAGGTTCCGCGCCGACGACTGGATCCTGTACGCCCAGGAATCCCCGTGGTCCGGCGGCGCCCGCGGCCTCGCCCAGGGGCAGATGTTCACCGCCTCCGGAGAACTGGCCGTGTCGGTCGTCCAGGAGTGCCTCATCCGGGTTGGCTGAACCCGGAAAATTTCTCTGTCATCGCAGGTGGAAAATATGTTGCCCACTCGGCGCCTCGCCGTTTAGGGTCATGCACATGCGAGTCGGACAGTACTGTCCGACCCCCAGATGAGAACGACGAAGAGAACCACCCAGGAGGTGAGCCCAGTGCTGAACATCACATTCGCGATCGCCACGCCGTGGCTCGCCGCCGCACGCCCTGCCGCCGAAGCCGCCTCGTATGGCCCGCAGGCCAAACTCCGCGTCGACGGCACCGATGGCGTCAAGCACGCCAAGCGCGCTTCCGCGCCGAGCCAGCTAGTCCGGCACATGCGCAATGAGCAGACCGTCCACACCGCCCGCAACGGTGGAGTGGGGCGTCCGCGTCCTGCCTGGAGTCGACCAGTCACAACCTGACCGGTCAATCAGCCTCCAGGCCGCGGATCCCCACACAGGATCCGCGGCCTTCTTGTTTCTCCGGCCCCGAATCCCCACTGCAAAGGACAAAACGACCAACCCGATTCACAAAGAGGTGACGCAGATGGCGGCCCCGGTCATGGACCTGATCGAAGCCGAGATCCCCTGTCGTACCGACCCCGACCTCTGGTTCGCCGAGTCTCCCGAAGACGTCGAGTTCGCGAAGGCGCTCTGCGGCGGCTGCCCCATCAGGGAGACCTGCCTGGCCCGGGCCCTCGAGCGTGAGGAGCCCTGGGGTGTCTGGGGCGGCGAGCTGATCCTGCGAGGCACTGTCGTCCCGCGGAAGCGGCCCCGTGGCCGGCCGCGGAAGACTCCGCTCCCGCTCTGACGACAACAACCCGACTCATATCCAAAGAAAAGAGAAGTCCGATGACCTTCCACACGACCTCCGCGCCACATCTTTTCCAGGAACTGGTAGATGAGCGAATACGAGGGCTCCAGCGGGAAGCCGCGGAGCACCGCCTCGCCAGCCGCGTGGCCAGCGCGAACAAGGCCCGCGAACGCGCCGCTCGCGCCACCGCCGCCCTCCAGGCGGCCCTGGCGAGGCTCTAACAGCCACTTGTAGAAAAAGGCCCGGGTGTACCACTACACACCCGGGCCTTTCTGCATAACATGACCGGCCATGAACGAGCCGGACGACCTCACCACCCGCACGGCCTACAACGCCGCCGCTTCGAATTACGCGAGAGACATCCCCGATCGCTACCACTCGACCCCGCTCAGCCACGCGATGATCCCGCTCTTCGCCGAGTTGATCCCGAGTGGCGGCCGAGTAGCGGACGTGGGCTGCGGCCCCGGCCACGTGACCGCCCACCTGCAGATGTTGGGGGTGGACGCTTTCGGCCTCGACCTGTCTCCCGAGATGATCGCCCTGGCCCAGGCCTTACACCCGGCCCTGCACTTCGAGACCGGCACCATGAACGCCCTCCCGGTTCCGGACGGGACGTTGTCCGGCGTGGTGGCGAACTACTCGATCATCCACACCCGCCCGGAACGCCTCCCCGAAACCTTTGCCGAGTTCCACCGGGTACTGGAGCCCGGGGGACATGTACTGCTCGGCTTCCAGGCCTACGACTCCACAGAGCTGGCCGAACTCTTCGACCACTCGGTCACTCCGGCTTACCGGTATTCACCGGACCGTATCGCTGCCCTGCTCCTGGATGCGGGCCTCACCGAGATCGCGAGACTGGTCATCGCCCCGGTCGAGGACCTGAAACGAGGTTTTCCCCAGGCATATCTCCTCGCCCGCCGCACACCCCAAGAACCTGCGACCTGACCCGCGGAGCCTAAAGATCCGAACGATCCGCAGGGCGCCTCATCTTCGGCGCTGCCGGTGGCCAGGCCGGGGCGAGCGGAAGATGATCACAAACGGACCGGCCGGGGTGATCTTCGAGTGTCGCTGTACTCGTCGACAGGGGCGCCGCCTCACTGGGGCACGACCGACATGACCATGGCCTGGGTTGGCACGTTGAGCTGATCCGGGCGTGTGCGGTGGGGTGTTGCTGAACTGGTTTGCAAGCCCTGACGGGTTCTCGGCGGGGTCATGCACGCGCGGCGGAGGTGTGCTGCGTCGGCCCCGCGCTAGGTCTGCAGGTTCCGGTGGGCCACGTGTGCGGGCCGAGGCGATCGTCGCCCGGTTGGGTTCGGCCCGCGACACGTTCTCGACTGGGCCATGGGTGGGCATCACGCCATTTGGCTTGGGCCCTTGGCGGGTTCCCCATTGGGCCGCGCGTGCCTGCGGAATGTGTGTCGCGTGTCAGGTCTCAGCGCTGGCGAATTTCTTTGCTGATCAACGCAGGAGTGTCGGGTGCGGTTCGCCGCGTCGGGCCACAGGTGACATGACCATGGTCGGCCCAGCGGATTCCAGGTTGAGCCGAGCATGCGCCGGGTGCAGGGCCGCCCCGTTGGGCTGCAGTGCCAGGAACATGGTTCGTATCGGCGCTCGGCTGAGTGGCGGCATCGCCTATTGGCCGAAGTCGTAGCTGTGCGCCTTCGCCGGTCGATTGGGGCTGGGGTGTTTTCAGGCGGTGGGAGCGGGCTCTCCGTTCTCGTTGGCGAAGCCGGGGACCCAGTCGAGGACCTCGTCGCGGAAGCGGGCCGTGGTGCCCAGCTGGCACAGGACGCCCACGCCCGCAGCGTGGACCCGGTGGATCAGCACGTAGGTCGCGGGCAGGTTGAGCTGCCGGACCACGTTGGTCGAGCGGAGGTCGGTCGCGCTGGCGGCCTGGGCCTGGAGCCATTCTCGGCTGAAGGTGAACTCTTCGACCTGGGTCGGTTCCACGTAAGGCGCCAGGAAGGACCGGAGCGCCTCGATGTCGACCTCGATGTGCGGGCGGATGAAGCCCTCTTCGCGCAGGCCCTCGACGACGGTCTCCATGTCGCCCTGGTTGAACAGCCGGACCAGCCGGCCGAACACCGGCGGGTAGCCCTCGGGCAGGCGGTTGACCGCGCCGAAGTCGAGCACGCCGAGCCGGCCGTCGGGCAGCATCCGGAAGTTGCCGGGGTGCGGGTCGGCGTGCAGCATGCCCACCCGGGCGGGGGAGCTGAACAGGAAACGGGTCAGCAGCAGGCCGGCCCGATCGCGTTCCGCGGTTTCGCCGTCGGTGATCACCTTGGACAGGGGGGTCCCGTCGATCCACTCGGTCACCAGGACGTGTTCGTTGGCCGCGATCACATCGGGGACGCGGAAGTCGGGGTCGTCTTTGAAGGCGACCGCGAACGCGTGTTGCGCTTCGGCCTCCAAAAAGTAGTCGAGCTCCTCGACGATCCGGTCTTTCAGCTCGGCCAGCACCGCCTTGATGTCGAGCCCCGGCAGCAGCGCTCCGAACATCTTCCCCAGCCGGGCGAGCTGGTTGAAGTCGGAGATCAGCGCCTTGCCCGCACCCGGGTATTGGATCTTCACGGCGACCTCGCGGCCGTCGTGCCAGACCGCGCGGTGGACCTGACCGATCGAGGCGGCCGCCGCGGGACGGTCGTCGAAGGACAGGAAGTTCTCCCGCCAGTCGGCGCCCAGTTCCTCGGCCAGCACGCGGTGCACGGTCGAGGCGGGCAGCGGTGGCGCGGCGTCCTGGAGTTTGGTCAAAGTGGCCCGGTAAGGCCCGGCGATCTCGCTCGGCAGGGCCGCCTCGAAGATCGACAGCGCCTGGCCGAGCTTCATCGCCCCGCCCTTGAGCTCACCGAGAATCTTGAAAATCTGCGCCGCAGTACGCTCCTGGATCTCCTGGGCGACGATTTCCGCGGACTTCCCGCCGATCCGTTTCCCCAGGCCGAGAGCAGTGCGCCCGGCGAACCCCAGGGGCAGGGCCGCCAGCTTCGCCGAGCGCGTCACGGCGTTGCGCGGAAGGTCACTCACGCGACCATTGTTAGCCCAGCCTGGTCGTTTCGACTACAACGGCATCGGGGATGACGCGGCCACACCCGCCGCCGCCACTGTAAATCCGGCAGGATTTCCGCCGTTCCGATCGCGTCTACGCCGCGCCCGTCGAGGAAAGCGAGCACCTGCCCGGCCGCCTGACCGGCGACCAGACCCGACGTGATGGTGTCGCATCCCGACTGCCCCCGGATGGCGGCCCGCACCGACGGCCAGCCCGGATCACGGTCCCGTCGGGTCAGTTCGATGCACCCCAGGCACGGCGACTGCCCCGGCACCACCAGCGGCCCCACCGAACCGCATCCCTCGGCGCAGGTCGCGAGCAGGTGGGGGATTCCCAGCGCGGTGAGGTCGTGGGCCAGCATCGGATCGGCCGCCCCTATGGGCGCCAGCACGACCATGTCGGGGGCGGCGGCGCCGTCCATGAGCCCGGCGGCGGTGCGGCCCTCCCACGCCGTGACACTCGGCGCGACCGCCTTGGCCACCGCCACCGCGCCGTCTTCACGCGGTTTGCCCACGTGTTCCCAGCCGAGCCCGCCCGGGACGACGTCCTCCGGTCGCGCGCACTCGGGATCGAGCACGCAGATCCGCCCGACTCCGGCCGCGGCCAGCAGCGCGGCCACACGGGCGCCTATCCGCCCGGCACCGTAAATCCGGACATAAGACCTTTGTCTGCCTGTAAAGGCCTTCAGGCCGCCGTCCAGGGCCGGAGGAGGGGACTTCTGACCGGAGGCGGTCTCGGTGAGTTCGTACACAGTGGGAGGAAGCGACAGCGCCTCCAGGTCGGGCCTGAACCGGTCGCGCTCCTCCCGGCTGAGCGAGGTCAGCGGCGCCGGGCCGGAGACGTCGTCGAGCAGCCCGCGCCCGGCGAGCAGGTCGATGATCCGCGTGGCGATCGCCTCGTCGATCCCGGACTCGTCGATGGCCTGCGCCAGAGTCCTCGTGCCGTCGAGGAACGCCACGAAGCGCCGCCCCCGCTCGTCGAGCCCGGTCAGCAGCACCGCCCGCACGGGATGCAGCCCGAACTGGAGCGTCTCCTCATCACGCGTCGCCACCCCGACGGCGGGCTTCACTCGCGGCCGGCTGGCCATACCCAGCAGTTGTGTCATGGCCGGGAAACTGCCACACCCGGCCCCGCCCCCGAGACACTTTCCGCCCGCCTGTGGATAACCTCCGTGCCCTGCCAAGCCGAACCACCCGCTCCCCGAACCGTGGACGGACGAATCCGCACGTCACAGCCCGCCCGCAGATCTTCATCCGCAGGGCTGTGGATAACCACCGGAATTCGCCCGAGCCGGAGCTCCATCACATGTCGATCTCTGGCACGAGTCGGAACTGCTGGTGCGAGCCGGACAGTGGGCACGAATCGGAGTGCTGGTGCGAGCCGGAGCTCTCACGACGACTTCTGGCGGTGGGTGCCTGGGCGGCGCGATCCATCGACGCATCTGTGACGTGGCGACGCGCCAGGGCGACCGGCAGCTTGGCTTCTGCCGTCTGCGAGCTTGGTCCTGGCAAGGGTCGAGCGCCTGTGATGTATGGGTGTAATTTCAGCCGTTGCCGGTCTCGTCTCCGTGATCGCCCCAGTGCCTTGGTGAGCGTGCCCGCGTGAGGGCCGGTGGGCCTATTGGGGTGTCAGGGCGAGAGCAGATGGCCATCCCGCCAGACGCAACGGCATCTGGCCTCAGAGCCTGAAGACGCCTCACCTGCATGCGAACGCCGACTCGAAGATCCGGACGCCCCCGGCAGCCACTGCTGAACCCGGCGATCTGCGCGCCCACCCCACCCGTCCGCGCCGACCCGCCCCGTTCCGACACGCCGACCGCTCAGGTTTTACTTTTGCGTGTCCGCCCATATCCATTCGTTGCCGGACAACCCGGAATCCTGCCGCCTATCGGCCTTCCCGGACGCCCTCACCAGCGATCCTGTGGATGACCACTGAGGTCAGTGGGCCGGTTTAACGTGCGGGAAACGTTGATTGACCAGCGGGAACGTGGGTTGACCCCCTGTGGAATTCCGCGCGTGTCGAGTACCGTGCATATGTGCCCCCCGAGACAGTCGAGGTTCGTCGGAGCGCACGTCGGCGGCGAACCGTTTCCGCGTACCGCGATGGAGACAAAACCATCGTGCTGCTGCCTGCCGGTCTGAGCACGACCGACGAGGAGCAGTGGGTACGCCGCATGCTCGAACGCCTGGCGGCGAAGGAGCAGCGTAAAAGACCCAGTGACGACGATCTGCTCGATCGCGCACGGGAACTGTCGGCCCGATATCTCGACGGCAGGGCCACGCCATCGAGTGTCCGCTGGGTCGAGAACCAGCTCCACCGATGGGGGTCGTGCACTCCAGATCATGGCACGATCCGGCTGTCGGTGAGACTGCGGGGGATGCCCGCGTGGGTCGTAGACTACGTGATCATGCATGAGCTGGTGCACCTGCTGGTGCCGAGTCACGGCCCCCGGTTCTGGGCGCTGGTCGAACGTTACCCCAAGGCCGAGCGCGCCCGCGGTTTCCTGGAGGGTTTCTCCATGGCCGCCAGCGGCACCCCGGAGGAGTGTTGACCGACCGGCTGGTGGCCGTTCTGGTGACCCCGTCGACCGGCGACGCCGCGCCGCCGGGGGTCGATCGTGCCGAATTCCTGCGTGCGGTGGCCGAGGACACGTACGAGATGGTCGCCGGGCTCGACCTGGTGACCCCAGTGATCATATCGGTTGGAGTCCCAGACTTGGACGAGATCGCCTGGCCGGGCACGCCGGTGATCTCCGTCGACTCCGCCGGCCAGGCGTTCGCGGCGCTGCCGAAGGCCGATCAGGCCGTGGTGGTCTGCGCCGACGCCCCCGACCTGCCGCCGCTGCTGATCGGCAAGCTGTTCCGCGAGCTCGGCCGCGCCGACATCGCCGTCTGCCCCTCGGCCAACGGGGGAGCGGTCGCGGTGGCCGCGCACCTGCCGTTCCCCGCGTGGGCGACCCTCGACGTCGACCACCCCGAGGTCGTCAAGGCCCTGCGCGCCCAGGCGCCCGGCCCCCGCAAGGTCGCCACCGGGCCCGGCTGGCACCGGCTGCGGACCCCCGACGACCTCGGCCGCCTCGATCCGGGGCTGGAAGGCTGGGATTCCACCCGGGCCCTGGTGATGGCGTGAACCGCGACGACCTCGTCCGGCTGCGCAAGGTCCGCGACATGATGGACCGCGACTACGCCAGCCCCCTCGACGTCCCCGCGCTGGCCAAGGCCGCGCTCATGTCGCCCGGCCACTTCTCCCGCAGCTTCCGGGCGGCCTACGGCGAGACCCCGTACAGCTATCTGATGACCCGCCGGATCGAGCGCGCCAAGGCGCTGCTGCGCGTCGGGGAGATGAGCGTGACCGACGTCTGCTTCGCGGTCGGGTGTACGTCGCTCGGCTCCTTCAGCACCCGCTTCACCGAACTGGTCGGAGAGAGCCCCAGCGCCTACCGCGCCCGCTCCCACGACGACGCCGCGGCCATTCCCTCGTGCATCGCGAAGATCCACACCAGACCGGTCAGGAACGGAGAAGCCAACCCCTCCGGCCGCCCCGTAGCGTGAGATGCATGGACATCAAACTGCAGCAGTGCTTCATCGCCGTCGACGACCACGACACCGCGCTCGCCTTCTACCGCGACGTGCTCGGTCTGGAGGTCCGCAACGACGTCGCCTACGAGGGCATGCGCTGGGTGACCGTCAGCCCGCCGTCGCAGCCCGAGGTGGAGATCGTCCTGGAGCCGCCGCTGGCCGACCCCAACGCCTCGGCCGAAGACAAGGAGACCATGTCGGAGCTCCTGGCCAAGGGCCTGCTGCGCGGCCTGATCTTCGGCACCGACGACGTCGACGCCACCTTCGAGAAGATCGCCTCGGCGGGCGCCGAAGTCCTCCAGGAGCCGCTCGACCAGTTCTACGGCGTGCGCGACTGCGCCTTCCGCGACCCTTCGGGCAACATGCTGCGCTTCAACCAGCCGCTCAAAGGCTAGAAGGCAGCCGCAGCACGGTGAAGAGCGCCCGGTGGTCGGTGTTCGTCACGTCGTGAATGCTCGCGTGGTCGACCGCCACCCTGGGGTCGACCAGCACGTGGTCGATGGTGATGATCGGCGGCAGCCTGCGCCCGGCGGGCCAGGTCGTGATCAGGCCCTTCCCGGTGGCGTCGGCCACGTCGACCCACCCGTGCCCGACCAGCGCCCGGAACTCGGCGTGGTCGAAGGTCGCGTTGTAGTCGCCGGCCAGGATCCGGATCGTTCCCTCCGAGGGCAGGGGGAGTGACCGCATCCCGTCGCGCCACAGGGTGATGTCCCGCCTGAGCGGCGCCACCGTGTGCACGTCGACCAGCTCGACCGGCGGGCCACCGGGAACCGCGATCTTCACGTAGGGCATCCGGTGCCCGTCGCCGGGCGCGAACGGCGGCAGAGGGGTCACCGGAAACCGTGAGTAGATCCCCGACCCCGCCGCGCTGAAGTGGGGTTCCAGATGGGTGTACGGCATCAGCGCGCCCAGCCCCGCCCCCGCCAGTCCCTCGACCGCCTCGGGGCTGAGCTCCTGCACCGAGATCACATCAGGGCGCGCAGACCGTACGAGAGCCATCACAGAAGCGATGTCGGCGTGCCCGAAGCGCATGTTGATCGACAGCACCCGCAGCGACGGCCCGTCGGCGGCGGGCTGCGCCGAGGGCAGCGCCCTCGGCAGCACGACGGAGGACAGCGCGACCACCGAGACCAGCGCCGCGACGGCGGCCCACCGGGCCCGGCACAACACGGCGACGAGCACCGCGACGACCGTGCCGAGCAGCGCGTAGGGCGTGCCCGTGGAAAGGAGGGTCCCGGGCCCGGTGATCTCGGTCCCGGTCAGCCGGAACAGGGCCCAGACGACGCTCGCCGAGGCCAGCAGCCACGCGAAGACCCGCCGCTTGCGCCCGCGCGACCGCTCCGGAGAACGGATCTCCCCGCCGACCTCGACCCCCACCTGTGTGTCCACGCCGAAAACCCTAGCCAGCGGTTCGCCGAGGACGTGTAAGTCAATTGTGAAGGTTGTGCGCAAGCATGGTGCGCGCCCGGCGAGCGAGCCGGCGGGTGGCCATGTCGGTCGGCTCGGGGATGTCGTCGACCGGGAACCAGTCGAGCGCGAGCGACTCGTCGCTGATCACGAACTCGGCCCCGGGCGGCGCGACCGCGCCGAACTCGACGTCGAGGTGCCAGCACTGCGGCGGATGACACCACACCTCGTGCCGGTCGAGCGCCAGCGGCCCCGGAAGCAGGGTCAGGCCGTCGATCCCCGACTCCTCGAAGGCCTCACGCAGCGCGGCGTCGGGCAGGGTCTGGTCGCCGGGCTCGCAGTGGCCTCCCATCGGGAGCCACATCTTCGCCTTCGGATGGTGCGTGAGCAGCACCTTCGCGCCGTCGTGCGACAGCACCGCCGTCGTGGCGGTCAGATGCGCCGGTACGCAGGCCCGCCACATCCCGTTCTCGTGTTCGGCCAGATGACGCAGGAACTCGTGGCGGAGCTCCTCTTCGCGCGGGGTCGGGCCGGTCCAGGCCGCGAGCAGCGCCGCGGCTTCGTCGCGGAGGGTCACTTGTCTTCGTCGTTGTTTTCTTCTTCGAGGAACTTGATCAGGCCGAGGTCGAAGTCTTCGCCGCCGGTGACGAACCCCTCGGGGTTGTCGAGGTCGGCCGGGGTCGGCATGAGGTCGGGGTGGCCCCACAGCGCGTCGCGCTCGTCGATGCCGCGCGCGTCGCCGACCGACTTCCACAGCGCAGCCGCCTCGCGCAGCCGCCGGGGCCGCAGTTCGAGACCGACCAGCGTGGAGAACGTGAGCTCGGCGGGACCGCCGGAGGCACGGCGGCGGCGGACCGTCTCGCCCAGCGCCCCGGCCGAGGGCAGCTTGCCCGCCGCGGCGGCGTCGACCACCGTGGCGACCCAGCCCTCGACCAGCGCGAGCGTGGTCTCCAGCCGGTTCAGCGCGACCTTCTGACGCTCGGTCTCGGCGGGCTTGAGCAGGTCGCCGCCCGAAAGGATCTCCTGGAGCCGCGACGGGTCGTTGATGTCGAGCCCCTGGAGCTTCTCCTGGAGCGCCGACACGTCGACCGTGATGCCGCGCGCGTATTCCTCGATCGCTCCGAGCAGGTGTGACTTCAGCCACGGCACGTGCTGGAACAGCCGGTGGTGGGCCGCCTCACGGAGGGCCAGGTAGAGCCGGATCTCCTCGGCGGGCAGTTCGAGCCCCTGGCTGAACGCCGCGACCCCGCCGGGCAACAGCGCGGCGGTGTCGGAGAGCGGCAGGCCGATGTCGCTGGTGCCGATCACCTCACGGGCGAGGGTGCCGAGGGCCTGGCCGATCTGCTGGCCGACCATCATGCCGCCCATCTGCTTCAGCATCCCCATCAGCGGGCCCGCCATGGCCTGGGCCTCGGCGGGGAGACCGGCGGCGCCGAGGCTGCCGCCCATCGTCTCGACCATCTTGGCGGCCACCGGATCGCACAGCTGACCCCAGATCGGGGCGGTCTTCTCGATCCACTCCGACCGGCTCCACGCCTGCGGGTTCGACACGCCGCTCGGCAACGACGTGGCTTCGTTGAGCCACAGGTCGGCCAGGTTCAGCGCGTCGACGATCTGGCGTTTCTCCCCCTCCATCACACTGGGGTCACCGCCGTCGGCGACCACGGCATGGCGGGCGATGTTCTTCGCCATCTCCCAGTTCACCGGGCCGGAGCCCTGTGGAGCCGAGAGCATGTCGGCGAACTGGCGCATCGCCTGTGCCATCTGCTCGGGGTTGCCGAACATGGCGAACGGGTTCTCGTTAGGATCGTTTTCGCGACCTGGCAGGTCAGTCACCGCGCCACCTCGTGCAGGATGGAGGAGTCCACATCCGCCACGTTATCCGTCGTGGGGCGTGTCAGCGCAAAGTGAGGACCGCGTGCCAGTCTCGAAACGCCATCGTCCGCCCGTCGTCGCCGTCACCGGCGCGGCCTCGGGAGTAGGCAGGGCGTTCCTGTCGAAGGTCGCCTCGTCTGCGGATTTCCGCCGTGTGGTGGCGATCGACGAGCAACGCGGCGACGTCACCGACGTGACCTGGCGGGTGCTCGACATCCGCGATCCGCTCTTGGCGAACCGGATCTCCGACGTCGACGTGCTCGTCCACCTGGCCGGTGACTTCCGCCTCGACGCCGACCCGACCGAACGCCGGGCCTACAACCTGCGGGCCGCCCAGACCGTCCTCACCGCCTCGGCCGCCGCGCGCGTGCGCCGCGTCGTCCTGGTGACCAGCGCGATGGTGTACGGCGCCGACGCCGACAACCCCGTCCCGCTCCCCGAAGACGCCCCCGTGGCGGCCGAATCCGACACCGGCGTGGTCGGCGACCACCTCGAGATCGAGTCGCTGGTCCGCCGCTCGCTGCGGGCCCACCCCGGTCTCGAGGTCGTCGTGCTCCGCCCGGCCGCCCTGGTCGGCCCCGAGGTCGACACCGTGGTCACCCGCCACTTCGAGGCGCCGCGCCTGCTGGTCGTCAAGGGCTGCCTGCCCCGCTGGCAGTTCTGCCACATCGACGACCTCGTCTCCGCCCTCGAGATGGCCGCGCTCGGCCACGTCAACGGCGTGGTCGCGGTCGGCTCCGAGGGCTGGCTCGAAATGGAGCAGGTCGAGGAGGTCTCCGGCGTCCGCCGCTTCGAACTCCCCGCGGGCCTGACCTTCTCCACCGCCCAGCGCCTCCACCGCCTCGGCATCACCCCGGCCCCGGCCACCGACCTCCACTACGTCGTCTACCCCTGGGTCGTCGACTGCACGACCTTGCGGTCGGCGGGCTGGAAACCGGTGTGGACGAACGAGGCGGCCCTCCGCGAGCTGATGACCTACCGCGAGGGCAAACACGCCGTCGTCGGCCGCCGCCTGAGCAGCAAAGACGCCACCATCACCGCCGCCGGCGCGACCGTCGCCGTCATCGGCACGGCGGCGATCGTCCGAGCGGCCCGCCGGAAGAAGAAGATTTAGACTGCCGTGGTGGACGTCATCCGCCTTCTGGCCATTCGCGACACCCCGCTCTCGGTCGACGAGGTCTTCACGGCCGTCGGCGACCACGCGGCGGGGGGCACGACGCTGTTCGTCGGCACCGTCCGTGACCTCGACGGCGGCAGAGACGTCAGCGGGCTGTCCTACTCGGCCCACCCCTCCGCGCTCGACGAACTGCGGCGGGTGGCCGAGAAGGTGGCCGCCGACTTCCCGGTGACCGCCCTGGCGGCCGTCCACCGGGTCGGCGACCTGGAGCTCGGCGACATCGCGGTGATCGTCGCGGTGGCCTGTCCCCACCGCGCCGAGGCGTTCGAGGCGTCCCGGCGGCTGATCGACGACCTCAAGCACGAGGTCCCCATCTGGAAGAACCAGCGTTTCGCCGACGGCTCGGCCGAGTGGGTCGGCGCCTGTTAGCCGCGCCTTATCGCGGAGCCTTTAGAGTTCTGGCATGTCCCGACGTGCCCTCACCCTGCTCGTGGCGGGTTTCCTCACACTCGTGCTGGCTGTGGGCGGCGCGATGCTCCCCGTCCCCTACGTCGTGCTGTCCCCGGGCCCGACCGAGAACACGATCGGCGACGTGAAGGGCAAGCCGGTGATCACCGTCGCCGGCCACGAGACCTTCCCGACGAGCGGCATGCTCAGCATGGTCACCGTCGCCTACCAGGGCGGCCCCGGCAACCGCATCGGCCTGCTGACCGCGCTGCGCGGCTGGGTCGACAGCACGATCGCCGTCGTCCCCGAAGAGACGATCTTCCCGAAGGAACAGACCGTCGAAGAGGTCGAAGAGGAGAACACCGCCGAGATGGCGACCTCCCAGGAGACCTCCACCGCCGCCGCCCTGCGGGAACTCAAGATCGCCTATCAGAACGTGGTCGAGGTGGCGAGCACCGACAAGGGCACCCCCGCCGAGGGCAAGCTCCTGGCCGGAGACGTGATCACCGCCGTCGACGGCACCCCCGCCACCGACATGGAGACGGTCGCCGCCTCGGTCCGCAAGCACGCCCCCGGCGACGACGTCACGTTCGGCGTCGACCGCAAGGGCACCAAGCAGGACGTCACGATCAAGACCGTCAAGGGCACCGACGGCAAGGCGATCGTCGGGGTGCGCATGGGGATGTCGTACAAGTTCCCCTTCACCGTCAACATCAGCGTCGGCGACGTCGGCGGCCCGAGCGCGGGCCTGATGTTCTCCCTGGGCATCTACGACAAGCTCACCCCCGGCCCGCTCACCGGCGGCAAGGCCATCGCCGGCACCGGCACGATGGACGGCGAGGGCAACGTCGGCCCCATCGGCGGCATCGAGCAGAAGATGGTCGGCGCGCGTGAGGCCGGGGCGACCATCTTCCTGACGCCCTCGGCGAACTGCTCCGCCGCCGTCGCGGCCGTGCCCGAGGGATTGCGCCTGGTCAAGGTGGACACGCTCAACGGCGCCATCAAGGCGATCGACGCGATTCGCACCGGGTCCGGATTCGTCCCCGCCTGCACTTCCTGAACACTTTTCCGAGGGGTTTCCGGAAGCGCAGCACTGCCGAACGCGGTGTAGGTTGCCAGGCACAGACCGTTTGTGCTTTTGACCAAAGGGGTTTGGCGTTGAGCTTCCGGAGCCCCGGAGCCGGTCGGGCGATGCGCGTGCCCCGTCGGCCCCGCCTGCTCATTCCCGTGGGAATCGCGGTCGTCGCGATCGTGATCGTCCTTTACATCTTCGCCGGGTTCTATACCGACTATCTCTGGTATGACTCGGTCGCCTTCAGCTCGGTCTTCTCGACCATGCTGATCACCCAGATCCTGCTGTTCGTCGTCGGCGCCGCATTGATGGTCGGCATCGTCGGCGGCAACATGGCGCTGGCTTTCCGCGTGAGACCGATGTTCGGCCCCGGCATGTTCGGCAACGCCCAGGGCGCCGACCGCTACCGCCTGGCCGTCGACCCGCACCGCAAGGTCATCTTCCTCATCGGCATGGCGATCCTCGCGCTGTTCGCGGGGTCGTCCACCTCGGGCCAGTGGAAGACGTGGCTGCAGTTCCAGAACGCCACGCCGTTCGGCAGGGTCGACGCCGAGTTCGGCATCGACCTCTCGTTCTTCGTCTTCACCTATCCGTTCCTGCGGATGGTGCTGAACTTCCTCTTCATCGCGGTCGTCCTGTCGGTGATCGCGGCGGCGCTCGTCCACTACCTCTACGGCGGCTTCCGCATCCAGACCCCCGGCGGGGTCCACGCCGCACGCGGCGCGCGGATCCACCTGTCGGTGCTGCTGGGCGTGTTCGTGCTGCTGAAGGCGCTGGCCTACTGGCTCGACACCTACGGGCTGGTCTTCTCCGATCGGGGCAAGGTCTTCGGCGCGTCGTTCACCGACGTCAACGCCGTCCTCCCGGCCAAGACGATCCTGGCGTTCGTCGCCCTGATCTGCGCCGGGCTGTTCTTCGCCGGTGTGTTCCGTCCCGGCGGCATGCTGCCCGGTGTGGCCCTCGGCCTGCTCGTCCTGTCGGCGGTCCTGATCGGCGGCGTCTACCCGGCGCTCGTCGAGCAGTTCCAGGTCAGGCCGAACCAGCAGGCCAAGGAGCGCGACTACATCGATCGCAACATCAAGGCGACCAGAGCCGCCTACGGGGTCGACACCGCGAAGGTCTCCCAATACGGCGCCGCGACCGAGGCCAAGCCCGAGGTGCTGCAGGCCGAGTCGTCCCAGATCCCGGCGCTGCGGCTGCTCGACCCGAGCGTGCTCAGCCCGACCTACCAGCAGCGGCAGCAGATCCGGGGCTACTACCAGTTCCCCGAGCAGCTCGACATCGACCGCTACAAGAACCCGACCACGGGCAAGATCCAGGACACGGTCGTCGCGGTCCGCGAGATGGGCCTGCCGCTCAACCAGCGCAACTGGATCAACGACCACCTCGTCTACACCCACGGGTTCGGCTTCGTCGCCGCCCCGGGTAACGCGGTCGACGGCAGCGGCGTGCCCAACTTCAACGAGAAGGACATCCCGCCGACCCAGACGCTGGGCAAATACGAGCCCCGGGTCTACTTCGGCGAGAACTCGCCCGAATACTCGATCGTCGGAGCCCCCGAAGGCGCCCGCGCCGACGAGCTCGACTACCCCGAGCAGGGCACCAACGGCCAGAAGAACAACACCTACAACGGCACAGGCGGCGTGCCGATCGGCGGCCTGTTCACCCGGTTCCTCTACGCCCTCAAATACGGCGAGACCAACCTGCTGCTGAACTCCAGCATCAACGAGGAATCGCGGATCATGTACATCCGCAAGCCGATCGAGCGCATCCAGGCCGTGGCGCCGTTCCTCACGCTCGACCGCGACCCCTATCCGGCCATCGTCGACGGCCGGATCAAGTGGATCGTCGACGCGTACACCACGTCCGACGCCTACCCCTACTCCGAGCCGCGCAGCCTCGAAGAGCTCACGACCGACGTGACCTCCTCGCTCCAGCCCGGGGTGCCGCAGGTGCCGCGCGACAACATCAACTACATCCGCAACTCGGTGAAGGCCACGGTCGACGCCTACGACGGCACGGTCACCCTCTACGCGTGGGACGACACCGACCCCGTGCTCAAGACCTGGGAGAAGGCCTTCGGCGGCATCATCAAGCCCGCCTCCGAGATCTCCGAGGACCTGCGCAACCACCTGCGCTACCCGGCCGACCTGTTCAAGGCCCAGCGCGAGATCCTCACCGAATACCACGTCACCGACGCCGACGCCTTCTTCGGCGGCCAGGACTTCTGGAAGGTCCCCGAAGACCCGGCCACGAAGAAGAGCAAGCAGCCGCCCTACTACGTGACCATGAAGATGCCGGGCGCCACCGAGGAGAAGTTCTCGCTGACGACCACGTTCGTCCCGAACGGCCGGCAGAACATGGCCGCGTTCATGGCGGTCGACGCGACGGCCGACTCCAAGAACGCGACGCTCCAGATCCTCCAGCTACCCAGCACCACGACGATCCAGGGCCCGCCACAGGCACAGAACACGTTCCTGACGAACCCGACGGTCTCCCAGGAGCTCAACCTCCTGCGCGGCACCGGCGGCGCGACGGAGGTCCTCTACGGCAACCTCCTGACCCTCCCGTTCGGCGGCGGCCTGCTCTACGTCGAGCCCGTCTACGTGCAGCCGAGGGAAGAGACCTCCGGCCGCTTCCCGACACTCCAGAAGGTCCTGGTGTTGTACGGCCAGAAGGTCGGCTTCGGCAACACTCTCGACGACGCCCTGAAACAGGTCTTCGGCGAGGCGTCTCCGACGCAACCGACTCAGCCCGAACAGCCCGCCCAACCGGAGCAACCGGCGCAGCCGGAGACCCCGGCCCAGCAGGCCTCGGTCAACACGGCCCTCGACAAGGCGCAGAAGGCCTACGAAGACGCCCAGGCGGCCCTGTCGGCCAGCCCGCCCGACTGGAACGCCTACGGCACCGCCCAGGCAGCCCTGAAGGCCGCGCTCGACGACCTGGCCAAGGCTCAGGGGGTGGCCACGGCGGCGTCCGCGTCACCTAGCCCGTCCCCGAGTCCGAGCCCGACCGGATCGGCGCCGCCCACACCGACGCCGACCCCGTCGACACCACCGCAAACGCCCTGATCTGAGCTCCGATTTGCTGTGCCACCCCGCACCGGATAGTCTTTAGACACACCGACGCGGGGTGGAGCAGCTCGGTAGCTCGCTGGGCTCATAACCCAGAGGTCGCAGGTTCAAATCCTGTCCCCGCTACTGAAGTGAAGAGGCCCGGTTCCAGATTCTGGAACCGGGCCTCTTCGTTTTTTGGTGGTCATGCGGGCAGGTGAAATCCGTCTCCGGCTTTTTGATTTGCGTCACTCGGCATTCATGGATAGTGTTCCTGCATACCGACGCGGGGTGGAGCAGCTCGGTAGCTCGCTGGGCTCATAACCCAGAGGTCGTAGGTTCAAATCCTGCCCCCGCTACAAAGAAAGTGGCCCGGTTCCTGATCAGGAACCGGGCCACTTTGTTTTCTCCTGTACGTGACCACGGTGTCCTGCCGCGGAATTTCCGGTATGGGATCTACGCCGAATTTGCCCTAGCTGATCAAATCGGGAAATTACGGTTTTCTGCAGATCGGGCTTGGCTTTCTGAGATGAGCGTCCTGTCCACTGCGTGGAAGATCTCGGCCGCCGCAACTGATCTGAAGAAGCGTCCTCTGCACAACTCGCTCGTGCTGCCGGGCTGGCGCCTCTCTGCCAGGGCGAACTCGGGGGACACGACCGAATTTCTACCTGGAAGGCCGCGGTTCGCGTAGGGCTCCGCCTCGTTCAGATGCGGGGTTGTCGCGCATGGGCCGGGGCGCTCTACCGCGCGGGCCTTGGCGGCGCGCAGGTGGGGCAGGCGGCTGAACATCTCCAGATCGGCCTGGCCCGACAGGGTCTCGTCGAGGGCGGCGGACCTCGCCGCCCGCCGCCGTTCCGCGCAGGCGCAGGTAGAGCGGGGCCGCTTACCACGGAATGCGTTGACGCTCATCGGCAGCGAGACCACTCGAACCTGCGGCTTCGGGATTGTGGATGATCCCGTCGGTGATAAGTGGTCGTCGCGCCGCAAGACGGCCGATCGGCTGTCAGCGTTGTCGCGCGTCTCATCCCGGAGGGGCGGCGCGCTGTGAGCGTGGGCGCGCGGTCGCTCTGTGCCGGGGGAGCGTCGAGATCTCGTCCACAGACATGGGCTGGTGTCTCGGCGGTGACGATGCCGGGTTCCGCCCATGGGGGTCGAGCCTCGAATGGATCGGGGCCCGACTCCGACCCCCCGGAATCGGGCCCCGCGTTCCCCCTCGGTGGTGCTTTGGTGGCCCGGCTCCGATGGGGATCGGAACCGGGCCGGCCGTACCCCGGGTGTGGGTGGGGTGCGGGCCATCGGCGGAGGGCGGCCGCGGGGGTGGCAGCCCCCGGTGCGGTCGCCCTCCGCGTATCGCCGCGGTGGCTTCGAGCTTCTACGGCTGTGGTCAGTGCGGCAGGCTGCGGTGCACGCTCACACATCGGCGCAGTCTGCTGCTCGCCGGACCCATGCGGCGGGGCTCGCGGACCGGCTGGTCGAGCGCGGCCACCAGCGCCTGGGCGGTCTTGGCGTCGGCCAGGACCCGGGCGGCCTCCTCGCCCACGGGCAGCTGGCCGTTCTTGGCCAGCTCGTGCTCGAGGAAGGTGAGCGGTTCGGCGTCGCCCGCGGCGGCGGCTGCCACCGTGGCGCGACTCGCCGTCAGAAGGGCGAGGTAGTAGTTGCGCAGGGACGCCTCTCGCATGCGTGCCTGCTCCAGGTCGTCGAGCAACTCCCTGGCGATCCGGAGAAGATCGCCGGCATGCCCGGCCTCGGCCGTGATGTGGGCGCGGATGTCATCGAACTCCGACCGCTGCGTCATGATGGCCACCTCCACGGCGGGGGTCCAGGCGCCGGGTTGGCGCCGGTGACCACCGCATCTCATTCGTATCCCGGCGGGATTGCGGTCGGCTTGACATCGGCTTGCCTTCACCGAGGTCATGCGGCCGCTCTCGAACCGGTGCTACTTAGATGCGCGAGTGACCAGGTTGGTTGTCAGGCCACGGCAGCCGTTTGTGACGTGAGTGGTCGGGGGAACTGTTAGTCTTCTCGTGTCGGCCTGGTCCGGCAAACCCCATCCACTCGCCTCACGGCGGATCCGGCATGGGTTGCGTCATCCCCTTGAACTCCCGGTTCGTGCGGCTGGTTCGCCATCAACACGGATCGCTGGTAAGCTCGAGGGGTTGCTCTGAAACAGGAGCAGCCGAATTTCTCTTCAGTTCGGGCCCGGAAGTCAAGTCGCTGGATTTGACACTAACCGGAACCGCTGAAAAGATAAAGGCACAACAGCAAGACAAAAGCTTAAAAGAACGAAAACTGCAAGTCCGTTTCTTGAGAACTCAACAGTGTGCTAAAAGCCAGTGCATGATGCACAACCCCGTCATTTGATGACGGA
>NZ_BAAGDO010000006.1:0-312432 GCF_054661255.1 Herbidospora sp. RD11066
CGGGTTGATAGGCCGGGAGTGGAAGCGCGGTAACGTGTGGAGCTGACCGGTACTAATAGGCCGAGGACTTGACCATAAATGTTCGCGTCGACTATGCAACTCTCGAACCACAATCAGCGGTTCGGAGCGGGCAGAAGCAGTAGTTTCTGTTTGTTCTGAAGTTCGCGGTTGGTTGTTCGGTAGAGTTACGGCGGTTATGGCGGAGGGGAAACACCCGGTTACATTCCGAACCCGGAAGTTAAGCCCTCCAGCGCCGATGGTACTGCACCGGGGACGGTGTGGGAGAGTAGGACACCGCCGGACAATCTTTAATCCGAAGGCCCCCACCAGTTTGGTGGGGGCCTTCGACGTTTCTGGGACAGAAGAGCCCGGCCGTCATCGGCCGGGCTTTCGTCGTTTCGCTGGGAAGTGTCGGGGCCGGCGAATGACGGCCGGGTTTTGGCGCTTCACAGAGTCCGCTACGTGCCGGGCTTTGAGAGGTATGACGCCCGGCTACGCGCCGGGCTCATTGTGTTTCACAAGGCAGTATCGAGCCCGGCCGTCGTGCCGGGTCTTTTCTCGGGTGGCCGTAGGCCCGGCTAGTGAGGGGCTGGGTCTCGTGTTTCCGGGAGTGGTCGCGGCCCGTTGCGGTAGCCGTTTCTGAGGGTTCTGCCAGGTAGACCAGGTCTCTGTACCTCAGAGGTCGGCAGCGGCATCCAACAGGTGAGGCAGCTGGCCTGCTTGCGGTCAGTGGCGTCGTCAGTCGGTGTCGCAGGGCCAGTGGAAGACGTATTGCTTTTGGCTCTTGTCGAAATGGACGGTCATTTCGGGGAGGTCGATGCCGAATTCCTCGGACAGCCAGAGGTCCATCGCGGCTCGCACTCCTTCCGGTTGGTAGTCCGTCTCGGTGTAGGTGATCTTCCGGACTTCGATGACGATGCCGTCCCCATCAAGAGACTCTTCGATCTTCGTGGCGGCGGAGCGCACGGCAGGTGTGATCTGCTCTGCGATCTCCGCGTAGTGGGTGTAGCTCCTGAGGGCGAGCGACACCCTGTCGGTGATCTTTATCGTGTCACCCACGTAGTCGGCCTGAGGAAGAGCGCGGGCGGTCAACTGGACGAACACGCCCCACGACGTCGTGATGAACCTGTAGACGGCCGTTCTCATCGGCTCGTACTCGAACAGGCGGTCCGTGGGGATGTCGAGGTTGTCGAGGAGGTGGCCGGTGAAGTAGACGGTGCCCAGGGCCAGGACCCGGTTGCCGGCGTTCTCGATGAATGCGGCGTCGACCTTGTCGATGGTGGTCACGTGCCAGGTGTTCGGGAGGTCGCCGTTGAAGTTCAGGTGGGTCTGGGGGAGGCGGACGAAGGTGACGGGCAGGCCGTTCAGGGCCTCGATGGCGCCGTCCAGGTCCTTGTGGTCGGGGAGGCAGAGGAGGACGTGGTCGATGCCGCCCCATTCGGCCACGGCTCGCTGCACGGACATCTCCACGCCCGCTCTGCTGATCGGTGAGTCGATGATGAGGCGGGTGTGGCCGATGTCGTGGTGGGAGAAGCGGGCGGGAAGACGTACAGGAAGAAGGGGCTTCTGATCGGGCCGGAGGTCGGTCAGATGGGCGGCCGCTGTTCGGCCCAGGATCGCGTTTCTGGTCCAGGGGGCCTCCTGCGGGTCGATGCGGTGGAGGCGGGCGCCTGCCCTGGTGCTGAGTTCCGACCAGACCTCCGGGGTTTGGGGGAGGCTCACCACCGACAGGGTCTCGTCGGCGATCACGCCTGCCTTCTCGCGGGCGATCTCGGCGACGGTGTTCCCCAGGACGCCGATGTGTTCGGCGAAGATCTCCGTCACGGCGACGACCTGCGCTGGGAACAGCGATACCTCGTCGGATGCGCCGCCCATTCCGGCCTCCAGGACGACGAAGTCGGCTCTGATCCGCTGGGCGTGCAGGATTCCGGCGATGGTGAAGAGGCCCGCGGGGGACAGGTAGCCCTCCGACGGCGGGAGTGTCTCGCGGGTGACCCGGCTTCCCAGGCTCGCCAGGTCCTCATCGGAGATGGAGGCGCCGTTGACGCGGATGCGGTCGCGGTTGCTCCGCAGGCCGGGGCTGGTCACCGTCACGACGGTCGCGCCGGTCGAGGCCAGGTAGGCAGAGGCGTAGGTCGCCGTGGTGCCTTTTCCCTTACTTCCGACGACGGTCAGGACCGGTACGCGCACGCCGGCGTGCAGGGCCGTGACCAGGGCGCGCGCTCGGTTCAGGTCGCGGCGTGTTCCCGGGCGGCGGTGGGTCCATTCGGTGAAGAAGGCCTCGTCGGAGCTCATTCCCGACAGCTTAGGGAACGCCATTAGGCTGGCAGGGTGACGATCCACGCAGTTGAGGCCGCGATTCGTGCTCGCGGTGTCGAATGGGACATCGATCCGACGCTCGACCGGATGGCGGGGCTCGTCGATCTGCTGGGGAACCCGCAGGCGGCCTATCCGATCATCCACATCGCCGGCACCAACGGGAAGTCGAGCACGGCGCGGATGGCGGAGGCGCTGCTCAAGGAGCGGAACCTGCGGGTGGGGCGCTACACCTCGCCCGAGTTCGCCAGCATGCGCGACCGGATCTCGCTCGACGGGGAGCCGATCTCCGAGGAGCGGTTCGTCGAGGTGTACGAGGAGCTGGAGCCCTACTTCGCGATCGTCGACGAGAAGTTCGGGCGGCTGAGCTTCTTCGAGGTGCTCACCGCCATGGCGTTCGCCGCCTTCGCCGACGCACCCGTTGACGTCGCCGTCATCGAGACGGGCATGGGTGGCACGTGGGACGCCACGAACGTGGCCGACGGCACGGTTGCCGTGATCACTCCGGTTTCGCTGGATCACACCGAATATCTCGGGAACGACGTCGAGACGATCGCGGGGGAGAAGGCCGGGATCATCAAGCCCGGGTCGCTCGTCGTGCTCTCCCAACAGCAGCTCGCCGCGGCCGAGGTGATCGTCCGGCGGGCGGCCGAGGTCGGGGCGACCGTCGCCCGGGAGGGCATCGAGTTCGGGGTGCTCGGGCGGGAGCTCGCGATGGGTGGCCAACTGCTGCATCTGCGCGGGTTGAACGCCACCTACGAAGAGGTCTTCCTGCCGCTCTACGGCGGGCACCAGGCCGGGAACGCGGCGACCGCGCTGGCCGCCGTCGAGGCGCTGTCCACGGCGGCCGAGCCGCTGGGCGAGGAGCTGATCCGGCAGGCGTTCGGGCAGGTCACCAGCCCGGGGCGGCTTGAGGTCGTGCGTCGGGGGCCGACGGTGCTCGTCGACGCCTCGCACAACCCCGGGGGCATGGAGGCGACGCTCGACGCGGTCGGTGAGTCGTTCGGGTTCACGCGGCTGATCGCGGTGCTGGCGGTGATGGCCGACAAGGACGTCGCGACGATGCTGGAGCTCCTGGAGCCGGTCGTCGAGGAGATCGTGGTCACCCGGAACTCCTCGCCGCGCTCCATGGAGGCCGAGGAGCTGCTGGAGCACGCGCGTGAGGTGTTCGGGCCCGACCGGGTGCACGAGTCCGACCGGCTCGACGACGCCATTGACGTGGCCATCGGGCTGGCCGACCAGGGCGACGAGTATGGTTCCGGTGTGCTGATCACCGGTTCGGTGGTGACCGCGGGAGATGCCCGCATTCTGTTGAAGGCCGGATGATGAACTTCGAAGTTACCCCCGGAATGCGGCGGCTCGGCGCTTCGGTACTGGGCATGGAGGCGATCGTCGTCGCGCTGATGACCCCGGTCGCGATCATGGTCGGCAAGGTCGATCCGCCGATCGCCGTCGGGGTCGGCTGCGGGCTCGCCGTCCTCTGCGTCATCGCCGCCGGGCTGCTCAAGAAGCCGCTCGGTTACGTCTTGGGCAGCGCCGTGCAGGTGCTCGCGATCGCCTCGGGGATCATGGTCCCGACCATGTACTTCCTGGGGGTGATCTTCGCGGCACTCTGGGTCACCGCGATTATCGTCGCTCGCCGTGTCGAAGGCGCGACGAAGCGCTAAAGTCGGTCGCCATGGCCGTCCCCCCATTTCAGCCAGCCGTGCCCCAGAGGGTCCGGGCGCTCGCCGTAGACGTCGTGCGTCTGGCCCGGCGGCCGATGGTCACCGACGCCGTCGTCGGAATGTTGATCGCCGTGGCCCTGCCGCTGGCCATCGTGTCGATTCCCAACACGATTTCGCAGGTCGCGGCGTTGCTGCCGCCGGGTGTCTCGCAGATCGACATGATGCGGGCCCATGGTCTGGCGCTGCCGGTGATGCTGCTGACCGTGCCGCTGGCGGCGGTCGCGGTGCGCCGGTTCAAGGCGGCGCCCGTCCTGGTGCTGGGGCTGGCGATGCTGGCCACCGCCGACGCCGGTGGCGGTTACGCCGACGGGCCCGCTCTGGTCGGGGTGCTCCGGGTGATGCACGGCGTCGGGGCCGGGCTGCTCATTCCCGCCACACTCGTGGCGGCGGGGGAGCGCCGGGCGCGGCGCGGGCTGCTGGCCCTGTGGGCGGGCATGCTCGCGGTCTCGCTGGTGACCGCCCAGGCGCTGGCGCTCTGGCCGATCGACAACGTGCGGTCGTGGGCCGTCACGCTCCAGCCGTTCCCGCTGCTGACCGGCATCGCGCTCAGTCTCGCCGCCGTCTATCTGGTGCTGTGGCGCATGGCGTGGGAGACCACGGCGGCCTCCACCGACCGGCTGCTGATCTCCTCGCCGCCCGGCTCCGCGGAACGGTCCCGGCTGCTGATGGCGGCGGTGCCCTCGGCCGGGATCGCGGTGCTCGCGGTCGGCACCACCTACGACTGGCCCTCCGGGCTGGTGGTGGCCGTGGCGGGCCTCGCGCTCGTGGCGATGCTCGGGCTCGCGGTGTCGGCGGCCACGCCGGGGGCGCGCACGCTCGGGTTCACCTGCGTGGCGGTCGGGCTGGTCGTGCTGCCGACGGCGGCCCAGGTGACCTATGTGGAGATGCCCTGGCTCGGCGGCCCCGGGCTAGAGGCGATGGCGTGGCCGCTCGCGGTGGCGGTGATCGGCGCCCTCGGGGCCGCCGCGGTCGCCGGGCGGGCGGCCGAGGAGAAGAGCGCCAAGCTCGTAGGGGCCGGGCTGGTCGTGCTGGTCGTGGGGCTGTGCGCGATCAGGCTGCTGGTGCCGACGGTCGACGGGCTGCTGCTCGCGGTGCCGTTCACGCTGGTGGCCGCGGGTGCGGCGGTGGCGCTGGTGAGCGCGCTGCGGCTGGCCGGGCCGGTGGCGGCGCTGTTCGGGCTGACCCTGCTCTTCCCGGCCATGCTGGCCGGGTTCCTGCTCGGCACGGGCATCCAGGTCACCTGGCTCCGGTCGGCCGCGACCTCCGGGATGGCGACCTATCAGGGGATGGTCGACGGCTTCGTCGAGGCGCTCCACGTGTGGGCGCTGGTGGGCGGGTTCGGCGTCGTGCTGGTCCTCGGGCTGTCGGCGCTGTCGGGCCGCCGGGGCGCCCGGGTGGCCGCCGAGGTGCCCGTCGCCGAGGAGCCGGAAGACGAGCCGGAAGACGGGCCGGAAGCGCTGACGGACGGCGACGAATCGACCGGTAAGCTTCCCTCGGATTCCCACGAAGCCTTCACAAAGGAGTGATCCCGTGTCCGAGCGCACGCTCGTCCTCATCAAGCCGGACGGTGTCCGCCGCGGCCTCATCGGCGACGTCGTCGCCCGCATCGAGCGCAAGGGCCTGACCATCGCGGCCATGGAGCTGCGCCAGCTCGACGCCGAGACCGCCAAGACGCACTACGCGGAGCACTCCGAGCGCCCGTTCTTCGGTGAGCTGGTCGACTTCATCACCTCCGCGCCGCTGGTCGCGCTGGTCGTCGAGGGCCCGCGCGCCGTCGAGGCCTTCCGCGCCCTGGCCGGGCTCACCGACCCGGTGAAGTCGGCCCCCGGCACCATCCGCGGCGACCACGCGCTGGAGATCGGCGAGAACGTCGTCCACGGCTCCGACTCTCCCGAGTCCGCCGCGCGGGAGATCAAGATCTTCTTCCCCGACCGGTTCTAGAGAACCCTCCCGAAAGCCCCGGCCACGCCGGGGCTTTCTTGCGTTTTCACCGCCGGAAAGCCCGTGACCAGCGGATTTATGCGTTGAGAGTGGGGTCGGTGTGCCCAGCGTTGGGTACGACCCGTTACGATTCGAGTGCGATGCGTTACTCCCGCTAACCACCTGAAGGAAGGCCTCCTTCCCTATGGGCCACTTTGCTTTCCTGGGCCGCGACATGGCGGTCGATCTCGGCACCGCCAACACCCTGGTCTACGTGCGGGGGCGCGGCATCGTGCTCAACGAGCCGTCCGTCGTGGCGATCAACACCTCGACCGGCCGCATTGTCGCGGTCGGCATCGAGGCGAAACGGATGATCGGGCGAACACCGGGCAACATCGTCGCGGTCAGACCGCTCAAAGACGGTGTGATCGCCGACTTCGACGTGACCGAGCGCATGCTCAGATACTTCATCCAGCGCGTGCACAAACGGCGGCACTTCGCCAAGCCGCGCATCATCGTCGCGGTGCCCTCGGGCATCACCGGCGTCGAGCAGCGTGCCGTGAAGGAGGCCGGCTACCAGGCCGGCGCCAGGCGCGTCTACATCGTCGAAGAGCCGATGGCGGCGGCGATCGGGGCGGGCCTGCCCGTCCACGAGCCGACCGGCAACATGGTCGTCGACATCGGCGGCGGCACCACCGAGGTGGCGATCATCTCGATGGGCGGCATCGTCACCAGCCAGTCGATAAGGGTCGGCGGCGACGAACTCGACCAGGCGATCATCACGTACGCCAAGAAGGAGCACTCGCTCATGCTGGGCGAGCGCACCGCCGAGGAAGTGAAGATCGCCATCGGTTCGGCGTGCGCGGCGGCCGAGGAACCACAGGCCGAGATCCGCGGCCGTGACCTGGTCAGCGGCCTGCCGAAGACCGTCGTCGTGTCGTCGAGGGAGATCCGCGAGGCCATCGCCGAGCAGGTCGCCTCGATCGTCGACGCGGTGAAGTCGACCCTCGACAAGTGCCCGCCCGAACTGTCCGGCGACCTCATGGACCGCGGCCTCGCCCTCACCGGCGGCGGCGGCCTGCTCAAGGGCATGGACGCCCTGCTGCGTGAGGAAACCGGCATGCCCGTCCACCTGGTAGACAACGCGCTCGACTCGGTCGCGCTCGGCTCCGGCCGCTGCGTGGAGGACTTCGACGCCCTGCAGCAGGTGCTCGTGCCCGAGGCGAGGAACTGAAGAACATGAAAGACAGCCGCCGCTCCCGTCTGTTCCTCGGCCTGCTGCTGGCCGCGGCCCTGGTCCTGATCACCGTCGACCACCGGAGCGAGAACACGCCCGTGTTCGGGCCGATGCGCACGATCGTCACCTCGGCCTTCGGCGCGGTCGAACGCGGGGTCACCACGGTCACCGAGCCGATCGGCGGCTTCGTCGGCGCGCTCGCCGGGGCGCAGGGTTCACGCGAGCAGATCACCAACCTGAAGTCGCAGAACGCGAAGCTGCAGGGCGAACTGTCCTCGCAGCGGATCGACAAGCGGCGGTCGGCCGAGCTGCAGGCCATGCTCGGCCTGTCCGGCCTGGGCGGTTACAAGGTCGTCCCGGCGCAGGTCGTGGCGCGGCGCGCGTCGCCCGGGTTCGAAGACGCGGTGGAGATCGACGCCGGCACGACCGACGGGGTCAAGCCCGACATGACCGTGCTCAGCGGCGAGGGGCTCGTCGGCCGGGTGGTCAAGGCGACCGCGTCGACCGCGACCGTGGTGCTGCTGTGCGATCCGGCCTCCTCGACCGGGGCCCGGCTGGAGAACAGCGGCGAGCTCGGGGTCATCAGCGGGCTCGGCGCCAACGGCAACGCCGGGCGCCGGATCATGTTCCGGCTGCTCGACTCGACCGCGCCCGTGCCGGTCGGCACCCGCCTGGTGAGCTTCGGCTCGCAGGCCGGCGTGCCCTATGTCGCGGGCGTGCCGATCGGGACGATCGAGAAGGTGGAGGCGACGCCGGGTGAGCTCACCCGCACCGCCTACGCCAAGCCGTTCGCCGACCTGAGCTCGGTCGACGTCGTCGGCGTGGTGGTCGAGGGGCCGAAGCGCGATCCGCGCGACGCCCTGCTGCCGCCCGCGCCGAAGCCCGCCGCCAAGCCCAAGCCCGCGCAGCAACCGCTGCCCGGCGCGCAGGTGCCGCCGCAGGCCGCCCGACCCGGCCTGACCGGCCCGGCGAACACGGGTCCCGGCAACACCGCTCCCGGCGACGACGGTCCCGAGAACACCGGTCCGGAGGCGCCCGCGAACGAGAACGGAGCGCCCGGGAACACGCGGACGACCGATCGTGAGAACCCGGCTCCGGCCGCGCCGGTCCAGGGCCGTGAGACGGCGATACCAGGCGACGAGGCGGCGTGATCTCGATGCCCCGGATCCTGCTCACCACGCTGCTCGTGCTCACCGTCCTCGTGCTGCAGGTGACCGTGGTCAACCGGTTGCCGGTGTCGGTGGTGCCCGACTTCGTGCTGCTCGTGGTGATCGCGCTGGCCGCGATCCGGGGGCCGGTCGCCGGGGCGACCATCGGGTTCCTCTCCGGCCTGGGCGCCGATCTGCTGCCGCCCGCCGACCACGCGCTGGGCCAGCACGCGCTGGTGCTGTGCCTGGTCGGCTTCGCGGCCGGGCGGTGGGCCGAACGGTGGCCGCTGCTCACCGTCGCGGTCTGCGCGGCGGGGGCGCCGGCGTTCGCGCTGGCGGTGGGCGGGCTGCTCGGTGATCCGGGGGTCGACTTGCAGACGTTCGAGGTGGCGTGGCCGATGGCCGCGCTGGTCAACCTGCTGGCCGCGCCGGTCGTGGTGTGGGCGGTGCTGAAGATCTACGGGCCCAGGCCCGAGAAGGCCACGGCCGCCGCCGTGCCGGGGTGGAGGCGGGCATGACGCGGATGCGGACCAGGTTCGTGGTCCTCCACCTGACGGTGCTGGCGCTGCTCATCGTGCTCGGTGTGCGCCTCTACCAGGTGCAGGTCGTACGGGGTAAGGAGTTCGTCGCGGACGCGACCGAGACGCGCACCCGCGCGGTCGTCGTACCCGCCGTGCGGGGGCAGATCCTCGACTCGACCGGGCGGCCGCTGGTGCGGAACCTGACCCGGCTCGTGGTGTCGGTCGACCGCACCCGCCTGGAGCGCATGCCGCACGGCGGCCAGGAGGTGCTCGAGAAGCTGTCGGCCGTGCTCGCCATCCCGGTCGCCAAGCTGCGGGAGCGCCTGCGGTCGTGCGGTCCCGGCGTGAGCCGTCCGTGCTGGACGGGCTCGCCCTACCAGCCGATCCCGGTCGACGACCGGGTCACCCAGCGCGAGGCGCTGACCATCCTGGAGCGCCAGGAGGAGTTCCCCGGCGTGACCGCCGAGACCCAGGCCGTGCGCGACTATCCGGGCGGCGCCGACGCCTCCCAGGTGCTCGGCTACCTTCAGCCGGTCACCCAGCAGGAGCTGGAGCAGCGCAAGGGCCTGAAGGCCAGCTATTCGGGGGTCGACCTCGTCGGCCGCGACGGCCTCGAATCGGTCTACGACCACGAGCTGCGCGGCAGCCCGGGGCTGCGCCGGGTCCAGGTCGACCGCATGGGCAAGGTCATCGGCGTCGAGCAGCAGATTCCGCCGGTGGCAGGCGACACCCTGATCACCAGCATCGACGGCAAGGTGCAGGAGCTCGTCGAGAAGGCGCTGGCCGACGCGATGAAGAAGGCGCCCCAGGCCGACGGCGCCGCCGGTGTGGTGCTCGACGTGCGCGAGAACCGCGTGGTCGCGATGGGCAGCGTGCCCACCTACGACCCGCGCGTCTGGACGGGCGGCATCTCCGAGAAGGAATACCAGACGCTGCTGTCGGAGAAGGCGGGCAAGCCGCTGGTCTCGCGGGCGATCAAGGGCACCTTCGCGCCCGGTTCGACGTTCAAGGTCAGCTCGGTGTCGGCGATGGTCGCCGACGGCTATCCGATCAACGGCACCTACGACTGCCCGGGGTCCTACATGGTCGGCGCCCGGCCGTTCAACAACTTCCGGGGCATCGGCCTCGGGCCGATGAACCTGCACACCGCGCTGGTGAAGTCGTGCGACACGATCTTCTACCGGGCGGCGTACGAGATGTGGCAGCGCGACGGAGGCATGCAGCCCAAGTCGACCGCCAAAGACCCGATGGCCGCGATGGCCCGCGCCTACGGCTTCGGCAAGGTCACCGGCGTCGACCTGGTCGGCGAGTCGGCGGGCCGGATCCCCGACCGCTTCTGGAAGAAGGAGCTGTGGGCGGCCACCCGCAAGACCAACTGCACGCGGTCGAAGACCGGCTACCCCGAGGTGAAGGACGCCGCCCGCGCCGCCTTCCTCAAGCAGCTCGCCTACGAGAACTGCCTGGAGGGCTTCCAGTGGCGTCCCGGTGACGCCGCCAACTTCTCGATCGGCCAGGGCGACGTGCTCGTCACCCCGCTCCAGCTCGCCAACGCCTACGCGGCGCTGGTCGGCGACGGCAAGGTGCGCAGCCCGCGCATCGGGTGGGCGCTGATCCGCCCTGACGGCACCTCGGCCAAGGTCATCGAGCCGCCGGTGATCGGCAAGCTGCCGATCGACAAGAAGACCCGTGACTACATCAGGGGAGCCCTGAGCGAGGTCGCCTCCGACGGTACGGCCGCGGGCGCCTTCGGCGGCTTCCCGATGGACGTCGTCCGCATCGGCGGCAAGACCGGAACGGCCGAGGTCTACGGCAAACAGGACACCTCCTGGTTCGCCTCGTTCGCGCCCACCAAGAACCCGCGGTTCGTGGTCGTCGTCATGGTGTCCCAGGGCGGCATGGGCGGTTCGGCCGCCGCCCCGGCCGTGCGCCAGATCTACGAGGGCATCTTCGGCCTGACCGGTAAACCGCCCGTGCTGCCCGCCGGGCATCCGGCCGAGCGCCTGCCGGTGATCGGTCCCGACGGGACGGTGGAGCGATGATGTCCGCCCCGATCACCCGCATCCGCAAGCGGTCGCTGGCCAGCCGCGCGATCGGCACCGACGCCGCCGTCTGGCGGATGGACGGCATCCTGTTCGTCGCCGTGGCCGCCCTGTGCACCATCGGGACCCTGCTGGTGTGGTCGTCCACCCGCACCTGGACGGCGATCGAGCCGACCGGGCTGCTGAAGAAGCACCTGCTCAACCTGTGCGTCGGCGCGATCCTGTGCGGCCTGGTGGCGATGGTCGACCACCGGCGGCTGCGGGCCTACGCGCCGGTCGCCTACGGCGTGGCGCTGCTCGCGCTGGCGCTGGTGATCACGCCGGTCGGGTCGACCGTCAACGGCTCCCACTCGTGGATCATGCTCGGCGGCGGCTTCGCGATGCAGCCCTCCGAGCTGGCCAAACCGGCGCTGATCCTGCTGCTGGCGATGCTGCTGTCGGAGCCCGCCGAGGGCACCGACCGGCCCCGCACGCTCGACATCGTGCTGGCGCTGCTGGCGGCCGGGCTGACGATGGGGCTGGTCATGCTCCAGCCCGACCTCGGCACCACGATGGTGCTGACGGTGATCACCGCGAGCGTGCTGATCTTCTCGGGCATCCGCAAGCGGTGGATCGCGGCGGTCGTGCTGGTCGCCGTGACGGTGGCGGGGCTCGTGTGGTTCCTGGGGCTGCTGCAGCCCTACCAGGTGGCCCGGTTCACCGCGTTCATGAACCCGGCCAGCGACCCGCGCGGCGTCGGCTACAACGCGACCCAGGCGCTGATCGCGATCGGCTCGGGCGAGCTCTACGGCAAGGGGCTGTTCGAGGGCGGCCAGACCACCGGCCGGTTCGTGCCCGAGCAGCACACCGACTTCATCTTCACCGTCGCGGGCGAGGAGTTCGGCTTCCTCGGCGCGCTCACGGTGGTCGCGCTGCTCGGGGTGGTGCTCGTCCGGGGCATCACGATCGCGCGGCAGAGCGACGACAGGTTCGGCGCCCTGGTCGCCGCGGCCGTCGTCTGCTGGTTCGCGTTCCAGACATTCATTAACGTAGGGATGACGATCGGCATCATGCCGATCACGGGACTGCCGCTTCCGTTCGTCTCCTACGGAGGTACCGCCACGTTCGCCAACATGATCGGCGTGGGCCTTCTGCAGGCCATCCACAGCGGCCGGCGTACCTGAGAGCGTTCCGCATGAAGGTGCGGCAGGCTCTCACTGGTGCCACGGTCCTTTGGCGAACAGTCTGGGAACGAACCTTGAATAGGCGGTGACTCCGCAGACGGAGGAAGCGTGACACCGGACGACGAGGCGCGTGAGCGTATGCGCGCGTTGGACCTGCTCCGCAAGGCCTTTCCCGACTACCGGATCGTGTACGGCAACGGCCGGTGGGCCGCCGCGGCGGCCGGCAACCCACCGATGGTGTGGTTCGCCGACACGCCGGGCAGCCTCTGTGGTCAGTTGTTCATGGCTCAGGTCCGGAGCGGCGGTGACGTCGGCCCTTTCCGGACGAGCCGTGAGAGCGGCTCGCAGGCTGCGCGGTGACCGTTTCGTGATTATCGCGACGCTAGCGTGGAAATGTCCCCACCTGGAGAGAGCATGACGTACTCCGCCCGCGGCGCCGACCGTTCCGCGATCCAGTTCGCGTCGGCGATACGCGATCGAACCCTCGCGGCACTGGGGGAACCCCCTTCGACGGCGATCATCCATCAGATCGCCGAGGAGATCCACGCGGGTTCCCCGCAGACCTCACGACTGAAGTGCATGCGCCTGGCCAACGGCTGGACCGTCGAAGAGGCGATCGAGCGGTTCCACGACATGTGCGACCGGGCCGCCATCAAGCGGCGCGGCCTGTCCGAACGCTCCTGGCGGGAGTGGGAGGCCGGGGCGCGCCCCGACCGCGAGTACACCGATTTGCTGTGCCGCCTGTTCGAGACGGGCCCGGTGCAGCTCGGTTTCGCCCGCGACTACACCCCGGAGGAGGCCCGCCGGGCGCACGCCGCGGCCGGCACCGCCGACCCGGTGGAGGACGCCGCGCGCGAGGCCAGCGAGCACGCGGAAGAGGTCGAGAACAGCGAACTCGGCGCGGGCGCGCTGGAACGGTTACGCACCCAGGTGGTCTGGGTGGGCAGGCGATACGTGTGGGAGGCACCCCTCCCGCTGTTCGTCGAGATGCGCGTGTTGCAGGAGCAGACCCGCAAGGCCCTCGACCGGCGCATCCACCCGACCCAGGCGCAGGATCTCTACTTCCTCACCGGCGCCCTCTGCGGCCTGATGGCCAACGCCAGCATGGACATGGGCCGCCGGCTCCCGGCCGACACCCTGGCCCGCGCGGCGTGGACTTACGGCCGCATCGCGGGGAACAGGTCCCTGATGGGATGGTCGCGCGGGATGCAGGCGTCGGTCGCGTTGTGGGACCGGCGCTACGAAGACAGTTTCCGGTACGCCGGAGACGCGCTCACCCACCTCAACGAGGGGTCGGGCGGGGCCAGGCTCTACATGCTCAGGGCCAGGTCGGCCGCGATGCTGGGCCGTACCGCCGAATCGCGGGAGGCGCTGCTCCGGGCCGAGGAGGCGCGGGCCAGGGGCGGCCGCGACGAGCTCCACGACGAGATCGGCGGGGAGTTCGCGTTCCGCCCCGCCAAACAGCACTACTACGCGGCCGTCACCCATCTCCATCTGGGTGACGCCCCCCGGGCCATCCAGGAGGCGGGGGAGTCGATCGCGCTCTACTCGGCCGACGAGCGGGAGAACCGGTCCTACGGGTGCGAGGCCATGGCCCGTGCGCACCTGGCGATCGCCTATGTCATGGAGGACGACCAAGAGGGCGCCGAGCAGGCCGTGGCCCCATTGCTCGAACTGCCCCCGGACCGCCGCATCGACAGTCTCGGCGCCACCCTCGCGGCCAGCAGGTCGCTGGTGTCCGACCGGATGGCGCGGCAGATCGAGGGGTTCTGCTCGGTCGGCCTCACCCACACCGTGGCCGCGACCGACCAGCGGAGGCTCACCCCGTGACCGTCCCCCTCGTCGCCGGAATCCCGGCGGCCCTCATCGAGGCCTGCCGTGAGGCCGGCCTCAACTCCACCGGAGCCCGGCTCCTGCGCAGCTTCGCCAGCGTCGTGCACCACCTGCCGGAAGAGGGGCTGGTGGCCCGCATGGCGACCGCCACCACCCCCGGCAAGTACGACCGCCTGGTGACCTCGATCAAGGTCACCCGATGGCTGGCCGCGCAGGGTTTCCCGGCCACCCGTCCCGCCGAGTGCCGTCAGCCCATCGCGGTCGACGGCTACCTGGTGACCTTCTGGCACTACGAGGAGCAGGACGGGCCGGCCCCCGGTCCCGTCCCGCTCGGACTGCTGCTCCGGCGGCTGCACGCGCTGCCGCCGGTGCCGTTCGACCTGCCGACCTACGACCCGTTCGGGACCATCAGGCGGGCCATTGCGGATGCCCGCGCGATCCATCCCGAAGAGCGCGAGTGGCTGACCGAACGGTGCTCGGCGCTCTCCGACGCCTACTACGAGCGGCTGGAGTTCTCCCTCCCGTACGGACTGGTTCACGGTGACGCGCACCGGGGAAACCTGCTCCGTGCACCTGGGGGCTACCTGCTGTGCGATTGGGACTCGGTGAGCGCCGGGCCACGAGAGATCGACCTGGCGCCGACGATGGTCGGGGTCAGGTTCGGTCTGACCGAGGCGCAGCGCGATGGCTTCGTCGAGGCCTACGGCTATGACATCCGCAACTGGAACGGTTATTCCGTGTTGCGGGACACCCGGGAGCTCCAGACTCTGACGGCGCTGCTCAGGAACGCCCACACCGATCCCGACGCCCTCGCCGTGCTCCGGTTCAGGCTGGCCTCGCTCCGGGCGGGCGACAACCGTACCTGGCGTGCCTTCTAGCTCCTATACCCTGGGTCACATGTCTGTCGAGTCGCTGTTTCCCCGTCTGGAAGCCCTGCTGCCCAAGGTGCAGAAGCCGATCCAGTACGTCGGGGGTGAGCTCAACTCCACAGTCAAGGAGTGGGACGACGCCACGGTCCGCTGGGCGCTGATGTATCCCGACGCCTACGAGGTCGGCCTGCCCAACCAGGGCGTCCAGATCCTCTACGAGATCCTCAACGAGCTCCCCGGCACCCTGGCCGAGCGGACCTACGCGGTCTGGCCCGACCTCGAGGCCCTGATGCGGGCCGAGGGCGTCCCGCAGTTCACCGTCGACGCCCACCGGCCGGTGCGCGCGTTCGACGTGCTGGGCGTCTCGTTCTCGACGGAGCTCGGCTACACCAACCTGCTGACCGCGCTCGACCTGGCGGGCATCCCGTTCAGCTCGGCCGACCGGGGCGACGACGACCCGATCGTGCTGGCGGGCGGCCACTCGGCGTTCAACCCGGAGCCGATCTCGGAGTTCATCGACGCCGCCGTGCTCGGCGACGGCGAGCAGATCGCCATCGCGATCTCCGAGGTCATCCGCGAATGGAAGGCCGAGGGCGAGCCCGGCGGGCGCGACGGCGTGCTGCTGCGCCTGGCCGAGACCGGCGGGGTCTACGTGCCCCGGTTCTACGACGTCGAATACCTGCCCGACGGGCGGATCAAGCGGGTCGTGCCCAACCGGTCGGGGGTTCCCTCGCGGGTGTTCAAGCACACCGTGATGGACCTCGACGAGTGGCCCTACCCGAAGAAGCCGCTGGTCCCGCTGGCCGAGACCGTCCACGAGCGGTTCAGCGTGGAGATCTTCCGCGGCTGCACCCGCGGCTGCCGGTTCTGCCAGGCGGGCATGATCACCCGTCCGGTGCGCGAGCGGTCGATCACCACGATCGGCGCGATGGTCGACAACGGCGTCAAGGAGTCCGGCTACACCGAGGTCGGCCTGCTGTCGCTGTCGAGCGCCGACCACTCCGAGATCGGCGACGTCGCCAAGGGCCTGGCCGACCGCTACGAGGGCACCAACGTGTCGCTCTCGCTGCCGTCGACCCGGGTCGACGCGTTCAACATCGATCTCGCCAACGAGTTCTCGCGCAACGGCCGCCGGTCCGGGCTCACCTTCGCCCCCGAAGGCGGCTCGGAGCGGATGCGCAAGGTCATCAACAAGATGGTCAGCGAGGAAGACCTGATCCGCACCGTCACCACGGCCTACAGCCAGGGGTGGCGGCAGGTGAAGCTCTACTTCATGTGCGGCCTGCCGACAGAAGAGGACATCGACGTCCTCGGCATCGCCGACCTGGCCAAGAAGGTCATCAAGGCCGGCCGTGAGGTCACCGGGTCACGCGACGTGCGCTGCACGGTGTCGATCGGCGGGTTCGTGCCCAAGCCGCACACCCCGTTCCAGTGGGCCGCCCAGTGCGACCACGAGACCGTCGACCGGCGGCTCAAGGAACTCCGCAACAACCTGCGCAACGACAAGCAATACGGCAAGGCGATCGGCTTCCGCTACCACGACGGCAAACCGTCGATCGTGGAGGGGCTGCTGTCCCGGGGCGACCGCCGGGTCGGCAAGATCATCCAGGCGGTCTGGGAAGACGGCGGCCGTTTCGACGGCTGGAGCGAGCACTTCTCCTACGACCGGTGGATGGCCTGCGCCGGCAAGGCCCTCGACGGTGAGCCGGTCGACGTCGACTGGTACACCATCCGCGAGCGCGAGGAGCACGAGGTGCTCCCGTGGGACCACCTCGACGCCGGCCTCGACCGCGAGTGGCTCTGGCAGGACTGGCAGGACGCCGTCAACGACGTCGAGGTCGAAGACTGCCGCTGGACGCCCTGCTACGACTGCGGCGTCTGCCCGACCATGAACACGGAGATCCAGATCGGCCCCACGGGCCGCAAGCTGCTCCCGCTCACGGTCGTATCCTGAGGAGATGCCTCGGGGAGCGCTTTCTCCGAGGTGAAACGCACGAGACTGGAAGGAACACGGACCGCTGAGAAACGCTCCCGATGGACCCCCGCCCGCTCCGGTGGCGCAGCGCCTGCGTGTGCGCTACGCGAAACGGGGGCGGCTGCGCTTCACGAGCCACCGCGACATCTCCCGAGCCGTCGAACGGGCGGTCCGGCGGGCTGACATCCCGGTGGCCTTCAGCGCCGGGTTCAGCCCTCACCCGAGAATCTCCTACGCGGGTGCCGCCCCCACCGGGGTGGCCAGCGAGGCCGAATATCTCGAGATCGCGGTGACCCGCCCCTGCGACCCGCAGGCGTTGCGCGCCGCTCTCGACGCCTCGCTGCCGCCGGGCCTCGACGTCGTCGACGTGGTCGAGGCGCGCGTCGGCAGCCTGGCCGACCGGCTGGAGGGCTCGTTGTGGGAGGTGCGCCTGCCGGGAGCCGATCCCGGTGTGGCCGAGGGAGCGGTGAAGGAGTTCATGGCCGCGACGGAGATCGCGGTCGAACGCCTCACCAAGAAGGGGATGCGGAACTTCGACGCACGGGGAGCCGTGCTGTCGCTGACCGCTGACCAGGACGATCACGTGGAGGGAGGGCCGAATCAGTCGTGTGTCATACTTCGCATGGTTGTTCGGCACGAAACTCCGGCCGTCCGACCCGACGACGTGCTCATGGGTCTGCGTCTCGTGGCCGACTTCGCGCCGCCGTCACCGCCTTCGGTGACCAGGCTGGCGCAGGGGCCACTCGACGCGTCGACCGGTGAGCCCGCCGACCCGCTCGAAGCCGACCGGGTTGGTGGAGACCAATAGGACTTGCCGCCATGGCCCCGGAAGGTGGCCGGGCGGACCGCGAGAGACGAGAAGAGCCCCCGCGCGGCGCGGAAACGTGCCCGGGGGCTGACGGGAGAGCGCCCGCATGCTCGACAACGAGCCCATTGTCGGCGATACGACAACTGCAGATACGACGACCTCGGTGACAACGGCGAAGCCTGCCCGCAGACGGGCGGCCAGCCGCCCCGCGGGACCGCCGCCCGAGCCCGACGACATCCCTCCGGCCCCGGCCATCCAGGCGTCCGCGGCCGAGGCCCTCGGCACGGCCACTGCGGCCGCCCATTCGGGCGCCAACGGTTCGGCCCCGGCCGCCCAGGCGGAGAACGCGCCCGGAGCCGGTTCCGGTGCGGCCGGAGAGGCCGCCGAGGCCCAGGTGACCGCCGAGGTCGCTGAGAAGCCCAAGCGCACCCGCCGCCGGACCCGCTCCGCCGAGCCGGAGGCCACGGCCGAGACCGGTGAGGTCGGTGAGGCCGCCGGTGCCGCTGACGTGCCCGCCGCCGAGGCCCCCGCCGCCGAGGCCGAGGCCGTCGAGGTCAGCGCCACGCGTCGGCGTGCCACGCGGACCCGCGCGGCCACCAAGAAGGCGATCACGCCGGAGGCCGTCGTCCCGGAGGCCGCCGAGGTCCAGGCCGTCGAGGTGGCTCAGGACGAGGCGCTCGACGCCGAGATCGCCAAGCCCGTCCGGCGGAGCCGTACACGCAAGAAGGTCGAGGAGACGCCGGAGGCGGTCTCCGACGACGACGAGAAGCCGACGAGACGGCGCCGGACCCGCAAGAGGGACGAAGAGGTTCCCACGGAACGATCCAGCGCGCTCAACGCGGCCGAGGTGCAGGTCGCGGCCGCGATGCTGATCTCGCTGCCCACCGAGGAGCCGCTCGACGACGAGCCGGCCGGTGAGGATCTGGAAGACCTCGACGAGGGCGCCAAGCAGCCGTCACGGCTGGCCGACCCGTTCGGGTTCCACGCCGCCGAGCAGCCGCAGTACACCTTCCAGCGGCCCGCCGCCATATTCCAGCCGTTGTTCCAGGCGCCCGACGCCGCCGCGGCGATCCCCGCCCGGCCGCAGCCCGCGCCGCAGCCGGAACCCCAGCCGCAGCCCGAACCGGAGCCCGTGGCCGCCGAGGAGTCCGAGGAGGACTCCGACGACGACGGCGACGAGGAGTCCGGTGAGGGTTCGCGCCGCCGCCGGCGCCGCCGTGGTGGCCGCGGACGCGGTCGCGGCCGCGAGGAGAACGGCGACGAGCAGGACGGCGACGAGGAGCCCCAGGCCGCCGCCGAGGAGCCCGAGGAGGACTCCGAGGGCGACGACGAGAACGGCGAGGGCGGTTCGCGCCGCCGTCGCCGTCGCCGCCGCCGTGGTGGCGAGGACGAACCGGTCGTCTCCGACGATCCCCCCAACACCGTCGTGCGCATCCGCGCGCCGCGCGCCGGGCGGGCCACCACCACCTCGGTCGACGAGGTGCAGGGGTTCCGCGGGTCGACGCGCCTGGAGGCCAAGAAGCAGCGCCGCCGTGAGGGGCGCGAGCTCGGCCGCCGCCGCCCGCCGATCATCACCGAGTCGGAGTTCCTGGCCCGCCGCGAGTCGGTCGAGCGCATGATGGTCGTGCGCCGCCACGGCGGCCGCACCCAGATCGCGGTGCTCGAAGACGGCGTGCTGGTCGAGCACTACGTCGATCGCGAGGCCAGCCAGTCCTACGTCGGCAACGTCTACCTCGGCAAGGTGCAGAACGTGCTGCCCTCGATGGAGGCGGCGTTCGTCGACATCGGCAAGGGCCGCAACGCCGTGCTCTACGCCGGTGAGGTCAACTTCGACACCGCCGGGCTCGAAGGTCAGCCGCGCCGCATCGAGGCCGCCCTGAAGTCGGGCCAGTCGGTGCTGGTGCAGGTCACCAAAGACCCCATGGGTCACAAGGGCGCCCGGCTCACCTCGCAGATCAGCCTCCCCGGCCGTTATCTGGTGTACGTGCCCGACGGCTCGATGACCGGCATCTCGCGCAAGCTCCCCGACAAGGAGCGCACGCGCCTCAAGCAGATCCTCCGCAAGGTCATGCCCGAGAACGCGGGCGTGATCGTGCGCACCGCCGCCGAGGGCGCCTCCGAGGAGGAGCTGGCCCGCGACGTGTCGCGGCTGTCGGCGCAGTGGGAGAACATCCAGCGCAAGGCGAAGTCGGCCAGCCCGCCGGAACTGCTGTCGGCAGAGCCCGACATGACGGTCCGGGTGGTCCGAGACGTCTTCAACGAGGACTTCGCGAACCTGGTCGTCCAGGGCGACGAGGTCGCCCGGACGGTCGAGGAGTACGTCGACTACGTCGCCCCGCACCTCGCCGACCGCGTCGCCAAGTGGGACGAGGACGTCGACGTCTTCTCCGCCTACCGGGTCGACGAGCAGATCGCCAAGGCGATGGAGCGCAAGGTCTGGCTGCCCTCGGGCGGCTCGCTGGTGATCGACCGGACCGAGGCGATGACCGTCGTCGACGTCAACACCGGCAAGTTCACCGGCCAGGGTGGCAACCTGGAGGAGACGGTCACCAGGAACAACCTGGAGGCCGCCGAGGAGATCGTCCGTCAGCTCCGGCTGCGCGACGTCGGCGGCATCATCGTGATCGACTTCATCGACATGGTGCTGGAGAGCAATCGCGATCTGGTGCTGCGCCGGCTGCTCGAATGCCTGGCGCGCGACCGCACCAAGCACCAGGTGGCCGAGGTCACCTCGCTGGGTCTCGTGCAGATGACCCGCAAGCGGGTGGGCCAGGGGCTGCTGGAGGCGTTCTCGACGCCGTGCGACTGCTGCCACGGGCGCGGGGTGATCGTCTCGACCGAACCGGTCGAGGGGAAGCCCGAGCCGCGCGGCACGCAGGGCAAGATGGCCATCGAGAAGGCCGTGGCCGAGAAGCTGGAGAAGGCCGAGACCGGCGGCAACGCCGTCGCGGCCCACGACTCCCGCGACTCGGTGACCGACACCGTCGACGACCAGCCGCGCTCGCGGCGCAGGTCGCGAAGGTCAAGGTCAGCGGATTAGTTCACCACCGGCGGGCCGCTCGGTTCGACCTCGGGACCGGAACCCGGTACCCTAGAGAACCGGCGCGCCCTGGTGGCGCGCTTGGCTTCGCGCGCCCCTCCTGGTTCGCCGGTTCATCTGTTAGCGATCGGATGTCGGGGCGCAGCATCCAGTAGACAAGAAGGGTTCCGCGGTGTACGCGATCGTTCGTTGCGGCGGCAGGCAGCAGAAGGTCTCCGTCGGAGACGTCATCGAGGTCGACACGGTCGCCGGCGAGGTTGGTTCCTCGCTGACGCTGCCGGCGCTCCTCGTCGTCAACGACGGCGATGTCACGCATGACGCCGCCGCCCTGGCCCGTTTTGCGGTGACCGCCGAGATTCTCGGTGAGGTCAAGGGCCCCAAGATCCGCATCCTCAAGTACAAGAACAAGACCGGTTACAAGAAGCGCCAGGGTCACCGCCAGCGGTACACCCAGGTGAAGGTCACCGGCATCGACTCTGGGAAGTAGTGACTCATGGCACACAAGAAGGGCGCCTCGTCCACCAGGAACGGCCGTGACTCGAACGCCCAGCGTCTCGGTGTCAAGCGCTTCGGTGGTCAGCTCGTGAACGCCGGCGAGATCATCGTCCGCCAGCGTGGCACGCACTTCCACCCCGGCGACCTGGTCGGCCGCGGCAGCGACGACACGCTGTTCGCGCTGGCCGCCGGCCACGTGCAGTTCGGCCGTAAGCGCGGTCGCCGCGCGGTGAGCATCATCCCGGTCGCGGAGTAGATCCGCAGCACCGGAATAGGACGAGGCGGGTCGGTTCTACCGATCCGCCTTGTCGCGTTGTTAAGACCGAAAGGGTTGAGCCGCTGTGGCGGATTTCGTGGACAACGTCCTCCTGCACATCAAGGCGGGGGATGGCGGCAACGGCTGCGCGTCCGTCCACCGCGAGAAGTTCAAGCCGCTCGGCGGCCCCGACGGCGGCAACGGCGGGCGGGGCGGTGACGTGATCCTGGAGGTCGACCCCAACACCTCGACCCTCCTCGAATACCACCACCGGCCGCACCGCAAGGCCGGCAACGGCAAGCAGGGCGCGGGCTCCAACCGCGACGGCGCGATGGGCGAGGACCTGGTCCTCACGGTGCCCAACGGCACCGTCGTGAAGAACGCCAAGACCGGCGAGGTGCTGGTCGACCTGGTCGGCGTGGGCACCCGCTACGTCGCCGCGCAGGGCGGCTTCGGCGGCCTGGGGAACGCGGCGCTGGCCAACACCAAGCGCAAGGCCCCCGGGTTCGCGCTGCTCGGCGAGCCGGGCGACGAGGGCGACATCGTGCTGGAGCTGAAGACGGTCGCCGACGTGGCGCTCGTCGGGTTCCCCAACGCGGGCAAGTCGTCGCTGATCGCGGCGCTGTCGGCGGCCCGGCCGAAGATCGCCAACTACCCCTTCACGACGCTGATCCCCAACCTCGGGGTGGTGACGGCGGGCGAGGTGATCTACACGGTCGCCGACGTGCCGGGGCTGATCCCGGGGGCGTCCGAGGGCAAGGGCCTGGGTCATGAGTTCCTGCGTCACGTGGAGCGGTGCTCGACGATCGTCCACGTGCTCGACTGCGCGACCATGGAGCCCGGCCGCGACCCGCTGACCGACTTCGACGTGATCGAGGCTGAACTCGCGGCGTACGGCTCACTTCAGGACCGGCCCCGCATGGTGGTCTTGAACAAGGTCGACGTGCCCGACGGGCGCGAGCTGGCCGACATCGTGAAGCCGACCCTGGAGGAGCGCGGGCTGCGCGTCTTCGAGGTGTCGGCCGCCGCGCACGAGGGGCTGCGGCCCTTCTCCTACGCCATGGCCGAGATGGTCGAGCAGGCCCGCGCCGAGCGGCCGGTCGAGGAGCCGACGCGGCTGGTGCTGCGGCCCAGGAACTACGGCGAGACCGGGTTCTCCGTACGGCGGGTCAACGACGGCATGTTCCAGATCACCGGCGAGAAGCCCGAGCGGTGGATCCGCCAGACCGACTTCACCAACGACGAGGCCGTGGGCTACCTGGCCGACCGGCTGGAGCGGCTGGGGGTCGAGGAGGCGCTGATCAAGGCCGGGGCTACCATCGGCGCCGAGGTCGTCATCGGGTCGATGGAGAACGGCTACATCTTCGACTGGCAGCCTTCGGTCGGTGCCCGGACCGCCGGGCCCCGGGGCAGCGACAACCGCATCTAGGGGGAAACGTGGTCAGGGAGCGCATCGGCGCAGCCGGGCGGATCGTCGTCAAGGTGGGGTCGTCGTCGCTGACGACCTCGCAGGGCATGATCGACGTCGACCGCGTCGACGCTCTGGTCGACGTGCTGGCGGCCCGCCGCGCGGCCGGTTCGCAGGTCGTGCTCGTCTCCTCCGGCGCCATCGCGGCCGGGCTCGGCCCGCTCGGGCTGAAGGCCCGGCCGAAGGACCTGGCCACCCAGCAGGCCGCCGCCTCGGTCGGCCAGGGCGTGCTGGTGGCACGTTACACAAGCTCCTTCGCCCGCTACGGGCTGCGCGTCGGCCAGGTGCTCCTCACCGCCGACGACATGATGCGGCGCTCCCACCATCGCAACGCGCAGCGCACCCTGGCGCGGCTGCTGGAGCTGGGCATCGTCCCGGTCGTCAACGAGAACGACACCGTGGCCACCGACGAGATCCGCTTCGGCGACAACGACCGCCTCGCCGCGCTGGTCGCCCACCTGACCCACGCCGACGCGATGGTCCTGCTCTCCGACGTCGACGCCCTCTACGACGGCGACCCCCGGCGCCCCGGCGGTGCCAACCGCATCACCGAGGTACGCGGCCCGGAAGACCTCGAAGGCGTCGAACTCGGCACCTCCGGCCGGGTGGGCACCGGCGGCATGATCACCAAGGTGCAGGCCGCCAAGATCGCCACCGGTGCCGGGATCCCCGTCGTGCTGACCGCCTCGGCCCACGCGGCCCACGCGCTCGCCGGCGACGACGTGGGCACCGTCTTCCACCCGGGTGGCCGCCACCCCGGCACCCGCCTGCTCTGGCTCGCCCACGCGGCCACCGGCCGGGGCCGCCTCCACCTCGACGAGGGCGCCGTGAAAGCGGTGGCCGGGCGGCGGATGTCCCTGCTGCCCGCCGGTGTTCTCAAGGTCGAGGGCGAGTTCTCCGCCGGTGACCCGGTCGACCTGTGCGGGCCCACGGGAGACCTCGTCGGGCGCGGGCTGGTCAACTTCGACTCCGGCGAGATCCCCGAACTGCTCGGACGGTCGACGCGGGAGCTGGCCAGCAGCCTCGGGCCCGAATACGAGCGTGAACTGATCCACCGTGACGACATAGTGATTCTCTAGGAGCGGTCAATGAGCGAGTTCCTGCAGGTGGCGAACGCGGCGAAGGATGCCGCCCGGCTCCTCGCCCCGCTGCCGCGCGCGGCCAAGGACACCGCGCTGCGCGCCATCGCCGACGCCCTGGTCGCCCGCGCCGAGGAGATCGTCGAGGCCAACGCCGCCGACGTCACGAAGGCCCGCGCCGACGGGACGTCGGAGGCGATGATTGACCGGCTGCGGCTCGACGTGGCGCGCATCGGGCAGATCGCCGACGCCGTCAGGGACATCGCGGAGCTGCCCGACCCGGTGGGCGAGGTGATCCGGGGTTCCACTCTGCCCAACGGGCTTGAGCTGCGGCAGATCCGGGTTCCGCTCGGGGTCGTGGGGATCATCTACGAGGGGCGTCCCAACGTGACGGTCGACGCCGCCGCGCTGTGCCTCAAGAGCGGCAACGGGGTGCTGCTGCGGGGGTCGTCGAGCGCCTACTCGTCCAACACCGCGCTGGTGAAGATCATGCAGGAGGCCCTCGAAGGCACCGAGGTCCCGGCCGGGGCCGTGCAGCTGGTTCCCGGGCTGACGCGTGACTCCGTGAAGGAGCTCATGCGGGCGCGCGGGCTGGTCGACGTGCTGATCCCGCGTGGTGGCGCCTCGCTGATCAACAGCGTGGTCGAGGAGTCGTCGGTGCCGGTCATCGAGACCGGCGTGGGCGTCTGCCACGTCTACGTCGACGCCGCCGCCGACCAGGACATGGCGCTGCGGATCCTCGTCAACTCCAAGGCGCAGCGGGTGTCGGTCTGCAACTCGGCCGAGACGCTGCTCGTGCACGAGGCGATCGCCGCCGAGTTCGTGCCCAAGGCGGTCGCGGCGCTGGCCGAGGCCGGGGTGACCGTGCACGGCGACCCGGCGATGGTCGCCCTGGGCGGCTCCGGCGTGGTCGCGGTGACCGAGGAGGAGTACTCGACCGAGTACCTCTCCTACGACATCGCCGCCGCCGTGGTGCCGTCGCTGGAGGGGGCGGTCGCCCACATCACCCGCTACGGCTCGGGCCACACCGACGCGATCGTGACCGACTCACAGTCGGCGGCCAAGAGGTTCGTCTCGCTGGTCGACTCGGCGGCAGTGGCGGTCAACGCGTCGACCCGCTTCACCGACGGCGGTGAGTTCGGGTTCGGCGCCGAGATCGGCATCTCCACCCAGAAGCTCCACGCGCGCGGCCCGATGGGCCTGCCCGAACTGACCTCCACCAAGTTCGTGTACGTCGGCGAGGGCCACGTGCGCGGCTAGGACGCCCTGACGAGGACCCTGGTGCCCAGGCCCGCGTCGCGGGCCCGCAGGGCGGCGTCGAAGCGGCTCTCCGCCTCCAGCTTCGTCAGCACGTTGCTGACGTGGTTGCGGACCGTCTTCGGCGCCAGGCACATCTCCTTGGCGATCTCGGCGTTGCTGCGGCCGTCGGCCAGGTGCTCCAGCACCTCGTGTTCACGCTGGGTCAGCTCGGGGAAGGTCGTCCTGGTCGACCGCGTGGTCAGTTTTGTACGCAGCCCGGAAGCCACCTCGCAGGCGAACACCAAATGGCCGACGCCGACGGCGCGGATCGCGGTGGCCAGTTCTTCGGGGTGGGCGCTGGTCATGACGTAGCCCCGGGCGCCCGCGCGCATGGCGGCCATCAGGCTGAGCTCGTCGGCGTGCTGGCTGACGACGACGATCTTCACGTGGGGGCAGCGGCGGGCGATGTAGTCGACCTCGTGCAGCAGGGTCAGGTCGATCAGCAGCACGTCGGGGCCGAGTTCGACGGCGGCCCGCAGCGCGTCGGGGCCGTCGTCGGCCAGCGCCAGCAGCTTGATCCCGGGGGCGTCGGCCAGCGCCCAGCGGACTCCCTCGGTGTACAGGTAGGTCTCGCCGGCCACGACGACGGTAACGGGTTCGCTCATGGTCAAATCGTGGCCGACCTCTCTTGAGGATGACTTGGCAGTCACTTCAGTCACTCTCCGTGACCGGCGATGAGACATTGGTTCCATGGATCTTCTCGTCACGCTGAGTTTCATCGTGGCCGTCGTCGCGGGGGCCGATCGGCTGCTGCTCGCGATGGAGCGGCATGGGCTGATTCGCTGGCGGCACTCCGCGCGCCGTCCGGCCGAGCTCCGCGAACGCGGCGCCCGACTCGACTCGCTGCTCCGGTGAGGCCCGCCTTCTACGACGCCGCCGCCCTCTTCGGCCGGATCGCGCTCGGGACCACGTTCATCCAGCACGGCTACGCCAAGGCGCGCGGCGGCATCGACGCCACCACGCAGGCGATGACCCAGGCGGGGGTGCCCGCGCCGCGCGTGTCGGCCTGGTTCGCCACGATCGCCGAGCTCGGCGGCGGGATCCTGCTGGTCCTGGGGCTGCTGACGGCGGTCGCGGGGGCCATGCTGTTCGCGGTGATGTCGGGTGCGTTCCTGTTCGTCCACGTCAAGGACGGGTCGTTCGAACTCGTCACGGCATTGGGTGCGGTGGCCGTCATGCTGGCCGTGGCCGGACCCGGCCGGATTTCGCTGGATCGGTACGTCTTCCGGCGATGACCGGCGCGCCTCCGGGGAAATGTCGTGGCGCTCCCCTATGGTGACCAGACCTATGGGTGGACGTCTGGGGCGGGTCGGCCCATACGCGCTCCTGGAGCGCCTGGGCCGTGGTGGCATGGGCGAGGTCTATCTCGCGACGACCAAACGCGGTGAACAGGTCGCGCTGAAGATGCTCCGCGAGCCCATCGAAGGTGACGCCGACGCCCGATTAAGGCTAGATCGCGAGGTTCGTGCGCTTCGTCGGGTGGAGAGCCCCTACGTGGCGCGGGTCCTCGACGCCGACCTCTCCGGTGACCGGCCCTATCTGGTCATGGAGCACATCGCGGGCGACAACCTGCTGAATGCGGTCAAACGTGACGGGCCGCTGCCCGAGGTCGAGCTGATCCACCTCGCGCGCGGCCTGGCGACCGCGCTGGCGATCATCCACGCGGCCGGGATCGTGCACCGCGACCTGAAACCGGCCAACGTGCTAATGGGCGAAGAGGGCCCGGTGCTGATCGACTTCGGCATCGCCCAGGTCCTCGACGCGACCCGGATGACCCAGACCGGGACCTTCCTCGGCACCCCCGGCTACGCCGCCCCCGAACTCTTCGCGGGCGAGCAGGTCGGCGAACCGGCCGACCTCCACGCCTGGGCCGCGACCGTGGCCTTCGCCGCCACCGGCCGCCCGACCTTCGGCGGCGGCTCCGCGGAATCGCAGATGTACGCCATCCTCCACGGCAAGGCCGATCTCAAGGACGTGCCGCCGGCCCTGCTCCCGCAGATCAGGGCGGCCTTCAACCGCGACCCGGCCAAACGCCCGACCGCCGCGATCCTCGCCGACCGGATGACCCGCCTGGCGCGGGCGGCGGAGGAGCATGACGTACGGGAAAGGGAGTCCCCGACCACCGACGGCCCCGCACGCGGCGCCCGCCGAGGCCGCGCGGGTTCCGTTTCCGAGAGCACCAAGGACAAATCCGCCAAGGAGACCGGCACCAAGGATTCCGGCAGGGACACCGACGGCGGCAGGCGCGGGCGTGACGCCGCGAGCCGCGAACCGGCGAGCCGGGAGAGCGGCGCGAGCGCCGCCGAGGGCGGGCGCCGGGGCCGCGAGGCGGTGGGTCAGGAGAGCGGGTCGGCCGACGGCGGGCGCCGGGTCCAGGATGACGACGGTCAGGAGAGCCCGGCTGAGGGCGGGCGCCGCGGTCGGGACGGCACGGGCTCGGCTGATGGCCGCCGGACTCGGGAGGCCGCCGCTCAGGAGAGCGGTGCCGGGGCGGCCGAAGGGCGCCGCGCCAAGGACGCTGACGGCGGGCGCCGGGCGGGAAGCGCTTCGACGGACGGTGGGCGCCGGGGCACGGACTCCACCGACGGTCGTCGGACGCGGGAAGCCGCCGCCGTGTCGGTCGAGTCGCGGCGGGCCAAGGACAAGGAGACCGATTCGCGGCTCGGGGCCGAGGCCGTGGTGCAGACGCGGCGGAAGCGGGCCGTCAAGCCGCCCGAGTCGGTGCCCACGGGCGGCAACTCGCTGCTGGTGCTGGCCGCCGTGTCGGTGCCCTGCGTGATCGGGTGTGTGATCTACCCGGTCGCCACTTTCGCGGTGACCGGGGTGTTCGTCGTGCTGGCCCGCACCCTCTGGGTGGGGCACTGGCTGACGAGGAGGCGCAGGCCCGGACGGCTGAAGAAGGCCCTGCGGATCGGGCTGTTCCCGGTGTCGTTCTCCGGGGCGCTGATCGCCGGGGTCGCCTGGCCGGGGCTGCCCGCCGGGGCGCTGGCGTTCGGGGCGATGTGGGCGACCGCAGGGGGACGCCTGGCCCACGACTGGTGGGACCAGGCCGTGCCCGTCACGGTCGCGGGGCTCGTCTTCAGCGTCGTCTGCGGCGCGATCATCGGCCGCGAGGTCGAGAAGGTCGGCGCCGAGCTGCCGGAGCTGCGCAGAGAAGGGCTGCGGGCGCTGGCGGTGCTCGGCGGGTTCGTCGCGATCTGCGCCGCGGCGGTCCGGATCGTCGGATCGCTCTTCTAGCCCGCGACTAGTTTTCCCGGCGGGAGAAGCGGTTGAAGATGCGCTCGCCGGCGTTGACCGCGCCCTCGGCGACGTCGCGCAGCACGCCGATGAACGGGTCCTGCGACTGGGCCCACGACTCGCGGTAGGACGCCGCGGCGGCCTTGACCTCGTCGGTGAGCTTGGCGTTGTGGTCGTCGGTGCGGCGGGGGTAGTCGCCGGCGATGATCTGGTCGTAGTCGCCGCTGCGCCGCCAGCGGTCGAGCTCGGCGACCCGGGTGACCGCGAACGGGTGGGTGGTGCCCAGCAGGTTGAGCACCTTGAGCAGGCCGTCGCGGACGTCACCGGCGGTGTCGTATTCGCGGGCCTGGTCGAGGAAGGCCTCGATGTTCATCTCGTGGAGGCGGGAGCCGCCGGCCAGCTTCATCAGGGCGCGCAGCGCGGCGTCGGGGTCCTGACCCGCGAGAAGACCGCCACGGTCGGCGGACATCTCGGCCTTGCGGGCCCACTCTTCGAGCGCGGCGACGATCACGCGCAGGCCGATGTAGCCGAGGGGGATCCAGGCGACGCGGGTGGCCAGGCGGGTGAGGATCTGGAGCATCGTGCCGTAGACCGCGTGGCCCGACAGGATGTGGGCGGTCTCGTGGCCGACGACGAAGCGCAGCTCCTCGTCGTCGAGCAGGTCGAGACAGCCGGTCGAGATGACGATGAACGGCTCGTCGAAGCCGATGGCCATCGCGTAGACCTTGGGATCCTGCTGGACGTAGACCTCGGGGATCCGGGCCAGGTCGAGGATGTAGGCGCTGTCGCGGCCCATGTCGTACAGCGACCGGAACTGGGTCTCCGACGTGCGGACGGCCGAGGCGAGGAACATCAGGCGCAGGCGGCGCTCCGAGAACAGCCCGGAAGTCCGCTTGAGCACCGAGTCGAAGCCGGTCAGCGAGCGCATCGCCACGAGGGCGGACCGGTCGGCGGGGTGTTCGTAGGCACGGGAGCTGATGCCGGGCAGCGGCGTGCGGCTGCGATCGGGAGTGGTCATGCTCGGCATGCTACGTCGGTGCTCAGCACGACGCGCGTCAACGTTATCGTCCGAACTATGAGAAACGGGGCTCCAACCAGGCGGCTTGGAATCATGGGCGGCACCTTCGACCCGATCCACCACGGTCACCTGGTCGCCGCCAGCGAGGTCGCGCACCACTTCGATCTGGACGAGGTGGTGTTCGTCCCGACCGGCCAGCCGTGGCAGAAGGCCGACCGGACGGTGTCGGCCGCCGAGGACCGCTATCTGATGACCGTGATCGCGACCGCGTCGAACCCCGCCTTCTCGGTCAGCCGGGTCGACGTCGACCGGCCGGGGCCGACCTTCACGATCGACACCCTGAGGGACCTCGCGGAGTCGTACGGGCCCGGGACCGAGCTCTACTTCATCACCGGCGCCGACGCCCTGGCGCAGATCCTGGGCTGGCGGGACGCCGAGGAGCTGTTCACGATCGCCCATTTCGTCGGCTGTACTCGGCCGGGGCACACGCTCCAGGATCCGGGCCTGCCCAGCGGGAAGGTCAGCCTGATCGAGGTGCCGGCGCTGTCGATCTCGTCGTCGGAGTGCCGTGACCGGGTGGCCGCAGGTCAGCCGATCTGGTACCTCGTCCCGGACGGGATCGTCCAGTACATCGGCAAGCGGGGTCTTTACCGATAGGGCGGCAATAGGCTTGAACCGCACGCCGACGGGTGGGCACTCTGGGATCACGCATCCCCGTCATGGAGGAACAAACCGCATCGTGACCGCATCTGAACGCTCCATCCAGCTCGTATCGGTCGCCGCCGAGGCCGCGGCCGACAAGCTCGCCGACGACATCGTCGCCTACGACGTGAGCGACCGGCTGGTGATCACCGACGCCTTCGTCGTCTGTTCCGCCTCCAACGACCGGCAGGTCAGGGCGATCGTCGACGAGATCGAAGACCGTCTTCGCGTCGAGGCCGGGGCCAAGCCCGTGCGCCGTGAGGGCGAGCGGGAGGGCCGCTGGGTGCTGCTCGACTTCGTCGACATCGTGGTCCACGTCCAGCACGAAGAAGAGCACAACTTCTACGGGCTGGGGCGGCTCTGGAAGGACTGCCCGCCCATCGAACTGCCCGAGAGCGTGGCCCAGGCCGCCGCACAGAGGTCGCGGGGTGAGGGGTGACCCGCCGGATCGTCTGTCTCCGGCACGGCCAGACCAGCTGGAACGCCGAACACCGCTTCCAGGGGCACACCGACATCCCGCTCGACGAGACCGGGGTCGCCCAGGCGGCCCGGTCGGCGTCGCTGCTGGCGTCGCTCCGGCCTACGAAGATCGTGTCGAGCGATCTCAGCAGGGCCCACGACACCGCCCGCGCGCTCGGACGGATCACCGGTCTCCCGGTCACCGCCGACAAGGAGCTGCGTGAGCGCGGCGGCGGCGAGTGGGAGGGCCTGACCGGCGACGTCATGAAGGCCCGCTGGCCGGTCGAATACGCCGCCTTCGAGCCGCCGGGCGGTGAGACCGAGATCGAGGTCGCCACCCGGGTGTCGGCCGCGATCCTCCGGTGGGTCGAGGAGATCGACGACGACGGGCTGCTCGTGGTCGTCTCCCACGGCGCCGCGCTGCGGCTGGGCATGCTCGCCGTGCTGGGGCTGCCGCGGGAGTCGTGGCACGCGCTCGGCGGGCTCGGCAACTGCGCGTGGTCGGTGCTCAAGGAGGGCCGCAAGGGCTGGCGGCTCGTCGACCACAACGCGGGCACCCTCCCCGAGCCGGTCAGCAGCGACGACAAACCGGAGTTCCAGGACGACGGCACGCGATAGTGCCCTCCCGGGAAACCGGCTGAGCCTGTAGTCGTGGGGACATGCACTTGTTGTCCCTCTGGCGACTCAAGTCGTATCTCCGGCCCCATCTCACCGTCGTCATCGTCAACTGGGTCGCGGCCGTCGTCGGCATCGCCGCCGGGCTCGCGATCCCCATGGTCGGCAAGGAGATCATCGACGGCCCCATCGCCGCCGGTGACCTCACCGCTCTGACGCCCCTCGGCCTGCTCGCCCTCGCGCTGGGCGTGGTCGAGGCGGCGATGATCTGGCTGCGCCGCTGGACGCAGGGCCTCGCGGTGCTCGCCGTGGAGACCGCCCTCCGCGACGACATCTACGCCCACCTCCAGCGGCTCCCCATGAGCTTCCACGACGAGTGGCAGTCGGGGCAGCTCCTCTCCCGGGCCACCACCGACCTCAGCACCATCCGCCGCTTCTTCGGGTTCGGCGCGCTGTTCCTCGTCATGAACGTCATCCAGCTCGTCGTGGTGACGATCCTGCTGCTCAACCTCTACTGGCCGCTCGGCCTGCTGGTCGCGCTGGCGGCGGTGCCGATCATCACCGTGTCGGCCCGGTTCGAGAGGCGCTACCGGGGGATCTCCCGCACCCTCCAAGATCGGCAGGGCGACCTGGCCACCCACGTCGAGGAGTCGGCGCTGGGCATCCGCACCATCAAGGCGTTCGGCCGGGGCGGCCATGTCCTTTCCCGGTACGACGGCCTCGCGGTCGTCGTGAAGGACACCGCGCTGGCCAAGGTCCGCCTGTCCTCCCGGTTCTTCACGTTCCTGGAGATCGTGCCGAGCGTCACCCTGGCACTGGTGCTGCTGCTCGGAGCCTCGGCGGTCGGGGGCGGCACGCTGTCGCTGGGCACCCTGGTGGCGTTCACGAGCTTCGTGCTGCAGCTGGTCTGGCCGGTGTCCTCGCTCGGCTACATCCTGGCGATGGGCCAGGAGGCGATGACCGCCGCCGACCGGGTGCTCGAGGTGCTCGACACCAAGCCCGCGATCACCGGCGGCGCCCTCGTGCTCGACCGGCCGCGCGGCCACCTGCGGTTCGAGGGCGCCGGGTTCCGCTTCCCTGGCGCCGACCGGCCCGTCTTGGACGATCTGTGGCTGGAGGTGCACCCCGGCGAGACCGTGGCCGTCGTCGGGGCGACCGGCTCGGGCAAGACCACCCTCACGGCGCTGGTGCCCCGGCTGCTCGACGTGACGTCGGGACGGGTGAGCGTCGACGGCCACGACGTGCGCGACCTGACGCTGCCGTGCCTGCGGTCGATCGTGGCCACGGCGTTCGAGGAGGCCACGCTCTTCTCGATGAGCGTGCGCGAGAACGTGACGCTCGGGCACCACACGGCCACCGACGCCGAGGTGCGGGCCGCGCTGGAGGTGGCGCAGGCGACCTTCGCCTACGACCTGCCCTGGGGGCTCGACACCCGGATCGGCGAGCAGGGCATGTCGCTGTCGGGCGGCCAGCGGCAGCGGCTCGCGCTGGCGCGGGCGGTGCTCGGGCGGCCGAGGATCCTCGTGCTCGACGACACCCTGTCGGCGCTCGACGTCGAGACCGAGGCGCTGGTCGAGGAGGCGCTGCGGCTCGTGCTGGCCGACGCGACCGGGATCGTGGTCGCCCACCGGGCCTCGACCGTGCTGCTGGCCGACCGGGTCGCGCTGCTCGACGGCGGCACGATCACCCACGTCGGCACCCACCGGGAGTTACTCGCGGGGGTGCCGGGGTACCGGGCGCTCCTGGCCGCCGAGGAGGTGCTGAGTTGACCGACTGGCGCGGGGTCGCGGCGGAGAACCGCGACGACCTCGACGAGCGGGCCAACGTCCTGCTCAGGGCCCGGTCGCGGCGGCTGCTCGGCGATCTGCTGCGGCCGCACCGCAGGGCGCTCGCGGGGCTCGTCGCGCTGATCGTGGTGTCGAACGCGGCGGGGCTGTCGGTGCCGTACCTGGTCAAGATCGGGATCGACACCGGCATCCCGGCCGGGATGCGGACGCTGTCGATGATCGTGGCGGTGATCCTCGGGGCGGCGCTCACCCAGGCGCTGACCCGGCAGGCGTTCCTGCGGTTCTCCGGCCAGATCGGGCAGGAGACGCTGCTGGAGCTGCGGCGCCGGGTGTTCGGGCAGTTCCAGCGGCTGTCCCCGGCCTTCCACGAGAAGTACACCTCGGGGCGGGTGATCTCGCGGCTGACCTCCGACGTGGAGGCCATCGCCGAACTGCTCGAAGGCGGCTTCGACGGGGTGATCACGGCCGTGCTGACGCTGTTCGGCACGGCCGCGATGCTGCTGGTCCTCGACGTGCACCTCGGGCTGGTCGCGCTGGCGCCGTTCCCGGTGCTGTTCCTGATGACGCGCTGGTTCCGGCGGGCCTCTCTCACCGCCTACCGGCGTAGCCGCGACGCGGTCGCCCAGGTGATCGTCCACTTCGTCGAGTCGATGACCGGGATCAGGGCGGCCCAGACGTTCCGCCGGGAGCCGCGCAACCAGGAGATCTTCGAGGAGCTCGACGAGCGCTACCGGGCGGCCAACCTGGTCAGCATGCGGCTGGTCGCGCTGTTCCAGCCCGGGGTGAAGCTGCTCGGCAACGTCACCATCGCGGCGGTCCTGATCTACGGCGGCCGGCTGGCGATCGAGGGCGAGGTCACGGTCGGGGTGCTGGCCGCGTTCCTGCTGTATCTGCGGCAGTTCTACGAGCCGATGCAGGAGATTTCCAATTTTTACAACACGCTCCAGTCGGCGGGTGCCGCGTTGGAGAAGCTGTCGGGTGTGCTGGAGGAACGCCCCGGTGTGGCCGAGCCGCTCGTGCCGGTCGCGCTGCCCGCCGCGAGGGGGGAGGTGCGGTTCCAGGACGTCCGGTTCCACTACCACCCCGACGTGCCCGTGCTGCACCGGCTCGATCTGGTGATCCCGGCCGGGCAGATCGTCGCGGTCGTCGGGGCGACCGGGGCGGGCAAGACCACGCTGGCCAAGATGGTCGCCCGGTTCTACGACCCGGTCACCGGCCGGATCACCCTCGACGGCGTCGACCTGCGCGATCTCGGGGAGGCCGCGCTGCGGCGCGCGGTCGTCATGGTCACGCAGGAGAACTACCTGTTCGGCGGGAGCGTCGCCGACAACATCAGGTTCGGGCGGCCCTCGGCGACGGCGGCCGAGGTCGAGGCGGCCGCGGCGGCGGTCGGGGTGCGCGGGTTCGTCTCCTCGCTCGACGACGAGGCCGGGAAGCGGGGCGCGCGCATGTCGGCCGGGCAGCGGCAGCTCGTCGCCTTCGCCCGGGTGTTCCTCGCCGATCCGGCCGTGCTCATCCTCGACGAGGCCACCTCCAGCCTCGACGTGCCCGGCGAACGGCTCGTCCAGCGGGCCCTGCGGACGGTGCTGACCGGCCGGACCGCCCTGATCATCGCCCACCGGCTGTCGACCGTCGAGATCGCCGACCGCGTTCTCGTGATCGACGACGGCCGGGTGGTGGAAGACGGCCCGCCCGGCGAGCTGATCGCCGCGTCGGGACGGTACGCGGGCCTCCACCAGGCCTGGCTCGACAGCTTGACCTGATTCGTGCACATTCTCCGGATGATGGGTAGATCACCCCTTATGACTCGCTTGGTGGCGCTGGGCGTGGAAGAGGAATTCCACGTCGTCGATCTGGTCAGCCGCCGGCTGACCCCACAGGCCCATGTCGTCCTCGACGGGCTTCCCGACACGAGTTTCTCGGCCGAACTGCAGCAGGCCGTCGTCGAGACCAACAGCACCCCGACCCCCGACCTGGCCGCCCTCCGCGCCGACCTCGTCGACCTGCGCCGGCAGCTGATCGCCTCCGCCGAACCCCACGGCCTGGGCATCATCGGCTCCGGCACCGCACCCTTGCACGGCGCCGGGGGGTTCGAGCTCACCCCCGACGAGCGTTACCAATATCTGCTCGACACCTACCAGTTCATCGCCCGCGAGCAGTTCATCTGCGGCGGACAGGTCCACGTGGAGATCACCGACCGCGACCTGGCCGTGCTGGTGGCGCAGCGGGTGCAGCCGTGGCTGCCCGTCTTACTGGCCGTCTCGGCCAGCTCGCCCTACTGGTTCGAGACCGACAGCGGATACGCCAGCAGCCGGGCCCTGGCCTGGCAGCGCTGGCCGACCGCCGGACCGCTCGGGCCGTTCGAGTCGGCCGCGGAATACGACCGGGCCGTCGCCGACCTGGTCACCTCCGGGGTGATCGACGACCGGGGGATGGTCTACTTCGACATCCGGCTGTCGGCCCACGTGCCGACGATGGAACTGCGGGTGTGCGACGCGCTGCCCCGGGTCGACGACATGATCCTGCTGGCCGGGCTGTTCCGCGCCCTGGTCGTCAGAGAGACCGACGCCGTGGAGGCCGGCACCCCGCCCCGGCTCGACCACCGGCCCGCGGTGCTGCGGGCCGCGAGCTGGCGGGCGGCCCGCTCCGGGCTGGGCGGCGACCTCATCTCGCCGCTCACCGGGAAGCCGGGCCCGGCGGCGGCGCTGGTGGAGACGCTGCTGAACGAACTGCGCCCCACCCTCGACGCGCTGGGCGACTGGGACACCGTCTCCGCACTCGCCTCCGACCTGGTCCGGCGAGGGGACTCGGCGGGGCGGCAGCGGGCGGCGTACAAGAGGAAGGGGCAGGCCACCGACGTGGTGGACCTGCTGCTGGGGGAGACCGCAGAAGGGTGACGGTTCCGGTGGGCCGCAGGAGAGGGACCGGCGCGGCCCACCGGTACCCTGCTGGGCATGTTCTCCGCCTTTTCCGGATGGGTGATCGGCGCGGCCCTGCTGCTGGCCGTGGTCTCCCTCGTCACGGCGATCCGGAACCGGCCCATGGGGGCCGTCATCCTGGCCGGGCTCGTTCTGGTCGAGGTGGCCCTCGTCGTGCAGGCCGTCATCGCGTTTCCCAAGGCCGGTGAGGTGACCGAGCAGGCCACGTTCGTCGGTTACCTCCTCGGCACGATCGTCATCCCGCCGGCCGCCCTGTGGTGGGGGCGCGCCGAACGCACCCGCTGGGGGCCCGCCGTGATCGCCGTGGGCGCGTTCACCGCCGGGGTCATGACCGGGCGGCTGCTCCAGCTCTGGAACATGGCGTGAACACCGGGCCCGGCCGTCTGCTCGTCGCCGTCTACGGCGTGTTCGCGCTGGCGGCCTCGGCGCGGGCGGGGGTGCAGATCGCGACGAAGTTCTCCGAGGCGCCGCTGGCCTACGCGCTGTCGGCCTTCGCCGCCGCCGTCTACATCGTGCTGACCGTGGCGCTGGCCAGAGGGAACGGGCGGTTGGCGCTGGTGGCGTGCCTGATCGAGCTGGCCGGGGTGCTGATCGTCGGCACCCTGTCGATCGTCGACTCGCAGGCCTTCCCGCAGGCGACCGTGTGGTCGGGCTACGGCAGCGGCTATCTGTTCATCCCGCTCGTGCTGCCCATAGTCGGGCTGCTCTGGTTGTTCAGGACGCGCAGACTCGGGCAGGTGTGACCGTTCCCCCCTAGTTCAGGAGGAACGGCGAATGAGCACGATCGAACACACGGTGGACGTCGAAGTGCCGATCCGGGCCGCCTATGACCAGTGGACGCGGTTCGAGTCCTTCCCCGAGTTCATGGAGGGCGTCGAGTCGGTCAAACAGCTCGACGACCGCCGCACGCAGTGGGTCGTCGAGATCGCCGGGATCCGGCGCGAGTTCGAGGCCGAGATCACCGAGCAGACCCCCGACCACCGGCTCGAATGGCGGTCGCTGGAGCGTCCGCGTCACTCCGGCACGGTGACCTTCGAAACCCTCGGCGCGGGCGCGTGCCGGGTGTCGCTGCGGATGGAGTACGACCCCGAGGGGTTCGCCGAGACCGTCGGCGACGCGCTGCACATCGTGCACATGCGGGTCAACGGCGACCTCGACCGGTTCAAGGAGTTCATCGAGTCGCGCGGCGCCGAGACCGGCGGCTGGCGCGGCACGGTCGACGACCGGCACGAACCCGGCGGGACCCTGCCCGGCGACACCGGCCTTCCGGCGCCAGGCCCCACGCCCCGGCCGTCGTATGGCAACCCCCGTTACGACGAGGGTCCGCCGCTGACGCCCCCCGTCCACTGAGCCACTGATCTGCGCGGGCGGCCTCCGGGCCGCCCGTTTTATTACGGCTGGTTTGCCTAACTGGACAAAAAGGACCTAAACTTGTCGAATCATAGGATGATTCGATGAGTGGGGGACTGAGTTAGGCATGGCAGCGATCGCCGCCCGCCGAAGCCGTACCGGATCGATTGCCTGGCTGGTCGCCTTGGGAATCGTGTTGGCCGCGCTGAACCTGCGCACTGCGGTCAGCAGCGTCGGCCCTGTATTGGACCAGGTCAGAGACTCTCTCGGCATGTCGGCGGTGACCGCGGGCGTGCTCACCACGCTGCCGGTCCTCTGCTTCGCGGCCTTCGGCGCGGTGACTCCGGCCCTGTCCCGGCGGGCCGGGGAACACCGGCTGCTGGTGGCGGCGCTGGTGCTCACCGGCGTGGGCCTGCTGATCCGGTCGCTGGTGGACGACGTCTCGGTGTTCCTGCTGGCCAGCGCGGTCGCCCTGTCGGGTGGCGCGATCGGCAACGTGCTGATCCCGACGCTGATCAAGCGGCACTTCCCGGGGCGTCCCGGGCCGCTGACCACGCTCTACTCCGTCGGCCTCGCGTTCGGCACGATGATCTCGGCCGCCGCGACCGTGCCGATCCAGAAGGCGGCCGACGGCAACTGGCACATCGCCCTGGGGGTCTGGGCGGCGCTGGCGGCCGTGGCGGTCATCCCGTGGCTCGCGCTGCTGCGCACCGAGCCCGAGCGCGGCGCGGGCGGCGGGATCAAGCCCGGTGACCTCGTGCGGAACAAACTCGCGTGGGCGATGGCCGGGTATTTCGGGTCGCAGAGCCTGATCGCGTACGTCATCTTCGGCTGGTTCCCGCAGTTCCTGCTGGACCACGGCTTCACCGGTGAGCAGACCGGGACCATCATGGCCATCTTCGCGGCCGTCGGCATCCCGATCTCCCTCGTGGTGCCCGCTCTGGCCACGCGGATGCGCGACCAGCGGGGGCTGGTCCTGGTCTTCGTCGCCATCTACGTGATCGGCTTCGGCGGGCTGATGACCGGCCAGATGATCGTGCTGTGGACGATCATCCTGTCGCTGGCCATGGGGTCGTTCCCCCTGGCCCTGGCGCTGCTGGGGCTGCGCACCCGGACCGCCGAGGCGACCGCCGCGCTGTCGGCCTTCGGGCAGAGCGCCGGATATCTCATCGCGGGGGCGGGACCGCTGCTGGTCGGCCTGCTCTACCAGGTCTCCGGCGGCTGGACGCTCCCGTTCGCGCTGCTCTTCGTGGTGGTCGCGGGCCAGGCGGTCACCGGATGGTACGCGGGGGGCGATCGGGTTCTGGACGACGTGCCCGATAATGGCGAATATGGACATTCGCGCATCGACCCAGGTCACGTATCCCAAGGGCGGGCTGACCGGGTCGTCGGAAGTGGTCGCGCGGGTGCCGCTGGGGGGCGGCCACGGAGTGATCGTGGCCCGGACGCCGTTCCATCCACTCGACCACGCGTGGCCCGACCAGCCGGCCGACACCGGCCTGCTCGCCGGGGCCCGGGTGGTCGACTGCCAGACCGGTGCGACTGACGGCGAATTCCTCTACATCGGCGACGAGATCCCGGTGAAACGGGGCGCCGAGGGCTGGAAGTGGCTGGTCGTCCACATCATGGAGGAGCCCATCGAGGGCCAGGTCGAGCTCTGGGTCGACCCCGACCGGCGGCACGGCCTCTCGGCTGGCCACACCGCGTGTCACCTGACGGCGCTGGCGCTCAACGAGGCGCTGGCGCCGCTCTGGCGTAAGGAGGCCCGGCTCGACAGCCTCGGCCACCCCGACTTCGACCAGCTCGCCATCACGTCGTCGCGGATCCTCAACCACGGCAGCCGTGACGTCTACCGGCTCGGGAAGTCGCTGCGGCGCAAGGGGTTCGACGCGGCCGGGCTCGATCTGCAGGCGGTGACGTCGCAGGTCAGAGAGCGGATCAAGGAGTGGATCGCGGCCGACGCGCCCGTGTGGGTCGACTGCCCCGACGAGGATCTGACCGCCCGCCGCACCTGGCGCTGCCTGCTGCCCGGCGCGGAGGCCTCGATCCCGTGTGGCGGAACCCATCTCAGCAGTACGGGAGAGCTCAACGCGGTCGAAGTGGATCTCGCCTTCGACGGCGAGGAACTGGCGATGACGACCCGGGTGTCACGCAAATGACCCCGGACACAAGGGTGGCCGCCCGAGGCGACCTGACCTCGCCTCGGGCGACCACTTCACAAGCCTAGGCCATGGGAGGTGGATCGGGCCAATCTGCCCCCCATCCTTTACATCATTCCCAGGGTTTTCGCCGGTCGATCTGGCCGATTTCGCGGCGTTTTCGAGCGGTGGACGGCTCAGAAACAGGCACAATCCGGCAAGTGCGTACCGTTCCAAAGACTCACAGACGGGCCATCTTCTCGGGGTTGGCCACGGTGTAGACGGTCTGGATCAGCCCGTCGGCCACCACGACGGAGAAGACCGCCACCGCGCGGCCATCGGCGTGGACCACCACCGCCGGGCCGCCGTTGACGTCGGCGATCTCCACGGTGAGCTCGGCCTGGACGCCGTTGAGGAAACGGCTGACGCCGCGTTCGGTGGTGATGGCGACCAGGAACCTGGCCACGTTGGCGGCCCCCACGAGGATGTTGCGCGGCGCCCTGGCCTTCCCGCCGCCGTCGCCGACCAGGGTGACGTCCTTGGCCAGCAGGGCGGTCAGGCCGTCGAGGTCGCCCCCGGCGGCGGCGCTGACGAACCGCTCGGTGATCGCGCGGCGCTCGCCCCGGTCGACGTCGTAGCGGGGACGCCGCTCCCTGACGTGGTCGCGGGCCCGTTTGGCGAGTTGGCGGACCGCCGCCTCGTCGCGGCCGAGGATCGCGCCGATCTCGGCGTGGCCGTAGCCGAACGCCTCCCGCAGGACGAAGACCGCCCGCTCCAGCGGCGAGAGGGTCTCCAGGACGACCAGCAGGGCCAGCTCGACCGTGTCGGCCAGTTCGGCCTCTTCGGCGATGTCGGGGGTGGCGACCAGTTCGGGCAGCCAGGGGCCGACGTAGGACTCGCGGCGGGTCCTGGCCTGGCGGAGCCGGTCGATCGCGAGGTTCGTGGTGATGCGGATGAGGTAGGCCCGCTCGTCGTCGGCGTGCCCCTCGGGGAGCTGCGACCAGCGCAGCCACGTCTCCTGGACGACGTCCTCGGCGTCGGTGACGCTGCCGAGGATGCGGTAGGCGACCCCGATCAGGGTCTTGCGGTGCTCGCTGAACATAGTCACCCAGACGTATCACCCCCGCCGGACGTGACATGCGCGCGGGCCGCGCGATATTCCGGCAGCCAGTCGTCGCGGTAGGCCGCCGTGATCGATTCGGGCAGGGCGCCCAGGACGCGGGCCGTGCGCTCGTCGCCGGCGGAGTCGAGCACCCACGGCAGGTAGCGCCGGGTGTCGGCGCCGATCCGCTGCCGGTGCAGCGCGCCGAACCCGGCCCAGCCCTCGGGGGACAGGACGGCCGCGATCAGGGGGAGGGTCTGGCGTTCCTCGTGGGCCAGGTGGGCGGTGAGCCGGTCGCGCAGGACCGCGACGTTCTCGGCCAGGGCCTCGGGGGTGGCACTCGACTCGACGGCGATCAGGGCGGGGTCGATGACGGCGTGCTCGGCCTCCATGGCGTCGAGGAGGGCCAGGTCGGTCGCCGGGACCACCTCGCGCAGGGCGGGCCACAGGGAGTCGTCTTCCGAGGTGTGGTGGACGTGCAGGTAGGTGCTGAACAACTCCCAGGTCACCGTGGCCTTGAGGAGGGTGCCGGGGTGGTCGGTGGGGGTGTCGGTCAGGCGGGCGACGCGGTCGAGCTCGCGTCTGAGGGCGTCGTGGAGGGCGTACATCATCGTCATGTCGATGCTCATGTCGGGGACTTTATTATCAACTTACTTAACCGTCAACGACTTAACTATCTTATGCTGACGGGGTGCGGGAGTACCTCGGCTTTCTGTTGCGAACCCTCTACGCCCGCATCGCCGCCGACGGCGCCGGGCCACGCGACCTCGTGCTCCTCGACACGCTGGCCGACCAGCCGGTGGGCTCCCAGCAGGAGCTGGCCGTCCACCTCGGCATCAACCGCACGATCATGGTCAAGCTCATCGACCGGCTGTCCGGCGAGGGGCTCGTCGTCCGGACGGTGAACCCGGCGAACCGGCGGTCGCAGATGATCTCGGTGACGTCCAGGGGACGTGAGGTCCTCGAGGAGATGCGGGCGGCGATGGCCGCCCGCGACGGCGAACTGACCGCCGCCCTCACCCCATCTGAGCGGGCGCGCTTCACCGAGCTGCTCGGGCGGCTGGTGGGGTCGGTGGGGGGCGTCGACCATCTGGTCTCCCAGGCCCACTTCATGGCGCGGCGCCGGGGCGACGCGCTGCTGGCCGACGCCGGCCTGAAGATGCGCTATTTCGGGCCTCTGTGGACGATCGGTCAGCACGGCCCGTGCCCGCAGCAGCGGCTGGCCGAGGTGATGGGCTACACCGAGGCGGCCGCCGCCCAGGTCGTCGACGAACTCGTGTCGAGTGGGTCGGTGGCCAGGGGGCAGGACCCGCTCGACCGGCGTCGCTACGCGCTCGAACTCACCCCTTTGGGGATGGAGCGCCTAGAAGTCGCCCAGAAGGCGGCGGATACCCTTCAGAGGGAACTGATCGCCGCCCTGGGAGGTCCCGCCGAGGGCGAGGAGTTCGGGGAGCTGCTCCGGAGGCTGGTGTGACCGACCGCAAGCCCGTCGGGATGAATTTCGAGACCTGGATCGACCGGCAGATCCGCGAGGCCGCCGAGCGGGGCGAGTTCGACGATCTGCCCGGGGCGGGGAAGCCTCTTCCCCGCGGGCACGACGACGAGATGGGCTGGATCAAGCGCAAGCTCGACGAAGAGGGGCTGGAGTTTCCGCTGCCCGGGGGGCTCGGGCTGCGGCGCGAGGCCGAGAAGGTTCGCGCAGCGGCCGTGGCGGCTTCGTCGGAGGAGCGGGCGCTGGCGCTCGTCGAGGAGATGAACGAGCGGATCAAGGACGCGGTGCGTCACCCGATGGACGGGCCGCCGGTGATCGTCCCAATGCTCGACGTGGACGACGTGATCGCGGCCTGGCGAGAGGCGCACCCCGCGCCGGTGCCGCCTCCGGCGGCCACGGCGCCGCCGCCGCGTCGTCGATGGTGGCGACTGGGTTTCTAGTCCGGTCGAGGTGATCTCTGTTCGGGCGCGCTGCCGCTATGGCGTCGCTGATGGTGGCTGTTGTGTGGGCTGGGCAATGTGCTCGCGGCTTAGCTCGCATCGCATCAAGAGGTCGTGGCGCCGTTGCTCAGTGGGCCGACCGCCGGATGGTGATCAACGGCTGGTCTGTCGTGGTGGGGGTCACCCGCCACGACAGACGTGGCTACGTTGCTTCTAGGCCGGGGTACGAGGGTCGATGATCAGGGTCGTCGAGCGTTCGCCGGCCACCTGCAGGGTGCGGAGTTGCAGCAGGGCCGGGTGTTCCTCCAGGAGGCGGGCCGTGTTCGCCAGGGAGCGCAGGGCCGCGGCCTCCGCTCGGGCCTCCTCCAGGACGGCCTTGCCGCGTTCGCGGGCCACGACCGCGTCCATCGCCGCGCGGCGGAGTTCGCCCGGAAGCATCAGGTCGCGCATGCGGAACTCGGTGACCTCGATGCCCAGGGGTGCGACCTCGGTGCGTACCGGCTCGAGATCGGGGGCCGAACGGTCGGTCAGGAGTGCTTCGAGGTCCAGAAGGGCCACCTTGACGCGGATGGCGTCCTGGAGAGCGGCGTACAGGACCGGAACGGGCTTGGAGACGCCGTTCGTGTACGCGACCGGATCGGTCACCAGCCACGACGCCGTCGCCGACACGCGGACCGAGACGCCGTCGCGGGTCAGGACCTCCTGGCCGGGGACGTGCATGAGCTGCGGCCTGATGTCGACCGTGACGTGGGTCGTGCGCTTGGGGCTGTAGCGGTGCCGGCCCGGACCCAGGACCTGCTCGAACCTGCCGTCGCGGAACGCCAGTACGCGCTGCCACTCCATCACCGTGATCGTCGCCATTACCTGCTCACCCCTTTTCGCCGTCTGTGTGGAGGCGGCCTCCGGCGGGTCGCACGGGGCTCGGGCGGGGGTGTCCCGTCCGAGGACGGGCACCCGCAGGGCCCTCGCGACCGCATCGAACCCGGCCCACCGGAGGTCGCCGTGGAGGAGTCGAACCTCTAGGTCGGTGACCTTGCCATGAGAAGGATGGTGCGGCGCGATCGTGGGAACGCGACCCGGCGATACCCGGGGCGCCCTGCCCTGCCGGCACCGGGATCAACGGTAGGGGGAGGAATGCCCGGGATGCGAAGGGATTTCGGGGGAACCGCTCGCGTTCACCCCTCCTTCCAGAATCCGCTATGCTGGCACAGCACTTCACGCAAACAAGTGCGGCGGGGCTATAGCGCAGCTGGTAGCGCACCTCCATGGCATGGAGGGGGTCTGGGGTTCGAATCCCCATAGCTCCATGGCGAATGGACGGCCCGTGGTTGTTGCCCCCCTTTGGGGGGCACCTGCCGCGGGCTTTCGCCATTTCTGCCACACGGGGGGACGACCCCCCGAACCCCCCGATACGAGAGGGCTGTCGCCCCCTCGCGCTCCCCCTGGTCCGCGTTCGCGGCCCGGCATCGCTTCGCTCTGGGTCGCTCTGCTCCCTGCGATGGGCTCCGCCCCTCGCGCTCCCTGGTCAGGCCTCGCTTCGCTCGGGCTGCCTCTCGCTTCGCTCGCTCATTGTCTCCATAGGACCGGCTTGTGTGGAGTGAGGGGGTTGAGGACCGCCTTCCGCGTGCCTTCCATGCGGCGGTACGAGTTTGCGTGCCGGATCCGCCACATTGCCGACCTGGCCGTCGGCCGGGTCGAGGTGGCTGACTGTGTTGGTGAGGATCGCGGGCAGGTCTTGGTGTCGGCCATGAGCGTTTTTTATGGCGACCGTCTCTGGGAATGGCTGTGGTCGGTCGCCGGCACTCAACTGCTTCAGCGGAATTTCTTATGGAGGCGACCGTATGCATTGCCAGGTCGAGTAGGCATGCGTATCAAGTTCCCGGGCGGCTGCGGATCGTTAGTTCTGGATTTCGATGGGGCCCTCGTCGAAGAGGGTGATGTCGGTGACGATGGGGATGGGGTGGGGCCAGTCCACGTTGACGACGAAGGTTACGCCCTGGTTGGGGTCCCATGGTGGGCCGTGGGGGGCGATGTTGGAGACGGTGACGTTGGCGGAGCCGATGAAACGCTGGTGGTTGGCGTCGGCGAAGCCGCCGTGGGCGTCGGGGTCTGATTCCGGGATGTATTCGCTGGCGGCGATGTGCACGATCGAGTTGACGTTGATCGCCGGCCAGTTGAAATTGAGCGCGACTCGGCCGTTGAGCCGTCCCCAGTATTTGCGGATGTGCTGCGGCATGGGTTGCCCCCTCCGTTGGCGTTGTGGCACCAAGACTGGTGGGAACACGATGTCGTCACATGAGTAGGGGCCTACTCAATTTCGTCGCGCGGGTGAAGCGGGCGGCCAAAGCCCTTAGGTGGTCGATCAGTTCCGGGGGGTCGGTCACGTCGAAGTCGAGGTCGAGCATGCCCAGGTGGACCGCCAGGGTCTGCAGGGTGTCGGCGCCGGTGTCCAGGACGCACGTCGTGTCGTCGATCGCCTCGACCACCCCCACGGCCGGGTTGATGCGGGAGGTCACCACGTCGGCGGGGGCGTGGACGACCACGCGGGCCCGATGGCGCCAGGCGGCCGATGAGACGCCTCTCGTCACGTAGGCGGCGGCGCCGCCCTCAGGGGGGTCGCGAGGGGGGAAGCGGGGGCCGGTCGGGGTGCGGGGGGTGAGGCGGTCGAGGCGGAAGGTGCGCCAGTCCTCACGGTGGACGTCCCACGCGACCAGGTACCAGCGGCGGCCCCACGACACGATCCGATAGGGCTCGACGGTGCGCACGGTGGTCGAGCCGTCGTGGGCTCGGTAGTCGAACCTCAACCGCTCCTGGTCGCGGCAGGCGGTGGCGACGGCGGAGAGCACGGTGGTGTCGAGGGCCGGGGCGGGGTGGTCGGCGGGGACCGGTTCGGTGGACGAGCGGAGTGCGTCGACGCGGTGGCGCAGGCGCGATGGGAGGACCTGTTCCAGTTTGGTGAGGGCGCGGGCGGAGGTCTCCTCCAGGCCGGCGACGGCGGTGCGCAGGCCGAGTGCCACGGCGACGGCCTCCTCGTCGTCGAGGAGCAGGGGCGGCATGGCGGTGCCGGCGACCAGGCGGTAGCCGCCGTCGGTGCCCCGGCTCGCGTGGACGGGGTAGCCGAGGTCGCGCAGGCGGTCGACGTCGCGGCGGACGGTGCGGTCGCTGACGCCCAGGCGGTCGGCCAGGTCGCGGCCGGGCCAGTCGCGGCGCGACTGCAGGAGGGACAGCAGGCGCAGCAGGCGCGCCGAGGTTTCCAGCATGGACGTCACATTGCCAGCACTTCCGGACAGAGGCTGACCGGAAGCCTCCCTAGGGTGAGGGGCATGAGCGAAGAGATCACTCCCTTCCGGATCGACATCCCTCAGGCCGACCTCGACGATCTCCACGATCGGCTCGACCGCACGCGGTGGCCCGACCAGATCCCGGGTTCGGGCTCCGACTACGGGGTGCCGGTCTCGTACGTGAAGCGGCTGGCCGACCACTGGCTGCACACCTACGACTGGCGCGGGTGGGAGGCGCGGCTGAACGCGCATCCGCAGTTCACGACCGAGATCGACGGGCAGAACATCCACTTCCTGCACGTCCGCTCGACCCGCGACGACGCGCTTCCCCTGTTACTCACCCACGGCTGGCCCGGATCCGTCGTCGAATATCTGGACGTGATCGAGGGGCTCACCGCGCCGCCCGCCGACCAGCAGGCCTTCCACCTGGTGATCCCGTCGCTGCCGGGGTTCGGGTTCTCCGGGCCGACCAGAGAGCGGGGGTGGAACCGATTCCGGACCGCCCGCGCGTGGGCCGAGCTCATGCGGCGGCTCGGCTATGACCGCTACGGCACGGCCGGGAACGACGCCGGGTCGCTCGTCGCGCCGGAGCAGGGGCGCGTCGATCCCGAACACGTCGTCGGCGTGCACGTCACGCAGCTCTACTCGTTCCCGTCGGGGGACCCGGCCGAGTTCGCGAGGATCACGCCCGAGGACCAGGAGGCGCTCAAGGTCCTCGCGTGGTTCCGGGACAACAAGATGTCGTTCAACATCCTGCACTCGCAGCAGCCGCAGACCCTCTCCTACGCCATCACCGACTCGCCCGCCGGGCTGCTCGGCTGGCACGCCCAGCTCATGGGGGAGGACCTCGACCCCGATTTCGTCCTCACCAACGTCATGCTCTATTGGCTGACCGGCACCGCCACGTCGGCCACGCGCTTCTATTTCGAGGACGACAAGGCCGAGGCGCCGACGGGGCCGAGCACGGCGCCGATCGGGCTGGCGATGTTCAAGGGTGACTTCGTGTCGATGCGCACCTTCGCCGAACGGGATCATCAGGACATCCGGTCGTGGCACTCCTACGACGAGCCCGCCGGTCACTACGCGGCGCACCTGGCGCCGGAGGTACTCGTACAGGATCTTCGAGACTTCTTCCGAGGACTGGGAACCTGGTGAGCGACAACGTTCTCTCCGTCATTCCGGCAGATCCGCACTGGCTGCCGGGCCAGGACGCGGCCGACCGCGCCGCCGCGCTCGTGGCCGACCTGGTGCCCGGGGATCCCGACGACGAGATCGAGATCGACGTCACCTGGCACGAGGGCATCGGCGTGGTCGACTCCGCACAGAACCTGGAGCGGATCGGGTGCCCGCTGTGCGGGGCCTCGATCGACGTCGACTGGTGGCGGGAGTTCGTAGAGAAGGAACCGCTCTCCGCGCTGGAGTGCGTGGTGCCCTGCTGTTCGGGGGCGACCACGCTCGACGCGCTGGCCTACGAGTGGCCCTGTGGGTTCGCGCGGTTCGAGATCGCCGTCTGGAACCCGGATCGCGGGTGGTTCACCGACGACGAGATGGCCGCGCTCGGTGCGGCGCTCGGGCATCCGGTGCGGCAGGTCTTCGCGCACATCTGAGGCACGACCGCAGACGGCGGTGTCCGGGGGACACCGCCGCGCCTCAGGGGTGAAACAGGGTCACGCGTAGAGGAAGTAGTAGCGGTAGCGGTCCTCCCACTCGCACGAGTAGTCGTTCCACCAGTCCTGGTTCACACCCTGGGTGCCGATTCTCTCGCACTCCGCGTGCTCCCTGAAGACGCCCGCCAGCCTGTCGGCGTGCGCCGGGGCGGCGCCCATCGTCAGCGACGCTCCGAGAACCACGGCTGCCGTGACGAGAACAGCGCGTACCTTTCGCATTCGTCCTCCTGTGCCTGTGGAGATCATGACGGCGGACATTATCACCAACTGCGCGCAAGGAAAATTGTCACCGGCGAATCGGACACCCGGGTGGTTGAAAGTTTCACCGGCGGACGCGACCGGATGCAGGTACTCGCGAATATTCACCGTCGGTGAAGTCGGAATTACTTTCCGGCGGCTGTCCTCTTACGGACATGGCGGCCTTGAAAGGCCCTGCAGGTGCTCGATGATCTCTAAGGTCCGTTTTCTGCCTCTCTGAAGCGGAGTTAAGAAAACTTTGACCTTGCCGACTTATGTGTCATATCGTCGCCCCGCCCATATCGATGTACGCCGCGACAGTCGAGCAGGACGTCGTTCTCGCATGTCCCGGCACCGGGGGAGACACGGACGGTAACCGGCTGGGAAGCGGCGATCATCCGACCACCGGAGTCGCACTATGCAAGCTCGAATCCGCATGGCCAAGGTCGTCGGCATGGTGATATCCATGCTGGCCGCCCTAGGAGTGACGGCGGTCCTCGCACCGCCGGCGCACGCCGCGGTGATCTCCGACATCGCCTACGCGCCCGCATCACCGGCCGGCAGCAGGGGGCATCTGCTGGACCTCCACCTGCCGACCACCGGCATCACCCCTCGTCCGCTGCTCATCTGGCACAGCGGCTCGGCGTGGACGAGCGACGACAGCAAGCCCGGCGCGGCGGCGATCGCGGCGGTGTTCAACCCGCTGGGCTTCGCGGTGGCCGGCGTCAACGTCCGGTCCAGCGCCCAGGCGATCTTCCCGGCCCAGGTGCACGACATCAAGGCCGCCATCCGCTGGCTGCGCGCCAACGCCGCGACCTACCAGATCGACCCCAACCGCATCGCGATCGCGGGCGACTCGTCGGGGGCCTGGCTGACCCAGATGGCCGTCTTCTCCGGCGGCGTCGCGGCACTGGAGGGCACCGTCGGCACGACCGGCGTCTCCAGCGCGGTCAACGTGGGGCTCGCGTTCTACAGTCCGACCGACTTCCTGCAGATGAACGCGCAGAACCTGCCGACCGGGGGGCTCGACCACAACTCGCCCGCCTCGCCGGAGTCGCTGCTGGTCGGCTGCCCGATCCAGACCTGCCCGGCCGCGGTGGCGGCGGCCAACCCGATGACCTACGTCGACTCGGCCGACCCGCCGCTGATGTTCCTGCACGGCCAGGCCGACTTCCTGGTGCCGCACGGGCAGAGCGTCCTGCTCTTCAACCGGATCAAGGCGCAGTGCGGCAACGCCACCTTCATCTCGGTGCCGGCCGCCGACCACATGATGGTCCAGATCATGGACCCCGCTCAGTACGGCAACGAGACCGTGAAGACCACGGCCAACTGTGGTGAGACCACCAGCACCGGCACGCTCAACCCCACGTGGCCCAACTTCACGAACTGGCTGCGCGGCGGGCTCAAGATGGGCACCTCCTGCGAGGTCGCCTACGCCACCGGCGCCTGGGCCGGCGCCTTCAACGGCACCGCGACCATCAAGAACACCGGCACCACCCCGATCCAGAACTGGACCCTCCAGTGGACGTGGGGCGGCAACCAGAGCATCACGACGGCCTGGAACGCCACCGTGACCCAGGTCGGGACGGCCGTCACAGCCCGTGACGCCGGCCATAACTCCTATATCGGTCCGGGCCAATTCCAGAGCATGGGCTTCGCGGCGACCGTCACCGGGACGAACGCCACTCCCACGTTCAAGCTCAACAACATCACCTGCACGCTGGTTCCCTGATCGGAAGCGCCGGGCCCGGGCCGAAATGGCCGGGCCCGGCGCCGTTTTTGCATTCGGAAAAACGCCGTTGTGAAGCGGAAAGAAGTGTTTCCGAAATTCAACACGTACTGTCGGGTAATGCTCACCGAATGTCGCCGACGTTCATATTGCCTTAACGTGCGGTCCGCTCTATGGTTTCCCCTGGCGGCTCGCAAGCCATTTACCGTTGTTTTCATACCGGCCGGGATCTTTTGATATCCCGGGGCCCGAGATTTATCGGATGAGCCGCCCTTTCTTCCTGAGAGCCGTTTCCCAGGTCAATGAAGTAAGGGGACGTGTGCGTACATCCAACATGTTCGTCAGGAGTCTCGGCGTTTACGTGCCTGAAAGTGTGAGCGTCGAGCACGCGGTTCGCGAAGGCTGGTACCCGGCCGAGGAGGCCGAGAAGTTCCGGCAGCTCGGCGCGGCGGTGGCCGGCGACATGCCGGCGCCGGAGATGGCGCGGCTCGCGGTCCTGGACGCCTACGAGCGCTGGGGTGAGTCCTCCCCCCGCGAGCTCGACCTGCTGCTCTACCCCTCGGTGTGGCACCAGGGCCCGAACGGGTGGCAGCCCCAGCACTACCTGCAGATGCACCTCCTCGGCGGCAACGTTCCGGCGTTCGAGATCCGGAGCGGCTGCGTCGGGATGATCAGCTCGCTCGAACTGGCGGCGAGCTACCTGCAGGCCGTGCCCGAGCGGGAGACGGCGATGGTCGTCTCCTCCGACAACCACGGCACCCCGCTGGTCGACCGCTGGCGGATGACGCCCGGCGCGCTGATCGGCGACGCCGCCGCCGCGCTGCTGCTCGGCAAGGAGCACGGCATGGCCCAGCTCCTGTCGGTGAACGCGACGGTGATCCCCGAGGCCGACGCCGTCAACGACGGCGGCTATCCGCTGTTCCCCCCGGACGCCACCGTCGGCGTCGGGCTCAGTTTCGGAGACCGGCACGAGGAGTTCCGCCAGAAACTGCTCAAGAAGCAGGGCACCGGAATCCACCTGACGATCCAGAAGACGATGATGCAGCAGGTCGAGAAGACCCTCGACGAGGCCGGCATCGAACTGTCGGACATCACGAAGGTCGCGCTGCCGCACGGCCGCCGCGAGGACCTCGACGGGCAGATGTCCTGGCTGGGCATCGACGAGGACCAGACCACCTGGGACTACGGCCGGCGCGTGGGCCACTGCGGCGCGGTCGACCAGTTCATCGCCTTCGAGCACCTGCTCGCCACCGGCGGCCTGGTGGAGGGCGACCACCTGCTCATGGTCGGTTTCGGGTCGGGCACCTCCTGTGCCGCGGCCGTCTTCAAGGTTCTCGGGAACGGGGCAAGCGCATGACCGACCTCAGCCGGAGGCTCGTCGACTTCATCCAGGACAACCTCGTCCAGGAGGGCGACGACATCACCGTCGACGAGACGACCCCGCTCCTCACCTCGGGTCTGCTCGACTCCCTGCGCACCGCGCGACTGCTGAACTTCCTCCGTAAGGACGTCGGCGTGCCGGTCCCCGCCGCCAAGCTCGACTCGGAGAACTTCCAGGACGTCACGACCATCGTGGCGATGCTCAGAGAACTCGAAACCGTCGGATGAGGTACGCCGACACGTACATCAGCGGGGTGGGCGCCTTCGTCCCCCGGGCCGTGGTGAGCGTCGAGAAGGCGGTGGCCAAGGGCTGGTATCCGGCCGAAGAGGTCGAGCTGCACAACCTCGCCGGGGCGGTGGTGGCCGGTGACCTGCCGGCGCCCGAGATGGCCCTGCACGCCGCGCGCAGCGCGCTCAAGCGCAGCGGTCAGGCGCCGGGCGACCTCGACCTGCTCCTGTACGCCTCCACCTGGCACCAGGGCCCCGACGGCTGGCCCCCGCACTCCCACCTGCAACGGCAGCTCATCGGCGGGCACGTCCTGGCGACCGAGATCCGGCAGGGCTGCAACGGGATGTTCCTCGCTCTGGAGCTCGCCGCCGGTCACCTCGACGCCGCCCCCGGCCGGAAGGCCGCCCTGCTGGTCGCCGCCGACAACTACGGCACCCCGCTGATGGACCGCTGGCGGATGGGCCCCGGCTACATCGGCGGCGACGCCGCCAGCGCGCTCGTGCTCACCAAGGCTCCGGGCTTCGCCCGTCTTCTCTCGGTCTGTACGACCACCGTCACCGAGGCCGAGGAACTCCACCGGGGCAGCGAGCCCCTGTTCCCGCCGGGGGTCACGGTCGGGCGCAAGATGAGCTTCGCGGCCAGGAACGAGCAGTTCCGGCAGCAGGTCACGTCCAAGGGCGAGGCCACCGCGGCGCTGTTCAAGATCCAGCGGGCGCTGATGGAGGTCGTCGAGCAGGCGCTGGACGAGAGCGGCATCACGGCCGCCGACCTCACCCGGGTGGCGTTCATGAACTACTCCGAGGAGATCGTCGAGCAGCGCTGCATGGCCATGCTCGACCTCCCCATGTCCCGCTCGACCTGGGACTACGGCCGCACGATCGGCCACTGCGGTGCCAGCGACCAGGTGCTCTCCCTCGACCACCTGCTCATGACCGGGGACCTGGGTCCCGGCGACCACATGCTCATGCTCGGAACCGGGCCGGGAGTCACCGTCTCCAGTGCCGTGATCAAGATCGTTGACAAGCCTCAATGGGTTTGAACCGAAGGGAACGAACGCAGATGGCCGAACCAGTCGCGGTGATCGGGATCGGATGCCGCCTGCCGGGTGACGTCCACTCGCCGGACGAGTTCTGGGATTTGCTGAACGAAGGCCGGAACACGACCGGACCACTGCCCGCCGACCGCTGGCGCCGGGACGAGAACCGCAGCCCCGAATACGCCGCCGCGCTGCGCGACGCGGTGCGGCACGGCAGTTTCCTGAGCGACATCGAGGGCTTCGACGCGGAGTTCTTCGGCCTGTCGCCGCGCGAGGCCGAACTGATGGACCCGCAGCAGCGGATCCTGATGGAGACCGCCTGGGAGGCGCTGGAGCACGCCGGTCTGCCGCCGCACACGCTGCGCGGCACCGATGCGGGCGTGTTCGTCGGCGTCTGCACCGGCGACTACGGCGCCCGCCTCCTGGAGGACCTGCCCCAGATCGAGGCGTGGACCGGCATCGGCGCCGCGACCTGCGCCGTCGCCAACCGCATCTCCTACTCCCTCGACCTGCGCGGGCCCAGCATGGCGATCGACACCGCCTGCTCGGCGTCGCTGGTCGCGCTGCACCTGGCCGCGCAGAGCCTGCGCCTCGGCGAGAACGACGTCGCCCTCGCGGGCGGCGTCAACCTGCTGATCACCCCCGGCCAGACCCTCACCCTCGGCACCGCCGGGGCGCTGGCCCCCGACGGCCGGTCGAAGTCGTTCGACGCCTCGGCCGACGGCTACGGCCGGGGCGAGGGCGTCGGCGTGGTCGTGCTCAAGCGACTGTCGGACGCCCAGCGCGACGGCGACCGGATCCTCGCGCTCGTCATCGGCAGCGCGGTGAACCAGGACGGCCACACCCAGGGCATCATGGCGCCCTGCGGCGAGGCCCAGGAACACGTGATGAAGCGGGCCTGCAAGCAGGCCGGCGTCGACCCGTCGACCGTCGACTACATCGAGGCCCACGGCACCGGAACCCGTCTCGGCGACCCGCAAGAGGCCGAGGCGCTCACCGCCGTGTACGGCGCCGGCCGCTCCGCCGCCGACCCCTGCCTCATCGGCTCGGTCAAGTCGAACATCGGTCACCTCGAAGGCGCCGCCGGAATCTCGGGCGTCATCAAGGCGGTGCTCGCGCTCCACCGGGGCTCGATCCCGCCGAGCGTGCTGACCAGCCTGAACCCGAACATCCCGTGGGAGACCTCGGGCCTGCGCGTGGTGACCGAGCGGGCCGACTGGCCCGAGCGCGAGCATCCCCGCCGGGCGGGCGTCTCCAGTTTCGGTTACGGCGGCACCGTCGCCCACATCGTGCTGGAGCAGGCTCCGGCCGTACAGGAAGAGGAAACCCGCCAGGAGCCGGTGGGGGAGCGGCTGTTCCCGCTGTCGGCCGCGTCGGAGAAGGCGCTGCGGCAGTACGCGGCCAGGCTCGCCGGGCACCTGGAGAAGGGGCTCGACGTGGCCTCGGCCGGGCACACCCTGGCCCTGCGCCGCACCCACCTGACCCGCCGCGCCGTGGTGATCGGTTCCGAGTGGGACGAACTGGCGGCCGGCCTGCGCAGGCTCGCCGACGACGTGCCCGGCGAGGCGATCCTCACCGGTGACGTGCTGCCCGACCTCGGGCCGGGACCGGTCTGGGTGTTCTCCGGGCAGGGCTGCCAGTGGCGCGGGATGGGGCGCGAACTGCTCGCCGTGCCGGAGTTCGCCTCTGTGGTGGACGAGGTCGACCCCATCTTCGTCGAGGAGATCGGCTTCTCTCCCCGCCAGGTGCTGACCGACGGCGATCTCGACACGATCGACCGCGTCCAGACCATGATCTTCGTGATGCAGCTCGGGCTGGCCCGGCTCTGGACCGCCCACGGGGTCGTGCCGACGGCCGTCATCGGTCACTCGGTCGGCGAGATCGCGGCGGCGGTGACGGCCGGCGCGATGAGCGTCGCCGACGGCGCCCGCCTGATCTGCCGCCGGTCGGTGCTGCTGCGCCGCGCCGCGGGCAAGGGCGCGATGGTCATGGTCGACCTGCCCTTCGACGAGGCGGCCGAGCGGCTGGCCGGGCGCACCGACCTGGTCGCCGCGATCTCCTCGGCGCCCGGCTCCACCGTGCTGTCGGGCGACGTCGCCGCGGTCGAGGAGGTGGCGAACGACTGGCCGGCCGAGGGCATCGTGACCCGGAGGGTCGCCTCCGACGTCGCCTTCCACAGCCCGCAGATGGAGCCGCTGGCCGTCGACCTGGCCGCCCAGGTCGCCGACCTCACCTTCGGCGCGCCGAAGATCCCGATGTACTCGACCGCGCTGGCCGACCCCCGGTCGACCCCGGTCCTGGACGGTGACTACTGGGCCGCCAACCTCCGCGAGCCCGTGCGGCTGACCTCGGCGACGGCCGCCGCCGCCGAAGACGGCTACCGGGTCTTCCTGGAGATCTCGCCCCACCCGGTGGTCGCCCACTCGGTGACCGAGACCCTCTCGGAGCACGGCTTCGAGGACGTGTTCGTCGGCATCAGCCTGCGCCGCAACCAGCCCGAACTGCCGACCTTCCTGGTCGCCGTCGGCACCGCGCACTGCCACGGCGTGGACGTCGACTGGACCCGCCTCCAGCCGTCGGGCGGCCTGGCCGACCTGCCGCCGTACGCCTGGCAGCACCGCCGCCACTGGCGCGAGGCCTACACCGAGATGGACAACCGCGGCCACGATGTGCGCGAGTTCGACCTGCTCGGTGTCGGCACCAGCCTGGCCGGCAGCCGCACCCGCGTGTGGCGCACCAGCGTCGAGGACGCCAACCGCCCCTATCCGGGCAGCCACGCCCTCAACGGCGTCGAGATCGTGCCGGCCGCCGTGCTGGTCAACACGTTCCTGCACGCCGCCGAGGACGAGGACGTCACCCTCACCGACGTCGAGATGATGCACCCCCTGATGACGGCCGAACGCCGCCAGATCCAGGTCGTGCACGAACCTCCGGCCCTGCGCCTCGCCGCCCGCACCCCGGCGGGCCCCGACGAGCCGGAACCGGCCTGGCTGGTGCACGTCACCGCGAACGTGGCCGCTCCCGGCCAGGTCAAGCCCGACCTGCTGCCGGACGCGGGCACGCTCACCCCGATCGACCCGGGCTATGTGCACCAGCGCCTGGCCAAGGTCGGGGTGCCGTCGACCGGTTTCGACTGGTCGATCGAGACGCTGCTCAGCGGCGACGGCACGCTCCGGGCGACGGTCCGCACCGACGACTCCGGAAGCTGGGCCCCCGCCCTCGACGCGGTGATGTCGGTCGCGCCCTGCGTGTTCCCGGGTGACCCGGTGCTGCGCATGGTCGTCCACATCGACGAGATGGTGCTGACCGGCACCCCGCCGCAGACGGTGATCATCGACGCCGCCGTCGACCCGTCGGCGGAGGACACCGTCCGGGCCCTGGTCGCCGACGCCGACGGCCGGGTGGTGGGCCACCTGACGGGCCTGCGCTACCCGGTCATCGACGCCCCGCTCCAGTCGGACGAGGAGCTCGGCGGCCCGGCGGAGTCGTTCGCCGGGATGACGCCCGAGGCGCTGCGCGAGCGCGTCCTGCCGGAGATCCGCGCGGAGATCGCGACGGTGATGCGGCTGGCGCCGGAGGACCTGTCACTGCGGCGCCCGCTCGTCGAGCAGGGTCTCGACTCGGTGATGACCGTCATGGTCCGGCGGAGGCTGGAGAAGCGCTTCGGCTGCCGCCTTCCCACGACCCTGCTGTGGCAGCAGCCGACCATCTCCGCGATCGCCGACCGCCTGGTGGAGCTGCTGATGGCGGCCAAACCGGAAGTGGCGGAGACGGTGCCCGAGCCCGTCCCGGTGTTCGGAGGCTGAGACCGGCGGCCGGGCGGTCCCACGGGCCGCCCGGCCGTGTCCGTCAGTTGAAGGGGTTGTCGTAGGTGCCGGTGCTCTTGGTCCGGCTCATGTACTGGTAGCCGTTCACGCTGCTGAACCAGCCGGCGGTCAGGTCGAAGCGCATGTTGTAGACGGCGCTGCCGACGTTCACCTCGGCGCTGTACAGCGCCACCTGCTGGCAGCCCGCGGCCGAGCTGGAGCCCGTCCAGACGGGGTAGCTGTTGAAGGTCCCGTTCACATAGATCCCGGCGGACGGCTGGGGATAGGCGCCGCTCTGCCAGCAGATGCTCACCGAGTAGCGGTACTTCGTGTTGGAGTCGTCGAACGCGACGGTCCCCTGGAGCAGGGCCAGCGGCATCCCGGTGCCGTCGTTGGCGGTCAGCTGCAGGTAGACCGACTGGTCGGCGCTGTAGGCGGCGTGGGCGGGGGTGGCGGGCAGGATGAGGGCGGCCAGCGCCATGAAGGCGAAGGCGATGGACGTCGTCAGGCGGCGTCCCCTCGGGCGTTGGGTCACTTCACACCTCGTCGGTTCAGGAGTGATGGAACGCCCGATGGTGATAGATGCGATCTTGGCCGTCCAGTCGGCGCCATTTGGGACCGGTCTCACGGACATCAGTCGAATCACCGGTCACGCCTCCGCTGTTTGACCAGCGCATGTGCGGAATTACGGCCCGGACCGCCCGAGCTGAAAATTTCACCCTCATGGCGCGCTCTGACCTGCGAAGATACGATGCCGGGCATGGTCGAATTATTCGGCACCGAATATTTCCGCGACCCCTATGCCGCCCTCGATCGGCTGCGCGTGAATTCACCCGTCCACCGATATGTGTTTCCGCTCGGAAACGTCCCGATGTGGGTTGTGACCAGGTATGACGACGCGATGACGATCCTGTCCGACACCCGGTTCAGCACGGCCGAATGGCGGGGCAGCGCCGCGTTCCAGGCGTCGGGGCTGTCGATCAGCGCGGGCACCGTCCTGGCGCAGACGATCCCGGGGCTCGACCCGCCCCGGCACACCAAGGTGCGCCGCTGCGCGATGGGCGCGTTCACCCCGCGCGGCGTCGACCGGTGGCGCGAGGACGTCCGGCGCGTCATCGACCGGACCGTCGACGGCTGGGTGCCGGGGCAGGAACACGACCTGGTCGCCGAGTTCGCCGCGCTGATCCCCTCCGAGGTGATCTCGACCCGGCTCGGGTTCACGCTGGAGCGCAGGGAGCAACTCGGCCGCGACATCGACCTGCTCATCTCCACCGATCCGGCCGACTTCCCCCGCATCCCCGAGGCGCGGGAGCGCATCATCGCCTACGGCCGCGAGCTCGTCGCGCTGAAGCGGGCCGACCCGGGCGACGACCTCACCTCCGCCTTCATCCGGGCCGCCGACGAGGAGCGGATCACCCAGGACGAACTCGACGCGCTGGTCATCATCATGATCATCGCCGGGGTCGGCACGACCAAGATGTTCCTCACCAACGCGATGCTCGCCCTGCTCGACCACCCCGACCAGCTCAAGATGGTCGTCGACGACCCGGCGGCCCTCGGCGGAGCCGGGATCGAGGAGCTGCTCCGCTACGAGTCCCCGGTCGCGTCGGTGCCCTGGCGGTTCCCGGCCGAGGACATCACCGTCCGCGGGCAGCGCATCGGGGCCGGTGAGCCGGTCATGGTCATGGTCGCGGCGGCCAACCGCGACCCCGAGGTCTTCCCCGACCCCCACCGGCTCGACCTGACCCGTTCCGGGGCGCGGCACCTCGGGCTCGGGCACGGCATCCACAACTGCCTCGGCGCGGCGGCGGCCCGGCTGATCAGCGAGATGGCCCTGGCCACACTCGTCGAACGGTTTCCCGGGGTCCGGCTGGCGATACCCCGCGACGAGGTGCGCCGGCACGAGATCTGGGCGCTGAACGACTACCGCGCCCTGCCGGTCGTCCTCTGATGGCGGCGCGGCTGGAGGTCGACCGGTCCCTGTGTTTCGGTACGGGGCTCTGTTCCGCGACCGCGCCCGACCTGTTCACCCTCGGGGCCGACCGGCTCGCCGTCGCGCGGGAGGGGGAGCTCACCGATCCGGCCGACGTCGAACTGGCGCGGGAGGTGGCCGAGTGCTGCCCGCGTGAGGCGATCATCCTGCGCGTCTGAGCACGATCAGCCGCTTGGTGGCTCGGGTGAGGGCGACGTACAGATCCCGGGAGCCCGACTCGCGGTGGGTCTCGATGGCGTCGGGGTCGACGACGATGACGGTGTCGAACTCCAGGCCGCGCGCCTCGGGGGCGGGGATGACGCCCTCCGCCGCGAGCGTGCCGATGACGCCGGTCAGGCCGTTGCCGGGGTCCTGGGCCAGGGTGCGGGCGGTGGCGGCGAGGTCGGCGGCGGGGACGTCGACGACGCGCGGGGGTTCGCCGTGGCGGATCGACTGCGAGGGCTTCTGGTCGGGGGCGATGCGGGCCAGCAGCGGGGTGGCGAAGTCGAGGATCTCGGCGGTGGTGCGGTAGTTGACCGTCAGGGTGTGGTGGACGAAACGGTCGCCGACCGCCTCGGGCCAGGAGCGGATCGTGGTGGCCGAACCCGCCTGGGCGAAGTCGCCGACGACGGTCATCGAACGCGCCGGGCAGCGGCGCATCAGCATCCGCCACTCCCGTTCGGTGAGCTCCTGGGCCTCGTCGACGACGATGTGGCCGTACACCTCGCCGGGCGGGCCGTCGATCAGCGCGCGCGCCTCGTCGAGCAGGGCCAGATCGGCGGTGTCCCCCACGGCCTGCTCCGCGCTCAGGCGGGGCCAGATCGTCTCGACCGCGCGGTCGACGGCGGGGTCGTCGAGGAGCTGTTCGCGGACGGCGTCCCAGTCGAATTCCAGGTCGGCCGACGGGGTCTCGTCGAAGCCCAGCGACCGGAGGTCGGCGGCGACCGCCTCGTCGAGGGCCGGGTCGTCCATCTCGGTGAGTGTCTCCAGGGCGCGCTGTTCGAGGAGGTTCACCAGGTCGTCGACCACGTGCTCCTTGAAGACGGCGCGGGCGGGGTTGTGGGCCAGGCCGTTCCTGGTGGCGTGACGGCGGGCAGCGTCGATCGCTTCCGCGGACAGGACGTGCGTGTCGACCTCCAGCGGGACACCGCGAGGCCGGTGGGCGTCGATCCAGGTCTCCAGGTCGCCGGCCTGGGCCCGGACTCCGGAACGGGGTGCTCCGACCAGGTCGGACAGGGTGGCCAGGCGCACGTCGTTCTCGCCCAGGGACGGCAGGACCTCGGAGATGTAGTCGAGGAAACGGCGGTTGGGGCCGTACACGAGGACCCCGCGTTCGGCGATCGAGGGGAAGGCGTAGAGGACGTAGGCGGCGCGGTGCAGCGCGACCAGGGTCTTGCCGGTGCCGGGGCCGCCGTCCACGACGGTGATGCCCCGGTGCGGGGAGCGGACGATCGCGTCCTGCTCGGCCTGCAACGTCGACACGGCGTCGCGCATCCTGCCACTTCTCGCGCGGTCGAGCGCGGCGGCCAGCGGGCCGTCCCCGACGAGGTCCTCAGGCCGCGGCGCGGAGCCGTCGAGGATCTCGTCGCTGACGTCGGCGACGTCCCTGCCGCGCAGGCGCAGGTGACGACGCCGGCGCAGGCCCATCGGGTGGGCCGGGGTGGCGGCGTAGAAGGGGCGGGCGGCGTCGGCCCGCCAGTCGACCAGGACGATCTCCCCGCTCTCCGAACGCAGTCCGATGCGGCCGATGTGCAGGGTCTCGCCGGTGGCGGTGTCGATGCGGCCGAAGCAGAGGGAGCGTTCGGCCGCCCGGAGCTCACCGAGCCTGCGGGTCAGGCGGGACAGCTCGACGTCGCGGGTGTGCGGATCGTCGGACGCGGAAAGCGCCTGGTCACGGGCGGCCAGCGTGTCGGCGACGGCGGCGTCGAGACGGTCGTACAGGCCATCGATGATCTGCTGTTCGTCATCCACCCGCCCAAGTATGGAGAGGAGGGATACGGAAAGTAAGGCTTGACTTACTTTGTGGTGTCCATCGCGGGACTTCTAGACTCGTCGCGTGGGTGGATTAGAGCTCGCCCTCGTGGTCGGGGGCGGATATCTCGTCGCCGGGGTCGTGGGGTGGCTCGTCCAGCCGCGCTACCGAGCCGGGCCGCTGCTCGTCGTGGTGGGACTGCTCTGGCTCTTCGCCAAGCTGGGGCCCGCTGTTCCCCTGGTCGGTGGTGCCTGGGCGGCGGTGCTGGGGCACTGGCTGATCACCTTTCCCACGGGGCGTGCCGAGACCAAAGTGCAGAAGGCCGGAGTCGCGGTCGTGTACGCCGCCCTGCCGTTCGCGGGGCTGGTGGCCGGTGGCCTGGCGGTGATCGCGGTCCAGGTTCACCGGTGGTGGGGAAGTGCGGCGGCGCGGCGGCGGGTGTTCAATCCGGTCACGTTGTCCGGGCTGGTGGCGGTCGTGGTGGTGCTGGGGTTGAAGCCGGTCGCGGCCGACCCGGTGGCGGCACTCGCCCTGCAGGCAGCCCTGGGGCTGGTTCCCCTCGGCTACCTGGTGGGCCTGCCGAGGCGGAGGATCGCGGATCTCGTCATCAGGCTGGGAGCGGTTCCCGCTCACGGGATCGAAGGTGAGCTGGCCGCCATTCTCAAGGATCCCGGGTTGCGGGTCGGCTACTGGGCGTCCGGGCGATATGTCGACGTCAACGGGCGGGTGCTCGATGTTCCCGAGGTCGGGGCCACGCGGGTCGATCGGGCGGGGGAGCGGCTGGCGGTGCTCGTCCACGACCCGGTTCTTCTGGAGGAGCCCGAGCTGATCGAGGCGGCGTGCGCGGCGGCCGGGCTGGCGCTGTGGAACGAGCGGCTCGCCGCCGAGCTGCGGCTGCGCATCCGGGAGGCCGCCGAGGCGACCGAGGCCGAGCGGCGGCGCATCGAACGGGACCTGCACGACGGGGTGCAGCAGCGCCTCCTCTCGATCCCGATGACACTCTCGCTGGCCGAGGCGTCGCGGGATCCCGGGCCACTGATCAGAGAGGCTCGCCGGGAGCTACTCGGAGTGCTCGGCGACCTGCGGGCGCTGACGCAGGGAATCCATCCGCCGGTCCTCACCGAGCGGGGGCTTTCCGGCGCGATCCACGAACTGGCCGCTCTCTCGCCACTCAAGGTGCGGGTCTCGGCGCAGGTCGGCGAGCTGCCGCCCGAGATCGAGACGGTCGCCTACTACGTCGTCGCCGAAGGGCTGGCCAACGTGACCAAACACGCCAAAGCAACTGAAACCGTCGTCGAGATGGTGCTGGCTGATCGGGTCCTGTCGGTCGAGATCCGGGACGACGGGGTTGGCGGCGCGGATGCCTCCCGGGGTACCGGGCTGCGCGGGCTGGCCGATCGGGTCGCCGTCTGCGGCGGGTCCTTCAGCGTGACGAGCCAAGGGGGAACCGTCGTGAGAGCGGTGCTGCCGTGCGGGTAGCGATCGCCGAGGACAGCGCGCTGCTGCGCGAAGGGCTGGTCAGGCTGCTCGCCGAGGCCGGGTTCTCCGTCGTCGCGGCCGTCGAGGACGCCGCCGGGCTGCTCAAGGCCGTGGACGAACACCGCCCCGACGTCGCCCTCGTCGATATCCGGCTGCCACCGACCCGGACCGACGAGGGGCTCCGGGCGGCGGGGGAGATCCGCAGGCTCTATCCCGGTACGGGGGTGCTGGTCCTGTCCCAATATGTCAGGGTCACGTACACGGTCGAGCTGCTCGACGGCGGCGCGAAGGGCGTCGGCTACCTGCTCAAAGACCGGGTGACCGACCTGGCGGAACTCGCCGCCGCCGTCCGGCGGGTCGGGAGCGGCGGGGCGGCGTTCGATCCCGTCGTCATCGACCAGCTCGTCGGCCGCCGTGACCGCCACGACGACCCCCTGCGCGACCTCAGCGAACGCGAGCGGAGCGTGCTGTCGCTGATGGCCGAGGGCCGCACCAACCAGGCCATCGCGACCCGGCTCGGCATCGCGGAGCGGACCGTCGAGAAGCACTGCTCGGGCATCTTCACCAAGCTCACCCTTCCGGCCCATCCCGACGACCACCGGCGGGTTCTGGCGGTGCTGCGCTACCTGAACGGGTGAGGGTAGCCGCACCCCGGGTGCGTACGGACACGCTGTCGGGTTTCCGAGGGCGGCCGGAGACTCGGCCGGGTGAACCTCAGGACCTCAGCCCTCGCCGGAGTCGGCGCGGTGGCGCTGTTGATCGGCGCCTACTTCGTCGTGCTCCGCCCGCCCGTCGAACCCTTCGACCCGGTGGCCTGGGACCCCGGCCCGCCCGCCGTCGTGGCTCGCGACACCCCCGCCATCGGCGTCACCGCGCTGAGCGCACTGCCCGGTCCGGAGGACATGGCCGTCGACGGGTCGGGCCGCGTCCACACCGGGCTGATCGACGGCCGCATCATGCGCCTGACCCCGAAACCGGAGCCGTTCGCCCAGGTCGGCGGGCGCCCGCTGGGCCTGGCGTTCGACGCGAGCGGCAACCTGCTCGTCGCCAACCACGGCGTCGGCCTCCAGTCGGTGGCCCCCGACGGGACCGTCACCCTGCTCACCGACACCGCCGACGGCGAACCGATCCGCTTCGCCAACGACCTCGCCGTGGCCGACGACGGGATGGTCTACTTCTCCGACTCCAACAGCAGGCTGAACAACTCGACCCTGGAGGGCTCCGCCTTCTCCGTGTACGACTTCCTGGAGGGCCGCCCCCGAGGCAGGCTCCTCCGCTACGACCCGTCGTCGAAGGCGACCACCACCCTCGCGAAGGACCTCTACTTCCCCAACGGCATCGCCGTGACCGGCGACTCCCTGCTCGTCGTCGAGTCGACCCGCTACCGCGTGACCCGCGTCTCCCTGACCGGCGGAACCGTCACGACCTTCCTCGACCACGTCCCCGGCATCGGCGACGGCCTCACCCGCACCCCCGGCGGAAAGCTCCTTCTGAGCGTGTACGACCGCGTCCCCCTCCTCGACGACCGCATCCTGCCCGGAACGTGGACCCGCCAGTTCGCGGTCCGCCTGCCCACCGGCTTCCTGACCGACGAGAACGACCCGCCCGCCGGCTCGATCCTGGTCCTGGACGAGAACGGCGGCATCGAGCGCAGACTGTCCGGCATCGACCCGGCCCCCGCCAACGTCGTGCCCTGGGCGAACGGCTGGCTGCTGGGGTCGCTGCAAGGTGACGAGCTGCGGACGATGCCCGCGCCCGGTTAGGCGGTCTCGGAACGTACCAGGCGGAGGAAGGCCTTGAGCCCCGTGATGAGCTCCTGGTTGTCGCTCAGCCCGTCGACCGTCTCGTCGAAGCGGCGTGTCATCAGGGTGATCCGCCGGTTCAGGTCGTGGTCGGCGTCCTCCAGGACCGACCGCGTCGCGGCGAGTTCGTCGCGGGCCCGCTGGAGGTCCTCGGTCAGCTCCTTGAGCGACTCTTCGATGGACGTGCGGGCGTCGGTCAGGTTCTTGACGTCGGTACGCAGCGTCGCGACGTCCTGCCTCGGGTAGTGCAGCTCCTCCATGAGGGTGCCGACCCGGTCCTTCAGATGGGTCAGGTAGGCGCCCGTCGGCCGGAACATGGTCGCCAGCAGGTAGAACCCGGCGAAGTAGTAGCCGACGTACTCACCCGAGAAGTAGGTGATCGCCGCGATCACCGCCGCCGACACCACATGTCCCAGCACCGCCAGCCGCAGCATCCGCTTCGCGATGCCCCGGGCCTCGTCCTCACGGGCCTGCGGCACCTCGATGCCGCGCTCCCGCGACAGATGGGTCTCGTGGACGACCCTGCGGGCCGTGAAGTACAGGTTCCACGGCACGGTCAGCAGGACCAGCAGCCAGATCAGGCTGACCGCGCCGACCCCGATCGCCAGCACGGTGCTGGGGGCCACGCCGGTCGAGAAGGTCAGCCAGGCGGCGAATATCGCGAAACACAGGGAAACCAGGAAAATCCACCATTTCATGCCCCAAAGGATCTTCCATCGGGGCGGGCCGGTGCACCGCTTTCGTACTCAGACTGAGTGGGGAATCAGCACTAGTTCCGTCGCAGAACCCAGACACCGTCGGCATGGACGGTGACCAGACGGGTGCCCTGGGTCAACAGGACCTTGCCCTTGTACCGGCCGATCTTGTTGATGAGCAGGTCGGGATAGTCGGTGAGGCTCTGGTAGCCGTACACGATGAAGTTGGACTTGCCGTTGTGGGTGGCGTTCATGGTGCGCAGGCCCCGGGTGGGGTTGAGTTTGAGGACCTGGGTGCCCTCGCCGCGGATGGTCGCCGAGCACCAGCACCGGGCCTTGGCGACCGGCTTGAAGGTGGCGGTCCACGGGCCCTCCGCCTGGATCTGGAGGCCGGCGGTCCCGGTGTTGCCGAAGCTCGCCGGGTCGTTGTAAAGGACCGTTCCAGTCCACGAGCCGATCTCGTTGACGAGAAGGTCGTCCTTCTTCCCCTTCGGGTTGATCGTGTAGACGATGAAGTTCGACTCGCCCTCGTACGTGAACGTGATCAGGCCGGGGGTCTTGGTCGCCTTGACGCTGACGACGTCGTCGCCGTCGCCCCGGAAGGTCCTGTCGGCGTGGGCCGGGAGCGCGGTGACGCCCACGAGTGAAGTCGCGGTCAGGGCGAGAACGGTCAGTAAGCGGCGGAACACCACGGCTCCTTCGTTTCGGGTGATACGTCGGTGGACTATCGGGGCCCGCGTTTCAAACGTTCCATAATTTTCATGAGAAATGCCGCCGCCCCGGGGCTGAGGCGGCGACACGTCACGGGATCAGGCGCGGCGCCACTTCTGGTTGGCGCCGCCGTTGCACTCCCAGAGCTGGAGCGGGGTGCCGGTGCCGCCCCAGCCGGTCACGTCCACGCACTTGTTGGCCTGGGGGTTGACCAGGTCGCCCGCGCCCGACAGGACGAACTGCTGGGCCGGGTTGCCGCTGCACGTCGCGAGCTGGATCGCGGCGCCGTTGGCGGTGGAGCCCCAGGCCACGTCCATGCAGAGGCCGAAAGCGCGCACGGTGCCGTCACCCGGGAAGGTCCAGTTCTGGGCGTTGGTGTTGTTGCAGTCCCAGAGCTGGAGGCGCTGGCCGTCGACGGCGTTGCTGTTCGGCACGTCGACGCACTTGTTCTGCCAGCCGACCAGGCGGCTCGTCGAGCCGCCGCCACCGGTCGTGGTGAGCTGGAGTCCGTAGGCGCCGAGGATCTCGTTGACGGGCTGGAAGAACGTGGTGCCGCCGGTCGAGCAGTTGCCCGAACCGCCGGAGGTCACGCCCTGGGCCTGGTCACCGGTGATCCACGCGCCGCCCGAGTCGCCGCCCTCGGCGCAGGCGGTGGTCTGGGTGAGGCCGTACACCAGCTGGCCGTTGCCGTAGTTGACGGTCACGTTCTTGGCCTGGACGACGCCGCAGCGCCAGCCCGTCGTGCGGCCCGACCTGCAGATCGACGAACCGCTCGCGGCCTCGTTCGAACCGGCGACCGAGGCGTTGCCGCCGCCGTAGTTGTTGACCCAGGGGCGCGGGGTCCAGTTGGCGTTGGTGCGGACCCACGCGTAGTCGTTGACCGGGAACGAGCTGCCCGCGAAGGTGCCCTGGGAGACGTTGTTGTAGCCCAGGGTCGGGGAGCCGGTGCCGCCGCAGTGCCCGGCGGTGACGAATCCGCCGTTGTTGACCGGGAAGCCGACCGAGCAGAGGGTGTTGCCGTTGATGACGTACTGGTCGCCGCCCCGCAGGTCGTAGAGGGGCTTGGGCGCCTCGGTGACGACGACCTTCGCGTCGACGGCGGCCTTCCCGGCGAACGCGGCACCGCTGGCCTGGTCGGCCGCGGCCACCACGAGCGTGTTCTGGGCGGGGTCGACGTACCAGGCGTGCACCTTCTCGTTCACCGGCGCCCTGTCGAGGGCCGCCTTCGCCGTGGTCAGCTGTTTCTCACTGCGCCCGACCTGTACGGGCGCACCTCCGGCCGCCCGCACGAACGCGGCGTCGGCCTCGGTCAGGACACCGACCTGGAGCCTTTCCGAGCCGGGGGAGTACCAGGCGCCGCCGAAACGGTCGCCGAGTTTCGTCTTGACGCTCTTCTCGACGAGCATCGCGGCGGCCTCGTGGGCCTGCCGGATCCGGGCCTCGGCCGGGGTCAGGTCGAGGTCGCGCTGGAGGGCCTTCTCCGGGGAAACGGGTTCTGGGGCGGCAGCGGACGCAGGTGCCGAGGGCAGCCCGAAGGCCACCCCCAGCACTAAGACGGCGCTGGTCAGGATGGATTTTCTCACGACAGGTCCTTGGGGGCAGCGGAATGGACGAGACCGTGAGAGCGCTCTCAGTAAAGAAACTTTGCATTTGTGACGGATGGTGTCAAGCGGTCCTGACTATTCGGGCCAAGGGGTCCCGTCATCCCACATCCGCTCGGCCTCGGCGGCGAACCGGTGGAACCAGGCGCCGTCACGCGGCTCCAGTGCGAGGATCGGGCCGCTCTCGGCGGCCGGACGATGCTCGAAACGCTGGGCGCAGATGTAGACGCCGTCGATGATCTGGAGGCCCATCGAGGGGACGAACCCGGCCAGTCGGATCTCCAGTCTCCCTGTAGACCGGATCTGATCGAGTTCGGCCAGCACTCCCCGGATGCGCCCGGCCAGTAGCGCCGGGTCGGCTCCGCCTGCGCTGTGCAGAGCAACCGCTGTGATCACCGCATCGTTGTCGGGATCGGCGATCAGCACCCGCACTCGGCCGCCGTTCTCCAATATGCGTCGAAGTTCGAAGCGCATCGTGTTGGAGGTGCGTGCCATCGACCGCCCGATGAACAGGTAGTCGCGCGCCCGCGCCCGCCGGGCGGCCAGGTCGGCGGGGAAGTCGTCGCGGAGCAGGCGGTGGTCGGCCACCAGATCGGCGACCTGGCGGCGCGACTTGATCTGCGAGAACGCCAGGAGCGCCAGGACCGCCAGCGTGACCGAGATCAGCACCGACGTCTCGGCCAGGCCGACGCTGCCGAGCACGGTGAACACGAGCGCGACCAGCGCCAGCAGGTAGAGGTCGAGATTGTCGTCGCGAACGAGCTTTGCCAGGCGCTTCAACCGGACACCTTTCACGCGGGGGGTCTTCGGTCAGACCCCCTTCACCGGGAGGCTGAACCAGACCGTCTTACCTCCCGCCACCCGGCTCGTGCCCCACCTTTCCGCCAACTGGTTCACCACGAAGAGGCCGCGGCCCTCGTCGTCGTAACGGCCGGGTTCGCGCATCTTCGGCATGCGGTGGTCGTCGTCGCTGACCTCGCACAGCAGGCTGTCGGTGCGCAGCAGCCGTACCGTGATCGGCCGGGCCGTCGCCCGGACCGCGTTGGTCACCAGCTCCGAGGCGAGCAGTTCGGCCGTCGGGATGAGGGTGTGCAGGCCCCATCCGGCCAGCGTGCGCCGGATCAGCCCGCGCACCCGGGCGGGGGTCTGCGCCTGCGGTTCCAGCAGCCACTGGGCGACGTCGTCGCTCGGGATGCCGGTGAACCGGATCGCGAGCATCGTCACGTCGTCGCGCATCGGCGTGTTCGGGACCACGCTGTCGCAGACCTCCTCGATCGGGCGCACGCCCGCCAGGCCGCGCCGCAGGCGTTCGACCCCGACGCCGATGTCCTCGCCGCGCTCCTCGACCAGGCCGTCGGTGTAGAGGACGAGCATGCTGTCGTCGTCGGCCGCGATCTCGACCGTCTCGAACGCGTTGCGGCCGAGCCCGATCGGGGTGCCCGCCGGAGGTTGCAGCACGTCGGCCTTGCCCTCGGGGCTCACCAGGATCGGCGGCAGATGACCGGCGCTCGCGATCGTGCAGCGGCGCTGGACGGGGTCGTACACGCAATAGACGCAGGTCGTGATCGTCTGGGCGGCCAGACGCTGCGCCATCTCGTCGAGCGACTGCAATACCTGCTCGGCCGGAAGGTCGAGAGAAGCCAGGGTCTGTACGGCTATGCGCAACTGCCCCATGATCGCGGCAGCGTCCAGGCCGTGGCCCATGACGTCACCGACGACCAGGGCCACCCGGGATCCGGGCAGGGGGATGACGTCGAACCAGTCGCCGCCCACGCGCGCGGCGGCCGGCTGGTAGCGGTAGGCGATCTCCAGACCGGGCAGAGAGGGAGGCTGACCGGGCCGGATCCCGCGTTGCAGGATCTCCAGCGTTTCGAGCTGCTGGCGATGTAATCGTCCGTGGAAGATGGTCAGCGCCGCGGGAACCCCGAGCTGACCGGCGATCAGGACGTCGTCCTGGTCGAACTCGTCGCGTTCACGGTCCCGGGCGAGCACCGCGCATCCGATGGCCTCGCCGTAGGCGCGCAGCGGCACGGTCAGCAGCCGCCCGCCCACCAGTTCCGGGACGGTGGCGGCCGGGTCGCCCGACCAGCGCGAGGGCAGCCGCCCCCGCGGGTCGAGCCGGTGCACGGCACCTCCGTCGAGATAGACGGCGGCGGCGTCGGCCAGCCGGGGCACGGCCGCCTCGCAGAGCAGGCGCGCGACCTGCTCCGGATCGAGGCAGTCGCCGATGGCCCGGGCCGTGTCACCGAGAAACGCCAGACCCTCGGTGTCGATCACTTCAGAACTGGTTACGCCGGCAGTTGAGGAACAGCTGGATCTCCGGCGGAGCCTGCGTGGTGGCCGGGGCGTAGGAGATGTCGGTCTCGACGACCACGGTGAACCCCGTCTCCTCGACCAGCGCCCGCAGGTCCTCCCGCAGGTAGCCGGTGACCCGCACGGGCGCCCCGAGGAACTGGAACGGCACGTCGTCGAGGTCGATCTCGACCATGCTCAGCGCCAGCAGCCCGCCGGGCACGATGACGTCGTGGATCCGCTGGAGCGCCGTGGCGATGTCGGCCCGGGGCAGCATCAGCAGCGAGAAGAACGCCACCACGGCGTCGAACCGTCCGAGCGACGTGTCGATCTCGACGACGTCACGCTCCAGGAAGGTCCCTTCGGGCACGTTCTTGCGCGCCAGGTCGAGCATGACGGGCGAGATGTCGATCCCGGTCACCTCGCAGCCCGCCTCGGCGAACTGCTTGGAGGTCGGCTCACCGGTGCCACAACCGACGTCGAGGACGCGGGCACCCGGCTGGAGCTGCTTGATCAGCCACTCCCCGGCAGCGATCTGCCCCTCCTTGTGGGGGAAGGCATCGTCGTATCGTGATCCGATGCGGTTGAACGCCTCGGCCTGCATAGCCCGGTATTCGTCGCGACTTTGAGCCGAACCGGATTCAGTTGTCATCATGCCGCCATATGGGAGATCGCCGACTTCTGCCCACCAAGTGATAGGCCCTCCGCGCTCACAAGTCAAGATATATCTGCGTTAAATTGACATTTCATGCGGGCGACCTGCGACAACGGTGTTGACTGACAGTGTCGGGCCGGTCAATGCGGAGAGTCAGGTAAATGTCGATTTATGTTCACCATTGCCCCCGAACCGGAAAGGATCCATCGTGCCCCATCTGGCGTGGGAAGGCTGCCACAACACCCGAGACCTGGGAGGTCTCCCCCTTCACGAGGGCGGTCACACTCCCCACGGAGCGCTGGTCCGATCGGACAACCCCGAACGCCTGACGGCCACCGGCTGGGCCGCCCTGACGGCCTACGGGGTGCGGACCGTCGTCGACCTCCGCGAGGCGTCGTCCCCCGACGCGCGCCCCGCCGGCCTGACCACGATCCGCGTCGACCTCGACGACATGGCCGACACCGCCGTCTGGGACCACATCCGCCGCAACGAGCTCGATGGAACCCCTCTCTACTACCGCTACTTCCTCGAGGCGAAGCCCGCCCAGGCGGTGGCCGTCGCGACCGCCGTGGCGCGGGCCCCCGAGGGCGGCGTCCTCGTCCACTGCGGCCTGGGCCGCGACCGCACCGGCCTGATCGTCATGCTCCTGCTGTCACTGGCCGGGGTCACCCGCGAAGCGATCGCCGACGACTACGAGGCCAGCACGCGACGGCTGATCCCCCTCTACGCCGACCTGGGCATCGACGACCAGACGGCGGAGATCGAGGAGATCCTGCGCGCCAAGGGGACCACGCTCAGAACCGCCGTGTACGAGGCCCTCGACGGCTTCGACGCCGAAAGGTATCTCCTGGAGGCGGGCATGGCCGCGGCCGACGTGGCGGCGCTGCGGGCCCGGTTGCGATAGCCCCGTTACCGGGCCGTGCTGGTCCTGGTCGAGTCGCCGCTTCTAGTCTCCGGACGTGTTGATCAGTGCCCTGATGGTCATGATGGCCGCGGTCCCGTTCCCCATCGGTGTCACCGAGATCAAACTCCCGGGAACCGACGTCACGGTCTACGAACGGTCGACGGATCCGAAGGTCGTGACCTCGTACTACCGGGACGAGGACAAGCCGCACGCCTACGTGCGCACCCCCGGCACCGGCAAGTTCGCCGCGCAGTCCGGCGTGTGGCGGGCCGCGGTCTCTCCCGACGGCTCCCGCGTGATGGCCGCCAACGACCTGCTGGACGACAACGACTGCGAGACCTTCCAGATCTACGGCCACCTGACGGGCGCCATCCAATCGGTGAAATTCCCGAGCATCTGCACGCCGTACAGCGGCGGCTGGTTCTCGTGGGCGCCCGACAGCAAGCGCATCGTGCAGCGGATTTTCATCGGACAGGACGGGCAGGAGGGCTTCCAGACGATCGACGCCGGCACCGCGCGGACCCGCCATGTCCGGATGCCGAAGTCCTACGACGACTTCAGCTACATCGGGGCCCCCGACGGAGAACAGATCGTCGCCTTCGACGACAAGACCATCCGCTTTCTCTCCCCGGACGGAAAAGTCCGGCGCACCCTCACCGGAAAGGGCTCCGTCGCGGGGGAGGAGAACACCTTCTCCCCGAAGGGCGACCGTTTCCTGACGGGCTGCCCTGAAGGAGACGTCTGTATCTGGTCCGTGAAGACCGGAAAAGCGAAAGGCGTCGTTCCGGTGCCCAAGGGCGGAATGGTCGTGCACGGCTGGTGGGACGACGACCATCTGATCGTCTCGCGGGTGCGCGGCACGCTGCGGGAGTTCGTCGTCATGACCCTGAAGGGAAAGGTGACCAGGGTCATCGCGGACGTCCCGAAGAAAAGCTATGAGGCCCAGGGGCTGGAACTCGATTTCAGCCGGCCCTAGTGAACCGGGGAGAGCGGGCCGCCGGTGCGGTCGTCGGTTCGGCGGTGGGCGACGCCCTGGGCGCGCCGTTCGAGTTCGGCCCTCCGGGTGCGCTTTCCGCGTCCGGGGACGAGATGCGCGGAGGCGGCGGCTGGGACCCCGGTGAGGCCACCGACGACACCCAGATGGCCGTCCACGTGGCCGAATCCCTGCTCGAACGCGGCGGCCTCGACCTGGAGGACGTGTTCACCCGCTTCCGGCGATGGGCGGCCGACGACCCGAAGGACATCGGCCTCCAGACCGAGGACGTCCTGACCCGCGGCCTCCCCTGGGACCGGGCCGCCGACGCCCACTACCGGACGGCGCGCCACGCGGCGGGCAACGGCTCCCTCATGCGCGCGGCCACCTCGGCGGTCTACTTCGCCGCGTCGGGCCGCGAGGCCACCATGGACGCGGCCCGTCGCCTCTCGGCGCTGACGCACGGCGACCCGGCGGCGGGCGAGGGCGTCGCCCTCTTCCACGACCTGCTGCGCGTGGCCCTGACCGGTGCCGATCCCCTCGCGGAACTCCCCGCGACGTTGGCCGCCGTCCACCCGGATCACCGGGCGCGCTACGCCACGGTCACCTCCCCGGCGTGGCACCCGGCCGACGCGACCGAGTTCAACGGCGCCGTCTGGCCCTGTCTCGGCTCGGCACTCTGGGCACTGCGCACCACGACCGATTTCGACGACGCGGTCCGCGCCGCGATCGACCTGGGCGGCGACACCGACACGCTCGGCGCGGTCACCGGCGCCCTGGCCGGAGCCGTGTACGGCCTGCCCGCGATTCCCGCCCGATGGACCGAACGCCTCCACGTTCCCCTTCCGGGAAGCGGCGGCCGGACTCTCCGACTGCCCGACCTCCTGAATCTGGCCCGCTCGCTGGAAGAAAGCCGAGTGTGAAATGGAATCGCCGTCGCATGGGACCGGGAGTTTCGGCTCTGGGCTATTCGAGAATGACGGGGTTTTGCGACGCGTCGATCTGATGTTCGAGCGTTCCGAGACGAAAGGATCGTGAGGTTCCATCTTCCCGAACCCGGCGACAGCAGGTTGATCCTGGTCAACGGCGGGCCGGATTTCGTCAACTGGCACGAGGACGACGGTGACTCCCATTCACCGTCCCATTTCGGGCACGTGCGCGGCAGCGATTGATGTCGGTCGGGTCCGCTAGGATCCCGACCCGTGATTTATGAACGTATCTGGCGATTTATCAGGGTCGGATTAGTCGGCCTCATTCTTGTCTCGGTCATCGTGGGCGTTCTGTTCAGCGACGGCCTGCTCTGGTCGGCCGCCCATTGGTCGTACAACGACGTGCTGGATTACATCGAGCCCCACGGGTTCGACACCACCATGAAAGTGATGCTGGTCCTCACCGCCCTGGTGAAGGCCGTGTTCCTGTGGCTGATCCTGCGCACTCCCGAGCGAGGGCCGCTCGACGGCAGGGCGAGAGCGCTGCGCGTGCTGCTGTACGTGGCCGTGGCGGACGTTCTCGTGCTGTGGATCCCGTTCCGGTTCCTGCCCGACGAGGCCGAACTGATCTTCCAGCTCGTCCTGTGGACCTCGATCAACGTCCTCTTTCTGCTGGTGATCCACTGGCGCTCCCCCCTGCTGCGGGCCGCGGCCGGAGTGATGTTCGCGGTCGGATCGGTCGGGCTGATCGACGAGTTGCTCGACGAACTCGACCTGCCCGAACTCCCGCCGCACGAGATCGTCTACCTGGTCCTGATGGTGGCCGGACTGCTGGGGAACGTCCTCACGCTCGTCGGGCAGCGGCGCGACGGGCGGTGGAGCGTCGGCACGCTGATCGCCGGCTGGTTGTCGCTGGGCGTGTACATCCCGGCGTTCTTCTACTTCACCGACTTCTCCTTCGGTGGTTCGGGGATGTCGATCGGGCTCGACGCGATCGGGCTCCTCGGCACTCTGTGGATCGCGGCGACCGCCCGTGAGATGGCCGTCGGCGGCGGCCCGGTGGAGGACGTCCACCCCGGGCGGCAGCGCCTGGCCAGGGTCGCGACGGCGTCCGTGATCGTTCTGCCGATCATCGCGTCGATTCCCCCGGAGGAGACCCCGCGCCTCACGTACAGCGGCTGGGACATGGACTGTTACGACCGGCGCCCTTTCGGCGACCTCAAGCCGGAGGAGCTCGACGACGCGTTCCTGTGCCGGGCTCGGAGCGTCGACAGCGGGATACCGCCGATGTTCCCGGACACCTCGTCCGACCAGGAGGTTCTCGCCTACGGGCGTGAGCTGTGCGGGGCGAAGGACCGGGAGGCGCAGGAGGCGATCCTGACGCGGGCCGGGAGCGAACGGCCCGCCTGGGGCGTGGACGACTGGGACCTCGTCTACCTCTGCCCCGACGTCGTCGGCGCGGCGCGGCCCGATCTGCTGCGGTCGGAGGCGGAGGAGGAGGCCGACCACGATGCCTACATCGCCGAGGCGAACGCGGCCTGCCGCGACCCGTGGCCGAAGACGAAGGGCGTCGTCCAGGCCACGGCCAACTACTTCCTGTTCGCCGACGGCGACCCCGGCTATATGGTCTACGACCCGGTCGGCGACACGGGCGAGGAGTCGTTCGACGGGCTGATGGACAGGCTCTTCGACGGCGACACCGGGATCGGGCTGGGCGACGGCGCGGCTCTCGTCGGCCACCTCGACGACGTCATTGAACTGTGTCTCACCGTCAAGGCCTTCCGCGCCGCGCCGCCCCGGCGGCTGGCCGGCTGGGACCAGGTCACCGAGGTCCCGCTCGTCAGCCGCAGCGGCACGATCACCATCCCGGAGATGGACGGCGACGGCGTGGGCGCCGCCGCTCCCATGCCGAACCTGGCGATCGCGGGGAAGGGCCGCTACCGGGTCCGCGTCTACGCCCGGATCGGTGGCCAGGAGGAACACCTGGTCGTCGTCTATCCGGGAACGTCGAGGCGGACCCTCAAGCTCAAGGAGTGGGACATCGATTAGGCCGCCCCGACCAGCCCGCGGTAGCGACCCGAGTGGAAGACCAGTGGTTCCCCCTCGGCCCGCTGGTAGCCCTCCACCGCCCCGACGAAGATGTGGTGGTCACCGCCGTCGTGCACGCGTTCGGTCCGGCAGACGAAACTGGCCAGCGTCCCGGCGAGGATCGGCAGGGGAGCGCCGAGCAGCTCCACCCCGGCGAACTTGTCGGCCGACGGCGTGGCGAACCGCTGCGACAGGTGGTCCTGGCCGGCGGCCAGCACGTTCACGGCGAACCGCCCGGCCCGCAGGAACAGCGCCGCGCTCGGCGCCCGGTTCGACAGGCACCACAGCACCAGCGGCGGGTCGAGCGAGACCGAGGTGAACGAGTTGACCGTCACCCCGGCCCGCTCCCCGGCGTCGGTGACGGTCGTGATCACCGCCACGCCGGTCGCGAACTGCCCGAGGGCCTCGCGCAGCGATCTCATGACGCGACCCCGCCCAGGTAGGCCTCGGCGCGGTCGGCGTCCAGGAACCATTCGGCGTAGTCGGCGGGGTCGTCGAACCCGTTGACGAACCGGTGGGCGATCTCCGGCCGCTGCCCGGCGGCACCCAGCAGCGCCAGGTGGTGGGGCTGCGCCGGGGCCAGCAGGGCGTTGGTCCAGTCGGTGACGTGGCGGGCGTTCGTCCAGAAGAGCTCGAAGGTCTCCTGCATCCAGGCCGCGTCGAACGGCTGCGCCCCCCGCTCGACGATGGCCCGCAGGTAGGTGGCGGCGCACTTGGCGGCGTTGTTGCTGCCCTGCCCGGTGATCGGGTCGTTGAGCACCACGACGTCGGCGACCCCGAGGATCGGCGCGCCCGAGGGCAGCGTCGCGACCGGGCGCCGGACCGTCGGCGCGAACCGTCCGGTCAGCGTCGCATTGGCGTCGGTGAGCTCGATGCCGTCGCAGCGCTCGGCCTCCCACGGGAAGAAGGTCTCCAGGATCTGGCGGCTCCGCGCCAGGTGCTCGTCAGGTGTGTGTACGTCGCCCCAGCAGTCCATCGGACCGCCCGGCACCCCCTCGAACACCATGATCTCGCAGGGCCCGGTGTGGGTGAGCGCGGGGAAGACGAAGTACTCGCCGACCCCCGGCAGTAGGTTGAAGCAGACCGCCGAGTGCTCCGGCCGGGGCGCGAGCCCGTTCACATAGGTGACCGCCAGCGCCCGCTGAGGGGTCGTGTACGGAGACCGCGCCGCGTCCCGTTCGAACAGTGAGGCGATCGGCCCCTTCCCCGCGGCGACGAGCACCATGTCGTACCGCTCGGCATAGTCTTCGAGATCGGCCGGAGTGGCGTCGTGCAGGACGAGCTTGCCGCCGAGCCGCTCGAACTCGCCCAGCCAGGCGGGCATCTTCAGCCGCTGGTCGACCGACCGGGCCGGGGCGTCGAGCCGCGCCGCCCAGTCGAGCGCCTTGCCGCCGCCGGGCGCGGGAACCGTGAGCGCGATGCCGTCGATGGGCGGGCAGACGTTCGTCCACCAGTCGAGCCCGAGCTCCCGTTCACGGGACTGGGCGGTGCCGAACATGGCCTGGCCCGACATCACCCGCCCGTCGCGGATGTCCTCGGGGGTGCGGTTGGAGACGACGGTGACGTCGTAGCCGTTTTGGAGCAGTCCGATGGCCAGGTGGAGCCCGGCCTGTCCGGCGCCGACGACGAGAATCTCACGCATGGTGGTGATCCCTTCCGGGTGTCAGGAGTGTTTCGGTTCGGCGCCTGACAAGAACGGTACGTTCGGTCCCTCACTCCGAGCCATCCGCTGAGCGCGGACCTCATCCACTTACCGCCGCAATGTCTCCGACGGCGGCACGCCGTACTTCGCGCGGTAGAGAGCGGCGAACCGTCCCTGGTGCAGGAAGCCCCACCGGGCGGCGACGGTGGTCACCGTGACCCGGGCGGGATCGGCGCCGCGCAGCTCGTCGTGCACCCGCGCCAGCCGCACCTGCCGCAGGTAGGCCGTCGGCGTCAGCCCCGAATGCGCCCGGAACCCCTCCTGAAGCGAACGGCTGCTCACCGCCACCGCCCCCGCGATGTCGGCGGTGGTCAGCGGCAGATGCGCGTGCTCCTCGATGAACTCCATCGCCCGCCGCACGATCTTCGGCAGCGCGGCCGGTTTGGGTGCCCTCAACCGTTCCAGATAGTTGGACGGCTGCATGGTCAGCAGCAGCGTGATCAGGGCGTTCTCCAGATGGGCGATGGCCAGCGGATGCCCGCCCAGCCCGTCGTCCCGCTCACCCTCCCTGACGAGCAGATCGGCCATGTCCCGCCACGACCGGGTCCATCCGGTCGTCAGATCGATCCCGAGGTCGAAGACGACCGGGTCGGTCAGCCGCTCCCCGAGCATCTGCTCCAGCGACTGCTCGATGGACGCCCGCTCGAACTTGACGATCAGCTGAGGGCACCCCGCCGCCCACCGCATGTCGAGATGACTGGTGGGCGAGGGGATCGCCGCCAGCATGGGGTCGGACACCACCTCCTGGCCCCCGGCCCGGATGAGACTGCGCCCGGTGAGCGGGATCATGACCAGGAAGAACGTCCCGAGTTCCCCCGGCTCGATGTGGACGTCGGCCCCGTAGTCGAGATAACTGACCCGCACCGACCCGAGCTGGACCGAGTTGAACCGGGCCGACAGCAGATCCGCGTCCCCGGCGAGGTCCAGCCGGTGCGGGCAGAACACCTTGGCGACCTCACCACGGACCTCGTCGAGATCGGAACTGGCGAAGACGGCTCGATTGCTCAGGAGCACACCTGATGATCGTTACAGCCGCCCCCGGCGTTCCACGGAAAAGTACGCGCAAGCGATCCCGTGATCCGGCTTGACGTACCGTGAGCTGGGCTTTCGCCATTCCGAGGATACGGAACACTACCCAAAGCGATGGTCTGATCGCCTTCGGTCACCTTCCTGGCCAACCGGCATCCCGGCCGCGATGATGACCGAGTGCGTATGCCGCTTCCGCCGGACGACGAGATGATCAGACTGGTGTGGCGCTACGTCGTCCCGGGTCGCAGCCGGACCAAGCGCTACATCCACCTCTTGGGGAACCTCTTCGCCCTCTCCGACCGTGGGGTGGTCAGGTTCGGGCGCAAGCTCGCGAGGGACGCCCGCCGCATCTCCGACCACGACCTCGGCGTTCTGCTCGACGGCGACTGGCGCTCACGGCTCACCGCCGCCTGGCTCATCGCACTGGACCGCCGCGTCGGGTTCCGGGACCGGCTGAGCAGACTGCTCCTCGACAGCGAATTCGTGTACGCGGGCGCCGGATACTGCGTGGCCCTGGCCCGGTTCGGCGAGGCCGAAGACGCGGCCGTCCTGTCGGCCTATCTCGACCGCTACCTGCCGCAGGTGGAGAACCGCTACGACCAGGAAGACGCCCTGGGCGCCCTCCTGCTCGTCGACGAGAGACTCGGAACACGTCACGCCGGCAGGTTCCTGACCCCCGGCGGCCTGTGGGAGACGTTCACCACCGATGACGTCGGCGCCGACGCCTGCCGAAGCGACATGCGCGACCGGGTCTCCTTCGCGGAAAGCGCCATGAACGGCACTCTCGCCGCATGGACCGCGGCCCGCCCGATGCGGCCCCGCATGCCGAGGTTGTGGTTATTCGACAGGTTCCTGGGCGGCGGTGTCGCGCCGACCCGGTTCCAGCGGTTCGTCGCGGCCCATCCGCTGGGCTTCGGAGTGATCACCGGCGCCGTCATCGGAGGACCGTTGAGTGTCCTGACCTGGGCCGTGGTGGTCGTGCCGGTGATCTTTCTGGTGGCCCTGGCCTACTACGAACGCCTGCGGCAGCGGCACTACGGCCACTACCCGGCCGATCCGGCGGGCCGTCCACGTTGACGGCCCGCCGGATCGGTTCCGATGGTTAGGAGAGGGGTTCGATCCACACGTTGCGGAACCGGGGGTTCTCGCCCGCGTCGCCGTGGTCCTGGAGGCGGATGCCGCCCGTGGCCACGCTTTCCGCGATGTTGTCGCCCGTGCCGCCGTCGACGGCCACGTCGTTGTGGACGACCACGCCGTTCCAGACGACCGTCACCCGCGCGTTGTCGACCTTCACGCCCGTGCTGGTGTAGCGGGCCGCGCGGAACGTGATGTCGTAGGTCTGCCACGTCCCCGGCGGGTTGGTCACGTTGCTGTCGGCCGCGCGCTTGTTGTAGATCGCGCCCGCCCCGTTGATCAGCGGCGCGGGGTCACCCGCGGACTCCAGCACCTGGACCTCGTAGCGTTCCTGGAGGAAGACGCCGCTGTTGCCGCGCTGCTGACCGGTCACGTTCGCCGGGTAGTCGGGCACCAGCCACTCGACGTGGAGCTTGAAGTCGCCGTACGTCTGCCGGGTGCGGATGTCGCCGCCGAGGGATTCGGCGGAGCCGTTCGCGATCGGCCAGGTGGCCGTGTTGCCGTCCCGCTTCTCCCAGGCCGCCAGGGTCGACCCGTCGAACAGCGTGATCCGCTGCGCGAGCGACACGCTGATGTGGTCGAGGTTGACGTTGCCCGAGTCACCCGTGTCGTACTTGTAGGTGATCTCGTTGGTGCCGCGCTTCAGCGGGAGCTGCTCGGTCTGGACGGCCCACGACTGCCAGCCGCCGCTGGAGGCCAGCCGCACCTGCCTGACCTTCTCGCCGTTGACGTACACGCTCACCGTTCTGACGGTGTCGGCCGCGTAGCGGAGACCGACGTTGTGCGGGCCGGTCGTGTCGGACCACACGCTGAACGACGTGCTCGCGCCCGCGTTCCAGTAGCCGTCCACGAAACCCTTGTAGGTGTGGCCCGGGTGGTCGTTGTTCGACTTCGCGCCACCGGTCAGCGTGGCGTTCTCCGCTTCGAAGACCCGTTGCGCGGCGACGGTGAGGTTGTCGAGGTTGACGTGGCCGGTGTCGCCGGGGTCGACCTTGTAGGTGATGGTGTTGGCGCCCGCGTTCAGCGCCAGCGGCTCGACCCGGGTGGCCCACTGCTCCCACGACACCGTGGAGGGCAGCGGCACCTGCCTGATCTTGGTTCCGTTGACGTACACGCTGACGGATTTGTTGCCCGGCGCCGGGTTCGGGCCGTTGGAGTAGCGCAGCCCCACGTGGTAGACGCCGTCGCGGGGGACGGTCACGGCGAACTGCGTGGCCGCGCCCTGGTTGCCGTAGCCGGCGACGAAACCGCTGCCGGTGTAGCTCAGGTGGTCGGTGGCCAGGTTGGCGCCGCCGCTGTGGGAGGCGCTCTCCGCCTCGTACACGGAATCGAGCTGCGGGCCGTCGACCAGGGTGTTGAGCGTGTACCAGGCCTCGGTGCTCCAGAGCGGCTGCCCCGACGCCGAGGCGAACGGGCGCGGCGAGCGCAGGTGCACCACGCGGTCGGCCTTCAGGCCCGCGATCTTCAGCGTGACCTTCTTCCCGTCGGCGCTCAGGTCGGCGGAGGTGACGGTCAGCGGCTCCTCGTCGACCTTCGGACCGCCGTAGGTGGAGGAGGCGGCGTACCGCCACTGGGTGATCTGGTACTTACCGGCCAGCGACGCGGCGGTCTGCTCCGAGAGCGGCTGGGTGTACTCCACCTCGAAGCCGCCCGCGATCGCGCGCATCTTCAGCATGTCGAACGCCTTGGGGTCGCCGGGGGTCAGCTTCTGCAGGCCGTACATGAGCTTGCCCGCCTGCCCCCAGTTCCCGGTGGAGCCGAGACCTCCGGCGTAGATCGCGCCGTCGGGCCCCAGGCTGATCCGGTTGATCCCCGCTTCGAGACCCTGGGTGAGGCGGAAGACCGCGCCCTGGTACTCGCCGTCGACCTTCTCCAGGAAGGCGCGCTGGATGCCGCCGTAGGTGACGTCGCCGAACAGCATCTGCCCCGCGAACCTGCCCTCCTTGAGCAGCAGCGGCGTGCTGGGCGAGTTGGCGATCTCGTTGTGCGGCAGCCACAGGACCGGCTTGGTGACCGGGTTGTTGTCGAACCGCCCGTCGGGGTTGGTGTAGTGGTTGAAGAACCGGCCCTGCTTGATGTGGACGAGCTTCGAGGCCGGCAGCCAGCCGCCCTGGTTGTCCATGACGAACAGGTCGTCGTTGGGACCCCATCCAATGCCGTTCGGTGTACGCAGACCTCCGGCGATGTACTCGACCGCGCCGGTGGCCTTGTCGACCTTGATGGTCGTGCCCCGGTTCGGTGCCGGCTGCGGGTCGGTGGTGGCGCCGCCGTAGTTGATGGAGACGGACAGATTGATGTAGAAGTGCCCGTCCCGGTAGAGCATGCCGAACGCGAACTCGTGGAAGTTCCCGCCGAACGGCCAGGTCGCGACGGTCCTGAGGTCGTCCGCTACTTCGTCGCCGTTGGTGTCGTTCAGCTCCACCAGGCGGTTCTTCTCGGACACGTAGAGCTTGCCGTCGACGTACTTGATGCCCATGGGCTCCTTGAGCCCGCTCGCGATCCTCTTGGTGGTCACCTGGGCGGCCGAGGTCTGGCCGGTGACGTGGTCGAGCAGGTAGACCTCGCCGAGCGTCTTGTCGGAGCCGCCCCATGTGGCGATCGCCAACCGGCCGTCCGGCAGCCAGTCCATCGCGCTCACCTGCGGCTCGAACCCGCTGGGCCGAAGGGCGGTGAGGGTGAAGTCGGGGTGGACGGACTCCAGCGGCAACCCGTCGCCGGGGGAGTCGGCCCCGCTCTCACACTCCTTGCGCCCTGGGGCGGTCACCCGCACCACACCGGCGTCCGTGCTCAGCACCGAGTTCGGCACGAGCGTGAACCCGGCGGCCCCCGGCGGCTTCCACTCCAGCTTGAGCTGCTGGCCGAAGAGGTGCTCGAAGTGGTCGATGCGCAGCGCGTGATACCCGGCGGTCAGCGCGATCGTGCCGTCGACGGCGATCACCCCGTGCCGCCCGTCGTTGGTGATCACGACCGTGTCGTCGATCGTCAGCCGGGAGCCGTCGTCGCTGGAGAGCCGGAACTCGTGGACACCGGCGGTGGCGATGGAGATATTGGCCGTGACCTCGGTGACGAACTTGTCGACCAGCCCGAAATCGGCGTCGGACACCCAGTCGATCGTGGGCATCTTCTTGTCCACGTTGGGCGTCTGACCGGGCTTGAGCACGCAGAGCTTGGACAGCTCGACCTGCACGTCATACGTACGAAGAGTGACACCCGGCTCCTGAGGCGGCAGAGCGGCCCGCGCGGGAGCGGGCACCACGAGCCACGACAGTGCTGTGAGCAGTGAGACGGATAAGAGGGGTAATTTCCGCATGGCAAGCCCCATTTCGGCGCTGTAACACAGGGGACATTAATGCTGCTCTGCGCCGTAATATAGATCGAGATCTTCGTGTTGCCCATACCCTTTTGCGGAAATCGACGAAAGTCTTGCGCCTCGCGACAGAAGCGCAGAGTAACGATCGCACCCCGTTAGCATGTGCCCGTGCTCGAGATGATCGTGCTCTTGGCGGTGGTGTGCGTTCCGCTGGCGCTCGTGTGCGGCCCCCTCTTCCTGGCCGCCCGAGACCGCCCGCGCCTCGGGGCGGCCCTGTCGGGAACCGGACTCGTGATCCTGGCGCTGATCGCGGCGTTCACCCACGAAGACGGGCACTACGACGAATTCGGGTCGCTGCTGGCCGCCATCGCGGGCGTGCCGGCCGGAGCACTGCTGATCTTCGGCCTGAACCCCGCCACCCCATGGCTGCTGAGAGTCCTCGGCCGGAACGTCTCACGCCTGCCTCCGGCCGTCAGGCCGGCCGCGCGCCACCTGGCCGCCCGGCCGTCTCGAACCGCTCCCGGCGTGGCCACCACGATGACCGCGACCGCCGTCGCGGTCGCCGTGATGATCATCACCTTCGCCCTGTCGGCGCAGGCCAGGGCGTACTACCAGCCCGAAGCGCCGCCGGGCGCCCTGGTCGTGGAAGGGTTCTCCCCGGAAGACGAGGCCACCCTGCGGGCCGCCATCCTGGACGAGCTGCCCGGCGCCCCCATCGTGCGGAACAACGGTTTCGACGGGTTCGGCCTCCTGCAGGTGAAGACCCCCGATTCCCACTTCTGGGAGGATTTCCAGATCGGCGACGAGGCGCTGCTCCGCTACCTCACCGGAGACCCCGCGACCCCCTACGACCAGGGCACGATCGTGATGGTCGCGGCAGACGACGAAGAGGTGACGTCGGCGCAGGTGGAGTCCGTCGGCCGCACCAGAACCCTCCCGATGGTCACCGTCAGGCCCGCCGATCCCCGGATGGCGGAGGTCTTCATCCCCGCGAAGGTCGTGCAGAACCTCGGCTTAGACCTGGAGCCGGAGCAACTGATCATCGACCCTTCCCTCCATCGCACCACGCCGATCGAACAGGAGCGACTCGACCGCCGGCTGGGCGACCTCGCGACCACCCACCTGGAACAGGGCCACCGGTCTCCGACGGCGTGGCTGTACGTCGTGGCGGCGGCGATCCCCATCGCCCTCATCGGCACACTGGCCACGATCTCCACAGCCGGTTCGAGACGCGTCCTGCTCCGGGCCGGAGGCCCCCTGCGGTCGCCGATCGCCTGCCGAGCGGCGTTCGCCACGGCCTTCGGGACGGTGCTCGGCACCCTGGCCGGATGCGCCATCGGCCTGCTCCTGGCCTGGCCCATGACCACCTCGATCGAAGGGGACCCGCCGCCGAGAGTGTCGTTCGAGACCCCCTGGACGCTGATCGCCGCCCTCGTCATCGGACTCCCCGCACTCGCCGCAGGCCTCGCGGCCCTCGCCCCCCGGCGGCGACGGTTCGGATCCGGTTGATCTGTTCGTCCCCTGTTGCCAGACCGCTTTGTTGATGCGACATTCCATGAGACATCAGTCGGCATACGTCATATGTCTTGTGCAGATGTGTTAGCGCAAACATTAAGCGAGAGGAACAGAGCGTGAAGTCAGCCTTATCCACCACCGGGAAGGTGCTGGCGGTGCTTACGGTCTTCGCCGCCGCCGTGTTCGGTGGCCCGGTGGCCTCGGCCGATACCCAGGCCACCTACTACGTCGCCCCCGACGGCAACGACTCCAACGCCGGAACGATCTCGGCACCGTTCAAGACCGTGGAACGCGCGCGGAACGCCGTCCGCACCATCAACGGCAACATGACCGGCGACATCTACGTCTACCTTCGCGGGGGCACCTACCCGGTCACCAGCACCATCGACTTCACGACGGCCGACTCCGGTACGAACGGCTTCCGGGTCATCTACTCCGCCTACCAGAACGAGACGCCGAACCTGACCGGCGGCGTACAGGTGACGGGGTGGACGCAGCACAGCGGCAACATCTGGAAAGCACCGCTGAACCGCAACAACAAGCTCCGCGCGCTCTACGTCAACGACAAGCGCGCCTTCATGGCCACCAAGACCGTCAGCTCCCAGGGGTGCACCGGCACCTACACCATCACGGCGGGCCAGGCGTCGTGGGCGTGGGAGTCGGGTTCGCAGTGCGCCGGATCGCGCTACAGCCTGAGCGACTTCCCCGCCGTCGCGAACAACCAGGACGACATCGAGATCGAGACCGGCACGACCTGGACCACCGCCATCGTCGGCGTCCGCACGGTCACCTCCGACGGCTCCAGCCGCATCGCCACGTTCCAGCAGCCCGGCGCGGCCATCGCCCAAGGCGCCTTCAACGGCAACGCGCAGGTCGGCGGGACCCACAAGCTCATGAACGCCTACGAGTTCCTCGACACCGCGGGCGAGTTCTTCTTCGACAAGAGCACCAAGACGCTCTACTACTACAAGGCCAGCTCCGAGAACATGTCGACGGCGGCGGTCTTCGCCCCGAACAACGTGACCACCCTCATCAAGGTCGCCGGCACGTCCACGAGCGCCCGCGCCCGGAACATCACCTTCTCGGGCCTCACGGTCCAGCACTCCGACTGGAACCTGTTCAACGTGGCCGGTTCGGTGCTCAAGCAGGCCCAGCAGGGCAACCTCGGCGCCACCGCGTACGCCAAGCAGAACTTCCACGCCTACTCCTACCGCAACGTCGACACGGCGCCCGGCATCATCCAGGTCGACAACGCCGACGGGCTCGTGTTCCAGCGCAACCGGATCCAGCACACCGGGGTCGACGGCGTCAACCTGGTCAACGACGTCATCAACACGCAGCTCATCGGCAACTACACCAACGACATCGCCGGATCGGCCATCACGGTGGGCCACCCCCAGCACGTCTACATCGGTGACCACACCTCGTCCAACCGGGAGAAGTACACCGCGGCGGTCGAGGGCGCGCCCAGGAACATCGAGATCAAGAACAACTACCTCTACGACAGCGCGGTCCTGTTCTACGGCCACAGCCCCATCTCTGCCTACTTCGCCGACACCCTGTCGATCCAGCGCAACCGCATCGAGAAGGCCCCGTGGGCCGGGGTGACCCTCGGCTGGGGCTGGTGGAACTTCGACGGATCGTCAGGCTCGATCCGGCCCAACGTGCCGACCACCGTGGCGAAGAACAACACCATCAGCTACAACCACTTCGTCGACACGGTGCAGCGCCTCAGCGACACTGCCCCCGTCTACACGCTGGGCAACCAGCCCGGGACGACGATCACCAACAACTACATGCAGGGCGTCCCGTCGGGCCACAAGTACGGACTCCACCCCGACGAGGGCTCGGGGAACATGGTCTTCCGCGACAACGTCCTGAGCGTCGACAAGAACATCACGTGGCTCATCAACTCCGACGACTGGGGCCGCAAGCACGACCTGAGCATCACGCAGACCTACGGGCCGATCAACAAGGTCTCCAACAAGAACCTGCCGAACAGCACCGTCCACGACATCCTCGTGTCCTCCGACTACGTCTGGCCGGCGGCGGCGTACGGCATCGCCGTGAACTCCGGCCTCGAGGACGCCTACCGCGGCGTCATCCCGCAGAGCAACCTCTCCCTGCCCGACTACGTCCTCCCCGCCAGCACGTACGTGAGCAGCGGCACGACCTCGATCCCCATCCGCGGCACCGGAGACTCGTCCAAGACCATCTGGCTCGCCCCTTCGGGCACGACGACCTTCACCGCGGGCGCCACGATGACCAGGGCGGCGGGAAACGCGACCTCCATCGCCGTCCCCACGGCCAACGGCGAATACCGCCTGTTCGTCGTGGACGCCCAGGGCACCCGTTCCTCGGCGTCGCTGGTCCGGCAGGGCAGCGGCAGTAGTGGTGGGGGACAGCAGATCGTCGGCACCCAGTCGAACCGCTGTGTCGACATCACCGGCGGCTCGACCGCCAACAACACCCCGGCCCAGCTGTACGACTGCGGCAGCGGCACCAACCAGCGCCTGACCTACACCTCGGGCAAACAGCTGCAGGTGTACGGCACCAAGTGCCTGGACGCCAGCAACCAGGGCACCACGAACGGCACCCAGGTCATCATCTGGGACTGCAACGGACAGACCAACCAGCAGTGGAACGTCAACTCCAACGGCACCATCACCGGCGTCCAGTCCTCCCTGTGCCTGGACGCCTCCGGCGGCGCCACCGCGAACGGCACGAGAATCATCCTGTGGACCTGCAACGGCGGCCCCAACCAGCAGTGGACCCTCCGCAGCTGACCTGACCTAGCCGGGACGCGGACGGTCTCCCCACCGTCCGCGTCCACCGCCACAATCTCGTTCCATGGACGTCAACGGCTTCTGGGACCTGATCGAAGGCTCGGCGCGCGAATCCACGACCCGTGATGAACGCGTCCGCGTCCTGGAGGATCGCCTTTCGGCGGGTCGAGATGGCCAATCGCGCCTGCTCCTACAACGTGTGGGGAACTCGAACAACTCTTCTTCCAAGGTCACCGGCGCACATCGTTGTCGAAGAACGGAGCCTTCCCCTGGGCCGAAGAGGAATATCCCGTCTTCGAACTGACGGTCCTGACGGCTGCGTACTCGAACGCGGCGAATCCGCAATCTCGTGATCGGGACGTTTGATCACTAGGATCCGTCGATATGTCCTTGATCCTTAATGTCGCGATGGCTCTCTCGTTAACGGTGTCGGTGCCGGCCGGTCCGGGGGTGCTCACCAAGAATCCGATCTACAAATCCGGCGCACTACCCGTGGTCACCTGCACCGAAGAGCCGTACTTCTCCGACTTCGGCAACACGCAACGACAGGCCGAGAACATCATGACCTGCCTGGAACAGGCCTGGCGGCCAATCCTCGCCAAGGCGAAGATCCCCTTCAAACACGCCAAACTCGTCATCAAAGACGGCGACCGAGTGAAGGCGTGCGGGGTTTCCGGCGAGGCGCACGAGACGACCAGCGTGTATTGCCGAAAGAGCAAGACGATCTACGTCTGGTCTCCGGTGAGGGCGCGGAACAACGAACTCAACCGGCCGACCCTCCTGCTGAGCATTGGGCGTGGCTACGCCTACCACATCCAGCAACTCACCGGCATCCTTCCCGCCGCGCAGAAGGTATACGACAAAGCGCCGAAGAGCGGCAAGCGGGACGTGGGCCTCCGACTGGAAATGCAGGCCACCTGTTTCGCGGCCGCCTTCCTCGGCAGCGTCTGGGATTCCCTTGGGCACACCGCCGAAGACCACAAGCCAACCTATGTGCAGTACGTGCTGGCCAACATGCACCATGCGCTGGGCTTGAACAACGGCAAACACGACAACGGCGAATACTGGGCGAAACGAGGGTTCGACACTCGCTCCCCCGGATCCTGCAAGACGTTTTCGGCCCCGGCGAAGCGCGTCAGCTAGTCGCCGACAAAGCTCTGTTGAAGGCGGCGCTTAGGGCGAGCCCGTCAAGAAGGTCGTAGCCGGCCGTGAAACGCATCGAGGCTGACCCGTCGCTCCACCGGGTCAGCCCGCATGCCCCTCCGCATTCGCGGATGCCCACTCTCAGTTGCGCAGGGTGAACGTCAGAATGGTGCGGTCGTCAGGTTGCCTGTCGACATCGTTCTGCACCCGGATCTGCCTGGTGGCGCCCTGCCCCGGCCAGAGCAGGAACGTACCGATGCTCCCCTTGCCCTTCAGCCAGGGAGTATCCGCGCTGTCACCCTCGAAGAACCAGACGGCGATGTTGTCGACGGTCAGAATGCCCGAGGCGGCCCACTGGAGCCGGTAATGGACCTCGGTCCGGATCTCGCCACCGCACTTCGCCCAGGCCTTGAAATTCCTGGCCGGCCCGCCGATGCGCCCCGTGTTGTTGAGTGAGAGGTTGTATCGGCAACGCTCGTTCTTGCCGAAATTCTCGTAATCCATCATGTCGAACGTGATGTTGCCGGTCGCGGTCCGATCGGCGAGAGCGGACGCCTCGGCAGCGGGTGCGAAAACGCCCAGAGAAAGGGCGCCCGCAGCGGCACTGAGACCGAGAAAGCGGACGATGCGGTTCACCGGAATCTCCTTTGGTGAGGACGACGCTGTCCGCAGTAAAAGCCCGCCCACTTGCAGCGCTCCTTCACGTCACCTGCCGACCGATGAAAGGACTCCTGACCTGTGAGACTTGTCGACAGGACCGGCGTACAAGAATCGGCGCCGGCGATATCACGAGATGCCCCAGTCACCTGAAACAGCGCCCGAAGCGACAGCGAGGTCGGTGCCGCAATTACGGGCCGGGCGGGGCGTGAGGGGCGCCTACTCGAACTCATCCGCCCAGTTCGGCATGGGTTACGACTGAGGAAGTATCAGACGACTCTCCCGAGATAATCGGACTCATCTGCCTGAGTTGCAGGGACTCGCCTCAGCGGTGGCTCGGGGCAGCGGCGTCGCCGCCGTCTCCTGCCAGCGTCGGACCAGGCCCCCGTGCGTACAGATGTCACACGGGGAACGTCACCCGGGTCAGCTCCTCTGAGATCGTCCACAGCCGACGCTGGGTCGCGAGGTCGTAAGATCGCGGGCTCGACGTCACCACCTTCGGATAGCCCCTGCTCTCCTGGAATCCGTCCGGGCCCATGAACTGGCCGCCCTGAACGGCCGGGTCGGTCGCGGCGCGCAGCGAGGGCAGCGCCCCCATCTCGGCAGGCTGGATCAGCAGCGGCCGGACCAGCGCGAAGAAGGCCCGGAAGTACCACGGCTGGTTCGCGACGGAGGTCCTGGATCCGCCCGTGTCGGATCCCCCGGGATGGGCGGCGACGGCGATCGTCTCCCCCGCTCCGGACAGGCGGCGCTGGAGCTCGTAGGTGAACATCAGGTTGGCCAGTTTGGAGTTGCCGTACGCCGCCACCCGGCTGTATTCGCGGGTGGTCCAGTTGACGTCGTCGAAGTCGATCGGCCCACCCTGCCGGTGACCCGCGCTGCTGACGGTGACCACGCGAGAGCCCGGAACGGGCAGCATCAGGTCGAGCAGCAGCCCGGTCAGCGCGAAGTGGCCCAGGTGGTTGGTGCCGAACTGCATCTCGAAGCCGTCCGCGGTGGTCTGGCGCGGGGCGTACATGAGACCGGCGTTGTTGATCAGCAGGTCGACGCGGTCATAGGAGGCACGCAGCTCGGCGGCTGCCGCGCGGATCGACTCCAGCGAGGCCAGGTCGAGGCGCTGCACCCTGACCTCGGCATCCGGGATGCCTGCGGTGATCCCGGCCGCGGCCCGTTTGCCCTTGTCCAGATCGCGTACGGCCAGCACCACCGACGCTCCCCGCGCGGCGAGCGCGTTGGCGGTCTCGAAGCCGATTCCGGTGTTGCCTCCGGTGATCACGGCGACGCGACCTCGCTGATCGGGCATGTCGGCGGTCGTCCACCGCTCTCGGGGCATGGGTCCTCCAGATATAATCGGAGCGATCGTTCCGTTTTGAACCATACCGGAACGCACGCCCCGTTTGTCGAGGAGGCCCCTGTGACCGAGAAGCCCCGGCCGCTGCGCGCGGACGCCGTCCGCAACCGTGCTCGCGTGTTGCAGGTCGCCTACGAGACCTTCGCCGAAGAGGGGGCGGGCGTCCCGATCGACGAGATCGCCCGCCGGGCGGGAGTCGGGGCGGGCACGATCTACCGCCACTTCCCCACCAAGGAGTCGCTGTTCCAGGCGATCGTGGCCGACCGGTTGCAGCAGGTGGCCGAGCGGGCGCGAGACCAGGCGGCGGTCGACCCGGGAGAAGGGCTGTACGCCTTCCTCGTCCACATGGCCGAACAGGGCGCGACCGATCTGGGTCTCACAGAAGCGTTCGCGGGGAACGGATTCGACCTGGCGACGGCCCTGCCCGACGTTGAGAAGGAGTTCACGGAGCTGATGGCCGACCTCCTCGGCCAGGCCCAGCGTGCGGGAACCGTGCGATCCGATGTGGACGTGGCCGACATCAAGACCCTGATCGTCGGCCTGCAGGCGATGCGACGCTTCCGGGGCGACAGCGAGGTGATGCGGGTGATCCGGGCCGGTCTCGCCGGTTAAACGGGGCGGTCGTTCCGGTACAGTCCTAACCGGAACGACCGCCCCGAATACATCTGGAGCCGACCGCATGGACATCGGACTGTCGAGCTACGGCACCGGCGCCGTCCCGGAACTCCTGACCGAGATCGAACACGCCGCGGCCAGTGGCTTCTCCCGTTTCTGGCTCGGCGAGCACGGTGGCTGGGATCCGCTGACGGTGTTCGCCGCGCTGGGAGACCGCGCCCCCGGCATCGATCTGGGCACCTCCGTCGTGGGCACCTACCCGCGCCACCCCCTCGCCCTGGCCGCCCAGGCGCTCACCACCCAGGCCGCGACCGGCGGGCGACTGACCCTCGGCGTGGGCCCCAGCCACGCCCCGGTCGTCGCGAGCAGATATGGGCTGACCTGGCAGTCTCCCCTCCGGCACACCCGCGAGACCCTGGAGGTCCTCGCCCCCGTCCTGCACGGCGAGGAGGTCGAGGTCCACGGCACGTCGATCACGGCGGCCGGCGGCGTCACCGCACCCGGCGTGACCCCGCCGCCGCTCCTGCTGGCCGCGAACGGCCCCCGCATGCTCGCCCTCGCCGGCGAACACGCCGACGGCGCGCTCACCATGTGGACGACCCCCCGATTCCTCGGCGAGACCGTGGTCCCCACCGTCACCACCGCCGCAGCGGGACGAGCGGCCCCGCGCATCGCCGTCGGACTCCTGGCGTCCGTGACGTCAGACGTGGAAGGCGCCCGCCACCGCGTCAACACGGACTTCCGCCAGGCCGCGACCCTGCCCACCTTCCGCGCCCTGCTCGATCGGCAGGGATCCACCGGCCCGGACGACACCCTGGTCGCCGGCAACGAGGCCCACGTCGAGATGACGGCGGCCCGCTTCGCCGATGCCGGGGCCACCGAACTGATCATCTTCCCCGTCGGCCGCCCCGAAGACCGAGACCGAACGATCGCCCTGTTCGCCGATCTAGCAGGCAGAGGACGCGTGCCGGACCCCGTTTGAGACAATGGGAGAACCTTGCCGAGGCGCACCTGTTCGCCTCCAGGAAGGGGAAGATCATGTCTTCGGGAACATCCGCCTCCCCGCTCGGCAGCTGGGTGGCCACCGACTACGAGGTCGTCGCCGTGTTCGGCGAACCGATGCCGACCGGCGTGACCGTGACCGACGAAGGCCGCCTGTTCGTCTCCTTCCCGAGGTGGGGCGACGACGTGCCCTTCACCGTCGCGGAGGTCGTCAAGGGCGAGGCGGTGCCCTATCCCGATCTCGCGTTCAACACGGGCACTCTGGTGTCGGTGCAGAGCGTCATCACCGACCCAGAAGGTCACGTGTGGCTGCTCGACACGGGCAGCCTCGCCTTCGAGCCATGGCTGGAGAACGGCCCGAAACTGGTCGAGGTCGACCCCGCCACCGACCGGGTCGTCCGGGTCATCCCGCTCGATCCCGCCGTGGCCACCCGCGCGACCTACCTCAACGACGTGCGCTTCGACTTCTCGCGGGGATCGAGCGGATACGCGTACATGACCGACTGCGCGCCCGAAGGCGCGCTGATCGTGGTCGACCTGGCCACCGGAGAAACCTGGGCCAGGCTCCGCGGCCATGAGAGCACGTCGGCGGTCCCGGGGTTCCGCGCGATCGTGCAGGGCGTCGTCCGCGAGAACTACCGGGTCGGCGTGGACGGCATCGCGCTGAGCGCCGACGGCTCCCGCCTGTTCTACTGCCCGCTGTCCAGCAGACGCCTGTACAGCGTCGCGACCGACGCCCTGCTCGACCGCTCCCTGACCGACGAGCAGGTCGCGGCCACGGTCGCCGACCTGGGCGACAAGGGCGCCTCCGACGGCCTGGAATCCGACGCCGAAGGTGCCGTGTACGCGACCGCCTACGAGCACAGCGCCGTCGTCAGACGCGACCCCGACGGCCACTGGTCGACGATCCTGCACGCCCCGGCCCTGCTCTGGCCCGACACCCTGGCATTGGCGAACGACGGTTTCCTGTACGTCAGCGTGAACCAACTGCCGCGGACCCCGCTCTTCAACGACGGCACCGACACAAGGGTGCCGCCCTACCAGGTCATCCGGATCGACGTGGAAGCCCACCCCATCCGCCTGGGTGGGTGACCCGCGCGGCGTCGGACAAGTGATCGGTCAGCCGAAGCCGATGGCCGCCGGCTAGGCGAAGCCGTAACGAAAAATGGATCAAACGAGCGAAGCGAGAGGCAGCCCGAGCGAAGCGAGGCCTGTCCAGGGAGCGCGAGGGGCGGAGCCCCTGGCAAGGAGCGAGAGCGACCCGGAGCGACAGCGACGCAGGGCCGCAAAGCGGCCGGGGGAGCGCGAGGGGGCGAAAGCCCTCTCGTATCGGGGGGTTCCGGGGGGTCGTCCCCCCGGGGTGTGGAATGGCGAATGGCCCGCGGCAGGTGCCCCAAAGGGGCAACAACCACGGGCCATCCATTCACCAGTGGAGCTATGGGGATTCGAACCCCAGACCCCCTCCATGCCATGGAGGTGCGCTACCAGCTGCGCTATAGCCCCGAAGGTGTGAGAGAAGTCTATCGGACGGAGAGGGGTGCCCGTGACGTCGAACGCCCCCCGCCAGCGCTCCTAGTCACCGGCAAGTCGGGACCAAGTCCCCTCCCGCATGCTCTACCCATGCCCGCCCAAGCCCCACAGCCCATGGAAAGCGAAGGGAGCCGGGCCCGAAAGTCTCCCGCGGGGCCGGTTCGGCACTCATACTCCACCGTCCCCGCGGGCCTCCACCAAGAACAGGAAGCGAAAGCCATGTCCATCAGAACCCGCCTGGCGAAAGCCGCGACGATCTTCCACACCCGCCCTGCAGACCCCGACCGCCCCCGCCACGACCACCCCCATGCCCCGCATTGGACCTTCGGCAGCCTCAGATGACGGGACCGGTGAGCGCATCAACCGACAGGCGCCGAACGGTCCCGTCCCCGAGTTCGACCGCCAGCCCTTCCCGCGCCCAGTACTCGAACCCGCCGATCATCTCCTTGACCCGGTACCCGAGCCGGGCGAACGCCGCCCCACCCTGCTGGGCCCCGTTGCACCCGGGCCCCCAGCAGTAGACGACGACGGTCTGCTCAAACGGCAGGGTCGTACCGGGAATCTCGGAGATCGGAATGTGGACGGCACCCGGCACATGCCCCTGGTCCCAGCTCTCCCGGCTCCGTACATCGACGACGACCACGCCGGGGGCGCCGTCGGCGAGGTCGCGGGAGACGTCGGACACGTCGGTCTCGACGGCCAGCCGGGCCGTGAAGTGGGCGAACGCGACGGAGGGGGAGGCGGCGGGGGTACGCAGAATCGCTGACATGCCCCCAAGCCTGACCGAGCCGTCCCAAGAGGAGCAGTGGCGGAAACGCCCCCTTCCGCTAAGATTCCGCCATGCCCCACCACGTCGCGGTCCTCGCCTTCGAGGGCATGGCGCCGTTCGAGCTCGGCTGCGTCGTCGAGATCTTCAGGGTCGCGCGACCCGACAAGACCGATTGGTACGACCTCACCGTCTGCGCCGAAACCCCAGGCCCGCTCAACGTGGTCGGCGGCTTCACGATGACCCCCTCCCACGGCCTCGGCGCCTTCGCCACGGCCGACACGATCGTCATCCCGGGCGTCCGGGACGTCCGGCAGGAGATCTCCCCGGCGCTCGTCGAGGCACTCGCGGCCGCTCATCGCAGGAAGGCGCGGGTCGTCTCGATCTGCTCCGGTGCGTTCGCGCTGGCCGCCGCCGGGCTGCTCGACGGCCGCGCCGCGACCACCCACTGGCGGTACGCCCCTCTGCTCAAGGCCCGCTTCCCCGCGGTCACGGTCACCCCCGATGTCCTGTACGTCGACCACGGCGACGTCCTGACCAGCGCCGGCAGCGCGGCGGGGCTCGACCTGCTCCTCCACCTGGTCAGAACCGACCACGGCCCGACGATCGCCAACACGGTGGCCCGGCGCCTGGTCATCGCCCCGCACCGGGAGGGCGGTCAGGCCCAGTTCATCGAGACGCCGGTCACCCCGACCGAGGAGGACGCCGTCGGCCGGGCCATGGAGTGGGCGCTGGCGCGGCTGGCCACCCCGATGACGGTCCGGGAGATGGCGCGCCGGGCGGCGATGTCGGAGCGTTCGTTCCTGCGCCACTTCGCCAGGAAGTCGGGGACGAGCCCGCTCAGATGGCTGATCGCCCAGCGGGTGGCCGCCAGTCTCCCGCTGCTGGAGGGGACCACGACCCCGGTCGAGGAGATCGCCACCGTCTGCGGCTTCGACAGTCCGGTGACCTTCCGCCACCATTTCACCCGCGCGATGAAGACCTCGCCCTCGGCGTACAGGAGGGCGTTCCAGGAACGGGGCCTACCTGCGGATATTCAGGGCAGGGGCCGTACACATGAAGCGAATATTCCAGCTGTTCGTCACGAAGTGGTTGTCGAAAACCCCGTGGGGCATGGCTCTGCTCGGGGCGGGGTGGTTCGTCACCCGGCGGCGGCGCAAGGCGCGGGAGGAGCAGGAGGCCGCGCTCAGGCGGGGCCGCCGGCGACCGCCTCGGCGGGCGAGTCGTAGATAGGGATGTGGTCGGCCAGGCCGACCAGTTCCATCACCTTGCGCGGTGAGGGGCGGGGGCCGCTCAGCGCGATGCTGCCGCCGTTGGTCTGCGTGTGGTGGAGGGCGTCGAGGAGCACGCGGATGCCCGCGCTGTCCATGAACGACATCTCGGCCAGGTCGAAGACCAGATGAGCCGAGATCTCCTGGGCCCGCACGACCGCGTCGTGCAACTGCCCGGTGGTGGTGGCGTCGACGTCTCCGGCCACGGTGATCACGGCGTAGGCCTCGAACGAGGCCACGTGAACCCGGAGGTTTTCCATGATCTCCCTCTGTTCGTAACGGCATAAGACCTACCACAGGAGAGGCTCTACTCAGAAACATGTCGCAGTCTCGGTGACTTCTCTAGGGTGGGGGTCGCGAAATACTGCGAATCCGGTACGACTTGGGGGGCTGTATGACCTCGGAAGCCTTCGGTGACCTGATCGAGAGATGCCGGGCGGCGGAGGGCGATCTCGTCGGCCTGTGGCGTGCCGATGTGGCCGCCTCGTTGCGCGGGCGGGTGTCGGAGATCGAGCTCGACAAGGAGCTCCGCGATCTTCTCGACGCCGTGTTGTCGGCCGTGGGTTCCGACCACGGGGGTGACACCGGATCGTCGGCCTATGGTGAGGTGCGGGCGCTGCTGGTCGACCTGTCCCGGGCGCGGGCTCTGCAGGGGTTCAGCCCGCGTGAGACGGCGATCAGTGTCTTCGCCCTGAAGCGGGCGGTGCGGGCGTCGGTCGGCTCGGGTCCCGAGTTCGACGCCTTCTCCGACGTGATCGACGAGCTCGGGCTGTTCACCTTCGAGACCTATGCGAAGGCCCGCGAAGAGGTGATCTCCAACCAGGCCGAGCAGCTGCTCGAACTGGCCACTCCGGTGGTCAAGCTCTGGAACGGCGTCGTGGCGCTGCCGCTGGTCGGCACGCTCGACTCGGCCCGCGCCCAGGTCGTGATGGAGAAGCTGCTGCAGACGCTGGTCGACACCGGCAGCGAATACGCGATCATCGACATCACCGGGGTCCCGGCGGTCGACACGCAGGTCGCGCAGCATCTCCTCAAGACGATCGTGGCGGCCCGGCTGATGGGCGCCCAGTGCATCATCTCCGGCATCCGGCCGCAGATCGCGCAGACGATCGTCGCCCTCGGCATCGAGTTCGGCGACATCCCCACCAAGTCGACGCTGGCCGACGCGCTCATGCTGGCCCTGGGCCGCAGCGGCGTCGACATCGCGGCCGAGATGTCCAAGCGCGGTCTGTGATGGAGCGTCTCCCGATCCTGAAGATCGGCCAGATGCTGCTGGTCTCGATCCAGGTCGACCTGCGCGACGACATGGTGATCGCCCTCCAGGAGGACCTGGCCGAGCGGATCGTCGACACCGGCGCCCGGGGCGTCGTGATCGACATCACCGCCCTCGACATCGTCGACTCGTTCACCGGCCGGATGCTGGCCACGATCGCCGCGCTGTCGCGGGTCCTCGACGCCGAGACGGTCGTCGTGGGCATGCGCCCGGCGGTCGCGATCACTCTGGTCGAGCTCGGCCTGTCGCTCGACGGGATCAAGACGGCCCTCGACGTGGAGCGCGGCATGCGCCTGCTGAGCTCGGGCGGCGGCGTGGGTCGATGACCGCCCAGGAGCTCCCCATCGCGGGCGACGCCGACGTCGTGCGGGTCCGCCAGGCGGTCAGGGCGGCGGCCGTGGCGGCGAAGCTGTCCCTGGTCGACCAGACCAAACTGGTCACCGCGGCCAGCGAACTGGCGCGCAACACGCTCACCTACGGCGGAGGTGGGAGCGCTGTCATCGAAGAGGTGTTCAACGGGCTGCGCAAGGGCGTGAAGGCGGTCTTCAGCGACAAGGGGCCGGGCATCCCCGACGTCCAGCTCGCGTTGAGCGACGGCTACACGAGCGGGTCGGGCATGGGCCTCGGGCTGGGCGGTTCGCGCCGGCTGGTCGACGAGTTCACGATCGACACCGCGCCGGGCGACGGAACCACCGTGACGGTGATCAAGTGGGCCCGCTGACCGACGTCTGGATCGACGTCACAGAGGAGAGCGCGGTCGGCGCGGTCCGCCGCGCGGCCGTCGACCGGGCCAGGGCGGCCGGGCTGACCGAGCAGCGGATCGCCGAGGCCGCCATCGTGGCGGCCGAACTGGCCACCAACGTGCACCGGCACGCAGGCAGTGGCCGGATCCTGGTCCGCCGGGGCGTGGCCTACATCGAGATCGTGGCGGTCGACTCCGGCCCGGGGTTCGAACCGCCGCCGTCCGAGGGGCTGTCGACCCGGGGCGGCCTGGGCATCGGCCTGGGGGCCATCGACCGCCTGTCCGACTGGTCCGACGTCTATTCACGGCCGGACGCGGGCACGGTCTCGGCCGTACGCATCGGCGACCCCGACCCCGTCGACATCGCGGGCATCACCCGGCCGATGCCGGGAGAAGACGTGGGCGGCGACGGTTTCGCGTCCCGTACCGACGAAGGAAAGATCACCCTGATGGTCTGCGACGGGCTCGGGCACGGGCCGCTGGCCGCCTCGGCGGCGAGCGCGGCGATCCGGGCCTTCGAAGACGCCCCCGCCGGGCCGCCCGCGCAGTTCGTCAAGTACATCCACGGCGAGGTCTCCCACACCCGGGGCCTGGCCCTGGCCATCGCCCAGGCCGCGGGCGACACCCTCACCTTCGCGGGGCTGGGGAACATCGCGGCGACCGTCGTCGACCGCGGCGACCACCGCGGGCTGATCTCCCTGCCGGGCATCGCCGGGCACCGCGCGGCCACCATCCGGCAGTACGACTACCCGCTCGCGCCCGGGGCACTGCTCGTCATGCACACCGACGGCCTGCGGCAGCGCTGGACCTTCGGCGACTACCCGGGCCTGTTCTTCCGCCGGTCCCTGGTGATCGCCGGGACCCTCCTGAGAGATCTGGGGGTCCGCCGTGACGACGCCGGGGTGCTCGTCGCGAGGATGCCGTCATGACCTCGGGCGAGCTGCTGTCGATGGAGGTCAGGGGTGAGGGCGACGTGTTCACACTGCGGCAGCGCGCCCGCGCGGTGGCCGGGGCGGCCGGGCTCGACCAGCAAGACCAGGTGCGCCTGGCGACCGCGCTCAGCGAGGTCGGCCGGGAGGTGCTCAATCAGGCCGGAGGCGCGAGAATAGCCTTCTCCATCGAGGGTTCGCTGCGCGTCAGGGTCCGCGGGTTCCGGCCGCTCAGCCCCGACGCCCCCGGCTTCGCGGCGGCGGGCAGACTGGTCGACGAGATCTCACGCGAGGGGGAGGACGTCATCCTGAGCAAGGGGTTGCCCCCCGGCCGCTACACCGGCGAGTGGCTCCGCGACCTGCGCACCCACCTGGCCGGGCTGGCCAAGACGAGCCCGCTCGACGAACTGCGCGCCCAGAACCAAGACCTGATGGCCGCCCTCGAAGACGTCCAGGCGCAGCGCGACGAGCTGGAGGAGACCAACCGGGGCGTGATGGCCCTCTACACCCAGCTGTCGGAGGAGCTCGAACGCACCAACCAGGGCGTGGTGGCCCTCTACGCCGAGCTGGAGGACAAGTCGGCCCGGCTGCGCGAGGCCAGCGAGGCCAAGACCCGCTTCCTGGCCAACGTCAGCCATGAGCTGCGCGCCCCGGCCAGCTCGATCCTGGGCCTGGCCCGCATGCTGCTCGACCTCGGCGAGCCGCTCGCCGACGACAAGCGCCACCAGGCCGAGCTGATCCGCGAGTCGGGCCGCGACCTGCTCAACCTCGTCAACGAGCTGCTCGACCTGGCCAAGGCCGAGTCGGGCCGCCTCGAACCCGAGGTCGTCGACGTCTCGCTGCGGAGCCTGCTGCGCCGGCTCAGGGAGACGCTGCGGCCGATGGCCCGTGAGGGCGTCGAGCTGGTCGTCGACGACCCCGACGGCGTGGAGATCCTGCAGACCGACGAGCTGATGCTCACCCACGTGCTGCGCAACCTGCTCACCAACGGCCTGAAGTTCACCCAGCGCGGCGAGGTCAGGGTCGGTGCCCACGCCGACGGCGACCACGTCGTGCTGCGGGTCGCCGACACCGGCATCGGCATCCCCGCCGACGAGATCGAGCGCATCTTCGAGGAGTTCCACCAGATCAGGAGCCCGATCCAGGCCTCGGTGACCGGCACCGGCCTGGGCCTGCCCTACGCCCGGAGCCTGGTCGCCATCCTCGGCGGAGAGATGACGGTGCGCAGCGTGGTGGGCGAGGGCACGGTCTTCGAGGTGCGCCTCCCGCGCCTCGACCGCATCCACGTGGGGCGGGTCGTCATCGCCGACGACGATCCCGCGTTCCGGACCATGATGCGCGGTCTCCTCCACGGCGTCGCCGACGAGATCGAGGAGGCCGTCGACGGCTACGCCGCCCTCGCGGCCGTCCGGCGGGAGCTTCCCGACCTGCTCCTGCTCGACCTGCGGATGCCCGGGATGACGGGTGAGGAGGTCGTCGGGGAGCTGCGCGCCGACCCCGCGACCGCCGCCCTGCCGGTCATCGTGGTCACCTCGGCCGACACGGGCGGAATCGACGGCGTGGCCCTCGACAAGTCACGCCTGACCCGGGGCGAGCTGCTCCGGGCGGTCGGTGAGATCGGAAAACGCGATGCCTGAACGCATCCTCGTCGTCGACGACATCAGCGCCAACCGCTACGTGATCTCCAGCTGGCTCCAGCACTCGGGCTACGCCGTCGTCGAGGCCGCCACCGGCGCCGAGGCGCTCACCCAGGTCAAGGAGTCGCTGCCCGACCTGGTCCTGCTCGACGTCCGCATGCCCGACATGGACGGCTTCGAGGTGTGCGAGCGGATCAAGGCCGATCCGGTCAGCGCGTCCGTGCCGGTGATCCACCTGACCGCCTCGGCGGTCGGGGTCGGCGACCGGACGCAGGGGCTCGAACGCGGCGCCGACGCCTACCTCATCGAACCGGTCGAGCCCGAGGTGCTGCTGGCGACGGTCAACGCGACCCTGCGCTACGCCCGCGCCCGGCGTCAGGCCGAGCGGCTGGCGGGGCGGCTGGCCGGGCTGGCCGACGTCACGCTGGCCATCAACACGGCCGGAGACCTCGACGAACTGCTCGGCGCGGCGGCCGGCGGCGCGGCCCGGATCTTCGGCGGACCGGCGACCGTGTTCGCGCCGACCGAGACCGGCAGCCGCTACGTCAGGTTCGACCGCGACGAGACGACGGCGGGGAACTCGCCCCTGCTCGATCCCGGCGGGGTCCCGCGCGGGCCGTCGATGCGGACCACCCCCGGGTCCGACTGGGCCGGGGTGCTGGCGCAGTCGGTGGTGTCCGGCGAGGTGAAGGCCGCGCTGGCGCGGGTGCAGGGGCGGCCGCCCGTCGGGGTGCTCGTCGCGGCGTCGCTGGCCTACGGCGACGACGACGGCCACGTGCTCAGCCAGCTCTCGATGGTCGTGGCGCTCGCGGTCGAGGCGCTGCAGTCGATCGACGAGGAGCGGCGCATCGCGCTCACCCTCCAGCGGGCCCTGCTGCCCCGGTCGCTGCCGTCGGTGGAAGGCGTGCAGCTGGCCGCCCGCTACGTCCCGGCGAGTGCGAAGGCCGAGATCGGCGGCGACTTCTACGAGGTCATCGAGCTCGACGGCAAGCTGCTGGTGGCGATCGGCGACGTCATGGGCCACTCGCTGCACGCCGCGACCGTGATGGCCGAGATCCGCCACGCCGTGCGCGCCTACGCCAGCGAGGGCCATCCGCTCGACGAGATCCTGCGGCAGGTCAACCGGCTGATGCTGCGGTTCCTGCCGCGCGAGCTGGCCACGGTGGCGCTGCTGCTGCTCACCCCGGAGACCGGCGAGATCGTGATGTGCAACGCGGGGCACCTGCCGCCGCTGCTGGTCTCGGGCTCACACGTCGAATATCTGAGCATGCCCGGCCCGCTGCTCGGCGCCCGCCTGCACCGGCCCGGTGAGGCGCGGTTCACCCTCGCCCCGGGCGAGAGCCTGGTGCTGGTCACCGACGGGCTGGTGGAGCGGCGCGACCTGACCCTCCAAGAGGGCATGGCGTCGCTGAAGGAGCTGTCGGCGACCGTCGAAGACGATCTTGAGGCCTACTGCGACCGGGTGATCGGCGCGATGATGCGCCCCGATCACGAAGACGACGTCGCGCTCGTGGTGCTGCGCAGGGCGGCCTGAGGCCGGAAGGTCTGCCGGTAGGCGATGGGGGAGACGCCCACCGCGGCGTGCAGGTGCTGGCGCAGCGACACGGCGGTGCCGAACCCGGCCTGCCGGGCCACCTCGTCGACCGCGAGACCCGTCGTCTCCAGCAGGTGGCGGGCGTGCTCGACGCGCTGCCGGTTGAGCCAGCGGGCCGGCGACAGGCCGGTCTCCTCGCGGAAGCGCCGGGTGAAGGTCCGCACGCTCATGCGGGCGTGGGTGGCCAGCGCGTTGAGGTCGAGCGGTTCGCCCAGACGGGTCAGCATCCAGGCCCGGGTCGATTCGGTGGACGCGCCCTGCGCGGGCGGCAGCGGGCGTTCGATGAACTGGGCCTGGCCGCCCTCCCGGAACGGCGCGGTCACGCAGCGGCGGGCCACCCGGTTGGCGATCTCGGTGCCGAAGTCCGACCGGATGATGTGCAGGGCCAGATCGGTGCCGGCCGCCACGCCCGCCGAGGTGAGGATGTCGCCGTCGTCGACGAACAGCACGTCGGGGTTGAGCAGCACCTCGGGGAACAGCCGCCGGAAGCGGCGCGCGTTGCGCCAGTGGGTGGTGGCCGGACGCCCGTCGAGCAGCCCGGCGGCGCCCAGCACGAAAGCGCCGGTGCAGATCGACACGATCCGCCCCTTGAACGCGGTCAGGGCGGCGGCGACCTCGGGATCGAGCTCCCCGTCGAACGGCGGCCCGCCGTGCACGCCCGGGATGACCACCGTCTCGGCCCACTCCAGCAGCGACAGGTCGTGGTCGGGCACGATCGCGTAGCCCGCCGAGCAGCGGACCGGGAGCCCGCCGGGGGTGCAGGTCCGCACGTCGTAGAGCCTGGTGCGGTCGGCGTCTTCGGCGATGCCGAAGAACTGGCCGGGGACGCCGGCGTCCATGGTCGCGAAGTCGTCGAGCACCAGCATGGCCATACGGTGGGGCATGGCCCGATTCTTTCATATGTTGGCTTTCAGGCCACTGGTGGGGATATGGCCTGCTCGGAAGGATGTCGCACATGACCATAACCCGGGGGGTGACCCGGCCCGCGCGCGTGCACCGGGCCTGGATCGTGGGCGGCGTCGCCCTGATCGCCATCATCGGCGCGGCCGGATTCCGGGCCACGCCCGGTGTCATGATCACACCGTTGCAGGACGAGTTCGGCTGGTCCCGCGGCACGATCGGCTTCGCCGTCTCGGTCAACCTCATGTTCTACGGCCTGACCGCGCCCTTCGCCGCCGCGCTGATGGACCGGTTCGGCATGCGCAGGGTCGTCACCCTCGCGCTCGCGCTGGTCGCGATCGGCAGCGGCGTGACCGTGTTCATGGACGCGAGCTGGCAGCTCGTCCTCTGCTGGGGCGTGCTCGTCGGGCTCGGCACCGGGTCGATGGCGCTGGTCTTCGCCGCGACGCTGACCCAGCGGTGGTTCGTGCGCAGCCGGGGCCTGGTGACCGGCATCCTGACCGCGGGAGGCGCGACCGGGCAGCTCATCTTCCTGCCGGTGCTCGCGCTGCTCGTCGAGTCGACCGGCTGGCGGGCCGCCTCGCTGGTGGTGGCGGCCTGCGCGCTGGCGGTGGTCCCGCTGGTCTGGTTCCTGATCCGCGACCACCCCGCCGACGTCGGTCTCCTCCCGTACGGCGCCACCGAACCCCTGCCGCCCGCCGCCCCCGCCACGGTCGGGCCGGCCACGCGCGCGATCAGGGCGCTGCGCGACGCCGCCCGGACCAGGTCGTTCTGGTACCTGGCGGGCGGGTTCGCCATCTGCGGCGCGTCCACCAACGGCCTGGTCGGCACCCACTTCATCCCGGCCGCCCACGACCACGGCATGGCCGAACCGGTCGCGGCCTCGCTCCTGGCGATCATCGGGATCTTCGACATCGCCGGGACGATCTTCTCCGGCTGGCTGAGCGACCGTGTCGACGCGAGAGTGCTGCTGGGCGTCTACTACGCCCTGCGGGGCGCGTCGCTGCTGATCCTGCCCCAGCTGTTCAGCGACTCCGCGCACCCCAGCATGATCGTCTTCATCGTCTTCTACGGCCTCGACTGGGTCGCCACCGTCCCCCCGACGGTCGCGCTCTGCCGCAAGATCTACGGCGACGACGGCCCGATCGTGTTCGGCTGGGTCTTCGCCTCCCACCAGATCGGCGCCGCCTTCGCGGCCACCCTGGCCGGGGTGACCCGCGACCACCTCGGCACCTATGACCTCGCCTGGTACGTTTCGGGCGGACTTTGCGCACTGGCGGCCATCATGTCAATACGGATCGCGCGCGGGGCTGGCAGTATTGGCCGGTGAGCCAATACGTGCTGCCGCTGGTGGTCCGGATCGAGCGGGCCACCCCGCCACGACGCACCGACGCGCTCGAGGCCGCCGCGCTGGCCGTCCTGCGCATGGTCAACGACCCCCGGTCCGACGGCGAGGGCGAGTGGGCCGAGGCGGTGCGCGGCTGGGAGAGGCACGGCATCCGCAAGGTCGTCCGCCGGGCCCGCGGCGCCGAATGGACCCGCGTGCTCGGCCTGCCCGGTGAGACCGTCTCCGCCGGAACCGCCCAGGTGCGGGTCCACCCGCCGATCCCGCTCGACGGCTGGCCCAAAGACCTGTCGCGGCTGCAGGTCTCCGGCACCGACCTGGAGGACCCCGAGCCGCCGGGCAGCCCCGGGGCGCACTGCGTGCTGTGGATCAACCCCCACCTGGAGATGACGGCGGGCAAGGCGATGGCCCAGGCGGGCCACGCGGCCCAGCTGGCCTGGTGGGCGACCCCGCCGTCCGACCGGGCGGAGTGGCGGGAGACGGGCCTGGCGACCTCGGTCCGCACGGCCAGCGCCCACGACTGGGCCAAACTGGTCGAGACCGACCTCCCGGCGGTCCGCGACGCGGGTTTCACCGAGATCGAACCGGGCTCCGTCACCGTGATCGCCACCGCCCCGTGGCTGGCCGAAGACGGCTACCGCCCGCCGGGCTCGGGCCCGCTGCGCAACCCCTAGATCGTCAGGACGTCGGCCCAGACCCCGTCGGGGGTCAGGCGCTGAGGCGACGGGCTGTCGTGGACGATCATCAGCTGGCCGTTGCTCAACAGGGCCAATCCCTCTGGACGGTCATCGCGCACCCCCGTCGACAGATCGGCGACGTGGATCGGCTGGTCGCCGAAGCCGTTCCCCGGGGTCCAGCGGACGATCTTCACCGGGCCGTCGTGGGTCATGGTCGGGCCCGCCAGGATCAGGATCTCGTCGCCCACCGGGCACAGGTCGCGGATGCCGAGGCCGTCGAGGTCGACGAAATGGGTGCGGTAACGCGCGTCGCCGACCGGGGCGAAGCGCAGGCGCTCGTCGTGGTGGGGATCGGGTTCGGGGTGGATCTCCAGGATGACCGCCCAGCCGCGCAGCACCGGGCCGCGCAACCCGACGAAGACGCGCTCGCCGATGACCGCGATGCCCTCGATGTCGAAGCCGTTGTCCTTGCCGGGCAGGCGCAGGAACGGCGCCAGGTGGGGGTCGTGCTCCAGCATGTCGGACAGGTTCCGGCCGGGGCCGCTCAGGATCGCGGCATGCCTGGAGCCGTCTCTCCGCACGGGGACGGGCAGGCCGTCGCGGTCGACGAGAGGGAGACGTACGAGAACGAAGCGGTTCTCCTCCCTGACCACGGTGGCCAGACGCTTCCTGGCCTTCTCGCCGTTCTGACCCGGTTTGACGCGCTTGCGCTTCAGGCTGTGGGAGCCGACCGCCCAGAGCCAGCCGCCCGTGCGGGCCAGGCCCTCGATGTCGGCCTCCTCGTCGGGCCCGGCCGGGAGGTCGACGAAATCGGCCAGCTGGAAGGTCTGATGATCTTGGAAGGCGCCGTCGCGCCACGTGAGTCGTTCGACCCCCGCCCACTCGTCTCCGGCCACCCAGAGGCACCGGCCGTCCTGCCGGACAGCGGAAAGATCGTGATGGATCGCCGATCCCGGGGCGAACCGGAGCTCTACCTGCACCCAGTCATTATGAGGCGCAAACCTCGTTCCCGAAGTGTGATGACTACCGCACCCGAATTGCCGTGATTTGCCGTACGCTCACCGACGTGTCACCAGGGGACTATGGGACGAAGGCCGTTCCTTCGTACGTCGCGGCGGAAGCGGAGACCAGTCCGTTACCGAAGATCACGATCCAGGAGCCTCCGCCGCCTCCGTCGACGAAGGGCCTGAGCGACCTGCCGATGCGGCTCGTCTACCGGACCGCCGCAGTCGTCACCGTGATCGCAGCCGTGGGTGTCGTGACCGCAGCCGTCGTGGTGACCAGGAACGACACAGGTCAGGCGGCCGTAGCAGCCCCCAAGAGCGCCCCTCCGGTGACCCCGCCCCCCACGGTCGCCTCGACGACCCCCTCCCCGGTCCAGCCGAGCCCGAGCCCGTCCCCCTCGGTCAGCCCGCTCTCCACCGCGATGACCGACGCGCTCGACGACCCCCGGATCCCCAAGCTCCCCGGTGACCAGGAGAAACTGAAGACCTTCGCGGGCAAGAGCGCCAAGACGCGCGGCTCGATCAAAGACCAGCGCTCCGGGGTGTCCTTCCCCCGCTTCGCCGGTGACTGGGACCTGGCCTCCGCCTCGCCGTTCGCCTCGCGCCAGCAGCTGCCCAAGGTCAAGGGTTCGGCCTACCGGGGCATGCTGGTCTCCTGCCCGGTGCCGATCGAGGTGCAGGACGACCTGAAGGACACCGCCTTCCTGGCCGCCCGGTGGACGCTCAACCACCACCCGGCCGGCGCCACGATCAAGTGGACCGCCGCCGACTACACCTCGATCGACGACCGTCCGGCCTGGGTGCTCGGCTTCGACGTCAACTACACGATCAAGGGCGACAAGCGGAAGTCGACCGCCGCGATGGCGCTGGTGGACGTTCCCGAGGGCAAGCCCGCGCTGGTGTTCATCACCGTGCCGGACGCCCAGAAGAAGAGCTATCGCGACATCAATACCGTAATCGACAAGATCAAGGTGCTTTGACCCAGTCTGATCTGGGGAAATACCCCCCATCTGGACTTCGGGGGGAGCTCCATCATGGCTACGCTGATCGCCATCGCGTATGACGACCTCGGTACCGCCGTACAGGTCAGGGACAAGCTGTTCGAGTTGCAGAACGAGCACCTGATCACGCTCACCGACGCCGCGATCGTCGAGCACACGGCCGAAGGCAAGATCAAGATGAAGCCGGCCGTGAATCTGGCCGCCACCGGCGCGGCGGGCGGCGCCCTGTGGGGCGGCCTGATCGGCCTGATCTTCTTCATGCCGCTGGTCGGCGCGGCCGTCGGCGCCGCGACCGGCGCCCTGGTCGGCTCCAAGACCGACATCGGCGTCGACGACAAGTTCATGAAGGACGTCGCCGAGGGCCTCAAGCCGGGCGGCGCCGCGCTGTTCCTGCTCGTCGAGGACAGCACCCGCGACAAGGTGCTGCCGCAGATCGCGCCCATGGGCGGCCGCATCATCCACACGTCGCTGTCGCAGGAGGCGGAGAACCAGCTCAAGGAGGCCATCGAGGCGGCCCGGCACCACTAACCACGTCCACCTGACACGAGGAGAAGGCGACGTGGGTGAGCCGCCGAACGACTTCCGGGAGGGGGACCGCGACCGTCCGGACAGCCGTCCCGAGAAGGACAAGGACGGGGACGAGACGAAACCCTGGCGGGCCGAGGGCCTGCCCCCGCCGAAGCCGAACCGCCCCAAGATCAACTGGTGGCGGTTCGCGCTCACGATGGCGATCACCTATGCCGCCTTCTTCGTCATCAGCTCGTTCTTCGACGGCACACCCGTGCGGACGATCTCCTACACCGAGTTCATCCGCCAGGTGAACAGCGGGAACGTCAAGGACATCTACGCCACCGGCATGTCCATCCAGGGCGACCTGAAGAAGGCCCAGCCGATCCCCGGCGACAAGGAGAAGGACACCTTCACCAAGTTCGCCACCGTCATCCCGGTCTTCGCCAACCAGGACCAGATCTCCCAGCAGCTCGCCCAGCAGAACGTGATCGTCCAGGCCGAGGCCACCACCGACCAGCGCGGCACGTTCTGGAACCTGGTGCTGTCCCTGCTGCCCGTCCTGCTGCTGGCGGCCGTGTGGATCTGGCTGATGCGCCGGGCCGGCAGCATGATGGGCGGCGGCGGGGGCCTCGGCGGCATCGGCCGCAACCGCGCCGCCAAGCCGGTGGAGAGCGGCAAGGTCCGCGTCGACTTCTCCGACGTGGCCGGCATCGACGAGGTCGAGAACGAGCTCATCGAGATCGTCGACTACCTGAAGGAACCCGGGAAGTACCGCCGCCTGGGCGCGAAGCTCCCGAAGGGCGTGCTGCTCACCGGCCCGCCGGGAACGGGCAAGACCCTGCTGGCCAGGGCGGTCGCGGGCGAGGCCAGCGTGCCGTTCTTCTCGGCCAGCGCCTCGGAGTTCATCGAGATGATCGTCGGCGTCGGCGCCTCCCGCGTGCGGGAACTGTTCGACGAGGCCAGGAAGGTCGCCCCGTCGATCGTCTTCATCGACGAGATCGACGCGATCGGCCGTACCCGGGGAGCCTCGACGATAGGGGGTCACGACGAACGCGAGCAGACCCTCAACCAGGTCCTCACCGAGATGGACGGCTTCACCGGCAACGAGGGCGTCATCGTCATCGCCGCCACCAACCGCCCGGAGGTCCTGGACGCCGCGCTGCTGCGACCGGGCCGCTTCGACCGCAACATCGTCGTCGCGCCCCCCGACCAGCAGGGCCGCGTCGCGATCCTGCGCGTCCACACCAGGGGAGTCCCGCTGTCCCCGGCCGTGCAGCTGCCCGCCATCGCCAAGAGCACCCCGGGTATGACGGGCGCCGATTTGGCGAACCTGGTGAACGAGGCGGCTTTGCTCGCCGCCCGCCGTGGCCACAACGTGGTCAGCCCCGCCGACTTCGCCGACGCTTTGGAGAAACTCCAGCTCGGTACGGCCCGCGCCATCGTGATGCCGGAGGAGGAACGCACCCGTACCGCCTACCACGAGGCGGGCCACGCCCTCCTGGGCATGCTGCTCCCCGGCGCCGACCCGGTCAGGAAGATCTCCATCATCCCCCGAGGCCGTGCCCTCGGGGTGACCCTGTCGACGCCCGACGACGACAGATACGCCTACGACGAGCGCTACCTGCGCGGCCGCATCACCGGAGCCCTGGGCGGAATGGCGGCCGAACAGGTCGTCTTCGGCCTCGTGACCACCGGAGCGGAGAACGACCTGGAACAGGTCACCTCGATCGCGAGGGGGATGGTCGGCCGCTGGGGCATGTCCCCGTTGATCGGCCCGTTGACCATCCTCCCGACCGAGGGCCCGCCCCAGGCGGCGTCCGCGACGCTGGCCTCCGTCGACGAGGAGGCCCGCAGAATCGTGGACGAGTGCTACATGGAGGCCCAGCGCCTCATCACCGACAACCGCCACCGCCTGGAGGGCATCGTCGCCGCGCTGCTCGACCAGGAGACCCTCGACGAGGCCGACGCCTACGCGGCCGCCGGACTGAGCCGCGACTGACGCCACCACCTCGACGTGAGCGCGACCGCGACCGCCAGCCCGGCGGTCGTCAGCACCCCGCCCTCACCGAGCAGCCAGGGAGAGTGAGGCTGCGTCATGGCCTGGCCGACGAAGTAGGTCCCGGCGTTGAGCGTGGCGTGCATGACGAGCACCGGCCAGATCGACCCGGTCCGGAGCCGCAACCACACGAGCGGAAACGCCAGCACAATGGTCTGCAGGGTGAACCAGAGCAGTGCGTAGGCGAGCGGCACGCCGGGGTCGACCGCCCCCTGCACGAACACCATCAACGGGACATGGAACAGCGCCCACGCGACCCCGACGACGACCGCGACGACATCGGCCGAGTGCCGCTCCCCGAGCCGCGTGGCGAGGAACGAACTCCACCCGAGCTGCTCCCCGAGCGCCAGCACCAGATAGGGCACCAGCCCCGGCCCGAGCCCGACGACGACGGTGAGCAGCGGCGGCATGGCCAGCCCTTCGGCCCCGAACCGGGCCAGCCCGGTGAGCCACGCGATGCCATAGGCGAGCCCGAGCCCGACGACCGGGATCGCCCAGGCCTGCAACAGCGTTCCCCACCGGACCTTGGCGAAGCCCCAGGGGAACCCGCGCGTCCGGAAGGCGACGGCGGCTGCGACGGCCGGTGCGAGTGCCTGACTGTAGAGGGCGATCTGTACGGATATCGGCGCTTCTCCGATGTGGTCGAGATCGGCCCCTCGGGAGACGGCATAGGCGACGGCGGGGAGCACGAGTATGGGCAGCACGAGAGCGAACGTGGCAATCTGCCGGGAGGTATCGGTCTTCACGGTGACGAGTCGACTCGTCCGGCGGTCCCGCGCACATGAACGGGGAGTCCCCTAGGAGTCCTGACAGAGCTAGCGGCTTCCGCTGAACGGCCACGAAGTCTCAGATCCCAAGGCGCGCAGGTCACTGAGCTACAGATCGCCGGGCTTCAGTTTCCGGGTTCGGTCATTGGCTTTGGTTCACCTGCTCGGTGGGTCGTGGGGTTGGGTCAGAGGCTCTCGCGTTCGCGTCGTCGGAAAGAGGGTCCCGGGTTCGGCGGGACTCTGGTCCCATTCCTTCACCTGGGGATGTCGCCGACAATTGCCCCATGTCGACCGTCCGATGGCCGTGGATCGTGCCCGTGCTCTGCGCGGCCGCTGTCGTCATCGGGGTCGTCCTGACCGCCGGGGTCGAGCACGCCGACACCGACTACCTCGTCCTCGACGCCATCGTCGGCCTCACCTACCCCCTGACCGGCGCCCTCATCGCCGCCGCCCGGCCACGACACCCCGTGGGCTGGCTCTTCTGCCTGGGGGGCGCCGGGCTCGCGCTCCAAGCTCTGGCGGGTGGATACGCCGCGTTCGGGGAGGCCCACGGCTGGCCGGGGACCCTCGTGGCGGGGTGGGTCACCAACTGGGTCTTCCTGGCGGGCTTTGGGCCGCTCCTGCTGCTCCCGCTCTACCTCCCCGACGGCCGCCTCCCGTCGCCAAGGTGGCGTCCGGTCGCGGCGGTCATGATCGCCGCTCTCGTCGGGCTCCACGTCGTGCTCATGGTGCGGGACAAGATCTGGGTCTGGGGGGTCGAGCGGCCCAACCCCATCGGGTTCGTGCCGACCGAGCCGCACGCCTACACCGCGTTCACGATCGTCGCCACCGCCCTCGGCGTCACCGGGGCGGTCGCGCTGGCGACCAGGTTGCGGCACGACCGCAGGCGGCTGCTGCCGGTCTTCGCCGCCGTGGTCACGCTCGTGGCGGCGCTGATCGCCGATGCTCGGGTCGAGCCGCCGCTCGGGGTGCTGCTGCTGGCCGTCGCGCTGCCGTTGGTGCCGGTCGCGACGGCGGTGTCGATCTTCCGGTACCGGCTGTTCGACATCGAGATCCTGCTGCGCCGGACCGTCGTCTACACCCTCCTCACCGGGCTGCTGCTCGCGGTCTACCTCGGTGTCGTCGCCACCGCGCACGCCCTCATGGAGTCGACCGAGACGCTGGTGGCGACCGCTGTGGTCGCGGTCGCGTTCGCGCCGCTCCGGGCCGCGCTGCAGAAGGCCGTGGGGCGGTGGCTGTTCGGGCATCGCGGCGACCCCGCGACGGCGCTCAACCAGCTGGGTGTACGACTTGAGGCCGCCGCCGACCCCACCCGCCTCCTCGACGGGGCGGCCGAAACGGTCGCGTCGACCCTGCGGCTGCCCGCGGTCGCGGTGGTGTCTGCCGACGGTGTGACCGTGTCCGAGATCGGCCAGACGGGAGGCGGAGCCGTACAGCTCCCTCTGACGGCGAGCGGGCGGTACGAAGGCGAGCTGAGAGCGGCGCCGCGGTCGCCGGGGGAGCCGTTGTCGCGCGCCGACCTGGCCGTGCTCACCGACCTGGCGCGGCACCTGGCGGTCGCGCTGGCGGCGGCGCGGCTGGCGCGGGAGGTGCAGGAGTCGCGCGAGTCCCTGGTCAAGGCGCGTGAGGAGGAGCGCCGCCGCCTGCGCCGCGACCTGCACGACGGCCTCGGACCCGGCCTGGCCGCCATCGGCCTCGGCCTCGACCTGATCGAGGCGACGTCGCCGACCGAGACGGTCCGGAACGTGCGCGAGCTGACCCAGACCCTGGTCGGGGACGTGCGGCGGATCGTCCACGACCTGCGCCCACCCGCCTTGGACGAACTCGGCCTGTCCGGCGCCCTCGAAGACCTGGCCCTGGACGCCACCGGCCCAGAGGTCACCGTCTCCCTCTCCGACCTGCCCGAACTCCCCGCCGCCGTCGAGGTGGCCGCTTATCGGATAGCGCAGGAAGCCCTGTCCAACGCCCTGAAACACGCCGACGCGACCCGCATCGAGATCGGCGCCTCCGCCGCCGGAGGCCGCCTGACGATCACCGTCGCCGACGACGGCCGAGGCCTGCCCGACCCGCTCGTCGAGGGCGTCGGCAGCGGCAGCATGCGCGACCGCGCCGCCGAACTCGGCGGCACCCTCACCCGCACGTCATCGCAAGGCACGACCGTGAAGGCGGTGCTCCCGCTGTGAAAGTACTCCTCGCCGACGACCACCCTCTCCTCAGACACGGCCTGCGCGCCCTGCTCGAACAGGTCGGCGGCGCCGAGGTCGTGGGCGAAGCGGGCGACGGCGACGAGGCCGTCGCGATGGCTTTGACCCTGAACCCCGACGTGGTCGTGATGGACCTCGTGATGCCCGGTGTCGGAGGTCTGGAGGCGACCCGACGCCTCATCGACCAGCGTCCTGACCTGGGGATCCTGGTCCTGACGATGTCCGAGGACGACGCGTCGGTCTTCGCCGCGCTCCGCGCCGGCGCGCGCGGCTACGTGCTCAAGGGCACCGGCGGCGCCGACTTCCTCGCCGCCGTGGCGGCGGTCTCGAAAGGCGAGGCGGTGTACGGGCCCGCGGTGGCGCGGCGCATCCGGCGCTTTCTGACGACCGGTCCCGGTACGGGCCCGTTTCCCGAACTGACGGCGCGGGAGCGGGAGATCCTCGACCTGCTGGCCAACGGGAAGACGAACGCCGAGATCGCCCGAGCGCTGTTCCTCAGCCTGAAGACGGTGAAGAACCATCTGACCAGCGTGTTCGCGAAGCTCCAGGTGGCGGATAGGGCGCAGGCGGTGGTCCGGGCGCGTCAGGCGGGGCTGGGCGAGTGACCACGTATCGCTCGGCGCCGAGATGGTCGGAGGGTGTGCGACAGCCGTAAACAGAAAAAAGAGTTCGCACGCGGGAGTGGTCATTTGGTGCAAATCAGGCATTACCCCTAAATCGGGCCGGGCAGATCACTCGCGGAACACTTCTGAAACGGGGGAGAACCGACCGTGAGTCAGTCGAGTCAGTCGATGCACGAAGAGATCATCAGCAAGCTGGGCCCGCAGGGGATCCAGCAGATGGCGTCCCTGCTGGGGACCGACGCCGAGAACGCCAAGCCGGCCATCCAGGCCTGTCTGGCCACCGTCATCTGCGGCATGGCCCGCAACTGCGGCGAGCCCAAGGGCGCGCAGTCGCTGCGGACCGCCATGGACGACCACTCGGCCGCCGACCCCTTCCGGGACGTCGCCGGCCTGGCGAACGACCAGGACGGCCAGCGCATCCTGGCCCACGTCCTCGGGGTTCCCGGCAGCAAGCAGGCCGCTGAGGGCATCGCCCAGTTCATGGGGATGAACCCGGGCGCCATCATGAAGATGATGGCCATGGTCGCGCCGATGGCGATGGCCATGATGGCCCACCGGATCGACGAGAACCACATGGACGCCACCGCCATGGCGCGCGAGCTGCGTCGCCAGGAGTCGGCGATGAGCACGACCAGCTTCGGCGACATGCTCAGCGGTGTCCTCGGCGGGATCTTCGGTGGCGCGCAGCAGGGCGGCGCCAAGCCGAAGTCGAAGCCGCAGCGGGGCCAGCGCGTCTAACGCTCCGCCAGCACTATCACCTTGTCACCGGCCTCGAAAACGAGCTCGGCCGATTTGGCCGGATTGAGCACAACGCCGAAGTGGGGCGGTTCGTTGACGCGGGCCGCCCGCCGGTAGCCGATGGCCGTCTCGCCCCTGCGGCGGGCCGATTCGATCACCGTCGCGAACGTGACGGGACGGCCCTCGGTGACGTAGTCGCCCGCCGGCCTCGGATAGATCTCCGAGCCGCGGGAGTCGAAGAGGTAGCCGAACACCTCGGACAGGTGCCGGTTCTCGGCGAGCTGCGCGAGCAGCAGGCCGATGACGGTGTCGCTGATGACGATGTCGTCGGCCTCGGTGACCTCGGCGAGTTCCCTGTTGGTCTCGTCGTGCATCTCGCTGACGATCGAGTAGCGCTCGTGCATGACCGTCTGCATGTCGCGCAGCTGCAGCAGTGACATCAGCGTGCGCGTGTCGGCGTGGTGGGCCTCGAAGCGGTCGTCCGACAGGACGATGACGTGCTGGTAGATCCCCACGCCGAGGGCTTCGAGGGCGTAGCGGTCGGTGGTGTCGCACTCCTTCACGTTCAGCGTGAGGTTGTGCAGCCCGGCCAGGTTCGCGCCCGCGTCGGGGTGCCCGGCCGCCACGTCGAGCACCGAACCGGGCGCCACGTAACCGTCGAGATACCGCACGATCGTGTTCGCGCGGCCGTTCCACCCGAGCACCAGCGTCCGCTCGGGCTCCAGCCTGGTGCGGCCCGCGTGCACGATCGCCGTCTCGTCGATCTCCGGCGCCTTCGGCGCGAGCCGGATCGAGACGTTGTCCTGGGCGATGACGATGACGTCGTCGCCTTCGGCGATCGCCGTGTCCATCGGCGGGTTCAGCTCCACGCCGGTTCTCCGCCGCAGGCCGATGACGGTGGCGGTCTCAAAAGCCGTCAGAGCCTGGCTGTACGTCTTTCCGCTCAGCGACGGCACCGAGCGGAGATAGATCTCCCCGTCCTCGAAGTCGAGCAGGTCCATGCACACGACCGACATGCCCGACTGCCGCGACGACTGCACGATGAGCCGCGCCGCCGTGTCGTCGGAGTCGACCAGGTGCACGCCCGGTCCGCCCGCGAGCCGCGCCGCGGCCATGTTGCCCGAGTCGGCGATCGCCGCGACGACCGGGGGATGGTCACCCCGGCGCTTGGCCAGCGCGAGCAGGGTCTTGATGACGTGGGCGTCCGGATCCTCGCCCGAGGGCGACAGCACCACGATCGACTTGGCCGCGCCGAGGTTCATGAGGTCGAGGTCGGCCGACTCGGTGGGCCGGCCGGTCCGGCACACGATGCGGGTCTTCCTCGTGTCCGGGATGCGGTCGCGCAGGTCGTCCTCCATGGCGACCTTGTCGCGGTCGGCCAGGATGGAGATGACCGACTTGTGGTTGCGGGCCTTCACCAGCTCAGTGACGATCGTGAAAACCTGGTCGGACCACCCGAGGATGACGGTGTGCTGCGACTCGATGATCCGCGACCGGCCCTTGCGCAGGTCTTCGACCTTGGTCTTGAGCCCGGCCGACAGCAGGCCGACGAACAGCGAGACGAAGGTCAGCCCGCCCAGCGAGGCGATGAGCATGATGGCCAGATAGGGCGCGGTGCCCTCGTCGGAGGCGATCTTGCCCGGGCTGAGCGTCCGCATCAGCGAGGCCCAGATCGCCCCTTTGTACCCGTTCTGGATCTCGCCCGGCGTCAGCCAGACGGCGAGCAGCCCGACCCCGACGATCAGCGTCGCGCAGAACGCGGCCAGCCAGCCCAGCAACGCCCCGGTTCCCCGGGACATGGTGTTGTCGAACCAGTACCGCACCCTTTCGCGGACACTCACCTTCGCCACGTGGCCTCCCCGCCGCCGATCGACCCGGACAAGGTACCCCTCTTAACCATCAGCCCGCATATCGGTTGACAGCCGTTGAAAACGACTTCGGGACTAAGGTGGGCTGACGTGACCGAGCTCATTCTCGCCTCCGCGTCCCCCGCTCGCCTGGGCGTTCTCCGCGCCGCCGGGCTGGAGCCCAAAGTCATCGTCAGCGGCGTCGACGAGTCCGTCGTGACCGCCCCGACCCCCGCCGACCTGGCCCTGGTCCTGGCGAAAGCCAAGGCCAGAGCGGTCGCCGAGACGGTGTCCGGGCCCGCGCTGGTGATCGGCTGCGACTCGGTGCTGGAACTCGACGGGGTTGCCTACGGGAAACCGGCATCGGCCGAAGAGGCTACGGAACGGTGGCTCTCCATGAGGGGACGAACCGGACGCCTGCTGACGGGGCACAGCGTGATCGACGTGGCGTCGGGGCGCGAGGTGGGCGAGACCTGCGCGACGACGGTCCGCTTCGGGACACCGTCGGATGCGGAGATCGCGGCCTATGTGGCGAGCGGCGAGCCGCTGCACGTGGCGGGGGCCTTCACCCTCGACGGTTTGGGCGGCTGGTTCGTCGAGGGGATCGAGGGGGACCACGGCAACGTACTGGGAATCTCGCTTCCTCTTGTACGCCGACTCTTGGCCGAACTGGGAGTCGAGGTCACCGGCTTGTGGAGCCGGGGATAGCGGTCGCCCCCTTGAGGTCAGGCGGGGGTGGGACTCATCCGGTGGGCTTGGAGGCTGACCGAGCCGAGGGTGTACTCGGTGGTGACGGTTATGTTGGCGTCGAGTTGTCGTTCTTGGGATCAGGCGGCGTGGGCTTCGAACCAGACCGAGCCCAGGTCGTGTCCGGCGGTGAGGCGCACGTCCGCGTCGAGCGCCGACGCGAGGAGCCTGAGCAGTGCCACCGTCGGTGCGGTGCCGCCCTCTTCGATGCACTCGATCTCGTCGGCGGTCATCCCGGCCCGTTCGGCGAGTTCCGGCACGGAGAGGCCGAGCTCGTTGCGGCGGTCGTAGAGCGCCTTGCCGAAGGCCAGGCACTCCCTGATGGCGATCCGCTCGGGGTCCTCGGGCTGCTCCTGGGGACGGACCCAGCGGGTGTGGTAGCCGGTCATCACACCTGCCTCTCGAAGATCTCGACGGCACGCCCGTGGTGGTCGCGTTCGCAGAGCTTCTGCGCCCGCACCGCCCGGTCGATCTCACGCTGATCGTGCTGTTTGGTCTTGCGGAAGACCGTGAGGAGCACGAGCCTCCCGTCCGCAGTACACCAATACGTTACCCGGATCGCCATCCCGTGAAGACGGATGCGGAGTTCCCAGATCGGCCCTTCCAAGTGATCCGACCACGGGCCTCCCAGCGAGGTGCCCCTCTCCGCGAGAAGCCCGGCGACTTCATCGACCCGCTTGTAGTCGCCGTCGCTGAGCGCCGTCAGCCAGGCTCGGACCTCGGGCTCGATCTCGAATCCGTACAACTCCCTTCCGCGCACGGGTCGGGACTTTACTCAAGGTAGTCGAGTGATGGCGAATGGCGACCGGCGTAACGGTACAACTCGGTAGATCGCGGGTGGGGCGGGGATTCGCTAGCCTCGGGCTCATGGTCGGTGGTGGGCCGGTGCGGAAGCAGGCCGGTGGGTTCTTCGAAGGTGTCGGGTTCTATTTGCGGGGGATCGGGTGGATGGCCCGGCATCCCCGCTGGTGGCTGTTCGGGCTGATCCCCGCGCTGATCGCGTTCGCGCTGTTCGCCGGGCTGCTCGTGCTGCTCGCCACCAACGCCGGTGACATCGCCGCCTGGATGACGCCGTTCGCCGACGACTGGGGCTGGCGGGAGTTCTTCCGCGGCCTCATCGGGGTCCTGCTCGTCATCGTCGGGGTCGTGCTCTCGATCGTGCTGTTCACGGCCGTCTCGCTGGCGATCGGCGAACCGTTCTACGAGAAGGTCTCCGAGCAGGTCGAGGAGAGCCTCGGCGGGCCCGTGTACGAGGACGACACGCCCCTCCTGCTCGGCATCGCCCGATCGATCAAGGACAGCCTGGTCACCCTCTGCTATGTCCTCCTGTTCACGATTCCGCTGTTCATCCTCGGGTTCATCCCGTTCGTCGGACAGACGGTCGTCCCGGTCATCGGCGCGCTCGTGTCCGGATATTTCCTGACCGTCGAGCTCACCGCGCTCGCCATGGAACGCCGTGGGGTCCGCCGGAAATACCGGTTCGCCGTGATCAAGGAGAACCGCGGCATGTCGCTCGGTTTCGGCGTGGGCGTCTTCGTGACGTTCCTCGTGCCGTTCGTCGCGATCGTGGCGATGCCGTGCGCCGTCGCGGGCGCCGCGATGATGGTGCGCGACCGGATGCTAGTTCAGGGGCCGGGGCAGCCGGCCTTCCAGCCGCCGCCGCACCGCCTGTAGCTCCGCGATCCCGTCGTCGATCAGGCCGATCCAGCGGCGGATCGCCTCGGGGGTGGGCTCGCCGTCGAGTTCACCCATGAGATCGCGTACCGCCGAAAGCCTCGGTTCCGGCTTGCGGCCCAGGTTGGCCATCAGCCCCGCGGTCGCGATCTGCCGGTTGGCGTGGTGGCGGGTGAAGCCCCAGCGCTGGCGGCAGTAGTCGTCGAAACCGGAATAGGTCGCGCGGTAGAGCCGCAGGTCACGGATGCGCGTGAGGGCCTGACCGGTGCGCCCGAGCCCGCCCGACCCGGCCGACTCGATCTCCGCCTCGGCCTCCGTCAGCGCCGCCTGCTCCTCACGGGACAGCGCGGGCCTGGCCACCACGCCACCGGCCAGCCGCTTGAGCACCTGCCCGTGACACGGCCCCGGCACGCACCAGCACCCGAGCACCTTGCCGCGCAGCTCCGGCACGCGTTCGAGCAGTTCGGGACGCCCGGTCAGGTAGGACTCGTAGCGGCGCAGCTGCTCGCCGCGCAACGCGTCGTCCTTCTCGTGGGGGTTGGCCCAGTCGCTGCGGGTATCGATGCGGACGTACAGGCCCTCGGTCCGCGCCCACGCGATGAGATTCGGATGCCCCCGGCGGCGGTTCATGCTGACGATGACCGTCTCTCCGGCCAGCAGGCTCTCCAACCGGGCCCGCTCGTGGCCGGACCATCCATCGGTGACCGGAACGTCTCGCATGCCCGTCAACGCTGCTCCCCTCGACGCACAACCGTCCCATGCCGCGCGGTTCCATTTGCGGTTTCCAGAGCTATGCCCATAGCGAACGCGGTTTTCCACAACCACGCCGATGTCCGTTTCTCAATTTCTGTACGACACCACGATCGCCCCCATGCCCATCGATCACCGGCTCCGCCTGTCGTCCCCGGCCGACATCCTGGCGGCCATCCCCTATCTGCTCGGCTTCCACCCCGCCGACAGTCTCGTCGTCATCGGCCTCGAACAGGTGGCCGTCCGCGTCGCGACACGCTGGGACCTGCCACTTCTCCCCGGCGCGCTCGACGACCTGGCGCCCCTGCTCGCCCGCGAGAAGGCCGACGGCACCATCGTCGCCGCCTTCGGCGACGCCGTGCTGACCGCCCCCGCGATCGACGAGGCGGTGCGCTTCCTGTCGGCCACGGGCCTCGCCGTCCACGACGCGTTACGCACCCACGAGGGCCGCTACTGGTCCCACCTGCACCCCTGCCCGCCCGACGGCGTCCACTACGACGCCGGAGCGCATCCCGTCGCGGCCGAGGCGGTGGTCCGCGGCATGGTCGCCCTCCCCGACCGGCAGGCCCTCGAACTCACGGTCGCCCCCGTCACCGGCCCCGCCCGCACGGCCATGAACCAGGCGACCGACCAGGCCGAACGCGAGCTGTGGAGCTGGGTCGAGAAGGCCGACCCTGGCGCCTACCTGGCCGATGGGATCGCCCGAGTGCGGTCGGCCGTCGAGCTGCACGAACGCGGCGGCCGGTTGTCCGACGACGACGCGGCCCGGCTGGGCCTCGCGCTGTGGATGATCCGCGTCCGCGACGAGGCCTGGACCCTCATCGACGAGCGCCCCGCCCACCTGGCACTGTGGCGCGACCTGACCTGTCGGCTGTCGCCGCACCTGGTCACCCCGGCGGCGTCCCTGCTCGCGGCGTCGGCGTGGAGAGTGGGCGACTGCGCCCTCGCGTCGATGGCCCTCGACCGAGCGTTGGAAGCAGAGCCGCGCTACACGATGGCCCTGATCCTGACGGAGGCCATCGCGCGCCTTCTGACCCCGGAAGACGTGGGCGAACGCATGCCGACGCCGGAACAACTCGACAGAGAGATGGGCCCACCGCTGATGAGCTGGTTCACCCCGCTCCTGCAACGCATCGCCGACCCCGACCGCCTGCCCCATCTCTGAGGGACGAACCGACAAGGAGCCGTCACGTGAGCGCCATCGCGCACGTCCCGCGCAGTCGCTAAGAGGTCCTAACAAAATGACCCGGGCACTCGGGCTGCTCACAGGTGATGCACCTCGCCGCACCGTCGTCGAGACCGCTGATGCTCATTTGGTAGGAGCTGCAAGGGGAGGTCATCGCGTGGAGCCGTCTCAAGGAGATCTGCAGTGTGTGGCTGTCGCGTGAAGAACTGCCGCGCGGAGGGCCAGCGGTGGCGGACTCGTGTGCGAAGAGGGTTTCCTGAGCACCGCCGCGCCGAGGGCCGGCGCCGGAGGACTTATGTGCGAAGAGGGTTTCCCGAGCACTGCCGCTTATGGTCCGGGCCAAGGGATCGAACGGGGGAGAGGGCCGAACATGGTGCTCGGTCCTGTGAGGAGACGAGGGCCGCTGGGATCCCTGCGCCGTAGAAGCCCAGTCGCCGCAAAGGGAACACATGGGCCCCGGACCCCGTCTCCCGCGACGGGAGCTGAGAGGAAGCCGACGGTCCCTGCTCGCGGCAGGCCTTGGCGGCGCGTCGATGGGGTGCCCGTATTCAGGTGGTCCAGGGTGAACGCAGGTCGGAGCGGAAGCAGGTGCCCGTGAAATGGCGGGGAAAAGGAAAACCGGGTCTGCCTCCGTGATGGTGGCGAACCCGGTTCAGACCTCGCCCGCCTGGCGGCGGCGTTCGTTGTAGGCGCGCATTCGGGCCGGATATCCGGTCAGCTGCACGTCGTAAACGGGGAGACGCAGGTTGTGGGCGACCTTTCTGATGACCGCGGGGGAGCCGACCCGGCGGCGTGTCCACTCTCCGTCGTGGGCGACCGCGACGGCGGTGGTGTCGGTGGCGAAGGTTTCCGGTTCGACGTAGAACTCCACGCCGACGCGGGACTTCGCGAACTCGATCAGGGCCTCGATGTCCTGATCCGTCGCTTCCCGGTCGAAACGCTGCACTTTCGGACCTCGGTTACGACGGAGTCCGTAGCGGTCACGCCATCTCATACCCCTTGTATACCGTCCGATCGGGCATCGCGCGCCCCTCTGGCGTATCTCCGGGGCGCGTCGGGGTCATCCCCGATTCTTCTTCGTCGATCCGTCGGCCAGTATGGGAAGAGGCAGACTCGAAAAGGTCACGTTTCTTCGGAGAAGGCAGGGTTTCATGGCGGCGTCGTTCTCACCTGCAATGCCGGGACGCGGCCCCGTGCCGCCCGCCCAGCTCCGCGTCACCGACGCCGACCGCGACCAGGTCGTCGAGCACGTCAAGGCAGCCTACGCCGAGGGCCGCCTCGACAAAGACGAGATGGATTTCCGGCTCGACCACGCGATGACCGCGCAGACCCACGCCGACCTGATGCCCATCATGGCCGACCTCTACAACCGCACGCCCGCGGCGATGGCCTACCCGAAGCCCCACGACGAACCGGCCCGCGCCCTCGACGCGACCGACCGCGTGGCCGGCGCCGCCGCCCACCTGATCACCCTGACCGGACTGTTCGTCGTCGGCCCCCTCATCCTGCTCCTGACCGCCGGCCGCACCTCGCCCTACGTCCGCCGCCACGCCATGGAGGCGCTCAACTTCCACCTCACGGTCTTCGGCGCGACGATCCTGCTCCCGTTCACGATCGTCGGCATCGTGCTGGTCCCGCTGTTCTGGGTCCTGGGCATCGTCCTCTCGGTCGTCGGCGGCGCCTCGGCCCTGGCCGACGGCGAGTTCCGCTACCCGCTGACCGTCCGGCTGATCAAGTAATCCAAGACTTCTTTCCGTTACGGCTCCGCCCACCCCGGCACCGCCCACCTCTGGTCGCCCGCCCCGTAACCGGCGCCAACCGGCCGCGCGCCCTCAGCCCGGCAACGAGAACGACTCATGGTCAAGAGCGGTCTGCGCATGCCGAAGTTCGTGCACGCGAAGCCCGCCTGCGTGGGACCGCGCCGGACCCCCGAGACGGGTCGACCTCTAAAAGGCAGGTCAGGCCGGGGGTAGCAGGGCGCGTACCGAGGAGACGTTGTCGGCGTCTTCCGCGCGCTTGTCCGGGCGGTAGCGCAGCACCCTGGCGAAGCGCAGCGCCATGCCCCCTTCGTATCGCGTCGATCGCTGTACCCCGTCGAAGGCGATCTCCACGACCAGTTCCGGCTTGAGCGGGACCATCCACTCCGTCACAGGCCCATCGGCCAGGTCAAGGAAGCGTTCCGTCTGCCAGGCCAGCAGCTCGTCGGTCAGGCCCTTGAACGTCTTGCCGAGCATGACGAACCCGCCCGTCTCCGGGTCGTACGCCCCCAGGTGCAGGTTCGACAGCTTCCCCTCGCGCCGACCATGTCCCCACTCGGCCGCCAGCACCACCAGGTCGAGCGTGTGCCGGGGCTTGACCTTGATCCACCCGGCCCCGCGCCGCCCGGCCGCGTACACCGTCGACGGTGCCTTGACCACCACGCCCTCGTGACCGGCCCGTACCGCCTCGGCGAAGAACTCCTCGCCCTCCTCGGCGTCCGAGGTGACCAGTCGGGGGGTGATCAAGGAGGGGGGCACGGCGGCCGTCAGGGCGGCGTGGCGGTCGGCGTCGGGGAGGTCGAGCAGGTCGGCGCCGTCGACGCGCAGGGCGTCGAAGAAGAAGACGCTCAGCGGCACCTCGCGCGGGCCGACCTTGGTCGCCACGCGGGCCGAGGTCACCTGGAAGGGGAGGGGGGTGGCGTCTTCGCGCAGCGCGATGACCTCGCCGTCGAGCACGATGTCGGTCGCGGCCAGGCCCCGCACCGCCTCGACCAGTTCGGGGACCTGCTCGGTGATGTCGTCGAGGGTCCGGGTGAAGACGCGCACGTCGTCGCCCGAGCGATGGGCCTGGACACGGATGCCGTCGAGCTTCCACTCGATCGCGCCGGGGCCGCCGATCTTCTCCAGGGCGGCGGTCACCGTGGGGGCGCTGGAGGCCAGCATCGGGGCCACCGGGCGGCCGACCTCCAGGTGGAAGTCGCGCAGCGCCGTCACGCCACCCGACAGCGCGGCCGCTCCCACGGCGGGCAACCAGCCGCGGAGCATGAGCGCGCGGCGTACCTCGGCGGAAGGGACGTCGGCGGCTTTGGCGATGGCCTCGATCATGACGCCGTCGAGGGCGCCCTGGCGGAGTTCGCCCGTCAGGAGGCGGCCGAGGAAGGCCTGTTCCTGGCGGGTCGCGGCGCCGAACAGCTCGGTGATGAGGGTGCGGCGGGCGCTCTGGGAGCCGGGGCCCGACTGGGCCTTGATGCGTTCGAGGAAGGCGTCGATCTGGGTGAGGGTGGCGGTGGCGGCGAGGCGGGGTTCGGGGAGCTCCTGGAGGGAGCGCCAGCCGACGCCGATCTGGCGTTGGGGGAGGTCGCCCGACAGGTAGGCGATGGCGATCTCGGCCTCCTCCGGGCCCACCCGGGCGAGCAGTTCCGCCAGATGGCGGATCTTCGCCAGCCGGGCCGAATCGGCGGCCACGGCCGCGGAGGTCCTGGCAAGATCGATCAGCAACACACCGTAATCCTGCCGTACCGGCCCTTCCAATGCCACGGCCCGGCCGCCTTGCGGGGACCGGGCCGTGACGACCAGGCGAACGTCAGTTCACGCCGAGCAGGTCGACGACGAAGATGAGGGTCTCACCGGGCTTGATGGCGGCGCCGGCGCCCCGGTTGCCGTAGCCCAGGTGCGGCGGGATCGTGAGGCGGCGGCGTCCGCCGACCTTCATGCCGGCCACGCCCTGGTCCCAGCCGGCGATGACGCGGCCGCCGCCGAGCGGGAACTGGAAGGTGTCGCCGCGGTTCCACGACGCGTCGAACTCCTCGCCGGTCGAGAACGCGACGCCGACGTAGTGCACGCTCACGGTGTGCCCCGGCTTGGCCTCGGGTCCGTCGCCGACGGCCAGGTCGACGATCTCCAGGTCGGCGGGCGGGTTACCCTCGGGAAAGTCGATCTCGGGCTTCTCGAGTGCCACGGTGGGTCTCCTAGTTTCATTTGGCGCGCCGCTCGGAACGCCCGGACACACCGGCCGAAGCGACGCGCCGCCCCCGACCGGCCACCGACCCCTCTGCGGGCCGGACCGCAGAACTCTACCGGTCCCCCCGCACGCCCCGCCGGGCGTGTCGCCGCCTCCCCGCCACTGGCTCGCCGACCTGCGCGAACCCCCGTCTCGCGACCGCTGTGGCTCAGGTCCTGACATTTCCGGTACGAAGTCAGCAGCGCGCCCGCTGATAGTCATGTAACGAAATTTCGGGATACCGCCTCTTACCGAGAGCTCAACGGCCCTTGGTGGCCGCGTCCGATTCCTCGGCTCGGCGCTGGGCCGGGATCTCGTGTTCGGCCGTCATGCCGTCGGAGGTCGCGGGCGGGACCGTGCCCGCACTCGGGGGACGGGGGACGACGACCGTGTCCGCCGGGGCGAGGCCGCTCTGGACGATGGTCTGCGCACGCTCCCAGACGCTCGCCGTCACCAGGACGTCGTACCGCCCGGCCACGATCGAGTTGCGGCTGGTGAAGTCGCGGACGCCGCCCTGGAACATGTGGCTGGTGAAGCCGAAGGCCGCGCCCGCGACGGCGCCCCAGAGGATCGACCAGAGGACCAGGCCCACGAACGTCGTCGTGGTGGTCGTGAACAGGCCCAGGAACAGGCCGACGACGAGGCCGAAGACGCCGCCGCTGACGGCCCCGGTTAAGGCCGCGCGGCCGTTGGTCAGACGGCCGGTCACCTTCTCCTCCATGCGGAGGTCGGTGCCGACGATGGCGATCTCCTGGACCGGGAAACCGGCGTCCGAGAGCGTGTCGACGGTCTTCTGGGCGGCGGCGTAACGGTCGAAGCTGACGAGCAGGCGCCGGTCCGCCAGAGGCATGGCCGGGCCGTGCGTGGGCGTTTCGTACATCAGGGCCTTCTCCTCAGTGAGTCGGTGGAAGACCCGCCCTCTACCCGCACGGCCGGCCCAATCACGCGAACAGGGTCACCAGCTCTGGTGGAGCGGCATGCCCTCGCTGTAGCCCGACGCGCTCTGCACGCCGACGACCGCCCGCTCGTGGAACTCCTCCAGGCTGGTGGCGCCGGCGTACGTACAGGAGGATCGAAGGCCGGCCACGATGGCGTCGATCTGGTCCTCCACACCCGGGCGGGCCGGGTCGAGGTACATGCGCGAGGTGGAGATGCCCTCCTCGAACAGCGCCTTGCGGGCGCGGTCGAACGGGGTGTCCTCCGCGGTGCGGAGCTTGACCGCGCGGGCCGAGGCCATGCCGAAGTTCTCCTTGTAGCGGCGGCCGTCGGCGGCGGTACGGGTGTCTCCCGGCGACTCGTACGTCCCGGCGAACCACGAGCCGATCATCACGTTCGACGCCCCGGCGGCCAGCGCCAGCGCGACGTCACGCGGGTGGCGCACGCCGCCGTCGGCCCACACGTGGCGGCCGAGCCTGCGGGCCTCGCGGGAGCACTCGAGGACGGCGGAGAACTGCGGGCGCCCGACGCCGGTCATCATCCGGGTGGTGCACATCGCGCCCGGCCCGACGCCGACCTTGACGATGTCGGCCCCGGCCTCGACCAGGTCGCGCACGCCCTCGGCGGTCACCACGTTCCCGGCCGCGATCGGCACGCCCGGGTCCAGCGCCCGGACGGCCCGCAGCGCGGCGAGCATCTTCTCCTGGTGGCCGTGGGCGGTGTCGACGACGAGCACGTCGGCCCCCGCGTCCACCAGTTCCTTGGCCTTGGCGGCGACGTCGCCGTTGATGCCGACGGCGGCGGCGATCCGCAGGCGGCCGGAGGCGTCGACGGCGGGCTGGTAGAGGGTGGCGCGCAGCGCGTTGGTGCGGGTCATCACGCCCACGAGACGGCCCTCGCCGTCGACGACCGGGGCGAGCTTGTGGCGGCGGTCGTGCAGCAGGTCGAACGCGGTCTGCGGGTCGACTCCGGCCGTCAGCACCTGCGGCGAGGGGGTCATCACCTCGCCGAGCTGGGTGAACATATCGACGCCCTGGCAGTCGGCCTCGGTCGCCACGCCGACCGGACGGTTGTCGAGGTCGACCACGATGACCGCGCCGTGGGCCCGCTTCGACAGCAGGGTCAGCGCCTCGCCGACGGTGTCGTGGGCGGTCAGCGTGATCGGCGTGTCGTGGACGAGGTCACGGCTTTTCACCCACGAGATGACGTCGGAGACGACGTCGATCGGGATGTCCTGCGGGATGACGGTGATGCCGCCGCGCCGGGCGACGGTCTCGGCCATCCGGCGGCCGGCGACGGCGGTCATGTTGGCCACCACGATCGGGATGGTCGTGCCGGTGCCGTCGGGGGAGGACAGGTCGACGGCGAGCCGCGACCCCACGTCCGACCTCGAAGGGACCATGAAGACGTCGCTGTAGGTGAGGTCGTACGGCGGGGTCATGTCGTTGAGGAATCGCACGTCTGTCCAGACTAGTGGGGAAACATAAGATTGCGGCTGATCACCATTCGTCGAGGGGAACGATCTTGATCATTGCCGACCGGCCCGAGTTGCTCGTCGTGGGATACGCCATCCGCACCACCAACGCCGCCGAAGGCGACCCGGAGCGCGCGCTGCTGCCGGGTCTGTGGCAGCGCGCGGGTGCTCCAGGTGCCTTCGCCCACGTGCCGGGACGGGTCGACGAGAACATCTACGCCGTACTGACCGACTACGAGAGCGACCATAACGGGGCATATACCCAGATCATCGGCATGGCGGTACACACGGCGGCAAGGCTACCCGAGGGCATGGTGGCGGTCCGGGTGCCGGGGGTGCCCAGCCTTCACCTGGAGGTGCGCGGCCCGCTGCCGCAGACCCTGATCGAGGCCTGGCAGTACCTCTGGCAGCACCCCGACCAGCGGTCGTTCACGACCGACCTGGAGGTCCACCACCAGGGCGGCGTCGATCTCTACGTCGCGGCCCGGCCCAACTACTCCGAGGCCGCCGGGTAGGTCCAGAGCGGTTCGTCGTTCTCGAAGCCGACCGGTTCGCCCCACTGGTTGCGGTAGCTCACCTCGTGGACGGGCCGCCTGGGAGCCACGCCCCACCTGCCGGTGGGGTAGCCGAAGGTGACCGTACAGGCGAGTTCCCAGCCCTTGCCCTCGGGCACACCGAGGATCTTCATCGCCTCGGCGCCGTGGAACAGGCCTAACACCGTGGTCAGGGCGGTGCCGACGCCGTGGCCCCGGGCGGCGAGCTGGGCGTTCCAGACCGAGGGGTAGATCGAGCCGCCGCTGGGGTCGTTGCGGGTGAAGGCGAACAGCAGCAGCGGATATTCGGCGAAGTGGTCGGCCAGGTGCTGCGACGACTTCAGCACGTTCAGGGTCCGCTGGTCGCCGTTGGCCTCGGCGACCTCGCGCCGCTCCTTGTAGTGGCCGGAGTAGAGGCGGCCCAGGGCGTCCTGGTAGAGCGGGGCGAGCTGGTCTTTGACCGACGGGTCGTCGACCAGCAGGAACCGCCAGCCCTGGGCGTTGCCGCCGCTGGGGGCGCGCACGGCGGCGTCCATGATCCGGTGCTGCACGTTGAGGGGGATCGGGTCGGGCTTGACCCTGCGCATGGCGCGGGTCGTGTAGAGGGCCTCCAGCAGGTCCATCAGGACAGGAGTCCTTTCGCTCGCAGGTGGGTCGAGGTCTCCTCGGACAGGCCCCACGCGGTGAGGTCGTCGAGGCGGGTCGCGGGGGCGAGGTCGCTCGTTCCGGCGCCGAGCAGGCGGGGCGCGGGCGCCGCCTGGGCCATGCCGCCGATCTCGACGAAGGTGCCCCTGGCCACGTTGTGGGGGTAGTCGGGCGCCTCGGCCATCTCCAGGACGGGGGAGACGCAGGCGTCCGAGTCGGCGAAGACCGCCTCCCACTCGGCGCGGGTGCGGCTCTTGAACGCCTCGGTGAGCCGGTCGCGGAGCCCCGGGTCGTTCTGGGCGGGCGGCTCCGCCAGTTCCAATCCACGAAGGAGTTCCGCGTAGAACTGGGGTTCCAGGGCGCCGACCGCCATGAACTTTCCGTCCTTGGTCTCGTACGTGTCGTACATCGCCGCCCCGCCGTCGAGGAGGTTGGTGCCCCGGGGACCCCAGAAGCCCGACTGGGTCAGCGAGTAGAACATCGAGAACAGCAGCGCGGCCCCGTCGACCATGGCGGCGTCGACCACGCGGCCCCGGCCGGTGCGCTCGCGTTCGAGCAGGGCGAGCAGGATCCCGTACGCCAGCATCAGCCCCCCACCCGCGAAGTCGCCCAGCAGGTTGATCGGCGGCGTCGGCTTCTCACCGGCCCGGCCGAGCTGGGAGAGCACCCCGGAGATCGCGATGTAGTCGATGTCGTGCCCGGCCCGGGTCGCGAGCGGCCCGTCTTGGCCCCAGCCGGTGAGGCGGCCGTAGACCAGGCGTTCGTTCACGGCGTGGACGTCGGCGGGCCCGATCCCGAGCCGCTCGGCCACCCCCGGACGGAAGACCTCGATCACCGCGTCGGCGTGCCGGGCCAGCTCCAGGAACGCCGCCACGCCCTCGGGCGACTTCAGGTCGAGCCCGATCGAGCGTTTGCCCCGGTCCATCACGTCGCGACGAGGTTTGTCGGTCACCGCGGCGACCCGGTCGACCCGCAGCACCTCGGCGCCGTGGTCGGCCAGCATCATCCCGGCGAACGGGCCGGGGGCGAGTCCGGCCAGTTCCAGCACCTTGATTCCGGCAAGCGGGCCACTCGTCTCCATGCTCACGGAGGCCAGTAGAACAACATTCGGCAACGACCCGCAACCCGGTCGCGCCGTGTCGCGCGCGGCATGGCAGTCTGAGCGCATGACCGACTTAGGGCGTCCCTGGCGGTTGCTGGCGCTGCCGCCTCTCCCCGCCGACGCCATGCGCGGGCTCCTGTCCGGTCTGGGCGACCGGATCGATGTCGTCACCCCCGAATCCCGCGATCGGGCCGCGATGTTCGACCTCCTCCCGGAGGCCGAGATCGTCGTCGGCGACTGGAGCTCCCAGCTCGTGATGGACGCCGAGGCGGTCGCCGCGGCGCCGAGGCTGGCGTTCGTCCAGCAGCCCGCCGTCGGGATCGACGGGCACGACCTCGGCGCGCTCGCCGACGCCGGGGTCCCGCTCGCCAACACGGCGGGGGTGAACGCCATCGCGGTGGCCGAGTGGTGTGTCGCGGCGGCGTTCGCGCTGGTCCGGCGGCTCGTCCAGGGCGACGCCGACGTGCGGGCGGGCAACTGGCCGCAGCTCACCCTCCAGCCGCGCGAACTGTCGTCGTGCCGGGTCGGCCTGGTCGGGTTCGGCCCGATAGGAGCCGCCTGCGCCCGGATGTTCACGGCGATGGGGTGCGAGGTGACGTACTGGTCGCGTACCGAGAAATCGGAGACCTACGGCGCGACCTACGCAGGGCTGGACGACCTCGTGAGAACCAGCGACATCGTGGTGATCGTCGTCGCGCTGGCCGCCGAGACCCGGGGCCTGTTCGACGCCGCCCGGCTGGCGATGATGAAGCCCGGCTCGTTCCTGGTGAACGCGGCCCGGGGCGGGATCGTCGACGAGAAGGCGTTGGTCGAGGCCGATCATCTGGCCGGGGTGGCGCTCGACGTGTTCGTCACCGAGCCGCTGCCGCCCGATGATCCACTGCGGTCGAGCGACCGGTTCCTGCTCTCTCCACACGCCGCCGGAGTGACCCCGCAGTCGACCACACGGCTGATCCAGTGTGTGGTCGGGAACCTCGCGGCGGCCGTCGGGGGAGCACCCGTTATCAACGTGGTGAACGGGGTGAATCCGGTCGTAAAACGCCGCTGACCAGCTCCGGACAGTTTTCTCGGGCTTAACGTGTCGAGTCTGGTATGCGGGGGTTTCGGGGGATATGGTGCGCTTGGGAAGATCTCTATCCACGACTACACATGGGGGTGGCGTCATGCCCGAGCGCATGACCAGTATGACCACCCATAGGAGAGCGGTCGAGCAGATTCGCGACTCCTACGCGGCGATTCCCGACGGCTCGGCCCCGCGCCTGGCCAAAGCCACCACGAACCTCTTCCGCTTCCGTGAGCCGGCGAACGGCGCCAAGCTCTCGGCGCGCGATCTCGACCAGGTCATCCACGTCGACCCGGACACGATGACCGCCGAGGTCCAGGGCATGACGACGTACGAGGACCTCGTCGACGCCACCCTGCCCCACGGACTGATGCCCTTCGTGGTGCCGCAGCTCAAGACGATCACGCTGGGGGGCGCGGTCACCGGTCTCGGCATCGAGTCCACGAGCTTCAAAGACGGCCTGCCCCACGAATCCGTGGAGGAGCTGGAGATCCTCACCGGCGACGGACGCATCCTCGTCGCCCGTGCGGACAACGAGTACGCGGATCTCTTCAACGCCTTCCCGAACTCGTACGGGACCCTCGGCTACGCCCTGCGCATCAAGATCAGACTGGCCCCGGTCAAGCCCTTCGTGAAACTGACCCATCTCCGCTTCACCGACGCCGCCAAGTGCATGCTCGCCATGCAGGAGATCTGCGACCGGATGGAGCACGAGGGCGAGAAGGTCGACTTCGTCGACGGCACCTACCACTCGCCCGACGAGATGTACGTCACCATCGGCACCTTCGCCGACCGGGCGCCCTACGCCTCCGACTACACCGGCATGCGCATCTACTGGCAGTCGATGCGCAGCCGCAGCCGCGACTGGCTCACCATCCGCGACTACCTCTGGCGCTGGGACACCGACTGGTTCTGGTGCTCCCGCGCGTTCGGCGTCCAGCAGCCGCTGGTACGTTCCCTGATGCCGAAACGCTGGATGCGCTCCGACAAGTACCGCAAGCTCGTCGGGCTCGACCAGCGCTACGGCATCACCGCCCGCATCGACCGCTGGCGGGGCAACCCCCCGCAGGAGTCGGTCATCCAGGACATCGAGGTGCCCATCGATCGGGGCGCCGAGTTCCTGGACTTCTATGTCAACCACGTCGGGATGACCCCCGTGTGGATGTGCCCGCTCAGGGCGACGCGCGACTGGTCCCTCTATCCGCTGGAGACCGGCCGCCTCTACGTGAACTTCGGATTCTGGGGCATGGTGCCTCTTCCCCGGGGCCAGCGGGACGGCTACTACAACCGCGCGATCGAAGAAGCCGTCCACCAGCTCGAAGGACACAAATCCCTCTACTCGTCGTCCTACTACGAACGCGACGAGTTCTGGGCGTTCTACAACGGGGAGGCCTACTGGCCGGTCAAGCGGTCGTACGACCCCGGAGGTCGGCTGCTTGACCTGTATGAGAAGTGTGTACGGGGAAGGTGATGCACGCATGACACTCGCCGAGATCTTCGAAAAGGTCGTCGGCACGGGAGCCGGCATCGAGTTCCACGCCTACGACGGGAGCAAGGCGGGCCCGTCGATGGCCGACATCCGGCTTGAGGTCAAGTCGCCCGTCGCGGTGGCCTACCTCGCGCAGGCCCCCGGAGAGATGGGCCTGGCCAGGGCATACGTATCCGGGCACCTCGACGTGCACGGCGACATGTATGACCTGCTCGACCGGATGTGGTCGATCACGCTCCACGACCTGCCGCTGACGGAGAAGCTCGCCGCCATCCGGGCCCTCGGGCCCAAGCCGCTGCTGATGCGGGTGCCGCTGCCCCCGCAGGAGGTCAGGCAGTCGGCGATGGCACGGCTCGGCAGCCGCCACGCCAAACAGCGCGACGCCGAGGCGATCCACCACCACTACGACGTGTCCAACCGGTTCTACGAGTGGGTGCTCGGGCCGTCGATGGCGTACACCTGCGCCTGCTACCCGAACCACGACAGCACCCTGGAAGAGGCCCAGTTCGCGAAGTTCGACCTGGTCGCGAAGAAGCTCGACCTCAAGCCCGGCATGCGGCTGCTCGACGTGGGCTGCGGCTGGGGCAGCATGGTCCGCCATGCCGCCAGGGAATACGGGGTGAAGGCGCTCGGCGTGACGCTGTCCAAGCAGCAGGCCGAATGGGCGCAGAAGGCCATCGCGGAAGAAGGCCTCGGAGACCTCGCTGAAGTGCGATTCTCCGACTACCGCGACGTCTCAGAAGGCGACTTCGACGTGGTGAGCTCCATCGGCCTGACGGAGCACATCGGCGCCAACCAGCTGAAGAGCTACTTCTCCTTCCTGTACGACAAACTCAAGCCGGGCGGCCGCCTGCTCAACCACTGCATCACCCGGCCCTCCGGAAAAGATCGTTCCATCAACAAGACCGGCTTCATCAACCGCTACGTGTTCCCCGACGGGGAGCTCGAGTCGGTCGGCACGCTGATCCGCGAGATGGAAGACGTCGGCTACGAGATCCGCCACGAGGAGAACCTGCGCGAGCACTACGCGCTGACCCTCCGCGACTGGTGCAAGAACCTCGACGACCACTGGGACGAGGCCGTGGCCGAAGTCGGCCAGGGCACCGCCCGCGTCTGGCGCCTCTACATGGCCGGATGCATCGTCGGCTTCGAACGCAACAAGGTCCAGCTCCACCAGGTCCTGGGCGTCAAGCTGGGCGAAGACCAGAAGTCCCACGTCCCGCTGCGGCCGTCGACCAACTGGCCCTGACCCGTTCCGCACGAGAAGACCCCCGGGCGACGCCGCCCGGGGGTCTCTTGTTTCTCCCTTACGAGTTGAGGCTCACCTTGATGATGCGGTCGGCGCCGTCGGGCTGGCCGCCGTTGTCGTCGGTGTTGCTCGTGGTGATCCAGATCGCCTGCTCGTCGGGCACCTTCTCGACCGCGCGGAGCCGGCCGTAGGTGTTGACGTAGTGGGCGACCGGGTCGCCCGCCTCGGTGCCGGTGAGGGCGATCGCGTAGAGCCGCTTGCCGCGCAGCGCCGCCATGTAGACGACGTCGTCGACGATCGCGATCCCGCTCGGTGACGCGTCGGCCGTCGACCAGGTCTTCTTCGGGTTGGTCATGCCGGGCTCGTCACACGCGCCCTCGCACTTCGGCCAGCCGTAGTTCTTGCCCGGCTCGATCAGGTTGAGCTCGTCGGTCGAGCTCGCGCCGAGTTCGGCCGACCACAGCCGTCCGGCGGAGTCCCAGGCCAGGCCCTGCGCGTTGCGGTGGCCGAGCGAGTAGACCCGCGAGTCGTTCGGGTTGCCCGGGGCCGCGGCGCCGGTCTTGTCGATCCGCAGGATCTTGCCGTTCAGCGAGTTCGGGTCCTGCGACAGGCTGGTCTCCTGGGCGTCGCCGGTGGAGACGTACAGGAAGCCGTCGGGGCCGAACTTCAGGCGGCCGCCGTTGTGGTACTTGCTCTTCTTGATCCCGGTCAGGATCGGGGTGTACGCCGACAGGGTCGTCCCGTCGTACTCCATCTTCGCGACGCGGTTGCCGTCGGAGGCGGAGTGCATGAAGAAGACGTCCTTGTCGGTGGTGCCGTTCCACCCGGGGGAGAAGGCCGCGCCCATCAGGCCGCCCTCACCACCGGTTCCCATCGATTCCGGTACGGCTCCCGCCTCGGCCTTGGCGCCGTCCTTGTTCACCCGGAAGACCTTGAAACTGTCCCGCTCGGTGACCAGCGCGAACTCCACGCCGGGCGCCCAGGTGACGTCCCAGGGGACGGTCCACTGCTGCGAGACGACGGTGGGAGCACCGGGCGCGCCGGGCGTGGTGGGGGTCGGAGTCGGGCTGGGCTCGGCGGTGGGCGTCTCCGAGACGGTCGGCTCGGTGGTGGGCGTCTCGGAGACGGTGGGCTCGGCGGTGGGCGTTTCCGAGACGGTCGGCTCGACGGTGGGGTCGACAGTCGGCTCCACTGTCGGGGTCGCCGGGGGCGTCTCGACCGGCGGAGTGGTGCAGGTGGGGGTGGGGGTGGGTTCCACGGTCGGGCTGAACGACGGCGTCGGCGTCTCGGAGACGGTCGGCGTCTCGCTCGGGGTCTCGCTCGGCGTGGGGGTGGGCTCGGGTGTGGTCCCGGCGGTCGGGGTGACCGTGACGGTCACCGTGACGACCGGCTCGGGCTCCGGCGTGGTCAGGGTCTCGGCCGTCGGGGTCTCCGAAGGGAGGACCGGGCACGGCGGCGGCGGGGTGCAGGTAGGAGTCGGCTCGGGCGTGACCGTCAGGCTCGGCGTCGGTTCCGGAGTGCCGGGACCGCTCGACGGGGTCGGTGTGGGAACGGGCGTCGACGGAACCTCGGAAGGCGTCGGCGTCGTGTCCTCCGGGAACCCGGGCACCGGTTCGGTGAGCGGGATGACCTCCAGGTCGCACGGCGGCGGCGGTGAGCAGGTCACGGTCGGCGTCGGCTCGGGAACGGGCGGGACGCTCTCGCTCGGCGTCGGCAGCGGGCCCGGCGTCTCCTCGGTCTGCGTCTGCGCCGCGACGTCCGGCAGCGTGGACGGCGTCTCCGAAGGGGTCTCGGAAGGTGTGTCCGACGGCGGTACCGAGGGCGGGACCGACGGGGTCGGTTCCGGGGTCCAGGTCGGGCACGGGTCCGGGATCACGCAGCCGACGTCGGGCGGGGTCGGCGCCGAGTCCGGCGGGGTCTCGCCGTAGGCCAGTGCCGGGCTGACGCACGGCGTCGGCGTCGGCTCGGCCGTGGGTTCCTCCGTGGGCGTCGGCTCCGCGCTCGGCGCCGGGGTCTCGGGTGGCGTGGTCAGCGGGAACAGGCTGACACTGTCGAGATGCGGGTTGCCCCGCCGCGTGGTGGCCACGACCTTGACCGACGACTCGCCCTCGGGCAGGTCGGCCCTGAACGTGAGGGTGCGCCAGAAACGCGAACCCGGGAACCGCACGTCTTCGGCCACGACCTCGTCGTTGACGACCAGATCGGCGCGGAGCGTGCGGGTGGACTGGTAGCGGATGTGGATCCGGTTGGGGCCGGCACCAAGAGGGGTGACCGTCCATTCGACGAAGTTGCCGCGCCGGTCGGCGCCGTTCACGTAACCACGCCCGGTGAAACCCCGGAGGCGTTTCTGGACGACGCCACGGGATATTACGGCCGTCTCGGCTTCGTACCGAATCCCCTTCACGTAAGGTGTCGTGCGTTTTTCTGGAGTGCTCGTGCTGGCCGTGGACACGGGCACCATCACCGATCCGGTGATGAGTGCGCCGGTCACGAGCAGCAATAACGAACCGGTGAGCGCGCGCATGGAGTTGTCTCTCCCCGACATCGACTACGGCGGCACGGGCGCCTCCCTACCCGGTTCATCACGGCGGAATCATCTAAATTCCGACAGAGAAAGGCCGCGCCGGAATGGAACCGGCGCGGCCTCGATGACGTCTCAGCGTAGTTCCCGCTTGAGGATCTTGCCGGTGGCGGTCATCGGGAGCACGTCCCGGAACTCGATGATGCGCGGGTATTTGTACTGCGCCATCATCTCCTTGCCCCACTCCACCAGCGTCTCCTCCGTCACCGAGAAGTCGGGCTTGAGGATGATGTACGCCTTGATCTCCTCGCCGTGCGAAGGATGGGCGACCCCGACGACGGCGGCCAGCGACACGGCCTCGTGGGTCATCAGCACCTCCTCGATCTCGCGCGGATAGACGTTGAAACCGCCGCGGATGATCATGTCCTTCGCGCGGTCGACGATGAAGTAGTAGCCGTCGTCGTCGCGGGTGGCGATGTCGCCGGTGCGGAACCAGCCGTCGTTCATCACCTCGGCGGTCGCCTCGGGCCGGTTGTAGTAGCCCTTCATGATGTTGTGGCCGCGGATCGCGATCTCGCCGATGCCCTCGGCGGTCTCCCACCCGGCGTCGATCAGCTTCATCTCGACGCCCCAGATCGGGGTGCCGATCGAACCGGCCTTCGCGACCTTGCCCGGCTGGTTGAACGAGGCGACGGGGGAGGTCTCCGAGAGCCCGTACCCCTCCAGAATCGGCACCGAGAACGTGGTCTCGAAGTCCTTCAGCACCTCGACGGGCAGCGCCGCGCCGCCGGAGACGGCGGTCCGCAGCGTCGTGGGCACCGGCCCGCCACCGGCGTGGACGGTGGTCAGCAGCGCCCAGTACATCGTGGGCACCCCGGCGAACAGCGTGATGCTCTCGGCGGTCATCAGCCGCAGCGCCTCGACCGGCTCGAAGCGGGGCAGCATCACCAGCGTCGCGCGCCGCCGGAAGCCGCCGTTCATGACGACGGTCTGCCCGAACGAGTGGAACAGCGGCAGCGTCGCGAGGTACACGTCGTCGCCGGTCGACTCGAACATCGTGTCGTTGACCAGGGCGTTGAGCAGCATGTTCTGGTGGCTGAGCTCGGCGCCCTTCGGCTGCCCGGTGGTGCCGCTCGTGTAGAGGATGACGGCGGTGTCCGAAGGGTCGGTCTGGACGGACTCGAACTCCCCGCTCATCCCGCCGAGCGCCGCCCAGAACGTCTCGCCGAACTCCGACTCGACGGCCAGCGGCGTGGCGGGCAGCACGTAGAACTGCTCGGCGCCCGACGCCTCGAACCCGGCCTTACCGCGCTCCCCGAGGGGCAGGTCGACGGTGCCCTCGAAGCAGAAGAACGCCTTGGCCTGCGAGTCGTCGAGGTGGTAGGCGATCTCGCGTCCCTGCAGCAGCACGTTCAGCGGTACGACCGTCGCCCCCGCCTTCAGGATCCCGAAGTAGACGAAGGGGAAGTAGGGCGAGTTCGGGCACGCGAGGGCGACCTTGTCACCCCGGCCCACGCCCCGTGACACCAGCAGATTGGCCACCTGGTTGGCCACGGTGTTCACGAACGAGTAGGACAACCGCAGATCACCGAAGACGACGGCGGTGCGGTCGGGCGCCTCACGGGCGCTGTCCTCCAGCACGATCGACAGGTTGAGCACGGGAACATCCTCCGGGGGGATCGACATACCTACCGGTACGTAGCTCACCCTAAAAGGTGGACGGCTCCAAGTGTGAGGAGTAAGCACGAGGAATGGAGTTCGACTATGTGATCGTCGGAGCCGGTTCGGCGGGGTGCGTCCTGGCCGCCCGGTTGTCGGAGCACGCCGCCACCACGGTGGCCCTGATCGAGGCCGGCGGCAGCGACCGCAAGCTGGAGGTCCGCATGCCGGCGGGCTTCAGCAAGCTGTTCGGCACCAGCTACGACTGGAACTTCACCACGTCGGCGCAGCCCGGCCTGTCCGACCGGCGGATCTACTGGCCGAGGGGCCGCATGCTCGGCGGCAGCTCCTCGATGAACGCCATGATGTGGCTGCGCGGCAACCCGCTCGACTACGACCAGTGGGACGTTCCGGGCTGGTCGTACGACGAGGTCGAACCCTACTTCCGCCGCGCCGAACACCGCGTCGGCTCCAACCTCGGGGGTGTGTACGGCACCAGTGGCCCGATCCACATCTCCGAGCTGCGCAGCCCCAACGAGGCCACCGGCGCGTTCCTCGCGGCGTGCGCCGAACTCGGCCTGAAGCGGCTCGACGAACTCAACGGCGCGACCAACGAGGGCTACGGCCCGACCCCCGTCACCCAGGACCGCGGCCACCGCTGGAGCTGCGCCGACGCCTACCTCCGCCCGGCCATGGGCCGGGGCAACCTCACCGTGCTGACCGCCGCGCAGGCCCACCGGATCGTGGTGGACGACGGCCGCGCGGTCGCCGTCGAATACGGCTCGGGGGAGCGGGTCACCGCGCGGAAGGAGGTCATCGTCTGCGCGGGCGCGATCGGTTCACCGCACCTGCTGATGCTGTCGGGCATCGGCGACCCCGACGTGCTCACGCCGAACGGCATCCCGGTCGTGCACGCCTCGCCGAACGTCGGCACCAACCTGATGGACCACCTCGCCACCGGCGCCTACTTCGCCTGCCCGAAGCCCATCACGATGACCGCCGCCGAGAGCGTGCCCAACCTGCTCAGCTACCTGGTCGGCCGCAAGGGCATGCTGACCTCGAACGTCGCCGAGGCGGTCGCGTTCATCCGGACCTCCGACTCCGAACCGGCCCCCGACGTCGAGCTCATCTTCGCGCCGGCGGTGTTCGTCGACCACGGCCGCACCCCGCCCGCCGGGCACGGCCTGACCGTCGCGGCGGTGCTGCTCCAGCCCGAGTCTCGGGGCCGCGTCACGCTCGACGGCCGTGACGTCGTCATCGATCCCGGCTACCTGACGGAGGCGGCCGACGTGCGCCGGCTCGTCGAGGGGCTCAAGGCCTGCCAGCGGGTCGGGGCCACCGGGGCGCTGTCCGACTACGTCAGCGGCCCGATCGAGCCGTACACCGAACCGAAGACCGACGACGAGATGGAGAGCTGGGTGCGCGACAGGTCGGAGACGCTCTACCACCCGGCCGGAACCTGCCGCATGGGCACCGACGCCGAGTCGGTCGTCGACCCCGAGCTCAGGGTGCGCGGCGTCGAGGGACTGCGCGTGGTCGACGCGTCGGTCATGCCGACCCTGAATCGCGGTCACACCCACGCCCCCGTTGTGATGATCGCCGAGCGCGCGGCAGAGTTGATATGGCAGCATTAATACCGAATGCCATTCTGGTCTTCCTCCCCCGGAGGCTCACAAATGACGTTGCCGCCGATCGCTTCGGCCGCCGATTTCGACCTGTCCGACTGGGAGTTCTGGAAGCGGCCGATGGCCGAACGGGAACGCGCCTTCCAGTTGCTGCGCGACCAGGCCGCCCCCTCCTTCTACGCCGAGCCCACGGTGTCCTTCGCCAGTCAGGGGCTCGGCTACCACGCTCTGGTGAAACACGCGGACGTCCTGGAGGCCAGCCGGACCCCGGAGATCTTCTGCTCCGGTGACGGCGGGTCGACCAACATCGTCGATATGCCGCCGGAGTTCCTCGAGTACTTCGGCTCGATGATCAGCATGGACGACCCCCGGCACGCCCGCCTGCGCCGGATCGTCTCCCGCGCCTTCACCCCGAAAATGATCAAGCAGTTCGAGGACGACGTCGCGCTCGCCGCCACGAAGATCGTCGACGAACTGCTGGAGAAGGGGTCCGGCTGCGACTTCGTCGAGGAGGTCGCCGCCCGCCTGCCCCTGAAGATCATCTGCGACATGATGGGCATCCCCGAGAAGGACTACCGGTTCGTGTTCGACAACTCGAACATGATCCTCGGCGCCCAGGACCCCGAATACGTCGGCGACATCGAGGAGGTCGGCACCGCCCTGCTGACCGCCGGGATGGCGCTCCAGCAACTCGTCCAGGATCTGGCCGCCCACCGGGAGAAGAACCCGAGCAACGACCTGATCTCGTCGCTGGTCAACGCCAACATCGACGGAGAGCGGCTCACGCTCCAGGAGCTCGGTTCGTTCTTCATCCTGCTCGTGGTGGCCGGCAACGAGACCACCAGGAACGCCATCTCGTACGGCCTGCGCCTGCTGACCGTCAACCCCGACCAGAAGGCGCTCTGGCTCGCCGACGTCGACGGGAAGTCGCGCGGCGCGGTCGAGGAGATCGTGCGGCTGGCCAGCCCCGTCAACTTCATGCGCCGCAAGGTCACCCGCGACTACGTGATGAACGGCCACGAGTACAAGAAGGGTGAGAAGGTCGTCCTCTACTACTGGTCGGCCAACCGGGACGACGCGGTCTTCGACGACCCGATGCAGTTCGACATCGGCCGCAACCCCAACCCCCACGTCGGGTTCGGCGCCCCCGGGCCCCACTTCTGCCTCGGGGCCCACCTGGCCCGGCGCGAGATCACGGTCATGTTCCGCGAACTGCTCACCCGGGTGCCCACCATCGAAGGCGGGTCACCCGAGCGATTGTTCTCCAGCTTCATCAACGGGACGAAGCACATGACCTGCGAGTTCTAGTTCTTCTTGATCGAGTCGAGGATCGTGTTGACGTCGGGGAGCAGGTCGTCGCGCAGATCCGGGATCTGGATGTAGACGACCGACGGGACCTCGGCGCCGGTGTTGACCGCGGCCACCACGACCAGGGTCCCGCCGCCGTCGTCGGTCACCTTGTAGGCGGCGGCTTGGCCCAGCCCGCCGCGCAGCTTCTGCGCGCCGACCTTCGCGACCTTGTTGGGCTTCGGGAAGATGGTGTTCCTGGCCCGGACCACCACGCCGTTCAGCACCGGCCGCATGTCGGTCGGCGACTTGTACTGCGCGGCGAGGTCGGCGGGCAGCTTGCCCGTCATGACCGTCGCGAACCAGGGCTTGCCCTTGGACGTCAGCCCGGCGCTCACGAACTGCCGGGTCGAGTAGCCGTAGGTCGACATGACCGTCTGGGTGTCGGCGTCGGCCTTCCACTGCCCGCCGAGCTTGGAGATCGAGATCCCCGCGGTCTCGTCGGAGACCGTGCCGGTGACCGCCGACTTCTCCCCTTCGTACGTGGGGATCCCGGTCGCCGAACCCGCCGCGGGAGCGGCCGACTTGGTGGCCGACGGCTTGGCCGAGGCCTCGGGCTGCGCGGTGGTCTCGGCGGCCGAGCTGAGCGGCCCGGCCAGGAACGCCCACAGCAGCGCCACGATCAGCGCGACGAGGACCGACCCGATGAGCGCGAACAGCCAGACCGGCTTGCCCTTCTCGTCGTCTTCGTCGTCATCGTCGGTGGTGTGCTGGCCGTCGCCCCAGACGGTGTTCCACAGCTCCTGCTGCCGGGCCGCCGGAGGCGTCTTCGGCCCGCTGATCTGGCCCGCCGTGACGAACGGCTTGTAGGGGTCGTCGCCGGGGAGCTGCTGCACCAGGTGCTCGCCGGTGGTGGGACCCGAGCCGTAGTGCGCGGCCTGCGGCGCCTGCTGCTGCGCCTGCGGTCCGGGCTGCATCGGCTGGCCCATGGGCTGCTGGTTCGGGTGCTGCGGCATCTGCTGAGGAGGCATCTGCTGCTGGGGCAGGTGCTGCGGCGGCATCTGCGGCGGTGCGGACTGGCCGGGCGGCGGCCCCATCGTGACCGTGCGGTCGGTGGCCTGGGCCGCGGCCTGCTGGGGGGCCTGCTGTTGCTGCTGGAAGTGCTGCTGCGGGTCGTGCGGCGGCTGCGGGATCCGGGCGTCGAACGGGCCGCGCGGGGTGCCGAACGTGGTGGCCGGCTCCTGGTAGGAGAACGACGGCTGCTGCGGCTCGGGCTCGACCGGACGCGGCGGGAACGACGGGTTCCGCTCGTCACCACGCGGGAACACGTTGGGCGCCGAGGCCCACGGCCCCGTCTCCTGCGGCGGGAGCTCGGGGAAGCCGGGGCCACCCCGGCCCTGTTGCTGTCCGGGCTGCTGGGGTCGCGACGGGGGCTGCTGTTCGGGGAAACCTTGCGGGTTCATCGGAGGAGGGAACACCGGTCCACTGCCTGCCCTCGCGGGCGGCGGGAATTCGGGGGCGGGGGGCCCGGGGGGCGGCTGGAAGGCGGGGAAATCGTCGGCCGGGCCGAAGGGGCTCGCCGGGGGCCGTACCGGAGGCGGCACCGGGAACGGCGGGTGCTCCTGGAACGGCGCCTGCGTGATGGGCGGGCTCTGCGGGCCGGTCTGGTGCTCCGGCCGCTCCGCGAAGGGTGACTCCCCGAACGGCGGTTCGCTGAACGGAGACTGGTGCCGGCCGTGCGGGGCGGCGATCGGGTTCGGCGGGAACGATCCGCCGGACGGAGGGGTCTGCGGGCCGGTGTGCCGGCCGTGCGATGTGCCGTTGGGGGCGCCGTGAGGCGGGGCGACCGGGTTGGGCGGATACGAGGCGGCGGGCGGCGACACCTCGGGCCAAGCTGGCGGGATCTCCGGCCAGGCCGGGCCGCGCCGTGGATCGCTGTGCTCCGAGGGCATGGAACCTCCCGAGATCATGCCCGAATTAGACGTGCTTGGCATGATCTCATGCGCGCCCGGGGGCGGGGCGGCGAAACTGGAAAAGCCCCCTCTGAACGTCTCGCCCGTGGGGTCGGTCGGCGGGTCCTGCATCGGAAGGTCCGCCTGCGGGAAGTCCGGGCCACGCCTCGGGTCGACAGGGTTCACGAGATGAGGGTAAACGAAAGGGACAACCGAGGTCACAATGGATCTATCACCATCCGATATCGGGCCTTTACTGTCTGTGTAAGATCGACACTTATTCGTCGGCGGGGCTTGCTTTCTGCGCTACCCTTGGCCTATGCGCGCGGCGAACCTGCTTCTTACCGGGCCGCGTCGAGCGAGCTGACTACAACCTCCCGACGCGGCCGCCCCTCGTGCCTTCAGCCGAGGGGTTTTCTTATGGGCAGGTGTCGATAAACCAGGAGATCACACGTGGACGAGCAGGTATACGACCCCCAGGCGATCCAGGCCAAGTGGCAGCCCCGCTGGGAGGAACTGAAGCCCTTCGCCGTCGTGGAGGACGACGCCGACACGCGGCCGCGGCGCTACATGCTCGACATGTTCCCCTACCCGTCCGGTGACCTGCACATGGGTCACGCCGAGGTGTTCGCCATCGGCGACGTGGTGGCGCGTTACTGGTTCCTGAAGGGCTACAACGTCCTGCACCCGATCGGCTGGGACTCCTTCGGCCTGCCCGCCGAGAACGCCGCGATCAAGCGCAACGCCCACCCGGCCGAGTGGACGTACAGCAACATCGACACGCAGGCCGCGAGCTTCCACCGCTACGCGATCTCCTTCGACTGGACCCGCCGCCTGCACACCAGCGACGCCGCTTACTACAAGTGGAACCAGTGGCTGTTCACCCGCTTCTTCGAGCGCGGCCTGGCCTACCGCAAGGGCGGCCTGGTCAACTGGTGCCCCAACGACCAGACCGTGCTGGCCAACGAGCAGGTCGTCGCGGGCAAGTGCGAGCGCTGCGGCGCCGACGTCATCCGCCGCGAGCTGACCCAGTGGTACTTCAAGATCACTGACTACGCCGACCGCCTGGTCGACGACATGGCGCGCCTGGAGGGCGGCTGGCCCGACCGCGTGCTGACCATGCAGCGCAACTGGATCGGCCGCAGCACCGGCGCCGACGTCGACTTCGAGATCGAGGGCCGGAAAGACCCGGTCACCGTCTACACCACGCGCCCCGACACGCTCTACGGCGCGACCTTCTTCGTGGTCGCCGCCGACGCGCCGCTGGCCATGGAGATCGTGACCGAGGGGCAGCGGGCCGCGCTGGAGGCCTACAAGGCCGAGGTCGCCAAGCTGTCCGACATCGAGCGCATGTCGACCGAGAAGGAGAAGACCGGCGTCTTCCTGGGCGTCTACGCGATCAACCCGGTCAACGGCGAGCGCATCCCGGTCTGGGCCGCCGACTACGTGCTGGCCGACTACGGCCACGGCGCGATCATGGCGGTGCCCGCCCACGACCAGCGCGACCTCGACTTCGCGGTGAAGTTCGACCTGCCGGTGAAGGTCGTCGTGCACACCGGCCTGGCCGACCCGGGCGAGACCGGCAAGGCCACGCCCGGCGAGGGCAAGCTGGTCAACTCGGGCCCGCTCGACGGCCTGACCAAGGCCGACGGCATCCAGAAGATCATCGAGATCCTGGCCGAGCGCGGCACCGGCAAGGCCACCGTCAACTTCCGCCTGCGCGACTGGCTGCTGTCCCGCCAGCGCTTCTGGGGCACCCCGATCCCGATCATCCACTGCGGTGCGTGCGGCGAGGTCGCCGTGCCCGACGCCGACCTGCCGGTCGAGCTGCCCGACCTGCGCGGTGAGGCCCTGGCGCCCAAGGGCGTCTCGCCCCTGGCCTCGGCGACCGACTGGGTCAACGTGCCGTGCCCGTCGTGCGGCGGCCCCGCCAAGCGCGACACCGACACGATGGACACCTTCGTCGACTCGTCGTGGTACTTCCTGCGTTACCTGGACCCCACCTTCGAAGACGGCCCCTTCGACCCCGAGCGGGCCGAGAAGTGGGGCCCCATCGACCAGTACGTCGGTGGCGTCGAGCACGCCGTCCTGCACCTGCTGTACAGCCGCTTCTTCACGAAGGTCCTGTACGACATGGGCATGATCACCTGGGACGAGCCGTTCACCCGGCTGCTGAACCAGGGTCAGGTCATCAACGGCGGCAAGGCCATGTCCAAGACGCTGGGCAACGGCGTCGACCTGGGCGTCCAGATCGACAACTTCGGCGTCGACGCGGTCCGGCTGACCATGGTCTTCGCCGGCCCGCCGGAAGACGACATCGACTGGGCCGACGTGTCCCCGGCGGCGTCGCTGAAGTTCCTGGCCCGCGCGCTGCGCGTGATGACCGACGGCGCCGCGGGTGGCACCGACGCCGCCGCCGGTGACCTGGAGCTGCGGAAGTTCACCCACCGGACCATCGACGAGGTCACCAAGCTGGTCGAGGGCCACCGCTTCAACGTCGCCGTGGCGCGGCTGATGGAGCTGACCTCGGCCACCCGCAAGGCGATCGACTCGGGCCCCGGCGCGGGCGACCCCGCCGTGCGTGAGGCGGCCGAGGCGCTGGCGGTCATGCTGTCGATCGTGGCGCCGTACACGGCGGAGGAGGGCTGGGAGCGGCTGGGTCACCAGCCGTCGGTGGCCCGCGCCACGTGGCCGGTCGCCGACCCCGCCCTGCTGGTGCAGGACTCGGTCACGGCGGTCGTCCAGGTGGCCGGGAAGGTCCGTGACCGCCTGGAAGTTTCACCGGATATTTCGGACACCGATCTGGAGGCGCTGGCCCTGAGCTCCGAGAAGGTGCTGGCGCACCTCAACGGGACTCCCCGCAAGGTCATCGTCCGGGCGCCCAAGCTGGTCAACATCGTGCCGTAGGGGCACCATTGGCGCCCGAGCCGATATCTCGAACATCGTCGGGCGTGCGGTCAGGGCATGCCTCAGCGGGGCGTGCCTGAATCCGTACCGGCTCGACGGCCAGGCGTGCCCCCGCTTTGGAGGCACCTTTGTCCAGAATCACCGCCTGGTTGGCGGGGACCGCTCTCTTCTTGGGCCTGTTCGTGGCCGTGAGCGCCCCCGCCAACGCGGCCGGTACGGGAACCGGCTACCTGCGGACCAACGGCAACAAGATCGTCGACAGCACCGGCGCCACCGTCCGGCTGACGGGGATCAACTGGTTCGGCATGGAGACCGACAACAAGACCTTCCACGGCCTGTGGGCGAGCGTGACCTGGCGCTCCCAGCTCGACCACATGGCCCAGCTCGGCTACAACACGCTGCGCATCCCGTTCTCCAACGACGCCCTCAAGCCGGGTGCCGTCGCGACGGGCATCAACGACTTCACCAACCCCGACCTCGTCGGCCTGTCCCCGCTCCAGATCCTCGACAAGGTCATCGACTACGTCGGGACCAAGGGGATGCGCGTCATCCTCGACCGGCACCGCCCGACCTCGGCGGGCCAGTCGGCCCTCTGGTACACCTCGACGGTGTCGGAGGCGACCTGGATCGCCGACTGGCGCATGCTCGCCCAGCGCTACGCCGGGAACACCACCGTCATCGGCGCCGACCTCCACAACGAACCCCACGCCGACGGTACGAACCCCAACGCCACCGGCGCCTGCTGGGGCTGCGGCGTCGAGACCCGCGACTGGCGCCTGGCCGCCGAGCGGGCCGGAAACGCGATCCTCGGTGTGCAGCCGAACTGGCTGATCTTCGTCGAGGGCGTGTCGTGCCCGTCGGGCGGTCTCTCGAACGTGTGGGACGGCGACACGTCCAACGACGAGGACTGCGGCTGGTGGGGCGGCAACCTCTCCAAGGCCGGACAATTCCCGGTTCGGCTCAATGTGGCCAACCGGCTCGTGTACTCGCCGCATGAGTACGCGACGTCCGTCTACAACCAGACGTGGTTCTCCGACCCGAGCTACCCCGCGAACATGCCGGCCATCTGGGACCGGTACTGGGGCTACCTGTACAAGCAGAACATCGCGCCCATCATGATGGGCGAGTTCGGCACGACCATGACGGCGAACGTCGACCGGATCTGGCTGACGGAGCTGATGAAGTACACGGGGACCGGGGTGAACGGGATGTCGTTCACCTATTGGTCGTGGAACCCGAACTCGGGCGACACGGGCGGCATCGTGATGGACGACTGGGTGACCGTCCAGACGGCCAAACAGAACATCCTCCAGCCTTACCTGATCGCTCCCGTCCCCCCGGGGACGACCCCGTCGCCCTCGCCCTCGCCCTCGCCTTCACCTTCGCCGTCGCCGTCGCCCAGCCCGTCACCTTCTCCGTCGCCTTCGCCTTCACCCAGCCCGTCGCCTTCACCTTCCCCTTCGCCTTCGCCTTCGCCGGGGGGCTGTGTGGCGACGTACCGGATCGTGAACCAGTACCCGGGTGGGTTCCAGGGTGAGGTGACCGTGCGGCCGTCGTCGGCGGCGATCAGCCGGTGGACGGTCCGCTGGAGCTTCGCCAACGGGCAGACGATCACCCAGCTCTGGAGCGGCCAGCACACCGTGTCCGGCTCGCAGGTCACGGTGAACAACCTGTCCTACAACGGCTCGATCGGGGTCGGCGGCTCGACGACGTTCGGCTTCAACGGCACCTGGAACGGCACCAACGCGGTGCCCTCACCGATCACCTGCACCATCTAGCGTGAACGGCCCGCCATCCGTCCGGGTGGTGGGCCAATTCGGTTGCGCGCGTCGCCGGGCTCCTGGCACTTTCGCCTCATGGGCCGGAAGACGCCGCAGGAGCAGGACCGCCGTAACAACTACGGCGAGATCCCGCACCGGGCGAATCGCCACCACGATCACCAGCTCCTCGAAGGCGCACTCGGCACCGAGCGGCCCAAGCGGTGGCGGAAATGCCCCGACGCGCCACTCGGCGAGATCGTGCCCCGCCTTTGAGCGGCCTCGATTTCTTCGCCGACCTGGTGACCACCGGAACCATTCTCGGCCTGGACCACACGAGCACCCTCGAAGAGGTCGAGGCGGTCTTCGGGGCAGGGCCCGTCGACGAGGAACCTCACCGCATGCGCCACGACTTCGGCCTGGTCGAGTTCTCGTGGTTCCGCCGACGCACCCATGACGACTGGACGTGCTCCCTCATCGGAGCCCAGCCTCATCGCCTGCCCGATCTGGCCGGCGAGATCGACCCCGCCCTCGCCGGACGCTACGGCGCGTTCCCGCCACGGCTCGACCTGGACGACCTGTCGCGAGCCGTCGAGGCCCGTGGGTTCACGCTGACACAGCAACCACGGCTCAATCTCGACCGTGTCGAATACCGGGAGCCGACCACGGGCGTCGAGGTGCAGGCGATCCCCGAATCCGGAAGGGTGGTCGGTCTGCACGCGAGCGGAATCCGCCCCGTCCACTTCGCGAGGGGAGAGATGCGACGGTTCAGGGGCTGGTCCGACTACCTGATGACGCTGCGCCGACCCGGGATGACCGTCTGGCTGCGCAAGCGCGAACCGGACACCGAACCCGACCGGACCGAATGGTGGACCCGACTGCGCCGGGCGATCTCCCATCGCACGGGAGGCACACCGGAGGAGGCCGCCGCCTGGATGCGCCTGGGTCTCACCCTCGACGAACTGGCGCTCGAACGCGGCATCGACAGCCCGGACGAGGCCGCCCTCACCATGATCACCAAACTCGACGAAGCCGAACAGAAGGGGCTGGACGGCGCCGGCTGGCTGCCGACGGCGGACGAGGCCGTGGCACGCTGGCTCGCCGCGAGCCCGGCGATCGACGAGGCGAGGCGCGTGAGCGGGGACTGGGCCGCGCTCACGCCCGGCGAGATCCGGTTGGCCCGGCGGCTGAGAAACCAGATCCACATCCTGAGATCGGCCCTGCCCCTGCTGACGTCGGCCGATCTGGCGACCGAGGTGCGGACCTGGGACGACCTCAAGCCCACCTTGCTCAGGCCGGGAGCCTGACGAAACAGGGATGTTCGGTGTCCAGCCATTCGGCGGTGAGCCGGAATCTGCTGAGACCCTCGGCGAGGGCCAGGGCGTTCGCCGCCCAGGTGACGGGATCGGTGTCCCCGTCGAGGAGGGGGAGGTCTCCGACGATCTCTTCGAGGGTGATCGGGCCTTCGACCCGAGGCTCACCGATCCGGTCGAGGGCCACCATGGCCTCACCGTCGGCGGCGTAGGTGAAGGTGTGCAGGCCTTCGGGGTGGAGCTGGAGCGAGAAAGCGGTGCCCTTTTTGGAGAGCGCGGAAAGCGTGCCGGTCACGGCGCCGCCGTTCCCGAACGGCTCGATGCAGACGAGCCACGGGCCGGCCTTGTCGAGCAGGATCTCGCTGCCGGAATGGCCGCGCAGCTGGAAATCCTTGAAAGCCGCGGAATGGCAGTCGTCGAACGAGAGCGGCAGTTCCGAATCGGGGTCGCCGCCGAGAAACTCGAGAGCGGTCTCGGGCTCCACACCGGAAATCCAGGTGATGGTTCCCCAGTGGGACAGGGACTGTTTGCCGGCGAGAAGCCGAAGATAGTGAGAAACGTCGGTCACCTTCGTATTCTGTCGAGAATCTCGTCCAGAATGAGGCCCGACGTGCCGAAATTCAGCCTGATCCAGGTGTCCGGAGCGCCGTAGATCGTGCCAGGAGCGACTTTCACCCGATTCTCGCGTTCCAGAACGGTCGCGGCATCCGGAATGCCCGTGTCGATCCAGGCCAGATAGGTCGCCTCCGGGATCCGATAGGCCCAACCGCTCGGCAACCGCTGAGCCAGGGTCTTACGGTTACGGTCGAGGAGGGTGACGACCTCGTCGAGCCAGGCGTCGCAGTGCCGCCAGGCCGTGTCCGTGGCGGCGACCCCGAGAACGCTCGGCTGGCCGTAGAGCGCGGGAGGCCGCGCCGCCAGCGCCGCGCGCGCCCGCGGGGAGCCGAGGTGGGCGATCGCGCAGTGCAGCCCGCCCATGTTGAAGGCCTTACTGGCCGACGCGATGGTGACCGTGCGATCGGGGCGGAGCAGGCCGAATGGGATGTGCCGGTTCGGGGCGAAGGTCAGATCGGCGTGGATCTCGTCGGAGATGACCGTGAGATCGTGCCGGTCGGCGTAGTCGGCCAGTTCCTCCAGCTCTGTACGACTGAAGCACCGCCCCGTCGGATTGTGGGGATTGACCAGGATCAACACCCGCGCACCCCCGGGGTCGGCGGGCAGTTCGGCCCGCCAGGTGTCACCGTCGGGAATCAGCGGGATCGGGACCGGCGGCCGGTTCATCGCCTCCAGCGTCATCAGGAAGGCGTTGTAGGCCGGGGTGTGGACGAGCACCCCCTCGCCCGGCACGGTCAGCACGTCGAGGAGCGCCTGGAGCGACTGGTTCAGATCGGTGAACGGCTTCACGTGGGCGGGATCGAGGTGGAAGCCGTAGCGGTCGGCCATGCGGTCGGCGAACGTCTGGGGGAGCGGAAGGCCGGGCTGCTCCCAGGGCCAGTCGGGGTAGCCGAGGTCGTTGGTGACCCGATGCATGATCGCTTCACGGATGGGAGCTGCCACGGGGAAGTCCATGTCGGCCACCCAGGCGGGGATCACGTCGGGACCGGCCTGCGCCCATTTGGTGCCGTCGCGTTTCCTCGCCTGCTCCACCGTCAGCTGATCAAGGTCCACGCAAACAGCGTATGACGTGACGAAAAGGCGGCATAGGGATTTACCGCCCGCTGCCCCCGCCTTGCACGGGCAAGAAGAAACACCGGCACACGGGAGCTCGGCCCCCGTTGATGACCGCTGTAGCCCCAGACACGCGGCATCCGAAGCCACCGCGATTAGCAGGCTCGTTACGACAAGGTCCGCACCGATGGGCGCCCAGACGCCGATCTGGGCTGCGCTGAGCTACCGGAATCCACGTGGAAATCGCCCTTTGGGGGCAACCCGCCCACTGCCCCGTTCGGAGCCGACCGCCCGAACGCTCGATTCGGCTGGCGTGGCTGATCTGCGGCTGAGTGTCTTGGGGCACAGCCGCAGATTCGCCTCGTGTGGCTAGAGCTTGCGGAGGACGGCCGTCACCTTGCCGAGGACGGTTGCCTCGTCGCCGGGGATCGGCTCGTAGTTGGAGTTGTGGGGGACCAGCCAGACGTGGCCGTCTTTGCGCTTGAAGGTCTTCACGGTCGCCTCGCCGTCGATCATGGCGGCCACGATGTCGCCGTTGTCGGCGACCGGCTGCTGCCGGACGACCACCCAGTCGCCGTCGGCGATGGCGGCCTCGATCATCGAGTCGCCCGAGACCTGGAGGAGGAACAGGGTGCCCTCACCGACGAGCTGCTTGGGCAGCGCGAAGACGTCTTCGAGGTTCTGCTCGGCCAGGATCGGTCCACCGGCCGCGATGCGCCCGACGAGGGGAACATAGGCCGCGGTCGGACGGTTGAAGCCCGTGTCTTCCTCGGCGGCGTCGGGATCGACCCAGAGGACCGGCTCGCCGGGCAGCCGCACCTCGAGGGCGCGCGGACGGTGGGGGTCGCGGCGAAGGTAGCCCTTGCGCTGAAGGGCGGTGAGCTGGTGGGACACACTCGACGTGCTCGTGAGCTGCACCGCCTCACCGATCTCGCGCATCGACGGTGGGTAGCCCCGCTGCTGGACCGAGTCGCGGATCACCTCCAGGATCTTGCGCTGCCTGGGGGTGAGCCCGAGCGAGTCGCGGCGGCGCACCGCCAGATCGCTCACGCTCTCGTCGCGCTGGCTGGCCAGCCCGTCGTTGTTCACCTGGGCACCTCCCATTCCGTGTTCCTTACGTCGCACAGAGCGACGCTACCGCGATTCAAGATCAATATCAAACAGTTGTTCGATTGCCCTCGAAAACGTCGGTGGCGTGGTGTACAACATCGTACGGGAGTTCGATCGACATCGTGTTCGATTCGCGCGATCTTTCTTCCGTCCTGCAGGGGCAGTCGAGGAGGTTCACGATGAAGCCCACGCAGAACGACAGCCCAACGACACCACCCACCACTTCGAACAACCCACCGCCGAAGGCCGCGGATCCGCGCCCGGCGGAACGCTCCCATATGAAACGCCGCCACCTGGCTCTCGTCCCGGCCCTGCCGGACCAGAGCGCAGTGGTTCATCCGCGCCCAGGCCAAGTTTCGAACGGCCGGTCCCTCTCTAGCCGGGGCATGGACGCACAGCCTCGGCCGAAGCGGGCTCCAGGTCGAGCCTCTACGCAGGCTCAGCCGGGAGCTGCCTCGCAAGTCCAGCCGAGGGCGATGGACTCCTCGCCACACGACCGAAAGGCCCGGCAAGACCAGCATGATGCCGGCGGTTCGCCCTCATCCGGAACGGCTCTGCAGGGTCGCTCTAGGGAAGGCGGCTCGTCCCGGCCCGAAACGACATCTCGGGTCTCTTCCAGTGCGAACGGCTCATCCCGGTCTGGAATGGCGTCACGAATCCCACTTAGGGCAGACGACTCGTCCCCGCCCGCAGCGCTCTCGGTGGCTCAGTTCAGGGCGGGTGATCCCGAATTCCCGGCCTTGAGTCATCACATGGGGCGGTCTGCGGCAGCCGACACTTCGGGACATGGCGGCGCGGGTCGAGCCCGGCGGTCGCGCAAGGCGCGCGGTGGGGCATCGCTTCTCGCTTCGTCCAGCAACCGCCCGGCGGAAGCCGGCCGGGTGTCGTCGCCGGGCGGAGGCGCAGTCTGGGGTGCCGCTGATCGTCTTCTGGTGACGAAGGCCGGTGAACTCGCTCGGGAGGGGCGCCCTCAGCGATGGGGCGACGCCGTGCGTCCAAAACGTACAGAGAAGCCTGTAAGGGACACCCCGCCGCTGCGGCTCACTCGGCGGGGGCGGATCGTGCTCATCGCCCTCATCGCCGCCCTCAGTTTGGTGGTGCTCTGGCTGGGCACTCGGGCGGCTGTGACCGCATCGGTCGTTCGGTCGGTCGAGGGGTATCCCACTGTCACGGTCCAGGAAGGTGACACCCTCTGGGGGATCGCGGTGGCCACTGGTCGTGGTGGTGATCCGGGGGCGCTGGTTCGCGAGATCATGGATCTCAACGGGTTATCCGATCCCCTCATCCGGCCAGGCACGACGCTGCACGTCCCCGGAGACGTCCCAGGTCAGTAGGCCCTTGTGGACCCTGTGGTTTGAGTTGCGATCTAGGGGGCTCGCTTCTAGGGTTGGGGAACCACAACATCTAGTGGTCGTGCTCATATGAGCGAACCATAAATTGTGTTTCCTTTGCCGCACCTCATGTCATGTGGGGGCGTGCGCGAGCGTCTGGTCAGTGAGGAGGCGACGGCGTGCATTGCCCATTTTGCCGTCATCCCGACACCCGGGTCGTCGACAGCCGGTCGACGGAAGACGGCGGGGCGATTCGCCGCCGGCGCACCTGTTCCGAATGCGGGAGACGTTTCACCACGCAGGAGACGGTCCTGCTGATGGTGAGCAAACGCAGTGGAGTGACCGAGGCGTTCTCCAGGGAGAAGGTCATCGCCGGGGTCCGGCGGGCCTGCCAGGGGCGTCCGGTCAGTGAAGACTCGCTCGCGCAACTCGGGCAGAGGGTGGAAGAGAGCATCCGCGCCTCTGGTGTCGCGGAGATCCCCGCCCACGAGGTCGGCGTCGCGGTTCTCGGGCCGCTGCGCGATCTCGATGAGGTGGCTTATCTACGGTTCGCCTCGGTCTACCGGGGGTTTGAGACCCTCGCCGACTTCGAGGTTGAGATTCAGCAACTCAAGGCACATGCCAAGGGGGAGTCATGACGGAGACGGTCAACGGCACATCCACGCGCACCCGGCGTGGACGGGCCAAGGGGCTGAAGGTGAAGCGGATCTTCACCACCGAGGGCGTCCACCCCTATGACGCGATCGAGTGGGAGCGTCGTGACGTCGTCATGACCAACTGGCGCGACGGGTCGGTCAACTTCGAGCAGCGCGGGGTCGAGTTCCCCGCCGCCTGGTCGGTCAACGCGGCCAACATCGTGACCACCAAATACTTCCGGGGCGCGCTCGGCACGCCGCAGCGCGAGTCGAGCCTGAAGCAGCTGGTCGACCGGGTGACGGGCGTCTACACCCGTACCGGAATCGAGAACGGCTACTTCGCCACCGACGAAGACGCCGAGATCTTCGACCACGAGCTGAAGCACGCCCTGGTCCACCAGCTCTTCGCGTTCAACTCGCCCGTGTGGTTCAACGTCGGCACCCTGTCGCCGCAGCAGGTCAGCGCCTGTTTCATCCTGGCCGTCGACGACACGATGGAGTCGATCCTCGACTGGTACAAGGAAGAGGGCGTGATCTTCAAGGGTGGTTCCGGCTCGGGTGTGAACCTGTCCCGCATCCGCTCCTCGAAGGAACTGCTCTCCTCCGGCGGTACGGCCAGCGGCCCCGTCTCCTTCATGCGAGGCGCCGACGCGTCGGCCGGAACGATCAAGTCGGGCGGCGCCACCCGCCGGGCGGCCAAGATGGTCGTCCTCGACGTCGACCACCCCGACATCGAGGAGTTCATCGAGACGAAGGCGCGCGAGGAGGACAAGATCCGCGCCCTCCGCGACGCCGGGTTCGACATGGACCTCGGCGGCAAGGACATCGTGTCGGTGCAGTACCAGAACGCCAACAACTCGGTCCGCGTCAGCGACGAGTTCATGCGCCAGGTCGAGACCGGCGGCAAGTTCGGCCTGCGCGCTCGCCTCACCCACGAGGTCATCGAGGAGATCGACGCCCGCGACCTGTTCCGCAAGATGGCCAAGGCGGCGTGGGAGTGCGCCGACCCGGGCGTCCAGTACGACGACACGATCAACGACTGGCACACCTGCCCCGAGAGCGGCCGCATCACCGCGTCCAACCCCTGCTCGGAGTACGTCCACCTCGACAACTCCTCCTGCAACCTCGCCTCGATCAACCTGCTGAAGTTCCTCACCGACGACGACACGTTCGACGTCGCCCGGTTCGTCAAGCTGACCGAGCTGATCATCACGGCGATGGACATCTCGATCACCTTCGCCGACTTCCCGACCGAGAAGATCGGCGAGACCACCCGCGCCTACCGCCAGCTGGGCATCGGCTACGCCAACCTGGGCGCCCTGCTCATGGCCACCGGCCACGCCTACGACTCCGACGGCGGCCGCGCCATCGCCGGGGCGATCACGTCGCTGATGACCGGTGTGTCCTACCGCCGCAGCGCGGAACTGGCGGGCATCGTGGGGGCGTACGACGGATACGAGCGCAACGCCGAACCGCACAAGCGGGTCATGCGCAAGCACGCCGCCGCCAACGACGCCATGCGCTCGGTCGACGCCATGGACCGCCCGATCCTCGCCGAGGCCACCAAGCAGTGGCAGGAGTGCCTCAAGCTGGGCGAGCGCAACGGCTGGCGCAACGCCCAGGCCTCGCTGCTGGCCCCGACCGGCACCATCGGCCTGATGATGGACTGCGACACCACCGGCATCGAGCCCGACCTGGCCCTGGTCAAGTTCAAGAAGCTCGTCGGCGGCGGCTCCATGCAGATCGTCAACCAGACGATCCCGCGCGCCCTGCGCCAGCTCGGCTACCAGGAGGAGCAGGTCGAGGCGATCGTCGAGTACATCGCGACCAACTCCCACGTCGTCGGCGCCCCCGGCCTCAAGGTCGAGCACTACGAGGTGTTCGACTGCGCGATGGGCGAGCGCGCGATCGCCCCCATGGGCCACGTGCGCATGATGGCCGCCACCCAGCCCTTCCTGTCGGGCGCGATCTCCAAGACGGTCAACCTCCCCGAGTCGGCGACGATCGACGACATCGAGCAGGTCTACCTCGAGGGCTGGCGCCTCGGCCTGAAGGCCCTGGCCGTCTACCGCGACAACTGCAAGGTCGGCCAGCCGCTGTCGGCCGGCAACAACAGCAAGAAGACCGAGGAGGCCGTCGTCGCCGAGCCGGTGACCAAGGTCATCGAGGTCTCCCGGCCGACCCGCCGCCGCATGCCGAACAGCCGCCCGAGCATCACCACCCGCTTCACCGTGGGTGGCGCGAAGGGCTACATGACCGCTTCGTCCTACCCCGACGACGGTCTCGGCGAGGTCTTCCTCAAGATGTCCAAGCAGGGCTCGACCCTCGCGGGCGTCATGGACGCCTTCTCCGTGGCGATCTCCATCGGCCTCCAGTACGGCGTTCCTCTGGACACGTACGTGCAGAAGTTCGTCAACATGCGCTTCGAGCCGGCGGGCATGACCGACGACCCCGACGTGCGCATGGCCCAGTCGGTGATGGACTACATCTTCCGCCGCCTGGCCCTCGACCACCTGGCTTACGAAGACCGGGCGGCGCTCGGGATCTTCTCCGCTTCCGAGCGGGCGGCCCAGCAGCGGGGCGAAGACCCTGCGGCGCAGCTCGACACCGCGGCGCTGGCCCAGTCGGCCCCGATCGAGCCGCCGGTGACCAAGCCGGTCCCGGTGGCCGAGCCGGTGCGGGCCTCGAGCGAGGGTCACCTGGAGGGACACCAGGGGTTCACGGCGGACGCGCCGCTGTGCATGACGTGCGGGACGAAGATGCGCCCGGCCGGTAGCTGCTACGTGTGCGAAGGCTGCGGCAGCACCAGCGGCTGCAGCTGATCTCAGCGCCGTTGAGGGGCGCCGGCCACTTATGGTCGGTGCCCCTCACGCGTGGGTGGGGTCGGTCAGGTCCAGTGTGCGCTCGGCGGCGTCGAGCAGTTGCTTGTACGTGATGACCTCGATGCGGGCCAGGTGTGAGTTGTAGACGCGGAGGGTCTCGTTGACCTGGGCCTCCGTATATTTGGTCTCGAAATCTGGGTGGCCGATGACGACGAGGGCCGTCGCCCGGCGGGTGTCGACGCCATGTCCGAGGATCGTCTCGCGGTTCTCGTCGAGCAGCTTCAGGTAGTTCTGCACCTGGCCGACGGCTTTGTGGACACCGTCAGAGGGAATGGTCGACTGCCGATGGTTCTGGATCGCCCGGACATTCGCGCGCTTCAGTTCCACCAGGTGGAGGACGCCATCGGGGCGGAGCAGAGGAATGTCGAGTTCCAGGCCACGGGTCAGCCGCCGACGCACCGATTCGCCGATGTATTCGCCGCCGAACAGCCACCATGAGCCGCTGAACGCCTCCTGGATGTCACGCTCTTTGGCGTATCGATGTTCGACCACGCTCCGGATCTCGGCCAGTTTCCGGCGGCGGAGTTGAAGCTGCATTCCGGCGAGGACCGATTCGGCGTCGGCGCGGGCCAGCAGCGCCAGCGACTCGGGCGGCAGGTTCACAGCCGGGTGGGCCGAGTGGGTGATGGGCTCGTAGATCGTGCGCCGCTCCAGTGTTTCGGCCAGCCAGATGGACTGCTCCTCGTCGAGCCGGTGAACGCGGTAGATGCCCGACTCCCGGTCTTTCACGACCTTGATCGATGCACCGGCCAGTCGTTCGAAGTGCGCGCGTGCTTCGGTGACCCCCGCATCAGGATGGCCGCGGAGGAAGTCGTCGAAAATCGACAAGAGGTAATGGTGGGTCGTCGCCTGGACGCTTTCGAACAATTTCGTGCTCTCCTGAGGTGGCCCACCGAGCAGCAGGTATTTCTCGGTCACGTCGATGTTCAGCAGTCGTCCGGTGGCGTAACCCAGGGCGTCGTCGAGGCGTTCGGCGGACTCCGCGTCGCCACCGATCTCGGCCTGCCGGACGGCGAAGCGGAGCAGCTCCAGCAGCGTCTTCCCGCCCAGGTAGTTGGGCCCCATGTGGTCGACGACGTCGTCAACGGCGGATATCACCTGCTCGGATTCCGCGAGCGAGCGGATGAGTCGCAGCAGCTTGGCCAGGGTCCAGTCGGAACGCACCTTGTTTCTCGCGGGCAGCGCCACCACCCCCTGTTCTGGGATATCGGGAGTCTGCCAAGCGCCACTGACAGAATGGAGTCGGCGTCGGATCGGGCGACTCTCGTCGCCCGAAATTTCGGTGTATCGACGCCCAGGAAGTCCGGCCAGACGAAGCCACCGATTTCTTCTCCGTAGGTCTTCAGCCGAGGGCCTTCAGAACCGCCTCCACCAAGTTGGCCGCGCGCTTGTCCGTGATCGCATCCCGGCCGTGGTTCGGGACGTAACCGAAGGCCAGACCTCTGGCCGGGTCGGCGAAGCCGATCGAGCCGCCGAAGCCGGGAAACCCGAACGCCGTCGGGCCGTACCAGAACATGTCAGGCGTGGGCAGGCCGAAGCCCAGCCCGATGCTGACCGGCACCCGCAGGACCCTGTCGATACCGCTGACCTGCTCGGTCGTCGCCATGGCCAGGGTCTCGGCGTTCAGGATCCGCCCGTCGAGCAGGGCCGCGTAGAAGCCCGCCAGGCCGCGGGCGGTGCAGACGCCGTTGGTCGACGGCAGCTCCGCCGCCAGTTCGGCCGGGTCGTTGTGGTCGAGGAACGGGGTCACGGCCATCGAGGCCCGCATCGTCAGGGACGCCGGATCGAAGTAGGGGCGCAGCGCCTCGGGGAGGGTGGCCGGGTCGATCGACAGGTCGATCGTGGGGGAGACGATCCGGGCGACCCGGTGGTGTTCCTCCGGGGGGAGGCCGATCCAGAAGTCCAGGCCGAGCGGGCCGGTGATCTCCTCGCGGAGGTAGGTGCCCAGGGTGCGGCCCGACGCCCGGCGGACGACCTCGCCGACCAGCCAGCCGAAGGTGTGGGCGTGGTAGCCCGGGTCGGTGCCCGGCTGCCATAAGGGCTGCTGGGCCTCCAGGGCGGCCACCACCGGTTCCCAGGCGATGGCCTCCGCCGGGGTGACGGGCGTGTCCAGGGCGGCCAGGCCCGACTGGTGGGTGAGCAGCCAACGTACGGGAATCTCGGGCTTGCCGAACTCCGGCCAATAATCCGAGACGGGGGCGTCCAGGTCCAACGAGCCTGATTGGGCGAGATGCAGCGCGCAGGCGGCGGTGATCGCCTTCGTGGTGGAGAAGACGACCTGGAGGGTGTTCTCCGCCCAGGGGCGGCCGGTGAGGGGGTCGGCCACGCCGTCCCAGAGGTCGACGACCTTCTCGCCGTCGACATAGACGCAGACGGCGGCGCCGATCTCGTCGTGGTGGGCGAAGTTCTCTTCGAAGGCCTCGCGGACGGAGGCGAAACCGGGCGTGGTGGTACCAGGCATGCGTCATCGCCTTTCGGCTCATATATGGGTCAGCGGCGCCAGCTTTCGATGAGCCAGGCGCAGATTTCCGGCTCGGTCATCTCGGGGAACTCCTGGCCGAAGGTCGCCAGGGCGCGGAGCGCCTCGTCTCGGTCGAGGCCGCGGTCGAGGGCCGCCTTCAGGTAGTCCTGGCGGGCCGCCGGCGGGCGTCCGCCGCCGGCGCCGCGGCCGGGGAGGCCCTCGCGCCAGCCGACGATCTCGTCGAGGCGACCGGGGCGCCAGCCGGGGGCGCCGTCGATCTCGACGTCAGGGTCGGGGAAGGGGTGGGCGGAGCCTGCCGGGTAGCGGGCCCGCCATTTGTGCACCGCGTGACGGCTCACCCCCAGCGCCTCGCCGATGCCGAGTACGCCGAGGTATCGCTCGGTCATGGTGCCTCAACTCGTCCGTCCGCCTCCAGGTGGGTCACTTCATACCACGACAGAACATTGTCCCTGTGAGAGACAATGTAGTACGTCGTCCACGTCGGAGACAACGTTAACGGTGGGAATGTCGTCGGCTTCGCCTCGGTTGCCCGGAATATGGTCATCGGATTCATCGGAAGTGGGCACATCGGTTCCGCGGTGGCGCGGCTGGCCGTCGACGCCGGTCACACCGTCGTGATGAGCAATTCGCGTGGGCCGGAGACCCTCGCCGACCTGGTCGACTCACTCGGGCCGGCCGCCTCCGCGTCGACCGCCGAGGGCGCGGCCGAGGCGGGGGACATCGTGGTCGTCACGGTGCCGTTCCACGCGTACACGAAGGTGCCGGTGGCGCCGCTCGCGGGGAAGATCGTGATCGACACGAACAACTACTACTTCGAGCGCGACGGACGGTTCCCGGAGATCGACTCCGGTGCGAAGACCCCGTCGGGGCTGCTTCAGGAGCATCTGCCGAGCTCGAAGGTGGTCAAGGGCTTCAACAACATCATGGCCGCCCACCTGCTGTCCGACGGCACCCCGCCGGGCACGCCGAACCGGCGGGCGCTCCCGATCGCGGGCGACGACACGGCCGCGAAGAAGATCGTCACCGACCTGATCGACTCCTTCGGCTTCGACGTCGTGGACGTCGGGCCCCTGTCCGAGGGCTGGCGGCACGACCGCGACAGGCCCGCCTACGTCGTGCGCTCCAACGCGGTAGAACTGCGGGAGGCCCTCGCCAAGGCCTGACCTCGCAGTCCACTCGCCCGCGTCTCACTCTGAAGGAAGGTGCGGGGAATTACCCCTGGGAACCCGTGCATCACCTGCGCCTCACGTCCTATTCGCCCGGAAGGCCGGAAATATCTATTCGGGACGCGCCGGATGTGCACGGATATCACAGCTTTCGGTGCGTCCTGTGGTACAGACTGAACCATGATCGAAGTTGCGGACGGGGTGTGGATCCGGCGGCATGCCGAACTCGACCTCACCCTCGGGCTCATCGTGGGCGAGACCGGCTGTCTCGTCGTCGACACCGGGATCGACGAGGCGTTCGGGCGGGCGTGGGCGAACGCGATCCGGGAGGTCACCGACCTGCCCTGGACGGTCGTGCTGACCCACGCGCATTTCGATCACGCCTTCGGCACCGCGGCCTTCGGTGCGTGCTTCGCCCACGAGGGCTGCCGGGAGGCGCTCGTCGACACGGCCCACAAGCAGGCCGCCGAATGGTCGGGCCGGTTCCCGGGGGTCGCCACGGCGCCGCTCGTGCTGCCGCTGCCCGCTCCGTTCAGTGTCGACCTGGGCGGTAGGGAGGTCCTGCTCACCCACCCCGGGCCGGGCCACACCGGACATGATCTGATCGTGCAGGTCCCGGACGCGAAGGTCGTGTTCGCCGGTGACCTCGTGGAACAGGGGGCGCCGCCGCAGTTCGGCGACTCCTATCCGGCCGCCTGGCCGGTCGCCCTCCAGAAGATCCTGGAGACGGAGCCACAGACGATCGTGCCGGGCCACGGCAACCCGGTGACCCCCGATTTCGTCGAGCACCAGCGCACCCAGATCGCCGAGATCGTCACGCTCTGTGAGCGGCTCAACCGTGGTGACATCGATCTCGAAGGCGCCGTCTCACGATCGCCGTACCCACAGAAGACCCTCGAAGAGGCTCTGGGCAGGACTATTCGGCGTCGTCCTCTTCGAAGGCCAGACGGTCGCTGAGCCAGCGGTGGAACTTGATCGCCGACCTCACCCAGTGGGCGACGATGGTCATGAGGTGTTCGTAGGTCACGCCGGCGCCGATGTAGAGCTGGGCGTCGCCGATCACGCGGATCACGCCGTTGTCGGGGGTGAAGGCATAGACCTTCGGCCACATGGTGTCGGCGTTCCACTCGTTGAGCGCGGTGAGCAGAAGTGGCTTCTCGTCGACGTTGTAGTGGCGGTCGTAGAAGGTGCGGATCGTGAAGAGGTCGCCTTCCGATCCGAACAGGAAGAAGACCGTGAGCGCCTCGGTGGAGATCGCGAGGTCGCCGTCTGCGTCGAAGGTGAAGTCGATGTCGAGCTCGTTGAGGATCTCGATGATCAGTTCCTGGTCGGGCTGGACCACGGCCGGGGAATGGCTCACCCCCCCATCCTGACAGACCTGGGCCCCGGATTCATGAGCCTGTGGGGTGAGTTCGCTCAGCGCGTCGCGATGGGGTATGGGGCATAGAAAAGCCCCAAAAGGCAGGAAACCATTATGAACGGTACGATTCTCGTCACCGGCGGCACCGGACTGCTGGGCCGTCAGGTCATCGCCGACCTGCAGCGGACCGGCCGGGAGGTCCGCGACCTGTCCCGCAGCACCCAGGGGCCCTACCGGGGCGATCTGGTCACCGGCGAAGGGGTGACCGCGGCCACCCATGGCGCCGGGACGGTCGTCCACCTGGCCAGCAAGCCGCCCGGGAAGACCGATCTCCAGGCGACCCGCAACCTGCTCAAGGCGCTGGCCCCCGGGACCCACGTGGTCTACATCTCGATCGTGGGGGTCGACCGGCACCCCTACTCCTACTACCGGGTCAAGAGGGACGTCGAGGAGCTGATCGAGGCCTCCGGGCTGCCGTACACGATCCTGCGGACGACGCAGTTCCACGACTTCATGGCCTCGCTCGCCCGATCGCTGGTCAAGTCTCCGATCGTGCCCGTTCCGGCGGGCTGGGCGGCGCAGCCGATCTCGATCCCGGAGGTGGCCGCGCAGCTCGCGTCGCTGGCGACGGGCGATCCGGCGGGGCGGGTCGCCGACATGGGCGGGCCGCAGGTGCTCACGTTCCGGGAGATCGTCGAGTTCTACCTCGCCGCGGAGGGCCGGAAGAAGCCGATCGTCGAACTCGCCGTGCCGGGCAAGGTGAGCGCGGCCTTCCGGGCCGGATACCAGCTCACGCCCGAGCGGCCGGTCGGGCGGATCACCTTCGAGGAGTTCCTGAAGGGCGGTGTGCCCGCCTCGTCGTACTTCCGGAAGGCATGAGAGTACAGATGATGCATTATCTGTATCGATCATGTAATGTTCCTTCCTAATTGTGCGATGGAAGGAGCCGCCGGATGTTCCAGGCCGATTCGGTCACGGTCACGGTCCTGGTCGAGAACTGGGTGGACATGCTGCTGCCCGACGTGGAGGACCACTGCGTCAGCCGGTACGGGCTGATCGAGCACTTCGACGGCAAGAAGGTGCCGCCGCAGGCCGAGAACGGGATCAGCATGCTCGTCGAGGCGACCCGGGGACGGCACACCACCCGGGTGCTCTTCGACGCCGGTCTCACGGGCACCGTGCTGGCGCACAACATGAAGGTGCTGGGGGTGGACCCGGGCTCGATCGACCACCTGGTGATCAGCCACGGCCATCCCGACCACTTCGGCGGCGTGCACACGTTCCTCGAACTGGCCGGCCGCCGGGTGCCGGTGGCCACCCACCACGACGCCGAGCTGCCGCGTTACGCCGTCATGGGCGACGGCCGGGTCTCGCCGGTCTACAACACCGCCTTCACCTTCGGCCAGGTCGAGGCCAGCGGCGGCGCGCCCGTGCTCACGCGCGACCCGCTCGACCTCGGCTGGGGCCTCTGGACGACCGGCGAGATCCCCAGGAACGTTCCGTTCGAGGCCGCCGCGCCGCCGTTCGAGCGTGGCAAGCCGGGGCTCTACCAGGTCTCCGAGACCGGCGAGGTGCGCCGCGACGAGGTCATGGACGAAATGGGCCTGATCATCGACGTCAAGGACCAGGGCCTGGTCGTGCTCACCGGATGCGCGCACGCCGGGGTGGTCAACACGCTCACCCAGGCGAAGGCGATCGCGGGCGACAAGCCGATCCGGGCCGTGCTCGGCGGCTTCCACCTGGGGTTCCCGACCACGCCGGCGAAGAACGTGGAGCTCACCGCCGAGGCCTTCCGCGACCTGGACGTGAAGACGGTCGTACCGATGCACTGTTCGGGTCTGCGGAGCCACGCCCACATGTCCTCGGTGCTGGCCGACCGTTACGTGCAGCCATCCGTCGGGAGCGTGTTCACGTGGTGATGGACCTCGCGGGCGTGCGGGTCGTCGCCGTCGAGCAGGCGGTCGCCGTGCCGCTCTGCTCGCGGCACCTGGCCGACCTGGGGGCCGACGTGATCAAGGTCGAGCGCCTGTCGGGCGACTTCGCCCGCGACTACGACGACTTCGTCGGCGGCATGTCCAGCCACTTCGTCTGGCTCAACCGGGGCAAGCGAAGCGTCGCGCTCGACCTGAAGACCCCCGAGGGGCGGCGGGTGCTGGGCGAGCTGCTCCGCACCGCCGACGTGCTGGTCTGCAACCTGGCGCCGGGCGCCTTCGACCGGATCTTCACCGACGACGAGCTGGTCGCGCTGAACCCCCGGCTGATCAGGCTCTTTCTCAGCGGGTACGGCACCCGCGGGCCCTACGCCGATCGCAAGGCCTACGACATGCTCATCCAGGGCGAGGCCGGGGTCGTCACCGCGACGGGCACTCCTGCACAGCCGGCCAAACCGGGCGTCTCGCTGGCCGACCTGAGCGGCGGCACCTACGCGCTTTCCGCCATCACGGCGGCGCTCTACTCACGGGAGAAGACCGGGCAGGGCCAGCGCATCGACGTGGCCATGTTCGACGTGCTCCTGGAGTGGATGAGCCCGCTGCTGCTGGCCCAGTCACACGCCGGGACCGCACCGGAGCCCGCCGGGCTGAGCCACGCGAGCATCGCCCCTTATGGCCCCTATGTCTCGGCCGAGGGTGACCTGGTCCTGATCGCAGTACAGAACGAGGGTCAGTGGCGGCGGCTCTGCGAGGTCGTCGTGGGCGATCCTTCGTTGGCGCGTGATCCGGAATTCGCCCTGAACACCGACCGGCTACGGAACCGGGAGCGCCTCGAAGCGATCATCGAGGCCAGGCTCGCATCCCTGTCGACCGACGAGCTCACGGCCAGGCTCGACCAGGCGGATGTGCCCAACGCCCGCCTCAACCGGCTCCCCGACGTGCTGGAACACCCGCAGGCCAGGGCCACGGGCCGGTGGTCGGCGGTTCTGCTCCCCGATGGTGAGAAGGCGACGGTGGTCACCTCGCCGTTCCACCCCGGCGCCGCCGAGGAAGACCTCAAGGCCATTCCCGCCGTCGGCGAGCACACTGCGGAGGTGCTCGGCGAACTCGGCCTCTCGCCGGACGAGGTGGCCGAGCTGGTCTCCGCCGGAGTGGCGCGTCAGTCGTTGTCGAGTTCGAAGGGGTCGGGGACGTCGTGACCCACCAGGTGCCTGGCCAGCGCGAGGAAGCTGTTGGTCAGGTGCACCTCGGTGGCGCGGGCGAGCGCGTCGGCGTCGCCCGCGCGGGCGGCCGCCAGGATCGTGCGATGTTCCTCGGCGGCCTGGGCGCCCCGGCTCTCCACCACCTGGAGCATGTCCCACGGGAACCGCTGCCAGAGCAGCGCGACCTCTTCGCTCAGGCCGTCGTTGCCGCAGCGGTCGTAGAAGAGGAAGTGGAACCGGCGGTTCTTCTCGTTCAGCGTCGTGCGGTCGCCCGCCGCGAGCGCCGCCTCCATCTCCTCGACCAGCTTCTGGGCGAGGTCGAGATCCTTGGGAGAGAGCCGCCGGGAGGCCCGGCGCATGGCGTAGGGCTCGACCGCCATGCGCAGCAGGTAGACGGTCTTGACGCGGTCGTAGTCGGCGTCGGCGACCCGGACCCCGCGATGGGGCTCGCTGATCAGCATGCCCTCGGCCTCCAGCAGGCGCAGCGCCTCGCGGACCGGGGTGATGCTCGTCTTGAACTGGGACGCCAGCACGTCCTGCCGGATCCGGCTGCCCCGCGCGAGCTCGCCCGCCGAGATCATGCGGCGCAGTTCCGCGACGATGATGTCGCGCTTGGTGCGCGGACTGCCGGTCATCAGGTTTCCTCCTGCGCTTCGGTGGCGCGGTGAAAGGCATCGAGAACTTCGCGGAAGCCGCGAGGGTCGTCAACGTACGCGACGTGCCCGGCCACGGGAAGAGTAACGTAATCCGCCCCAAGAGTGGCCGCCAGTGATCGGGCCGCCTCCTCCGGGACGCGAACGTCATGCTCTCCTCGGAGCACCGTCGTTCTGGTGCGTGCTTGGGGAGTGCTCCAGCCCAGAGCCGCCGCCAGCGAGCTCAGCAGGCCCTCGGGGCGCATGCTCAGCATGGACGTGGCGAAGGTCTCATGGGGGCGCAGAAGCGTCGCCTCCATATAAGAGGTGGCGAACCCCTCGACGCCCCGTTCCCCAAGGATCTTCTCGGTGGCCGTCACCCGCTCCGGACCTCCGGCCGCCGGGAAACCCGCCAGAAACAGTGACGCAACGCGTTCCGGCGCGGCCTTCAGCAGTTCGAGCGCCACGAACGCGCCCAGTCCCGAGCCGGCGACATGGAATCGTGACCCGGTTTCGAGGCAGGTCGCGACCGCTTTCCGGGTCTCGAACACCTCGTCCCGCCGCATACCGTGACCAGGGAGGTCGGGCGCGGAAAACCGGCTCTGATCTGCGCCGATGACCTCGGCCCAGGTCTCCCCGGAGGCGCCCAGCGTGTGCAGGAGAAGTACAGGATGCCTCAGATCATGCATTATTAACTCTCATGACACATCACTCTTGTATAGAAGGCATCATTATGCAACAGTACGTCGCATGTCACTGCACGACCGGCGCAAAGCCTCCACGCTGACCAGCTCCGAAAGGGGCGGCGCGGCAGTCACCATCGACGGCGTCACGATGCGGTTCGGGGACCGTGTCGCGGCGACGGACATCCGGGTCGACGTCGCACCCGGCGAGATCGTCTCCGTTGTCGGGCCCTCCGGCTGCGGCAAGACGACGCTGCTCCGTGCGGTGGCCGGGCTGCTCACCCCGTCCGAGGGAAGCGTGAAGGTCGACGGCGAGACCGTCGACGGCACCCCCGACGGGGTCGGAATGGTCTTCCAGCACTTCGGGCTCTTCCCGTGGAAGACCGTCGAGGCGAACGTCGCCTACCCGCTGCGGCTGCGCGGCCTCCCCAAAGAGGAGATCGCCGTCCGCACCCGTGAGCTGATCGGAATGGTGGGCCTCTCCGGATTCGAGAAGTCCTACCCGCACCAGCTCTCCGGCGGCATGCAGCAGCGCACGGGCCTGGCCCGCGCGCTGGCCGTGCGGCCCCGGGTGCTCCTCATGGACGAGCCCTTCGGGGCGCTCGACGCGCAGACCGCAGAGGTGCTGCGCTTCGAGCTGCTCCGCATGTGGGAGGAGCACCCGATCACGATGTTGTTCGTCACGCACTCGATCGACGAGGCGGTGCTGTTCGGCGACCGGGTGGTCGTGCTGAAGGGCCGCCCCGGCAGGGTGCACGAGGTCATCGACGTCGCGCTGCCTCACCCGCGCGACCGTGCGGTGGCGAGGTCGGAGGCGTTCGCCGCGCTGCGGGAACGCGTCTGGTCTCTCGTCATGTCCCCGGACGCCGGTCAGGCGGGCTGAAAGCACAACGGTGCCTGCGGGCACCTGGGAAGGACAGCAGATGTTGTCGATCAAGCGCCTGGGAGTGGCCGCGCTGGCCATCGCCTCCCTCACGGCCCTCACCGCCTGCGGTGGCGGCTCCGACTCCTCCTCGGGCGACGGCGCGACCACCACCCTCGCGGTCGGTGTCCCCGGCATCCCCCCGGTCTTCGTGAACCTGATGGCCTACGTCGCCGAATCGAAGGGCTACTTCAAGGAGGGCGGCGTCGCCGTCACCCTGCGGCCCCTCCCGACCGGCGCCGACGTCGGCCGCGCCATCCAGAGCAAGGAGCTCGACGGCGGCATCATCGGCACCTCCGGCGCGGTCGCGCTGCGCGCCTCCGGCGGCAACGTGGTGGCCATCCTCGGCAACGAGAACCCGTCGTTCCTCATCGCCTCCTCCGACCCCAAGGTCACCGACTGCGCCTCCCTCAAGGGCAAGACCATCGCCGTCGACGGCGCGGGCGCCCCCAAGGCCCTGTCGGTCAACCAGATGATCGGTTCCTGCGGCCTCGCGCCGACCGACATCACCACCGTCAACGTCGGCGGCCCCCAGTCGGTCGACGCGATGATCGCGGGCCAGGTCGACACCGCCGTCCTGCACCCCGACGAGCTGGCCGCCGTCAACGAGAAGACCCAGGCCCACGAGGTGGTCGCGCTGGCCAAGGTCGACCCGACCTCGCACTACACGATGCTGGTCACCCGCCAGGACGAACTCGGCGACGGCGGCAAGCGCCCCGCCTGGGTGAAGACGGTGGCGGCCATCCACAAGGCGATCACGTACATCAACGACCCGGCCAACGCCGACGAGGTCTCGCAGATCGCCGCCACCATGACCAAGCGCACGCCCGAGATCTCCAAGGTCGCGCTGGGCCAGTTCATCGGCATCAAGTTCTGGCCGACCGACGCGGGCCTCGCTCGTGACCGGGTCGACCACGCGGTCGAGGCACAGGTGAAGGCCGGGAACGTGGCCGCCGACAAGGCGCCCAAGTACGACGACTTCGTCGACCTCACGGTGTTCGATGAAGCGCTCGGGAAGTGACTCACGCCCCCGCGCGATCGGGGTCTCGCTGGCCGGTCTCCTGCTCGGGCTGATCGCCTGGCAGATCGCCGGCCAGCGGGACCCGGTCCTGCTGGCCACCCCGGTCAGGTCGTTCGAGGCGCTGGCCGGGATGGTGTCCGACGGGACCCTCCCGGCCGCCCTGCTCGACACCGGCCTGCTGTTCCTGGTCGGCCTGGCCGCCGCGATCGTCGGCGGGGTCGGCTACGGCCTGGTCCTGTCGCGGTCGAAGGCGCTGCGGGGGAGCACCGGCTGGCTGGTGTTCGCCTTCCAGTCGGTGCCGATCGTGGCGCTGGCGCCGCTGATCCTGGCGGCGTTCGGGTTCGGGTTCGGCGCCAAGACGCTCGTGGTGTTCCTGAGCGCGGTCTTCCCGATCCTGATCAACACGGTCGAGGGCGCCAAGCACGCGCCGAAGACCCTGCTCGAAGTGGCGAAGGTGCACCGCAGCGGCGAGTGGCCTCTCTGGCGGGACGTGCTGATCCCGCACACCCTTCCCTACGCGATGAGCGGGATCCGGCAGGGCATCGCGATGGCGTTCGTCGGGACGTTCATCGCCGAGTTCTTCCTCCAGGCCACCGGCATCGGCGGCCTGCTGCTGTCGGCCTCGGCCCGGTTCGACTCGGCGACGGTGCTGGGCCTGACAGTCCTGGTGTCGGTGATCGCGGCCCTGCTCATGGGCCTGGGCCGCCGGTTGGAAAAGGCGTTCGCGCCGTGGCGTGAAGGGAGCACGGAGTGAGCTGCCCTGTCTCGCTGGGAAATATGCCGATTTGCTCGCGCCGGATCCGGACCGCTCCGGCTTCGGGAGACATGGCCTTGGGGGGTGCCCGGTGACCGCTTTGGCTTCGCGGGAAAGATCCCTCCGCCTGCCCAGAGACCTGGCCGGCAAGGTCGTCGCCGTCGTGGTGCTCCTCGGGGCGTGGCAGATCGCCGGGTCGACGTTCCTGCCCGACTACCTGCCCACCCCCCTCGGGGTGATCACCGAGGCGGTTCCGACGCTGACCTCCTCGGCGTTCCTCACCGCGCTCGGCGAGACCGTGGGCGCCGTGCTGCTCGGGCTGGTGCTCGGGTGCATCCCGGGGACCGCCGCGGGTCTGCTCATCGGCCGGATCACCTGGCTGCGGCAGATCAGCACCCCGTACATCAGCGGGCTCTACGCCATGCCGATGCTGGCGATCGTGCCGATGGCGACGATCTGGTTCGGCTACAACAACGTCACCCGGGTGATCGTGATCGCCCTGTCGGCGTTCCTGCCCTGTGCCGTCTCCACGGCCGACGGCGCCCGGTCGCTGCCGGCCAACCTGGGCGACGTCGCCCGGGTGCTCAACGTGCCGCGCGGGCGGTTCGTGCTCGACTTCGTGCTGCCCTCGGCGCTGCCGTTCGCGGTGGCCGGGGTGCACATCGCCGTCGGGCGGGCCCTCGTCGGCGCCGCCGCCGTCGAGTTCCTGGCCAACATCGACGGACTGGGCACGTTCATCCTGACCAACGCACGGTCGTTCGCCCAGAACCAGGCGTTCGTGGGCGTGGCCGTGCTCGCCCTCCTCGGCGTGCTCGCCCGCGCCGGAACCGAACGGCTGATCCGGCGCGTCGCGCCGTGGCAGCAGACCCACCAGGACTAGGAGCCCTGCCCAATGATCGTCGAATGGGACGTACCGATCGAGACCGACGACGGAGTCGTCCTGCGCGCGGACGTCTTCCGGCCCGACGCCCCCGGCCGCTACCCGGTCGTCCTCACCTACGGGCCCTACGCGAAGGGCCTCTCCTTCCAGGAGGGCTACCCGAGCGCCTGGAACAAGATGGCCGCCGAACACCCCGACGCGCTCGAGGGTTCGTCCAACGTCTACCAGGCGTGGGAGGTCGTCGACCCGGAGAAGTGGGTCCCCGACGGCTATGTCTGTGTACGTGTGGATTCGCGCGGCGCGGGAGCCTCCCCGGGCGTGATCGACTGCTTCTCGCCGCGTGAGACCCGCGACTACTACGAGTGCGTCGAGTGGGCCGGGACCCAGGAGTGGAGCAACGGCAGGGTCGGCCTGAACGGCATCTCCTACTTCGCCATGAACCAGTGGCACGTCGCCTCGCTCCAGCCGCCCCACCTGGCGGCGATCATCGTGTGGGAGGGCGCGGCCGACTGGTACCGCGACGCCACCCACCACGGCGGCATCCGCACCACGTTCTGGGACAACTGGTACGGGATGCAGGTCACGACCGTCCAGCACGGTCTCGGCGAGAACGGCCCGCGCAACCCCGTCACCGGCGCCCTCGCCACCGGCACCGAGACCCTCACCGACGACGAACTGGCCGCCAACCGGGCCGACCTGGGCGGCAGTATCCAGGCCCACCCGCTCGACGACGCCTACCATCGCGAGCGGTCACCTTCCTGGGATCGGGTGACCGTCCCCGTGCTGTCGGCGGGGAACTGGGGCGGCCAGGGGCTGCACCTGCGCGGGAACACCTACGGCTATCTGCGGGCCGCCTCCGAGCACAAGTGGCTGGAGATGCACGGCGACACCCACTGGTCGCTCTTCTACGCCGACTACGGCGTCGACCTGCAGAAACGCTTCTTCGGCCACTTCCTGGCGGGGGAGGACACGGGCTGGGCGAAGCAGCCGCCCGTGCAGTTGCAGGTCCGCCATGTCGACGCCACGTTCACGCCCCGCTTCGAGGAGGCGTGGCCGATTCCGCGTACACAATGGACCCGGCATTACCTCAACGCCTCACTTTTGAGTTTGGGAGAGCCGTCGGCGCCCGCGCAGGTCACCTACGACGCGACCGGGCGGGGTGTCCAGTTCGAGCTGCCCGCGCTGACCGAGGCGACCGAGATCACCGGCCCGCTGGCGGCCAAGCTCTTCGTGTCGTCGTCGACCACGGACGCCGACCTGTTCCTGGTGGTCAGGGTGTTCGCCCCCGACGGGGAGGAGGTCGCCTTCCAGGGCGCGCTCGACCCGCACACGCCGGTCGCGCAGGGCTGGCTGCGGGCCTCCCACCGCGCACTCGACGCCGAGCTGTCGCAGCCCTGGCTGCCGGTGCACACCCACACGGACCCGACCCCCCTGGTTCCGGGTGAGATCTACGAGCTCGACGTGGAGATCCTGCCGACCTGCCTGGTCGTCCCCGAGGGATACCGGATCGTGCTGGAGGTCCGCGGCCGCGACTACGAACACGACAAACCTGCCGGCCACCTGTCGAACCTCCGCAACCCGCTCAAGGGCTGCGGCCCGTTCCTCCACGACGACCCCGCCGACCGCCCGGCCGAGGTCTTCCACAACGAGGTGACCCTCCACACGGGCGGCGACCACGCCTCCTACCTGCTGCTTCCCGTGGTACCCGGCTGATGGTCCGAGCCGCGCTGTTCGTCCCCGGCGATCGTCCCGACCGCTTCCCCAAAGCGGCCGCCGCCGGGGCCGACGCGATCATCCTCGACCTGGAGGACGCCGTAGCCCCCGCTGCCAAGGTCAGAGCCCGCGCGGAGGTCCGGGCGTGGCTGGCGGCGGGCGGTCCCGGTCTTGTACGCATCAACGCCTGCGGCACCGAATGGCACACCGACGACGTGGCTCTGGTCGAGGAATTCGGCTGCGCCGTGATGATCCCCAAAGCCGAATCGCCCGAGGACGTCTTCGGCACGGCCTACCCCTTGATCGAGACCGCGACGGGTCTCCTGAACGCCCGCGAGATCTGCGCCGCGCCAGGCGTGGTCGCTCCCGCCTTCGGCAGCGTCGACCTGGCGGCCCAACTGGGCGTCGACCCCGCTGACCGCATGGCCCTCTGGCATTTCCGCTCGACGCTGGTCCTGGCCGCCGCGTCGGCCGGCGTGGACCCACCTCTGGACGGGGTCACCACCGACCTGACCTCGCCCGAGGCGCTGCGCGACGACGCGGCCCACGCGGCTGCGCTCGGCTTCGGCGGAAAACTCTGCATCCACCCGAAGCAGATCGCCCCTGTAGTGGCCGCCTTCACCCCCTCGGCGGAGCACCTCGCCTGGGCCCGGGAGGTCCTGGCCGCCTCGACCGGGGGAGTGGGCGTGGTACGCGGCCAGATGATCGACAAACCGGTTGTCGACCGCGCCCGCCGCCTGTTGAGAAATGAGGGCAATCCGTAGGGCGAACGGCTCCGAAGCGGTGGGGGAGGCGGGTGACGACCGTGTTCAGGCACAATCGTCACCCCCGGAACCCCGCAACGGGGTGACGGCCGGTTCAGGCGGTCGTCACTCCGGCACCTGCTGGGGTGGCGGCCGAGTTCAGGCGGTCGTCCACACCCGGGAGCAGTTCGGGCGTGATGGCCGTGTTCAGGCGGACATCACACCTGGCTGAGCGGTTTCGGGATGGCGGCCGTGTTCAGGCGGTCGCTACTCCCGGAAAGCAGTTCTGGCGTGATAGCCGTTTTGGGCGGTCATCACGCCGAGAGAGCGGTTTGGGCGTGGCGGCCGTGTTCAGGCGGTCGTCACTCCCGAGGGAGCTGTTCGGGCGCGATGGCCGTGTTCAGGCGGTCGTCGCGCCAGGCAAAACGGTTTCGGGATGGCGGCCGTGTTCAGGCGGTCGTTACTCCCGGAAAGCAGTTCCGGGGTGATGGCCGTGTTCAGGCGGACATCACCCCGGCACCCGCGAGGGCGTGGCGGCCGGTTCAGGCGGTCGCCGCTCCCTGGAAAGCGGATCGGGCGTGATGGCCGTGTTCAGGCGGACATCACACCCGGAAAGACGTTCGGGATGGCGATCGAGTTCAGGAACGACCGTCATTCCGGTGAAGCGGTTTCGAGGTGGTGGCCGTGTTCAGGCGGTCGCCGCTCCCGAGAGGCGCGGTTCTGGGGTGACGACCGTGTTCAGGCACAGCCGTCACCCCGGGAACCATGCAGGGGGTGGTGGCTGTGTTCAGGCAGCCGTCATCCCCGTCGAGCATGTGGCGGGGAGGTGACCGTGTTCAGGCACGGTCGTCACCCCGTCACCGTGGTGCCGTCGCGCGGCGCGCCGATTGCCGCGCGGCTTCCACTGAGGGATACGCCGTTCAGGCGACCGTGGTCGGGCCATTCGTGCGGGGAAATCGGATGATTTTGGCATCGCGGTACGCTCGCAGGTCAATGACCGTGGAATCGCCCCTGATGTCACGGCCAGTCGCGCGGCGGCGTAGCGCCGACGTGATGTCTCTGACCTTCGCTAGCGATGGCACCACCTTGAGCATCGTTCTCCCCCGCCGTGATGGTTCCCTTACCTCTCACCATGTGTACCGCTTGAATCGTAAGAGGGGCGTAAAAGGCAGGTCAGAAGCCCTTCATAGGCTTTGTCGGCCAATCGGGTGGACAGGTACCAGGCCTTACCGAAACGCGTCACGGCGGGCGTTCCGTCCGGATAGGTGACGATCGCTTCGGCGCCGTCGAGCCGGATCTCCTCGCTCCAGAGCGAGCCCTCCGAGCCATCCGAGAGGGTGAGCGGCTCGGCGAGGGGGCGATGCTCCTTGATCGTGATCCCGAACGCGGGAAGGTGCCCACCGAGCCGCACTCGGAGATGCTCGTCGGTGACGGCCGAGAAGTAGGACATCAGAACCGTGCCCCCACAGGCGGCCAGATTGGCCATGGCCCGGTCGGTGATCGGTAGCAGGCTGGGCACGATGACCAGGCGATAGGGCGATAAATCGTGCTCCGGGTGGGCGAAGGCGACGTGGTGTCCGGCCCGATAGAGGAGCCGATGTGGCTGTTTGACCGCTTCCAGGTAGTCGAGATCCCGCGAGGGTAGCCCGCGATTCTGTAGCGCCCACCACGCCTCGTCATCCCAGATGATCGCGACATCCGGATGCTTCCGTGTTCCTGATGCGGAAAGCCAGGTCGAAGCCTGGCCCTCAATGTTTGCGCCTTGCGGGGATTCCGGTTCGCCCGTGTCCGCCTTTGCGGGGAGCCATTGGGCGGCCTGGGCTTGCGTGGCCTCCCCGGCTTCGGGGTTCTCTGGGTCGGAATTCTCTACGCCCGGCTTCCCTGCGTTGGGGCTCCCTGCGCTAGGGCCTTGGTTCTCAGGACGTGGTGATTTGGTGGGTTCGGGCTGGGTGTTGCCTCTCGTGGCGAGGGTCTGGCCCAAGGCGATGATCTCGTGGAAGGTGCGGGTGTCCGGGCCGGCGTGGGGGAGCATGCCGTGGTGCCACTGTTCGGCGCCGCCTCGGGAGGCACGCCATTGGAAGAACAGGGCGCCGATCGAGCCGCGTTCGATGTGGATCAAGGTGGTTCGGGTCAGGTCGCCGGGTGGGCGGGGGATCGTGCGGTCGCGGGTGTATTCGACGGCCGCCGCCTGTTCCATCAGGATCCACGGCTTCTCGCCGGCCCACGATCGGGCCAGGTCGGCGGCGAAGGCCGACTCTTCGGCCAGGTCGCCCGTCGGGTAGTCGTCGATGGCCAGCAGGTCGACCTCGCGGGCCCACTTCCAGTGGTCGACGGGCACCCAGGCACCGAAGGCGAAGTTCGTGGTGATCGGTTTCCCCGTCGGGCGCAGGAGGTCGCGCTGCTCGGTGAAGTGGGCGAGCATCTCGTCGGAGAGGAACCGGCGGAAATCGAGCACCTGTGACGGGTTCGGCAGCCATTGGGTGGCTCTGGGCGGCAGGATCTCGTCCCAGTCGGAGTAGCCCTGCGACCAGAACGCCGTGGTCCAGCGCTCGTTGAGGGTGGCCAGGTCGCCGTGCCGGTTGCGTAGCCACGTCCGGAAGGCGGTGGCCACGTGGTCGCAATGGCACCAGGTGCCGTATTCGTTGTGCACATGCCACATCGCCAGCGCCGGGTGCCCGCCGTAGCGGTCGGCCAGCGCCGCCGCCAGTTCCTTCGAAGCCGCTCTGTACGCCGGTGCGCTCACACAGTAGGTGTCCCGGCTGCCGTGGCTGAGGCGGGTGCCGTCGGCGGTGACCGTCAACGTGTCAGGAAATTTCCGGCCGAACCACGGTGGCGGTGACGCCGTCGGCGTGGCCAGGTTGACCTGGATGTCGTTGTCGTGGAGCAGGTCGATGACGCGGTCGAGCCAGCCGAACTCCCAGCGTCCAGGCGCGGGCTGGAGGCTGCTCCATGAGAAGACGCCCAGCGTGACGAGGTTGACCTTGGCCCGGCGCATGAGGGCGACGTCTTCGTGCCAGACGTGCTCGGGCCACTGCTCGGGGTTGTAGTCGCCGCCGAAGTACATGGCCCCCCTTGCCTCCTTGTTTGTTTGGTGTTCAAACTAATTACCCATGAAAAGCCATGTCAACCGGGAAGAGACCATGGTCACCGGCAACGCACCCTCGTCGGCGCCCTGAAGGTGACGCTCCCCACGAACGCCTCTTCCTGCCGGTGACCCCGCCCGTTGCGCCACCGCCGACCGCCGGAATCTTGGCCGAACTGCGGTCGCTGCTGTACACGGGGGAGTGCCAGCGCGCGGCTGACCGGGTTGCCGAGGTGGCCGGCGGAGGAACTCCGGTGGATCGACCCGTTCGTCGGCGCGGGCACGCTGGCCTTCCGCCCGGCGCAAGCTTCCGGCGCGTACGAGCGCAAGACGACGTTCGCAACCGGGCTGGTCACGCAAACGACGGGCGGCCTGACGCAAGACGTCTTCGCCTCCCGTGCCAACCACGTGGTCGTCATTCGGCCCGTCGATCGACGGAGTGCTGTCCCTGAACCAGCTCGACGGGAGTGCGGCCCGGGAGCTCGCCTTGCCCTGACCGGCGCGCGAACACCCGCGTTGACGTTTGTTGGGATGGACGGCAAACTAATTCACAGACAGCCCCAACGCGTTGGAGTGCAGCGATGCCGTATCGCCCCCCGTTGATCGCGCGCGAGTACTTCGTCGCCGACCCTCCCGAGCTGCCCCTCCGGCGGCACGGCGAAGGTGGGCTCGCGAGTCTGGCGCGGGCCGAGGTGGTGGCCACCGACGGGAGTGGTGTCACCCTCAAGGGGGTCACGACGACCGAGGAGTCGCTCGTCGTCCAGGTGAGCGCCGCCGGCGACGGGATCATCCGGGTCAAACTGAGCGAACAGGCCGACGCCCGCACCCGGTCGGCGCGGGCCCTCAGACTGACCCGGCCCGTCGAGGCCGCCGCCGAGGTGACCGTCGGCGACGAGCGGGTGGTCGTCGACGCGGGGGCCGTCAAGGCCGAGATCCGCCTGAACCCCTGGAACCTGCGCTTCACCGACCCGAGCGGGCGGACCCTGACCGAACAGGACCCCGGCCGTCCTGATATTTCGGGACGTGTTCGCACCCTCCCGTTCGGCCGGTCCCAGGCTGACGGGGTGACCGTCGCTTATCACGAGACGTTCCTGGTCCCGGCCGACGAGGCGTTCACGGGGTTCGGGGAGTCGTTCACGCCGCTCGACAAACGCGGGCAACGGCCGCTGATGTGGAACTTCGACGCCTTCGGGGCGGAGTCGCAGCGGGCGTACAAGAACGTGCCCTTCTACCTGTCCAGCCGGGGCTACGGGATCGTCGTCGACAGCGGCATGCCGGTCGAGTTCGACATGTGCCAGACGACCCACAGCGACGTGCAGATCGTGGTGCCCGACGACCTGATCGACTACTACGTCCTCGGCGGCCCTACCCCCGCCGACGTGCTGCGGCGGTTGCACGCGCTGACCGGGCCCGCGGTGCTGCCGCCCAAGTGGGCGTTCGGGTCGTGGATCTCCTCGGGGTTCTTCCGGGACAGCCAGGAGCGGGTGCTCGACCGGGCCCGCAAGATTCGTGAACGCGGCATTCCGTGTGACGTGCTGCATCTCGACACGTTCTGGCAGATCGACGGGCACTGGTCCGATCTGCGGTGGGACCGGGACGCCTTCCCCGACCCCGAGGGGATGCTGGCCGAGCTCGGGCGGCAGGGGTTCAAGGTCTGTCTCTGGATGAACCCGTACATCTCGCATCTGAGCCCGGGCTTCGAGGAGGCGGCGAGCAGCGGATACCTCCTGCTGACCCGCGACGGCGAGGCCTACGTGGCCGACGCCTGGCACGGGTCCTACCCGGCCTGCGGGATCGTCGACTTCACCAACCCCGCTGCGCGCGTCTGGTTCCGTGGCCTGCTGAAAGGGCTGCTGGAGCAGGGTGTGCAGGTGTTCAAGACCGACTTCGCCGAAGGGGTGCCGGCCAACGCGGTCGCCTACAACGGGATGACCGGGACCGAACTGCACAACGTCTACTCGCTGATGTTCAACGACCTGGTCGCCGAGGTGACCCGCGAGGTCGCCGGACACGGCCTGGTCTGGGCGCGGTCGTCCTACCTGGGCGGGCAGCGGCACCCGGCGCAGTGGAGCGGCGACGTCGACGCGACCTATCCGGCGATGGGCAGCACCATCCGGGGCGGGCTCTCGCATGGTCTGTCCGGCATCGCGTTCTGGAGCCACGACGCGGGCGGTTTCACCGGAACGCCCACGCCTGATCTCTTCGTGCGGTGGGCGCAGTTCGGGGCGCTCTCTCCGCTGGTGCGCTTCCACGGGACCACCAGCCGCGAGCCGTGGGAGTTCCCCGAGCACGCCGAACGCGGCGCGGTCGAGGCGCTGCGGCTGCGCTACCGGCTGATGCCCTACCTCTACTCGACGGCGATCGAGGCGGTGGAGACGGGCCTGCCGATCATGCGGGCGCTGTGCGTCGACCGGCCCGACGACCCGGTGAGCTGGCAGGCCGACCTCGAATACCTCCTCGGCCCCGACCTGCTCGTCGCCCCCATGACCTCGGCCGACGGCACCCGGGACGTCTACCTCCCGGCCGGGACCTGGGTCGACCACTGGACCGGCGAACACCTCACCGGCGGCCGCCACCTCCGCGTCTCCCCGCCCCTGCACCGCATTCCCCTGTACGGCCGCCACGGCGCCGTCATCCCCACGACCGCGACCCCGGGGGTGACCGTGACCGACAGCCCGGAGATCTCCCTGCTCGTGTACGGCCTTCCCGACGGCGAAAGCCGCACCGTGGTCCGCGATGACGACGGGGAGACGCTCGTGATCGCCGTACACGAAGAGGGAAGGCTGGTCGTGCGGTCGGAGGGCCCGAAGACGGTCGTCGGGGTCGAGATCATCGGCGGCTCGGCGGAGATCGTCATCGAGTAGGTCCGGAATCAAGGCTTTACCCAAGATCACGTTCGAGTAGGGCGACCGATGTCGCCAAGATTCGCAGCTTCTATGGCGGATTGAGCCTGTTCGACACCGGGGGTGGGGACTCCGTCGACTTCGAGATGGATTTCCCCTACGACTCCGACTCTGGGTATGTCCGCTTCGAGCGGTGGAGTGGGCTACCCCCGTGTCATGAAGCCTGCACGCGTGTCGGACAGGGCCGGGTCCTCGTGCCCTCCGGGGTCGTGGAGGTGCGTAACGGGTTCGACCTCGATGTGCCAGGTTATGGGTTCGACCTCGAACAAGCTGGAGCGCAATGGTCCATCCGAGTGGACCGTCACATCATCGCTGAGCTGCCGATGCTCACCTATTTCGTGATCCGCTTCTGGCCATAGAGCTGGAGCGGGGTTCACGAATGGTCAAATCGGGTGGGTCCGGTTTCGCTATTCTCCCGCTATGGCCGAATCGATCGGGGAACGACTGGCCTCCCGATATCTCCTGTTGCGTCCCCTCGGCGCCGGTGGCATGGGCACCGTCTGGCTGGCGCGGGACGAGTTCCTCGATCGCGAGGTCGCGGTCAAGGAACTGCGGGTTCCCGAGGGCATGGGGGAGCGGGAGCGGGCGGAGCTCGTCACCCGGGTGATGCGCGAGGCCGAGGTGACCGCACGGCTGCGGCACCCGGCCGTCGTCGCCGTGCACGACGTCCTGGTCGAGGACGGCCGTCCCTGGATCGTCATGGAGCGGCTCAACGGGCGCTCGCTCGCGGCTGAGATCGCCGCCCACGGGAGCGTGCAGCCGGGCGCGGTCGCCGAGGTCGGGGCCCGGATGGTCGACGCGCTGGCCGCCGCGCACGCCCACGGGGTGCAGCACCGCGACGTGAAGCCCGCGAACGTGTTCCTCACCGCCGACGGGCGGGTCGTGCTGACCGACTTCGGCATCGCGCGGCAGGCCGACACGACCCACCTCACCGGCGACGGGATGCTGATCGGGTCGCCGGGCTACATCGCGCCGGAGCGGCTCGAAGGCCACCCGGGCGGGCCCGCTTCGGACCTCTGGTCGCTCGGGGCGACGCTGTACACGGCTCTGGAGGGGGTGGCGCCGTACCGGGGGAATCAGGTTCAGGTCATCCAGGACACGCTGACCACACCCGTGCCCCTCCCGCGCACCACCGGGCCGCTCGGCACGCTGATCACGTGGCTGATGGCGCGCGATCCGGCCGACCGGCCCGACGCCGCGACCGCCGGGCGGCTGTTCCAGGAGATCGTCAAGGGCGGGAACCCGCAGATCGCCCCGCCGAAGCGGCAGCGCAGGATCCCGTGGGTCGCGGTGGCGGCCGGGCTCGTCGCGGTCGTCGCGGCGGCCGTGGTCGTCGTGGCCCCCTGGGAGACCACCGGCGAGAGCGCCGCCGCCGAGCGGAAGCGGCCGCCGGCGCCCGTGTTCGAGCAGGCCGTCGACCTGTGCCGGGTCGTCTCCGCCGACCAGGTCAAGGCGTTACTCGGGCAGCCCGCCCGGCCGACGGAGATCAAGGGCGGCTGCCAGTGGACGACGAAGGGCACCGGCCTGCGCCTGGAGCCCGCCACCGACTCCGACACCGCGAACTGGTGGGACCTCACGCCCGAAGCGGCCCGTTCCCTGTACGGCGGCATCCAGCGCCGGGTCGCCAACATGCCCCGTGACTCGTCCTTCATCTGGTACGAGATCGGCGCCAACCGCCGCCTGCCCACCGTCACCTCGACGGTCCGCCCGCTCGAAGGCGTCGGCGAGGAGGCGTTCACCTGGGACATCACCTCGGCCGAAGGCCGTCTCATCGGCGTGGACGTCTACTTCCGCGTCGGCGACTTCGTCGGCTGGTTCGAGTACGCCGACCTGGGCGACCGCACCGCCGACCAGATCCGCGACGGAGCCACGACCGGGGCCCGCGCCGCCGCCGACGCGCTGTGGGGCCACGCGTGACGCTGCTCGCCGGGCGCTACCGGCTCGCCGAACCCCTCGGGAAGGGCGGCGCGGGCACCGTCTGGCGCGCCCACGACGAGCTGCTCCGGCGTGAGGTCGCGGTCAAGCAGATGCGCATCCCGAGCGATCTCGGGCCCGGTGAGCTGGCCGAATACACCTCCCGCGCGATCGGGGAGGCGCGCGCGGCGGGGAAGCTCAACCATCCGTCGATCGTGAAGATCCACGACGTGGTGCCCCACGACGGCGCGCCGTGGATCGTGATGGACCTCGTGCCGGGAACGTCCCTCGACAAGCTGCTGCCGCTCCCGAGTGGCCGGGTCGCCGAGATCGGTCTCTCGATCCTGGACGCCCTCGAACTCGCCCACGCCCACGGCATCCTGCACCGCGACGTCAAACCGGCCAACGTGCTGGTCGGCGACGACGGGCGGGCCATGCTGGCCGACTTCGGCATCGCGGCGCCGTTCGGGGCGGACCCCGCCGACGGGTCGGGGTCGCCGGCGTACATGGCTCCGGAGCGGTTCCGGGGGCTGCCCGCCGGGCCGCCGTCGGACCTGTGGTCGCTCGGCGCCACCCTCTACGCGGCCGTGGAGGGCCGCGGCCCCTTCCACCGCAACCTGCCCGCCGCCGTCGTGGCGGCCGTCGTCATGCACGATCCGCCCCCGATGGCGCAGGCCACCCCCGCGCTCGCCCGCGCGGTCGGCGCGCTCCTCGCCAAGGATCCCGCCCACCGCCCCCCGGCGGCGACCACCCGCCACCTGCTGCGGGACGCCGTCGCCGCCGTCCCGCCCCGCCCCCGGCGCACCGGCCGGTGGGCGCTCGCCGCCGCCCTCACGATCGGCGTCGGCGTCGGCGCCGGATGGGCCGCCTCGCAGTTCACCGCCGACGACCCGGCCGTCACCCCGAGCCGGTTCGCCGCGGCACCCGACGCCTGCCAGAGCCTGACCACCGCGCAGATCACCCGTCTGCTCGGCACCCAGGCCGACGCCGAGCCGACGAGCGACGGCGGCTGCCGCTGGATCAACCGGTCCGGCGGCACCGAAGTCGTGGTCGGCTACCGCCTCACCACCGGAACCGCCCAGGCCCGCCCCGACGGCGCCGAAGACCTGACGGGCGTCGCCGACGAGGCATACGTGGCACCCACCGACGGCGGCGCCACCGTCTGGTTCCGGAGAAACAACCTGTCCGCCCAGGTCACCTACAAGTCGCCCGGCGACGACAGCAGGGAGCGCGCCCGCCAGGCCGCCCAGCTCGTCGCGGCCGGAATCGGCTGACCAAGGAGTCCCCCAATGTCCGAAGACCCCCAGAAGCCCCGGAACCACCTGCGCGCGGTCCCCCCGCCCCCGGAGGACACGCCCCCAGCGGACCCCCCGGGCGAGGCCTTCGGCTCTCCTGGACGGAACCCCCGCCGCTCCGACGACGAACTGGACGACCCGGCCACGGGCGAGATCCCCCGGGCGACGGGAATGCCGTTCCCGCGCCGGACGGGGGAGTCCGGCCTGCCGACGATCGGCGACCCGGCGAGGGTCGCGTCGTGGCGCACGGCCAAGGAGGCCCCGAAGGAACCGGCTCCCGAGCCTCCGCCCGTCGCGGAGGAACCGCCTCCGGCGCCGAAGGGCTCCGGCCTGGCCCCGGACGAGTCGGACCCCTTCGGGGCGATGCTCCGCGACCTCGACAAGGGCACGGCAGAGCCGCAGGGCGAACAGGGTGTCTCGGGCGATTCGGGCGGCGCCGGTCTGTCTGGCGACGGTGGTTCGGGTGGTCGGTCAGGCGGGAGTGGTGCCGGTGACGCGGCCGGGTGGCCCGCGAGCGGCGAGCCGGCCTCGCGGCCTCAGGAAGTGGATCCGGCGACCGCCCGGTTACGTGAGGGCGCCTCCGAGCTGCCCCGGCGGATACCCAAGTCCTCAGGCAGGCGGCGGGAGGACCCGGCGCCCTCGTCTCCGTCCGATCGTCCGGGATGGTTCGAGACCCCGGCCAGCCAGCCGCGCACGCCGGAGGTCCCGCAGACCCCTCAGGGCCCCGGTCAGGTCCGGCCGCCCGCGCTGTTCGGTGCGCCGATTCCGGGGGCGCCGCCCGAGGGACGGTCCGATTTCCGTGACTTCGGCCGCCCGGATGTCCCCGGACGTGGCGGCGGCCCCGTGCCCCAGCCCCCGGCGGACCAGAAGCCGCCGGGCGCCAACGGTGTCTCGCCGGTGGGCGACGGCGGGTTCAGCGCCTTCACCGCGCACCGGTCGCCCCAGCATCCGTCGGGCACCGACCAGCCTTGGCCCTCCGCCGGACCGGACTGGCCCGGCGCACCGGAGCCGCCCACCACGCAGGCTCCGAGCCCCAACCCCGGCTGGCCCGGCCCGCAGGACCACTCTTGGCCGGGCGCGGACGCCCCCGCGGCCGGTGGCGGATGGCCGGGCATGAGCCCGCACCCTTCCGGCATGGACGCCTCACCCGCCGCGGGCTGGCCCGGCGTCGAGCCCAGGAACGACGGCCCGCGACCGGCCCCCGGATGGCCGGGCGCGGAGTCTCCCCCGGGCGGCGCGCTGTGGCCGGGTACGGAACCCAGGACCGACGCGCCCTGGGCCGGTACCGAACCCAGGATCGACACTCCCCCGCCCGGCCCGCAGTGGCCCGGCACCGAGTTCCAGGCCGATGCGCCGTCGGCGGGTGCGGGCTGGCCGGGAACGGAATCCCAAGCGGGTGCGCAGTGGCCCGGTACGGAGCCCAGGGGAGACGTACCGAGGCCTGGACAGGAGGGCCCGCCGGACGCCCGGCTGGAGGCCTCGGGGCTGACGGCGCCGGGGTCGGCGTGGTCGACCCCGTCCGACGGGACCGTGTGGCCGCCGCCGCACATCCAGGAGCCGAGGAGCACGCCGGAGGTCCCCGGGCCCCACGGCCATGTCCCTCGGGGCAGCGAGCGGTGGCGGGGGCCCGCGGCCGAGCCGAACCAGCCGGTTCAGGGGCCCTGGCCGTCCACTCCCGCGGCTTCGCCGGGGCCCGAGGGCACCGCGGTGCTCTTCCAGCCGCAGAGCGGCGGTTCGGGCGGCGACGCCTGGCAGGGGCAGGACAACTGGCAGCAGCCGAACTCGGGGCCCTGGCAGGGCACCACCCAGCCCGGCTGGGCGCAGCCCCCCGGCCCGCCGCGGAAGAACAGGTGGCTCTGGCCGCTGATCGCGGCGGTGGTCGTCCTCGTCGTCGCGGGCGGGACGTTCGTGTTCTTCCAGAACTCCGGCGGGGAGACCCCGCAGTCGGCGCCTCCGCCGAAGGCGGGCGCGTCACCCGAGGCGTCGGGCGCGGCTCCGGCCGCACCGGCGAAGGATCCGAAGGGCACCGACGTCGACGTCTGCGCGATGCTCGACCCCGAGCAGACCGAGCGGCTCGTCCCGGGCGCCAAGATCGACATGCGGATGTCCGACGAGCGCGACGGCAACCTGGTCAGCTACGTCCGGTGGACGTGTGACTGGACCAACCGCAGCATCTCGTTCGGCGAGTTCAACCGCCAGCGGCAGATCACGATCAACGTCGCCCGCTACGAGGCGATCGGCGACACCACCGCCGACAAGGCCGCCACGATCCAGTTCGACGGCCAGAAGCGCCAGTGGGAGTACACCGCCTCGGTCTCCAACGAGGAGCGCTACTACTCCAAGCCCGAGATCATCCCGAACGTCGGCGACGCCGCGATCGCCCAGTACCAGTGGACGCGCGAAGACGACTACCGCTACGCCTTCGGCACCGGTTTCGGCCGGGTCGGCAACATCACCTTCGAGGTGAAGTACGAGGCCAGCCAGCAGCACAAGGAAGCCGACGTCCTCACGAACGACACCAAGCAGTCGATCACCGAGGAGAACGCCATCCGCGAGATCAAGGGCCTGCTGAACCAGCTCGCCCAGTCGGCGGGCGCCTGGTACGCCGGCAAGCCGCTGCCCTTCGAGGGCAAGGCCAGGCCGACGGCCGAGCCGACCCCGAGCCCGTCGCCGGTCAAGATCGCGCTCCCGCCGAACTGCGTGGCCGTGAACCAGACGGCCGGCACGCTGGTCCCGAACACCGAGGGCCTGGCCCAGTCGCTCACCGAGGGCAAGGCCAAGCTGACGGAGTGTCAGTGGTGGAACGACGCGATGCCGGTCGAAGGCGGCAAGGTCCGCTGGCGGAACCTGCGCATCGGGATCAGGGAGTTCCCGAACTCCGAGATGGCCCGGTTCTACCTGGTCGACGAGCGCGGCAAGAGCCGGGGCACGGCCAGCTCGAAGATCGGCGGCATCCAGTGGGGCAAGGTCCAGAAGCTGCCGAACATGGGCACCGACAACTACGGCCAGGCGGTCAAGCAGCAGACCGAGACCGCCTACAGCGGCGCCTATGAGATCAAGGTCATGCAGGACAAGTTCGTGATCACCGTCCTGTTCGGCGGCGCCGACCGCCCGTCCGGTACGGAGATCAACAACACCGAGGCGGTCCTGATGCCACTGCAGGAGGCCGCCGCCGGTGCGAAGGCGATGGCGACGGGTCTGCTCGCGACCCTGTGAGCTGTGGTGTCCCCCTGGGTAGGTACGCGAAGAAACGACCTATCCGGGGGGAATCATGGCCGCTTGCGAAGTATGCGGTAACGACTACGACATGACGTTCGAGGTACACGCCCAGGGCGCCGTCCACACCTTCGACAGCTTCGAGTGCGCGATCACGAGAATGGCCCCGATCTGCGAGCACTGCGGCTGCAAGATCATCGGCCACGGCGTGGAGGCCGACCGCAAGTGGTTCTGCGGCGCCCACTGCGCCCGCTCGATGGGCGCCTCCAAGATCGTCGACCGGGTGATGGCCTAGACCGGCGGACGGCCCCGAGTGATCACCCGGAGAGGCGGGTGATCACTCGGGCCTAGAAGAGGAACCGCACGTAGTCGGTGATGCCGGTGAGCGGTTCGAGGGTCGCGTCCGGGAAGCGGGCGACGAAGGTCCTCACCCGGCCGTCGGCGCTGATGCTCGCCCACACGTACGCCCGGCCGCCGCCTGGGAGATCCACCCACCACCGTGAGCCCGCCACCCCGCTGTGGACGGCGTCCAGAGGTCCCTCCACCCGCGTGGGTTTCGCGTCCAGGGTGGCGATGAGCTGGTCTTTCACCGTTTCCAGCAAGGTGGGGGAAAGCGGGGGTTCGATGGTCACGACGCGAACCGTGAGGCGGTGGCGGGAGTCGGGGGAGGCCAGGTCGGCGGCGCCGCTCGAAAGGCGGGTGTAGGTCCAGCCCGCCGGTTGGCACAGGGTCAGGCCGCCGGGCCAGTCGGGGCGGAAGGTCAGTGAGTCGGTCATGGTCGGGCGGGTCACGCTCGCCGTCGTCAGGAGGCGGTCGTCGGCGTAGAACTCGATGCGGTACTCGCCCTTCGACGGGCAGCTGAAATCCACGATCGGCCAGGTCATGGTGCCGGTCGGAGCGGTGCCGGGCCAGCGCAGGGGGACCAGCAGGTCGGGCCGTTGCAACCACTCCCCACCCGGGTCCTCGCGGTAGTAGGCGAGGGCGCCCAGGCGAGCACCCTCGACCATGCCCTCAAAAGGGATCTCGGCCTCGATCGTCGCGCCCCGCACACTCAGCGTCGGCGTGCCCAGCCGCACCGAGGGCGCGTCCCGGCCGTCCGGCAGCATCTCGGTCAGCTGCGCTCGCACCATGGCGGCCTTGATCTCCCGGGCCAGTGGCCGGGCGAAGCCGTGCCGCTCCGCCAGCAGGTCGGCGCCGACCCGGATCGTGGCCCGTAGCTCCCCGCGCTCGACCGGGTTCGCCCGCGCCGCGACCACCACGGACAAGGTGGTGAACGTCTGCCGGGCGGCGTCCACCCGGCCCTGGCCGAGCAGGGCGAACACCAGGTTCGCCCATGGCCACGGCGGGCCGGGGTTGAGCGCGATGGCCCTGCGGGCGTACCGCTCCGCCGCCTGGTAGTCGCCCAGGCGAACCAGATGGCCCGACATCCCCGCCAGGGCGACGTGGCTCTCGCCGCCCTGGTCGAGGGCCGCGCGCAGGTCGGTCACCGCCGCCTCGTAGGCCGCGCGCGGGGCCACGTTGACGACGTACACCGACGTGTCGCGCTGGGGGTTGGCCGCCGCGACCCTGGCGGTCGCGCGGCGTTCGTAGGCGTAGGCGAAGGAGTCGTCCGCCTCGATGGCCTTGGTGTAGGCGCGGACCGCCCCGTCGAAGTCGCGGGAGGCGAAGAGGTGTTCCCCCTCGACGGCCGAGGAGATCGCCGCCTGGGACCGCACCGGCGCGGGGATCGCCCACGTCACCCCGGTCGCGAGCACGGTCAGGCCGACCAGGGCCGCACCCGGCCGGAGCAGGTGGCGGCGGACGCCCTCGCCGACGGTCAGGGACAGGCCGAGCAGGGTCAGCGCGACCGCGAGGAGGGCGGTGCCCGCCGCGTAGGTGTTGCTCTTGTCGCCCCACGCGGTGGCCGTCTCCTGGGCCGCCTCCTGGGTGAACGCCGCCCGCCGGGCTTCCCGCATCAGCCCGCTCAGATCGATTCCCGTCACGGGGGCGGTTCCGTAGTCGGGGGCCGCGGGTTCGGCGAGCAGGGTGGCGCGGAGCGACTCGATGTCGTGGCGGCGTGCGACGGTGCCCAGGGTGGCCAGGTCGCCCAGGCTCCGCATGCCGTCGGCGGTGCCCTCGGCCTGCGCCGCCAGGGCCGCGACGGCCGCTCGCTGGGCTTGCCGGGCGTGCCGGTCCTCTTCGCTGCCGGCCTGTCCGCCCAGGTAGGCGAGGAAGGCGGCGAACAGGCCCACGGCCGCCATCGTCAGGGCCAGGCGCCGTTTGAAGGGCGTGTCGAACTCGTCCACGCTCATCCCACCGGGGCCAGCGCCAGCCACAGCGCCAGCACGGTGAGCAGGCCGCCGGCCACCGCGCAGCCCCGCACCAGCCACCTGCGCACCCGGGGCGCGGTGAGGCGGGCGACGATGAGCAGCAGCACCAGCGCGGGGACGGCGGCGGCGGTCAGGGTGAGGTGGCCGACCCGGGCGTGCAGCGCGTCGGCGGTGGCGGCGGTGCGGTCGGGCTGGTCGGCGGGGACGATGAACGCCTCGTCGTAGCTCACCGTCGCGGCCAGGTTCCTGTCGTGCTCCCAGCGGGCGACGGCGCCCTCGCCGGTCACGTAGCGGCGGTCGATGAACTGGTCGGCGAGGAGCCCGTCGGCCACCTGGCGCAGGATCAGCGCCTCCTTGGGATCGGTGGCCTCGATCGCGTCGGCTTGGGCGTGCAGGGCCCGGTAGTGGGTGACCTGCTCGGCGCCGTGCCTGCTCATGATGGACGCCGACACGTGGGCCGACCGCGTCTGCACGGTCTCCACCACGGCCTGCCGGTCGGCCTCGACCGCCTGCGACTTGAGCCGCACGGCGGCGTAGGAGGCGAACGCGCCGGTGATGGTGACCAGGCCCACCAGGATCGCGATCACGGTCTCGTCGGTCCGCCGGGGACGGTCGCGGCGCAGGCGGAACCGCCTGACACGAGGGGATGCCATATGGCCTATTCAAGTGAAGAAAAGCGCTACCGGCGGCGGTTCTTCATTTTTCGGAAATCGAAATCACGAGTAATGCACCACGGTCGGCAGATCCGAATCGAGTTCGGCGAGGGTCCGCCGTTCGGCCCCGGAAGTGGCGTCGATCGTGAAAATCCGGCGGCCGTCCCGCACGATCAGGGTGTCCTCGTTGAACCACCCGATGACCTCGCCCGACGGCCGCAGCACCCCCGGCCCGCAGATCCCCGCAGCGCACGCCCCGGCATACCGCCCACCCGAGGGCGAGAACACCAGACTTTCCATATCGTCATATGTCCGTAATTGGGTGCCGTCTAATCGGTAAACCACGCCACCCGACGTCACCCCACCCGGCGCGAACCCGAAAACCGACGGCGGCGAATCGACCGCCACATACGTCGCCCGCCGGGCGCCCACGTCCACCACCGCGAATCCGACCCGGGTCGACGTCTCCCCGTCCCACTCGGACACCGTCAGCAGCAGCCGCGTCCCGTCGGCGGACCAGACCGGCGAGCTCACCACCAGCGGCGTCGTCACGGTCGGCACCGTGAACGTCTCCGCGCCGCGCCGGAAGGTCACCACGTTCCCGTCGATCGCCTGGGACGGCGTCCAGTTCACCTCGGCCACCGTCCCCCCGTCGGGCGACACGACCGGATTGCGGTGCAGCTCGATCCGCTCGAAGGAGTCACGCCCCCGCACATACGACCGGATGCTGATGGTCGACGTACGGACCAGAAAAGACGTGAGCCGCACCGGGTCGGACGCATGCTCGTAGAGGGTCCCCGGCAACTCGCCCACCGTCCGCGCGGTGAAGGTGGCCGAAGGCGGCCCGGTCAGCTGGGGCGGGGGAGGCCGCGACACCCAGAACGCCACTCCTGCGGCGGCGGCCGCCAGCGCCAGCGCCGCCCCCGCGAACCACCACCGCCGCCGCCCCGGCCGAACCGGCGCCGGAGACGGCCCGAGCAGCCGTAACAGCACGTCGGACGAGGTGGGCCGGGCCAGCGGATCCTTCACCAGACACGCGGCGACCACCTCCCGGAGGTCCCCCGTCAGCCCTCCCAGAGAGGGCTCCCCGCGCAGCAGCCGGTTCAGCACCGCGGGCACCGAATCCGCCCCGAACGGGGGCGTGCCCGACGCCGCGAACACCATCGACGCCGCCCACGTGAACACATCGGCCGCGGGCCCGGGAGGCGATTCCCCGAGCTGCTCCGGCGCCATATAGGTCGGAGTCCCCACCGCCCCGCCACCGGTCGTCTCGGCGTCGACCGCCCGCGCGATGCCGAAGTCGATCACCCGGGGCCCGTCGCGGCCGAGGATCACGTTCGCGGGCTTGAAGTCGAGGTGCACCACCCCGGCTCGGTGGATGGCCGACAGCGCCGTGATCGTCCCCACCGCCACCGACCGCAGCGCCCCGCCGGTGAGCGGCCCGCGCTCCCGGACCAGCGCCTGCAGCGTCGGCCCCTCGACGTATTCGCTGGCGATGAACGGCACCCCGTCCTCCACCCCGAACGCCAGCACCTGCGCCGCGCAGAACGAGGCGACCTCCGGCAGCACCTGCGCCTCGTGGAGGAACCGCTCAGCCGACCCGTCGCCGGACACGGCGTGCAGCACCTTCACCGCCACCTGCCCGCCCTCGGGCGAGGTGGCCAGGTAGACCGTGCCCTGCCCGCCCGCGCCCAGGGTCCGCAGGATCGTGTAGCCGCCCAGCCGGGTGCCCTCCACGAGGGTCAGCCCCGCAGGAAGAACAACTGAACGCGGGGCTCGTCAGTGGGCACGTCGAGGGTGACCAGGGTCCGGGTCGTCTCGCCGGAGAAGTCGATCACGTCGGCGCGGTATTCGCCCTTCTTCTCCCGGGAGAACATCAGGTGGGTGGCGTCGAACCAGCCGATCATCCCGTCGCCCTCGGCCGAGGGCACCCCGCCCCGGCGGGCCCCGGTCGCGCTGTCCCACACGCAGAAGACGTGGCGTTTCTCGCACTGGGTCGTCACGAACGACTGACCGTCGGGGGAGAACCAGGAGAGCCCGGCCGGCAGGCCCGTCCAGTGGAAGCTGCGGGCCACCCGTCCGGTCAGGTCGTGGAAGCGCACCCCGAACCTGCCCTCCGGCGTCAGGTAGCCGGTGGCGACCTCGCGCCCGTCGGGCGTCCAGCGGAACGCGGGCAGCGCTCCCGGCCGGACATCCTCGGAGGCGGCCAGGAACAGTTCGCGGTCGGCGTCGTTGGCCGTCTCGACGACGGTCGCCGCGCGGGTGGCCGGGTCGACGACCAGGAACCCGAAGGGGGCGGTGTCCTTCGCCTCGCCCTCGGTGATCCACAGTGACAGCAGCAGCCGGGTGCCGTCGGGCGACCAGGTGGGATGGTGGGCGGTCAGCGGCGAGGCGATGGTCGGCACGGTGAACCTCCGGCCGCTGCCCCGGTCGGTGAACTCGACGTCGAGCCGGTCTCTGGTCGCGACGAACAGCTCGTCGATCGTGGCGGTCCAGCGTCCGTCGGGCGAGATGACCGTCACATGGTTGTCGCCGCCGGTCTGCGCGAACCCGGCGCCGTTGGGGCTGCGCGCGAAGGCGGCCGTCGCGTCGGCCGACACGCTGGCCTGGTAGGAGGCCAGCCGCAGCGGATCGCCCGGCTCCTCGTTGAGCACCCCGTCGGCCAGCGTCACCGGTGAGGGCCCCGGCGAGGGGAACGCCGGCGGATGCGAGGTGGGCGCCGCCGCACTCGGCGCGGGCTTGCGCGCCTGCGACGCCGGAGCGGGCGCGAGCAGATACCCACCCGCCCCGGACACCAGTGCCAGCGCCAGCCCACCCGCCGCGAGGGCGACCGCGCCGCCCTTCCTTCTCTTCTCCGGTTCTGTACGGCTCACGCGAACCTGAGGCGCCACGACCACCTCGGGCGTCGCGGTGGGCAGCACACTGTCGAGCGCCCCCGCATGGCCGAGCAGCCGGAGCAGCGTCTCCTCGGCCCCCGGCCGGGCGTCCGGTTCGTCGGCCAGGCAGTCGGCGACGAGATCCCGCAGCGCCCCCGACAACGGCCCGAGATCGGCCGCCCCATAGGACACCCGCGTCGGGTTCTCCCCGAACGGCGGACGCCCGGTCGCCGCGAACGCGATCACCGCCGCCCACGCGAACACGTCGGTCGCGGCGGACGGCGGCTCGTCGGGGTCCTGCCAGAGCTCCCGGTCGTCGGCGTCCCAGTCGGCGGTGACCGGCCGTTCGGCCCCGATCAGCCGTGGCCCGTCGGGCCCGAGCAGCACCCGCTCGGGCGCGATGGCCCCGTGGGTCAGCCCGGCCCGGTGGAGGGAGGCCAGCGCGGTCGCCGTGGTCACCGCGAGCCGGTGCACGGCGGGCCCGGACAGCGCCCCGCCCTCGGCGATCTCCTCGGCCAGGGTCGGCCCCGGTACGTACTCGGACACGATGTAGTCGCGCCCGGTGTCCAGGATGTGCGGCGTGCCGACGGCGGCGGCCTCCCAGACGCGGGCCAGCGCCTCGCGGCCCGCGGCGTCGAGCGGCCGGGCCAGCCGCCGCGCGGCCACCTGTGCGCCGCCGGGCGCGGTGGCGAGATAGACGTCGCCGCCCAGCCGCCCCACCAGGGGGTAGGGGCCGAGCGAGGCCGGGTCCTGTGCTGTGAGCGGCTCGACGGGAGGCATCTGGGTTCAGTTCCCCGTGTAGTAGAGGAGCAGGTCGGTCGTGTCGTCCTTGGGCGGGATCTCGGCCAGCACCCGCTGGGCGCGGCCGCGCAGGTCCATCACCACGATCCGGTGCGGGTCGCCGCGCGGGTCGGCGACGATGAGGTGGGCGTCGTCGTACCAGCCGTAGAGCAGGGCGTCGGGGTAGAACAGCGCGATCGACGCCTGCCGCACCCCGGTCATGGTGTCCCAGACACAGTACGACCCGCCACTCGGGCAGAACGTCACGAACGTCTTCCCCGAGGGGGAGAACATCCGGCGCCCGTACGTCTCGCCCACCCAGTGGTAGGCCTTGGTCTGGCGGCCGGTCAGGTCGCGGAACCTGACCCCGTGCTCGGTCTCGGTGCGGTAGCCGACGACGACCCCGGAACCGTCGGGCGTCCAGGCGAAGTGCCCTTCACCGCCGGTCGTCTCGTCGTCGGTGTCGACCGTGGAGACCGCCTTGGTGGCGACGTCGACGACGACGAACCCGCCCGGACGACCCTCCTCACCGGAGGTCGTCGTGAGCATCAGTTTGGCGCCGTCGCGCGACCACGTCGGCCGGGTGTAGGTGACCCCCGGTGTGACCGTGAACGGCTCACCGGCGCCGGTGAACGTGATCGTCTCGGGTCCGACGGCCGCCAGCCACTTCCCGCCGGGGGAACGGGCCGGTTCGGCGTCCTTCACCGGAAGCTGCGTGAAGGTGTCGCCCTCGGTCCGGACCCAGGTGTCGGCGCCCTTCCGGTAACCGGTCAGCCGGGCGGGGTCGGCCGGGTTCTCCAGCAGCGTGATGGCCGGGCCCGGCGCGGTGAAGTTCCCGGTGGCGACCGGCGGCGGCGAGGGGTCGGCCGCGGCGGCCAGCGTGCTGACCGAGGTCGACGGGACGCCGGTGGCGGCCACCTGGGTGGTCGCCGGGGCGGTGCGGTTCCCGCCCAGCAGATAGCCGCCCAGACCCGCCACCAGCACGATCGCCACGGCTGCGGCGATGATCGCGACCGGCCGGACGCTGCGGCGGGCCGGGGGAGCGGCGACGGCGGGCTCGGTCTCGGGTTCCACGGGCCGGGGGGCGGTGGCCTCGCGCACGGCTTCGAGGGTGGCCCGGTCGACGGTCAGCTGGGCCTCGCCGATCAGCCGTTCGAGGGCCTCCTGCGCGGTCGGCCGCTGCCCGGGATCCTTGGCGAAGCAGGCCGCCGCGACCCCCGCCAGCCCTTCGGGCAGGCCGTCGAGGTCGGGGTCGTCGTGCAGGACGGCGTTCATGGTCGCGGCGTGCGAGTCGCGCTCGAAGGCGCGGCGCCCGGTGGCGGCGAAGACCATGACGGACGCCCAGGCGAACAGGTCGCCGGGTGGTGACGCAGGGGTGGGCTCGGGGCGTAACACCTCGGGCGGCAGGTGGGCGAGCGAGCCGATGGGGCGGGTCTCGTCGAGCAGGTCGGGGCGGGCGATCGTGCGCACCTGGGCGGTGGCGTCGGGGTCGTCGGCCGACCAGGTGGCGACCGTCTCGGCGACCTTGGTGACCCCCTCTGCCACCAGGGTGCCGAGGTCGAGTAAGGCCAGCCTCGGGCCCGCGCCGGTGAGGATCACCGACTCGGGCGTGAACGATCCGTGGGCCACGCCCTCGCGGTGCAGCCCCGCCAGGCCCGTCATCGACGCGATGGCCAGGCGCTGCAGGGCGGCCTCCGGCAGGGCGCCGCGCAGGTGGGCGCCGTCGACCTTCTCGACCACCACGTAGGGCTCGCCGTTGGCGGTCCCCGCGTCGATCAGGTCGAGCCACGGGTAGCCGCCCGCCCGTTGCAGCCGGTCGATCCGTTCGAGGAACGCGTCGGGGTCGGTCAGGCGGGTGTGGAACAGCGTCAGCAGGGCGCCGTCGCTCGTCTCGAAGGTGGACGAACGGTCGCCCGGCGGGTACGCAGAGGTGAGCGTGTGGCCGCCGAGCCGGCGGGGATCGCGGAGCGGCTGTGGCACTGCCAAGTGGATCCTCCGATTGCGCGTCGGTGGATCATTATGGCGATTAGCCTACTGCGAATCCCGAAATATCAGGATTCAAAAGCGACCAACCGGACAATGACCCACCCGTCCCCGTCGGGCATCGGCGGGAACGTCGTGCCGGGCACCGCCGCGAAGACGTGCGGCATCTGCTCGCGGGTCACCGTACCGAACATGTCGCCGGGGAGGGTCATGCCCATGGCGTCGGCGCGCTTGGCCGCCGAGTAGAAGCTGCCGCCGTCGTCGAGCTCGGCGGCGATCGAGGCGGCGCCCCAGGCGTCCGCCAATCGGATGAAGGCGACCTTGGCCCGCTCGGGCCGCTGGGACTGGGCCACGAGGTAGTCCTCGATCTCCCAGATGAGCAGTTCGCCAAGGTACTGAGGGGTGTCCTTCCACATGACGCCAGATCCTGGCCGAGCCCGCTTGATGTCCGCTTGTCTCCCGATTGCACCGCTCTAGTGGCCTCCACGTTGCCGCCGCCTCACAAACGGGCCAATTGTCCGGTGAAGCCGGTCAAGGTCTTCTCGTCGCAGGTCGTAGAGACCACACTGCTAGGTGTGAGCGACTTTGATGTACTCGTCCTGGGATCCGGGCCGGGTGGGCAGAAGGCCGCCATCGCGGCCGCCAAGCTGGAGCGCCGGGTAGCCATCGTTGAACGGCGCAACATGATCGGCGGGGTGTGCATCAACACCGGCACGATCCCCTCCAAGACCATGCGCGAGGCCGTGCTCTACCTGACCGGACTCAGCCAGCGCGAGATGTACGGCCGCAACTACCGCGTCAAGGAAGAGATCGGCATCCACGACCTGACGGCGCGCACCCAGCACGTCGTGGGCCGTGAGGTCGAGGTGGTCCGCAACCAGCTCAACCGCAACCACGTCACGGTGCTGACCGGTTCGGGGCAGTTCCTCGACCCCCACACCGTCGCCGTGGTCGACGACCTGGGCCGCGAGACGAAGGTGACCGCCGACAAGATCATCATCGCCACGGGCACCCGCCCGGCCCGGCCCGACAGCGTCGAGTTCGACGGGTCGACCATCGTCGACTCCGACGGCATCCTCGACCTCAACCACGTGCCCGACTCGATGGTCGTGGTCGGCGCCGGCGTCATCGGCATCGAGTACGCCTCCATGTTCGCCGCCCTCGGCACCAAGGTCACCGTGGTCGAGCGCCGCGACCGGATGCTCGAATTCTGCGACCTGGAGATCATCGAGGCGCTCAAATACCACCTGCGCGACCTCGCCGTCACGTTCCGGTTCGGCGAGACGGTCGCCGCCGTGGAACGCCACGAGCGCGGCGCGCTGACCATCCTGGAGAGCGGCAAGAAGATCCCGGCCGCCACGGTCATGTACTCGGCCGGCCGCCAGGGCATGACCGAGTCGCTCGCCCTCCACACGGCGGGCCTGGAGGCCGACGCGCGCGGCCGCATCACCGTCGACGAGCACTACCGCACCAACGTCCCGCACATCTACGCCGTCGGCGACGTCATCGGCTTCCCCGCCCTGGCCGCCACGTCGATGGAGCAGGGCCGCCTGGCCGCCTACCACGCGTGCGACGAGCCGGTCTCCGACCTGAGCCGGCTCCAGCCGATCGGCATCTACACCATCCCCGAGATCAGCTTCGTCGGCGCGACCGAAGACGAGCTCACCGACGCCCACGTGCCGTTCGAGACCGGCCTGTCGCGCTACCGGGAACTGGCCCGCGGCCAGATCATCGGCGACACCCACGGCATGCTCAAGCTCCTGGTCTCACCCGAGGACCGCAAGCTCCTGGGCGTGCACGTCTTCGGCACCCAGGCGACCGAGCTCGTCCACATCGGCCAGGCCGTCATGGGCTGCGGCGGCACCATCGACTACCTGGTCGACGCCGTCTTCAACTACCCGACCCTGTCCGAGTCCTACAAGGTGGCCGCCCTCGACGCCATGAACAAGCTGCGCAGAGTCCAGCGCTTCACCCTGTAGACGGGCCCGGGGCGATCAGAGCTCGTACGCGAGGATCGCCCCGGGGTTCCGCAGGTCCCGCGTGGGCCTGCCGTCGGCGTCCCGGGTGAGGCCGCCGCTGTCGGTGGCGATGTAGAGCGTCTTACCGGCGGGATCCATCGCGGTGTCCCGGTAGCGGTTGACGGTGTCGGCGATCCTGACGGCGGCGCCGGCCTTCTCCCGGGCGGGGTCGAGCGGGATGCGGTAGACGGCGCCGTCCTTGAGGGAGGTCGCCAGCAGCGTCCCGGCGGGGCCTGGTTCCAGGCTCGACAGGGCCAGGGTGGGCCAGCAGACGAACGCCGTCGAGGGGTCGCATTTGGGGTCGGCGCGGAAGTCGAAGCCGTCCTCGACGGTGTCGAAGGTGATCAGCGGCGGGGTGAAATCGGGGTCGTCCCAGTCGGTCTCCTCAGCCTGGGGAACGGTCGCGGGGATGTCGTAGTCGCTGAACGTTTCAGCCTCGCAGCCGTCTTTCGCCTTGGCCCATTGGGCGTAGACATAGGCTTTGCCGTCGCGGTATCCGGCGACGTGGGGCCAGCCGTAGTTCTTTCCGGACCGCACGAGGTCGACCTCGTCGTCGGTTTTCGGCCCCTGGTCGGTGGCGTAGAGGAGACCCGAAGGGGTGAAGGTCAGCCCTTGGGCGTTGCGGAAGCCCACCGCGTAGACGTGGCTGCGGACGCCGCCGAACTCCGGGTTGTCGTCCGGGATCGAGCCGTCGAGGTTGAGGCGCAGGACCTTGCCCTGGTAGGCGCTCCGGTCACCGGCTTTCACCTGGGCCGCGGAGGGGAGGGTCTGGGCCTGGATGGTCTCGCAGTAGAGGCCGAACTGGTTGGCCCCCTGGTCGCCGATCGTGTAGTAGAGCTTGCCGTCGGGACCGAAGCGCAGCTTCCCCGACTGGTGGTCGACGCCGGAGACCAGCCCGGTGAGGACGTCGACCGGGCCGGTCAGCACCTGCCCTGCCGGGTCGTAGGTGTACCGGACGATCTTCGTGTGGCGGGCCTCGCCGTCCGCGTAGGTGTGGGCGAGGTAGACCCCGTCGTGGCCCTGGCCGCCCAGCAGGTCGGGGTGGAGGGCCAGACCCAGAACGCCGTCTTGGGCGCCTTCGGTGTGCAGGGCCTCGTCGACCGTGAGCACCACGGTCTTCTGACCGTTCGCCGGGTTGACGCGGGTGACGCGTCTCCCGGTCTTCTCCGTGACCCAGAGGAAGTCGTCGGGCCCCCACACGATCTCGTAGGGGTCGTCGAGCCCGGTGGCGACCACCCGGATCTCGCCCGATCTTGGTCCCTCGGCGGCGGGGGTGCACGCGGAGACCAGCGCGAGCAGACAGGCTGCGGCCGCCACGGAGATGACCTTCATGCGGCTAGATGGGATCACAGGAGCCGGGGGAAGACTACCCCTTGACCGCGCCGATGATCACACCCTTCGTGAAGTGGCGCTGCACGAACGGATAGATCAAGAGCACCGGCACCAGAGCCACCACGATGATGGCCATTTTGATGGCCAGGTTGGGCGGCAGGGCGTATCCGGCGGCGGTGTCGATGGCCCGCTGGTTCGGCACCAGGTTCATGCCCTGCTGCACGTACTGCCGCAGGATCAGCTGGAGCGGCCACTTCGCGTTGTCGTTGATGTAGAGGACGGCGTTGAAGAACGCGTTCCAGTAGCCGACCGCGTAGAACAGCCCGATCACCGCCGTGACGCCCTTCGACATCGGCAGCACGATCCGCCACAGGATCCGGAAGTCGGACGCGCCGTCGATCCGGGCGCTGTCGAGCACCTCACCGGGGATGTTCATGAAGAACGCCCGCATCACGACCAGGTTGAACGCCGACACGGCGGTGGGCAGGATCAGCGACCAGTAGCTGTCGATCAGCCCGAGCTCCCGCACGATCAGATAGCTGGGGATCATGCCCGGCGTGAACAGGAACGTCAGCAGGAACAGGAACAGCAGCGGCCGGTGCAGCACCGAGCCGGGCCGCGACAGCCCGTACGCCGCGAAGATCGTCAGCCCCAGGCTCAGCAGCGTGCCGACCACGGTCACCCCGGTCGACACCAGCACCGCCCGCGTCACCACACCCCCGCCGAACAGCTCCCGGTAGGCGTCGAGCGAGAGCTCACCCGGCAGGGTCACCAGCCCGCCCGCCTCGGTGACCGTCCGCGCGGTCGACAGGCTGGTCAGCACCACGACGTAGATCGGATAGACCATGGCCAGCACGATCAGGCCCAGCACGACGGTCTTCGCGGTCAGCCCGAAGACGGTCGGCCGCTCCTGCCAGACGGGACGAGTACTCATGATCTCTTGTAGATTCCCTGCTCGCCGAAGCGGTGGGCGACCTTGTTGGCCACCACGATGAGGATGAGCCCGACCAGGCCCTTGAACAGCCCCGCCGCCGCGCCGTAGCTCCACGCGCCGGTCATCAGCGTGCGCCAGTAGACGAACGTGTCGAGCACCTCCGCGGCCTCCGCCCCCACGGCGTCGCGCTGGAGGAAGAACTGCTCGAAGCCCACGTTCAGCGCGTCGCCCAGCCGCAGGATCAGCAGCAGCAGGATCACCGGCCGGAGCCCCGGCAGGGTGATGTGCCACAGGCGGCGCCACCGGGAGGCCCCGTCGACGGCCGCGGCCTCGTACAGGTTCGTGTTGATGGCGGCGAGGGCCGCGAGGAAGATGATCGTGCCCCAGCCCGCGTCCTTCCAGACCGACTGGGCGGTGACCAGCACGATGAACGCATCAGGGTTGGTCATGATGTTCCACGGCTCGTGCCCGGCCTGGCGGAGGGTCTGGGCGAGCAGCCCGGCGCCGCCGAGGATCTGCTGGAACAGCGCCACGACCAGCACCCACGAGAAGAAGTGCGGCATGTAGACGACGGCCTGGACGAACAGGCGCAGCCGCCGCGACAGCACGCTGTCGAGCAGGATCGCCAGCGCGATCGGGATCGGGAAGTAGAACACGAGCTGGAAGGCCGTGATCGTCACGGTGTTGCGCAGGGCGGTCCAGAACTCCGGGTCCGACAGCAGCCACTGGAAGTTGTAGAGCCCGACCCACGGGCTGCCGGTGATGCCGTCGTAGGGCGAGTAGTCCTGGAAGGCGATGACGTTGCCCAGCGTCGGCACGTAGTGGAACACCACCACCAGCGCCACGGCCGGGATCGTCATGGCCAGCAGTTGCCAGTCGCGCCGCAGCCGGGCGCGCAGCGGCGCCTTCCGGGAGCCGGCGGATGAGGTCAGGACATCCGCCGGCGGGGACTTTCTAAGCACGGCCATTCTCGGTGAGGACCTTCATGTAGAACTCGCGTCCGGCGTCGCCGCCGCCCGCCTTCCACTCGGTGATCGCCTGCGAGAGCGTGCCGAGCGCGCGGCGGCCCCGGATGATGTCGGTGACCTTGTCCTCGAACGGCTTCACGGCGGCGGTGAAGTCGCCGGGCTCCTCGATCCTGATGCCGTCGAACGGGTCCTGGTGGCGGACCTGCGCGGCGGAGTTCCACCAGGTGGTGGCGGCCCGCACGTAGTCCGGGTGGGCCTGCGACTCGAAGATCGGGTCGACCCGGCCGCCGAGCCACACGTAGCTGCCGACGATCTCCTTCGGCCCGAGCTCGGTGACCTGCGGGGCACCGGCCGCGTCGCGGGTGAAGTGGACGCCCTCGACGCCGTTGTTGAACAGCAGTTGCTCCCGGCTGCCGAACGGCGCCGACAGGTAGTCGAAGATCGCGAGCAGTTCCTCGATCTTCTCCTTCGGGGTGCCCTTCTTGATGAACGTGTAGCCCGGGTCCTGGTTCATCCGGTATTCGGGCTTGCCGCCGTCGGCGCCGAACACGGGCACCGGCTCCATCCAGAAATCGGGCTGCTCCTTGCCGATCTGGATGAGGGTCTCGGCCCAGAACGAGAAGCCGTCGCTCTTCACCAGGACCTGGCCCGACTTGAAGAGCTCCTTGTCGTCGGCCGCCGACTTGGCCGACAGGACGTTGGGGTGCACCAGCCCGGCGTCCACGGCCTTGCGCATCCACTCGACGGCGGCGGCGAACTCGGGGGTCTCGTACTCGTGGACGATCGAGCCGCCCTCCTTGCGCCACTTCTTGGGCGCCCGGTGGATCTCCTTGATCATCGGGAAGATGTCGCTGAACGCCCACCGCTCCTTCTTGGCGTCGGTGACCGCCTTGCCCATCTCGAACAGGTCGGTCGCGTTCGCGGGGGCGCCCTGACCTAATTCGTCCCAGAGGTCCTTGCGGTGGAAGAGCACCCAGCCGAACTGAGGCGTCGGGTAGGCGGGCACCGCCTTGAGCTTGCCGCCGAAGACGGAGTACTGCCAGGCCAGGGTCGGGATCGCCGACAGGCCCGGATACTTCGCCGCGACGTCGCCCGCCAGGTACGGGGTGAGGTCCTCGAACAGGCCGTCGACCGCGCGCGAGTAGTCGGGTACGGCGGCCAGCGCCCAGCCGGGCAGGGTGGTCACGTCGGCGACGTCGCCACCGGCCAGCAGGGTCGGCAGCTTGTCGTTGATGGTCAGGCCGTCGAGGTAGTTGAACTCGATGGTCGCGCCGAGGTCCTTGTTGACGGCGTCGTAGTAGGCGTTCTGGCCGAGCGGCGCCGGGAGCGGGCTCCAGGTCGGCACCATCACCTTGTAGGAGCCGCCCTTGCCGGGGGCCGCCGCGACCAGGTCGACCAGCTTGTCGCTCGACGGATAGGACAGGTATCCGTCGCGTCCGAAGCCGGGGACCGAGGCGGCGATCTCGGGGGTCAGGACCGTACGCGGAACATATTTCGGCACCAGCGCGGCGAGTTTGTCCATCGACGCGGCGGTGGCCTTGGCGCCGGGTTTCGGTCCCGGCGGGGCGGAGCAGGCGGCGAGCACGCTCAGCCCGGCGAGGCCGAGGAATCCCCGTCTCGTGGTGGTTCTCACAGAGCGCCCCCTTCCTGGTAGAGTTAGTTCGTCTAACGACCAAACAAACTAGTCCAGAACCCAAGTCGCCACAAGTGCGGGATGATGGGGCCGACACGGAACGGGGCTCAATTGATCACCAATACGCAGGGAAGCGCCTCCGGCCCGCAGCCGGCCGACTTCACCGATGTGCGGGCCACCAACCTCGCCGTCGTGCTGCGGTTCGTCCGGGAGAACGCCCCCTGCTCGCGCGCCGACATCGCCGCTTCCACCGGCCTCAACAAGGCCACGGTGTCGAGCCTGGTCGCAGACCTGATCGACCGGCGGCTGCTGCGCGAGACGGGCCTCACCGAGAACCGGGTGGGCCGCCCGGCGACCATGCTCGTGCTCGACGGCTCGCCCTACGCGGCGGTCGGCATCGAGGTGAACGTCGACTACCTGACGGCGGTCGCCGTGGACCTCAAGGGTGAAGAGCTGCTGTCGTGGCGCCGGTCGTTCCCGGGTGGCTCGGCCTCCCCGGGCCAGGCGGTCGCCGGGATCGCCGGGGTCGCCCGCCGCGTGGTCAACAAGATGACCAAGGAGGCCCGGCAGGTGCTCGGCCTCACGGTCGCCGTGCCGGGGCTCGTCGACCTGAACGGTTCAGTGCGGCTGGCCCCCAACATGGGGTGGCGCGACGTCGACCTCGCCGGCGATCTGGCCAAGGCGCTGCGCGACCCGGGCTTCCCGGTGCTGGCCGACAACGACGCCAATCTGGGCGCGCTCGCGGAGTTGCGGTTCGGCCCGCACAGCGGCGTGCAGAACCTGGTGTTCCTGACCGGTGAGATCGGGGTCGGCGCCGGGATCGTGCTCGACGGGCGGCTGCGGCGCGGGGGAGCGGGCTTCGGCGGCGAGATCGGGCACATCGAGATCGTGCCCGGCGGCCCGCCGTGTCACTGTGGCCGCCGGGGCTGCCTCGAAGTGGTGGCCGGGCTGGGCGTGATCCTCGACCGGACGGTCCCGGGCGGGGTGTCCCCGGCCGAGCTGGAGCCCGAGATCGACGAGGTGGTCCAGCGCGCCGAGGCGGGCGACCCGGCCGTGCTCGCGCTGCTCGACACGCTCGCCGAGAACCTCGGCAAGGGCGTCGGGATCGTGTCGAACCTCCTCAACCCCGAGGTCGTCGTGCTGGGCGGCTACTACGTGAAGCTCGCGCCGTGGATCCTGGCCCGCGCCGAACAGGAGATGCTCGGCCGGACCCTGGCGCCCGGAGGCGGCGGCTGCCGCCTCGTGGTCTCCGGTCTCGGCTATGGCGCCGCCGCTCTGGGCGCGGCGGCGCGGGTGCTCGACTCCGTCGATTCGGGACGGCTGCCCGCACCGATCTAAGACTTGTTTCAAGGCGTGGAGCATCGTTCAATGATGGGCATGGCACGCCTTTCGCGAATCCTGACCATCGCGCTGCTGGCCCTGCCGGTGACGCTGGCGACCCCGGCACACGCCGCCTACGGCTCCGACCTCGCCGTCAACATCGACGTCTACGGCCAGGGCATCAAACTGTCCGGCGCCTACGGCACGATCGCCTTCGACGACGGGAACACCAAATACCGCTACTCGATCGCGGTGTGCTGGCAGGGCAGCTACAGCCGCCCCACCCTCTACGCCTCGGTCAACGGCGCCTGGCGCTCGCCGCTGGGCGGCACCTCCACCCCGGTGACGATCCCGCAGTGCACCGGCCAGGCCACCCTCGTCTCCGGTGAGGCGAGCGGCGGGACCATCAACAACGTGTCGATCGTCGTCGACGGCGTGAAGTTCAACCCGCCGAACAGCACTTACCACACCAACTCGGCGTTCTACGACAACCCGTTCAACTAGAAACCGGGCAGGACGACACCGCCGAGAGGTGCGGAAACGGAGTAGGTGTCCAGCGGGCGGATGGCCCCGGTGGTGACGTCGGCCGCATAGGTCCGCCAGCCGGGGACGGGCTCGCCGGGTGGCAGGTTCACGGCGACCGTTATCTCGGTCGCGGACAGCCAGGGGCCCAGCCGCATGGGGAGGAAGTCCGCAGGGGCGTCCTTGAACCGGGTCGTGGTCCGCACCTCACCGGTGGCGGCGTCCCTGGTGATCAGCTCGTAGTCGCCGGGGGTGGGGTTCTCGTCCCCCGCGGGACGCGTGAGGTGGGCGATGGTGGCGCCGTCGGGGGACGACCGGCCGGGGGTGTGCCAGGCGGCGCCGGTGAAGGGCCGCACCCCGCCGTCGGCGAACAGCCCGAGGTGGTCGGGGTTCTCCGTGACGACCGCCCGGCCACCGGCGCCGATGCTCCGCACCGACCAGCTGGCCGGGACGGTGGTCCGCTCGCCGGTCTCGACGTCGACCAGGGTGCCGACCGCCCTCGGCGCGCCGAGGGCGAGGAACCGGCCGTCGTCCGACAGCGTGATCTCCGCGCCGTGCTCGACGATGTCGGCGACCGGCATCGTCGGCGGGGCGAGCCGCACCTGCCCCGACTCCAGGTCGCGGACGGCGAACCTCTCGTGCTGCTCGCTGTAGTAGGCGATCTTCCGCCCGTCCCCGGTGATCGCGACCGGTGCGGGCACGAGCACGTACGAGCCGGTGAGCCCTCTGATGTTGACGCTCATCGCCTCGGGCACGCGGTAGTCGTCGCCCGAACGGGTCACCACGCGCCACTGGAGGCAGTCGCGTCCGGCCGTGCGGGCCATCAGGCCGTCGGTCGGCGGTTCGCCGCACCAGTCGTAGTAGGCGTAGGCCAGCGGCGCGACCCCCGAGGCGGGCAGCACCTCCTGGGCCGAGGTCGCGGCCTGCCCGCCCTCACCCGGCCCAGGCGCGCCGATCACGGTGGCGGAGATCGCCAGGATCAGCGTGACGGCCAGGGCGGAAGCGGCAGAGAGGGCCGTCGCCCTTCTTCGCCGGGCCCGGCGCAGCACGGTCTCGGTCAGGTCGACGTCGGGGGTGTGGTCGGCGATGCGCGCCAATTCGTCGTGGAGCCTGGTCATCACTTCGCCTCCTGGGGGGCGGGGTCGGTGTCGTACGACAGATCGGCCAGTTCCGGCGCGACGGCCCGGAGTCTGCCCAGGGCGTGGCTGGTCTGGCTCTTGACGGTGCCGGGGGAGCAGCCGAGCAGGCCGGCGGTCTCCTGGATGCTGCGGTCCTCGTAGAACCGCAGGACCAGCACGGCCCGCTGCCGGGGCGTCAGCCGGGCCAGCGCCTGCCACAGCACGATCCGGCGGACGCTCTCGTCGCCGGGATCCCGGCCCGCCCGCGACGGCGGGGCGAACGTGAGGGCGCGCCGCTGCCGCCGCCACCACGAGATGTGCTCGTTGACCAGTGACCGGCGCACGTACGCCTCGGGGTTGCCCTCCGCGGCGATCCGGCGCCAGTTCCCGGCCACCCGCACCAGGACGCTCTGCAGCATCTCCTCGGCCTGGTGGGCATCCCCGCACAACAGGTAGGACGTACGCATCAACGCCATCTGCCTGGCACGGAGGAACTCCCGGAAACCCTCATATCGATCCACGTTTCTCCTCTCATCCCTTATCCACGCCGGGGCGGAGGCATCGGTTGGAAGGGGTACGACCGGATTCATGACCACTTTCACCAGGGAGAGCGCACTCGAACGGGTCCGGCTCGCCGAGGACGCCTGGAACACCCGCGACCCCCAGAAGGTCTCGCTCGCCTACTCCCTCGACAGCCGCTGGCGCAACCGGGCCGAGTTCGTCACCGGACGCGCCGAGATCGTCGAGTTCCTGACCCGCAAGTGGGACAGGGAGCTGGAATACCGGCTCATCAAGGAGCTGTGGGCGTTCACCGGGAACCGCATCGCGGTGCGGTTCGCGTACGAGAGCCACGACGACTCCGGCCAGTGGTACCGCTCCTACGGCAACGAGCAGTGGGAGTTCGACGACCAGCCCCTCATGGTGCGCCGGTACGCCTCCATCAACGACCTCCCGATCAAGGAGTCGGAGCGCAAATACCACTGGCCCCTCGGCCGCCGTCCCGACGACCATCCCGGGCTGAGCGACCTCGGTCTGTAGTTGGGTCTTGACCCCGAACCGGTTAAGCGGCACTCTTCGGGTGAGTTCGACGTAACCCGGGCGAAATCATTTCGAAGCGCTTCGACATCTGACCTCCAAGCGCTCGTGAACCGCGCCCTTCTTCCGGCCATTTCGAAGCGCTTCGACCGAGGACGTGTCCATGAGCGAACCCTTCCGCGACCCCGGCCTCCCGGTCGCCGAACGCGTCGCCGATCTGCTCGCCCGGCTCACCATCGACGAGAAGGTCGGCCTGCTGCACCAATATCAGGCGCCCGTCGAGCGGCTCGGCGTGGAGCCGTTCCGTACCGGCACCGAGGCCCTGCACGGGCTCGCCTGGTTAGGCCCGGCGACGGTGTTCCCGCAGGCCATCGGGCTGGCCAGCACGTGGAACCCCGAGCTGGTGCGCAGGGTCGGCGCGGCCACCGCGGACGAGGTCATCGCCTTCCACCGCAAAGACCGGGCCGGCGCCGGGCGCAACGTCTGGGCGCCGGTGGTCAACCCGCTGCGCGACCCGCGCTGGGGGCGCAACGAGGAGGGCTATAGCGAGGACGCCTGGCTGACCGGCGTCTTCGGCACCGCCTACGCCTCGGGCCTCAAGGGCGACGGCCGGGTGATGAAGACGGCGCCCACGCTGAAGCACTTCCTGGCGTACAACAACGAGACCGACCGCTGCTCGACGAGCAGCAACCTGCCGCCGCGCGTGCTGCACGAATACGAGCTCCGCGCCTTCCGCGCGCCCATCGAGGCGGGCGCGGCGGTGGCCGTGATGCCCAGCTACAACCTGGTGAACGGCCGCCCGGCCCACCTGTCGCCGCTGATCAACGACGTGCTGCGCGCCTGGGCCCGCGACGACCTGCTCGTGGTCAGCGATGCCTACGCCCCCGCCAACCTGTTCGGCCTCCAGGCCTACTACGACGACCCCGCCGAGGCCTACGCCCACGCGCTGCGGGCGGGCCTCGACAGCTTCACCCAGGACGACGCCTCGCCTGAGGCCACCCTCGGCCACATCGTGACGGCCCTGCGACGAGGGCTGATCGACGAGACCCACGTTGACGCCGCCGTCCGGCACGCGCTGTCGATCCGGGTCAGATTAGGCGAGTTCGACCCGGTCGAGCCCTACCTGGAGATCACCGAGGCCGTGGTCAACCGGCCCGAGCACCAGCGGCTCGCCCGCGAGGCCGCCACCGAGTCGATGGTGCTGCTCAAGAACGACGGGGCGCTGCCGCTGACGGCCGGGAAGGTCGCGGTCATCGGACCGCTGGGCGACGTGCTGCTCGAAGACTGGTACAGCGGCACGCTGCCCTACCAGGTCACCGCCCGCGCCGGGCTGGCCGAACGCGTCGAGACCCTGTTCTGCGAGGGCGTCGACCGGATCGTGCTGCGCGGCGAGGAGGGCTACGTCTCGGCCAGTTCCGAGATCACCGGCGGGCCGCTGACCACGGGCCCGTCGGCCGAGTTCGACCTGTTCGACTGGGGCGGCGGGGCGGTCGTGCTGCGCAGCGTCGCCAACGGCCGTCACGTCGGCGTCGACGACGGCGGCGTTCTGGTCAACGACCAGCCGGGGCCGAGCGGCTGGGAGGTGAGACAGACGTTCAGGATGGAGGACCGTTTCCGGGGCATGGTCCTGCGCCACATCGCCACCGGGCGATACGTCGGGGTGACCCGGGGCGTCCTCACCCTCGCCGACGACCCCGAGAACGCCGCCGTCTTCGTCGTGGAGACCGTCGAGAGCGGCGCGGTCACCGCCGCCCGGCTGGCCGCCGAGGCCGACGTCGCGATCGTGGTCCTGGGCGACCATCCGCTGGTCAACGGCCGCGAGACCGAGGACCGCACCGACCTCGCCCTCCCGCCGCTCCAGGAGGAACTGCTCAAAGCGGTGTACGCCGCCAACGACAACACCGTCCTGGTCGTCTCCAGCGGTTATCCGTTCGCGCTGAACTGGGCCCAGGAACACGTGCCCGCGATCCTGTGGTCGTCGCACGGCGGCCAGGAGTACGGCCACGCCCTCGCCGACGTGCTGTTCGGCGACGCCGACCCGGGCGGCCGGCTCACCCAGACCTGGTACCGCTCGACCTGCGAACTCCCCGACCTGCTCGACTACGACATCATCGCGACCGACGCGACCTACCTCTACTTCCGGGGCCGCCCGCTCTACCCGTTCGGCCACGGCCTGAGCTACACCACGTTCGGCTACAGCGACCTGACCGCCGTGCCCGGCGACACGACGCTGCGCCTGGAGGTCACCGTCACCAACACCGGAAGCCGGGCGGGGGTCGAGGTCGTGCAGTTCTACACCCACCAGTGCCGTTCCCGGGTCAAGCAGCCGGTGCGGTCGCTGCGGGGGTTCGCGAAGGTCCGCCTCGCCCCGGGCGAAACGCGCAGGGTCGGGGTGACCGTGCCGCTCGCGGACCTCGCCTTCTGGGACGTCACCCGCGACCGCTTCGTCGTAGAAGAGGCCCCCTGCAAGGCGCAGGCCGGCCCGTCGAGCGGCGCGATCCGGCTGTGCGCCAGGTTCGACTTACCGGGGGAGACCGTCCCGCCTCGCGACCCCGCCCGGCTCGCCGCCGTGAGCTGCGACGACTACGACGGCATGACCTTATGTGAGGCCGGCAGAGAGAACGGCGACGCCGTCAGGTCGGCCGATCCGGGCGCCTGGATTCGGTTCCGCGACGTCGCGCTCGACGACGAGACGGAGGTCGTCGTGACGGCCGCCAGTGACGACGGCGGCATGGTGACGATCCGGCTCGGCGACCCCCTCGGCGACATCGCCGCGACGGTGGCCGTGCCCCGTACGACCTCGCGTTTTGATCCAGTCGAGACCCGGGCGCACCTTTCGCCGGTGACCGGAGTGCGCGATGTTTATCTCGTGTGTGAGAACGAGGGAGTGACCGTGACCATGGTGGAGTTCCACAGGTGAGGACGGTCACGATCGCCGACGTCGCCCGGCACGCGGGGGTGGCGGTGTCCACGGTGTCGTACGTCCTGAGCGGCAAGCGGGCCATCTCGGCCACCACCCGGCAACGGGTGCTCGACAGCGTGCGGGTGCTCGGCTACCACCCCAACGCGGGGGCCCGCGCCCTCGCGAGCAAACGCGCCAACGTGATCGCCCTGGTCCTGCCGCTGCGCGCCGGGATGAACCTCCCGGTGCTGATGCAGTTCGCGACCTCGGTCGTCGCCACCGCGCGGCAGTACGACCACGACGTCCTGCTGATGACCGCCGACGAGGGCCCCGACGGCATCCGCCGGGTGGCCGCCAGCGCCATGGTCGACGGCCTGCTCCTCATGGACGTCGAGGTGCACGACGCCCGCGTCCCTTTGCTGCGGAAACTGGCAGAACCGAGCGTGCTCATCGGGTTCCCCGCCGACGCCGAGGGCCTGACCTGCGTCGACCTCGACTTCCAGCGCGCGGGCGCGCTCTGCGCGGAACATCTGGCCGAGCGCGGCCACCGCGAGATCGCCCTGCTCGGCGCCCCCGAGGTCGTCTACGAACGCGGCACGGGTTTCGCCGAACGGACCAGGGCAGGGTTCCTGGCGGAGGCGACCCGGCGTGAGCTGTCCGCGCGAGCGGTGCCGTGCGAGGAGACCTACGACGAGGTGGCCTCGGCGGTGAAGCTGCTCTTCGACGCCCACCCGGGCCTGACCGGGCTGGTCGTGCACAACGAGGCGGCCGTCGGCCACGTGCTGGGAGCGCTGCGCGCCCTCGGCCGGACGGTGCCCGACGACGTGTCCGTCGTCGCGATCTGCCCCGACGACATCGCCGAGCGGGCCCGGCTCACCTCGGTGCTCATACCGGCCGAGGAACTGGGCGGTGAGGCGGTCCGCCTCCTGATGGCCAAGCTCGACGGGCTCCCGGCCGGGTCGCTCCTGCTGGAACCCCGTCTCACGATCAGGGAGAGCACACGTTGATCACCTTTCCTGAAGGCTTCCGCTGGGGCGCGGCCACGGCGTCGTACCAGATCGAGGGAGCCGTCACCGAAGACGGCAGAGGCCCCTCCATCTGGGACGTCTTCTCGCACACCCCCGGGAAGACCGCCGACGGCCACACGGGCGACGTCGCCTGCGACCACTACCACCGCTACCGCGAGGACGTCGGCATCATGGCCGACCTGGGCCTGAAGGCCTACCGCTTCTCCATCGCCTGGCCCCGCATCCAGCCGACAGGTACCGGGGAACCTGTGGAATCGGGTCTCGATTTCTACGACCGCCTCGTCGACGAGCTCCTGACCAGGGACATCGAACCGGTCGCGACCCTCTACCACTGGGACCTGCCGGCCGCCCTCGACTGGCGCGACCCGTCGACCCCCGAGCGCTTCGCCGAATACACCGCGATCATGCACGCCCGCCTCGGCGACCGCGTGCAGACCTGGACCACCCTCAACGAACCGTGGGTGTCGGCCTTCGTCGGCCACGCCTCCGGCCGCCACGCCCCCGGCGTCACCGACCCGGCCGCCGCCTTCACCGTGGCCCACCACCTGCTCAAGGCCCACATGCTGGGCGTACGCGCCCTGCGCGCGGGCGGTGCCCACGAGGTCAGCCTGACGCTCAACCTCACCCCGATGGTCGGCGACCCCGACGTGACGACCCTCCCCGACGGCCTGGCCAACCGCCTGTTCCTCGACCCGGCGCTGAAAGACGGCCGCTACCCCGACGACGTCGCGGCCCACATCGCCAAGTTCACCGATCTCGACGATCTGCCCTACGAGCCGATCGACATCCTGGGCGTGAACTACTACACCGTCGCCCGCCTGGCCGCCGACCCGGCGTCGAGGGGCCACGACGAATACCCCGGCTGCGAGGGCATCGCGTGGCTCCCGCCGCTGGGCGAGCCGACCGAGATGAACTGGGAGGTCATCCCGCAGGGCCTCGAAGACCTGCTGGTCCGCCTGTCGGTGGAGTATCCCGGCGTGCCGCTGATGATCACCGAGAACGGCGCCGCCTACCCCGACTCGGTCGACGACCACGACCGGCTCGCGTTCCTCGACGGCCACTTCAGGGCGGCGTACAGAGCGATGGAACGCGGCGCCGACCTGCGGGGATACCTGGTCTGGTCGCTGCTCGACAACTTCGAGTGGGCCCGCGGCTACCACAAGCGCTTCGGCCTGGTCCGGGTCGACTACGACACGCTGGAGCGCACCCCGCGCGCCAGCGCCGAGTGGTACCGCGAGGTCATCGCCCGCAACGGCCTCTAGATGACCTCGGTCTTCAGGTCGGGGAACACCTTGGAGACCTTGCCGAGCAGATACTCGCCGTACGTCCCCGTGAAGGCCCGCAGGTCCTGGCCGTCCCACCGCCGGAAGCCCTGGGCGGTGGGCGGCAGCGGCGGCAGCTCGCTGTCCCAGCCGGGGTCGAAGAAGAACGGGAACGACAGCCGGTCGCGCCCGCTGGAGTTGAACACCCGGTGCGGCGTCGACCGGTAGTGGCCGCCGGTCAGCCGGTCGAGCATGTCCCCGATGTTGCACACGAACGTCCCCGGGATCGGCGGCGCGTCCGTCCACCCCCGCGAGGTGTGCACCTGCAGCCCGGCGTTGGAGTCCTGGAGCAGCAGCGTCAGCAGGCCGTAGTCGGTATGCTCGCCGACGCCCCACGAGTCGTCGACACCGGGCGGATAGTGAAAGATCCGGAACAGGATGGTCGGATCGGCGGTGGATCCGGCAGAGAAGTAGTCGCGCGGCTGCCCGAGACTCAGCGCCACCCCGCTGAGCACCGCCTGCGCGGCCACTTCGACCGCGTCGAGATAGCGCAGCACGACGTCGCGCATCTCCGGGATCTCCTCGGGGAACAGGTTCCGGCCGTGCAGCGGGCGCCCGTCGGGCTCCCGCTCCGCGCCGAAGTAGATCCCCTCCTTGAGATCGGGCTTCCCCGAGGTCAGCTCGCCGCCGACGGGGAAGAACCCGCGCCAGGCCCGGCCGCCCCGCGACATGGCGATCTTCGCCTTGGTCTCCTCGGGCAGCGCGAAGAACCGCCGCGCACAGTCGTCGAGCTCCCCGATCAACTCGGGTGAGACCCCGTGCCCGGCGATGTAGAAGAACCCGCTGTCCACACAGGCGGACTCGATCTCGGCGGCCACGTGGTCGGCGGAACCGCCGGAGAGCAGCGGGCTCACGTCGATGACAGGAAGACTCATAAGCTCTTTTTCTCCGTTACGGCTCCGCCCACCCCGGCACCGCCCGCCGCTCCCGGACCGGCCGCACGCGGCGCCGACCGGCCGCGCCCGCCTCGCGTCGCAACGACGACAGACCTGACCATCAGCTCCGCCGCGCCACCGTCGCGACCCGGCGGATGTGCCCGTGGATGCGCACCGGCCCTACCGCGGGCCTGTCCGACGCCGAGCGCGGGGTGGCCGTGCCGACGGCGGCCGGTGCGTGATCCGGAGGCTATTCGGTCTTGCCGCTGCGGCGGCCGGCGACCAGGGTGTCGCCCGGTTCTCCGCCGCTGGGAGCGGGTTCGCTGCGGTTCTCGGTCGTGGTGTCGCGGCGGGGCTTGCGCGGCACCGGCTTCGGCTTGGGATGGGGGGCGGTCGACTCCTCGGGCTGGTTCGGGAAGGTGACCGGGCCCTTGTGGGGTTCGGTCTTCTCCGGAGCCTTGTCCGAGCCGGGCGTCGGCTTCGACTGGGTCGGCTCGCCCCGTGTCGGTTCACGGAGCGCGTTGATGACGGTGTCGGCCTCCATGTCGGCCGCGATGTCGTCGGCCGCCTCGGCGTCGCGCCGCTTGATGATGACCATTTGGTCGACCGAAAGGCGCCCGGCGCCGTTGACCGACAGCAGCACCGACGCGGCGCCCAGCGCCACCACGAGCTGCACACTGCCGCCCGTGAGGGGAAGACCGGTGTCACCGGCGGCGAGGATGAACACCGCGAGCGCCTCGGCGAACAGCAGCACGCCGACGACCGTGACGGCCGCTCCGGCGATGAGCAGGGTGCCGCCGACCAGTTCGATGAGCATCGTCGCGGCCGCCCAGAACTCCGGGATCGGCGCGTCGAGCTGCGTGAACTGGGTCTCGGTGGCGTCTAAGCCGGCCCGCAGCTTGGCCCAGCCGTTGGCGAAGAAGATCCCGCCGACGCCTATGCGGGCCGCGAGCGTGGCGAGGTCGTGGAAGGTTTTCTTCACGTGACTCATTCTGAGGGGTTATGGGTTGGCTTTACGAGGCAATTGCCCCATAACCAACCCTCCTATGTCAGACAGAGAGACGTTCATTTTCGGTCCGCCGTTCACGGGAGGGCACCAGCACCGCCACCACGAACGCGTTGGCCAGCAGCAACACGACACTCACCCCGACGGCGACGTGCAGCCCGGACACGAACGCCGTCCGGGCCACCTGGAGGAGGGCCACTCCGGCCGGGCCACCCAGGTCACCGGCCACATGGGCCGCCGCCGCGAGCGACCCCTTGGCCTGCGCGATCAGGTCGCCGGGCACTCCCGGGGCGACGATTCCCGGTGCGTACACGAGAGTGGTGACCGTGCCCAGGACGGCGATGCCGAGGCCCGCGCCGAGTTCGTAGGCGGTCTCCTCGACGGCGGCGGCGCCACCGGCGCGTGACTCGGGGGCGGCCGACATGATGGCGTCGGAGGCGGCGAGCAGGGCGACCTCGATGCCGAAGCCGATGCCGACGAAGCAGAGCGTCAGCGAGACCGGATGGTCTTCGACGCCCCATCCGAGCGTGGGCAGCAGCGACAGCGCGGTCAGCGTGAGCCCGCCGCTCATGGTGGCTCGCAGCCCGGCCCGCTGGAGCACGTGGGCCGCCGCGAGCCCGCCGCAGATCGCCGCGACCATCAGCGGCAGCATCCGCAGCGCCGCGCCGAGCGGCGACAGCCCGAGCACGAGCTGGAGGTACTGCGCCAGCAGCAGCTCCAACCCGACCAGGGCGAACACCGCGAACAGCACGCACGCCACCCCGGTCGCGAACCCTCGATTGGCGAACAGCCCGAGGTCGAGCAGCGGCGAGGCCAGCGCCCGCTGCCTGGCCACGAACCACGCCAGCACCGCGACCCCGGCGAGCAGGATCAGCACCGCCGCGCCCCGGCCCACCGTGTGGCCGTAACCGGCCTCCTTCAGCCCGAAGGCGACGGCGAGCACGCCGACCACGGACAGCAGCGCGCTCAGCCCGTCCCACGAGTGGCCGTGGCATTCCGAGACGTCGGGAATGAGCCGGGCCGCCAGCGGCAGCGCCACGACCAGCAGCGGCACGTTGATCAGGAAGACGGTGCCCCACCAGAAGTGCTCCACGAGCACCCCGCCGACCACGGGACCGACCGCCGCGCCCCCGGCCGCCGTCGCGCTCCAGACACCCAGGGCGATCGCGCGCTCCCGCCGGTCGGTGAAGACCTGGCGGATGATCGACAGCGTGGCCGGCATGATCATCGCCCCGCCGACGCCGAGGAACGCCCGCGCCACGATCAGCGCCTCGGGCGAGGCCGCGAACGCGGCGGCCAGCGAGGCGGCCCCGAACACGACGTAGCCGAGCAGCACCAGGCGGCGCCGCCCGTAGCGGTCGCCGAGCGTGCCGAACGTGACCAGCAGCGGCGCCACCACGAGCGAGTAGACGTCGATGATCCACAGCAGCTGCACGCCGGTCGGTTCGAGCGCGGCCGTCAGCGCCGGAACGGCGATGTGGAGAACGGTGGCGTCGACGGCGATCAGGAGCAGGCTGAAGCACAGTAACGCGAGGATCGCCCACCGATCGGCCCTCGGGTCGGCCCTCGGGAACATGACGCGCAGCCTAGGCGATGCCCCGAAGATCACTCAGCCTGTTGGCAAGTCCCGTCATAGTGTGATGAGCATGCTGCCCTGGAATGCAGAGATGTCCGGACGCGTCGACCAGACGACCGTGGTCAGCGAGGTCCTGCGCGACAACCCCCTCGGCGACCCGCACGAGCGCCCGCTGTGGGTCTACCTCCCGCCCGGCTACGACGACGGCACCGCCGCGTACCCGACGATCTATGTCATCCAGGGATATTCGGGCCAGGTCGTGATGTGGGGGAACCGCCAGCCGTGGCGCCGCACCTACCCCGAACTGCTCGACCGCCTCTTCGCCGACGGCGAGGCGCCCCCGGCCGTCGTCGTCTTCGCCGACGCCTGGACCCGCCTCGGCGGCAGCCAGTTCGTCGACTCGCACGGCCACGGGGCCTACCACTCGTACCTCTGCGACGAGGTCGTCCCGTTCGTCGACAAGCACTACCGCACGCTCGCCGCGCGCGAGCACCGCGCGATCACCGGCAAGTCCAGCGGCGGCTACGGCGCCATGGTCACCCCGATGCTCCGCCCCGACCTGTTCGGCGCGCTGGCCACCCACGCGGGCGACGCCCTGTTCGAGGTGCTCTACCCGCGCGAGTTCGTGTCGGCCGCCCGGGTGCTGCGCGAGGAGTACGACGGCTCCTGGCCGCGGTTCCTCGACCGCTTCCACGCCACCGGCGGCCGCTGCCCCGGCAGCGACCTCATCCTCCTGTACGGCAACGCCGCCTCCTACTCGGCCAACCCCGACGGCTCGGTTGACATCCCCTTCGACACGCTCGGCCGATTGGTTCCGGACGTGTGGTCGAGGTGGCTGGAATATGACCCCGTCGTGATGGCGCGTTCGCACGGCGAAGCGCTGCGAAGCCTCCACGGCCTCTGGATCGACGCCGGAAAAAGCGACGAATATTACCTCGATCTGGGCGCCACGGCCTTCCGCGACGAGGTCGAGAAAGCCGGGGTACCGGCGGAGAACGTGTTCTTCGAGCTCTTCGAGGGAACCCACGCGAACCTTGAACACCGCTACCTCATGGCCGTCAAGTGGTTGGCCCGGCGCTTGACTCCGGCGCCACCTCTCTAGAGAGATAGAGGTGTATTGCGGGCCCTAGCCACGCCGAGCCCGGCCACCAGATCATTCGGGGGTGGGGAGCGATGCCGGAGATCGGGAACCCGAGGTGCCGCCCCCCAGCGACCGCGCCGACCCCCGGGCCTGGTGTGGGGTCGCGGCGGCACGACTGCGCCGCGATCAGCCCGAGGAGGCGCTGGAGGCCGCTCGTCAGGCGGTGGATCGTGATCCACACGGCGAGTGGGGGCATCGCCTGGCGAGCCTCTCCCTCGAACGTCTCGGCCGCGACTCCGAGGCGGTCGCGTCGGCCCAGGAGGCCGTCCGGCTCGCGCCGGGCTCCTGGGCCGCGCGGCTGAGGCTGGCCGGGGCGCTGCGGCGGCTCCCGGCCCGCTGGCGGGAGGCCCGCGACGAGGTCCGTCTCGCCGTCCGCTACGCCCCCGAGCAGCCCGGCCCCCACGCACTGGCGGGTGACCTGGCGCTCGTCCGGGGCGACCACGAGTCGGCCGCCGCGAGCTACCGCGCGGCGCTGCGGCGCGACCCGGCCCAGCCGGGGGCCCGCGTCAACCTGGGTCTCACGTTCCTGCGCTGGGACCGGCACCGCGACCACCACGACCCGGCCTGGGACGCCGACCCGCGCGACACCGGCCGGGCCCGCCGCGCCCTGGAGACCTGGTCGCGCCGCATCCGATTACTCCTGGCCCTCGCCCTGGTGGCCGTGTCGGTCGCCGGGCTGGGGTTCGACCTCCACGACGAGGCGAAGATCGCCGGATACGCCGTGCTCGCGGCGGTCGCGGTGATCACCTATCGGCACGTCGCGAAGATCACCGTGTGGCCGCTGGTCCCGGCCATGCTCGGGCGCGACCTCTGGCTGAGCGTGTCGGTGACCGTCGCCGTGATGACCGTGGCCGCCTACGCGATCGGGGTGGCCGGGATGCCTGCCCTGGAGATCACCCTGACCGCGTCGTTCCTGGCCCCGGCGACCGGGGGAGAGTGGGCGGGCGCGCTCGGGTTCGTGCTGTTCAACGGGCCCGCCGTCGCCGCCCTGCGGCTGCTGCTGGAGGCGTGGCGTGGGCATCCGATCAGGGCGCTCGCGCAGTTCGCGCGGGTGCCCGGAGACGCCGTCGCCTGGCGCGACACCGACGTGACGCTGTGGGTGATCGCCGGGCGGGCCTGGTGGGTGACGCTCGCCATCGGCCTCATCCCCTGGCCCTTTCTGGGGATCACCGCGCTGGCGGTGCCGGTCGGGCTCGCCTTGGCCGGGCGGCGCACCCGGCCGTGGCCGGTGCTGCGCCGCGACCGGTGGCTGGGCCTGGCGTTCGCGCTGCTGGTGGTCGCCGCCGTCTGCTTCGCCGTCGCGGGCGCCGACCCCGATCTGACCCGCGCCTGGCAGGGCGGCTGGGCCGCGCTCGCCGGTGTCGCCGCCGCGTTCACGATCAGAGGCGCGACGGCCTGGTGGCGCGGCGCCCCCGGGCCGACCCGCGCGTCGCTGCTGCCGCGCGGCCATCCCCCCGCCGACCTCGGCCCGTCGTCGGGCCTCACCAACGAGGTGCGCCACGCCGCCACCTTCTCCAGAAGCGTCGTCCTCTCGTACGCCGGTCCTTCCGGGCCCCGCTCGGTCGCGGTCAGCGCGGTGACCTCCGTCAGCCCGTCGGGCGAGATGCGCGTCATCGCGGGAGACGAGGCGTGGGAGGCGGTGGAGCGCGATCCGCGTGTGTCGGTGTTCGTCGGCGACCCCCGTTTCTGGGCCGAAGTGCGCGGTGTCGCCATCGCCGACAACGACGTTCTGAGGATCACCCCGCGTGAGGTTCTGGTCCGGGAATATCCCGGCCGCCACCAGGCTCGCACGCGCTAGGTCCACCCATTCGCCTTTCCCGTGCGGTATAACCGGTGCGGACCGGGGAGGCAGGATGCGGGAGGACGGCCGAGCCCGCCCCACGGGGCGATTGGCTGCGAGAAACGCTTTCGAGCAGGCGCGACAGCGCTATTTCGCTCTTCCTCCGGTCGCGCGAAGAGTCATTTTCGGCGTGTTACTGGTCGGGTCGATAGCGATGGGCGCCGGCTTCGGCTGGGACCTGATGCAGACCTTTTTCCTATCGCTGTCCGTTCTGGGATTCCTCGTTCTCGCCCTGCATTTCCCTCGCGGGGCGGCGACGCTTCTCGTGGTCGCGGCCTGGTCGCTGGTCTGCCCTTTCGTGATGGTCGTGGCCAACAGCCAGGCGATCGGCAACATCCTGCTGTTCCCGCTGTGGCTGCTCGGCTTCGTGGTCGCCGGGCTCGCCCATCTCATCCGGTGGGTGCCGCCGTGGCTGACCACCGCCCTCGCGCTGGGCGCGGCGGCCGTCGCGGGCATGCTGCTCCGGCTGGCCGGTGACCTGCCCGCGCTCTACGGCGCCTACGGCGCGGCCACCGTCGTGCTGGTCTGGCGGTTCGTGCTGGCCAGGCAGGCCAAGGCGCGGCAGGCGCCGCCCGAGGCGCAGGCCCAGCAGCGGGTGCGCGCGGGCGGTCCGCCGCCCCATCCCCACGTCCAGGGAGAGCAGAACCGCCCCCCGCAGATCACCGTCGAGCAGGCCCTCGCCCAGCTCGAAGGCATGATCGGCCTCGAACCCGTCAAAGAGCAGGTCCGCTCGATAGCGGCCTCCATCGAGGCGGCCAGGCTCCGCCGCGAGGCCGGGCTGACCTCCGACGCGCCGATGCGCCACTTCGTCTTCGTCGGGCCCCCCGGCACTGGCAAGACCAGCGTCGCCCGCAGCCTCGCCTCGATCTTCTACGCCTTCGGCCTGCTGGAGACCCCCTACGTCGTCGAGGCCCAGCGCGCCGACCTGGTCGGTGAGTTCCTCGGTGCGACGGCCATCAAGACCAACGAGCTCATCGACCGCGCTCTCGGCGGGGTGCTGTTCATCGACGAGGCCTACGCGCTCATCAACTCGGGCGACGGCCAGACCGACCGGTTCGGCCAGGAAGCAGTGCAGACCCTCCTGAAGCGGGCCGAAGACGACCGCGAACGCCTGATCATCATCCTGGCCGGATACGAGAAGGAGATGGGCACCTTCCTCGCCTCCAACCCGGGTCTGTCCAGCCGCTTCTCCACCCGGGTCCGGTTTCCCAGCTACGGCCCGGCCGAGCTGCTGGAGATCACCGAGGCCCTCCAGGCCAAGCGCGGCGACCAGCTCGACGCGGGCGCCCGGCCGGTGCTGCTGGGCCTGTTCGACGACGTCCACCGGCGTGGGCTCGTCGACGAACTGGGCAACGCCCGGTTCGCGCGCAGTGTCGTGGAGGCCGCCGCGCAGGCGCGGGACGTGCGGGTGATCAGCGTCGGGGGCGCGCCCCGGGGCGAAGACCTGGTGACGACCACGGCGTCCGACGTGAGCAAGGCGTTCAGCGAGATCACCGCGCGGTTCCGCGGCTACCAGGCCACCCCCACGCTGGCCGAGGCGCTGGCCGACCTCGACCGCATGGCCGGGCTCGAACCGGTGAAGCGGCAGGTCAGGGCGATCACGGCGCAGCTGCGGGTGGCGCGGATGCGTGAGGAGCAGGGGCTTCCCGTCCAGTCGCAGACGCGGCACTTCGTGTTCGTCGGGCCGCCCGGCACCGGCAAGACCAGCGTGGCCCGGATCATCGGGCGGATCTTCTCCGCCCTCGGCCTGCTGGCCCGGCCCGATGTGGTCGAGGCGTCGCGGCCCGATCTCGTCGGGCAGCACCTCGGCGCGACCGCGATCAAGACCAACGAACTGGTCGACCGCGCTCTCGGCGGGGTGCTGTTCATCGACGAGGCGTACGGCCTGGTCAACTCGGGCTACCAGGGTGGCGACGCGTTCGGGGCGGAAGCCGTACAGACACTCTTGAAAAGGGCGGAAGACGACCGCGACCGGCTCGTCATCATCCTCGCGGGCTATGAGCGGGAGATGGACACCCTGCTGGCCACCAACCCCGGGCTCGGCAGCCGGTTCAACAGCCGGGTCGTGTTCCCGAGCTACTCGCCGCAGGAGCTCGCCGAGATCGCCGAGATGACCGCCGCCGACGCCGGCGACCGCTTCGACGCCGCCGCCCAGCGCGACCTGCGCGACGTGTTCGGCTACGTCTGCCAGGAACGCCTCATCGACGGCCTCGGCAACGGCCGCTTCGCCCGGTCGCTCTACGAGCGGGCCGCCATGCGGCGCGACGTGCGGCTGGCCGCCCTCGGCAGCGCGAGCGCGACCGAGCTCACCACCATCACCAGCGACGACGTGCAGTCGGCGGTCGACGAGCTGTCCTGACCGACACCTGGCACGGGTTTTGCGGGTCCATCGGTGGCGTGATCACATGATGGTGGACCATGAGGAAACGCGCCGGTCTGCTGGTCCCGGTCCTCGCCATGGCCCTGTCCGGCCTGTCCGCCTGCGGCGGCGGTGAGACGAGGGCGACCGGAAGCGGCCCCCAGAAGGGCGGCATGCTCAAGGTCGTCGGCTCCGGCGACGTCGACCATCTCGACCCCTCGTCGTCCTACACGGTCGTCGCCTACAACCTCGGCCGCACCTGGACCCGCCAGCTCGTCACCTATCCGGCCGGGAACGGCATCTCGGTGGCCGGAGCGGTCGTCCCCGACGTCGCCACGAAGCTGCCGGAGATCAGCGCCGACGGGAAGACGTACACCTTCACGCTCCGCCCCGACGTCGTGTGGAACACCGACCCGCCGCGCCCGATCGAGGCCGCCGACTTCGAACGCGGGCTGAAGCGGCTGGCCAACCCGGTGCAGCCGTCCGGTGGCATCTCCTACTACACGCAGACCATCGAGGGGTTCCAGGAGTTCTTCACCGCCTTCCAGAAGCAGCCGAAGACGGCCGACGGAATGGCGAAGTTCATGAGGGCGACCCCGATCAAGGGCGTGCAGGTCGTGGACCCGAGGACGCTCCGGATCACGCTCACCGCCCCCGCCAGCGACTTCCTCAACATCATGGCCCTTGGCTTCGCGTCGGCGGCGCCGGTCGAATACGAGAGGTACGTCCCCGACGGGCCCGAGTTCCGGCAGAACACCATCTCCGCCGGGCCGTACCAGATCACCACCTATTTCGCCGGCCGGCAGATCATGCTGGAACACAATCCCGTGTGGCGGCAGTCGAGTGATCCGGTACGTCACCGGTGGGTCGACCGCATCCTCGTGACCCTCGGCCAGGACAGTCCCGATGTCGTACAGCAGCAGCTTGAGGCCAATGTCGCCGACCTGTCGTGGGACCAGCCGGTGCCGACCTCGGCCATCCCGCGCCTGACCGGGAACCCGGCCTACAAGGTCTACGAGGGGTCGACGCTGAACCCGTTCCTGTCGTTCAACATGCAGAGCCCCAACAACAACCGCGCGCTCGCCAACGTGAAGGTCCGCCAGGCGATCAACTACGCAGTCAACAAGGCGGCCATCGCCCAGATCTACGGCGGCCCGAAGATCAACACTGTCTTGGACGGCGCGATCCCGCCCGGTTCCATCGGGTACGACGCCACGGTGCGCCCCTACGCCACTGCCGGTGGGCGTGGGGACGTGACCCGCTGCAAGGCGCTCCTGGCCGAGGCCGGGGTCGCGAACCTGAGCCTGCAATTTCCCTACCGGACCAACGGCAACCACCCGAAGGTCGCCCAGTCGATCGCCGGCGACCTGACCAAATGCGGCATCACGACCCAGCTCATCCCGACCGCCCCGGACGACTTCTACGGGCGGTATCTGTCGAGCGTCCAGAAGAGCCGCGAGGGCAAGTGGGACATCGGCGCGCCCGGCTGGATCCCCGACTGGTACGGCAACAACGCCCGCTCGATCGTGGTGCCGCTGTTCGACGGCCGGAACTACACCGAGGGCTCGACCAACTACGGCGACTACAACGACCCCGCCGTCAACGACCTCATCACCCGAGCCCTGACCGAACCCGAGGCCGGGGCGGCCGAGGCGCTGTGGCGCCAGACCAACGCGCGCATCATGGCCGACGCGCCGATCGTGCCGCTGACCTCGCAGAACGTGCCCATCTTCCACTCGTCGCGGGTGCGGAACGCGATCTACACGCCGCTGACGCAGCAGTTCGACTACACCCAGCTGTGGCTGGCCTCATGAGCCTTCTCGAAGTCTCGGGGCTGCGGGTGACCTTCTCGACGCCCGACGGGGATCTGCAGGCGGTGCGCGGGGTGTCGTTCGAGGTCGAGGCCGGGCGGACGCTGGGGGTGGTCGGCGAGTCGGGCTCCGGGAAGAGCGTCTCGGTCCAGGCGCTACTCGGCCTGATCCCCGGCGCGAGGGTCGAGGGCTCCGCCCTGTTCGACGGCGAGCAGCTGATCGGGATGCCCGCCGAGAAGCTGCGGCGGATCCGTGGCGCGCGGATCGGGATGGTGTTCCAGGACCCGTTGTCGAGCCTGCACCCGATGTACTCGGTGGGGCGGCAGATTGCCGAGGCGGTGCTGGTGCACCGGCGCGTGTCCAAAGATCAGGCGTGGGCGGTGGCGCGGGAACGGCTCGAACAGGTCGGCATCCCCGCGGTCCGGGTCCGCGACTACCCGCACCAGTTCTCCGGGGGCATGCGGCAACGCGTGATGATCGCGATGGCGATGGCCCTGGACCCCGAACTGATCATCGCCGACGAACCGACGACGGCGCTCGACGCGACGGTCCGGGCGCAGATCCTGGAACTGCTCGGGCGGCTGGGCTGCGCGTTGATCATCATCACCCACGACCTGGGCGTGATCGCCGACATGGCTGATGAGGTCATGGTCATGTACGCCGGGAAACCGGTCGAGAAGGCCGAACGCCGGGCGTTGTTCCGCGACCCGCGCCATCCCTACACGCGGGGCCTGCTGAACTCCCTGCCGCAGGGGAAAGAGCGGTTGCAGCCCATCGCGGGACGGCCGCCCAGCCTGCTCAGCCCTCCGACGGGCTGCTCTTTTCATCCCCGCTGCCCGGTGCGCATTCCCCGCTGCCCACTGGAGGAGCCCCCGATGCTCGGCCCGGAGGACCATCCGGACGCGTGCTGGCTGGAGGAGGGCCGATGAGCCGCCCGGTTGAGGATCGTTCGGCCGCCTGCCGACTGGAGGTGGCTTGATGAGCCTGTACCCGATTGAGGGGGCGCCGGTGTTCGAGACCGGGGACCCTGCCTCCGCGTGCTGGTCGGGGGTGTCGTGGTGAGCCTGCTCGACGTTTCTGACGTGCGGAAATACTTTCCGATCAAGTCGGGGATCTTCTTTCAGCGCGAGGTCGGCCGGGTGCACGCCGTCGACGGCGTCAGCCTGTCCGTCGAGGCGGGGGAGACGCTCGGCGTGGTGGGGGAGTCGGGGTGTGGCAAGTCGACGCTGGCCCGGTGCATGACCGGGCTGTACGAGGTCACGTCCGGAAAAATCACCTTCGACGGCGATGTGCGGCGTGATGTGCAGATGGTCTTCCAGGACCCGTACGGGTCGCTGAACCCCCGGCGCCGGATCGGGTCGATCATCGCCGACCCGCTGGTGATCCACCGCGAGGGGACTCCGTCGTCGCGGCGGGACCGGGTGCGGGAGCTGATGGCGCTCGTCGGGCTCAACCCCGAGCACTACAACCGCTTCCCCGCCGAGTTCTCCGGCGGCCAGCGGCAGCGGGTGGGCATCGCGCGGGCGCTCGCGCTCAACCCCCGGCTGGTCGTCTGCGACGAGCCCGTCTCCGCTCTGGACGTCTCCATCCAGGCCCAGGTCGTCAACCTGCTCAAAGACCTGCAGACCGACCTCGGGCTGACCTACGTCTTCATCGCCCACGACCTGTCGGTGGTGCGCTACGTCAGTGACCGCGTGGCGGTGATGTACCTCGGCAAGGTCGTCGAGATCGCACCGGGGGAGGAGCTCTACGAGCGCCCCCGGCACCCCTACACGGCGGCGCTGTTGTCGGCCGCCTCGGTCGCCGACCCGGACCGTCAGCGGGATCGCGTGGTGCTGCGCGGCGACGTGCCGTCTCCGATCTCACCGCCGTCGGGCTGCCGCTTCCACCCGCGCTGCCCGAAGGCCCAGGAGCGCTGCACGGTCGAAGAACCCCGGCTGCTCGGCGACGGCCACAAGTGGGCCTGCCACTTTCCGCTCGAACCCGGCGAACGCCTGCAGAGCCGAGAGGTGGGCGAATGACACGCGGTTTTCCCCAGGGCGTGGTCGCCCGGCCCGAAAATGTCGGCCGGGCGGGAGACGCTGGTGCAACCCAGGGAGGGTGGGACGCCTCCCGGCAAGCGGTGGCCCGGCAAGCGGTGGCCCGGTATGCGGTGACCCGACGCTCCAACGCCTGCTCGCCCGAGCTCCATTTGGTCCTGCGTCCATCAGGCCGGGCTGCGATCGGGCTGAGTGTCTCGCCGAGGGTGGTCGCCAGGCCGACGCGCATGCCAGACGGGCCCATCGTCGAGGGGAGGTCGGCGTGAGTCTTACCGATGCCGCGTTCGAGGCCGAGCCCGTTCATGCCGAGGTCGTGCACGGCAAGGGGCCGTGGCAGCTCGCCTGGGAGCGCCTTCGGCGGGACAAGGCCGCCGTCGTCTCCATGGTCGTGATTGTCCTGGTCGCGCTGCTGGCCATCCTCGCGCCACTCTTCGCGCTGATCACCGGGCACGACCCGCTGACGCAGTATCCGTCCACCGCGCTCACCCCAGAAGGGCTCCCGGTCGGCCCGGGGTCAGAGTTCTGGCTCGGGGCCGACAGTCTCGGCCGGGATCTGTTCGTGCGGCTCGCCTACGGTGCGCGGATCTCGCTGCTCGTCGGCCTGAGCGCCACCTTCCTGGCCACGTTGTTCGGGGTGGTCGTCGGGCTGCTCGCCGGATACTTCGGCGGCTGGGTCGACGGGGTCCTCGCCCGGGTGCTCGACGTCGTGCTGAGCTTCCCCTATCTGCTGGTCGCCATCGTCCTGGTCGCAGCCGTGGGAGCCTCCGTCCCGCTGACGATCTTCGTGATCGCGTTCTTCTCGTTCGCCGCGATGGCGCGCGTGGTCAGAGGCCAGACGATCGGCTACCGCGAGCGGGAGTTCACCGAGGCGGTCAGGTCGCTCGGCGCCTCACCGGTGCGGATCATGGTCATCGACGTGCTGCCCAACCTGGTCGCGCCCGTCACGGTCCTCGCGTCGCTGCTCATTCCGACCTCGATCGTCTTCGAGGCCACGCTCAGTTTCCTCGGGCTCGGGGTCGATCCTCGTACGCCCAGCTGGGGCGCCATCCTCGCCGACTCGACCGACTTCTACCGCGTCGCCCCGGGGCTGCTGATCTTCCCGGCCGTGTTGCTGCTGCTCACCACGCTCGCGTTCAACCTCCTCGGAGACGGCATCCGCGACGCGCTCGACCCCAAGAGGTGACCTGTGTGGCGCTTTCTCATCCGGCGGATCGTCTTCGGGATCGTCGTGCTGTGGCTGGTGGCGACGACCGTGTTCCTGCTGTTCTTCGCGGGTCCCGCCGACAACGTCGCGCGCCGGCTCGCGGGGCCACGCGCGCCGATCGAGGTCGTCGAGCAGATCAAGGACACGCTCGGGCTCGACCGGCCGCTGTTCACGCAGTACCTCGGGTTCCTCGGCAACCTGCTCCGAGGTGACCTCGGGACCTCCTTCATCAGCCAGACGCCCGTCTCCACACTGATCCTGCAGAGCCTGCCGGGCACGTTGTGGCTGGTCTTCGGGGCGGCGGTGCTGTGGATGATCATGGGGGTGGGCGGTGGGGTCATCTCCGCCACCAAGCCGCGCAGTTTCCGCGATCGCCTGCTGACCGTGCTCGTGCTGGCGGGGATCTCGCTCCCGACGTTCGTGCTCGGCATCCTGATGATCTATCTCGCGCTGTCGGTGTTCCCGGGGACGGGGCTCCAGCCCGGCCCGTACATCTCGCCGTTCGTCGACGTCGGGGCCTTCCTGTCGACCATGGTCATGCCGTGGATCTGCCTGGCCGTGGTCCAGGCGGCGGTCTACGTACGGCTCACCCGGGGCTCGATGCTCGACACGATGGGCGAGGACTACATCCGTACAGCGCGGGCCAAAGGGGTGCCCGAGCGGTCGGTCACCTATCGCCATGGCCTCCGGGCCGCGCTGACGCCCGTCATCACCCAGTTCGGGGTAGATGTCGGGACTCTCCTGGGTGGCGTGGTCGTCACCGAATCGGTCTTCGGATTGCAGGGCATCGGGCAGCTCATGATCCGGTCGGTGCGGGACGGTGACCTGCCCGTCATCATCGGCGCCGCCATTCTGGCCGCCGCTTTCATCGTGATCGCGAACATTCTCGTCGACGTGGCGTATTCGTTCCTCGATCCACGCGTTCGGCTCGCCTGATTTGATCACGCTCTGCCATTACTCTGTGACGCGAGGTGGTGGGGGTAATCATGGTGCGACTGGTGAACTACGTGGCGTTGATCGTCGTCGCCTCCAGCCTGGCGTGGCTGCTGGCCGCGCTGACCCTCGATCCCCGGGCCAACTACGCCGGCCGCACCCCGGCGCCCCCGGCCACCGTGGTCGACGCCGCGCTGTCCGAGGTCGGCCTCAACGACAAGGACCCGCTGGTCGACCGCTACCTGACCTGGGCCTCCGGCATGGTGCGCGGTGACTTCGGCCTCACCTGGGACGGCACCAGCGTCGGCGCCGACCTGGCCGAACGCGCCGGGGTGACCTTCCGGCTCGTTACCAGCGGGCTCGTCGTGGGAGCGCTCATCGGGCTCACGGTGGGCACCCTCGCCGCCGTCCACCACCGGCGCTGGTTCGACCGGCTGTCGGGCGGGGGCGTGTTCCTGCTGCTGGCGGTGCCGACGATCGTGCTGGCCAACGTGCTGATCATCGCCACGGTCTGGTTCAACGACACGACCGGCGTCCGGTTCCTCATGGTCAGTGGCGAGTTCACCACCGGCGGCGCGCTCGACCGGCTCCGACATATCGTGCTGCCCGCGCTGACCCTGGCGCTCCCGGTGGCCGCGGTCGTGAGCCGCTACCAGCGCAGCGCCATGCTCGACGTGCTGGGCGCCGACTACGTGCGCACCGCCCGCGCCAAGGGGCTGTCGCGGCGCAAGGTCATCGTCGGCCACGCCCTGCGGACCGCGCTGATCCCCACGACCACCTATCTGACCTTCACCTTCGGCACACTGCTGGTCGGCGCGACCATCACCGAGACCGTCTTCGGCTGGCACGGCCTGGGCCAGCGGCTCATCTCCGCGATCGTGACCAGCGACGTCAACACCGTCGCCGGGATCACCGCCGTGGCCGCCGTCACGCTGCTGCTGTGCGCGGCCCTGGCCGACGTGCTCCAGCGGGTGCTCAACCCCGGGAGGGCCCGATGAGCGCGACACTCCCCGACGTCGCGGCGCCCGTCGACGACACCCCCGCCGACATCCGGCCGCGCATGTTCTCGGCGACCGGCATCGCCGGGCTCGCGCTGCTCAGTTTCCTCGCCGCGCTCGCCGTCCTCGGTCCGATCCTCATTCCCTGGACGGCCTCCGACCGCGATTTCGAGGCCTTCCTCCAGCCGCCTTCGGCGAATCATCCTTTCGGTACGACCGCATCGGGCGGCGACATTCTCGTCCTCACCCTCTTGGGGCTGCGCAAGTCGCTGCTCATCGGATTCGTCGTGGCCGTCGTGGCCACGGCCATCGCCGCGCTGGTCGGCGCTTTCGCGGGATATTTCCTCGGCTGGGTCGACCGCACGCTGATGTGGGTCACCGATCTGCTGCTCGTCATCCCCGCCTTTCTCGTCGTCGCCGTCGTGTCGTCGGGGCAGGACCAATGGATCGCGCTGGTCGTGCTGCTGGCGGCGTTCATGTGGATGGTGACGGCGAAAGCGGTGCGCGGCGTCACCATCGTGATGCGCGACCGCGACTACGTGAAAGCGGCCCGGTTCATGGGCGTGCCCGCCCACCGCATCGTGCTGCGCCACGTCATTCCGAATCTGGCCTCGCTCCTCATCGCCGACGCCACGGTGAATGTGAGCGCCGCGATCCTGGCCGAGACGACGCTGTCGTATTTCGGGTTCGGGGTGGTGCCGCCCGACGTGTCGCTCGGCTCGCTCATCGCCGACGGGGCGCCGACCGCCCTCTACGCACCCTGGACCTTCTGGTGGGCGGCCGGGCTGCTCATCGCCCTGATCATCGCGGTCAACCTGGTCGGCGACGACCTGCGCGACCGGTTCGACCCGGCCCTGCGAGCGCCCAAATGATCGACGTCACCGGTCTTTCCATCTCCTTCGGGAACACGCCAGCCGTCCATGACCTGAGTTTCTCCGTCGCGCGCGGAGAAATCCTCGGGCTCATCGGGGAATCGGGGTCGGGGAAATCCGCGACCGCGCTGGCCCTCATGGGATTGCTGCCGCGCACCGCCTCGACGAGCGGGTCGATTCTGCTCGACGGTGAGGAACTCACCACCGCCTCGGAGAAAAGGCTGACCGCGCTGCGCGGGCGCGCGATGGCCATCGTGTTCCAGGATCCGCTTCAGGCGTTCACCCCCGTTCATCGCGTCGGAGCGCAGATCGCCGAGGCCATTCGGGTGCACCAGCGCGTCACCCGGAAAACGGCGGCGCGGCGGGCGGTCGAACTGCTCGACCTGGTCGGCATCCGCGATCCGCATCAGCGGGCGCGGTCGTATCCGCATGAGTTCTCCGGCGGAATGCGGCAGCGCGCGCTCATCGCGATGGCCATCGCCAACGATCCCGGTCTGCTCATCGCCGACGAACCCACGACCGCGCTCGACGTGACCGTCCAGGCGCACATTCTCGACGTGCTGAAAACGGCGCAGCGGGAAACGGGCGCCGCCGTTCTTCTCATCACCCACGACCTTTCGGTCGTCGCGAAGGTCGCCGACCGGGTTCACGTCCTGCGGCGCGGCGCGACCGTGGAGACCGGCACGGTGGAGGAGGTGCTGCGGGCGCCGAGGGAGACGTACACGAAGGAACTCATCGCCGCGATGGAGGCCACGGACCGGCCCGCCGCCCCCCGGCCGATCAGGACCGTGCTCGAAGTGCGGGATCTGGTCCGCCACCACCCGGGGGTCAAAGCGGTCGACGGGGTGAGTTTCGACCTCCGCTCGGGCGAGACGCTCGGGCTCGTCGGCGAGTCGGGGTCGGGCAAGACCACGCTGCTCATGGAGATCATGGCGCTGGCCCGGCCGCAGCGGGGCCGGATCACCGTGCTCGGCCGCGACACCGCGAACGTCTCGCGGCGCGACCGCCGCCGGATCCGGCGCGACCTCCAGATCGTCTTCCAGGACCCGTCGTCGTCGCTCGACCCGCGCATGACCGTCGGCGCGATCATCGCCGAACCGCTCACCACCCACGGCCGCTCAGCCGACCGGGTCCCGCTGCTGCTCGCGCAGGTCGGGCTGCCGCTCGACTACGCCGACCGCCACCCCGTCCACCTCTCCGGAGGCCAGCGCCAGCGTGTCGCGATCGCCAGGGCGATCGCGCTCGACCCCGAAGTCCTGGTTTTGGACGAACCCGTCTCGGCCCTCGACCCGACCATCCGCGCCGAGATCATCACGCTCCTGGAGACCCTGCGGGCCGAACGCGGCCTGTCCTACCTGTTCGTCGCCCACGACCTGCCGCTGATCCGCCGCATCGCCGACCGCGTCGCGGTCATGTACCGCGGCCGGATCGCCGAGATCGGCCCCGCCCACCAGATCTTCGCCGCCCCCGCACATCCGTACACGAAAGCCCTGCTCCACGCCTCGGCCCTGCGCGACGACGACCCACCCATCGTCGCGGGCTGCCGTTTCCGCCCCCGCTGTCCCCTGTACGCCGAGCTCCCCGCCGCCCCGAGATCCCGCTGCGTCACCGAGGAACCCGAGATCACCGGCGACTCGGGAGCCGCCTGCCACCACCATCCAGGAGAAGCACCGTGAAACGCGCGTACGCCCTGCTACTGGCCGCCCTGACGACCGCCGCCTGCACCGCCCAGCCGGGTGAGCCGGGCGAGCAGGCCGCCCAGGTCACCGCGGCCGACCTCAACCTGACCCCGCGCGCAGAGGTCAAGACCGGCGGAACGCTCCGCTGGGGCCTGACCGAATATCCCGCCCAGTGGAACCAGAACCACATCGACGGCAACCTGGCCAACGTCAAGACGGTCATGGACGCCCTCATGCCCCGCCCGTTCCGCGCCGACGAACACGGGGTCCTCGCCCTCGACCCCGACTATGTGGCCTTCGCCGACGTGACGCGGGCGACGCCGAAGCAGGTCGTGACGTACACCCTGAACCCGAAGGCCCGCTGGTCGAACGGCGAGCCGATCACCTGGGCCGACTACGCGGCCCAGTGGAAGGCCCTGCGCGGCAGCGACCCGGCCTACCACGTCGCCAACGTCACCGGATATCAGGACATCGCCTCGGTGACGAAGGGCAAGAACGACTACGAGGTCGTCGTCACCTTCACCCGCCCGTTCGGCGACTGGCGCTCCCTGTTCGCCCCGCTCTACCCGAAGGGCGCCAACTCCTCCCCGCAGGCCTTCAACGCCGGCTGGGTCGGCAAGATCCCGGCGACGGCGGGCCCGTTCAAGTTCGGCGCCTTCGACACCCGGGCCAAGACGGTGACGCTGGCCCGCGACGGCAAGTGGTGGAGCGACCCCGCGAAGCTCGACTCGATCGTCTTCCGCGGCCTCGAATCGGACGCGCGGGTGGCCGCCTTCGCCAACGGCGAGCTCGACGTCTTCGACATCGGCCCCTCGGCCGCCGACCTGTCCCGCGCGAAGTCGGCGGCGGGCGCGGTGGTCCGCCAGGCGGCCGGTCCCGACTTCCGCCACTTCACCTTCAACGGCGAGAGCCCGATCCTCACGGACGTCCGGGTCCGCCAGGCCATCGCCCTCGGCATCGACCGCGCGGTCATCGCCAAGAGCGACCTGAAGGGCCTGAACTGGCCGGTCACCCTGCTCGACAACCACTTCCTGATGAACAGCCAGCAGGGCTACCGCCCCAACGCCGACGAACTCGCCGGTCCCGACGCCGCCCGCGCCGGGGCGCTGCTCGACGCGGCCGGGTGGCGGCTGAGCGGGACGGTCCGCTCCAAGGCCGGCAAGCAGCTCGACCTGCGCTTCGTGATCCCCTCCGGCCTGCAGCTCGCCCGATCGGAGGGGGAGATCACCCAGGCGATGCTGGCCAAACTGGGGATCAAGCTGACGATCGAGACCGTTCCGAGCAACGACTTCTTCACCAAGTACGTCATCCCCGGCAACTACGACATCGCGCCCTTCTCCTACGTGGGTACGCCGTTCCCCGTCTCGGCGTCCTACGGGACGTACGCGAACGGGGTCCGGTCGCAGGGCGACGACATCGTGTGGAACGCGAACCTGGGCCGCAGCGGCAACGCCGAGATCGACGCGAAACTGAAGTCGGCGATGGCCGAACTCGACCCCGCGAAGGCCCTGCGCCTGATCAACGAGGCCGACCGGCTGGTGTGGCGCGAGGTCAACGTCCTGCCCCTCTACCAGCGGCCCCAGACCGTCGCGGTCAACTCGGGCCTGGTCAACGTGGGCGCCCGCGGCTTCCGCGACCTCGACTACGCCGACATCGGCTTCAAGTCGTAGGGGTTCTGTCGGAGGGGTCGGCTAGCGTGCGGCCATGGACGTGACGTGGCCGCAGGTGCTGGCGTGGCGGCTCGGCCGTCAGTTCGTGACCTCTCCCGGCACCGACGCGGTGGCCGTGGCCGAGCGGCTCTGCGGGGTGCAGGCCCAGGTGGCGTCGTCGGCCGAGCTGGCGGTCTCGCTCCGGCTCGGCCGGGTCGCCGGGCCGGAGATCGAGCGGGCTCTCTGGAGCGACCGGTCCCTGCTCAAGACGTGGTCGATCCGGGGGACCCTGCACCTGCTGCCCACCTCGTCCTGGCCGGTCTACCGGGCGGTGCTGGGCACCCTCCGCTACTGGGACAAACCCTCGTGGTACCGGGGCAGCGGGGTGTCGGCCAAGGAGCTCGACGCCATCATCGGTGCCGTCCCGCAGGCCCTCGGCGACGCCGAGCTGACCCGCGAGGAGCTGGTCGACGCGGTGATCGCGGTGACCGGCGACGACCATCTGCGCGAGAAGATGGCCTCCGGCTGGGGCCAGCTGTTCAAACCGCTGAGCTTCCTCGGCGAGCTCTGCCACGGGGTGCCGCGCGCCGGGAAGGTGACCTTCACGGCGCCGCCCCGGGTGGGGGAGATGTCCCCGGAAGAGGGCGGGGCCGCCCTGCTGCGGGCCTACCTGGGGGCACACGGCCCGGCGAGCATGGCCGCCTTCGACGGGTGGCTGTTCCGGGGGCTGACCCGGCGGGCCGTCCTGCGTCAGTGGTTCGCCGACCTCGCCCCCGCGACGATCACCGTCGAGGGTGAGGACCTCTTCGTCCTGCCCGAACACGTCGACGAACTCCAGGCGACCGAGCCCTCCGAGGAGACCTTCCTCCTGGCGGGCTTCGACCAGTACATCATGGGCGCACCCCGCGACCTCGAACCCCTCCTGCCCGCGGCGGCGAAGGCGGCGGTCAGCAGGACGGCGGGCTGGATCTCCCCGGTGGTGGTCCATCGGGGGCGCGTGGTCGGCACCTGGGACGCCCGCGACGGCGCCCTGACCGCGACCATGCTGGAACGGGCGCCGGGCGTGGAGGAGGCGGCCGAGAAGGTGCTCGCCCTGATGGGCAAGAACCTCAAGGTGGTGGTCACCGGGGAGCTGTGAAGGAGCCGGGCAACCACGGGGCCGGTGAGGGGCGGCCGTCGTGGCGCTTCCGACGGCCGCCCCCGTGGGGCCTATTCGGTGGCGCAGGTCGCGTAGGTCACGACGCTCCACTCCCTGCCCGTGACGCTCAGTTCGTTGGCGTAGGCCATGGCGGTGTGGTTGGCGGGGATGAAGTTGGTCAGGACGGTCTCACCCGCGGCGCCGGGGATGTCGAATCCGGCGCTCAACGTCTGCTTGCCCGAGGGACAGTCCACGACCGACCCCTTGTCGTCGGAGTTCTCGTCGCTCTCCTCCGACACGACCTGCAGCCCCGCCGGCCTCTCGTCGGCGCAGCGGACGAACACCCGCAGGTAGTAGTCGCCCGCGTAGCCCCGGTGGATCTCCTTGGTCTCCACCGAGACGCCGGTCAGCGTCGGGACGAGCCCGGTGACGCTCACGTTCCCCCGCGCGCCCTCCAGTTGGTAGCCCGAGCCGAGCATCGAGTCGCCCGGGAGGCAGGAGAGCGCGAGGGACTTCGGATTGGGATGCGAGGTGGTGGCCTGCGAGCGGGTGTAGGTGGATCCGTGCGGGTCGCCGCACACGGCCCACACGCCGATCCGCCAGGGGGCGTCCGTGCCGTCGGGGGTCTCGACGCCGTAGGCGCTGACGCCGTCCGAGGTCGGGATCACCTGGTCGATGATGACGGAGCCGCCCACTCCGCCGGTGATCTCGGCGCCGACGCCGAGCACGCGTTTGCCGGTCGGGCAGGAGACGTCGGCGCCCTTGTCGCCGGAGTCGCTGTCACTGGTGCCGGTGACGGTCACCCGCCCGGGGACGTCGGCCGCCGACGGCCCGGCCGTCACCGGCAGGAGGCCGGTGAGCAGCGCGAGGACGACGGAGAGGGTGGCGGTTCTGCGGAGCGTTCTCATGGGATTTCCTTACGGGTGGACGATCCTGGTCCCTCCGCACGGTCGTCCTGGTGACGTCCCGATACCGCGCTGAATTACCCGTCGGCCACCGGTCCTTGTGCATGTGAGAATCGCGTCGGATGTGCTCGCGCCGCTCGGGGGCCACCAACCGTTGTCCGGCGTTCCGGGGAGGGTGAGGCCGGTCAGGGGAAGCCGCTGAGGGTTAAGGTGGGGTGCCTGGCGGAGGATGTCGCGTTGGAGGTCGCGGAGTTCGCCGGAGAGGTCGATGCCGAGTTCCTCGGTCAGGATGCGGCGGGCGGTGCGCAGAGCGTCGAGGGCCTCGCCCTGCCGGCCGCACCGGTACATCGTCAGGGCGAGCAGCGCCCACAGCCGCTCCCGCAACGGGTGCTCGTGTGTCAGCGCCCTCAGGTCCCCCACCAGCTCGTGATGGCGTCCCTGGGCGATCACCGCCGACACCCGCAACTCCTGGACCCGCACCCGGGCCTCGGTGAGGTGCGCCAGGGCGGCGGACAGGTACTCCTGCCCGGCCAGATCCGCATACGGCTCACCACGCCACAACTCCAGCGCCTCGGTCGCGGACCGTTCGACGCGGACGGGATCGGTCGCCTGCTCGACCTCGGCGGCCAGAGCGAGGAAGCGGGTGACGTCCAGGCTAAGGGGGTCGACGACGAGACGGTATCCGGCGGCGCCGAACGGCAGCACCAGGCTCCGGCCGCGAGGGGGCCGTTCCGGCTCCAGCAACCGGCGCAGGTTCGACACGTACGCCTGCACCGCGCCGAGCGCCTCGGCGGGAGGGGCGTCCCCCCAGATCCGGTCGATCAGGGTCGAAGGAGACACGGGCCGCCCCTCGGCCAGGGCCAGGATGCTGAGCACCATGCGCTGCTTGGGCGTTCCGATCTCACGGGGGCGGCCGTCGGCTCCGACGACCTCCAGCGGTCCCAGCACACGGATGTCGGTCACGACGCCCTCACTTCCGCAGGAGCGTCACCAGGCGGAGCCCGGCGAACACGGCCATGGTCAGGTGCCCGGCGACCAGCGCGAGCTGGAACACCCGCTGGGCGGCGGTGAGGTCGGCGGCGTAACCCCCGTCCGAGAAGCCGGACAGGAAGGCCAGCAGCCCGGCGACCATGAGCAGAGCGGCGGCCGGTACGGCGACCGCCCGGCGGCGGACGCTCACGGCGACCGCCAGAACGACTTGGGCGATCATCATCGGGATCGGTGCCGACAGCCGGGCCTGGGGGCCGAGGGCGTCCAGGAAGGTGGGGCTGAGGCCGGCGGACACCGATATCAGCGCGCCCACCACGTCCATGACGAGCAGGACGCCGATGGTGACGACGACGGCGGGGGCGAAGGAGCGCCCGGCCGACGTGACCGGCGGGGTGAGGGACATGACTTCTCCTCGGAAGAGGTCGCAGGGGGTGACGTTCCGAGGATCCGTGGCGGGACCGCCGGGCGTCCTGAGGCGCCGGTCCCGGCGTCGACGGGACTTCTCGTCCCGTGACGCCGGGACTCGTGGCTGGCAGCATCGGGTGCGTGGCGGACAGAACGGCCTGGCGCGTGGTCGTCCCGGTGAGCGCGCTGGTGGTCTTGGTGGCGGTGACCCTCGCCGTCGAGCCCCGGTTGAGGCACCTCGGGGTGACCGGGATCGTGGAGCGTTTCGACGCGTTCCGCTGTGTGGCGGGGCTGGCGTTCGGCGTGCCGGGACTGCTCGTGGTGGCGCAGCGGCCGGCGAGCCGGGTCGGCTGGGTCATGGTCGTCGTCGGCGCGGCGCAGGCGGTGGGGGTGGCGCTGGGGGCGTACGGCCTGCTGGGCATCAACGACGGTGGGCTGCCGGGCGACGACTGGGCCATGTGGCTGTCGAACTGGCTCTGGGTGCCCGCCTACCTGGCCGTACCGACGATCCTGCTGTTGATCTTCCCGGACGGGCGGCTGCCCTCGCCCCGATGGCGACCGGCGGGCGCCGCCGCGATCACCGGGATCCTTCTGAACGCGCTCGACTGGATCCTCCAGCCGGTGACCCTGATGGGTGCGGTCGGCCGCATGTATCCCCCCGACTATGTGGGCGTCTTCGCGCACCTCACCGGCCTCCCGCCGGCGGTCCGCGCGGCCGGGATCGGCTGTTCGCTGGCCGCCGCGGTGGCGGCGCTCGCCTCCCTGGTGGTGCGTTATCGCCGCGCCGACGAGGAGATGCGGCGCCGGCTGCAGTGGATCATGGCGGGGGCGCTGCTGACCGTGAGCATGATCGGTGTGGCCCTGATGGTCCCGTGGGGGGCGCCGATCCTCGCGCTGTCGTGCGTGCCGCTGCCCGCCGGGGTGGCCGTGGCCGTGGTGGCCCACCGGCTGTGGGATCTCGACCTGCTGCTGTCGCGGGCGCTGGCCTTCAGCGCCGTGAGCGTGCTGCTGCTCGCGGGCTACACGCTGATCGCGGTCACGCTGGGCGGCGTCCTGGGCGCGGGTGCGTCGGCGGTGCTGGTCGCGCTGGCGGTGCATCCGCTGTACGTGCGGGCCGGCGCCGCCGCCAACCGCCTCGTGTACGGAGACCGCGACGACCCCGCCCGAGCCCTGCGCCGGTTGGGAGCCCGCCTGTCCGACGCCGACGCCCCCGGCGACCTGCTCGAACGGATGGCCGCCGAGGTCGGCCGAGTGCTGCGCGTCCCCTACGTGGCCGTCGAGGAGCACGGCGAGATCGTGGCCTCCTGGGGCCCGCGCGGCGAGGCCGCCGAACGGGTGCCGCTGCACCATCGGGGCCGTGACGTGGGCACACTGGTGGTCGGCGAGCGGCTGCGCGCCAAAGACCGGGCGCTGCTGGCGGAGCTGGCCCCGCACGTCGCGGTGGCCGTCCACGCCCACCGGCTCGGCGCCGACCTGGAGCGCTCGCACGCCCGGCTGCTGGCGGCCAGGCAGGAGGAGCGCGACCGGCTGCGCTACGAACTGCACGACGGGGTCGGCCCCACCCTCGCGGCCCTCGCGCTCCAGATGGACCGGGGCCGCCGCCTGGTGGACACCGATCCCGGAAAGGCCAAGGAGATCATGGACGACCTGTCCACCCGCATCCGGTCGACCGTCGGCGACGTCCGCGCGATCGTCAACGACCTGCGCCCGCCGCCCCTCGACGACCTGGGCCTCGCGGGCGCCCTCGCCGACCTGGGCCGAGGCTTCGCCGACCACCTCGACGTCACCGTCGACGCCGACCTCCCGGCGCTGCCCGCGCCGATCGAGCTGGCCACCTACCGCATCGCCGCCGAGGCCCTCACCAACGCCGCCCGCCACGCCAGGGCCTCCCGCTGCACCATCCGGGTGCGCGCCCGCGACGCCCTGGAGCTGAGCGTCGACGACGACGGCTCGGGTCTCGGCTCGGCCAGGGAGGGCGTCGGCCTGACGTCCATGCGCCGCAGGTCGGAGGAGCTGGGCGGCACGTTCGAGGTGCGCGGCGACGGCCCCGGCACCCATCTGGTCGTCCGGCTCCCGCTGGTGACCCCGTGATCCGGGTCGTCGTGGTGGAAGACCACCCGGTCTTCGCCGACGGGCTCGTGGCGCTGTTCCGCGACCTGCCCGAGATCGAGGTCGCCGGCGTCGCGGGCACCGCCGAGACCGCCCTCGACCTGGTCGGACAGCACACGCCGGATGTGGTGCTGATGGATCTGCGGCTGCCCGGGATGAGCGGCGTCGAGGCCACCGCGCTGATCAGGGCCCGGCACCCCGCCGTCGCCGTGCTCGCGCTGACGATGATGTCCGACGACGAGTCGATCATCGCGGCCGTCCGGGCCGGGGCCAGGGGCTACCTCCTCAAGGAGGCGCCGCCCGACGAGATCATCCGGTCGCTCCAGGCGGTGGCGTCCGGCCAGGTCGTCTTCGGGTCGTCGGCCGGGAGCCGGGTGCTGGCCGCGCTGGCCGCCGAGACCGTCCGGCCGCCGGTGCTGCCCGAGCTGACCGACCGCGAGCGGGAGGTGCTCGACCTGGTCGGCGCCGGGCTGACCAACCACGCCATCGCCCAGCGGCTGTTCCTCAGCGAGAAGACGATCCGCAACCACGTGTCGAACATCTTCGCCAAACTCGGCGTCTCCGGCCGCGCCGAGGCCGTGGCCAGGGCCCGCGACGCCCAGCTACGACGATCGTGACGGCCTGAACCTGAGGTGGTCGCCGGGCCGGAGCTGGGCCACCTTCGGGAGATCGGCCACGGTGACCACGCCGATCACCGGATAGCCGCCGGTCGGCGGATGGTCGGCGAGGAAGACGATCGGCTGGCCGTCCGGCGGCACCTGGATCGCCCCCGCGACCATGCCCTCACTGGGCAGTTCCCCGGTCCGCGCCCGCCTGAGCGCCGTCCCGGCCAGCCGCGCGCCGACCCGGTTGCTGTCCTGACTGACCCTGTACGACCCCGCGCACAGCGTCGTGAACCCGTCGTCGGTGAACCAGTCGTCGCGAGGCCCGCGCACCACCTCGACGGTCGGCGAGGCCGAGATCGGCCGCTGCGGCGCGACGTCGGCGTGCAGCCCGGCCATCGGCTCGCCCAGCGCCAGGATCGTTCCCGCCGTCAACGGCGCAGGTCCGAGGCCCGAGAGCGAGTCGGTCGACCTGCTGCCCAGCACCGGCGGCACGCACACGCCGCCCCGGATCGCCACATACGTCCGCAAACCCTCGTAGGGCACGCCGATCGACAGGACCGTTCCCGGCGCCATCCAGAACGGCGACCACATGCCGCCCGCCGACGTCAGGACGGCCGCTCCGGTCAGCGCCACCCAGGCACCCCGAGTGAACCGGAGCGCGGCCCCGCCGAAGGTGAGCTCGATCGCGGCGGCGTCCTCGGCGTTGCCGACCAGCCGATTGGCCAGCCGCAGGCTCGGCACGTCGGCCGCCCCCGACCGGGGAACGCCCAGGTGGGCGTAGCCGCGCCGCCCGAGATCCTGGACCGTCGCGTAGGGGCCGGGAGCGATGATCTCGACCGTCACGCCGCGACCATCCTGACCCGGGTGCCCGGCGTGAGCAGGGCGGGGGAGTCGCCGGTCACGTCCCACACCGGCAGTGAGGTGCGGCCGATCAGCCGCCACCCGCCGGGCGAGGCCGCCGGATAGACCGCCGAGTAGGCCCCGGCGATCGCCACCGCCCCGGCCGGTACGGCGGTGCGGGGGCGGTCCAGCCGGGACATGTGCAGAATCGGATCAAGGCCCACCAGATAGGCGAAACCCGGCGCGAAGCCCAGCCATCCGGCCACGAACTCCGACGCCGTGTGCCGGGCGATCACCTCGTCGATGGAGATCCCCGCCAGGGCGGCGACGTCGGGGAGGTCCGCGCCGTCGTACACGACCGGGATCTCGACGGTCTCCCCGGCCACGTCGTGGAGAGGGGAGTGGTCGAGCTGCTCGATCAGCGGGACGAGCCGGTCGGCCCGCCCGCCCACGACCAGCACCGTCTCGGGCCCCGGGACGATCTCCTCGACGTCTGCCAGCAGTCGTAGCCTGGCCTCCAGCCGGTGGGAGGCGGCCAGCGACCCCGTCTCGACCAGCAGGGCGCGCTCGCCCACCCGCCGGATCACGCGAACGCCTCTACTGCCACACCCGCGCCGACGAGCGCATCGCGGACGGCCTGCGCGAGGCGTACAGAACCGGGCGTGTCCCCATGAACGCAGATGGACCGGGCCTCGACCCGCACCTCGGAACCGTCGGCCGCCACCACGACGCCGTCGCGCGCCATGCGCACGGCGCGCGCGGCCACCTCACCGGGATCGTGGAGCACCGCCCCGGGCTCCCGCCGCGACACCAGAGTCCCCTCGGGCGTGTAGGCCCGATCGGCGAAACACTCGTTGACGGTCGGCACACCCATGCCGTGCACCACCGACCCGGGAAGGGTCAGCACCGGCAGATCGCCATAATCATTCACCGCCCCGACGACGGCCGCGGCCTGGACCCGATCCCAGATCACCCGGTTGTAGAGCGCTCCATGCGGTTTGACGTAACTCACCCGGCCCCCGCACGCCCGCGCGATTCCGTCGACCGCCGCGAGCTGGTAGAGGATCTCGGCCCGCAGCTCCTCGGCCGGTACGTCCATCTCCCGCCGCCCGAACCCCGCCAGGTCGCGGTAGGACACCTGGGCGCCGATGGCCACCCCCCGGGCGACCGCGGCCTCGCACACGCGGCGGATCGTCAGCGGGTCGCCGGCGTGGAAGCCGCACGCCACGTTCGCGCTGGTCACGATCTCGAGCAGGGCGTCGTCGTCGCCCAGTTTCCAGGCCCCGAACCCCTCACCGAGGTCGGCGTTCAGGTCGATCTTCATGATCCTCAGCCTAGACGGGCGGCTCGTCGGGGATGTCGGCGATGTCGTCGAGGGCGGCGGCCAGCTCGTCGGGGTGGTCGCCGATGCGCTCGGCGATCTCGATCAGCACGTGTAAGACGTCGTGGCGGTCATGACCGAGGTCGATCAGCCGCTGGGCCGCCTCCCACATCTGGGGCGGATCGCCGTCCCACAGACGCTTGGCGATCTCCTCGTGCCAGGCCAGATGTTCGGCGAAGTCGGGCCGCGACAGCTCGGCCGCGTGGTCCATCTCCAGCAGGATCCGCCGGTCGGCCTCGTCGGCCGGGTTGAGCCGGTCGAGCTCGATGTCGCCGTAGGTGCCCTGGAGCACCGGGAACACGAACGCCCGCCGCGCCAGCGCCGACAGGTCGCCGTCGGGCAGCAGGCGTTCGACCAGCTCACGGTCGAGCCCGAACGACGTCGGGTCGCGGTAGGCCACGCCGAACCGGGCGGTCGCCTCCCACACCGCGTCGAGCGTGGCCCGGATCGCCTGGTCGGGCAGGCCGATGCGCTGCCCCGCGAAGCGGACCCAGGCCGCCAGCACATGGGGCATGGCGTCCTGCTGCGCCGGGGTCAGCATGATCTTGCGGGGCAGCCAGTCGAGCAGGAACGTCTCACACTTGGACGGGCTGACCCGATGCGGGCGGCCGAAATCCTGGTCGCAGCCGTAGTCGATGATGTGGTCGGCGCACCGCGAGGCCGCCGAGGGGTCGGACAGGTTCTCCGCCGCGTCGCTCGCCAGGAACTCGGCCGCGAGCATGGCCCGCCGCTCTCTCGTGTACGGCGCCTCGGAGTGGGCCGGCGCCGGCCGCTTCCGGCCGGGGGGCAGCGCCTTGATCCGCGACCGGGCGAACGCGTGGTAGGCGGAGTAGCTGTCGCTGACGACCTTGGGCGCCTTGCGGTCGTAGGCCTCTTCCCTGGCCGCCTTCATGGCGAACTCGAGCAGCGCCCGCGCCTGCTGCGGCTCGATCTCCTCGAAGCGCAGCATCGGGTTGCCCGCCGCCTCGAGACCGGCCTGCTCCAGCAGCTTGTCGACCTGCGTGGAGACCCAGGCGTCGCGGGCCATGCCCCGCATGTTGTAGTCGACGACCAGCACCAGCGCGTGGAGGTCGTCGCCGTTGTAGGCGAACGTGCTGACCACGGTGTCCTGGTCGCCGTAGATGTCACGCGAGACGTAACACCCCTGGGGCTTCACCGCGCCGACGCGGTCGGCCCAGCCGGGACGGGCGACGTCGGACTCCATGAGGGCCAGCGCGGCCCCCTCGGCCTTGGCGGCCTGCCGGGCGGTGCCGAGGTAGGCGACCGAGATGAGCAGCGTGAGCGCGGCGGGGGTGCCCGCCTTGGCGGCGTAGTCGACGAGGCCCTCACCGAGGATCTGCTCGACGTCGCCGCCGCGCAGCCGCTTCCCCCACCAGGCGCCCAGCATGTCGGACACCATGAGCTCGGCGTCGAGCGGGCTTCGGACCGCGAGCAGCTCGCGGGCCGCGAGAAGCATCTCCGCGAAGACGTCGTCCGGCGGATTTTCCCGGGGATCTCGTCTCCGTCTTCGACTCACGGTTCCACCTTCTCGCATTACGAGGCCAAAAGGCACCGTAACGCGACCCGGTGACTACCCCGTTATTTATCTCCTGCCGGGAGGCGAGGAGTTGACCAGGGCCAGAAGGTGTTCCCGGGCGATCCGCTCGATGCTCACGGGAGTGACGTCGACTCCGAGGTGCTCGGCGCACGCCCAGACGTCGTCGACGCAACGTTCGACGGTGACGAGGGGAACGGTGAGGAATTCCTCGGTGAGCCGGGTGGTGACGGCCTCGCGTGTACGAGCTTCAGTGGAGCTTGTGGCGAGTGTAGGCATAGAGGTAGGCATCCTCGCTTGCTGTGGGAATTCCGGTGCTCGGTGGGGCACCGGTTGTCGGGCGAAAGTGCCGTCTCTCATTCCATAACTTTCCGCGCTGGTGTCAACCCTCCGCGTGGTTTTGTTACATGAGCCAAACACACCAGGGTGACGCGTGCGAAGCTGGAAACATGTACATCCGGCTAACACAGCGGCCCGAGGCCGACGATCTTCTCGGGCGCAGTGGCCTGGCGCTGCTGGTGGGCATGCTGCTCGATCAGCAGGTCCCCATGGAGTGGGCCTTCCAGGGGCCGTACACGATCTCCGAGCGGCTGGGTCACGATCTCGACGCCCACGAGATCGCCGCGATGGACCCGGAAGCCTTCGCCGCGATACTTTCGGCCAAACCGGCCGTGCACCGTTATCCGGGCTCCATGGCCGGGCGCATCAGGCAACTGGCGGCCCATCTGGTGGACCACTACGATGGCGACGCCGAGCGGGTCTGGGCCGACGCGGGAAGCGGCGCCGAATTGCTGCGCCGCCTCACAGATCTTCCCGGGTTCGGCAAGCAGAAGGCGCAGATCTTCCTGGCGCTGCTGGGCAAACAGCTCGGCGTGCAGCCGCCGGGCTGGCGCGAGGCCGCGGGGGCTTACGGCGAGGAGGGGGCGTTCCGGTCGGTCGCCGACGTGGTCGACGCCGGCAGCCTCGCCAAAGTGCGCGCGACCAAGCAGGAAGCGAAGAGGGCCGCCAAAAAGTAAGTCTTATCTTGCTGCGCGAGGTGGCGCTTTTTTGACAGGATGCGTTGACCGCATGCCGGGCGGGGCTTCCGTCCATGCATGCCCATCGCCGATGATGTAGGGCAGAACCGCGCTACTCAATACAGTTATGGAGATGTGCCTCGTGGGAGACCCTGGCACGCGACGGAGGTGCCGACCATGAGCGCCGAAACCTCCGTGCCCCGTCCCCGGGAGTCGGGTTTGGACATCTCAGACTCTGCCCTGTTCAAGGGCCTCATGACGGAGGCGCCTTACGCCTTCGCATTCTTTGACATCTCTGGCCGTTTTGTCCGTGTCAACTCGACCTTTACCGAGCTGACCGGGATGCCTGTCGACCGGCATATCGACCGCACCCCCGCCGACATCCTGTCGGCCGACCTGGCCAATGTGATCGACTCCGCCCTGCGCAGGATCGGCGACGACGGTCTCCCCGTCACCGACCAGCGGTTCCGCACCCGCGCCGAGAACGGCGACAACCGCCACTGGGCCATTTCGTTCTTCCCGCTCCACGACGACGAGGGCGCCGCCCTCGGGACCTCCCTGTTCGGCGTCGACGTCACCCAGCGCCAGACCACCGAAGAAGACCTGCGCCGCAGCGAGGAGCGCTACCGCTCGCTCGTGGAGTCGCAGCAGCAGCTCGTCTGGATCACCACTCCGTCCGGCTCCGTCATGGAGGACGCGCCGCAGTGGCGCGCCATCACCGGCCAGGGGCTCGAGGAATACCTCGCCCACGGCTGGCTCGACGCCGTCCACCCCGACGACCGCCCCGCCGCCGAGGAGGCCTGGCGCGAGGCCCTGCGCGGCCGCACGATGTTCGAGTGGAGCTACCGGGTCCGCACCCGCGCCAGCGGCTACCGCGACTTCGAGGTCCGGGCCGTCCCGATCATCCGCCACGGCCGCGTGATCGAGTGGGTGGGCGCCAACTCTGACGTCACCGCCCAGCGTGAGGCCGAGGAGATGCGCGGCCGCCTGACCGACCAGCTCGGCGCGGCCGCCCTGCGCACCGCCCGGCTCCAGGGCGCCACCGCGATACTGGCCGAGGCGCTCACGGTCGAGCAGGTCGTCCAGGTCATCATCGACGTCGGCCGCACCGCCCTGGCCGCCGACCACTCCGCCGTCGCGCTGCTCGACCCCGACCGCGGCACCCTCAAGGTGATCAACTCCGGCGCGATCCCCGACGCCGGCGGCGCCCCTGGTGAGGACATCTCCCTGTCGCGCTCCAGCGTCATGACCATGGCCGTCAACAGCCGCCGCCCGGTCTTCGCCGAGTCGCCCGAGAGCCTGCGCGCCCAGCTCGCCGACGCGGGCGGCGAGACCGACCAGATCAACGGCTTCCTCGCCCACACCCAGGAGCGGGCCTGGGTGGGCCTCCCGCTGCTCGCCGCCGGGCGGGCGCTGGGAGCGCTCCGGTTCTCCTTCACCCGCCCCCAGAAGATCTCCCAGGAAGACGGGGTGTTCCTGGAGGCCCTGGCCGGTCAGTGCGCGCTGGCCGTCGAGCGGGCCACCCTGTTCGAGCGTGAGCACCGCACCGCCGAGACGCTCCAGCGCAGCCTGCTCCCCGAGCGGCTGCCGGTCGTGCGCGGCCTCGTGCTGGCCCAGCGCTTCCGCTCGGGCTCACGCCACGTCCAGGTCGGCGGCGACTGGTACGACGCCTTCGTGCTCCAAGACGGCCGGGTGGCCGCCGTGGTCGGCGACGTCATGGGCAAGGGCGTCAAGGCCGCCGCCGGAATGGGCCGCATCCGCAACGCGATGCGCGCCCTGGCGCTGACCAACCCGCCCCCCGCGGCCGTGCTCACCGGGCTCGACCGCGTTTTCGAGGCGACCGAGGAAGAAGAGCAGGTCACGACGCTGGCCTACATGGTCGTCGAGCCCACCACCGGCGAGGGCACCCTCGCGCTGGCCGGTCACCCGCCGCCCCTGCTGGTCTCCCCGCAGGGCACGGCGATCCTCCAGGAGTGCGAGCCCGGCACTCCGCTCGGCTGGGCGACCAGCCGCAAGCAGTTCCGCTTCTCCGTGCCGCCGGGCCATACGGCGGTGCTCTACTCCGACGGACTCGTCGAAAACCGCAAGCGGGGTCTGGACGCCGGTCTCCGGGAACTTTCCGCCGTCGTCGCGGAAGCACCTGAGGAGATCTTGACAAGTCCCCATATGTTGCTTGATTTCCTGGTGGACCGGATGTTGTCCGGGTATGAACAGGATGATGACGTCACGGTGCTTGCGGTCCATGTTCCCGCTGCCACGAAGAGTGACTGAATGAATCAGTCATAACGGTTGCTTTCGGGTATCGGTGACTGGCTTCCGTACGCACCAGTCCTTCGGTCGGCCTAGGGTGGAGGGCAACCGGCCGGAGGCGGCCGTACGGGGTTTGGCGGCGTGTCAGAATGGCATGTCGCCCACCGTGCGACCTCGCCATCGGAGAAGAAGCAACCACCTGGGTCCATTCTCGCCATGCGTTCGTTCGAGAGGTGTTCGTGTCGCCTGCAAGTTCGACTCGCTCGAAGCCGTCGGAGCTGAACGAGCCAGTGATTCAGCAGCTCCTCGAGCGTGGGCGCTCGCAGGGTTTCCTCGAAGCCGAGGATGTCCGCCGGGCCGTCGAGGAAGCGGACATTCCGGTGCCGCAAGTCGCCGGAATCCTGCGCAGCCTCAGCAAAGAGGGCATCATCGTGAGGCTCACCGCCGAGGACTCCGCGGGGCCGAAGAAAGCGAAGCCCCCCGCGAAGACCCGCGCCAAGGCCGCGCCCGTCAAGAAGACGTCCACCAAGGCCGCCGCCGCCAAGGAGTCGCAGCCCGAGACCGTCACCGCCGTGGTGACCGATCCGGCGCCCGCTCCGGCCGCGAAGAAGCCGGCCGCCAAGAAGGCCGCCCCGGCCGCGAAGCCCGCCGCGACCGCGAAGAAGACCGCCCCCGGCGCCAAGGCCGAGGCGCCCGCCAACGGCCCCGCCGTCCCCGGCGCCAAGGCCGACGCGAAGCCCAAGTCGGCCGAGCTGTCCGGTGAAGACGACGACGACATCGAAGACGTCGACATCGAAGACTTCGACATCGAGGACATCGAAGAGGTCGAGGTCGAGGTAGAGGGCGAAGAGGCCGAGGCCGAAGGCGACTCCGAAGAGGAGACGACCGACGAGCCCAAGGCCGAGGTCGTGGTCAAGGTCGAAGAAGAGGTCCTGATCCTCACCGACGACGACGATGACGCCCCCGTGGCGCAGGTCGCCGCCGCCGGTGCCACCGCCGACCCGGTGAAGGACTACCTGAAGCAGATCGGCAAGGTCCCGCTGCTCAACGCCGAGCAGGAGGTCGAGCTCGCCAAGCGCATCGAGGCCGGCCTGTTCGCCGAGGAGCAGCTCGGCACCGACGGTGACCAGCTCCCGGTCGACGTCCGCGCCGAGCTCGAATGGATCGCCGAAGACGGCCGCCGGGCCAAGAACCACCTGCTGGAGGCCAACCTCCGACTCGTGGTCTCGCTGGCCAAGCGCTACACCGGCCGCGGCATGCTGTTCCTGGACCTGATCCAGGAGGGCAACCTCGGTCTGATCCGCGCCGTCGAGAAGTTCGACTACACCAAGGGCTACAAGTTCTCGACCTACGCCACGTGGTGGATCCGCCAGGCGATCACCCGGGCCATGGCCGACCAGGCGCGGACGATCCGCATCCCGGTCCACATGGTCGAAGTGATCAACAAGCTGGCCCGCGTGCAGCGGCAGATGCTCCAGGATCTGGGCCGCGAGCCCACCCCGGAGGAGCTGGCCCGCGAGCTCGACATGACCCCCGAAAAGGTCATCGAGGTCCAGAAATACGGTCGCGAGCCGATTTCGCTCCACACCCCCCTCGGCGAGGAGGGTGACAGCGAGTTCGGTGACCTGATCGAAGACTCCGAGGCCATCGTCCCGGCCGACGCCGTCAGCTTCACGCTGCTCCAGGAGCAGCTCCACAGCGTTCTGGACACCCTGTCCGAGCGCGAGGCGGGCGTCGTCTCGATGCGGTTCGGCCTCACCGACGGCCAGCCGAAGACCCTCGACGAGATCGGCAAGGTCTACGGCGTGACGCGCGAGCGCATCCGCCAGATCGAGTCGAAGACGATGTCGAAACTGCGGCACCCGTCGCGTTCGCAGGTCCTGCGCGACTATCTCGACTAAGGGATAACCGTAAATCTGGCCCGGTGCGCAATATTGCGTGCCGGGTCGGATTTATATTCTGGTTTTACGCGGGTGTAACACAGAAGTATCCCCTCGCCAACTCCCCACTTCTATGCTGCCTCCCCATGGGAGTAATCGAAGTGGATCGAGCACGTGCTCGGGGGCCACGAGTGATCCCGGACCGCCCTTGGGCGGACATCATGCTGGACGAGGCGGTTCTGGCTGTTCAGCGCCGTAATTTCGAGGCGGCAGCCCCCCTTCTCGCCGCCACCAGGGGCGATCCCGAAGTACGCGCATTACGGATCGAAGCCCTCTCCCGTGCCGCGATGGGAATGAGCCGCGGCATCGAAAGCCTCATCGCCCGCGATCAGGCCAATCCTGATCTGTGGCTGTGGCTCGGCAGAACCAGAATCGAGGAAGCCTGGGACATAAAACCGGAGGTCAAGGCCAGGGCCGTGCAGGCCCAACGGCTGGAGGCCTACCACGCGGCCATGGAAAGCGCCCGCCAGCCCCTGCTCACCGCGGCCGGCCTGATGCCCGCCGACCCCGTTCCCTGGGAGTCGATGCTCTGGCTCGCCCTCGGCCTCGAACGCCCCCGGACCGACAAGGACTCGGTCTGGTACGAATGCTCCCGCCGCTGGCCGACCCTCTATTCGGCCAATGTGGCCCGCCTGATCACCCTTTCCCCCGGCTGGGGCGGCACCGCGACCGAAATGCTGGAATTCGCACGCACGGTCCTCGCCAACGCTCCCGAGGGAAGCCCCCTTCCCGCCTTGATCCCCCTGGCGCACTTCGAGAACACCGCCTCGGAACGCACTCCCATGTCGCGCGGGGGCTGGTTCAGCTTCGACGCGCAACGGGAGATCGTCGCCGCGGCGGGCCAGTGGTCCCAGCGCCGGATCGGCCCCGCGCATCCCCGCTCCATCGAGGCCCACAACGCCTTCGGAGCCGCCTTCTACCTTTCTGACCTGCGACGTCCGGCGAGGGGACATCTCACGCGGACGGGCGGGCGCTTCAGCAGACTGCCGTGGTCACACCTCGGCGGCGAGCCGGAGAACCAGTTCCAGCGGGCCTGCAACAAACTGAACGTCATCACGAACTGAGCACCACGTCGAGCCTGCCCGGGTGGAGCTCGACGGCATGACCAAGCCTGGTCAGCAGGTGGGCGAGCTCGCCGGCATCCCTTGCCGGGGCGGGGCTCTCCACCAGCGACCGGGCGATCAGACCACGTGTGAGTTTGGCCATGTGGCTGACGACGGTCCGGTCCTTGGTGAGGACCCTGACCGAAACCGTCTCCCTCTTGGGCTTCCACGCCGCCGCGTAGGTGGCCGACCTGAGATCGACCACGAGCCCCTCGGCCTGGTCGAGCAGCGGGGCCAGGCTCGGCTTCCAGAAGGCGGCCAGACCGCCGACCGGTGGGAGGCGGACCCCCATCGAGAGCCGGTAGGGCGGGACCCGGTCACCCAGCCTGAGCGCTCCCCAGAGCCCTGAGAAGACGACGAGCCGTTTCGTGGCGCGCGCCTTGGCCTTGGAATCGAGCGTGGCGAGGCTCAGGGCGTCGTAGAGGACCCCGGTGTAGAGGTCGGAGACCTTGACGGTGCGGGCCGACCGCAGGCCCTGGTTGCGGCTGATCTCCTTGGCGAGGCCCGGAGGGAGACCGAGGACCTGGTGGGCTTGGTCGGGGGTGTGACAGAGCTCGATGAGCGCGTCGAGGACCTTCTCACGGGAGGAGGTCAGCTCGGGGAAACTCAGCGACTCGAGATCGAGCGGACGGCCCCGGCCGGAGGCCGCCTTGCCCTCCGAGGGCGGCAGGAGGATCAGCACGTGCCTAGCCTAGGGGCGAACGCGCAGGTGGACGGCACGGGGAATTTCTCGCCTGCTCTCCCGCTATCGCGCGGCACGGGCCTTGTGAGGCGGGTGCGTCTGCTGTCACGTGGCCGGTGTTGACGCCGTTACGAGGTGTGCGACGGCCGCCACCGTCTGCTCCGCTGGGGAGGCCGTCGTGGCGTTGCCGTGGAGTCGTTGCGGCGCTAGGCAGGGCGCGGTGAGGGGCGCCGGTTGCGGGCGATACCCGGGGCGGTGGGCGGTGCCGGGGTGGGCGGAGCCGTAACGGAAGAGGAAATGACTACGGCGTGATCAGGGGATGCCTGATCACGCCGTCGTCGACGTTAGTGGCCGGATCACCGCTCGTCGGGAGCGGCGGAGGCGGTTGTCGAACTGAGTCGGGCTGATTCGTCCTGGATCTCAGCGCCCTTGTCGCGCAATGCGGCCACATGCTGTCGGCCGTGGTGTGCGCAGAACAGGAGTTCGGCGCCTACCGGAAGAATCGCGCGAATGTAGGCCTGAGCGCCGCATCGGTCGCAGCGGTCTAGGGCGGTCAGCGGCTTGGTGGGGGCGAGAGCTCCAGTCACGTATCGCCTTTCGGGTCACCCCGTTGACCGGGGATGTTGGCGTCACAGTCACTTGGGACAACATCTAACCGGATGAGGGCGTTCCCAATCACCTCCTGACTACGCCGAGAGCGGAATGTTCCGAAAGGTGACGTGGATCACACCGCAGGTAACGAGAAGCCCTGGACAGCTGGCAAGCTGGTAGTCGTAAAACCACGCCAAGCGCTAAGCTGCGTACGCGTGTTCGACTGTTGAGCGTGGGAGCTGGAGTGACGGTAGCGGAGACGGGTTACACGGCTCGTCATCTGTCGGTTCTGGAAGGTCTCGAAGCCGTCCGCAAGCGCCCGGGGATGTACATCGGCTCGACCGACAGCCGTGGCCTCATGCACTGCCTGTGGGAGATCGTCGACAACGGTGTGGACGAGGCGCTGGCCGGATACTGCTCGCTGATCGAGGTGGAGCTCCATCCCGACGGCTCGATCGAGGTGCGCGACAACGGGCGCGGCATCCCGGTCGACGTCGAGCCCAAGAGCGGGCTGGCGGGTGTCGAGCTCGTCTACACGAAGCTCCACGCCGGCGGGAAGTTCGGCGGTGGCTCCTACGGCGCCTCCGGCGGTCTCCACGGTGTGGGTGCCTCGGTGGTCAACGCCCTGTCGTCCCGCCTCGATGTCGAGGTCGACCGAGGCGGGCGGGTCCACGAGATCAGCTTCCGGCGCGGCGTCCCCGGCGTCTTCGACGGCGACGGGCCCACGGCCAAGTTCAAGAAGAAGTCCGGCCTGCGCGACGGCGGCCCGCTCGGAGCCCGGGTCACGGGCACGCGGGTGCGCTTCTGGGCCGACCGGCAGATCTTCCTGCCCGAGGCGGAGGTCTCGCTCGACGAGATCCACGTCAGGCTGCGGCAGACCGCCTTCCTGGTGCCCGGCCTGACCCTGTCGGTACGCGACAGCCGCGGCGCGGAGCCCACCGAGGAGATCTTCCGCTTCGACGGCGGGATCAGCGAGTTCACCGAGTTCCTGGCGCGCGACGAGGCCGTCTGCGACGTGCTGCGCATGCAGGGGCAGGGCCACTTCCACGAGACCGTGCCGGTGCTCGACGAACAGGGCCACATGACGCCGACCAAGGTCGAGCGCGAGATGGTCGTCGATGTGGCGGTGCGCTGGGGCAAGGGCTACGACTCCACCGTCCGGTCGTTCGTCAACGTGATCGCCACCCCCAAGGGCGGCACCCACGTGCTCGGTTTCGAGCGGGCGCTGGTGCGCACGATGAACGAATTACTGCGTGAGTCCCGGCTGCTCAGGGCCAACGACGACGGCGTGACCAAAGAGGACATCCTCGAGGGTCTGACCAGCGTGGTGACCGTCCGGGTGGCCGAACCGCAGTTCGAGGGCCAGACCAAGGAGGTGCTCGGCACCTCCGCGGCGACCCGCATCGTGACCACGGTCGTCTCGCGGGAGCTCCGCGAGATCTTCACCAACGCCTCACGCAGCGCGAAGCCGCAGCTCAGGGCCGTCCTGGAGAAGATCGTCGCGGCGGCCAAGGCCCGCATCGCGGCCCGCGAGCACCGCGACAACCAGCGCCGCAAGACCGCGCTCGAGAGCTCGGCGCTGCCGGCCAAGCTGGTCGACTGCCGTAGCGACGGCGTCGACCGCAGCGAGCTGTTCATCGTCGAGGGAGACTCGGCGCTGGGCACCGCCAAGCTGGCGCGCGACTCCGAGTTCCAGGCGCTGCTCCCCATCCGGGGCAAGATCCTCAACGTGCAGAAGGCGTCCGTGAGCGACATGCTCAAGAACACCGAGTGCGCGGCGATCATCCAGGTGGTGGGTGCGGGGTCGGGCCGGTCGTTCGACATCGAGCAGGCGCGCTACGGGAAGATCATTCTCATGGCCGACGCCGACGTCGACGGTGCGCACATCCGGTGCCTGCTGCTGACCCTGTTCCATCGCTATATGCGGCCGATGGTGGAGGCGGGGCGGGTCTTCGCCGCGGTGCCCCCGCTGCACCGGGTGGAGCTGACCAATCCGGGGCGGGGGCAGGAGAAGTACATCTACTGCTACTCCGACGCCGAACTGCACAAGGTTCTGGGCGGGCTCCGGAAGCGGAACAAGAAGTGGAAGGAACCGCCGCAGCGCTACAAGGGTCTCGGCGAGATGGACGCCGACCAGCTGGCGGAGACGACCATGGACCCGCGTCACCGGGTGCTGCGACGCATCCGGATCGAGGACGTCGAAGAGGGCGAGCGCATCTTCGACCTGCTGATGGGGAGCGACGTGGCGCCCCGCCGGGAGTTCATCGTGAGCTCGGCCTCCGACATCGACCGCGACCACATCGACGCCTGACGCCCTCCCTCTTTTGGATCACTTCCGCTGCTGACGGGAATGGTCTTGAGCGGTTATGGCATCGCGCCTGGCGGCTTGAGCGCGCCGGGACGAGTTGACGAACGCGTCTGGCCGGGTCACGGGCCGCGCCATTTTGTCGCTGGCCCGTCTCCGGCGCGGAGCGGGCGGTATGCCGAAATTTCGGGCACCGAGGTGCCTGATGTCGCTTCGCCGGCGATTCGGCGGGGGCAGCAAGTGGGTTCGCGACGACTGGTCTGCGGGCGGGTTTGCGGCGTTCAAACGCCGAAATTTCGGGCGGCGAAGCTTTTCCGAGGCCGTGGTTTCGGCGATCTCGGCGCGCGGTCGAGGGGCCGCGTCACAGTCGGCGCTCGTCGGTGATGGACACCCGCTGCACTGTCGCCTGGTCTGTTTGGTCGAGCTGTCTGATGTCGCGTGATGGCGGCTCGGTGGGAGCAGCGGGTGCGCTTGTGGTGCCGAATGGCGAAGTTTCGGGTGGCGGACCGTTTGGTCGGCTCAGCCGAATTTCCGGAATGCGTGGGTTGTGCCGATGGGCAGGAAGCCCAGGCGGGCGTAGAAGTCCTTGGGCCAGTCGTTCTGGTCGGCTTCCAGAAACAGGGACAGACCGGCCGCCCGGTGGATGGCCTCCGTCACGATCGCGCGGGCGTGGCCTCGGCGCTGGTGGGACGGGTCGGTGATCAGGTCGTCGAACTGGGCCAGGCCCGAGGCGCGGTGGACGTACAGGTCGCCGTGGCACACGATCGTCGCTCCGTCGCGGATCGCCAGGAAGGTCACGTCGTAGCCGTCCTGGAGGAGGGCGGAGCGGCGCTCTGTCAGCTCGTCGAGCTCCTCAGGGGCGATCTGGGGGTATTCGGCGGCCCAGGCGGCTCTGACGACCTCCTGGAGCTCCTCTGTCGCCACAGTCGCCACGTGGGGCTCCGAGGGCGGTGTGGGGCCCTGGTGGAGCATCAGGACGTTGGTCTCGTGGCCGTAGCCCACTTCGGTCAGTGACGCGGCCACGGCCGTCGCGGTCGGCTCGTGGTGGATCTCGACCAGCCGGTGGCCGGCCCCGCTGAGGGCGTGGTCGGCCAGGGCCAGGATGTCTCGTGCGTCCGCCGGGCCGGTGATCACGACCTTGTTGTGGTGGTGTGAGGCGGCGTACCGGAGATTCCGCACGGTGAACCCGAAGGGGTGCTCCTGGACATCGTCGGCCTGGGAGCGGATGTGGTCCTCCTTGAACCGGAGGACCCGGTCGAGCATGGTCATGCGGCGGCGTTCCTGCGCAGTTCCTCGATGGGGGTGAGCTTGCCGGTCCGGACGTCGTAGATCGCGCCGCCGACGGCGACCACGCCGTCGAGGAACGGGCTGGTCCGGATGCGGATGAGGTCGTGCCGGAGGGCCGCGTTCTGGTCGGGGACGGTGTGGAAGTCGAGGCTGCGGGTGTCGACGCCCTGGGCCCTCGCCAGGTCGTGGATGTCGTCGTCGGTGACCTTCGTCATGCCGCAGTCGGTGTGGGGCATCACGAGTACCCGGTTCACACCGAGCACGAACACGGCCACGACGAGGGTGCGCAGCACGTCGTCGGTCACGCGGGCGCCCGCGTTTCGGAGGATCTTGGCGTCGCCGGGTTTGAGGCCCAGCAGGCCGAGGGGGTCGATGCGTGAGTCCATACACGTCACGACGGCCAGGCCACGGGCGGCCGTGCCGGTCAGGCCGGAACCCGTGAACGTGGCGGAATAGGTCTCATTGGCGGCCAGGAGGTCGTCGAAGGCACCGTTCATGTACGGAATGTTCCCGCAAACCGCTTTCGTGACCTTTCCCGGGGTCTACCAATGCGGTGAACCACCTCCGAACTCGTGTCACCCTAGGTAATTATCCGTGACGTAAAGTCGCCGACCGTTTGAGGAGACCCGAGAACATGAGCACCACCGCGCCCCTCTCCGACCATCTTCGCGCCCACGCCCGCCGTCGCCTCGACCGCGTGGAGCCGTCGGATGAGGGCCGCAACGCGCGTCTGGCCCTCGCCCTGATCGACGCGGCCTGCTACGTGGACACGCTCCCGGAGGACGACCCGGTGATCGTCGCACTGCGTGAGACGGGAATGCTGAAGCCCGACGGCTTCGAACCGGGCGACCGCGAGGCCCAGTTGCTGGCGGAATGGCCCGGCGGCGACCCGGCGCAACTGCTGGCGGCCTTGGCGAGGTAGGTCTCGGCGGCTCGTCTTGGCGACCGCGGGGGCCGCAGGGTGGTGGCCCGCCTGACTGTCGTGGTGGTGCTCTGAAGGTTCGCCGGGTTCGGGGGAGTGGTCCCGCTCGGCGGTGGACTCGGGGTGGGCTGGGCAGGGGCCGGGATATTGCCTGGCATATCCGGCGACACCGGTATAGCTTCTTTACCGGTTACCTCCTCATGGAAAGCGAGAGACGTCCATGGCCATCGCCGCCCTTCATTCGTTCGTGTACGACTGCCCCGACCCTCAGGCCCTCGCCGGCTTCTACAAGGAACTTCTCGGCTGGGAGGTCGTGCGGGACGACACCGACTGGGTCACGATCGGGGACGGCGGGCCGGTGCAGCTGGCGTTCCAGCACGCGCCCGACTACGTCCCGCCGGTCTGGCCGCAGCCCGATCACCCCCAGCAGGCCCACCTCGACGTCACCGTTGACGACCTGGTCGAGGCGGGGGAGCGGGTCGTCGCGCTGGGCGCGGTCAAGCATCACCACCAGCCGGGCAACGAGAAGGGTTTCGTCGTCTATCTCGACCCGGCGGGTCATCCGTTCTGTCTCTGCGATTGACGTCTTATATTCCCGTCGGGGAATATAGGCTGGTGGACGTGTTCGTAGTGCTCGCCGAGCCGGCCAGGCGCCGCATTCTCGACCGGTTGCGCCGGTCGGAGAGCAGCGTCGGGGAGCTCGTACACGAGCTGTCGATGGGCCAGCCCGCCGTCTCCAAGCACCTCAAAGTGCTCCGGGAGGCGGGGCTGGTCTCGTCGCGCACGGCGGCGCAGCAGCGCATCTACCGCATCGAGCCCCGTCCGCTGGCGGCCCTCGACGAATGGCTGGCGCCCTACCGCCGCCTCTGGGACGACCGGCTCGACGCCCTCGAAGCCCACCTCGACCGGCAGGAGTAGCCATGGATCTCGCGGACGTGTCGTCCCACCCCGAGGACGACGGCCGGTGGACCCTCGTGTTCACCCGGGAACTACGTCACGGCCCCGAGAAGGTCTGGGCCGCCCTGACCGAAGCTGGCCAGCTGAAGGAGTGGGCCCCGTTCGAGTCCAGCCGTGATCTCGGTGCGCCGGGCGAGGCCACCCTGGTCATGGACGGCGCCGGCACCGGCGAGACCGTCACCAGGGCGGAGCCGCCGCACCTCCTCGAATACACGTGGGGCGGCGACCTCCTCCGCTGGGAGCTCGAACCCACCGAGGCCGGCACCCGCCTGCGCCTGTCGCACACCATGCCGGGCCCCGAATGGGGAGCGCGCAACGCCGCAGGGTGGCACGTCTGCCTCGACGTCGCCGACCGTCTCCTCGCGGGCACCTCGAAGGGCCGCATCGTGGGGGACGACGCCCGGGAGCACGGCTGGCAGGAGCTCCACGACGCGTACACGACGAAACTGTCGTGACTGGCACCGCCTAGGCGTGACACGCGGGGTTCTCAGGCGACGAGGGAAGGCCCCCGGTGCCCGCCGAAAGGGCACCGGGGAGCTTGTGGCAGGTGGCCGTCTCGTCAGCCGTTCCCTAGAGGGCGCCGCCGATCGCCGAGACCGTGTGGGTCAGGCGGACGCCCGAGCCGTCGCGGCGGCCGATCTCGTCGGGCAGTGGCACCGGCTTGCCGACCGACGACACCGCCTTGGCGGGGCTCGGACCGGCCCAGGCCAGCAGCAGCACGTCTTCGCCCTTCAGGAAGCGCTGGGCCCGCACCCCGCCCGTCGCGCGGCCCTTCGCGGGGAACTCGGCGTAGTCGGAGATCTTGCCGCCGCCGATCTGGGTGCCGGGCAGGGCGGTGGAGGAACCCGCGATCGTCACCACGCACGACTCACGCGCGGGGTCGATCGCGCCGAACCAGATGACCTTGGCGCCGGGCTCGACCCGGATGCCGGCCATGCCGCCGGCCGGGCGGCCCTGCGGGCGGACGTTGGTCGCCGTGTAGCGCAGCAGCTGGGCGTCGGAGGTGATGAACACCAGGTCGTGGTCTTCGGAGGTGAGCTCGACGGCGCCGATCACGGTGTCGCCGTCTTTCAGGCCGATGACCTCGAACTCGTCGCGGTTGGCCGGATAGTCGGGCACGACCCGCTTCACCACGCCCTGTTCGGTGCCCAGCGCCAGGCCGGGGCCGTCGGGGTCGAGGGAGCCGATGCCGACGACGGTCTCGTCGGCGGCCAGCGACACGTATTCGGCCACCGGATGCCCGCCCGCCAAGGAGGGCGGACCGGCCGAGCCCGGCAGCGTCGGCAGGTCGACGACCGACACGCGGATCATGCGGCCCAGCGAGGTGACCACGCCGACCTCGCCGCGGACCGTCGACCGGACGGCCGACACGAGCACGTCGTGGACGCTGCGCTCGCCCACCCCGGGCAAGGGTGAGGCGTCGAGGGTGCGGGCCAGCAGGCCGGTGGAGGAGAGCAGGACCAGGCACGGGTCGTCGGCGACCTCGAGCGGGACGGCGGCCACCGCCGCCACGCCGCCTTCGAGCAGGACGGTGCGCCGGGGGGTGCCGTAGGTCTTGGCGACCTGGGCGAGCTCGTCGGAGACGACCTTGCGGAGCTTCAGGTCGGAGGCGAGGATCTCGCTGAGCTCCGCGATCTCGCGGGTCAGCGTCTCCTTCTCCTTGTCGAGTTCGAGGTTGTCGTAGCGGGTGAGGCGGCGCAGCGGGGTGTCGAGGATGTAGTTGGCCTGGATCTCGCTCAGCGAGAAGGTCTCGATCAGGCCGGTGCGGGCCGCCGCCGAGTCGTCGGCGTTGCGGATGACCCGGATGACCTCGTCGATGTTGAGCAGGGCGATGATCAGGCCCTCGACCAGGTGGAGCCGCTCCTCGCGCTTGCGCCGCCGGTAGAGGGAGCGGCGGCGGACGACGTCGATGCGGTGGTCGACGTACACGGAGAGGAGTTCGCGCAGGCCCAGGGTGCGCGGCTGGCCGTCGACCAGGGCGACGTTGTTGATGCCGAACGTCTCCTCCATCGGGGTCAGCCGATAGAGCTCCTCGAGCACCGCCTCGGGGTTGAAACCGTTCTTGATCTCGATGACCAGCTGGAGGCCCTTGTGCCGGTCGGTGAGGTCTTTCAGGTCGGCGATGCCGGTCAGCTTCTTGGACGTCACCAGTTCCTTGATCTTGGTGACCACCCGCTCGGGGCCCACGTTGTAGGGCAGGGCGGTGACGACCAGGCCCTTGCGGCGCGGCGTGACGTTCTCGACCGTCGCGGTGGCCCGCATCTTGAAGGTGCCGCGGCCGGTGCGGTAGGCGTCGTGGATGCCGCCCAGGCCGTTGATGTAGCCGCCGGTCGGCAGGTCGGGACCGGGGATGAAGTTCATCAGGTCGTCGAGCGTGGCGTCGGGGTGCTTCAGCAGGTGGCGCGCGGCGGCCACGACCTCGACCAGGTTGTGGGGCGCCATGTTGGTGGCCATGCCGACCGCGATGCCGGTCGAGCCGTTGACCAGCAGGTTGGGGAACGCCGACCCCAGGACCGAGGGCTCGGTCTCCTGGCCGTCGTAGTTGGGCTTGAAGTCGACCGTGTCCTCGTCGATCGACTGCACCATGAGCATCGCCGCGTCGGACAGGCGCGCCTCGGTGTAACGCATGGCGGCGGGCAGGTCGTCGGGCGAGCCGAAGTTGCCGTGGCCGTCGACCAGGGGCAGCCGCATCGAGAACGGCTGCGCCTGGCGGACCAGCGCGTCGTAGATCGCGCCGTCGCCGTGGGGGTGGAGCTTGCCCATGACCTCGCCCACGACGCGGGACGACTTCACATGCCCCCGGTCGGGACGCAGCCCCATCTCGTTCATCGAGTAGAGGATGCGGCGCTGCACGGGCTTCAGCCCGTCGCGGGCGTCGGGGAGCGCGCGCTGGTAGATGACGCTGTAGGCGTACTCCAGGAAGCTGGTGCGCATCTCCGCGGACACGTCGATGTCGACGATCCGCTCCTCGAAGTCCTCGTCGGGCGGGGGGCTGGTCGTTCGTCGGGCCATGTCGAACATTTTGCCGGTCCGCACCGACACCCGCGACTCAGACCGCCGAGACTTCCGTTTTGTACAGGCGGAAACCCCTGGCCTCGTAGTTTCCGCGCGCCGCCGGGGAGTCGAGTGAACAGGTGTGCACCCAGACCCGCTCGGTGGCCAGACTCCAGGCCCGTTCGACGCCGTAGTGCAGGAGATGCCCGCCGACGCCCTTGCCGATGGCGAAGGGAAGAAGCCCGAAGTAGGCGACCTCCACTGAGGAGCCCTGTGGTTCCAGCGCGATGTAGCCCGCCGGTGTGCCGCGAAGGTAGGCCACCCAGGTCTCGACACCCAGGTCGAGCCACGTGAGCCACTGCTCATCGGTCCACGAAAGGCGGTCGGTCCACTGCCAGCCGCCGCCCACCGCGCCATAGAGGAAGCGGTGGAAATCGGCTGACGGGGTTTCGGCCCGGACGATGTCGACATCGTCGCGAGGAGGCCGGGCGGCCCGTAGATCGGAGGGAGAGGTCTGTTCGAGGTACCAGGTGGTGACGTCCACATGAGGAATTTACTGGTACTAAGGACACCGTGAGCGAAGAGGAGATGCTGCGCGAGGAGGCGGAGGAGCGCCTGAGGGCGCTCGCCGGCGACCATGCGACCCTGCGTGACGACCAGTGGACCGCCATCAGGTCGCTGGTCCTCGACCGGCGGCGCACGCTGGTGGTGCAGCGCACGGGGTGGGGCAAGTCGGCGGTCTACTTCATCGCCACCGCGCTGCTGCGCGAGCTCGGCGAGGGGCCGACGGTGATCATCTCGCCGCTGCTGGCGCTGATGCGCAACCAGATCGCCGCCGCCGAGCGGGCCGGGATCCACGCCGTCAGCGTGAACTCGGTCAATCCGGGCGAGTGGGAGAAGATCTACGGCCAGGTCGCCGAGGGCACGGTCGACGTGCTGCTCGTCAGCCCCGAGCGGCTGAACAACCCCGAGTTCCGCGACCAGGTGCTGCCTGAGCTGGCCGAGTCGGCCGGGCTCGTGGTGGTCGACGAGGCCCACTGCGTCTCCGACTGGGGCCACGACTTCCGGCCCGACTACCGGCGGCTGCGCACCCTCCTCGAAGAGCTGCCGCCCGGCGTGCCGGTGCTGGCCACGACCGCGACCGCCAACGCGCGGGTGACGCGCGACGTCGCCGAGCAGCTCGGCGACGCGCTCGTGCTGCGGGGGCCGCTCGAACGCGACAGCCTGCGGCTTTCCGTGGTGCAGCCGGGCGGGCCCGAGAAGCGGCTGGCGTGGCTGTCGACCGCGCTCAAGGAGCTGCCGGGGTCGGGCATCATCTACACGCTGACCGTCGCCGCCGCCTCCGAGATCGCCGCCTACCTGCGCGACCAGGGGTTCCCGGTGGTCGCCTACTCGGGGCAGACCGAGCCCTCGGAGCGCCTGGCCGCCGAAGACGACCTGCTCGCCAACCGGGTCAAGGCGCTCGTCGCCACCTCCGCTCTGGGCATGGGCTTCGACAAGCCCGACCTGGGGTTCGTCGTGCACGTCGGGGCGCCGCCGTCGCCGGTCGCCTACTACCAGCAGGTCGGCCGCGCCGGGCGCGGGGTGGCGCGGGCCGAGGTCATCCTCCTGCCCGGCACCGAAGATCGTGACATCTGGGCCTATTTCGGCTCGCTGGCGTTCCCGCAGGAGAACCAGGTCAGGGCCGCGCTCACCGCGCTCGACGGCCAGATGCTGTCCACGGCCGCGCTCGAAAGCCGGGTCGACCTCAGCCGCAACCGGCTGGAGATGATGCTCAAGGTCCTCGACGTCGACGGCGCCGTCCGCCGGGTCAAGGGCGGCTGGGAGGCGACGGGGGAGGAGTGGTCCTACGACGCCGACCGCTACAAGCGGGTCGCCGCCGAGCGCACCGCCGAGCAGCAGGCCATGCTCGCCTACCTCACCACCACCGACTGCCGCGAGATGTTCCTGCGCCGCCACCTCGACGACGACACCGCCACCCCGTGTGGCCGCTGCGACAACTGCAGCGGCTCGACCTGGGATGCGAGCGTCGCCGAGTCCGCGGTGAAGAGCGCCCACGACCGCCTGGCCCGGCCCGGAATCGACCTCGAACCCCGCCGCCAGTGGCCGACCGGCCTCGACGAGCTCAAGGGCCGCATCAAGCCCGAACTGGCCGCCGGCACCGGCCGCGCGCTCGGGCGGCTCACCGACATCGGCTGGGGGTCACGTCTCAGGGAACTGATCGCAGGCCCCGACCAGGACGTACCGGACGACGTCTTCGCCGCGGTCGTCGAGGTGCTCAAGCACTGGGGCTGGGAGCAGCGGCCGGTCGCCGTCGTCAGTGTCCCGTCGGTCTCCAAACCGCGGCTCGTACGCTCTCTCGCCGAGCGCCTCGCCCAGGTCGGCCGCCTCACCTACCTGGGAGAACTCGGCTACCGCAACGGCAGCCCCGGCCGCCAGTTCAACAGCAACCAGCGGGTCCAGGCGATCAGGGGCACCCTCGCGATGCCCCGTGACCTGGCCGCGAAGATCGCCGAAGCGGGCGGCCCGGTGCTGCTCGTCGACGACCGCGCCGACACCGGCTGGACGGCCACACTGGCCGCCGCACAAATCCGGCACGCGGGCGCACCACAGGTGCTCCCTCTGGTGTTGGCGACCGCCACGTAGGTATAGGGGAGGGGTGCTTCCCTCCCACCGCGTCGCGGACGCCCTCGTCACCGTCACCGCCGACCGAGAACCGGTCGCCGGGCAGGACGTTCTCGTAAGGCAGACCGATCACGAGTTCCTCTTCGGCTGCACCGGTTTCGACAGAGACATCCCCTTCATCGACCCCTGGCTCGACGTGTTCAACTTCGCCACGCTGCCCTTCTACTGGGGGCGGTTCGAGGGCGAGGCGGGCAGACCGCAGACCGAGAAGCTGATGGAGATGGCCTGGCTCTTCAGGGACCGGGGCGTTCCGGTGAAGGGCCATCCGCTGGCCTGGCACACCCTCGCCCCCGACTGGCTGCTCGACCTGAACAACGGGGAGATCGCCGCCGCCCAGGTGGAACGCATCACCCGGGAGGTCACCGAGTTCTCCGGCGTGGTCGACATGTGGGACGTGATCAACGAGGTCGTGATCATGCCCATCTTCGACAAGTACGACAACGGCATCACCCACCTGTGCCGCGACATCGGCCGCATCCCGATGATCCGGATGGTGTTCGACGCCGCCCGCCGCGCCAACCCCCGCGCCACCCTGCTGCTGAACGACTTCGACATGTCGGCCGCCTACGAGTGCCTCATCGAGGGCGTGCTGGAGGCGGGCGTCCGCATCGACGCCCTCGGCCTGCAGAGCCACATGCACCAGGGCTACTGGGGCGAAGAGCGCACGCTGGAGGTCCTCGACCGCTTCTCCCGCTACGGCCTGCCGATCCACTTCACCGAGACGACGCTGCTGTCGGGCCACCTGATGCCGCCGGAGATCGTCGACCTGAACGACTACCAGATCGACGAGTGGCCCAGCACGCCCGAGGGCGAGGAGCGCCAGGCCGACGAGATCGTCCGGCACTTCCGGACGCTGGTGGGTCATCCCGCCGTCCGGGCGATCACCTACTGGGGGATCCAGGACGGCGAGTGGCTGGGCGCGCCGGGGGGCCTGATCAGGGCCGACGGGAGTCTCAAGCCCTCGTATCACGCCCTGCGGAACCTGGTCAGGGACGAGTGGTGGCTGCCGGAGACGACGATGCGGACCGACGGTGAGGGCCGGTTCTCGTTGAAGGGCTTCCGGGGGACGTACACGATCGAATGGGCAGGCCGCCAAGGCACGGTGACGCTCGGAAACGGTAGTACTTTGGGCGGATCTGCCATCGAGTGCGAACTCGTACCATGACGGCGTGTGGAACGAGCCGCGTCCTCCCGACGCGCCGAAACGGGTCTGGCGCGACTACGCGCTGATCGGACTGCTGGTCCCGGCCGCGGTGCTCGAAGGGGTGCTGCGGCCGGAGCTGCCGTGGACGGTGGTGGCGCTGACGCTCGCGCTGGTGCCGACGCTGTGGTGGCGGCGGTCGCATCCGCTGACGGTGGTCGTGATCGCCTTCGGGGCCACGCTCGTGGCGCGGTTCGCGATGGGCGGCGACCCCGACACCTACACCGCCGTGTTCATGCTGATCCTGCCCTACAGCCTGACCCGCTGGGGGTCCGGGCGGGAGATCCTGGCGGGGGCGGCGCTCATCCTGGGCAACGTCGCCCTCTCGATGACGGGGCTCACCGACCTCGTCGGCGCCTTCGCCGTGGTGTCGATGGCGCTGCTCGCCGGGATCGCGATCCGGTTCCGGGCCCGGTTCCAGCAGCGCGAACGCGACCAGGTGAAGCTGCTCGAACGCGAACGCCTGGCCCGCGACCTGCACGACACCGTCGCCCACCACGTGTCGGCGATGGCGATCCGCGCCCAGGCCGGGCTGGCCCGCGCTCCGAAAGACCCCGACGCGGCCGTGGAGGCCCTGAAGGTCATCGAGGCCGAGGCGTCGCGGGCGCTGGCCGAGATGCGGACCATGGTCCGGGTGCTGCGGCAGCCCGCCGACCTCGATCCGGCCCGGGGCGTCGCCGACCTGGCCGAACTCCAGAAGGGCGCCGGGGTGCCGGTGTCGCTGGAGATCCACGGCGACGTCGCGGCGATCGCGCCTTCGACCGGTGCCGCGATCTTCCGGCTGGCCCAGGAGTCGGTCACCAACGCCCGCAGGCACGCCCGGCACGCCACCCGCATCCATGTGCTCGTCGCGGCCGACGGCGATGCGATCAGGCTGCGGGTCACCGACGACGGCGAGGCGACGCCGCCCGGCGCGACGGGTTATGGTCTGCTCGGCATGGCCGAACGGGCCACCCTCCTCGGCGGCACCTGCGAGGCGGGCCCCGGCCCCGGCCGTGGCTGGACCGTCACCGCCGTGCTCCCGAGGACCGCATGACCATTCGCGTGATCGTGGCCGACGATCAGGAGATCGTCCGCACCGGCCTGGTGATGATCCTGGAGGCCCAGGACGACATCGAGGTGATCGGCGAGGCCGCGAGCGGCGAACGCGCCGTCGAACTGGCCCGCCGCCTGCGGCCCGACGTCTGCCTGCTCGACATCCGCATGCCGGGCATGAACGGCATCGAGGCCACCCGGCAGCTCTCGGGCGAGGTCGCCGTGGTGGTCATCACCACGTTCGATCTGGACGAATACGTCTACGCCGCCCTGAGAGCGGGGGCCCGTGGCTTCCTGCTGAAGGACGCCGGTTCGGCGCTGCTCGCCCAGGCCATCAGGGCCGCCGCCAACGGCGACGCGCTGATCGCCCCCAACGTGACCGCCCGCCTGCTGCGCGCCTTCGCCGGGACCAGCGACCCCGTCCAGCCCTTCGAGCCCCTGACCGACCGCGAGGAACAGATCCTCGCCACGGTGGCCAGGGGCCGGACCAACACCGAGATCGCCGACGAACTTCACATCTCGGTCAGCACGGTGAAGACCCACATCGCCAGCCTCATGGCGAAACTGGGTGCCCGGAACCGGGTCGAGATCGCGATGTGGGCGTACGAGTCGGGGCGGATCCGGAACGCCGGATAGCCCATTCGGCGACGGCGATGTTGATCGCCCATCCGGCGGCCATCGCGACGAAGCGTCCCGTGTCGTCGGGGGTGGTCCCGGAGACGGCGAAGGGGAGATGGGTGAAGGCCTGGGTTCCGGCGCCCATGGCCAGGGCGTAGGCGCGGATCATCCAGGCCCGGTGGGTGCGGAAGTCGCGGCGGCGGACGGCGCGGAAGGCGTACAGGAGAGCGAAGGCCATCACCCCGCCGACGGTCACCCTCAAGATCATCATGGGCAGCCCGTCGTCGATGTCGGGCATGTCGTACCAGAGGGCCATCCAGATCCCGCTGAACGCCACCACGAGCCCGCAGACCAGCACCAGCCGCCCGGTCCAGCGATGGAAGCGATGGTGGGCGAACTGGAAGGCCCCCACCAGGCTGTAGATCAACGCACCGAAGATGTGCGCGATCACGGGCACCGGCATGTCGAAGAAGCGCGCGTTGTCCGGCGTGACGGGTCCCCCGGAGGAGAGATCCTCAAGGCGGATGGCACCGCCGAGCGCGGGAATCAGGGCGAGGAGGACAAGGCCGACGATCAGGGGAACGCGGGAGGTCATACCTCAGATCGTCGCGATCGGGGCTGCCCGTCCACATCGTGCCGACGGCTCCGGCCCACTCGTTCGATGGGCCGGGAACCGGGCGTACTTTCGGCTAGAGGCGGGGCCGGGCGCCGAGGTTGACCAGGCACTTGGCGGCCAGCGCGTTGCCGGCGGCCAGCGCGTCGGCGGGCTGCTTGCCGTCGAGCCAGCTCGGCAGGAAACCGGCGGCGAAGGCGTCGCCCGCACCGGTGCCGTCGACGACCCGCTCGACCTGCTCGGCCGGGGCCTTCACGGCCTCGGACCTGTTGTTGCTGTACCAGAGCGCGCCGTCGCTGTTGCACTTGATGACGACCTGCGGGAACCACGCGGTCAGCACCTTGGCGGCGGCCTCGGGGTCGTCGCGGCCGGTGAGCACCTTGGCCTGGTCGGCGTTGGCGAACAGCAGCTTGGCGCCGTGGGTCCACTCGAGGAAGGGCTCGGCGCCGGTGCGCTCGACCGGCGCGGAGGAGGCGCAGTCGACCGAGATCGACATGCCCGCCCGGCGGGCCAGGTCGAGGGCGGCCAGACCCGCGTCGCGGGAGCCCTCGCAGATCAGGGTGTAGCCCGACATGTGGAGGTGGGTGCCCTGGGTGAACAGGTCACGGGGCAGGTCTTCGGGTGACAGGGCCGCGTTGGCGCCCGGGTCGGAGAGCATCGTGCGCTCGCCCTTGTGGGTCACCAGGACCACACAGGTGCCGGTGGGACGCTCGGGATCCATGACGAGCCGGGCATCGACGCCGTAGCCCATCAGTTCCATGTCACGGTTGCGGCCGGTGATGTCGGCGCCGCGCCGCCCGATGAAGGCGACCTCGCCACCTTCGACGGCGAGCCACGAGGCGATGTTCGCCCCGGAACCACCGCCGTGCATGGTCACCACGGCCGGAGTGTCGCTTGCCCGGGCGAGCGGATACCGGGCGCGGGCGACCGCGTCGGTCATCAGATCGCCCACCACGACGACCCGCGTCATGATGTCACCACCTTGCCCCTGCAAATCGACGCTGACCCCGCAAAACTTAACAGCTTCCGCAAGCTTCGTGGGGGGTGAGGCGGACACTCGTACACAGTCGATGCACATCCGTTGCCCAACCACCGCGATTGCCCACAGATACCCTCGAATGGTGGAAGCACCGTATCCCGCCCACTGGGAGGCCGACGTCGTCCTTTCCGACGGCGGCACCGCTCACCTGCGGCCTATTCGCCCCGACGACGCCGAACAGTTGCGGTCCTTCTACTCGCGCCTCTCCGACCAGTCCATCTACTTTCGTTTCTTCGGTCCCCGACCTCGCTTGTCAGATCGGGAAGTGACACGCTTCACAACGGTCGACTACAACGACCGTCTGGCGTTGATCGCCACCATCGGAACGGAAATGGTGGCGGTCGTTCGTTATGACCGGGTCAAGCCCGCCGACCATGCCGAAGTGGCCTTTCTCGTCGAAGACGCCCACCAGGGCCGGGGAATGGCGTCGGTCCTTCTGGAGCACCTGCGCGCGGCGGCCCGGGAACGCGGCATCCGCACCTTCATCGCCGACGTGCTGCCGGCCAATCACCGGATGACGCAGATGTTCCGGCAGGCCGGATATACGGCGCAGAGCACCTTTGAAGACGGCGTCGTCCGCATGACGCTCGATCTGGCCAGCACGCCCGATTCCGTCGACGCGATGACCGGCCGGGAGCACCGGGCCGAGGCGCGGTCGATCGAGCGCCTGCTCAAGCCCGAGTCGGTCGTGGTCATCGGGGCCAGCCGGGAGCCCGGCGGCATCGGGCAGACGGTGCTGCGCAACCTGCTGCGGGCCGAGTTCACCGGGCCGGTCTACCCGGTGCACCGGGAGGTGCGGGCGGTCGCGGGCGTGCGGGCGTACAAGAACGTGAGCGCCATCGACGGCGAGGTGGACCTCGCGGTGGTGGCCGTGCCGGCCGAGAGCGTGCTCGACGTCGTCGAGGAGTGCGCGGAGAAAGGTGTCAAAGGACTGGTCGTGGTCTCCAGCGGTTTCGCTGAAACCGGTGAAGAGGGGCTGCGGCGCGAACAGGAACTGGTGCGGATCTCCCGCGCCTACGGCATGCGGGTCGTCGGGCCCAACTGCCTGGGCATCGCCAACACCGACCGGTCGATCAAGCTCAACGCCACGCTGGCCGAACGGCTGCCCGCCCGGGGCCGCATCGGCTTCTTCAGCCAGTCGGGCGCCCTCGGCACCGCCCTGCTGCACCGCGTCGCCCAGCGGGGGCTCGGCATCTCGACCTTCGTCTCCGCCGGGAACCGCGCCGACGTCTCCGGGAACGACCTCCTTCAGTACTGGGAGGAGGACCCCGCGACCGAGGTCGTCCTCCTTTATCTGGAGTCGATGGGCAACCCGCGCAAGTTCACCCGGCTGGCCCGCCGGATCTCCCGCACCAAGCCGATCGTCGCGGTGAAGTCGCAGGCCGCCGAGCTGGGGCTGCCCGACAGCGCGGTCTCCTCGCTGTTCGAGCAGGCCGGGGTGGTCCGCGTCGACGACCTCACCCAGCTCTTCGACGTCGCCCAGCTCCTCGCCTGCCAGCCCCTCCCCGAAGGCCCGAGAGTCGGCATCGTGAGCAACTCCGACGCGCTCGCCCGGCTGGCCGCCCACGCGTGCGTGAGCGCGGGCCTCACGCCGCAAACCGTGGATCTCGGCGCCCGCGCCGACGCGAGGGCCTTCGCCGATGCGCTGTCCGGGCTGATCCCCGACGTCGACGCCGCCGTGGTCGTCTACATGCCGCCCGTCCCCGGCCCCGACGCCGAGGTCGCCGCCGAACTGCTGCGGGTCGCGGGCGAGAGCGGCAAGCCGGTGCTCGCCACCTTCAAGGGGGAGGCGGGCGTCCCGGCCGCGCTGCGCGCGCCGGGAGAAGGTCCCGCACGGGGTTCGATCCCGTCGTATCCGGCGCCCGAGGAGGCGGTCCGGGCCCTGGCTCTGGCTGTACGTCATGCGCAGTGGCGCCGCCGCGACGAGGGCACCATCCCCGAACTGGACGGCATCGACGTGGTCGGCGCCCGCGAGATCGTCTGCCGGGCCACCGAACACCCGGTCGAGCTCGACGCCACCGAACTGCTGGCCACCTACGGCGTCGAGGTCTGGCCGAGTGAGGTCGTCGAGTCGCCCGAGGAGGCGGTCGCGGCGGCCGAACGGCTCGGCTTCCCCGTCGTGGTCAAGTGGACCGGCACCGGTCGCGCCGGGACGGTCCGCCTCGCCCTGTCGGACGGGGGCGCGGTCGCGAAGGCGTACACGGACCTTCGTGATCTTTTCGGTCCCCGGCTGGCGGTGCAGCCGATGGCACCCCAGCCCGCCGTGCCGACCGTGATCACCTCGGTCCAGGACCGCGACTTCGGCGCGGTGGTCTCCTTCGGGCTGGGCGAGATCGCCGCCCGGCTGCTCGCCGACGACGCCTACCGGCTCGCTCCGCTGACAGCGGAAGACGCCGCCGGGCTGGTCCGCACCCCCAAAGCGGCCCCGCTGCTGTTCGGCGCGCACGGCTACCCGCCCGTCGCGGTCGGCGCGCTGGAGGAGCTGCTGTGCAGGATCGGACGGCTGGCCGACGCGCATCCGCAGGTCACGACGTTGCGGCTCGATCCGGTGCTGGTCGGCGAGAGCGGGGTGCACGTCCTGGGCGCCCGGGTGGTGCTCGAAGCGGTCACCGGACCCAGGCCCGACGTGGGTCCGCGGCGGCTTCCCTCCTGACAGACCAGTGAAATCACCCCGGTGAAATCAGGGTGCTTGACAGGGCAGGATGGTCCCATGAGGGATACCCGAGTCTCGGCTGCAGGTCTGCGCGAGGCCATCGACCGAAGTGGCTACTACCCCGACCTGGTCGCCGACGCCGTCGATTCCGCCCTGGGCAAGGAAAGCGTCAGCGCCTACGTCGTCCATCATGAGGCCACTTTCGACCCGGCCATGGAGGTCCGCCGCCACGTCACGGTCCTGGTCCTGTCGCCCACCCGGTTGCTCGTCTGTCACACCGACGAACATCCGCCGGCCGAGGGGAACCCCGCCTCCCACGCCTCCACCACCACCGAGGCGGTCCGGCTGAGCCGCGTGCAGTCGGTGGCGCTCACCCGCCTCGTGCCCGACCCGGCGAAGTACTCGCCCGGCGTCGCCCCCAGCGAGGTCACCCTGACCATCGGCTGGGGCGCCATCTCCCACGTGGACCTCGAACCCGCCACCTGCGGCGACGAGAACTGCGAGGCCGACCACGGCTACACCGGCTCCATCACCGCCGACGACCTCCAGTTGAGGGTCAGCGAGGCCGCCGACGGTCCCGAGGCCGTGCGCCACGTGTTGGCCTTCGCCGGTGCCCTGTCGGAGGCGACGGCCCGCACGTGACGGGCACCCTCGCCGACATCGCCGGTTCCGTCTACGCCACCTTCGACGGAACCGGCGGCGGCACCCTCGGGCTCGACCCGGCCGACAAGGTGTGTCTGTTGATCGTCGACGGCTTAGGGGCCGACCTGCTGGCCGCCTATCCGGCCCACGCGCCCTTCCTGTCGTCGGCGCTGCCCCGGGTGCTGACGGCCGGATTCCCGTCGTCGACCCCCGTCAGCCTGGCGACCATCGGCACCGGCGTGCTGTCGGGCCACCACGGGATGCTCGGCATCCACGTCGCGGTGCCCGGCGAGGGCCGCCTCCTCAACTGCCTGCGCTGGCCCGACGACGGCCCGCAGGTCGACCCCGCGGCCTGGCAGCCGGTCGACACCGTGTTCCAGCGGCTGGCCCATCTCGACGTCGCGTCTTCTTATGTGGCCCCCGCCGCCTTCGACGGGGGCGGGCTCACCCGGGCGGTCTACCGGGGCGTCCGTTATGTCCCGGCCGACACGGTCGCCCAACGCGTCGAGGGTGTGCACGCCGCTCTGCGCGCGACGCCCAAGGCCTATGTGACCTGCTACTACCCATTGCTCGACACGATGGGGCACCGGGCGGGGGTGGGGTCGTCCGAGTGGCTGGGCCAGCTCTCCATCGTCGACGACCTGGCCGAACGCCTCGCCGGAGCCCTGCCGCCAGGCGGCGTCCTCTACGTGACCGCCGACCACGGCATGGTCAACGCCACCGACAAGATCGACCTCGACGTCCACCCCGAACTGACCGAGGGCGTCGCGCTGCTCGGGGGAGAACCCCGCGCCCGCCACCTCTACACCGTGCCCGGCGCGGCCGACGCGGTGCTGGAGACCTGGCGCGCCGTCCTCGGCGACCGGGCCCGGGTCGCCTCGCGCGCCTCGGCGATCGACTCGGGCTGGTTCGGGCCGGTGAGCCCCGAGATGCTCGGGCGCATCGGCGACGTCGTCGTGGTGGCCGGACCGGAGTGTGTGGTCGCCTCCTCCACGTCGGAGCCGCACGAGTGGTCGATGATCGGATACCACGGGTCACTCACACCCGCCGAGCAGAACGTGCCCTTCTTGGAGATCCGCCGATGAGCCCTCTGATCAGTGCTTCCGACCTCGCCGCGACCCTGGGCGAGGTGACCCTCCTCGACGTGCGCTGGCGCCTGGGCGGCCCGCCCGGCCCCTCCGAGTTCGCCTCCGGCCACCTTCCGGGCGCCGTCTACTGCGACCTCGACACTGCTTTGGCGGCTCCGGCCGGGGCGGGCGGGCGTCATCCCCTTCCTTCTTCCGCCGACTTCGAGGCCTCCATGCGGGCGCTCGGCGTTTCCGACGGGCGGCCCGTTGTCGTGTACGACGACTGGAACTCGCTGGCGGCCGCTCGGGCGTGGTGGTGCCTGCGCTACTTCGGGCACTCCGATGTGCGGGTGCTGGATGGTGGGCTGGGGGCGTGGACGGGGGAGCTGTCCAAGGACGCCGCTTCTGTGGAGCCGGGGGATTTCACGGCCCGGCCGGGCGGGATGCCGCTGATCAACGCCGACCAGGCGGCGATCCTGGCCGAAGACGGGCTGCTGCTCGATGCTCGGGCGCCCGAGCGGTATCGGGGGGACGTGGAGCCGGTCGATCCGGTGGCCGGGCACATTCCCGGCGCCGTCAACGCGCCGACGACCGAGAACCTGGAACCCGGTGGGCGGTTCCACTCGGCGGAGTTCCTGCGGGAGCGGTTCAACACGCTGGGGGCGGTGGAGGGGGTGCCGGTCGGCGCGTACTGCGGGAGCGGCGTGACGGCCTCGCATGAGGTGCTGGCCCTGGAGACGGCAGGCATCAAGGCGTCCCTGTACGCGGGCTCGTGGTCCGAATGGATCACCAACCCGAACCGTCCGGTGGAGAGGTCCTGACCCGTCGGCGCTTTGTAAGTGTGTGACCGGCATGATGGCGGCCGTGGTGGTCGATGCGGCGCCGGAGGCGCCTCCGAGGTCCGGGTGGCGCTGGGTGACCGTGGTGGTCTGGGTGATCACGGCGGGGTTCGGCGGCTGGGCCGTGCTGCGGCTGATACCCGGTGACGTGGGGTTCTTCTGGGTGCAGCTGGTGGCGTTCACTCCTTATGTGGCGTTGCTGGCTGTTCTGCCAGTTGGCTTGGCTTTGGTGACCCGTCGGTGGGCGGCGGCCAGTGTCGCGCTGGTGGTTTTGCTCGTTCTGGGGATGCTGGTCGTGCCGAGGATGCTCGGTGAGAACGCGCCCGGCGGTGCCGGGCCGCGGCTTCGGGTGCTGTCGATGAACCTGCTGGTCGGGGCGGTGCCGGGGGACGAGGTCGTCCGGCTCGTCCGAGAGGTCGGGGCCGATGTGGTGGCGTTCCAGGAGCTGACCCCGGCGGCCGTGGAGGCGATGGAGTCGGCGGGGATCGGCGAGCTGCTGCCCCATCAGGTGATGGAGGCCCGGCCCGGGACGGGTGGATCCGGGATCTACTCGCGGTTTCCCGCGACCAAGGTGGGGTTGCTCGACCACGGCCGGTTCGGCCAGATCATCGGCCGTCTGGACGTCGACGGGAAGGTGGTGGAGCTGGTCTCCGTCCACCCGTGTGCGCCCTATGTGTCGAGCTCTCACAACTGCTGGGCCGACGGTCTCGACGCCCTGCCCAGAGCGGGTGGGACGACCAAGGTCCTGGCCGGGGACTTCAACGCCACCCTCGACCACGCCAGAGTCCGGGACCTGCTCGGCTCCGGCTACCGCGACGCGGCCGACCTGACCGGAAACGGGCTGAAGACGACCTGGCCGGTGCTCCCGCGCACCTTCCACGACCTGCTGCCCATCCCGCCCGTGGCCCTCGACCACGTCATGGTCGATGCCTCCACTGCGGTGCTCGCCTTCTCCACCCACGTACTCCCGGCCACCGACCACAAGGCCGTCTTCGCCGAACTCGAACTCCCGCCGAACTGAGGGCTACACCGCCCCGAAGCAGGCGAACCCGGGCACATCCGTGGCGGCCGCCGCCTTGGCGAGGGCCTCGGCCGGTCTCTGGCCGAGGGCCAGCAGGCGGTGGAACTCGACCATCAGCCGGGCCGCCTCGTCGTCTCTGACCGGCACGATGCCCGCGACCACGGTCCGCGCCCCCCGATCGAGGAAGGCGCCCGCCAGGCCGAACGCCGCGCCGTCGGCGGGGGCCGACGCCATGCCCGCGTCACAGGCCGACAGGACCACGAGCGGCGGCACCCGCGCCAAGCGGAAGAACTCGTGCACCAGCAGCGGGCCGTCGTCCAGGAGGATGCTCGACATCATCGGGCGCCGCCCGGAGAAGATGCCGTGCGCGGCGATGTGCACGACACCGGCCCGCCCGAGCGCTTCGAGCAGGGCGCCTCGCGTCGCGGGCGCCCGTTCTCCTTTTTCGTGTACGCCCACGACCGCCGCCACCTCCTCCTCCGCATGCGCCAGATCGGGACCGGCCAGCGCGACCACAGGGCCGCCGACCTCCCGGCCCGCGACGGCCATCGCGGCCGAAGGCGCCACCGACACGGCCCTTTCGCGGAGCGAGGGGAGCAGTGACCAGGGCAACGAGTGGAGCGCTGCGGTGGGCACCACGCTGACGGCTCCCGGGGGCAGGCCGAGGGGGCGGATCAGCACCTCGTCCAGGGCGGACAGTTCTCTGAGGAGCCCGGGTGAGAGCCCTTCCTCGCCTTCGGGCCGGGTGTCTCTGAGGTTCCGGCGCCGCAGGTTGTAGCGGATGCGGACCATCGCCTCGGTGATCGACGACAACGACCCCAGGGCGTGGAGGGAGATCCGGTCGTGGTGGGCGACCACGGCGTGGAGGGCGTCCTGGTCGCGTACAAGCTGGACCAATACTTCTGGCCGTTCGGCCACCGGCTTCGCACCGCTGACGAGCGCCCGCCACCGCTCCGACCAGAGCAGCACCTTCTCGGCACACCCGACCCCGATGGCCAGCTCCAGCCCCAGCATCGCGATCTCCTCGGCCACCCGGGACACCCGCCACCGCTCATCCGCAGGCCGCCTCGCCGCTGGTAAGACCTTCGGCCTTCGGGCCGCAGAGCGGTGATGCGCGTCCTGAGGGGCGAACTCAGAAAGAGCCCCGGCTTTAGGCGCAGAAGTCGGCCTATCGCCCGCGATTGCACCCGCGCCGATGCTTGATCCCGGTCTCTCCGCACCTCCTCGCCAATCGGGGACAGACCGCGAGGGAGGCAGGTCTTCGCCGAAGGGGTCCGCAGTCGGCTGCTCTGCATCGGAGATCGCACCCTCCACCGAGGCAAGTCGCGACATGTCGAGAAGCGACGCGGAAAACCCCTTTTGGGTGGCTTCGAGTGCTGCCGCGAGGTCGCCACCGGCCCATCTCCGTAACGCCTCCGCATGCAGCCGCGAGCTCGCGCACCCGACCCCATCTCGGACCTGGTCCAGAATCCGATGGATCTGGGACAGATCCGCTGCGGTTGGTGGCTTCGGGACTTCGGGCATATCGGCACCCTCGCGACCCACCTGGCGCACGATCGTCGACGCTACGAAGAGCCTCAGCTCGTCGGCCTCCGAGGGCAGGCCCGCCTTCTCCAGCCCGTCCGCCCCGTCCGTACATTCGGCCAGCAAGCCCTCGTCGAGCCCGCCCGTCGCCGTCGCCTGGACCAGGCGGGCGCGCAAAGCCACGTCTCGGGCCCGTTGTTCCCAGGCTGTTGAACCCAAGAGGCGGAACTCCTCCACGGCCGTCGTGGCGGTGTCCTCGGCTCGGCGGGTGTCGCCGGTCTGGAGTTCGACCGTTGCCAGGAGGAGGCGGGCGGCCGCTGTGGGGGCGCCCGGTCTGGCCCATGTCAGGTCGGGGAGGGCCAGTTCCAGGAGCATGCGGGCCTCGCCCGGGAGGCGGGCTCCCACCAGGGCCGAGGCGAAGGCGGCGCGGGTGACGGCCAGGCGGTCGGCGGAGTCGTACAGAACATCTTCGGCGGCCAGATGGACGTCGAAGGCCGCCAGGATGTCGGCGCGCCTGGCCGCCGCGAACGGGCCGTAGGGGTCAGGCGCGGACACGCAGCCAGCGGGTGACCACCGGGGGGCCGGTCGGGCGGTGGTAGGCGACGCTCACCCAGCCCGGCGGCAGGCCCGTCACGGCGAACTGGCCGTCGGGGGAGGGGACGCGGACCTTTGTCACGTGGGGGGTGCGGACCTCGACGTAGGCGTCGCGGGCCGGTGGGGGGCCGATCTGGCCGGCGATCTCCAGGCGGCCCTCGGTGATGGTGGTCTCGATGTCCAAGGTGGTCTCGCCAGCGGCGAAGCGGTGCATCTGGGGTTTTCCGTCGGCGCGGGCGCCGGAGGCGGCCGTCAGGTCGGCCGGCGCGGCCATGACGCTGCCGGGCAGGCGCATGGACAGCGCGGCCATCGCGTCGGCCGACAGCCTCGCGGGGGGAGGGTCGGCGTGGGCGGCCAGGCGCATCGCGGCCAGCAGGTAGGTCTCCAGCGCGGCGTCGTCAGCACTCAAGGGGGTCCTCCGCGAGCAGGGTCCGGAGTTTGGCCGAACATCGGATCTTGGTCGGGCCGACGCTGCCGACGGGGATCTGCATCCGGGCCGCGATCTGGACGTAGCGGGCGTCGGGGTTGAGGGCGAAGAGCCGGAGCATGGTCCGGCAGGGTTCCTCCAGCCGGGACACGCGCGACCACAGGGTGCGCCCGTAGTCGGCGTCGACGATCTCCGTCGTGGGGTCGGGGGTCAGGAGGGGGGGGTGTTCGTAGAGGTCGGGCGGGTCGGTGGGGAACTCCTGGCCGGCCTTGCGGCCGAGCCGGAGCGCCTCGCGCCGGGTGGTGGTCATGAGCCACGCGCCGATCGCCTGCGGGTCGCGGATGCGGTCGACGCTCTCGACCAGCCTCAGCCACGCTCCCTGTACGGCGTCGGCCGCGTCGGCCGCCCCCAGGCCCGCCGCCCGTGCCACCGCCCACATGCCGGGGTCGAAGCAGGCGACCAACTCGGACCACGCGTGGTCGTCGAGCAGATCGAGGGGGATCGATTCATTGTGTACCTGGAAAAGCACGCGTCACTGACCCTTTCCGCACCATACTTACTCACCGTGCTGACAGAGGAGCGTTGCGTGAGCAACTCTAATCATGGTGTCCGGTGGGATCGGGGAATTCCGGAAGGGTCGCCAACTTCCGGGATCGGGTCAAATTACGCCCCGGGATGAACCTGATTGTCGCGGCGGCCCAGCGGGAATCGGTATGACCCTCCTCTGGTGCCCCGCTGCAACGGACGGTAGTCTCTCCTAGAGTCACTAGTGATCATCCCTGTATGAGGCCGTTGGGGAAGGCGTACCTCGTACGAATCGGGAGGTCCGGTGGCTGCTGCACGTGGCGTCCTGTACGTCCACTCGGCTCAGCCTGCGCTGTGCCCACACATCGAGTGGGCCGTCGCAGGCATTCTTGGCGTTCCCGTCGACCTGACGTGGACGCCCCAGCCCGCTGCGCCCGGCGCCCTGCGCGCCCAGGCCGAATGGGAGGGGCCCGCTGGCGTCGCCGCCAAGATCACCTCATCGCTGATGGGGTGGCAGCGCATCCGCTTCGAGATCACCGAGGATCCATCGCAGGGCAGTGATGGGGCGCGCCATGCGTACACCCCTGCCCTGGGTGCCTTCACGGCGGCCATCGGCGCCAACGGCGACATCATGATCCCGGAGGACCGCCTCCGGAACGTCATGCTCATGGCCGCCCAGGGGCGCGCCGTGCTCGAAGACGAACTCGACAAACTGCTCGGCAAGCAGTGGGACGAGGAACTGGAGTCCTTCCGCTACGCGGGCGAGGGCGCCCCGGTCCGCTGGCTCCACGCCGCCGTCTAGCAACCTGAAGGGCGCGCACCGCCCGCCCTTCAGCGCGCCCATGAGCCGGGGCCGCCTTACCCGGCTTCCACACTCCCGCACCGATGGCGCCCGGCCCCGCGCCGGGCGCTCAGGTTCTCCGCGCCTCGCCTGGGACGGATGAACCAGGCGCGACGACGAGATTCCCACCCGCTCTGCCGTCGTCGATATGCCGAAATTTCGGGCGGCGGAGCGCGGTCGCGTGACCTCCCGTTCTGCTCAACGGACGGTGGCGATGGGAAGGGGCTCATGAGGCCGGGCGCGAAGCTCCAACGCCGAAACGCCGCCCTTCTCAGTGAGAGGGGCGGCGCTTTGGTCGTACAGAGAACTAGAGCGGGATGTTCCCGTGGGCGCCCCTGGCGGGGGTCGCTCGGGCGATGACCTTGGCGATGGCGCCGCGGGTGTCCTCCGGGTTGATGACCTCGTCGACGACGCCCAGGTCGATCGCGCGCTCGAGGCCGCCGGCGATCTTCTCGTGCTCCTCGGCCAGGCGGTGCTCGAGGTCGGCGCGCTCCTCCTCGGGAGCGGCCGCGAGTTCGCGGCGCTTGAGGATGCGGACCGCCGCGACCGCGCCCATGACCGCGATCTGCGCCGTCGGCCAGGCGAACACGCGGGTCGCGCCGAGCGAGCGGGAGTTCATGGCGATGTAGGCGCCGCCGTAGGACTTGCGGGTCACCAGGGTCACGCGGGGCACGGAGGCCTCGGCGAAGGCGTGGAGGAGCTTCGCGCCCCGCCGCACCACGCCGTCGTGCTCCTGGCCGACACCGGGCAGGTAGCCGGGGACGTCGACCAGGACCACCAGGGGCACCCCGAACGCGTCGCACATGCGCACGAACCGGGCCGCCTTCTCGGCGGAGGTCGAGTCGAGGCAGCCGCCCAGGCGCATCGGGTTGTTGGCGATGACGCCGACGGTCCGGCCGCCGAGACGGCCCAGGGTCGTCACGATGTTGGGGGCCCACTTGGGGTGGAGCTCCACGCCGGGCTCGTCGAGGAGGCCGTTGACCAGCGGCTTCACGTCGTAGGCGCGGCGGACGTTCTCGGGCAGCAGGGTCGAGAAGTCGACCTCGCCGACCTCGCCCAGCCGCACCCGGCCCTGGTGGCCGAGCAGGGTGGCGACCTGGCGGGCCCTCAGCAGGGCCTCGGGCTCCGACTTGGTGACGATGTGGACCACGCCGCTGCGCTTGCTGTGCGGCTCGGGGCCGCCCAGCGAGGCCATGTCGATGGTCTCGCCGGTGACCGAACGCACGACGTCGGGGCCCGTGACGAAGATGCGGCCCTCGTCGGCGAGGATCACGATGTCGGTCAGCGCCGGGCCGTAGGCCGCCCCGCCCGCCGCCGCGCCGACCACGACGGAGATCTGGGGCACGATGCCCGACGCCTTCGTCATGGCGGCGAAGACGCGGCCGACCGCGTGGAGGGACTCCACGCCTTCGGCGAGGCGGGCGCCGCCCGAGTGCCAGACGCCGATGATCGGCACCCGCTCGCGGACCGCGACGTCGTAGGCGTGGACGATGTGCTCGCAGCCCTCGGCGCCCATGGCGCCACCCTGAACACGGGCGTCGCTGCAGAACGCCACCACGGGGACGCCCTCGACGCGGCCGGTGACCGCCAGGGCCCCGCTCTTGTCCTGCGGCGTGATGAGCCGCATGGAACCCTCGTCGAGCAGGTGGCCCAGCCGGACGACGGGATCGCGGGGGTCGGCCTCCTCCTGGTCGGAGGCGGCCGTCACCACCCTGTTGTCAACGACAGTCATTGCGTCCCTCTCAAAAGCTGATCAGGCAGAGGTAAAGACCACGGCGACGTTGTGGCCGCCGAAGCCGAAGGAGTTGTTGATCGCGGCGAGCTGGCCGTCGGGGAGCTTGCGCGGCTCGCCGCGCACGATGTCCACGTCGAGGCCGTCGGCCGGATCGTCGAGGTTGGCGGTGGCGGGCACGATGCGCTCGCTCAGCGCCAGGATCGTGAAGATGGACTCGATGCCGCCCGCGCCGCCGAGCAGGTGACCGGTCATCGACTTCGTCGAGGTGATGAGCGGGGAGCCGGGGAGCGCCTCGCGGATCGCGCGCGCCTCGATCTCGTCGCCGACGGGCGTCGAGGTGGCGTGGGCGTTGACGTGGACGATGTCCGCGGCGGTGAGGCCCGCGTCGGCGACGGCCGTCAGCATGGCGTTCTTGCCGCCGATGCCGGTCGGCTCGGGCGCCGAGATGTGGTTGCCGTCGGAGGTGATGCCGACGCCGGCGGCGACGGCGTAGATACGCGCGCCGCGGGCCCGGGCGAACTCCTCCGACTCCAGGACGACGATGCCGGCGCCCTCGCCGAGCACGAAGCCGTCGCGGCCCTTGTCGAAGGGGCGCGAGGCGCGGTGGGGCTCGTCGTTGCGGGTCGACATGGCGCGCATCGCCGCGAACGAGGCGATGTTGAGCGGGTGGATCGCGGCCTCGCTGCCACCGGCGACGACGACGTCGGCGCGGCCGGAACGGATCATCTCGATGCCGTAGCCGATCGACTCGGCGCCGGTCGCGCAGGCGCTGACCGTGGCGTGGGTGCCCGCGCGGGCGCCCAGGTCGATGCTGATCCAGCCGGCGGCGCCGTTGGGCATGAGCATCGGGACGGTGTAGGGGGAGAGCCGGTTCCAGCCCTTGTCCCGGTAGGTGTCGTAGGCGTTGAGGATCGTGCTGATGCCGCCGATGCCGGAGCCGACGACCACACCGAGGCGGGTCGGGTCGACTTCGGGCGCGCCGGCGTCCTGCCAGGCCTGGCGGGCGGCGATCAGGCCGAACTGCTCATAGCGGTCGAGACGCCTGGCCTCGGGCCGGGGCAGCACCTCGCCGGGGTCGACAGCGGCGACCCCGGCGAATTTCACCGGGACGGTGTCGACCCATTCTTCGGTGACGGTGCGTACGCCCGACCGTCCGTCGAGGAGCGCCGCCCAGGTCGAGGCGACGTCTCCACCAAGGGGCGTCGTCGTGCCGAGTCCGGTGACGACGACTCGCACCCGGTTGGTACTCACTTTGGCTGCACTCCTCTACGGTCGAACGGTTGTGCGGGGGAACTCAGTTCTGGATGAAGTTGACGACGTCCTTGACGGTCTTCAGGTGCTTGAGCTGGTCGTCGGGGATCTCCGCGCCGAACTCGTCCTGGGCCGCCACGGCGATCTCGACCATCGACAGCGAGTCGATGTCCAGGTCGTCGACGAAGCTCTTCTCCGGGGTCACCTCGGAGGCCGGGATACCGGTGATCTCGTTGACGATCTTGCCGAGGCCGGCCAGGATCTCCTGCTCGGTGACTGCCATGTCTCTCCTTTGAGTGGTTTCTCTGGGTTTTCGTACGGCGAAGACCGTACAAGCTTTACGGGATCTCGATGACCTGGGAGGCGTAGGTCAGGCCCGCGCCGAATCCCAGGAGGAGTGCGAGGCCGCCCGAGGGCACCTCGCCCTGTTCGATCATGCGGGACAGCGCGAGCGGAATCGACGCGGCCGAGGTGTTGCCGGCCAGCACGATGTCACGGGCGACGACGGCCTTGTCGGCGCCGAGTTTGCGCGCGATGGCCTCGATGATGCGCAGGTTCGCCTGGTGGGGCACGAACGCCGCCAGGTCGGCGGGATCCACGCCCGCACGGTCGCAAGCCTCTTTGGCCACCGGGTGAAGGGCCGTGGTGGCCCAGCGGAACACCGTCTGACCTTCCTGGTGAAGAGACGATGACCGATCTTTGATCATGATGGCGTCGGCCTTGTCACCCGCGCTGCCCCAGACCACCGGGCCGATGGCCGGGGTCTCGGACGGGACGACGACCGCCGCGCCCGCGCCGTCGGCGAAGATCACCGAGGTGGCGCGGTCTTGGATGTCGATCCACTGGGTGAGCTTCTCGGTGCCGATGACCAGCACGTTCTTCGCCGAACCCGCGCGGATCGAGTCGCTGGCCGCGGCGAGGGCGTAGCAGAAGCCCGCGCAGGCCGCGTTGAGGTCGTAGGCACCCGGCGCCTGGACGCCCAGCCGGTGGGAGACCCGCCCGGCCAGGTTGGGGATCGGGGCCTCGGGGGTGCAGGTGGCGACGATCACCAGGTCGATGTCGGAGGCCGCCAGGCCGCTCGCGGCCAGCGCCTTCCCGCCCGCCTGGACGGCCAGGTCGATCTCGGACTCCTCGGGACCGGCGAACCGGCGCTCCTTGATGCCGACCCGGCTCTGGATCCACTCGTCGTTGGTCTCGATGATCTTGGCGAGGTCGTCGTTGGTGACCACGTTCGCGGGCTGGTAGTGGCCGAAGGCCAGCACCTTCGCGCCCGGCGCCCCCGCGGGAAGCTTCACTTGATCGCCTCCTTGGCGGCGTCGAGGGCCGGGGTCAGGTCGGCGGGGGTCTTCAGGGCGACGGTCTTCGAGCCGGGCAGGCCGCGCTTGGCCAGGCCGGTGAGGGTGCCGCCGGGGAGCAGTTCGATCATGGTGACCGGGACGTCCCCGGCCTCCTCGGCCATGGTCGCCGAGCACAGGTCCCAGCGGACCGGGTTGCTCACCTGATTGACCATGCGGTCGAGGGCGTCGCGGCCCGACATGACGATCGCGCCGTCGGCGTTGGACAGCAGCCGGATCGCCGGATCGGCCGGGGTGATCTCGGTCGCGGCGGCGCGGAGCCGCTCGACGGCCGGAGCCATGTGGTGGGTGTGGAAGGCGCCCGCGACCGACAGGGCGATGAGACGGGCGCGCTGCGGCGGATCGGCCTTGAAGGCCTCCAGCTGCTCCAGCGTGCCGCCCGCGACGATCTGACCGGCGCCGTTGTTGTTGGCGGGGGTCAGGCCGTGTTTCGCCAGGGCGTCGAGGACGTCGACACCACCGAGGACGGCGGTCATGCCGGTCGCGGTGACGGCGGCGGCCTCGGCCATCGCCCGGCCGCGCTCGGCGACCAGCGAGACGGCCTGGTCGGCGGTGATCACCCCGGCCAGCGCGGCCGCGGCGAACTCGCCGACGCTGTGGCCCGCGACGAGGTCGGGGGTGACGCCGAGCTCCTCGAAGGCGGCCAGCGCGGCGGCCACCAGAAGCGGCTGCGCGACGGCCGTGTCGCGGATCTCCTCGGCCTCGGCGGTGGTGCCGTAGGCGATGAGGTCGAGCTTCGCGATCTCCGACCATGCTGACAGACGGTCACGGAATCCGGGGAGCTCCAGCCACGGACTCAGGAAGCCTGGAGTTTGGGCGCCTTGTCCCGGCGCGACGATGACGAGCACGGTACCACCCTGCCCTGTAGCCCTTCGACACAGAGCTGGGGATCCGAACGAACTTCTGCCTGCCTCTGTTGTGGAATCCCTACAGTTCTGGTTTCTCCGCAATTAACCAGCGACGCTCAGATTACGGTCAGTCGACCGAGTATGAGTCCTACCTGAAGGGTGAATGCGGACCGCCCCTCCGTGGGGGTGTAGCCCGTCAGTTCGGCGATCTTCCTGAGCCGGTAACGCACCGTGTTCGGATGGACGAACAGCAGCCGCGCCGTCGCCTCCAGGGAGGTGCCCTGTTCGAGGTAGGTCGCCAGGGTGTCGAGCAGCGGGGTGCCGGCCAGCGGCGTGTAGACGTTCTCCACCAGTGCGGCGCGGGCGTCTTCGTCGCCGTCGATGGCGCGTTCGGCGAGCAGGTCGTCGGCCAGCACCGGACGCGGCGCGTCGGGCCACCCGGCGGCGGCCCGCAGCCCGGCGATCGCGGCCCGTGCCGAGCGGGCGGCGGCGTGCAGGTCGGGTACCTCGGGGCCGATGACGATCGGGCCGGGCGCGAAGCGGGGCACGACCAAGCGGGCGGCCTCCTTCATGCTGTCGGCGCCGCCGACGATCACGATCAGCCGGTCGCCCTGGACCCCGGCCAGCAGGTCGTGACCGGCCCGGCGGCCCCGGTCGCGCAGGCCGTCGATGACGCTCTGGGGGTCGTCGCTGGGGGAGAGCCCGGCGAACACGACCACCGGGGCGGAGGTCCAGCCGAGCGCGGCGGCCCACGAGTGAAGGCCGTCGTCGACCTCGCCGCGCACCAGGGCGTCGACGATCAGGGCCTCCAGGCGGGCGTCCCACGAGCCGCGCGCCTCGGCCTCGCGGGCGTAGACCTGGGCGGCGGCGAACGCCACGTCGCGGGTGTAGCGGAGCATCGCGTTGCGCAGCAGGTCTTCGCCGCCGGGCGCGGCCAGCTCTTCGACCTCGGCCTCGACGACCTCGACCACGATGCGGACCAGGTCGACGGTCTGCTGGAGGGAGACGCTGCGTTTGAGCTCACGGGGGGCGGTGCCGAAGAACTCGATGCTGGGGGTGGGGCGGCCCTGCCCCGCGTGGCCGAACCACTCGACGAAAGCGGCGATTCCGGCCTGGGCCACCAGACCGACCCAGGAACGGTCCTCGGCGGAAAGTGCGCGGTACCAGGCGAGCTGTTCTTCCATGCGGGCCATCGCGGCGGTGCCGAGACTGCCCATCGCGCGGTCGAGCCGTCGTGCCGTGTCCTCACGGACCCTGTCGTTCACGGCTACCAGCCTGCCAGGTCGCCTGCGCGGATTCGCCAACGGCGGGCGCGTGGCAAGCTGGGACGGTGTACCGGGAGCGGCCGTCGGTGATTCCGGGCGCGGTGGTGTGGCACACCCCCGCGTCGCCGGGCCGGGCCGCGCGCCGGATCCTCCCCGACGGCTGCATGGATCTGCTGTGGACGGGCGGCAGGCTGCTGGTGGCCGGGCCCGATTCCGTCGCTTACGTCACCTCGATCGAGCCCTCCCAGAGCCACGTCGGCCTGCGCTTCGCCCCGGGCGACGCCCCCCAGCTGCTCGGCGTGGCCGCCCATGAGCTGCGCGATCGCCGGGTGCCGCTGGAGGAGATCTGGCCGGTACGCCGGGTGCGCGCCCTCGAGAACTCGATCAGAAGCGGCCGGGGATCGAGGCGGTGGCCGCCGATCTGACCCCCGACCCGGTGGTGCGCGGCGCCGCCACGCTGATCGAGGGCGGGCTGGGCGTGGCCGCCACCGCCGACCGGCTCGACCTGGGCGAACGCCGCTTCCACCGGCTCTGCCTGCGCGCCTTCGGCTACGGCCCGAAGACGCTGGGCCGCATCCTGCGGATGAACCGGGCGCTGGAGAAGGCGCGGGCCGGTCTCCCCTTCACCGACGTCGCCCACGACGAGGGCTACGCCGACCAGGCCCACCTCGCGCGCGAGGTGAAGGCGCTGGCCGGGGTCACGCTGACGGATCTAGTGGGGCGTACAGATCGACGCTGATGCCGTCGGGGTCGGTCAGAACGGCGTAGCGCTGGCCCCAGAAGGCGTCCCACGGTTCGAGGTGCCCGAACTCCGACATGTCGGCGTAGGTCTTGTCGACCTCGGCCGGGCTGTCGCACTGGAACGCCAGGCCGGTGCGGCCGGGGCCCGGCGTCCACTCGGGGTCGAACGACCTGATGGTCTCCTCGGTGTCCCAGCACAGGCGGAACCCGCCGGGCAGGGCCGCCTCGACGTGGGGGGCGCCGTCCGCCTCGGCCGGGAGGTCCAGGCCGAGGCGGCGGTAGAAGGCGAGCGAACGGCCCATGTCCGAGACGACCAGGCCGATGACGTTGAACTGAATAGCCATGGTCCGACGGTACGAGACCTCGTACCGGACCGTCTTGAAGGAATCGGACGTCAGATGACGGCGACCGCCGTGATGAGGCCGATGGCGACGTGGGTGACCGACAGCAGGACGGTGGCGGGCTGGAGCGTGGTCTCGTGGACCAGCGCGCGGATCGAGATGCCGGCCACCTTGTCGAAGGCGAACATGCCCAGCGTCTGGACGGCGATGCCGATCACGCCGAACACCGCCGTGGCGATCAGGCCCTCCTGGAGCCTGCCGCCCGAGGAGAAGATCGAGGCCGCCACGATGAGCCCGACCGCGCCCAGGCCGGCCGAGGTCAGCGCGGTGGCGTTGGGGTTGCGGTCTTCGCGGATCAGCTTGCTGAGCTTGCCCGGCGTGGCCATGTCGATGACATAGAAGCCGACGATCAGCAGCAGCACGCCGAGAACGGCGTAGGCGGCGATAGCCAGGGCACCGTTGCCGAGGACCTCGCCGAAGGAAGTGGTGTCCATTGACCCTGCTCCTATTGGGGGGTGTTAACCGTTGATTCGATGGGGGACGAACGACGAGGTGTCGTCGGTGATCAGGCCGGCCGTCTCTCGGATGCCGAGCCCGGCCGACTCGTCCTCCACCACCCAGGCGCCCAGAACGGGTCGCTGGCCGTCGAAATCGGGCAGAGCCCGGAACTCCTGGAAGACGAAGCCCTCGGCGCCGTAGGTGCCGCCGGTCTCCAGGGAGTGGTCGGGCGACATGATCGTCATCGAGGCGCCCTCGCGGCCCAGGAGGGGCTTGCGGATGAATCCTTCCAGGTCACGCGGGCCGTCGAGGTAGGCCGCCAGCAGGTTGGGATGCCCGGGGAACAGCTCCCAGAGCACCGCCAGCAGCGCCTTGTTCGACAGCAGCATCTTCCACGGCGGCTCGATCCAGGTCATCGACGGCATCATCCGCAGCGCGTGGGCGCCGAACGGCTCGTGGACGATCCACTCCCACGGATAGAGCTTGCAGAGCGACCGGATGACGCGTTCCTCGACGTCGACGAACCGCCGGTTCAGGGAGTCCCAGCCGATGTCCTCCATCGCGATGGCGACGGTGACCAGACCGGCCTGGCCGGCGGTCTCCTGGAGGTAGCCGAGGGTCATCGCCTCTTCGCCGGAGGTGTCGAGGTTCGTCCAGGCGAAATGAGAAGGGCCCGTCGGGAGGGTCGCGGCGATGGCCTTCCAGCGGTCGACCAGGCGCTCGTGGATGGAGTTCCACTGGTCGTCGTCGGGGAAGACGTCCTGCAGCCAGTACCACTGGACGACCGAGCTCTCGAGCAGGCTGGTCGGGGTGTCGGCGTTGTATTCGAGCAGCTTGGCCGGGCCGGTGCCGTCGTAGCGGAGGTCGAAGCGGCCGAACAGGTGGGGGTCGCGGCGGTACCACGAGTCCTTGATCGCCTGCTGCCACTCGGGGGGCACGGCGAAGTCGTGGAAGCGGCCGGTGACCACGACGTGGTCGACCGCCTCCAGGCACATGCGGTGCAGCTCTTCGACCTGGGTCTCCAGCGCGAGCACCTCGTCCATGGTGAAGACGTAGTGGACGCTCTCGTCCCAGTAGGGCCGGGCCAGCCCGCCCGGATGGGCCGACCGGTGATAGGCCAGGCCGTGGGTCTCGACCGTGGTCTCCCAGCCGTTCCGGGGTGCCGACCGTTCCCTGCGCACGGGTCAGCTACCGCTGCTGCTGCCGTGCGAACCGAACCCGCCGCGCTGGATGACCTTGCCCGACCGCGTGGAGATCTGCGCGCCCGCCGGCTTCAGCGTGCTGCCGCCGCGGATGTGCGCACCGCTGCGGATGCCGCCGTAGTACCAGCCGTAGGCGCCGTGGGAGCCGACGTAGGTCCGGCCGTTGTCGTCGCACAGGTCGTCGTCGACGATCGGGTAGGAGCCGTCGGCCAGCGGGTTGTTCATGTCGACGCAGTCGGCGTCGACCTCTTCGTAGTCGTCGTCGACGGCCGCGCAGAAGCCCACGACCAGCACCGACAGCACGCCGATGGCGCCCAGCTTGACGGCCGTGGAGGCCTTCTTCTTTTTCGGCGGCGGGCCGCCCGCCATGGGGAACGTCGGGGGTCCCGGTGGTGGGAACTGCGGCGGCGGCGGTGGTGTGGCGGCCATACGGCTCCATGATTGCTTGAGGTCGGGCAAGCCTATCGGTGACGGTTTGAGCGGTACAAACAACAATTCTGGCCGGTTGATAACGTCTTCGACATGGAGCCACTTGACGCGTTGCGCCAGATTGCGTTCCTGCTCGAACGGGCCGGTGAACCGACCTATCGGGTCCGCGCCTTCCGGGGTGCCGCCGAGGTCGTCGGCGACATGCCGCGCGAGGAGCTGGAGGAGCGCGCGCTGGCCGGGACGCTGACCGAGCTGCCGGGAGTGGGCAAGGTGACCGCGCTGGCGATCACCGAGGCGCTGGCGGGCCAGGTGCCGACGTATCTGCGCAGGCTGGAGGCGACGTCCGGCACCGACCTCTCCGAGGCGGCCTCCGCGCTGCGGGCGGCGTTGAAGGGTGATCTGCACAGTCACACGACGTGGAGCGACGGCGGCTCGCCGATCGAGGAGATGGCCGAGGCGGCACGGGCGATCGGCCACTCCTACCTGACGATCACCGACCACTCGCCCCGGCTGACCGTGGCGCGCGGCCTGTCGGCCGAGCGGCTGGCCGAGCAGATCGGGGTTATCGAGGGGCTGCGCGAGCGGTTTGCGCCCTTCGAGATCCGTACCGGCGTCGAGGTCGACATCCTCGCCGACGGGTCGCTCGACCAGGATCCCGCGCTGCTGGCCCGGCTCGACTGCGTCGTCGCCTCGGTCCACTCGTCGCTGAAGATGGAGCCCGAGGAGATGACCAGGCGCATGGTCACCGCCGTCGCCAACCCTCATGTCGACGTGCTCGGCCACTGCACCGGCCGGATCGTCAAAGCTGGCGGCAAACGCGGCGGCCTGCGGGCCGAGTCGCGGTTCGACGCCGAGATCGTCTTCGAGGCGTGCCGCCGGTTCGGGGTCGCCGTCGAGATCAACTCCCGCCCCGACCGGCTCGACCCGCCCAAGCGCCTGCTCCGCCTCGCCTACGAGATGGGCTGCGTCTTCGCGATCGACAGCGACGCCCACGCTCCGGGGCAGCTCGACTGGCTGATGTACGGATGTGAGCGCGCCGCCCTGTGTGGTGTGGAACCGGAACGCGTGGTCAATACGGGTATGTGGCCACTGAGTTAGATGGGAAATACCCGGATTTGTCGCTCACCGCACGTAACGTCGGCGTTATGGACCGTCGACGTGCGCTGGTAGAGGAGTTGCGGAGCAACGGGCGGCTCTCCGCCAAAGACCTCGCGGGCCGGCTCGGCGTGAGCAAACGGACCGTGATCAGAGACATCGCCCGGCTCCAGACCGAGGGCGTGCCGATCCGGCTCGACCCCGGCGGCTACACCATCGACGGCACCGAAGAGGTCAAACGCGCCATCGACCGCGCCCTGACCGGGCGCCGGGTCCTGCGCATCGACTACCTCAACAGCAAGAGCGAGGTCAGCACCCGCGACCTGGAGCCCAGCATCATGCTGGGCGGTCGCGGCGGCTTCTGGTATCTGGTGGCGTGGTGCCGGTTACGCGAGGACGTGCGGGTGTTCCGCGTCGACCGCATCACCCGCGCGGAGGTCCTCGACGAGCGCTACCCCGAACCCGACAAGCAGCGCCTCACCGACCTGTCGTCAGCCCTGCCCCTCTGACAGGTCTTCGACGACGCGGCACGGGTGGTCGACGGGGTCGGCGGCATTGGCCTTCCCGGCCAGGTGTTCCAGCGTCTGGCGGAAGGCGGCCGACTCGGGGGCCGGGAGGTCGCCCAGCAGGTGGGTGTTGACGGCCTGGAGCCTGCGCTCGGCCGCCTCCCAGACCTTGCGGCCCTCCGAGGTGGCCACGATGCGGCGGTTGCGGCGGTCTTTCGGATCGGGCTCGCGGCGGACCAGCCCGGCCTTCTCCAGGTCGTCGAGCAGGTAGGTCATGACCGTGCGGTCGACGCCGAGCTCGCGGCCGAGGACCACCTGGCTGCCCGCGGCGTCGTGGACGGCCGCCGTCAGCACCTGGTAGCCGCGCGGGCCGCCCGGGATGTGGTCGAGCACGGCGTTGGACGCCTTCACGTAGGCCCGGAAGAGCACCCCGAGGTTGAACCCGAGGTCCTGGTGCAGTCCCTTCATGTGCTCATAATAGTCTGTAAGACAGATGATCTGGGGGACTGAACGAATGTCGCTGCTGTCCGAGCTCCAATTCGTCCACAACATGCTCCGCCGCGACCTGGCCTCGATCCGGCGGATGGCGGCGTCGGCGGCGGCCGGGGGCGACCTGAACGAGGTGAAGAAGGGGCTCGTCAAGCTGTCCACGCGGGGGCCGCTGTTCCAGCTCAAGGACAACTGCCTGAGCTACTGCTCGATCGTGCACACCCACCACAGCATCGAGAGCGCGTCGCTCTTCCCGCGCATCCGCAGGATGGCGCCCGATCTCAACGCCGCCGTCGACCGGCTGGAGGCCGATCACGTCGCCGTCGCCGGGCTGCTTGACGAGGTCAGCGCCGCCGCCCGCGACGCCGATAACCGGGAGCGGCTGGTGAAGGCGCTCGACACGCTGGCCGACACGTTCCTCGCGCATCTGGCCTACGAGGAGGAATCGCTCGCCACCGTGTTGTCGCAGATGAGGCACTAGGCTGCCGCGCATGCGGACGGAACGCCTCGAACTCGCCGACCAGGACCTGCGCGACTGGGAGGCCACGGTGCTCGACGCCACCCCCGACGGGATCGTGCTGAGCCGTTCGGCGTTCTATCCCGGTGGCGGCGGGCAGCCCGCAGACCAGGGCACTCTGCTCTGGCAGGGGGTGGAGACCCGCATCGCGGGGGTGCGCAAGGGCGACGACCTCTACCTGATCCCGGCCGAGGGTGATCCGCTTCCGGCGGCGGGCACGGTCGTCCGGGCCGCCCTGGCCGACGAGCGGCGCAGCGCCCTCATGCGCACCCACTCCGGGCTCCACGTGCTCTGCGGCGTGGTGTTCCGCGACTACGGCGCCCTGGTGACCGACGGCAACATGGACGTCGCCGCGGCTCCGGGCGTGGTCGGCACCGCGCGGATGGACTTCAACCTGCCCGAGGTGCCGCCCGGCTTCAAGGAGGCCGTCGAGGCCGCCTGCAACGCCGAGATCGTCAACGACCGGCGCATCGACGTGAGGGTGCTGCCCCGCGCCGAGGCGTTCGCGATCCCCGACATCATCCGCACCGCGACCAACCTCGTGCCCGACGACGTCGACGACGTGCGGATCGTCGACATCGTGGGGCTCGACTGCCAGGCCGACGGGGGCACCCACGTCGCCTCGACCCGGCAGATCGGGCGGGTGCGGGTCGCCAAGATCGAGAGCAAGGGCAAGGGGTTCCGGCGGGTGCGGCTGGAGGTCGCCGACTAGTTGTCCACAGGCCGGCTCCTCGCGCCTCCGGGCCGGTCACGGGGGTGCCAGTCTGCGGGCATGGAAATCAGCGCGGTGCCGCTCGTCTATAACGGGATCATGTTCCGGTCGACGCTCGAGGCCGACTGGGCGGCCACCCTCGACGCGCTGGGCATTTATTGGCAGTACGAACCGCTGGCCATTCGGCTGCCCAGTGGAGCGGTTTATGTGCCCGATTTCTATTTACCGGCGCTGAACGCCTGGGCCGAGGTGAAGGGCCCCCATTGGGAGCGGCTCGCCAAGCCGGTGGAGTTACGCGCCACCCTCGCGGTCGCCGGGGGCGCCGGATGGTGGGGGCAGGTGCACGTCGTCGTGCTCGAAGCCCCAGGTCCGGGCGACGCCGCAAGCTGGCACGTGCCCGTCGGAACGTGCAGCCTGGTCGAGTGTGGCGAACGGCAGAACCGGTTCGCCTGGTACGACGGGCGCTGCTGGGCCTGCCATCGGGAAGACCTGGGCGGCTCTCACCATTTCTATCGGCCCGCCAGGGAATTGGCCGCGGGCCCGACCTGGCGGATGACGCGGGCGCCCCGGCCTGAGCCGCTGAGGAAGGCCGCCTGAAATAAATTCACGCTGATAGTTTGGCCCGCATGGGTGGCGAGGAAGAAAATCTCGGGGTGGTCGCGGCATTGGTGCGAACGTCGTTTCTGATCTCCGCCGTTTACGCCGATTCCGCACGTGACCACGGTCTCACTCCCCAGCAGGGGCAGTTACTGTGCGCGCTGATGAGCCGTCCTTATCGGATGAGTGAGCTGGGTGCGACCATGCGGCTGGCCAAATCGAGTCTCACCGAACTCGTCGACCGCACCGCGCAGCGGGGGCTGGTCGGGCGGGAGTCCGATCCGTCCGACGGCCGGGTGGTGCGGGTGGCGCTCACCGCGCAGGGCGTCTCGACCGCGGGGGCGTTCTACGCCGAGACGTGCGAGCGGGTCGCCCAGGTGCCGGGGGGCATTTCGGCCGGGGAGCGGGAGGTGCTGGCCCAGTTGCTCGGGCGGGTCGTGGGCGACAACGAGGTGGGCGAGGTGTTCCTCGACTGGGACGCCGACGTTCACCGCCCGGCCTGACGTTCCCGCAGCTCTTCCCGCGACCAGAGCGGGCCGGTGGCCAGGGTGTAGGCGGGCTCCGGGAGGTCGGGCGGATCGAGGATCTCGGCCGCCTCGGCCGGGCCGGCCAGGTGGGTGAGGCGTTCCAGCGCCAGCAGGAGCAGTTCGCTGTTGTCCCAGTCGAGACGGCCCTCGGCGGCCAGTTCGACGGCCAGGAGGTTCGCGTCGGCGGGGTCGTGGCCGAGCGCGCGGGCGACGGCCCTGGCGGCGGCGAGAACCTGGTAGTTGCGGCTGCGCGTCATCTGTCCGTAGTACCAGAGGAATCGGTCTGCGCCGCAATAGTGGTGTGTAGAACGCCCTTAATTGTCACTATCCGTGCAATAGGTGGGTGAGAGAGCCCCTCCATCCCACAGTGTCCCCTACTCGCACTATCGCTGACCTGGACCTCCGAGGTGTCATGGATACCGGAGGTGCTGAACTATGGCTCGCCGTACGAAAACGCGGCCCGACCGGGGCGATGAACCGCGCCGAATTTGGGACGCCGACAAACGCCGTGCAGCCGCCCATCTCGACCAGATGGAACCGGCATGGGTGGTCTCCTGGGGAACCGGAAGCCGGCGATTCTTCGCCGTCGCCGCCTGGCCGGTCTCCCGGCCATTGATCATCGAAGCACTGGGGCTCGACGAACTCCGCCGCCTGATGAGAATGGCCGAAATGGTGGAGGGCGCGATGGATCCACGACGAGCCTGAGAACGGGCATCCCCCTATACGACCGGCCGGGGCTTTCTCGGCGCGCGCCCCGGCCGGTTACCACTTCCCCTCACGCGCCACACGTGTCCGGGCAGAAGGCGATTTCGGGATAGGACGACGACGCTCCTTTGAGGAGCGGCTGGAGGTGCGACTTCAGATGTTCATCCAGGAAGGCCGCGACGTAGGTGCGGGTGATGTCGGCCAAGCGGGCGGCCGACGGGGTGCCGGGCGGCTGCCTCATCCCCAGGGCGCCCGCCAGCTGGGGCAGGTCGGTGAACGACTGGTGGTCGGTGCCCTGCACGACGAGCCAGCGCTTCCAGCCGGTCAGCAGTTTCCAGTCGCGGTCCCACGAGGTGTCCCGGCCGCCCGAGATGTGCTGGGGCGTCCCGACGAACAGGAACGGGCGGGCGAAGTCCCGGGGGAGCCGCGCGTAGGTCGTGCCGTCGAGGTTCACTCCGGCGTCGATCCTGCGGTCGGCCGCCATCGCCGCCAGGGCGCTCGCGCCGCCGATCGACTGGCCCGCCATGGCGATGCGCGAGGCGTCGATCTCGTCCCGGGTGGACAGGAGTTCGTCCAGGACGAAGGAGACGTCGGCCGCCCTGCTCCGGGCGGTCGCCGTGCCGAAGCCCGGGTCGGTGTCGCTGTCGCAGGCGAGACATCCGGCCACCGTGCCGTCGGCGAGGGTCGTCGCGTAGCTCTCGTAGGTGTGGTCGATTCCGGCCACGACGTACCCCCGGCTGGCCAGGTCTTCGGCGAGCGAGGTCAGGGTGCTGACCGGTTTGGTGAAACCGGGCGACAGGATCACAAGGGGGAACTTTCCCGGCGCTGGGGTGGTCGTGGTGGCGTACACGGCCGTTCTGCTCAGGATGTCGGGCCGGGCGCTCTCGACCCTCGACCCCTTCAGGACCAGCTCCGACTCCTCGGGGGTCATGTACGCCGCCCGCTCGCCCCCCGCCCGCTCACCCGGATACCACAGGGTGACCTTGAGTTCTCTGGCCTCGGCGTCGAGGTTCCACGGGTCGGGGCGTGAGCGGTCGGTCAGGTGCAGGACCGCCGTCCCGACGGGGTGTTCCCCTGTCGGGGCGGTCAGGGTGGCGGGGACCGGCGGCGGCGTGGTGACCGCCGACCGGGGCGGCAGGGGTGCGGAGCAGGCGGTCACGACCAGGAGCAGGGCGAGGAGACGTCTCATCATCCGTCCAGGAGGGTCAGCGCCCTGGCGAGCGCGGGGTCGCGGCCGGCCGCCGCGTCGGCGGGGGTCAGGGGCACGTGATGGTCGGGCGGCACCCCGATCCGGTCGATGACCTCGCGGTTCGGGCCCAGGTGGTGGCGGGTGGGCAGGCTCAGGATCGTGTTGTTCGTGAGCGTGAAGGGCTGCGCCGGGCCGGAGATCATCCCGGCGGTCCTGGCGCCGACCAGGGTGCCCAGGCGCAGGTCCTTGACGGCCGAGCTGAAGTGTTCGCACGCCGACGCGCAGCCCTCGTCGACGAGCGCGACCAGCGGCAGGCCGAGGAGGGCGACCGTGTCGTCGGTCGTGCTCGGCTCGCAGGTGTCGTCGGCCGTGCACATGTAGGCGGTGACCCTGCCGTGGCCGAAGGCGCTGACCAGGCGGGTCGCCTCCACGGGGCTGCCGCCGCCGTTGCCGCGCAGGTCCAGCACGATCCCCTTCAAAGCCCGGTCGGTACGCAGCCGCGCGACCGCCCGGAACACACGGTTGGCGACGTCGGGGCTGAAGGCGCGGACCCGTACATAACCGATGTCGTTCTCCAGCAGGCGTGACTGGACGACCTGCAACGAGGCCAGGTCGCGCTGGTAGAGGCCCGGTCGGAGGGAGACCGTCCAGCGGCGGCCCTCGCGCCGGAGGGCCAGTTCGACCGGGCGGGCCTCCGGGTAGCGCGGCGTGAGGACCTCGGCGTCGGGCGTCTTGTCGCCGTCGGCCGTTTCGATGACGTCTCCCGGGCGTAGTCCGGCCGCCTGGGCGGCGCCGCCCGAGACCTCGGTGATGAACGGCGGCGAGGTGGCGCTCGCCTGGAGGCCCAGGCCGTAGCCGTCGCCGTCGTAGTAGCCGGGTGGACGCCGCTGGCCGTGCATCCAGCGGGCGTGGTTGTCGTCGAGGCTGGCCACCATGGCTTCGAGGGTGGCGACGGCGATCTTCTCGCTCGTTCCGGCGACCTTGCGGTAGACGGTCTCGAAGGCGGTCCAGTCGGCCGTCCGGTCGCCGGTCAGGGGTGGCATGACGGCCTCGGGGTGGTCGACCTCCTTGGCCAGGGCGGCGAAACCGGCGGCCAGGAGGGTGCGGGCGTCGAGCTTCCTACCCACGAAGGAGTGGCCGAGGATGCAGTAGTAGGCCTGCTCGACGACGTCGATCGTGGTGGGCGTCTCGTCGCCGGGAGCGGGCGCGGGCCGCGCGCAGGCCGTTTTCTCCGGTGAGCTTCCCTCGGTGCGGGGCGCTGATGGGGTCGTACAGGCCGCGACCGCGAGAAGAACGAGGGCCGGCGCCAACGCCCTCATGACAGCCGCCGCCGGATCCACCAGAAGGAGAACCAGGTCAGACCGAGGGTGAGCACCGCGTAGATCGCGGTCTCCATCCACTGGAACGGCCAGAAGCGGTCGAGCGGGTGGTAGCTCACGAGTTGCCGGTAGCCGAGCGCGTTGATCTCGGTGAGACAGGAGTCATGGGCGGGCGCCGCCTGCGGCGCGCAGGGCCCCGACGTGCCGGACGCCGTGACCGGCGCCGGTTCCTCGTCGGCCGACAGCACCTTCCCGGACGGATCGACCAGCCCGCTCGACAGCACCCACGCCCCCGGCTGGCCGGACACCGCCGCCCGCACGCCGATCCGCACCTGTCCGCCGCCGTCGCGCTGGACGTTGATGCTCTCCACGTTCGCCCGGTCGAGCGGGAAGGTGGCCGTGACCGGCGCCGCCAGATGCGGGCGCACCAGCATCGGCACCGCGACCTGCACCACAGCGAATACCGCCAGCGTGAGGGCCATGGCGGGCAGCGTGCGGCGCGCCAGCGTGCCGACCGACACCCCGAGGACGAACGCGAACGCGGCGTACCCCATCGGGACGATCCCCCGCGCGCCGAACACCAGCGGGGTCATCAGCCCCAGATCGGGGGTGGCCGACAGGTCGAGCGGCTCGGCCCACCAGGTCACCGCGAGCCCGAGCACCCCGGCGGCGGCCACGGCGGCCAGCCCGACGAGACCGAGCTTGACCACCAGCCAGCGCCCCCGGGTGACCCCCTGGCTCCACACGAGCAGGTGGGTGCCCGCCTCCAGCTCACGGGCGATCAGCGGCGCCCCCCAGAAGAGCCCCATCAGCGCGGGCAGCGCCAGCACGAGCAGGCTGACCAGGGTGAACTGACTCTGGAACTCGTCGAAGAAGAGATCGAAGAACCGGTCACACCCGCCGTCGACGGCGCAGGCCGCGATCCCGGTCGAATACCGCGAGGCCAGATCGGGCCCGGTCAACGCCAGCACGACGACCAGGAGCCCGAGCACGACCGCGGTCGACACCGCCGCCCCACGGAACTGCCGCCAGGTCAGCCAGATCATCGCTTCTCCATGTAGGCCAGGACGAGATCCTCGAGAGTGAGCTGACTGACCACCCAGACGGGGTCGAGAATCGGCTCCTCGGTACGGATCACATAGGTGCTCTGCCGATCGGTGTGCCGGGCCGAGACGACCTCCTGCCCCGCGGGCAGCCGATCGGGATCACGACGCGGCCCGACCAGCCGATGATGGGTCGCCAGCAGCGTGTCGACCTCACCTGCCACCCGCACCGCCGAGTCGACCAGCACGATCAGGAAGTCACAGACCCGCTCCAGGTCGGCCACCAGATGCGACGACAGCAGCACACTGAACGCGTCGGCGGCGGTCGCCTCCATGAGCCCCTGGAGGAACTCCCGCCGCGCCAGCGGATCGAGCGAGGCCACCGGCTCGTCGAGGATCAGCAGCTCTGGACGTTTGGCCAGCCCCAGCGTCAGCGCGAGCTGGGCCCGCTCACCCCCCGACAGCTTGCGCGCCCGCCGGTTCGGATCGAGCCCCAGCTTCGCCATCCGCTCACCGGCCAGGGCGGAGTCCCATCCCTGGTTCAGCCGCGCCCCCATCCGCAGATGGTCGGCGATGGTCAGCCCGGCGTAGACCGGCGTGTCCTGCGCGACGAACCCGACCTTCGGCAGCGTTTTCTGCGGATGTCCACCCAGGACCCTGATCTCGCCCTCGGACGGAGTCAGCTGACCGCTCGCCATCTTGAGCAGCGTCGTCTTCCCGGCCCCGTTGGGACCGACCAGCCCGACGACGTGACCGGGGGGAATGTCGATGGTGCACTCGCGCAGCGCCCAGCGCCGGCCGTATCGCTTGCCCAGGTGCTGGGCCTCTAGGACAGGGGTCACGCTATGTCCTCCTGTGCGGCGGTCCGAAAGGTGGTCATGAAGAGGGCCTCGATGCTCTCGTCGTCCAGTCCCGCCTTGCGGGCCTTGGCCAGCCAGCGCCTGAGGTCCTGACGGAGGGGGACCTGGGCGGCGACCAGCGAGGGGTTGGTGAGGGTCGCGGTGATGAACGTCCCGACTCCCGGCCGGGCCGCGGCGAGGCCCTCGTGTTCGAGCTCGCGGTAGGCCTTGAGGACGGTGTTGGGGTTGATCGCGAGCTGCGCGACGACCTCTTTGACGGTGGGGAGCTGATCGCCCTCCCGGAGCAGGCCGAGGCGCATGGCCTGCCTGACCTGCTGAACCAGCTGAAGGTAGGACGAGACTCCCGACCTGCCGTCGAGATGGAACTCGATCACCTGAGGTCCTCCATTTATCTAGTCTCCTAGTACTTTAGGAGTCTAGTTGTTAAGAGGACATAAGGACGGCGCGATGCTGACCGCGGTGGAGTACGAGCGGACCGCCGCCCTGTTACGGGGCAGCCGGATCCGGAGCGTCGTCTACTACCCGCTGACGTGCGGGGACGACGGCTTCGAGGTCGAAGAATGGGACTTCGGCCCCTGGCACCAGCCGACCATGGGCGTGGAACTGCACACCGATGACGCCTGCTTCTCGGCCGTCTGGGGAGACTCCTTCGACCACCACGACCTGGAAGTCTTCCCGGAGCCGATGGCCGCCCACCTGGTGATGATCGGGGAGCAGGGCGGCCCGGCGGCGGTGGACGTGACCGCCCACCCGCGCTGGTCGCCCCTGATCGGCAGGAGGCTGACCGGCGCCGACATCCTCTGGTCCGAAGACCACGTGCCCCTCGCGATCCGGTTGCGCTCCCGCGAGGCGGTGGTCTGGATCGCCGCCGGATGCCCGGCGGACTACGGCCTCGGGACGGACGACGTGATGGTCGTGTTCACCGCAGAGTTCGCGGCCGACGTGGGGATCACTCGTCTTCGAGTTCCTGGATCAGGCTCGTGAGGACCTCGTCGACGTCGAGGGCCTGGCGGTGGGACAGCCGGAACAGCTCGCCGATCTCGGGGATGAGCTCCGCGTTCTGCTCGTCGCTCACCAGGAGCTCCTCGACCACCACTCCGTCGGAGTTGTAGATCTGGAACACGTACGACTCCTGTGACAGCGCGCCCGCGCTGATCACGATGGTCGACGTCGACGTCGAGTAGGTGACCCGGGATCCGGCCGACCCCTCCTGCGGGAGGTGGTCCCATTGGACGGACCCGTCTTTGGTCTTCCTGAGCAGAGTCTGCGCGATCCGTTTGATCTGGCCGTCGTCAGCCATGACGCGCTCCGTCCCCAATCTGTGTCGTCTGTACGGCGGCGAGCGCGTTCAATTCGACGGTCACCTGCGAAATCGATTCCCGGGCGGCCCTGGTGGCCATGATGAGATTGATGCCATTGGTGTGCTGGGTGAGATCCAGCCGCACGATCGTGGCTTTCGCGACGGATGACTGCAGGGCTTTCATGACGGCGTTGTTCTCAAGTGAGGACAGTTCGAGGAATCCCCTCAATTGGCTCGCCTGCGACTTCCAGCTCGTCAGCCACACCATCGTCAGTTCGACCGACGAATCACGTACGGCCCGGTCGAGCTCTTCCTCGGTACGGAGGAGCTGCGGGATCAGCATGAGGACACTGTTCTTGCGGATCGCGCCCTGAGCCTGGAGTGCGGCGTCCCGGGCCGCTTCCGCGGCACGTCTCGCCTTCAGCAACTGCCACAACGTCAAGGCGAATCCGAGGAGGGATAACGGAACGGCCGAATAGTTGGCCACCAGTTCGACGGCGTCGTTAAAGGTGGCCACCCCCTCCGCCATGAGTTGTTTGGGCGAAATAAGAGGAATGTACCACCGGTGCGAGCTCTGTCCAGAGCCGAGATCGAAGACGTAATTGAGCGTTTTATGTAGGCCGTTATCCGCCGCGGGTAATTCGCCCTGAGAGCATTCAGACCCCGTTCCGTCAAGGGAACGAGGTCTGAATGCGGGGAAACGCGGGTCTAGCGCTGCTTGAGGCGGAGGGCCTCTTTGCGCGTCTCGGCCTGGACGGCCCTCTCGCGCTCCAGCCACGCCGGGTTCTCTTCCTTCAGCGCGTCGATCTGGGCCGTGGTCAGCGGCTCGGTGATCCCGCCCCTGAGCAGGCCGGAGATGGACACCCCGAGCTTCGCGGCGACGACCTGCTTCGGGTGGGGGCCGTTGCGGCGGAGGTCGGCGAGCCAGGCGGGCGGCGACGACTGCAGCCGGTTCAGTTCGTCTCTGGAGACGACACCCTCCTGGAACTCGGCGGGAGTGGCCGACAGCAGGACATCCAGTTTCTTGGCCGCGGTCTCGGGCTTCATCGTCTGGATGGTCTTGGATTTGGGCGAGGTCATGGCGTCGAGAATAGTCAGTCGGAACGGGTTTCCCGACGTCGGTACCCTGAGCGGGTGACTGATGGGGAGACCGGCGGAGAGTTCCGGCTGGCGTACGTGCCCGGGGTGACACCCGCGAAATGGGTCAACGTCTGGACCGAGAGGCTGCCGGACGTACCGATCACCCTGCTCGCGGTGCCCGCCGCCGAGGTGGTCGGGCTCCTCCGCGACGGCCGCGCCGACGCCGGGTTCGTCCGGCTCCCGGTCGACCGCGACGGGCTCAGCGTGATCCCGCTCTACGTGGAGACCACCGTGGCCATGGTGCCCAAAGACCACGCGGTCGCCGCCGCCGACGAGGTGACCGTCGCCGACCTGGCCGACGACGACGTCTTCCATCCTCTCGACGACACCATCGAGTGGACGACCAGGCCAGGGGCGCCCGCCTTCACCCGCCCGCCCACGACGGCGGACGCGGTCGAGCTGGTGGCGTCCGGCAGCGGGCTTCTTCTGGTCCCGCAGTCACTCGCCCGTCTCCACCACCGCAGAGACCTCACCTACCGCCCCGTGACGGACGCGCCGCAGTCCCAGATCGGGCTGGCCTGGCCCACCGCCGCCACGACCGACCTGGTGGAGGACTTCATCGGCATCGTCCGAGGCCGGACGGCCCAGAGCTCGCGAGGTCGTACACCTACCGCCCCCGCGGAGAAACCGGCCCAGCGGCAGGCGCAGAAACCCGCCCAGAAGCCCGCCCAGAAGGCTGCACAGAAGGGCTCCGGCCGCCGGTCCACGCCGACCGGCCGGAAGGGAAAGGGCAACCGGCCCCGCTGAAAGGGTGGAGAGTCGGTCCGTGCACATCTCCTATGAGTCCCGCCCGGCGCCGCATCGCCGCAACGAGGACTTCGTCGTCAGCGGGCCGACGTGGGTCGCCGTTCTCGACGGTGCGACCGCTCCGGGCGGGGTCGACTCGGGGTGCGTCCACGATGTGCCCTGGCTCGTCGCGCAGTTGGCCGGACACCTCGCCCGGGGCCTGACCGCGCGCCGGGAGTCGCCCCTCACCGAGGTCCTCGAGCAGGCCATCCGCTCCACCATGGACGCGCACGGCGGCACCTGCGACCTCACGAACCCCGATTCGCCGTCGTCGACCGTCACCATCGTGCGCCGCCGCGAGGACCTGATCGACTACCTGGTCCTCTGCGATTCGCCGCTCGTACTGCGCCGATCCGACGGCACCCTCACCGTGGTCGACGACGACCGGACCGAACGCCTGCCCGGCGGACGGCCCTACACCCTCGAACTGGTCCGATCGCTCCGCAACCGGCCGGGCGGGTTCTGGGTGGCGAGCACCAGGCCCGAGGCCGCGGGGGAGGCCCTCACCGGCACGATCGACGCCGACCGGGTGAGCGGTGTCCTCCTGATGACCGATGGCGTCGGCCGGCTGGTGCAGTGGTTCGGACGATCATGGGGCGACCTGGTCGACCTCGCGGAGAGCCACGGCCCCGGTGCCCTCATCGACCAGGTTCGCGCGGAGGAGCGGGACCACGAACCTCCGCACCGGGCGAAGCGGCACGACGACGCGACGGCGGCATGGGTGACGTGGCCCGGAGCCGGCACCTGATCTCAGTCGCGGGGCGGCCTGCTCACCACGTGGGCGTCGGGGCCGGGGAAGACCAGGGACTCGTGGTCGTCCTCCGTCCAGCGCACCACGTAGGGAGGGGAGCCGTCCCCGTGGCGCAGTTCGGTGATCACGCCGATCTTCCTGGGCTCGTGGTCGTAGGTGCCCTCGACGATCAGCCGGTCCCCTACAGCGGCCTTCATCGTGGTCTCCTTCCCGGGCGCCTGGCCTCACGACCCCGCGCCCTCCACTCCATCGTCCATCCGGTCGCGCTCCCGGCTCGTGTGGTGGACGCCAAGAGGCAGGAAAGAACCGCTTGAAGGACCTTCAGGGACGGCGGGAGCGCCACTCCTCGTAGGCGGCCACGGCGGTGGGCAGGGTGGGGAACAGGTGGTCTTCGCCGATCGACGTGGTCAGGCCGTAGGCGTCCAGGTAGTCGCGGAGGTCCTGTTTGACGCGGGCCAGGCCGAAGACGATTCCGCGCCTGACGAGTTCGGTGCGCAGGGACTCGACGGCGTCCAGGGCGGTGATGTCGACCTCGACGTTGGCCTCGACGTTGAGGACGAACCAGCGGACCGGGCCGTCGTGGCCGTCGGCGGAGGCCAGGGCGCGGCGGCGGAAGTCCTCGGCGTTGGCGAAGAACAGGGGCGAGTCGTAGCGGTAGACGACCAGGCCGGGGATGGTGCGGGCGTCGGGGTGGTCGTCGACGTCGTGCATGCCCGCCAGCCCGGGGACCACGCCCAGGACGGCGTCGTGCGGCCGGGCCACCCGGGCCAGCATCTCGGCGACCGACAGGGCGACGGCGAGCAGCACTCCGTACAGGATGTCGAGGACCAGCACGCTCAGGCAGGTGGCGACCGCCAGGATCAGTTCGCTGCGGCGGAAGTTCAGCAGGCGGCGGAACTGGCCGACGTCGATGAGCCGCGTCGCGGCGAACACCACGATCGCGCCCAGGGCCGCGGCCGGGAACCCGGCCAGCAGCGGCCCGGCGGCGACCAGCACGATGATCACCATGGCCAGGGTGACCAGGGAGTGGAGCTGGGTCCTGGCGCCGGCGGTCACACCCAGAGCCGTTCTGCTGCCGCTGCTGCTGACCGGGAAGCCCCGCAGCAGCCCGGCGCCGATGTTGGCGACCCCCAGGGCGAGCAGTTCCCGGCCGGCGTCGATCCGCTGGTTCTCCCTGGCCGCGAACGAGCGGCCCGTGAGCCGGCGAGCTGGGCGTACCGGACGGGGTCCCCGGCGGCGAGCGGGCCGATCGTGACGGCGGTCATCAGCGCGGTCGACGACTCCGGCCCCATCGACAACTGACGCGACGAGCCGAGGAAGGGGTAGAGCGCCAGCGCCGGGAGCACCGCCCACAGTCCGGCCACCAGCGGCAGCCCGGCCACGGTCGCGTACGCCATCACCTGAGGCACCAGATAACCGGCCACCGTCAGCCCGGCGAGCAGATCGCCGCGCAGCCAGGCCCGCCGGTAGTTCCGCAGGTCGGAGATGACCATCGGCATCTGGATCATGACCGTCAGTGTGGCAGCCGGGGGGACCAAGGCCCCTATGGCGACCCTTCGGCGGAGGGGAAAGTGGAACGTGAGCGAGGTCGCGCCGGCCGGCTGACAGGCGAAAGGACCATCATGACTCCGATCATCGTCGTGGGCGTCGACGGATCAGATCCCGCGCTCGCCGCCACGGAATACGCCGCCGAGGACGCCGCACGCAGGGGCGGCGCGCTACGGATCCTGCACGTCCGGTCGGCCGCCGTCCTGGACGGCGAACTGAACGCGATGCAGGAGAAACACCACCAGAGCATCCTCACCGCGGCGCAGGAACGGGCCTGGGAACGCGCCCCGGACATCCAGATCAGCACCCGGTCGGCCGTGGGGCCACCCGCCGAACGGCTCAGGGAGGCGGCCCGCGACGCCGACGAGATCGTGATCGGCAGCCGCGGCCGGGGCGGTTTCGCCGGGCTGATCCTCGGCTCGGTCGGCCTGTCCGTCGCGGGGCACACCCCGGGCCCGGTCGTCGTCGTGCGCAAGCCCGCCCGGCACACCTACGGAGAACTCGTCGTCGGCTACGACGGCGGCGATGAGTCGGAGACGGCGCTGGACTTCGCCTTCGCCGAGGCCGACCGGCGCGGCGCCCGGCTCAAGCTCGTCCACGCCTGGCAGCCTCCGTCGTTCGCGGCGACGGCCGTCCCCTACGGAGGGCTGATCCAGCAGCTGTTCGACGAGCGCGTCACCTCCGTCTGGCAGCAGGCCGCGCCGTGGACGCGGAAGTACCCCCACGTGCCGGTCGAACGCCTGGCCCTCTGCGGCCACCCCGTCCACCTGCTGTCGGAGGAGTCGCGCACGGCCGACCTCGTGATCGTCGGCTCCAGCGGACGGGGATCCGTCGCCGTCACGGCCCTCGGCTCCGTCGGCCACGGCCTGCTGCACCGGGCCCACTGCCCGGTCGCCGTCGTCGCGGAGAGGGAGGACGGGCCCCGGACCTAGGACAGCACCTCGACCAGCGGGCGCCGGACGGCGGTGCCGGTCCCGGCGGGGTAGCCCAGGCGCACGACGACCTGCGGGTATTCCCCGGAGCAGAGCTCCCGGCGGACGAACTCGCGCAGCAGCGGATACTCCAGCGCCTGGGTGTGGAAGGCGGCACGGACCCCCGCGGAGGAGGCGTACAGGAGCACCGATTCGAGGGCCTGCCCGGCCCGCACCCAGTCGGGCGGCTCGTCACCGGTGGTGCTGAAGACCACGACGACCCCGGTCTCGGCGGCCCGCTCGGTGTCGCCGCCCCAGCCCTGCCCCCGGCTGTAGTCGCGCGGCGCGAACTCCAGGGGGACGTCCGGGTCCCGGCGGGGGTAGGAGTCCGCGGGCACGCCGTCTCCGCGCGGGCTGCCCGGACGCAGGCCCCAGCGGATCATCTCCCTCTCGAAATCCGGGTCGCGCGCCTGCAACTCCTGGGCCACCGTGGTCAGCGCGGCCATGATCCGCACGTCACCGTCGGGCCGCAGCGGCATCAGCCGGACGTTCTCCAACGCCGCCAGGCCCACCAGACGGCCGACGAGATCGTCCGGCACCGGCCGGTGGGTGAAACCGCCCCGGTGGGTGCGCCGCCGGGGGATCTCGTCGCGGATGGCGCAGATGTCGGCCGGGGCGGGCTCCTCGGGGCCGAGACGCACGGTGGCGACCAGGCCGGGCCGGTCGGGGTCGGGCAGCGTGCGGATCAGCGGGCGGCGGCCCATCGCGTGCACCGTCGTCCGCATGTTGAACAGCGCCGCGCCGCAACTGATCGTCAGCTCGCGTCCCTGCGGGTCGCTGACGGGAAGCCGCCGGTCGGTGTCGGCGCGCAGCATGATCTCCTCGCCGTCGATGGCGAACGACCAGGGCTGCGAGTTGTGGATGGACGGCGCCCACATCGCCGCCTCCACCACGCCTTCGAGGTCGTCTGGGGCCCCTGTCAGACGGCATTCGGCCCGTACGACCCCGTCGACCCCCCGGACCGCCTCGGCCAGCCGGGAGACCGGCGTGCCGGCGGGCGCCCGCCCGGTGATGCCGACGACACCCCGCTCCACGGTGATCGACAGCGTGTCGGGATCGAGGCCGGTCACCGTCCGGATCACCTCGGCGACCTCCCGCCGGACCTCCTCCGTCAGCGTCTCGAAGACCCGCACCACCTCCGCCTGCGACACGACGCCCACGAACCTCCCATCGGCCGGGTCGACCACCGGCAGCTGCCGGACACCGTGGCAGTACATGAGACGGCCGGCCTCCCGCGCGGAGACGTCCGGAGTGACCGTCACGGCGGGCGAGGTCATCAGCTTCTCCGCGGTGCGTCCGCCACCGGCGCGCAGGGACTCCTCGCCGACCACACCCACGGGCCGGTCGTCGTCGTCGACGACCGTGACCTCGCTGACGTCATAGGTGGACAACGCGGACACGATCTCCGCGCCACGCGTTCCCCGCCGCACGGCGACCGCGTTCCGGCCCATCACCTGTTCGACCTTGATCGACATTGGGACCGTCCCCTTTCCCGAATGGGGCCGACGGTAGAATGGGAGGTGGTTTTCTTCTTCCTTCCTAGCAGACCGCAGTCAGCCGGATGAATCCCGGGCGAGGAAAGGGGATCGCATTGAACGCGAGGCGTGACACCGGTGCGAGCACGCTCGAAGAACTGACCGAGAAAGAGTGCCTGCAGCTCGTCTCCCCAGGTGGGATCGGCCGCGTGGCCTTCGGCGGAACCGCCGGGCCGACCGTTTTCCCGGTCAATTACCGAATGGTCGACGGCCAGGTCGTGTTCCGCATCCGCAAAGGCGGAACCATGGAAAAGAGCCTGCAATCCGGAATCGACGACCTGGAGGTAAAAATCGCCTTCGAGATCGACCACGTCGAAGAGGAGAGCCGCGACGGATGGAGCGTCCTGATCCAGGGCCCGGCCCACCACGTCTCGGAGAGCGAACTGCGGTCGGCGTCGGAGGACGTCGATTCCTGGGCCGGCGACGACCGCGACCACTACGTCCGCATCGCCCCGCAACGCGTCACCGGCCGCCGCATCAACCACATCTAGACGGCGTCCAGGCAACGCGAGGTGGGAGCGTGAGCCTGACATCGGGGTCCGGGGGGCGTCCCCCCGTATGAAGGAAGGAGACCCGCGAAAGCCTGTCTCCTGGTGGGCGGTACTGGGTTCGAACCAGTGACCCCTCGCTTGTAAGGCGAGTGCTCTACCGCTGAGCTAACCGCCCCCGGACCGCTTACACCTTACGGCACGGGCACGGCCGAAGGCACCTCGGTAACCCGTACGACCGCGCGTTCGCGCCGTGTCGCGTCCCAAGCCCGGCCAACGCCCTCAAGCCCGACAACATAGTGATCAACCGACAGTTCCCCTCGGGCCGCATGCCCGAAGATCACCCCCAGCGCCTCACCCCGCTGCGCGGGTGTCAGGAAGTTGTTCGAGTACCCCAGCACCGACACCGCCCGCCCCCGCAGCACCGACGAGCTGAACACGGCCGAGTCGGACGCCGACCCGCCCAGGTTCACCAGCCGCCCCTCGGGCGCCAGCACCTGAGCCGCCGCCGAAGCGGCCTCCCCGAAAACGGGATCGATCACCACGTCGGCGGCCCCGATCGCGTCCCGCAGACGGGCGGCCAGGGTAGACACCGGCTCCAAGGGGATGCACCCGTCCAGGCCGGTCCGGGACACCCCCACCACCGAAGCGGCCCCCAGCAGCCGCGCGGCTCGCAGAGCCACCTGCCCCACGGCCCCACCCGCGCCGAGCACGACCACGTTCTCCCCAGGTGAGAGACGTGCCCGCCACGTCAGAGCCATCCACGCCGCGACCGCCGACAGCCCCAGGGACGCCGCCTCCACATCGCCACACCCGTCGGGCACACGTACGAGATCGGAAGAGGGCACCGCGCAGACCTCGGCCAGGCTCCCGTCCCCGGGCGCCATCCCGGCCGACGTGGGAAACCACACCCGCTCGCCGGAAGGGGTGATCCCGACCCCCTGCACCCCGGGCACATACGGGAGAGAAGGCACCCCGAAATACGACAGGCCGGTCGCGCACAGCAGGTCAAGGGGTGTGATGGGGGCACAGGTCACCGTGATGAGAACGTCCCCGGCCCCCGCAAGAGGCCGGGGGACGTTCCGCACCGCCGGTGGCCGACCACGCTGCTCGACCACCGCCGCTCTCATGTGGATATATCCGGGTAAGGCAGGGAGAAGTGCGACAGCTTCGCCGCGTACTCCTTCTGGAAGGCCAGCGGTTCCTCGTAGTCCCGCTCGAACAGCGCGATGAACAGCGTCAGCGTCAGGAACGGGTGCGCCCCGAGCTCGAAGAGCTTCACGTAGTCGTGCGCGACCAAGGCCTCACGTTCGTCGGAAGCGAAGGTCAGCCACGTGCTGGCCTCGCCGCCGTGCGCACCGAGGATCGCGTTGGCCATGGTCGACTCCCACCACGCCACCGTTCCGGCGGGGTCGGATCGGTAGCGCTCGACCAGTTCGGGGTCCCGGTCGACGGTGAACAGGAACTTGTTCAGCAGGTACTTGCTCATGCCGGGACCCCGTTCGGATACCAGGTGAAGTAGGCCTCCATCGTGTGGAACAGGTCGAGGGTGTCGGCGTAGTCGGCCTTGGCGCCCTCTCCGGCCACACCCATCATGAGCATGAAGTCCATGAAGCCGTGGGTGGCGTTCCCGGGCGTCCACAGCGAATCCAGAGTGACTTCGGCCAGGGCGCGTTCGATGTCGCCGGAGGCGATCCACTCGACGGCCTTGCGGTCGAACTCGGGGTCGGGGCCGTGCGGGCCGAACTGGCGAGGGCCGCCCAGTTCCAGCGACAGGTGGCCGGTGCCGATCACCGCCACCCGCAGGTCGGAGGGCCAGGTCTCGATCAGGCGGCGGATCGAGTGGCCCAGCTCCACGAAGCGGCCGGGGCGGGGGAGCGGCGGCGCGAAGATGTTGGTGTAGATCGGCACGATCGGCAGGTCGGCCTGGGGCCGGAGCGTGATGATCGGGCAGGTGATGCTGTGGTCGATGCGCAGTTCGTTGGAGAAGGCCAGGTCGAAGCCCTCGTCGAGGCCGCCGCGCAGGATGTGCGACGACAGTTCCTCGTGGCCGCGCAGCAGCATCCTCGGCAGGCCGAACTCGCGTTCCTCGTTGTAGAAGTTGGCGTCGTAGAACGGCGCCTTGCCCACGAGGAACTGCGGCATGTTGTCGAGCCACAGCTGGTGGAAGTGGTCGGATCCGACCATGACCAGCACGTCGGCGCGGGCCCGGGTCAGGGTCTCACGGAAGGCGAGGATCTTGGCCACCCACTCGTCGGCGAACGGCGGGCGTTCCTCCGGCGGCGCGGTGCTGGCCTTGTAGTAGAACGGGTGGTGCGTGGACGCGATCACGGCGGCCAGTGTTGCCATGTGGACACCTTCTCTACGGTTCGTACGTCGCGTTCCGGTCGACGGTCAGGTAGACATCCATGCCGATGGGCCGCCGCCGCTCCTCGGCCAGATGACCGAGCAGCCCGGCCGCGCGGGCCAGGAGGGCGAAACCCCGCAGCAGGTCGACGGGGAGCCCCAGGTCGGCCAGCGCCGCCCCGCACACCCCGGCGCCGTTGAGCGGCAGGGTCCGCCCCAGAACGGAAGGGTGCACCCGCCCGATGGCCTCGAAGAGGGCCAGATGCGGGCCGAACACCCCTTCCTCCCGCGCCAGCGCGAACAGCACCGGCGTGCGAGGGTCCTCGATCTTGTGTACGGGATGTCCCAGGCCCGGGATGATGCGCTTCTCGGCGCGGGCCGCCTTCACGGCCTCCAGCGCCACCGCGTCCCAGTCGTCAGAGCCGGCGGAGACCAGGTCGTGGAGGAACCGGCCGGCGTCCTCGGTCACGCCGAGGAACCGCGATCCGCCGCCGAGCAGGCCCGCCGCCAGAGCGCCCTGGACGCTCTCGGGCGCGCTCAGCAGCGTGAGCCGCGCCGCGATCGCCGTCGGGGTGAAGCCGTGGTCGGCCAGGGCCACCAGTACCGCCTCGAACACCCGCGTCTCGCCCGCGGTGGGCCGGCGCCCGGCCACCAGCCAGAAGGCCAGTTCGCCGAAGCCGACCTTGCCCATCAGGTCATGCGCGAGGTCCTTGCCCAGCAGGCTGATGGAGTCGGCGTCCGACGTCCCCAGGCCCGTGGGGAAGCTCATGTCAGCCACGTCCTGATCTCCTCCCCGTGTTCGTCGAGACCGGGGGGCGGCAGCCGGTAGCCCGCCGGAGTGCCGGAGAACCTGATCGGGTGGCGCACCGACGGCACCCCGCCCGGGGCCACCACCGGTTCCAGCCCCAGGTCGGTGGCGAGCGCGACCCCCTCGGTCACCGTGTTGATCGGCCCGCAGGCCACCCCCACCGCGCTCAGCGCCTCGAACAGCTCGGCTCGCGTCCGCTTGCCGAGCTCCGCGACCAGCAGCGGTTTCAGCTGGTCCCGGTTCGCGGTTCGATCTCGGGTACGTGCGAAGCGCGCGTCTTCGGCCAGCTCGGGCACCCCCAGCACGTCGCACAGTTTGCGGAACTGCCCGTCGTTGCCCGCCGCGATCACCAGCTCGCCGTCGGCGCACTCCAGCGGTTCGTACGGGAACAGCGACGGATGCGCGTTCCCCATCCGCGACGGCGTGACCTCACCGGCCACGACGGCGCTCGAATGGTTCACCAGCGCCGACAGTGCCGACGACATCAGGTTGACCTCGACCCGCTGCCCGCCCCCGGCGTAGAGCGCCGCCAGGATGCCCGACACGGCATGCAGGCCGGTGATCACGTCGAACACCGAGATGCCCGCCCGGTAGGGCGGCCCGTCGGCCGATCCCGTGAGGCTCATCAGGCCCGACACCGCCTGCACGATCAGGTCGTACCCCGGCAGATGGGCGCCGCCCTCCGTGCCGAAGCCGGTGATGGAGGCGTACACCACCTTGGGGTTGCGCTCCCGGACGGCCGCATAGTCGAGCCCGTAGGCGGTCAGGCCGCCGGGCTTGAAGTTCTCGATGAACACGTCGGCGCGGGCCGACAGCTCATGGGCGAGCTTCTGGTCGCCGGGGTCCTTCAGGTCCAGGGCGACCGACCGCTTCCCACGGTTGACGCCCAGGTAGTAGGTCGACACGCCGTCCCGCGAGGGAGGCAGCCAGTTGCGAGTGTCGTCGCCGCCCGGTGCCTCGACCTTGATGACGTCGGCGCCCATGTCGGCCAGCAGCATCGTGGCGTAGGGCCCGGCGAGGACCCGGGAGAAATCGGCCACGAGGATGCCGTCCAGCGCGCCCATGTGTTCCCTTCGTCCGTCTAGCGGACGATTGTCCGCGATCCCGAGTCTTGTCGGGCGGCGAAGGTGATGTCAAGCGGAGACCTGCGGGATCGACTCGTGCAGGGCCACGTCGGCGCCGATCGCCCCGGCCGTGCGGAGCAGGGCGGGCAGGAAGTCGCCGGTCAGCCGCTCCATCGAGGTCTCGGCCGAGTGGGCGTTCACGTTGATCGCCGCGATCACCCGGCCGTGGCCGTCGCGCAGGGGCGCGGCCACCGAGCGGATGCCGGGGGCGAGCTGCTCGTCGGTCACCGCCCAGCCGCTGGCCCTGACCGCGCGCAGCGCCGCGTGACGCTCCTCCACCGACGGGCACCAGCGGGGCGTGATGCCCGACTGGCTCGGCAGCGCGAGCACGGCGTCGGCCTCGGCCACCGGGAGCGCGGCCAGCAGGACCTTGCCCAGCGACGTCTGGAGCGCGGGGAACCGGGTGCCGATGCTGACCGACAGGGTCACGATCTTGGGGACGGCGACCCGGGCCACATAGACGATGTCCGACCCGTCGAGCTGCGCCACCGAGCACGACTCGCGGGTCAGCGCCGACAGCTGTTCGAGGTGGGGGCGGGCGAGCTCCCACAGGCCCATCGAGTGGACGTACGCGACCCCCAGTTCCAGCACCCGCGGGGTCAGCGCGAACCCGCCCTCGCCGGCCCGGACGTAGCCCAGTTCCTCCAGGGTCAGCAGGATGCGGCGGGCGGTCGGGCGGGCCAGTTCGGTCGCGGTGGCGACCTCGGTCAGGGTCATCACCCGCTGGCGGGGGCCGAACGCCTTGATCACGTCGAGGCCCCTGGCCAGGGCTTCGATGAAGTCGGGTCCGGTGTCCTTGCGTGGCATGCCGTCGACTTTAGACGGCATGTGGTGCCTTGACATCGGCCGAGGGGGCTCGCATTGTTGCAGTCACGTTTCCGCGACCGCCAGGCGGACATTGGTCCGCGATTCTGGGAGGCAGCCCCATGCCCATCGTCCTCCGCAACGGACTCGTGCTGACCATGGACGACCGGCGGACCGTACTGGCCCGCGGCGACGTGCTGGCCGACGGCGAGACCATCGTGGCCGTCGGGCCCGACCTCGAGGTGCCCGAGGGCACCGAGGAGATCGACGCGTCCGGCGGGATCGTCATGCCCGGCATGATCGACACCCACCGCCACCTGTGGCAGACCGCGATGCGCGGCTACGGCGCCGACTGGACGCTGACCCAATATTTCGTCTGGTACTACCTCGAATGGGGCAGGAAGTTCCGGCCCGAGGACGTCCACGCCGGCAACCTCCTGGGCGCCGTCGAGGCCCTCGACGCCGGGGTCACCACCACGGTCGACTGGTCACACGGATTGCAGACCGTCGACCACGCCGAGGCCGCCGTCGACGCGCTGGAGGCGGTTCCGGGGCGGTTCGTCCTCGCGTACGGCAACATTCAGCAGGCCCCCTGGGACTGGGCGCCCTCCGCCGACCTGCGCAGCTTCATCGGGCGTCGTTCGTGGGGCGACATGCTGGGCCTCCAGCTCGCCTTCGACGTGACCGGCGACCCGGCCTTCCCCGAGAAGGCCGCCTTCGAGGCCGCCCGCGAGCTCGGCCTGCCGGTGACCACCCACGCCGGCGTCTGGGGCGCCACCAACGACGACGGCATCCGGCTCATGTACGAGAACGGGTTCATGACCCCCGAGACCGTCTACGTGCACGCCGCGACGCTGAGCTCCGACTCCTACCACCGGATCGCCGCCACCGGCGGCTCGGTGTCGGTCTCCACCGAGAGCGAGCAGAGCGCGGGGCAGGGCTACCCGCCCACGTGGCAGCTGCGGCACCACGGGATCCCCGTGTCGCTGTCGATGGACACCAGCGTGTGGTGGAGCGGCGACCTGTTCTCGGCCATGCGCTCGACCCTGGGCGCCGACCGGTCGCGGGAGCACCTGGAGGCCCACCTCAGGTCGGAGACGATCACCCACTGCCACCTGCGGGCCGAGCAGGTCGTCGAGTGGGCCACCCGGGGTGGTGCGGCGGCGCTCGGGCTCTCCGACAAGATCGGCAGCCTCGAACCCGGCAAGAAGGCCGACATCGTCCTGATCAAGAACGACGACTCGCCCGTCATGTTCCCGATCCTCAACCCCTACGGCCACGTCGCCTTCCAGGCCCAGCGCGGCGACGTGCACACCGTGCTGGTCAACGGCGCGGTGGTCAAGCGCGACGGCAAGGTGGAAGGGCTGCCCGCCGCCCGCGCCGCCGTCACCCGGACGGTCGACCACCTCATGGCGGAGCTGGGCGACTCGTGGATCTCCGGAATGAACCCCGACATCCCGGAGACCAAGATCCTCGACAATCCTTATACGTACACTGACTACAGATCGAGCTGACGGCCCCAGTCGGGGACTCCCGCCGCGCGCCACCCGAGGATGCCCGCGCCGAGCATGCCGGCGCGGACGCCCAGGGTCGTCTGGCGCAGCGGCGGGGGCTTGCGGAAGCTCAGGCGCTCGGTCATCCGGTCGCGCAGCGGCATCAGCAGGGCCTCGCCCGCTTCGCCGAGGCCGCCGCCGATGACGATCATCGCCGGGTCCATGAGCAGCGTGTACGTCGTCAGCGAGATCGCCAGGGCCTCCACGGCCTCGGCCAGCACCGCGTAGGCATGGGGGTCGGTGGCCGCGTTGGCCATCACGTCGACCGCCGTGGCGGGCTTCTCGGTGCGCTCGGTGTAGCGGCGGCCCAGGGAGGCCGCCGAGGCGTAGGTCTCCAGGCAGCCGGTCTGGCCGCAGGCGCACCGCTCGCCGTCGGGCCACACGGGGGTGTGGCCGATCTCGCCGCCCCAGCCGTTGACGCCCCCATAGGGGTCGCCCTTGATGATCATGGCGCCGGCGATACCCGTACCGATGGGAAGGAAGAGGAAGTCGGTCACGTCACGACCGGCTCCGAAGACGCTCTCGGCCAGACCGGCGGTCCGCACGTCGTGGCCAAGGCTGACCGGCAGGCCCTCGGGCACGAACGCGGTCGCCGGGACGTCACGCCAGCCGATGTTGGCCGAGAACAGCGCCGTGTCGGCGTCGACGATGCCGGGCACCGCCAGGCCGACCCCGCGCGGCGGCCCGTCGGCGGCCTCGGCGAGTTCGGCGACGTAGGACCGGATGTTGGCGATCGCCGCCTCGGGCCCGTCTTCACGCCCGGTCGGGCGACCGGGGAAAACGGTCACCTCGCCCGATTCGCTGACGAGGCCGCCCTTCATCGATGTTCCGCCCACATCAAGGGCGACCACGTGACTCATCCGGACATCTAATCTCACGACCGGCCGAGAACGCGAGACAGGGCCGCCTCCACCTCCGCCGCGAGATCGGCGGGTACGGAGGGTTTCTCCGGCAGGCCCTCGTCGGCGCTGCGCACATGGCCGCAGGAGCGGCATTCGATCTCGCCCAGACGGCAGATCAGGGTGGTCCCGCCGCACGCCGAACAGGTGTCGAGTTCGAGGTCGTGCGCCCGCTGGCAGTCGGGGCAGACCAGGACCTGGGCATCGGCACGGACCCCGCGCTTCCACGGGCTCGCGCCACGAACCGGGTCGGTCTGCCGGGCCCCGCATCGGTAGCAGGGCATGTCGGCCTCCCCTACAGCTCGCTGAGGACTTTCCGATATTCCGCGACGTCGCGGGGCTGCCCGATCGCGGTCGCGACCGTCCAGCGCACCACGCCCTCGCCGTCGATGACGAAGGTCCCCCGGGAGGCGACCCCCTTCACCTCATCGAAAACACCATAAAGACGTGCGACCTGACCGTGGGGCCAGAAATCCGAAAGGATCGTGACGTCGAAGCGCTCACGGTCGGCCCAGGCGCGCTGGGCGAACATCGAGTCGACCGAGACGGCCAGGACCGCCGTGTCGCCGTCGAACCCGGCCAGGTCGTGGAGTTCGCCCTGGCAGACGCCGGTGAAGGCGAACGGGAAGAAGACCAGCAGGACCTTCCGGCCACGGAGGCCGGACAGCCGGATCGGCGTGCCGTGCTGATCGGTCAGCTCGAAGTCGGGCGCGGGCGACCCGGCGGTCAGCATGTCCATGATTGCTCCGCCCGTAGTGAGCCTGCCGTACGGCGGCGGCCGTACGGCAGGGCGGGGCTCCACCGACTAGCGGCGGCCCTTGAAGACGAGTCTCGTGCCCGACCATTCCCTGGCCGCGCTGATGCTGCTGGTCTGCGCCAGGCCGGCGGTCGTGGCGTCTTCGCCGATGTCGCTCGGCTCGACGTGGTTCTTCCGGCCCGCCTTCGGCGTCAGCAGCCAGATCTGGCCGCCGTCAGCCAACGCGCCCATGACGTCGCTCAGGACGTCGAACAGATCGTCGTCCCCTTCGCGGTACCACAGCAGCACCACGTCGACGACTTCTTCGAAGTCCTCGTCGACCATCTCGTTGCCGGTCAGCTCCTCGATGGACTGACGAAGCTCTTCGTCACTGTCCTCGTCCCAGCCGACCTCCTGCACCACCTGACCCGGCTTGAGGCCGAGTCGTTCGGCCAGGCCGCGCTCGCCCTGCGCCTGACCCGCGGTCGCGCTCACTCTCATCCCTCCTGCTCGGATCGACCCCGCTGGAAAACCGCTGCGGGTATCGTTCGGCACAGTCCACACGCTGTGACCCATCGTCGTCAACGGTCGCCACGGTCAGTGACCCGCACCGTTATCTACGATTCGGACAAATAGGACAAACGGACACTGCGTTCCCTGTTGTCCACGTTGAGATCCACGATGGCGATCGACTGCCAGGTGCCCAGAGCCAGCCGCCCCCCGATGACGGGCACCGTCGCATAGGGCGGAATCAGGGCCGGCATCACGTGAGAGCGCCCGTGGCCGCGTGAGCCGTGGGCGTGCCGCCAGCGGTCGTCGGCCGGGAGCAGGTCGCCCAGCGCCGCCAGCAGGTCGTCGTCGCTGCCGGCGCCCAGTTCGATCAGCGCCACGCCCGCCGTGGCGTGAGGGACGAAGACGTTGAGAAGGCCGCTGCCTCCGCACTCTTCCACGAACCTCGCGCACTCCGCGGTGATGTCGTGCACCCGTTCCCGGGCGCCCGTCCGCACCTCGATGACCTGAGATCTCACATCGGGATACTAAGGTGCGGCCTGCCCGCAATTCGGGGCCGTGCGACCAGGTGAGGGACAACCTAGGTCAAAACGTTACGCTGACGAAGTGAGCACACCCGGTGGTGGCGGGATGTGCAAGCTTGGGCGAAAATCGTCCTACCATCGGTGGTCTAGACCCATAGACCACCCCGGTTACCTCACGGTAGAGATGCATCTTCCGTAAGGACCAGCCAGGATGGAACCCGAACCCTAGACCGACAAAAGTCCATTCTCGGAAGGCGAGACCCAGTGGCTTCCGGACGCCAGCGTTTCTCGATCATCAGCGACGGCCTACCCAGCCAGTTCCCTGATGTCGATCCAAGCGAGACCCAGGAGTGGCTTGAGTCGCTCGACAACGTCGTCAAGACGGAGGGGCGAACCCGAGCGCGCTACCTGATGCTCCGCCTGCTCGAACGGGCCCGAGAGCATCAGGTCGGCGTCCCGGGGCTGCGCAGCACCGACTACATCAACACGATCGCTCCCGAGCGCGAACCCTGGTTCCCCGGCGACGAATACGTCGAGCGGCGGATCCGCGCCTACATCCGGTGGAACGCCGCGATCATGGTGACCAGGGCCAACGCCCGCACCAACGTGGGTGGCCACATCGCCACCTACGCCTCGGCCGCGTCCCTCTACGAAGTGGGCTTCAACCACTTCTTCCGGGGCAAGGACCACGGGGAATCGGGCGACCAGGTGTTCTTCCAGGGCCACGCGGCCCCGGGCATCTACGCGCGCGCCTTCCTCGAGGGCCGCCTCACCGAGACCCAGCTCGACGCCTTCCGGCAGGAGCTGTCCCACGGGTTCAAGGGGCTGCCGTCCTATCCCCACCCGCGCCTCATGAACGACTTCTGGGAGTTCCCCACGGTCTCCATGGGCCTGGGGCCGATCGGCGCGATCTACCAGGCGCGGTTCAACCGCTACCTGGAAGACCGCAAGATCAAGGACACCTCGCGGAGCCACGTGTGGGCGTTCCTCGGCGACGGCGAGATGGACGAGCCCGAGTCGCTCGGCGCCATCGGCCTCGCCGCCCGCGAGGAGCTCGACAACCTGACCTTCGTCATCAACTGCAACCTTCAGCGGTTGGACGGCCCGGTCCGCGGCAACGGCAAGATCATCCAGGAGCTTGAGTCGTACTTCCGGGGGGCCGGCTGGAACGTCATCAAGGTCGTCTGGGGCCGTGACTGGGACCCGCTGCTCGCCGCCGACGTCGACGGTGTGCTGGTCAACCAGATGAACACCACGCCCGACGGCCAGTTCCAGACCTACTCGGTCGAGAACGGCGGGTACATCCGCGACCACTTCTTCGGTGGTGACCCGCGCCTGCGCCGCATGGTCGAGCACCTGTCCGACGACGACATCCGCAAGCTCTCGCGCGGCGGTCACGACTACCGCAAGGTCTACGCGGCCTTCAAGTCGGCCCGTGACCACGTCGGCCAGCCGACGGTCATCCTGGCGCAGACCATCAAGGGCTGGACGCTGGGCAAGGACTTCGAGGCCCGCAACGCCACCCACCAGATGAAGAAGCTGAGCAAGGCGGAGCTCAAGGAGTTCCGCGACCGGCTCTACCTTCCGATCCCGGACAAGGACCTCGAAGGCGACCTGCCGCCCTACTTCCACCCGGGCGCCGACAGCGACGAGATCGCCTACATGAAGGAGCGCCGCCACGCTCTGGGCGGTTTCCTGCCGAAGCGAGTAGTACGGGCCAAGAGCCTCAAGCTGCCGGGCGACGACGCCTACAAGCAGCTCAGCAAGGGTTCGGGCAAGCAGAACGTCGCCACCACCATGGCGTTCGTCCGCCTGCTGAAAGACCTCATGCGCGACAAGGAGATCGGCCACCGCTTCGTGCCGATCATCCCCGACGAGGCCCGCACGTTCGGCATCGACGCCATGTTCCCGACGGCCAAGATCTACTCGCCCTACGGGCAGACCTACGAGGCCGTCGACCGCGACCTGCTGCTGTCCTACAAGGAGTCGACCGAAGGTCAGATCCTCCACGAGGGCATCACCGAGTCGGGCTCGATGGCCTCCACGATCGCGGTCGGCTCGGCGTACGCCACCCACGGCGAGCACATGATCCCGATCTACATCTTCTACTCGATGTTCGGCTGGCAGCGGACGGCCGACCAGATGTGGCAGCTCGCCGACCAGATGGGCCGGGGCTTCCTCCTCGGCGCGACGGCCGGCCGCACCACCCTGAACGGCGAGGGCCTCCAGCACGAAGACGGCCACACGCCGCTCATCGCCTCGACCAACCCGGCCGCGGTCTCCTACGACCCGGCGTGGGGCTACGAGGTGGGCCACATCGTCCGCGACGGCCTGCGGCGCATGTACGGGGAGAAGCAGGAGGACATCTTCTACTACCTCACCGTCTACAACGAGCCCTACCAGCAGCCCGCCGAGCCGGCCAACCTCGACGTCGAGGGCCTGCTCAAGGGTCTCTACCTCTTCGCCCCGGCGCAGGGTGACGGCCCCAAGGCCAACATCCTGGTGTCCGGCGTCGCCGGGCCGTGGGCCCTGGAGGCGCAGCGGATGCTGGCCGAAGAGTGGGGCGTCGCGGCCTCGGTGTGGTCGACGACCTCGTGGTCGGAGCTCCGGCGGGACGCCCTCGCGTGCGAGGAGTACAACCTGCTGAACCCTGACGCCGAGCAGAAGGTGCCCTACGTCACGACCAAGCTGTCCAACGTCCCCGGGCCGTTCGTGGGCGTCAGCGACTACATGCGGGCCGTACAGGACCAGATCGCGCAGTGGGTGCCCGGAGACTGGTCGTCGCTGGGGACCGACGGGTTCGGCCTGTCCGACACGCGGTCGGCGCTCCGCCGCCACTTCCACGTCGACGCGGCGTCGATCACCCTCGCGGTGCTCACGCAGCTCGCCAAGCGTGGCGAGGTGAAGCCCGAGACCCTCCGTGAGGCGATCGCGCGCTACCACCTCAAGAACGGTGTCACCGAGATCGGCGCGACCGCCGAGACCAACGACACGGAGACCATGGGCGTCTAGCCCGGTTTATCGAAAGGCCCCCGAAGGGATTCGGGGGCCTTTTCGTTTTCCGGTGCGCGGGCGTTGGATTTCGAACACCGAGAGTGTTCGAGATATGACCAAGCGTTCATTCGGTGGCGTCGTTCATGGATTGTCGGTGCGACTACCTCGTGTCAATGGGTGAGTCTTCGATGACTCCCCCTTCTCTGACGTTCTGCCTAACGACCGCGTTCTCGGCGGTAATGCCGGAACCAGTGATCCGGCCTCGGCTCTCGGCTATCTGGTCCACGTCCGCCTCGGTGGCACGGATCGGGCTCTGGGCGATGCGGGTACCGCGACCTGCGGCTATCTGGCTGACTCTCCGTGTCGTCGCATGTCCCTGTTTTCTGTTCCCCTCGAGGCGATGCGCTATCGCGGCCACGACGACCAGCAGTCCGGCGGCAATCGCAAAGAGTAGCCAACTCCACGACGCCGTGAGCACATTAATCAGCCCTCCGGTGACGGCGGAAAAGATGGCTCCCATCGCGGCCAGAGAAGCGGTTGACCTCCATCTAGGCATTCCCGCTGTCCTTCGCATAGGGTGATCTCCCTTCATGTTACGGCGGGGGTGATGGCATGCGGGAAATTTCTTTCGTCGGACGCAGTAATGAGATTTTTCGGGCGGAGACGATACTCGCCCCCGAACCGGACATTCGCATCCTCGGTATCTACGGAACCTCCGGAATCGGAAAGACTTTTCTCCTGACCGAAATAGGCCGGCGCGCTTCGGGTCGTGGTTTCCGGCACGCGGCGATCGACCTGAGTTCGGGTGCGACCGGAAACCGGCCCGACGGTCTGGACCAGAGCCTCCTCGACGATCTGGTCCGGACTCTGCTCCGTCTGGGATCCACCAGCACCCGCCAGCTGACCATGCGCCAGGGGCGATTCGCCCATCAGGTGCGGGCCATACAAGATCAGCTGCGCCTGTCCCACGCCGATATCCAGATCCACATGACGGCCTCCGACGGCAGCACCATCACCGGTTCACCCATCTCCAACCAGGGCGGGCACCCGACCGCCGATCTCTACGTGGCCTACCGGGCCGCGCTCGTCGATGCCGCGCTTGCCGCCGTGCGTGATCTCCCGCTGTCGCGAGTGCTGGTTACTTTGGACGGTCTCGAATGGCTGACCCGCCATGACGGACTTTCGGCAGGAACCTCGAGAGAGGGGCTGGTCAACTGGGTGACCCACAAACTCCTGCCTCAGGTCATCGAGGCCGTTCCGGACCTGCGGATAGTCACCGCCGGATGGGAGCGGCCGGACTTTCCGGGAACTCTGCACGCCGTGGCCGACACCTTGCATCTTGGCGGTTGGAGCTCCGGCGAAACGGCCGCCTATTTGGTCGGCCGCGGACTGCACGACCCGGCGTTCGCGGCTCTGGCACACGACCGATGCACGGGAACGCCCATCTGGCTGGGAATGCTGGCCGATGCCTATCGCGAGGAGCGGCAGTCTGACCTGGACACGGCCTGGGTGGCAGGGACTCAGGAATCGGCCGTTCACGACTGGCTGCACCGTTCTTTCCTGCATCGGCTGGATCCTCGCCAGCAAAGGCTCGTGCAGGCTGCCGCCGTGCTGCGTCACATCACCATCGATGGTTTGCGGGCACTCCTCGACCCCACGCCTGTCGACAACGATTCTTTCGGACGGCTGTGCCGCTACTCGTTCGTCAAACGTATTCATGATCTGAACAATCAGAAGACCTGGCTGCGTGTGCACGAGTTGGTTCGGGAGGCGTTTCTGGCCAATGGCCATCAGAGCGACACCATCACCGCGCTCCACCGGGCCGCGGCCGCGTGGTACACCTCCCACAACAACCCTGCGGAGGCCGCCTACCACTCCTTCGCCATCGGTGATCCAACCGGCCTGGACGATTGGGAAAAACTCCTCGATACCGCTGTGCGGGGCAACGATCTGTCGACCGCCCGCCGACTGATCAGCATCGCGACCGCTCAGGAAACCGGTGGTGTCGTCCGGCTCCAGGAAACGGGCATGGCCAGCATCGTCGATCTCTACCAGGGGCGGATGGCCTGCCTCGACCGGGCGCTGCCCGAAGCGGCGAAGCTCCTGACCCGGGCCCTGCGCGGCGACGATCGCACCTCCAGCCGATCGCGAACGGCCAAAGCCCATCGCTGGCTCAGCACCGTCCATCGATTGAGAAGCGACTACCAGCAAGCAGAGCTGGAGACGAAGAGGGCGCTGGACCTGTATCTACTCATCGGCGACAGCCTCGGCGAGGCTTACGCGCACCGCGATCTCGGCATCCTCTACCGCTTGTGGGACAACTATCCGCAGGCCGAACAGGAGACGAAACGTGCCCTGGAGGCGTATCGGGTGCTGGGCGATGAGCTGGGCGAAGCCTACGCGCACGGTGAGTTGGGAATTCTGTACCGGCTGTGGGATGACTATCCACCGGCCGAGCAAGAGTCCAAGAAGGCGCTGGAACAGTTCGAAGCCATCGGCGACCCGCTTGGTGAGGCCTATGCTCACCGAGACCTCGGCGTCCTTTACCGGCTGCAGGACGACTACGAAAGGGCCGCGCGAGAGACCGGGATCTCGCTGGAGCAGTTCCGGGTCCTGGGCAACCGGTTCGGCGAGGCCAACGCGTGCCGTGAGATGGGGATCATCCGGCGTCTTTCCGGAGACTACGCGCGAGCCGAGCAGGAGACCAGCAAGGCGCTCGACCTCTACCGGGCCATTGGAGATCGGTGGGGTGAGACGTACGCCCATGGAGAGCTGGGCATCGTCCACCGTCTGCGAGACGACTATGCGAACGCCGAGCGGGAGACCAGCAGGGTTCTCGATTCCTATCGAGCCATCGGTAATCGATGGGGTGAGGCCTACGCCCGCCGTGAGCTGGGCATTCTCTATCGCCTGCGAGGCGACTATGCCCGGGCGGAGCAGGAGACGAAGGAGGCTCTGGATCTCTATCGGACCATGGCGAGCCCGGTCGGAGATTCCTACGCCCGGCGTGAGCTGGGCATTCTGTCGAGAGAACGCGATGACTATCCGAGAGCCGAACAGGAGACGAGGAAGGCCCTGGAGCTCTACCAGGTGATCGGCAATCGGTGGGGCGACACGCATCCTCGTGACGAAGAAGCACTCGCGAATGCCTTCCCGGGCGACTATCTGCGGGCAGAGGGGGAAACGAGAAAGGCGCTGGCCCTCTATCGGGCCATGGGTAATCTCTGGGGTTCGGCGAACGCCCACAGCGAGCTCGGCATCCTGTATCGCCGCCAGGGGAATTATTCGCGGGCTGAGAAGGAGACGTTGGCGGCTCTGGAGCAGTATCGGACCATCGGTAATCGGCTGGGCGAGGCCAACAGCCACGGGGAGCTGGGCGTTCTGTATCGCCGCCAGGGGAATTATTCGCGGGCTGAGAAGGAGACGTTGGCGGCTCTGGAGCAGTATCGGACCATCGG
>NZ_BAAGDO010000006.1:312532-523380 GCF_054661255.1 Herbidospora sp. RD11066
TAATCGGCTGGGCGAGGCCAACGCCGACGGAGAACTGGGAACCCTTTACCGGCTGCGTGGACGGAGCAGGGAAGCTGCCGCGCACTACTCTGCAGCCCGCGATGTCTATCTGGCGTTGGGCCGCGTCCAAGACGCTGAGTGGTGCTCGAACCGGCTGGCTTGAGGGACGTCACACCCGAATGGTCAGTGGTACGGCGTGAGCGTCACGTCCAGGGCCGACCGGCCCAGCATGCGGAGGAGGGCCGAGGTCATGGTGGCCGCGTCGGTGTCGAAGTCGGCGTGGCCTCGCGCGGCGCAGTGGTCGGTGATCGGGGTCATGGTCCCCGAGAGGACCACGGGGAGGTCCAGGCCGGTCAGGTGCTTGGCCATGCCGAGGATCGGGACCTCGCCGCCCGCCTGCTCGGGGCGTTCGAAGGCCCGCGAGACCAGGTAGAGGATCGACTTGCGGTAGATCGCGCCGCACGTGTCGTCGAGCTCCCGTTCGTCCGTCAGGGCGAAGGTGGTGAAGCGGCCGATCTTGGGCCGGAGCGGCTCCATGGTGCGGCGGAAGTCGGCCACGGTGATCGCGGGGGCCAGGAAGGTCGTGGACGCGATGGGGACCTCCGCCGCCACCAGCCGCTCGGCCAGTGCGGCCAGGAAGATCGAACCGGCGCTGTGGCCGACCAGGTGGACCCGGGTGCCCGGCTGCACGTGGTTCCTCAGGGCCAGGGCGGTCAGGGTGGCGCCGGGGTGCGCCGACCGCGTCGCCGTCCAGTCGACCGGGCCCGCGACGGGCTCGGAGGCGGCTCTCGCGTTCTGTTTCATCTGGTCCCAGGCCCAGGCCAGGCTGCTGCGGGCCAGGACCTCCACGGCGCGGTCGGCGCCTTCGGCCAGCCATTCGGCCGGGCCTCCGGCGGGCAGGAAGCGGCCGGTCAGGTCGGCGAGCTGGTCGAGGAGGGTCTCGATCGCGCCGGTCTGCCAGGCGAAGGTGATCGGGTAGATCCGGTTGGCCAGCCACCAGCCGAGGTCCCGGCGCGCGATGTCCTGGCCGGTGCCGCCGCTGGTCAGGCCGCCGTGGGCGTAGAGGACGACGTGGCGCTCCTGGCCGCCCCACTTGGCGTGGGTGGCGTCCATCTGGGTGAGGGCGGCCTCGATCTGGCGCGGGGAGCTCTCGAAGGAGCCGATCTTGGCCAGGCGGCCGTCGTTGCCGAGGTTGACGACATAGGGGGCCAGGTCGATGGCCGACGCGCCCGCCTGAGCGTCTTCCGCCGCTCTGGTGCGGGTGTTCAGGGGGGTGCCCCGGACGCCGGGGCGTACCGCGTAGGCGTCGTAGGCGGTGGCGAGCCACTCGGTGTAGGGGAGGGTGGCGAAGCCCTGTCCGGCCCAGCCGGGGCCCCAGGAGTTCTGGACGAGGAAGCCCGTCTCGTCGTAGCCGACCAGGGCGAAGGCGTGGCCGCCCAGAGCTCTGTGGTCGGGGAGGCGGCGGATGACGTGGGCGCCGTTCTCGGTGACCGGGTCGATCCAGCCCTCGTGGATGACGGCCGACACGCAGACCGCGCCCGCCTCGGTGATGGCCGACTGGAGGTCGTCGAGGTTGCCCGGGGTCACGCGGTAGTAGGCGCCCATCGGGATGCGGGCCGCCTCCGCGGCGACCAGGGGGTCGTTGAGGTCGGGCTCGGGGGTCGTCCACGACTGCTCGGGGAGCACGCCGTGGTGGTACCAGCCCTTGAGGACGCCCCGGAGCGACGAGCCGACGTCCTCCTCGCCGGCGAACTCGTCGTAGCGCCGTCCGAGGCGGTAGAGCATGTACGGGCTGACCGCCGGGCCGCGCCGGGCGGCGGCGATGACGGCGGCCAGGGCGTGGCCCGTGCAGGAGGCCCCCTCCTGGGTGAGGACCCGCCGGCCGGCGCGGTTGTCGACCACGTCGGGCAGCGGCCGCAGGAGGGGGCGGTACGGGAGGTCGCGGGCGTCGTACACATCGGGGAGGACGGCCGCGACGAAGGGGCGGCCGTCGATGGAGATGGTCCCGGGCGGGACGGCTTTGGCCATGTCCGCCACGGTAGGAACGGGCCAAACGTCTCACCACCGGGTCTGCCCTGGGGTTTTCCCTCGGGTAATGGAAACCCCAAGTCACTCACAAGTGGTGGACAAGGCGCCTATCCGACGATCAGTCCGTGAACCTCAGAAACCTCATCGTCGCCGCCGCGGCGGTGTCGGTGCTCGCCGCATCTCCCGCGTACGCCGATGAGACGCCAGACGTCCCGATCGGCACCCGGCTCGCCGCGCAGACCCACCCCGCCGTCCAGCTCACCAGCCTCACCTACACCGGACAGGTCAGCGTGCCCACGCCGGCCGTCAACGAGGGCAACCTGTACGCCCTCGTCGACAAGATCACCAACGACGTGCTCGCGGGGAAGATCGCGCAGGACCAGCGCAGCATCGCGAAGTACATGTTCGAGCAGATGAACGCCAACGTCGGCGCCTACCTCGTGCCCGGCACCCCGATGCGGACCGTGGACGCCGAGGTCGGCGGCATGTGCACCGGCTGGTGGGTCACCCCCGACGGCTACATGGTCACCGGCGCGCACTGCGTCGAGATGGGCGACAAGGAGCTCAACGACGTCTTCGCCCAGCAGGCGCTCTCCAAGTTCTACGAGGAGGACGCGCAGGGCATCCTGGAGATGGTCAAGGACCTCTCACCCGACGAAGAGATGATCAAGCTCGCCGAGAACCTGTTCATCAACTTCAACGCGGCCAACATGCAGATCGACGGTCTCAAGAAGGAGATCGCGGTCCTCCAGGCCCACCCGGGCGGCGGCGTCGACAAGACCGCCAAGCCGATCGTCGCCGAACTCGTCGACGTCGGCGAGAGCTACCCGGGCAAGGACTACGCGCTGCTCAAGGTCAACGGGCAGCAGAACCTGCCGACCGTGCCGCTCGGCAACGACACCGACGTGCAGGTCGGGTCGACCGTCTACATCAGCGGGTTCCCCGGGCTGGTCACCAACACGCCGTTCTTCAGCCTGGAGTCGAAGCTCGACCCGGCGCTGACCGAGGGGCCGTACAACGCGCTGCGGACCACCGACAAGGGCGTGCCGTACATCCAGACGCAGGCGCCGTCGTACCACGGCAACTCCGGCGGGCCGGTGTTCTCCAAGGACGGCAACGTGATCGGCATGCTGATCGCGGGCACGGTCTCCCAGGGCGGGGAGGCCTCGGAGAACGAGTCGTTCGTGCTACCGGTCTCGGTCATCAAGGAGAAGCTGAACGAGAAGGGCATCAAGCCCGCCGCCTCGGCCACCACGACCCGCTGGAACGCGGCACTGGACGCCTTCTTCCTGCACCACTACTCGCAAGCGCTGCCGATCTTCCGCGAGGTCCAGGCGCTGCACCCGACCCACCCGTGGGTCGCCGAGTACATCACCAACTCGCAGCAGTTCATCACCGCGGGCAAGGACGAGACGCCGCAGTCGTCGAGCTTCTGGCTGCTCATCGGCGCCGGGGTGATTGTCGCGATCCTGCTCGGGCTGGTCCTGCTCCGCCTCGTGGTGAAGAGCGCCAAGCGTAAGAAGCGGGCCCAGATCCCGGTCTACAACGGCGCGCCGCCCTACCAGGCCGCCGCCCAGCAGATCCCGGCCTACCAGCCGCCGCCCGCCCACTCGCTCCCGCCGGCCGCCGAGAACACCACGCGCTACCGCCCGCCATCGCAGCCCTACCAGGCCTACCAGCAGGCCCACGGCCAGTACCCGGGCCAGCCTTACGGGCAGCAGCCGCAGGGGGGCGGCCCGGTTCCGCAGCAGCAGCCGCCGCAGCCGCAAGAGCGGAACGTGGCCGACTTGGAGCGCGAGCTGGAGCAGCTCCGCCGCCAGCTCGGCAACCGTCCGCCGCAGTAGGGTCCGGTCCGTTCATCGGCGCGGGTCCCGTCGTCCGGAGAAGCTCATTTTCCGTTACGCCTCCGGAGTGGCCGGCCTCCTTCCGGAGCAGAATTCCCTTATCCGTTCGCATAAACATCGGATAAGGGAATTCGCTTAGCGGGTGTTTAACGGCGGCTCGCTAGAAATTCCCCATGACTCGATTCAGAATGGCCGTCATCGCGGCCCTGCCGCTGTTCCTGGCGGCCTGCGGCACCGGTCAGACCGCCGGTGTGGCCACGGCCGGAGGCGTTTCCGCGTCGGCCGCCGCGCCCAGTCCTTCGGCCTCGGGGGACGGCGTGAAATTCGCCCAGTGCATGCGTGAGCACGGCATCGACGTGCCCGATCCCGAGCCCGGGGGCAACGCGGTCAGGGTGCGGGTGGGGCAGGGCGTCGATCCCGCGACGGTCGACAAGGCCAATGAGGAATGCGCGCAGTACCGGCCCATCGGAGCCGGGCCGAAAATGGGCGACGCGGCGTTCGCGGACGCCGTGCAGAAATACGCGAAATGCATGCGGGACAACGGCGTCGACCTGCCCGACCCGGAGGTCGACGGCGGGCGGATGATGATCAAGGCGCCCAAGGGCGGGCTCGACTCCCCGGAGGCGAAGAAGGCGCAGGAACTCTGCGAGAAGCACCTGCCCGGCGGGGGACCTCAGTGAGGAGGGCGCTGCTCGTCGGCGGAGTGGCGGTGGCCGCCCTGGCCGGGGGCGGGGTCGCGGCGGCCTCGTTCGACGAACCCGCCGCCCCGCCGCCACCTCCGGTGAAGACGGCGGAGATCACCCGGGGCGACCTGGCCGACGCCGAGACCGTCGGCGGCACCCTCGGCTACGAGAACCGGCGCGAACTGCCCAACGCGGCCCGGGGCACGGTCACCTGGACCCCCGAGGAGGGCGCCGTCGTCCGCCGCGGCAAGCGGCTCTACTCCGTCTCGGGCAAGCCCGTCACTCTCCTGTACGGCACCACCCCCATGTACCGCGAGCTCTCCACCGGCACCTCGGGGCGGGACGTCCGCCAGCTGGAGCGCAACCTCAAGGCGCTCGGCTACGACCCCGGCACGGTCGACGACGACTTCACGTGGTCGACGCGGGAGGCCGTACAGGACTGGCAGGAGGACCTGAACCTCGACGAGACCGGTGTGGTCGGGCCCGAGGAGGTGGTGATCGCCTCCGGCGCGGTGCGGGTCGCCGAGGTGACCACCGAGGCCGGGATGCAGGCCGGCCGGTCCGTCATCGTCACGACCGGGACGAAACGCGTCGTCCACGTCGACCTCGCGGCCTCCGACCAGCAGCTCGCGAGGCTGGGTGCGGCGGTCACGCTGGAGACCCCCGACGGCCGGACCGGAAAGGGACGGATCACCTCGATCGGCACGGTCGCCCGCCCGCCCGCGCAGGACGGCGGCGAGGCGACGATCGACGTCGAGATCACCGCCCAGGGCGGCCTCGGCCGCTTCGACCAGGCCCCGGTGGACGTCGGCCTGACCAGCGAGACCCGCGAGAACGTCCTGTCGGTCCCGGTCGAGGCGCTGTTGGCGCTCCGCGAGGGCGGCTACGGCGTGCGTGTCGCGGGCACCACGATCACGGTCACGACCGGCCTGTTCGCCGCCGGCCGCGTCGAGATCGAGGGCGCCGGACTCTCCGAGGGCATGAAGGTCGAGGTACCGGCCGAATGAGGGCAAGTCACCAAATGGAGCCACAGGGCACAGAGCTGCCGGGCGCACAGCGGCCAGGTGCGGAGATGCCAGGTGCGGAGCCGCCGGGGAAGGAGCGGCCACGCAAGGAGCCGCCGGGTGCGGAGTCGGCGGGCGCGGAACCTCCAGGTCAGGAGGGGGCGGGCGCGGTCTTGAATGTGCGGGCCGGGGTGTCGGCTGTTGTTGAGCTGGTGGGGGCCTCGAAGCTCTACCCGGGTGGTGTTCGCGCCCTCCACGGCGTCGACCTCCAGATCGAAGAGGGGGAGTTGCTGGCCATCGTCGGGCCGTCGGGGTCGGGGAAGTCGACGATGCTGCACCTGATCGGCACGCTCGACCGGCCCTCCGAGGGCACGGTCAAGATCGCCGGATACGACGTCGCCACGCTCTCGGACCGTGAGCTGTCGGCGCTGCGGGCCCGGCACATCGGGTTCGTGTTCCAGCGGTTCCACCTCTCCGACGGCGTGAGCGCGCTCGACAACGTCGCCGAAGGGCTTCTCTACGCCGGGACGAACCGCCGCGAACGCCGCGAGAGGGCCGCCGAGGCCCTCGAACGGGTCGGGCTCGGGCGCCGGATCGGGCACCGGCCGAACGAGCTGTCGGGCGGCGAACGCCAGCGGGTGGCGGTGGCCCGCGCGGTCGTGGGGGAGCCGTCCCTGCTGCTCGCCGACGAGCCGACCGGGAACCTCGACTCGGTCTCCGGCACGGGGGTGCTCACCCTGCTGCGGGAACTGAACACCGCCGGGACCACCGTGGTGATCATCACCCATGACGCCGAGGTGGCCGCGTCGGCGCCGCGCCGGGTGCGGCTGCGCGACGGATCGGTGGTGTCGGATGGCTGAGCTGAGACCGGCCCGGCTCACGTGGGGCGACCTGGTCAGGGTCGGCGCGGCCGGGCTGCGGGCGCGGCCCGCGCGGGCGGTGCTGTCGGCGCTCGGGATCGCCATCGGCATCGCGACGATGGTCGCGGTCGTGGGGGTGTCGTCGTCGTCCAAGGCGCAACTGCTGGCCGAGCTCGACCGGCTCGGCACCAACCTGCTGCGGGTGACCCCCGGGCAGAGCCTGTTCGGCGAACCCACCTCGCTGCCGGAGACCGCTCTGGCGATGGTCGGGCGGATCGGTCCCGTCCAGGTGGCGGGCGCGACCGGTGACACCCGCACCCCCGTCTACCGCACCGACCGCATCGACCCGCACGAGACCGGCGGGCTGACCACCCGGGCCGCCTCGACCGACCTGCCGCGCGCGTTGCAGACCTCGATGGCGAAGGGCGCGTGGCTGAACGCGGCGACCGCGGAACAGCGGGCCGTCGTGCTCGGGGCGGTGGCCTCGGAGCGGCTCGGGGTGCGGGCCGCCGGGGAGCAGGTGTGGATCGGCGGCCGGTGGTGGACCGTGGTCGGGATCCTCGCCGCCTCACCGCTGGCGCCGGAGGTCGACCGGTCGGCGCTGGTCGGGTTCGGGGCGGCGGGGACGTACCTGAACTTCGACGGGCATCCCACCACGATCTACACCCGCACCGACCCCGGCCAGGTCGACGCCGTGCGGGCGGTGCTGCCGGTCACGGCGAGCCCGGAGGGCCCGGAGGAGGTGGAGGTCAGCCGTCCCTCCGACGCGCTGGCGGCGCGGGCTGCGGCCGACTCGGCGTTCACGAACCTGCTGCTGGGGATCGGCGCGGTCGCGCTGCTCGTCGGCGGGGTCGGGGTGGCCAACACGATGGTCATCTCGGTGCTGGAGCGGCGGCGCGAGATCGGGCTGCGGCGCTCGCTCGGAGCGACCCGTGGGCAGGTGCGCGGGCAGTTCCTCACCGAGTCGCTGCTGCTCTCGGGGCTGGGCGGGGTGGCCGGGGCGGTGCTGGGGGCGGCGGTGACGGTGGCGTACGCGACCTGGATGGATCTGCCCCCGACGGTGCCGGCCTGGGCGCCGGCCGGAGCGCTCGCGGCGACCCTGCTCGTCGGGACGGTCGCCGGGATCTACCCGGCGATGCGGGCGGCCCGCATGTCGCCCACCCTCGCCCTCGGCAGCGCTTAACCGGTGTTTACCCCCCGACCGGCAGGATGCGGACCATGCGGGTACTGGTGGCCGAAGACGAGAAGGTGCTGGCCCGGGTCGTGGCGGCCGGGCTCAGAAGAGAGACGATGGCGGTGGACGTCGTCCACGACGGCGACGCCGCCCTCGAACGCGCGATGACGAACGACTACGACGTCATCGTGCTCGACCGCGACCTGCCGGCGGTGCACGGCGACGACGTGTGCCGCCGCCTGGTCGCCGAGCGGATCCCGGCCCGCATCATCATGCTGACCGCCGCGGGCGACCTGCGGTCGAAGGTCGAGGGCCTGTCGATCGGCGCCGACGACTACCTGCCGAAACCGTTCGACTTCCCCGAGCTGGTCGCCAGATTGCGGGCGCTGGCCCGGCGGGTGCCGTCGGCGCATCCGCCGGTGCTGGCGCGGGCCGGGGTGACGCTCGACCCGGGACGCCGCGAGGTGTTCCGCGACGGCCGCTACGTCGCGCTCAGCCCGAAGGAGTTCGCCGTGCTGGAGATCCTGCTGCGCGCGGGCGGCACGGTGGTCAGCGCGGAGGACCTGCTGGAGAAGGCCTGGGACGAGAACATCAGCTACTTCACCAACTCGGTGCGGGTCACCGTCATGACCCTGCGGAAGAAGCTCGGCGACCCGCCCGTCATCGAGACGATCACCGGCGCGGGATACCGGCTGTGACCCCGATGCCGGTGCGGATGCGCCTCACCCTGGTCTACGGCGGCCTGTTCTTCGCGGCGGCGCTGGTGCTGGTGACGATCAACTACTTCGTCGTCAGCAGCCGCCTCGCCCAGCGGGTGAGGATCCAGCTCCCGCCCGGCGACCTGCCGCCGCCCACCGGCGACAAGCAGCTGTTCGTGGGGGTCTTCAACAAGCTGGTCGACGACTACCACTCGTCGGTGCTGAGCTCCCTGGTCCAGTGGTCGCTCCTGGCCGCCGTGCTCGTCGGCCTCGTCGCGCTCGTCTCCGGCTGGTACGTCGCCAAGCGCGCCCTCGACCCACTCCAGCGCGTCACCGAGACGGCCCGCCGCCTGTCGACCGACACCCTCCACCGGCGCATCTCGATGACCGGGCCGAACGACGAGATCAAGGACCTGGCCGACACGTTCGACTCCATGCTCGAACGCCTCGACAACGCCTTCGACGGCCAGCGCAGGTTCGTCGCCAACGCCTCCCACGAGCTGCGCACCCCGCTGGCCATCAACCGGGCGCTGCTCCAGGTCTCCATGTCCGACGGGCTGATCCCCGACACCCTGCGCCCGGTGCGCGACGAGCTGCTCGCGTCCAACTCCCGGCAGGAACGCCTGATCGAGGGCCTGCTCACCCTGGCCCTGAGCGAACGCGACCTGACCGGCAAGGAACCCGGCGACCTGGCCGAACTCGCCCATCCGTCGCTGCTGGCGCACGGCCTGACGCTGCCGCGCCAGCTCCCGGCGCCGGTGGTGGGCGACGGGGTGCTGCTGGAGCGGATGATCCGCAACCTGGTCGACAACGCGGTCGCCTACAACGACGACCGCGCCGAGGTGAGGCTCCGCACCGGCAGCGCGGCCGGGCATTCGTACGTGACGGTCGAGAACACCGGCCGGGAGATCGCCCCCGCGCAGGCGGCCCGGCTGTTCGACCCCTTCACCCGGCTCGACGCCGACCGCACGGGCTCGGCGGGCGGCGCGGGCCTGGGGCTGTCGATCGTCCGGGCCATCGCGCGGGCCCACGGCGGCTCGGCGGAGGCCCGCCCGAGGGAGGGCGGCGGCCTGATCGTGACGATCCGGCTGCCCGTCCCGGCTAGGGGCGGGGAAGTCCGGCCGCCGAGCGCAGCGCGCGGCGGATCTCCTCGGCGCCCAGGGCCGCGTGGTCGACCGTCACGGTGAACTCGGTGCCGTCGCGGAGCGCGACCAGCAGCGCCTCACCCTTGCGGATGACGACCGCGCGGGTGCGCAGGCTGCGGATACGCCAGCCCCAGCCCCACTGGCCCGGGTCGACCTCGATGGCCTCGGCGGTCTCCATGTCGGCCAGGTCGATGCGGCGCAGCGCGGGGCGGGGGAGACGGCCGCGTACCGTCAGGGTCCGCCCGTCGAAGACGGCGGTCACCCGGGACCACAGGTGGAGCGTGGCCAGCGACAGCGCCAGGGGAATGACCACCCAGATGACGCCCGCGACGACCAGACCGGCCAGCAGGCAGGCGGTCACCAGGCTCCGCCAGAACAGCGGGCGGTTCTTCGCGGAGCCGATCCAGACCGAGCGGCCCTGCCGGGGCGGTCCGGCCACCGGATCGTCGGGCAGCACGTCGTCGAGGTCGGCGGGGCGGCGCCGGGGGCTGACACAGACGTAGGCGAACACCGCCGACGCGAGGGCCGCGCAGATGGCGACGGCGGGGGCCCATGACGTCGCGTGGGCCTCCTGCCAGACGGTGGCGCCGTAGTTGCCGACCACGGTGGCCATCACCGACGCCGTGTCGAGCAGGACGGCCAGGCCGACCGACACCCCGGCGGCGGCACGTCGGCCGATCGACCCGGCCGGGCGGAGCAGCGCGACCAGCGCGAAGACGGCCCACACGAAACAGGAGAGCAGCAGGTCTTCGACGACCGACGTCCACAGGCCGATGGCCTGGTCGGCGACACCCGCCGTGAAATGGACGGCGATCGGGTCGGGTAACCGGGACTCGAAGGCCCACGGGAGGAACAGGGCGGCGAGGTGGAACACCGCCGGGAAGAGGATCACGACCCCCGCAAAGCGTGAGCCTGACCTTTTCACATTCGGTTCCTGAAGGTGCGACCGGATTTCACTGGTCCAGGATCTTGTCATAGGAAGCCCCGCTTTGGAAGGCTTCCGAGACCAGTTCGATCAAGCGCGCCCGCGTGACGCCCACGCGGTGGGCCTCGGCCGCCACATGCGCGATCGCGCGGGCCAGCCGGGGGTCTCCGACGCCGGGCGGCTGGGCGACCACGACCGTGCCCCGGCCGCGCCGCACCTCCAGCAGGCCCTCGTCGCGCAGCAGCGCGTAGGCCCGGAGCACCGTGTGCAGGTTCACCTGGATGTCGTTGGCCAGGTCTCTGGCCGGGGGCAGCCGGTCGCCCGGCTGGAGCAGACCGTTGGCGAGGGCGTGGCGCAGGCTGTTGGCGATCTGGTCGAACAAGGGTTCCGCCGAGCTCGGATTGATGCTCAGGCGCATGCTCTCACTCCCCGCCTTCTGCCCGGCCGTCGGCCCCTGGAACGGTTGAACACGCTCTTCATCCTGTCACCGCCCCCGAAGTGGAATATGTCGCCGGCTCATGTTACGTCCAGTCGGGGATCATGACTTGTTATAGGGCAAATGCCGCCAATGCGTCTTTACCTGGGCTTATTTACAAGGTTGTTCGAGAAGTTATATAACAACTCGCGTTGGGATCAAGACGGCAACGCCCTGGAGTTGGCATGCGACCAATGATCGTCGGAACCATACTGGCCGTGAGCCTCGTCACCGCGGGATCGGCCGCCGGAGCGGCCGTCCCCTCCTCCACCCGGTTCACCGGCGAAGAGCTGTTCATGGGGCTCTTCCTCACCCAGGGCCCGGCCGCCGAGGTCTACTCCGACATCCGGGGCCCCCACTCGGACGCCGTCTGGACGAGCTCCGAGGCGACCACGCTCACCGCCCGCATGAACGCGCTCGACCCGGCGTTCTTCGCCGCCTTCGAGGCCGACCTCACGAGCGGCGACCGGGTGCGGGTCAAGAGGGCTGCCGACCGGGCCGGGGCGCTCGCGGCCAAGGTGGCCACGGTGCAGAACGGCGCCGCCGTGTCGGGGGAGTTCGGGCTCAGCGGCTCGTTCATCATGGTCGACCGGACGATCTACAAGAGCACCAGCGTGGTCGTCAACAAGAACAAGTACTGGGGCGAGCGCGACGCGGTCTCCTCCGAGCTCGACCGCGAGCGGTGGGCCGACGACGTGGCCGACGCCCTGGCGCGGTGAACGACCACAGACTCGGGGCGGTCGCCGTCGCGCTGGGGATCGGCTGGTTCCTGGTGGCCGCCTATGTGGTGATCGGCCAGCTCCCGTCGGCCGCGCTCGAACTGCCCGGCCAGCGCGACGTGAAGGAGCAGGCCATGGTGGTGGCGCCGCAGGGCTGGGCGTTCTTCACCAAGTCGGCCCGCGACCCCAACGACGTGGTCTGGCGGCGCGGCGCCGGGGGCGGCTGGCACCCCGCGGAGGCCGGACCCCACTCCGAGGCGCGCAACCTCTTCGGCTGGAACCGGGGCTCCCGGGCCCAGGCCGCCGACCTGGGAATCCTCGTCACGGCCGTGCCGGCCGCCCAATGGGCGACCTGCGACGACGGCCGGACCGAGGAGTGCCTCTCCCGGGTCACGGCCGCGTTCCCCCTGCGCAACCCGGCGCCCGAGCCGCGACTGTGCGGGGAGATCGGCGTCGCGCGGCAGGAACCCCTGCCGTGGGCGTGGGCCGGGGCCGCCGACCGCACCCGCATGCCGGTGTCGGTCGTCCGGCTGGAGGTCGCGTGCTGACCCGCCTCGGGGTGGCGGTCCGCTCGGTCGCCGAGGTCTCTCCCTGGACCAATGTGTACGGACTCGCCCGCACGATCCTGGCCCTGAGCACCCTGGTGACGCTCCTGGCCACCCGAGCCACCGACCTGTTCCGGCCGGTGGCGGGGGTGCCCGGCTTCCCGCACTGCACGGGGCTCAGCCGATATGGATTGTTCTGCGTCGTCGATCCGGCGGCCGGGCGGCTGGTCGCGATCGCCGTTCTGCTGGTCGTCGCCTCGGGCTGGCGGCCGAGGTTCACCGCGCTGCCCCACTGGTGGGTGACGGTCAGCTTCCAGGCCAACGGGAGCCTCCCCGACGGAGGCGACCAGGTCGCGGCGGTGCTGACGTTGCTGCTGCTGCCGATCGCCCTCACCGACGGCCGTGCCTGGCACTGGGAGTCGCCGCGGCGGGTGGCCGATCCGGTCGCGTCGCTGGTGGCCTGGTCGGCGTTCCTGGTCATCCGCGTGCAGGTGGCGGGCATCTACTTCCAGGCCTCGGTGGCCAAGTTCGGCCGCGAGGAATGGGCCAACGGCACCGCCCTCTACTACTGGCTCGGCGACCCCGTGTTCGGCGCCCCCGGATGGATCTCCCCGCTCCTCCAGCCGGTGCTCGCGACCCAGCTGGGGGTCACGCTGTTCACGTGGGGGGCGCTCGCCGTCGAGTTCGCCCTGTTCATGGGGCTGGTGGCGCGCCGGGCCGTCCGGCCCTACCTGCTGGCCGCCGGGCTGGCGCTGCACGGGTCGATCGCGCTGCTGATGGGCCTCGGGAGCTTCGCGTTCATCATGGCGGGTGCCCTGGTGCTGTACCTGCGCCCACCCGACCTGCCCTTTTCCCGCCCGATGCCCGTTTCCCGAGTGCCGAGCAATGCGGAGGTGCCATGAGTGGCCGTACAGGAAGTGGCGTGGTCAAGAAGGACGACGGCGGCGCGCAGCCGCCGGAGCCCGGCCGGCGCATGGGGATCGACCGCACGGTCGTCACCCGCAGGACCGGCCTCCAGTTCCCCAACCAGCTCTCCTACCCGGCGTGGGAACGGATCGGCAAGCAGATCTCGCTCATCTGCGACTCCTCGTCGTGGTGGCTCGGCGACTGGCTCGTGTACGGCGAGCAGACCTACGCCGACCGCTACCGCATGGCCATCGAGCAGACCTCGCTCGACTACCAGACGCTGCGCAACTACGCCTGGGTCGCCCGCCGCTTCAGCCTGGCCCGGCGGCGCGACAAGCTGAGCTTCGCCCACCACGCCGAGGTCGCCGCGCTGCCGGAGGAGGATCAGGACCTCTGGCTGCGCCGCGCCGAGCAGTCGGGCTGGTCGCGCAACCGGCTGCGCCGCGAACTGCGCGGCACCCCTCCGGCCGTCGAGCCAGGTCCGGGCCCGGAGCCCCGCGTCCAGTTCACCTACAGCCGGGAGCAGCTCGAACGGTGGAAACAGGCGGCCGACCTGCAGAACAGCGACCTGGCCAACTGGATGGTCGAGAGCCTCGAGAGCATCGCCCAGGAGGTCATCGGCCAGAAGCGGCCGGTCTCCTGACCACCGCCCGGGTGGCCGTCTCGCCGGCGAGACGGCCACTCCGTGACCACCGGCTACGAGAAGTCGAAGACGCTCCCGGTGGTGCTGAGCAGCTCGCAGCGGTTGCCGAAGGTCTTCGACCACGCGACCCGCCGCCCCTCCCAGATCCCCGAGGCGGTGGCCACGTGCGGAAGGTATTCGAGCGTGCAGATGGCGTCGGGGTTCACGTTGAGCGCCTCGAACCGCCCCCCGACCTTGCCCAGCTGCTCACACGCCACGGCGGTGTTCGGATGCCCGCTCCCGATCCCCCCGCAGACCAGCGTGGTGGCGGTCGTCGCCCCGTCGGGGGCGGTCAGCGTGAGCACGAGGGCCGAGGGCGCCTCAGCGGCGGCGGGCGAGGCGGCGAACAGCGGAACGGCGACGAGCGCCGCGGCGAGGACAGTACGCACGTGATCTCCTTCTAGTCTCTTGATCGCTACGGATAGTAGTCACAAGAGATCAAGGAGTCATGGGAGGCGGGGCGGCGAGATGCTTCACCCGCATGGGCGGCGCTGGGCATCGGCGAGTCGCCGGGCTGTTGTCAGGACCTCTTGGGCGTGGTCTGGCACTGACACCCGGCGTGGCGCTCGGCCCATTCCCTGGCGTGCTCCTCGTAGTTAGGGAACCACGTGTCGTAGATCTCGCTGACGCGCTGGTGGGCGCATTCGATGACGTCGCCCTCGCGGTCGGTGACCTCGGCGTAGATGTCTCCGTGGTTCACCCAGACGATGACCTCCTGGATGCCGGCGGCGCGATCCTCGTCCGGTTTCGGGACGCTCACCTCGAAGGCGGGCTCGTCTCCTTGGTAGTCGTTGCGGACGCGGAAGGTCTCGCCCGGTTTCAGCCAGCGGTCTTCGGCCAACGGTTCGAGCCAGAGGACGAGCCATCCGGTGGAGTTGTTGCTCACCTCGATCGCGGCCATGGGTGCACCCTATCCCGCGAAATATTCGGCCGTTATCCGAAAACCGACAATGGCCGGCGTGTTTCCCGGAATCGCGGCTAGCCTTCGGGTATGCGGAAATTCGTGGAATTCCTGGGCTTCTTATTTCTCATTCAGGGTGTCGGTGGTCTGGTCTATGAATGGATCGGCTGGTTCCGGCTCTGGGTCGTCGTGAGATACCTCGACTTCCTCCAGGGCTACGAGATCGTGGCGAACATCGGCCTGATCGTGCTCGGCGTGGTGGCGCTGGCGGTGGCCTGGAGCGGCGGCGGGAAGAAGGACTGAACCGGTGGAGTCGCGGGTGGGCGAACCGCGCTGGCTGACCGTCACCGCCTGGACCGCCCTGCCGGTAGCCGGGGCGGGGCTCGGCTGGCTGGTGAAGGTCGCCGGGGTGTGGGCGGCAGAGTTGCCGTGGGCGCCCTACCAGGAGGTCGTCGAACTGGTGGTGCGGCTGGTTCCGGAGCCCTGGCTGACGGTCGTGACGTGCGCCGTGGGCGGGGTCGCGGGGCTGGTGGGGGCGTTCATGCTGCGCTGGGCGGCGCTGTCGGTGACGCTCGACGGCGAGGTGGTGCGGCTGCGGCGGGCCGGTTCCCGCCGGGAGGTGCCCAGGGCCGGGGTCGCGTCGGTGTTCTGGGAAGAAGGGCATCTCGTCGTGCTCGGTCCGGGCGGGGCCGAAGTGGCCCGGGAACCGTGGGATCTGAGCGTCGAGCCGATGCGCGCGGCGTTCCGGCGCCACGGCTACACGTGGCTGGAAGGCGACCCGCACCGCGAGGCGTTCCGCGAATGGATTCCCGGCGAACCCGACCTCGACGCACCCGCCAACGCGGTGCTGCGGGCCCGGCAGATCCTGCGCGAGAAGGTCGGCGACGGTGACGCCGTGAGCGAACTCCGCGACGAACTGGCGAAACTCGGCATCGTCGTGCGAGACGCGAAGAAAACACAATTCTGGCGGCGCATTCCTTAGTCCCGGCGGAACACCACATGACGGATGCCGAAATTCGCAGTGCCGCCGTGACGCGAACGAAAGGGCCGGGCCGGTGCACCGCCCGCCGGATTCCCGCTCGATGCGGACTGCCGCAGTGATTCGCCTCAGAGCGGGAGGCGCCCGGTCTCCGAGGCGGGTGTGGCCGGGTGGCGGGTCATCCAACGGGTTCGGCTTATGCGGGCTGCCGCAGTAAACCGGCCTCGGAGGCGAAGGTGGCCGTTGGGCGGGCCGGGGCGCGTTCGCCGGTGGCCTCGGCGCCCGCGATGCGGTCGAGGCGGAAGACGCGGACCGCCTCGCGGAGGCGGCACCAGCCGACCAGATACCACTCGCCCCGGCGGTTGCCGACGAAGACGCCCGGTTCGACCTCGCGCTCGGTCGGGACGCCCTTCGCGTCGGCGTAGCCGATGCGGAGCACCCCGCCCGATAAGACCGCCGAGTCGATGACGGTGGCGATCGGGCCGTCGGGGCGGTCGTCGTCGCGGATGAGCTGCACCCGCTCGGCCAGGGCCTTGGCGCGTTCGCCCTCGCCGTCGGGCATCGCGGCCATCACCTTGCGCAGGGCGCTCCTGGCCTGTTCGGCGAACGGGAGTTCCTCGTGGCTGAGGGCGACCGCGATGGCGACCGCCTCCTCCGGGGTGAAGTTGAGCGGCGGCAGCGACATGCGGGTGTCGAGGACGTAGCCGCCCCGGCGGCCGAACTCGGCGTAGATGGGGACGCGGGCCTCCTGGAGCGCGGCGACGTCGCGTTCGATGGTGCGCACGCTGACCGCGAACCTCTCGGCCAGCTCACGGGCTGACCGGGGCCGGGGCGAGACGGCCCGCAGGTCCTCGACGAGGGCGTATAGCCGATCCGTACGGTTCACACGGGCAGCCTAGATTCGGCCACCGACAAAACCCCGCCGCAGCGCCTCGATCTGCTCCTCGGTGGAGCGGCGGACGAGGGGGACCTCCTGCGACGTACCGGCGAACCCGTGGAAGGCGCCCGGCCACAGGTGGAACTCGACCGGTACCCCGGCCCCGGCGAGGCGCATCGCGAAGAGGGTGTCCTCGTCGCGGAAGACCTCCAGTTCGCCGACGTCGACGTAGGCGGGGGGCAGGCCCGACAGGTCGGTCGCGCGGGCGGGGGCGGCGTAGACCGGAACGTCGGTCATCTCGGCCAGGTAGGCCTTCCAGCCGAAGCGGTTGTTGCCGCGCGGCCACACGATGGCCTCCTCGAACTGGGCCGCCGACAGGGTGTCGTCGCGGTCGTCGAGCATCGGGCACAGCAGCAGCTGGAAGCAGAGCGCCGGGCCGCCCAGGTCTCTGGCCATCAGGGCGCATCCGGCCGCCAGGCCGCCGCCCGCCGAGTTGCCGCCGATCGCCAGGCGGCTCGCGTCCACTCCCAGCGACGCCGCGTTCTCGGCCGTCCAGACCAGGCCGCGGTAGCAGTCGTCGATGGGGATGGGGTAGGGGTGTTCGGGGGCCAGGCGGTAGTCGACCGAGACGGCCGTGCAGCCGAGGGCCTCGACGATGCGGGAGACGCGGGCGTCGTCCATTTCGGGCAGGCCGAGAACCATGCCGCCGCCGTGGATCCAGTAGAGGCAGGGCAGCGGTTCGTCGCCCGCGCCGGCCGGGCGGTAGACGCGCAGGCGCAGGCCGTCGGCGTCGACGTCGGTCACCTTCGTCCCGGCTCCCGGCGGGACGCAGGCGAGCGCCCGCTGCCGCCGGATCTCCGCCAGATCGGCGGTGGCGAGGTCGTACGAGAGCGGCGGGGTCTCTTCCAGGAACGCCCGCAGGCCAGGGTCGAGATTCGGGTGAAACGTCATGAACCCATGCGTATCAGGCCAGGTATGACCGCGCCACCCGGGAGGCCGTCTCGTCGTCGATCTTCTTGGCCAGGCCGAGGAACAGCCGGACGATGCTGGCGATCAGGCTGACGAGGGCGGGCAGGTCACCGCGGCTCACCCGGTCGTCGAACTGGATCGCGATCCCCGGATCCGTGACGCGTGCCGAGATGATCGTCGAGCGGATCTCGCTCTCCGTCGCGTACTGCATTACCCGTCCCTTCCACCGTGACGATTACCGTCTCAATTAGACCGGGTTACAGACGCGTACCTATGACGGCCATTCGACCGACAGCCGGACAAACGGCTCTACACTCGCAGGGCGCGGTCATGATCCAGCCTTGCCGAGTGGGGCGTCTGATGACATTGGGTGTTCGGCTCGACGCGGGTGGACGCATGCCCGCGACCGCCGCGCTCGACCGGGTCACCGCCCGCTGCGCGGCCGTCATGCGGGGGGTCGCGGGGGTCGTCGCGGCCACCGCGGCGCTGCTGGGCCTGGCCCCGCCCGTCGACTCCTCGGTGCTCTTCCCCGTCGTGTCCGGGCTGCTGTGCTGGAGCGTCTTCTTCCTCTGGGCCGGCTGGACCTACGGGCTGCTGCCGCAGGTCGTCGTCTCCGAGGTGCTCATCACCTGCGCGCTGTGCGTCTTCCAGAAGGAACTCGTCGCGGGCACGCTCATCGGCGACAGCGCGAGCTGGGTCGGCGGGCTGGTCACCATGACGATCGTGGCGATCAACCTGGCCTGGCGGGCCGAGGCGGCCGTCCCGGCCGGGCTCGTGGTGGTCGTGGCGCACCTCTACGGCTCGGGCGCCTTCGCGGTGGCCGGGATCCACGTGCTCCAGGTGGGCGCGACGGCCCTGCTCATGAGCCTGCTCAGGAAGGGCGCCGCCAACGCCGACCGCGAGCTCGCGGCGGCCCGCGACGCCGAGGAGAAGGCCACCGTCGAACGCGAGCGCCGCCGCGACGAACGCGCCCAGAACAGCCGCATGCACGGCAGCGTGCTCGCCACCCTGATGATGATCGGCGCCGGGGGCATCGGCGCGACCTCGCCCATGCTGCGCGAGACCGCCGCCCGCCACCTGGCCGACCTCGACCGCATGTCGGAGGGCGGCGGCACCGGGCCTGACCACGTGCCGCTGCACGACCGGCTGGCCGCCGGGGCGACCCGGTCGGGCCTGGCCATCCACACCCGGCTCATGCCGGTGTCGGTGCCGTGGGAGGTCGGGGAGGCGTTCCTCGAAGCGGTCGCCGAGGCGCTCGCCAACGTGCTGCGGCACGCCAACGTCACCACCGCCGCCGTCACGCTGACCGAGGACGACGGCGAGGTCGTCGTCGTGGTCCGCGACCGGGGGATGGGCTTCGACGTGGCCCGGGTTCCCGACCACCGCTACGGACTGCGGGTGTCGATCCTCGCGCGCATGGAGATGGTGGGCGGCCGGGGCGTGGTCGAGTCGGGCCCGGAGGGAACCCGCGTCACGTTGAGGTGGACCCGATGACCGCGTCCGAGACGAGCGTCCGCCGTAATTACAGCCTCGGGGCCCGCCGGGCCGCCGTGTCGATCGTCGCCCTCTGGCATCTCGGCTTCGACCTGGTCGGGACCATCGGCTTCTGGGACTCCTACCGTTACCCCTGGCTGGCCGGGTCGGCCTGGCTCCTCTACACCGCGATCGGCGTGGTCACGGCGGTGGCCCTGCTGAAGGAACTGCCCCTGCGCTTCGGCGTTTGGCCCTACGCGGCCGGTGCCCTGGCGGTGTCGGCGATCGTGATGGCGGCCTGTGAGCCCGGTGACGTCGTCAACGCCGCCGACTGGGCCTGGGGGTCGGTCGGCTGGCTGGCCATGATCCTTTTCTGGCCCCGATCGACCTGGCTGCGCGACCTGAGCGTGTTCCTGCTGGCCAACGTGGTCGTCACCCTCGCCGGGCTGGCCCTGGCCGGGGCGCTCGATCCGCAGTCGCTGAGCAAGTTCCTCGTCGTCAGCGTCGGCGCGATCACCCTCCAGGCGGGTGCCAGCGCCGGTGGGCACGCCCTCGACCTGGCCGCCCGGTGGGCGGTGGAGAACTCCAACCGCACCGCCCGCGCCGAGGCCGACCGCAAGGCCGCCGACCAGGTGCACGCCGACCGCCTGGCCCGCTACGCCGAGGTCCGCTCGGCGGTGGCGCCGGTGCTCAACCTGCTCGCGGGAGGCGCCGACCCGGCCGACCCCGACGTCCGCCACGAGAGCGCGGTCGGCGCGGCCCGGCTGCGCCGCCTGATCGCCGAGACCGACGACGCCCCCGACCCGCTCCTGCACACCCTGCGGGCCTGCGCGTTCGACGTCGAGCGCCGGGGCGTCGTAGTGCTGTTCCTGACGGCGGGCACCGTCCCCCCGCTGCCCCTCGACGTGCGGCGCGCGCTCACCGAGGCGCCGATCGAAGGGATGGCGCGGGCCCGGCGGCAGGCCAGGGTCACCCTGGTCGCCACGCCGCGCGAGGTCATCATCAGCGTGCTCACCGACGCCCCGTCGCTGCCCGCCCCGGGCGCCGTCAGCGCCGACGGCGTCGCCACCCGCGTCGAAACCGAGAACGGAGGAACGCAACTGTGGATCGAGAGCCGCTGGACCGCCCGGTGACCCTCGCCGTGGTGGAGGACCTGCCGGTCGTCCTCGACGGCATCCGGTCGTGGGTCGACGCCGACCCGCTGAAGCAGATCGAGATCGTGGCCAGCGGGAACACCGTCGACTCGGTCCTCGAAGGGGCCGGCGCCGACGCCGACGTGCTGCTGCTCGACCTGGAGCTCGACAACGGCGTCAACACGCTCCCGCGCATCCCCGAACTGGTCGCGGCCGGGCGGCGGGTGGTCGTCTACTCGGTGTCCGAGGACGACGCGACCGTGATGGCCGTGCTCCGGGCGGGCGCCGCGACGTTCATCGCCAAGAACGAGACCAGGGAACACTGCGTCGACACGATCGTCGCCGTCGCCCGCGACCGTCCCTACGTGCCGCCGGTGATGGCCGGGGCGCTGGTCGCCGCCGACGGGCAGACGTCCCGGCCGATGCTGTCGGGCCGCGAGCGCGAGGCGCTGCTGCTGTGGTTCCAGGGCATGAACAAGCAGTCGGTCGCGCTCCGCATGGGCATCTCGGAGGCGACCGTGAAGCAGTACATCGAACGCGCCCGCGTGAAGTACGCCTCCACCGGCAGGGCCGCCCCGACGAAGACGACCCTGCTGGCCAGAGCCATTCAAGACGGCCTGATCACGGCCGACGACATCATCGAATACCAGTCGCTGGCCGCCGACCATCACACCAGGGACTGAAGCTCCACCGGGTCGGGCCGCTCACACGTGCTCGAGATCGTCTCGGCCCGCCCGGTGATGGCCGACCGGAGGAGCGACTCCATCACGTCGAGGACGTGCAGGGCGAGCTCCCCGGAGGCGCGCGGGCGAGGGGCGGTGATCATGTCGTACACGCCGATGCCCCGGTCGGTGTCGCGGTAACCGGCGGTGACCGGCAGGGTCTCCCACGCCTGCCCGACCCGGTGGACGAACACATCGCCCTCGAACCTGTTCGGATCGGGCACGACCAGCGTGCCGAGTTCGCCCTGGACCTCGATGTTGGGCGCCCGCGTGGTGAGGCCGTCGAACGACATGATCAGCGTCGACAGGGCGCCGGAGGCGTGGGTCAGCACCCCGGTGACGTGCGTGTCGGTGGTGACCGGAAGCCGTTCGCCCTGCCTGGGGCCACTGCCGATCACCCTCTCTTCTCGTGTACGGCTAGACGCCCCGATCGCCGAGACGACCGGCCCGAGCAGCGTCACCAGGGCCGTCACGTAGTAGGGACCCATGTCGAGCAGCGGGCCCCCGCCCGGCCGGTAGTAGAAGTCGGGATCGGGATGCCAGGGCTCCGGACCTCCCGTGATCATGGTCGCGACCGCGGCGGCCGGGCGGCCGATCAGCCCGGCGTCGAGGTGGTAGCGGGCGGTCTGGAAGCCGGTGCCGAGCACGGTGTCGGGCGCGCAGCCTAACCGCGAACCGTTGAGGCTCCGCACGATCAGCTGAGCCTCCTCCAGCGTCGCGGCCAGGGGCTTCTCGCCGTAGACGTCCTTCCCGGCGGCGATGGCGCGCAGCGCGACCTCGGTGTGGGCGGCCGGGATGGTGAGGTTGAGCACCAGGTCACTGGCGTCGAGGAGGTCGTCGACGGCCATCGCCCGCGCGCCGGTTTCGGTGGCCACGGCCTGTGCCCGATTCGGGTCGAGGTCCGCGACGGCGTACACGACCAGACCCGGAAGGTTCCTCAGGGTCGCGGTGTACTGACCCGAGATCTTGCCGCAGCCGATGATCCCGATCTTCACCGGCTCGCCCATGCGAGTCCCCTCTCGACGATCGTGCGCACGGCGTCGTTCTTGAGGGTGTCGAGGTCGTGGCCGGGCGTGGCCACGAAGACCCGGCCCTCGCCCCACTCGCGGACCCACACCGCCGGAACCGTCACCGGCCGCTTCCAGGGCCCCTGCGCGGCGTGGGTGGTGGTCGCGAGCACGGTGCTGTACGGGTCGGTCAGCACCCAGTATTGCTCGGTGAGCAGGTCGAAGTCGGCGACGCCCGCGGTGATCGGGTGGTCTTCCCCGGTGATCTCGATCCGGTGGGGGACGAACGTCTCTCCGCCGAGTTCCGGATGGCAGGCGAACTGCCCGCCGGTCAGGTGGAGGTAGTCGGTGTCGCTGCGGAAGGAGTCGACGATGCCGCCGTGCCAGCCCGCGAACCCGGTGCCCGCCGCGACCGCCGAGGTCAGGCCGGCGGTCTGCTCGCGGGTGATCGTGCCCATCGTGAAACACTGGAGGACGAGATCGGTCGTGGCCATCAGATCGGGGTCTTCGTAGGCGGCCGGGGAGTCGGCGATCGTGACGGTGAACCCCTGCTCACGCAGGTAGGGGAGGAAGAGATCGGTGGCGGCCTCGGGCTGGTGACCTTCCCAGCCGCCTCGGACGACAAGCGCGCGACGTGATTTCACGGCGTGAATTATCCCATTTTGCGGGCATTTATGTCATTAAGCAGATCGGCGATCGTCGTGGCCGCCAGCTGCCTCTGGAGCCGATCCTCCACTTCCGCGTACACCCCGTCGAGAGCCGGGCGGATGCCCGCCCCGACCGGGCACCCCTGGTTCGGCGGGGTGGCGTGCATGGCGAAGAGCGGCCCGTCTTCGACCGCGCGGTAGACGTCGAGCAGCGTCACGTCCTGAGGCTCCCTGGTCAGCCGCCAGCCCGCGCCCGCCCCGCGCCGCGACTCGACCAGCCCGGCGGCGCGCAGCTCGCCGAGGCAGCGCCGGATCACCACCGGGTTCGTCTGGACGCTCCCGGCGATGCGGTCGGAGGTGGCGACCTGACCGTTCTGCTGGTCCATGGCCATCCAGGTCAGGACGTGGGCGGCGATGGTCAGCCTGCTGTTCGCACTCATTTGACTCCAGTGTAACCGGTCTGGTTACATCGTAATTCGTAACCACTTTGGTTACAACTGAGGAGGCAGATCATGGGGACGTTCGACGGCAAGGTGGCCGTGGTCACCGGCGGCACCAGCGGCATCGGCCTGGCCGCCGCCCGGCGGCTCGCCGACGACGGCGCGAGGGTCTACGTCGTGGGCCGCCGCGAGGCCGAGCTCAAGCAGGCGGTGGACGAGATCGGCGACCACGCGATCGGGGTGCGCGGCGACGTGGGCGACCTCGACGACCTCGACCGGCTCTACGCCACGATCACCGAGGGCATCGACGTGCTGTTCGTCAACGCCGGGGGCGGCGAGTTCACCCGCCTCGAAGACGTGACGGAGAAGCACTTCGACCAGACCTTCGACACCAACGTGAAGGGCACCCTGTTCACCGTCCAGAAGGCGCTGCCGCACCTGCGCGAGGGCGCGTCGGTGATCCTCACCGGCTCCACGGCCGCCGGTTCGGGCGCCGAGGCCTTCGGCGTGTACGCCGCGTCCAAGGCGGCGATCCGCTCCTTCGCCCGCACCTGGGCCAACGAGCTCAAGGGCCGTGGCGTCCGGGTCAACGCCCTGATCCCCGGCCCGGTCGAGACCCCGGGCATCTCCGGCCTCGCCGCCGACGAGGCGGGCGCGGAGGAACTGAAGGGATATCTGGCCGGGCAGGTCCCGCTCGGGCGGATGGGCCGCCCGGAGGAGATCGCGGCGGCGGTCGCCTTCCTGGCCTCCGACCAGAGCAGCTTCGTCACCGGCTCGGAGCTCTACGTGGACGGCGGCCTCAACCAGATCTGACCGACCGGCGTCCAACGGTCATGAAGATTCTGATCTCCGTGGACATGGAGGGCGTCGCCGGCATCGTGCACTCGTCGGAGACCGGGCCGGAGCGCCACGACTACGAACGCGGCCGCAGGCTCATGACGGCCGAGGCCGACGCCGTGGTGAAGGGGGTGCTCGACGCCGAACCGGAAGCCGAGGTGGTGGTGGCCGACGCCCACGGCCCCTACCGCAACATCCTGCCCGAGAGCCTCGACCGGCGGGCCCGGCTGATCCGTGGCAAGCCCCGGGAACTGGGCATGATGGCGGGCCTGCTCGACGGCGTCCAGGCGGCGATGTTCGTGGGCTACCACGCCCGCGCCGGCGCGGGCGGCGCGGTCCTCGCCCACACCATGTCCGACGCCGTCCTCGACGTCCGCCTCAACGGCGCCTCACACGGGGAGATCGGGATCAACGTCCTGCTGGCGGCCTCCTACGGTGTGCCCGTCGTCCTGGCCGCCGGAGACGACGTGGCCTGCGCGGAGTTCGGCGCGCTGGTGTCCCGGGCCGTCACCGTGCCGGTCAAGCGGGGTCTCGGCCAGAACGCCGCCGACAGCCTGCACCCGCAGGAGGCGTGCGACCGGCTGCGGGACGCCGCGGGGCGGGCTGTCAGGCTCCACGCCGACGCCAGGTCGATTTCGGTTCCCCGGCCGCTCCGGGTCGACGTCGACCTGCACCCGCCCCGCGCCGCCGACCTGGCCGCCCTCATCCCCGGCGTCACCAGGACCGGGCGCACCGTCACCTTCGACGCCGAGAGCATGGCCGACGCCTACCGGACCCTGCGGCTCATCGTCGTCCTAGCCGGGGCGTAGAGTCGCGCCTCATGATTCGGGTCGCGATCGCCCTGGTGGCGGGGCTGGCGGCGGGGGTGCTGACCAACCTGGCCCAGGGGTGGCTGCCCGGGGCGTGGAACCAGATCGCCAACTCGGGGGCCGTGTGGTCGGTGGCGGCGTTCGTGGCCGGGGCCCTGGTGGCGGGAGGCCTGCTGCGGGGGCTGTTCGCCGGGCTCGCCGCCGAGCTCGGGCTCGTCGTCGGCTACTACGGCTACGCCGAGTTCGGCCGTGACGGCATGGGGAGCCCGTTCTGGCCGCTCGTGTGGGTGGTCATCGCGTGTGTCGCCGGACCGGTGTTCGGGGTCGCCGGGTTCTGGTGGCGCGACGGGGCCGGGTGGCGGCGGGTGCTCGGGCCGGCCGCGCTGTCGGGGGTGTTCGGGATGGAGGCCGCGCACTACGCGTTCGGCCTGGGGTACGCGCCGCAGGCGTGGGTGTGCCTGGCGGTGTTCCTGCTGGTGCCGCTGCTGGCGGGAACCGTCCGGGGGGCCTTCCTGACGCTGCTGACGGCGGTGCCGTGCGCCGCCGTCGCCTACGCGGTGATCATCCTGCCGCTTCGACTGCTGTCAGGGTGAGTTCGTCGCGGTTGACCAGGGTGGCGTAGTGGCCGCCGAGAGCGAGGAGTTCGTCGTGGGTGCCGCGCTCCACGATCCGGCCCCTGTCCAGGACGATGATCTGGTCGGCGTCGCGGACGGTCGACAGCCGGTGGGCGATCGTCAGGGTGGTGCGGCCTTCGGCCAGGTCGTCGAGCGCCTCCTGGACGGCGTGCTCGGTCTGGGTGTCGAGGGCGCTGGTGGCCTCGTCGAGGATCAGGACCGGTGGGTTGCGCAGCAGAGTCCTGGCGATGGCCAGGCGCTGCTTCTCGCCACCGGAGAAACGGTAGCCGCGCTCGCCGACGAGGGTGTCGTAACCCTCGGGGAGTGACATGAGGTGGTCGTGGATGCGGGCCGCCGCGGCGGCGGCGTGGAGCTCCTCGTCGGTCGCGTCGGGCTTGGCGAAGCGCAGGTTGTCGGCCACCGAGGCGTGGAAGAGGTAGGTCTCCTGCGACACCACCCCGACCGTCTCGGCGAGGGAGGCGAAGGTGAGCTCTCTGACGTCCACGCCGTCGATGGTGATCCGGCCGCCGGTGACGTCGTAGAGGCGGGGGAGCAGGTAGCTGAGGGTGGTCTTGCCCGAGCCGGTCTCGCCGACGATCGCCAGCCGGCTGCCGGGTGGGACGGCGATGTCGATGCCGGTGAGGGTGGGGATGGCGGGGTCGTAGGAGAAGTCGACGTGCTCGAACCGCACCTCGCCCCTGACCCGGTCGAGCTCGCGGTCGCCGGGGTGGATGTCGACCTTCAGGTCGAGATATTCGAAGATCCGCCCGAACAGCGACATCGAGCTCTGCACCTCGACCCCGAGCTGCAGCAGTTGCACCGACGGCCGGAACATCGAGGTCTGGAGGGTGGTGAACGCGACCAGCGTGCCGACCGACACGGCGCCCGTCCACCCGACCGCCCAGTAGATGACGGCGGGCATGGCCGCCATCACGATCTGGATCGACGACTGCCGCCACCGCCCCGCCATCGACGACCGGACCTCCAGGTCGGCGAGGTCGTCGCTGGCCCCGGCGAACCTGTCGGTGAGGGTCTCGGTACGCCCCATCGTGCGCCCCAGCAGGATCCCGCTGATCGACAGCGACTCCTGCACCATCGAGGCCATCGACGCCATCCGGATCTGGCGCTGCGTGGTGATCCTGCGGCGCTCCTTGCCGACCTTCCGGCTGATCCCCACGAACACCGGCAGCAGCCCGAGCGAGATCAGCGTGAGCCGCCAGTCGAGCGCGACCATCGCCACGATGGTGGCGATCACCGAGGTCAGATACGAGATGAACGACGTAGCTGTTGTTGTCACCACGGCCTGCATCGCGCCGATGTCGTTCGCGATGCGCGACTGGACTTCACCGGTCTTGGTCCGGGTGAAGAACGCCAGCGACATCCGCTGGAGATGGTTGTAGACGGATTTGCGCAGGTCGTGCATGACCCGCTGGCCGATCGTGGTCGAGATGAACGTCTGCACCACGTCGAGCACGCTGGTGGTCACGGCGATCACGATCATGCCCAGGGCCAGCAGCGACAGCAGCCGCGCGTCGCGTTCGGGCAGGGCGACGTCGAGGATCTCCCGCAGCAGGAACGGCGAGGCCAGCGACACCACCGACGACAGCACGATCAGGGCCCCGACCGCGCCCAGTTTGCGGCGGTGGGGCCTGAAGAGGCGGATGACGCGCCTGAGCGGCGCTCGGGGTTCATTGTCCATGATGTACACTCAAACGGAGGTTAGCTCACATTCATTCCATGAGGCGAGTGCTTTGTCCGACGGAGAACTCTTCGAGTTGATCCACCGCGTCGACCACCGGATCCGGCGGGGTTTCCGCGAACGCCTCGAACCCCTGGGCGTCAACCCGGGCCAGTCACGCGCGCTGCGCGCTCTCATCTCGGCCGGAGAGCCCCTGCGGATGACCCGCCTGGCCGAGCTGCTCGGCATCGTCCCCCGTTCCCTGACCTCGGTCGTCGACGCCCTGGAGGCGTCCGGCTTCGTGGCCCGCTCGGTCGACCCCTCCAACCGGCGCTCGACACTGGTGTCGGTCACCGCTGAGGGGCTGGCCGTCCACGAGAGGGCCCGGGTCGCCCGGCGCGAGGCGGCGGCGGAGGTCTTCTCGGTTCTTTCGGACGAACAGCGCGAACGGTTGGCCGGCCTGCTGTCCCTTCTCGACGGCTGAAAATGTCGGTGGCGTCTGGTAGCCCTTGGGGTCATGGCGGTGAGTGTGGAGGAGTTCCTGACGATGCTCGACCATCTGCCGGAGGCCGAACAGGGCTTCGGCGGTGACTGGGTGTCGCTCAGGGTGCGCAACAAGGGCTTCGGCTACCTGTGGGAACGCACCGAGACGGTCGGCCTGAAGACGACCCTCGAAGAGCAGGCGGCCTTGGTCGGCGAGCGGCCCGACGTGTTCGAGGTCCAGTTCACGACCGAGTCGACCGGCTGGGTGGTCGTCCATTTGGCCCGCATCGAGTCAGACGAACTGTTCGAGCTGGTGACCGACGCGTGGTGCATGACCGCCCCGAAGTCCCTGGTCGACGCCCATGAGATCATCCCCTGGCCGTTGCTGAATCAGATCTAGGAGCTCACATCGTGGCCACCGCCTGGGACACCGCTCTGACGCAGGCCTTCGGGTCCCTGCTCGGCCGCCCGCTGGCCGACCACGACCCGGCCTCGGTCTACGGTGCCTTCTATGGCGGCAACTGGCTCTACGAGACCGAGCTCGACCGCGACCCCGGCTGGGTGACCCCCGAGGCCCTCTCCGGGAGTGAGACGGTCTCCCACCCCGAGGTCCTCATCCTGCTCGACGGCTACACGCCGCTCCGCTTCGACGCGAGCCGCTCCCTCTTCGAGGTCGACCCGGCCGACTTCGACGAGGGCGCCGTCGCCGCGGTCTCGGTGTTCGCCAAGCCCGGCATCGTCCGGGGCGCCGACCTGGCGGGGCTGCTGGCGGGCCATCCGGGTGAGCCGGGGTGGACGGTCTGGCAGGCGTGCATCGCCTCCGACGGCACCCTCCTCGGAGCGCTCAAGGCCGCCACCGCCATCGGCGACGGGCCGGAGAGCCTGATCCCGCCGTCGGACGAGCCGACGGAGAAGGCGGCGCTGGCCCATCTGGAGGCCTTCTCCGATCCCGAGTCCCACGACCTCGCGCTGTGCTCCTATGCCCTGAACGACGCGGTGGTGGCGATGTGGGAGGGCGCGGTCGATCAGTACGAGATCACCATCTGGAACCTCGACCGCTTCACCTTCAAGCGACCTTGACGGTGTGGTCGCCGAAATCGGCGACCACCTCGAGGGTGCCTCCGAGGGCGGTGACGTAGCTTCGGACGACGTCGAGGCCGCCGATCTGGCCGTGTTCGATCTGGGAGACGCGGGCCTGCGAGATCCCCATGCGACCGGCGAGCGTCTGCTGGGATACACCGAGACGTTTGCGTATGTCGGCGAGTTGCGCACCGCGCAACTCGGCCCGCATCTGCTCACGGCTCGCTTCGCGGTCGGCGGCCCGCTCGGGGGAGTCGCACTCCGGATCGATCTCGCGGCGCCGGGCCTTGGTGTCCGACCACTTCACGAACTCGCTCATGACTCCTCCTCGTACGCCCGGGCTTCCTGGTACCGCAGGTAGCGCTGCTCTGCGAGGGGGATCGCGGTGCGGTACCACCTGTTCCATTCTCCCGATTTGTCGCCTGCAACCAGCACTATGGCCTCCCGGCGGGGATCGAAGACGAAGAGCATCCGGATACTCTTTGAGGTTGTGCAATGTCCGTGAGTGGTAGATGCGATCGACCAATGGCCTGCCCAGGCCGGGCCTTCTGAGCGCAAGTTCGTCGAGCGCCTCTTCGGTCTTGTCCGCCGTCTCGGGTCGTTCTCGCGGTGTCCCAGGCACCGCCTGATCGCATCATTCAGCGAATATAAGAAAACCTTATGAATCTGTCCGGGTAAGTCAAGCCTGGAACGCCGACTTAGCACTCCGTCGCGGCGTAGGTGGTGTGGTGGGTGGAGGTTCGGCCGTCGGCGGTCGCGGTGATGGTCACCTCGCCTGCCGGGAGTTGGCGGAGCCGGGAGTTGAACGACTGGTAGGCCTGTTTGCCTGGCGCCACTCCGTTCACGGTCTTCGAGCCGTACGGCGTCGTCAGGGTCATCGTGACCGGTACGGCCGAATCGTTGGTCACGCTCACGGCCACGTAAGCCGTCGTTCCGATGCACCGGGTCGTCGCCGTGATCGTCAGGGCGATCTCCGGTGGGAAGGGGGCCGTGCGGGCCGTGTCCACCACCTTGGTGCCGTCGGCCGCGCTGAGGAGGCCCGCGTTCACCCAGGTCCCGACGGTCGACTCCACGTGGGTGGCGAAGGCGACCTGGTCAGGGAAGGGGGCGGCGGACCAGATCTCGTCCAGGAAGGTGTCGCCTATCGCGGTTCGCGACGGGTTGGGGACGCCGGAGTCCAGGCCGGCGAAGACGATCTTCGGTTCGGTTCGCCGGAAGTAGACGTGGGTGGGATCTTCGGTTGAGGGTGAAGTGCAACGGCTTGCTCGGTACGGGGGTCAGGGCGCCCAGCAGGTCGCCCGTGAGGGAGGCGGCCCCGTACAGGCCGTGGTTCAGGAAGGTCGTGCGGGGGTCGCGGACGACCAGGTTGACCGGGCCGTAGAAGAGCGACTGGAGGCGGGCGTCGTCTAGGGCCGGTTCGGTCCACAGGCGGAACGGGATCGAGATCCGCACCTCGTCGCCGTCGTGCCAGTCGCGGGTGACGGTGAAGTAGGTGCCGGGCTCGGGGGTGCCGGGGACCGGCCGCCCGTTGACCCGGACGGTGAAGCCGTCGCGTGACCACGACGGGACGCGCAGGTGCAGGTCGAACCGGGCCGAGCCGGTGATCTTCAGGGTGGTGCCCTGCTCGACCGGGTAGGCGGTCGTCTGGGTGATCGTGACGCCCTTGTCCGACCAGGTCAGGGTGGACGGGCTGTAGAGGTTCACGTAGAGGCCGCCGGGCGACGCCAGGTAGATCGTGTCCTGGTATTTGGTCGCGCTCTCCATGCCGGTGCCCTCGCAGCAGGTGGTGCCCTGCTTGGGGGTGTAGTCGCGTACATGACCCGGGACCAGGCCGATGAAGTAGGTGACCAGCGGCTTCTCGGCGTCGGGGCGGTCCTGCTTGGAGCCGAGGACCTGGTTGTAGAGCGCGCGTTCGTAGTAGTCCATGTACTTCGGCTGCTGTTCGTGGAAGAACAGGGTGCGGCTGAGTTTGAGCAGGTTGTAGGCGCAGCAGGTCTCGGCGTTGACGTCGGTGATGGTGCCCGCGATGACGCCGGGACGGCGGAAGTTCTCGCCGGTGCTGGTGCCGCCGATGCTGTACATGCGGGGCGGGACGACCATGTTCCAGAAGCCGCGCGCCGCCCGGAAGTAGCGTTCGTCGCCGGTCTCGTCGTAGAGGCGGACCAGGCCGGTGAGGATCGGGATGTGCTGGTTGGCGTGCAGGCCGTCGAGGATGTCGGTGCCCGCTGCGCAGTTGTCGATGAGCCGGTCGAGGTCGAACAGCCTGGCCAGGGCGAGGTGCTCGGGCTTTCCGGTGATCGTGTGGACGTCGCAGATCGCCTCGACGATGCCGCCGAACTCGCCGCTGGAGAAGATGCCCCACATGCGCTGGAGGGTGCTCGCGGGCAGCTTCGACAGGCGCGAGTGCATCCAGTCGCACAGGCCCGCCGCCAGGTCGAGCGCTCTCGCGTCGCCGGTGTTGAGATAGGCGTCCACCAGGCCACGGAGGATCTTGTGGGCGGTGTAGTAGGGCGCCCACACCACCGTGTAGTCGGTGGAGGTCATCGACTCCAGGGTGATGAACTGCGTCTCCGGATAGGCGGCCAGGAAGCCGGGGTGGCTCGGGCGCCAGGTGCGGCGCAGGGTGGCGTGCCGGCCGCGGCCCGAGGCGTCGGTGAGGTCTTCGTCGAAGGTGTACGACGCCAGGTCGCCCCGGCCCGGTGCGGTCTGGAGGGCCTGGATCTCGGCCTGGGTCAGCGCGCGTGACCAGAGGTTGACGTCGTCGAGGGCGCCGGGGAAGACCGGGTCGCCCGGGTAGTTCGAGCGGCCGAGCCAGTTGTTCACGGGGGTGCCGAGCGAGGCGGGGCTCAGGGTCATCCGGGTGTTGGTTCCGGCGACGGCGCCGTTGAGATACAGGGTCGCGGTCGAGCCGGCCAGGGTGACGGCCAGGTGGCTCCACTCGTTCAGGGGGAGTGCGAGGGTGGCGTCGATGCCCTGTTCCTGGGCGGGGCCGCCGGTGGTGATGGCGAAGCGGGGGACGCCGAAGGCGTTGGCGGTGGCCAGGTACATGTACCGGGTCGTGTTGTCGCCGAAGTCGAACACCCGGGCCCACGGGCCGTCGTGCGACGGGTTCACCCAGGCCGAGATCGTGATCGCGGGGGAGCCACCGAGGACCCCGGCGGGGAGGTCGACGTACTGGTGGGAGCCGCGGGCGTTCTCCACGGCCCCGCCGAACTTTCCTGGGACCACGTTCACGGCCGGGTCGGTGCGCAGGGCGTCGCGGACCTCGGTGAGGGCGCCGACCATGGAACGGATCCTGTCGGCGTAGACCTTCTCGCCGGTGCCGCCGTAGGCCTGGGACAGCATCGTGAGGAAGTGGCCGGTGTAGTGGCCGCGCAGGTTGCCGTTGGCCTCGCCGTCGAGACCCTCCCAGCCGCCGGGGGCGACCGCGCCGAGGGTGGGCAGGCCGGCGTTGGCGCGGAAGACCTGGAGGAGGCGGTCGACGTCGTAGCCGCGTCCGTAGTCGAGCATCATCGCGCGTTTGGCGGCGAAGATCCCGTCGCCGAGGGTCACGTCTCGAAGGGCGAAGGGGCGGGCGGTCCAGTTCGCCGGGATGGGGAGCGTGCCGGGCGCGGTCAGGACGGTGGCGGCGCCGTCGGAGGCGGGGAGCAGCGCGGCGAGGAAGGGCGCGGTGGCGGCTGCGCGCAGGAAGGAGCGTCTGCCGAGTTCCATGTCGAACTCCATCTGTTAGCGCTATCAGCAGCTCGTACACAGATCAGAGGATTTTGATCTCGGACACACTGTGAGCGTTAACAGGATGATCGTCAAGCGGCCGGGCGCCCCCCGAATGGGCGCCCGGCCGTCCCCTCATTATTCACTCGGCGTCGAGGTCGCGCTCCAGCAGTTCCACCAGCGTCGCGAGGGCGGCGTCGGCGCCGTCGCCCTCGGCCGACAGGGTCACCTCGGTCCCGTGGACGGCGCCGAGCGACAGCACCCCGAGCATGCTGTCGGCCCTGACCGCCTTCCCTTCGCCGACCCGGATCTTCACCTTGACGCCGGTTCCGGCCGCGGCCTGGACGAAGAGCTTGGCCGGGCGGGCGTGCAGGCCGGTCGCGGCGGCCACGGTCACTGTTCTCTCTGGCATCACGGCTCCACGGTGACTTTGATGGCCTCGCCGCGCATCACGATGTCGATGCCCTCCAGGACGTCGGTCAGCGGCAGCCGGTGGGTGATCAGGTCGGCCACCGGCACCGCGCCCGACGCGATCAGTTCGAGGGCCTGCTTGTTGTGCGCGGGGCTCGAACCGTTCGCCCCGACGATGGTCAGTTCGCGGTAGTGGACGAGGTTCGAGTCGAGCCTGATGATCGGGTTGTCCTTCGGCAGGCCGCCGAAGAAGCTGATCCGGCCCTGCCGGGCGACCATCCCGAGCGCCTGCTCCTGGGCGATCCCGGAGGCGGCGGCCGTGATGACCACGTCGGCGCCGCGGCCCTCGGTCAGCTTCAGCACCGCCTCGGTCACGTCGTCGCCGTGCAGCGCGGCGTCGGGGTTGACCAGGACGGCCGCCATCTCCAGGCGCTCGGGGTTGAGGTCGGCCAGGATGACCCGGCGCGCTCCCCGGGCGCGGGCCAGCCGCACGTGCAGGCAGCCGATCGGGCCCGAGCCGATCACGACGACGTCGTCGCCGGGGCCCACCCGGGCCAGCTCCTGCCCGTTGAGCACACAGGCCAGCGGCTCGGCGACCGACGCCTCGGCGAAGCCCACGCCCTCCGGGATCCGGTTGACGCCGTCGACCTTGAGCACCTTCGCCGGGACGACCATGTACTCGGCGAACCCGCCGTCGTAGTGGTAGCCCATCGACTCCTGGTTCGGGCAGACCGTCATCCGGCCCCGCCTGCACTCGCCGCACTCGCCACACGGGATGGCGGCGATGATCTGCACCCGGTCCCCGGGTTCGAACGGGCCGGTGCCGGTGACGACCTCGCCCGCGATCTCGTGGCCCATCACGCGCGGCGGCCTGATGTGGTGGTGCCCGAACTTCAGGATCTTGGCGTCGGTGCCGCAGGTGGAGCAGTTGCGTACCCGGATCAGGAGTTCGCCCGGACCCGCCACCGGCTCCGGGGCGTCTTCGACCCGGATGTCGCCGGGCGCGTGGAAACGCGCGACCTTCATTCTGTTCCTTCCAGCAGGAGTCGGAGGACCTCGGCCTCGTCGGCCGTCTCGCGCAGCGCCTCGGCCGCGTCGGGGTCCATGAGGATTTCGGCCAGTTCGGCCAGCAGACGGACGTGCCCGTCGCCCTTGGCGGCGATGCCGACGCACAGTTTCACCTGGTCGCCGTCCCAGTCGACGCCGTCGGGGAAGCGCAGCACGCACACCGCGTCGTGGTGGACGACCTCTTTGGCCTTGACCGTCCCGTGCGGGATCGCGACGCCCTCCCCCACATAGGTGGAGAGCGTGCGCTCGCGTTCCAGCATCGCCCCGACGTACGGTTCGGCCGCCGCCCCGACCGCCACGAGCATCTCGCCGCACTGGCGGATCGCGTCGTCGCGGTCCTTGGCCACGCAGTCGAGCTTCACGGCGCGGGGGTCGAGCGGGATGTCAGCCACCGACCACGCCACCGTTCTTGATCGCGTTGACCAGCTTCGTCACCGCCGGGTCGCCGATGAACACCTGGAACGGGATCAGGACCGCTCCCTCGGGCGTCGTCTTGCGGGCCCGCGCGGCCAGGCCCTGGTGGGTGACGACCACGTCGGCGTCGGCCGGGATCTGGTCGACCGGTGAGTGGACGACCTCGATCCCGTTGCCCTTGAGCTGCTTGCGGAGCGTGGAGGCCAGCATCACGCTGCTGCCCATGCCCGCGTCGCAGGCGATGACGATCTTCTTGACTGCGGCGCTGTCGATGCCGGCCATTGGGGTTACGCCTCCTGCGGAGTGGTGGATGTCTCTTCTTCTGCGGGGGTCTCCTCCTTCTCGCCCCGGCCGAAGCCCAGGAGCGCCGAGGCGACCACGAAGGTGACGCCGGTGGCGACGAGGATGCCCGCGAGTACGCCGAAGTAGCCGCCCGCCGGGGTAACGGCCAGGTAGGCGAAGATGCTGCCCGGTGCGGGGGAGGCCACCAGACCCGAACCCGTCGCGATGAAGACGAGGATGCCGGAGGCACCACCGGCGATCATGGCGAGGATCAGGCGGGGCTTCATCAGCACGTACGGGAAGTAGATCTCGTGGATGCCGCCGAAGAACTGGATGATGATCGCGGCCGGGGCGCTGGGCCGCAGGGCCCGCGGGCCGAAGAAGAAGTACGCGAGCAGCAGGCCGAGACCCGGGCCGGGGTTGGTCTCCAGCATGAACAGGATCGACTTGCCCGCCTCGGCGACGTCGGCCGCGCCCAGCGGCGTGAGCACGCCGTGGTTGATCGCGTTGTTCAGGAACAGCACCTTGGCCGGCTCGATGATGATCGAGGCCAGCGGCAGCACGTTGTTGCTGACCAGCCAGTTGGCGGCGTCTCCGGCGACCTTGGTGACGCCCTCGATGATCGGCCCGATGCCCCACACGCCCAGCAGCGCCACGGCGCCGCCGATGATGCCCGCCGAGAAGTTGTCGACGAGCATCTCGAAGCCGGCCCTGATGCGATCTTTCACCGCGTCGTCGAACAGCTTGAGCAGGAACGCGGCCAGCGGGCCGATGATCATCGCGCCGAGGAACATCGGTACCTCGGCGCCGACCACGACGCCCATCGTGGCGACCGCGCCCACGACCGCGCCGCGCTGGCCGTGCACCATGCGCCCGCCGGTGTAGCCGATCAGCACCGGCAGCAGGACGGTGATCATCGGGCCGACCAGGGCGGCGAACATCTCGTTCGGGATCCAGCCCGTCGGGATGAACAGGGCCGTGATCAGACCCCAGGCGATGAACGCGCCGATGTTCGGCATGATCATTCCGGCGAGATAGCCGCCGAACCTCTGGATCGTGGCCTTTATACCGGTGCCCTCGACTGGTGGGGTGTAGTCGGTGGTCATGTGTGCTCCTTTCCGGGGAGCTCGGGGGGTATGGAAAGGGTTCTTCCGGGAGAGAACGAAGCTCGGCCGCGATCAGCCCCCCGACAGCGGCCGCGTGGGATCGGGTTCGCCCACGGTCACCCGATCACGTCTGATGTCGCCGGGCCCCGGCATGCGGCTGCCCGGCAGCTGCACCGCCGCGCCCGCCCAGGCCAGCCCCTCGACGAGGGCCGCCCTCCCGCGCGCCCCCGCCGCGAGGAACCCGGCCAGTAACGCGTCGCCCGCCCCGACGGAACTGCGCGGCTCCTCCGCCGCGCACTCGCCGTGCCAGACGACCCCGTCTTCGACCAGCAGCGCGCCGTCACGCCCGAGGCTGGCCAGGACGGTCTCCGCGCCCATCGCGCGCAGCTTCGCGGCGGCCTCCATGGCGTCGCCGACCGTGTCGATCGGTGCCCCGGTCGCCTCGGCCAGCTCCTCGCGGTTGGGCTTGACCAGCCGGGGCCCGGCCGCGACGGCCGCGACCAGGGCGGGCCCGCTCGTGTCGATGGCCACGTTGATGCCGGCCTTCCTGAAGCGGCGGCAGAGGGTGGCGTACACGTCGGAGGGGACCTGCGGCGGCAGGCTGCCGGACGCGACCACCCAGTCGGCGCTGTGCGCGGCGCTGAGCACGGCGTCGGCGATCTCGTCGAGCTCGGCCGCGCTGAGCGTGGCGCCGGGCTCGTTGACCTTGGTGACCGTGCCGTCGGGCTCGGCGAGCGTGATGTTGGAACGGGTGGTCCCGGCGACCGGGACCATGACCATGTCGATGCCCTCGATGTCGAGCAGCTCGATCAGCCGGCGCCCCTCCTCCCCGCCGTAGGGGACGACGGCGCAGGAGCGCACGTTGTTGGCCAGCAGCGCCCGCGAGACGTTGACGCCCTTGCCGCCGGGATCGAGATGGGCGGCGGCGGCCCGGATGACCTCGCCCCGCGCCAGCGAGGGGATGTCGACGGTGCGGTCGAGGCTGGGGTTGAGGGTCAGGGTGAGGATCACGCGCGCACCACCTCGGGGCCGTGGAGAGCCAGGTCGGCGGCCACCTGGGGGTCGAGCACGGTATCGGTGATCACGACGTCGATCTCCGCCAGCGTCGCGAACCGGGCCAGGTAGGTGTCGGCGAACTTGGTGTGGTCGGCCAGCAGCACGCTGCGCTGGGCGGAGGCGATCATCGCCCGCTTGATCGCGGCCTCGGCCGGGTCGGGCGTGGTCAGCCCCTTGGCCACCGAGATGCCGTTGGTCCCCATGAACGCCACGTCGACGTGGATGTCGGCCAGCGGCCGCAGCGCCCAGTCGTCGACCGTCGCGAGGGTCCGGCCGCGCACCCGGCCACCGATCATGATCACGTTCAGGTTGGCCCGCGCGGCCAGGATCGTGGCCAGCGGCGGGGAGTTGACGATCACCGTCAGCTCCCGGTCGACGGGGAGCTCCTGGGCCAGCCGCCGCGTCGTCGACCCGGCGTCGATGATGATCGCGCCGTCCTGGGGCAGCTCGGCGATGGCCGCTTTGGCGATGCGTTCCTTCTCGGACGTCATGACCTCGTCGCGCGCCGCCAGCGCGGGCTCGAACCCCAGCCGCTCGACGGGGATGGCCCCGCCGTGCACCCGCCGGAGCACCCCCGCCTTCTCGAGGACGGTCAGGTCACGGCGCACGGTCTCGGTGGTGACGGCGAACTCCTCGGCGAGGGTCACCACGTCGACCCGCCCGGCGGCGCGGGCCCGGCGCAGGATCTCCTGCTGTCGCTCCTCGGCGTACATGATGTTGGTTTCGTCCTTGGGTGTTTGTTGTTTTATCTGTGATTACACCCGTTTTGCGTGGACGGTCAAGAGGTCGAAACCAACACGAAACAATCAGCGACCGCCGGGGCAGGGGCCCGCGCCGCATTCGAGCAGGACCCGGGTGGCGCCGCTGCCCGGGTCGACGCCGAGGACGAACAGGGCCTTGGCGGGCGGGAACCGGTGGTTCCTGCCGAGGGTGATGTCGCCCGTGGCGCCGTTCAGGCCCTCGATGCCGGAGCTCGCGAGCCAGCTGTAGACGGCGTTGGCGGGGAAGTCCTCGGCTGGGAAGTTGAGGGCGAACGCCTCGTCGGTGGCCCGCGACGCCACCAGCACGGCGTCGTAGGCGCCCGCGGCGTCGCCGTTCGGCCGGTAGGCGGGCAGCCCGTGGCCGGTGAAGAAGCGGGTGAAGGCGGTGGCGAAGGGATGCGGGGTGGCCTGCGGCGTAGCCGAGGAGTCGAACGCCAGGTAGGAGAACTCGCCGAAGGGATAGCGGGAGATCAGCGCGCGGGGATCGTCGAGGAACTCGCTGGGCATGCCCTCGGTCAGGAAGCCGATCCTGGTTCCGTCGTCCCTCGCGCAGTCCTCGCGGTCGCCCATGGCGTCGAGCAGTTCCCGCAGCCGGGCGGTGCGGGCGGCGTAGATCACGTGGCCGCTCCGCCGGTCCAGCCGCTCGCAGATGGCCTGGGCGGCGTCACGCGCGCCGGGCCCGGCGCCCGTCTCCGCGTAGTCGACGCGGTAGGTCTGTCCGGCGCCGTAGCGGACCTCCAGTTTGCGGGTGAGGTCCACGCTGAAGACCTCGTCGTCGGGATGGGTGACGACGATCGCCGTCGGCCTCCGCTCCACGTCGCGGGCGAAGGCGGTCATGATCCGCGCGATCGGCCCGTTCGACGGCGACACCTGGACGTAGCGCAGCGGGGCCTCCGGCCCCTCCACCATCGCGCTGCCCGTGACGGAGCTGCCGACCACCAGGATCTTGCCGTCGCTGAGCTGCCGCACGGCGGCGAGGGAGGCCGGGCGACTTTGGGTGATCCCCACCACGGCGGCCACGCGGTCGCGCTCCGCCCGGTCGAGGATCATCTTCGTGACCTCGGGCCCGTGCCCGAACGCGTCGCCCGGGTTGGCGATGAGGACCCGCAGTTGCATGTGGTGCGCGCCGGGGCGGCCGTTGAGCTCGGAGACCGCGAGCAGCGCTCCCCTCAGGCTCTGGATTCCGCTCAGCGTCGTGTTCCCCGAACCGGCGCGGACGGTGACCGGGGCGTAGTAGACCACGGCGCGCGTCGGCTTGCCCGGTTCCAGGGCTCCGTTGACGAACGCCGCCAGTCGCTCCAGCTCACGCAGCTTGTCGCCCCCGGCGCCGGGTGGCGCGAGGCTACAGTCGATGCCGTCGGTGACGCCCACGATCTCGCCGCCCGCGACCGGGCGGCACGGGCTCGGGCCCTGCGGCGGGACGACCAGCAGCGCCGCGACCGCCGCAGTCACCAGCCACGGCGCCAGCACCGGGACGTAGTCCCAGCGGCGGTTCCTCCGGGTGTGCACCCTGAGGGTGTCGAGGTAGCGGGCGCCGTCACCGTTGTCGGCCTCCTTCGACAGCGGGACGACGTACACGACCGACTCGCGTGAGCCCGGGTCGGCGTAGAGGGCCTCGATCCGGTCGGCGGCGTGGCCGGCGTCGAGCCGGACCGCGACCGACGGATCCTCGGCGGTGAGCGCTCCCAGCACCAGCATCGAGGACGGCTCGCCCGCGCCGACGAGCCGCGCGTAGTCGCCGACGAACTGCCTGCACGGCGAACCCGTGCCACCGACGGTGCCGAGCAGCACGACGAACGACCACCGGCGCCGTCGCCGGTACACCCACAGCCGGGAGGGCCGCGCGGCCCGGCCGAGATCCCGCAGCAGCGCCGTCAGCAGCACCTCCTGGACGGCCGCCTCCCTGATCACGGTGCCCTTCGCGGTGATCTCCAGCGCGACGTCGAGGAGCCGCCGGTCGTGCCGCCCCAGCTTCCCGCCGACCCAGCGCAGCGACCGGTTCCCGGACAGCCACCGGCCGTAGATCCAGCGCGGGAGCGTCTCGGCGAACACCAGGACGATCCCCGAGAGGAAACCGACGACCGGCAGCTCGCCGGTCCTCGTGGCGACCGCGAGCGCCGTGCGGAGCCACGGGCGCCGGGCCAGCAGCTTCGCGTACAGCTCGTCGCGCACGATCGTGCGCCGGTCGCGCTGGCCGGGCCTGGCCTTCTCCAGGGTGAACACGTCCCGGCACGTCTCCAGCAGGGGCAGCCGCAGCGAGCCGCAGCCTTCCGGCATCGAATCGCGCAGCTTCTCGGCGATGACGGGGACCAGGCCGATCGCCTGCTCGGCGTCGTCGTCGGTGACCCGGGCGTGCGGCACGACCCCGCCGCCCACCGCCGTCGCCAGTCTGCCGATCAGCATCCCGGCCGCCGGGCCGTCGAGCAGCACGGCGGGCCGGTCGCCCTTCTCCGGCCGGGTGGCGATGGCGGCGGTGAAATGGGGGAGGAGCTCGTGCACCCCTCGGGGAAGCAGGCCGGGCATGGGGGATTCCCGTCGAATCGCAGAGGCATTACCGGATGATGTGTTCCGAATGCGGAGCGTATCTGCGTTTCCGTTTCCCCTGTAACGGTTTCACGACGTTCCGTGATCGCTTTTCGATGTGAAGCCGCTGTGTCACGATCGAGGCGGCACGACTCGTATTTCGAAAATCGGGGGCGGGGTGCCCGTGCGCGAGACGCGTGACTTACTCGATCCGGAGACCGAGAGCGACAGCGTGCTCCAGGTCATCAGGGCTCTGATGTGCCGTTCCGGCCTGCGCACCGAGCTCGCGCGCCGCACCGGCCTGTCCAACGCGTCGGTCAGCAACGCGGTGAAGAAACTCGTGGCCGACGGCACCGCCTACGGCGCGAGGAAGGAACCCGTCGTGCTGCATCCCACGACGGGGGTTGCCGTCGGGATACAGATCGGCGCCCGGCAGGCGACCGTGGCCGCGCGTTTACCGCACTGGTCCCACGACCAGGCGCGGGTCACCCACCTCGGGCTGGGCCTGCGCGACGGCGCCTCCTGGCTCGACGCCGCGACGGCGGCCGTCGCCGATCTCGTCGGTTCGATCGGCCGGGGGCCGGGCGACATCGCGACCATGGGCCTGGCGGTGCCGTGGGCGGTCGACCCCCGCGACCTGTCCCCGTCGCCTCCGGCGCCGTGGTACGCCGCTCCCGACCTCCACCGGCAGCTCGCGGCACGGTTCGGCCAGGTCAAAGTGGTCGTCGACGCCGACGCCAGGCTGGGGGCCTTCAGCGAGCAGACCTACCACCACCCCTACGAGACCCTGCTTTACATCGAAGCCGCCGAGCACGTCCTCGGCGGGCTGATGGTCGGGCCCAGGATGGTGCGCGGCGCCCTCGGCCGGGCCGGCAGCATCGGCCACCACTCGGTCGACCCGGCCGGGCTCGACTGCTGGTGTGGCAAGAGGGGCTGTTTGGAACGTTACATCTGCGTCCCGGCGGTGCTGGAGGGGATGTACGTGAACGCGCGGGCCCGGGGAGAGGAACCGCCCTCGTCGATCGGCGACCTCATCGAACGGGCGCGTGGCGGGGACCCCAACTGCCTCTGGGCGCTGCGCGTCGCCGGACGGAATCTGGTGCGGGCCCTGCGCGAGAGCGCGGCGACCCTGGAGACCCAGGCCGTCGTGATCGGCGGCCCGCTCGCCCCTGGCCTGCGCCTGGTCGCCGGAGAGTGCGAAAAGGAGCTCCAGAACTCGGAGTGGACCGGCCACATGGTGCTGCGCTTCGCCGAACCGGACGCCGCCGCCCATGGCGCCCTGATTCTCGGGCTCATCGGCCATCTCCGCTGAGTATCGCTACCATCACTCTGGTCTCGTCCGTATCCCCACTTCACAGGCACAGGTGGTCATTCATGTCAGTAGAGGGGCCCGAACTGCCGACGCCGGAGCCCGACTATGAGCCGCCTGCCCTCATCCGCCTCGGCCGGGTCACCGAGCTCTTCGGCGGAAACTCCTCCAGCGGGAACGCCGACGCCAACTCCGACTACTACTGGTGACTTCGGCATCCTGATCCGGACCGTCGAGGGCCTGTTAGTCGGCGGCGCCGACCTCCCGGGAAAGCCGGTCTGGCCCGGCAGCGACGCCGTGCGGGTCTACGGATCGCCACCGTTCGACCTGTTCAGAGCCGTCGACCGGGGGTCGGAGCGGGTCCTGTTCCTCGGCCATGTCCTGGCGACGGACGAGGAGCTGGAGACCGGCCCGGTGCGGCATCTCCCCGGCGCCTACTCCTGCGCGATCGTCACCGCCGACCGGGTCGAGGTCCATTCCGACCGCGCGGGCCAGTTCCCCCTTCATTTCTCCGTACGCGGCCACGAGACCCTCATCGCCCACCACGCGACCCTGCTGGCCGAGCTCCATTCCCGGGCCCCCGACCCCCTGGCGGCGGCCGTGCAGATCGCCTGCCCCACGGTGCTCCCGCTCACGACCGGCCGTTCCTTCTTCACCGGCATCGGCGTGTACGAGAACACGCTCCCCCCGGTCGCCGCCTCTCTGCGTGAGGCGCTGGTGGAGGCCGTGCGCAGACGTGGCACCGGAGTGACCTCCGACTTCAGCGGCGGGATCGACTCGACCACCCTGGCCTTCCTCGCCGCCGCCCACGCCCCGGTCGACGCCGTCGTCTACCACCATCCCCACGTCCCCACCGCCGACCTGGCGGAGGCCCGCCGGGCCGCCCGCCTGAGCGACCGGATCACCCTGGACGTCGTGACGGGAACCGCCGAGACCCTGCCCTACCGGGGGATCGACGCCGCGCCGGACGGGCTCGACCGGCCCGCGCCCGGTCTCCTCGCCCACCGGCGGGCCGCGCTGCGGCTGGCCTGGGCCCGCGACCGGCGCTCGCCCGCCCACCTCACGGGAGAGGGCGCCGACGCGCTGTTCCAGCCGCCGCCCTCCTACCTCGCCGACCTGGTCAGACGGGGCGACCTGCGGAACTGGGCCGCCCACAGCGCGCGGCTGGGCCGGATGCGGCAGACCTCGTCGCTCGACCTGGCGGTCCGGGCGGCCCGGCTCGCCGTCACCTCCCACGACCGGGCGCTGCGCGGGCTGGGCCGGTTCCTCCAGCGTCCGGTCGCCACCCCGTCCAGGCCGGGGGAGGCGGTCGGCTGGTGGAGCGTCTCCGGTGAGGCCGCCGGATGGCTGAGCCCGCGGGCCCGCGCCTCGCTCGCCGACGCCGCCGCCGACCGCGAGACGGCCCGCCGGGTGCCCGAAGGACTGACGCCCGCCCGGCACGCGATGCTCGCGGGGATCCGGTCGGCCGCCGCCGCGCAGCGCTTCCTCCGCACGCTCGGCGACCGGATCGGGGTGGCGGTGCACGCCCCCTACCTCGACGACGCGGTGATCGGCGCGCTCCTCGCGGGCCCGGAGCCGCGCCCCGACCCGGCCAGGGCCAAGCCCCGCCTGGCCGACGCCGTGGCCGGGCTCGTTCCCGCCGAGGTGCTGACCCGCCGCACCAAGGGCGCCTACCAGGCCGAGGAGTACGCGGGCGCCCGCGCCGCCCGGCCGGAGATCGCCGCGCTGCTGCGCGACTCGCGGCTCGCCGACCTGGGCGTGATCGACCCGGCCGCCGTCCTGACGACGCTGACCCGGCTCAACGCGGGGGCCCAGGTCCCGCTGAGCGCCCTCGGCCGTCTCGTCGCCCTCGAAGTGTGGCTGCGGAGATGATCTATCACCTGCTCGACGACGAACGGGGCCTCGTCCTGGTCGACGTCCGCTCCGGCGAGTGCCACGTGCTGAACCGGCCAGGGCTGGTGACCTGGAGCGTCCTCAGCACCGGCGGCACGCGTGACGACGCGGTGTCCGCACTGGCCTCCCGCTACCCCGCGGTCCCCGGCGACCGATTGCGCGACGACGTCGACACCCTCCTGCGCGACCTGCGGGAGGCGGGACTGGTCCCCGGCGACACCGCCCGGGCCCTGCCGCCCGGCGCCTCCCACGGCCCCGAGCCGGTGGCCGTCCCGATGGCCGCCGACGCCCCCGGCCGTCCCCGCGCGACGGCGGCGATCCTCCTGGTCGTGGCCGCGCTCCTGCTGCTGTTCCCGTTCAAGGTCGCCCACCGGGCCGCCCTGCTCGCGGGCCGGGGCCGGGCCCCCCTCGACCCGCCCCGGGCCCGCCGCATGGTCGCCGAGGTGACCCGGGCCGCCGGCTGGTTCCCCGGCCGCGCGGCCTGCCTCCAGATCTCCCTGGCCACGGTGCTGTGGGCGGGCCTGGCCGGACGCCGAGCCGACTGGTGCTTCGGCGTGCTCCCCGACCCGTACACCTTCCACGCCTGGATCGAGGCCGACGGCGAACGCATCACCACCGGAGACGAACCGTCGTATCACCGGCTGCGGCCCCTGCCGTAGTCCATCGGCAGGGCCTGGAGGCGTTCGACGGGGATCTCCGAGAGGACGAAGTATTTCTCAGGTCCGTCCGGCGAGATGATGTCCGTCGGGTCGAACAGTGTGAAGTAGGGGTCGACGCCGCCGTTCGCGGCCATGTACGGCCGCGGGTCCTCCGCGTAGGTCACCAGGGCGCCGCCCTTGTCGGTCATGATCAACCCGTATTCCTGCATCGCGCGGGCGATCGTCCGGGCCGCCGGTGAGGTCAGGGTCGAGATGTCGAACGCCGGGTCGAGGCGGAAGCGCTGGCCCTCACACGGGATGTCGGCGCCGTCGACGTAGCCGTCGTTGCGGGTGGCGGGCCAGCTGTTGCAGTCGGTCCGGGTCCGGACGGTGACGATGTTCAGCGCGTGGTCGATGTAGCCCCGCCGCAGTTCCTCGATGCGGATCGTGAAGGCCCCGAACGGGAGGCCGGTCGCGGTGGCGCCCAGGGGGTTGTCGAAGATGCCCGGGTTACGCGAGAAGTTGTCGATCTTGCCGCCCCAGCAGGCCGACCAGTTCCCCTGCGCGTCCTTCTCCGCGCGCCAGAAGTCCCAGTAGGTGTCGGTGGAGGGCTGGTAGATGGCCACCGACGCGTCGGTGCCCTTCGAGACGATCAGGTCCGGGGGTGTCGGCACCGCGCGCAGCGAGTCGGCGATGACCGGGGCCAGGTGGGGGAGGCCGAGGCAGTCGGAGAAGCGCCACTTCTTGCGGGGCGTGTGCCGGCCGACGGTGTAGATCGGGGCGGAGTACTCGTCGGTGTTGATGGCCCAGCTGCCATAGTTCTGTTCCTTGTCGAGCTTGATGTTGTTCACGATGGCCTGGGAGTTGGGGGCCAGGGTCACGTGGCGGGGGATCTTCTGGTTCCACGGGCCCCACTTCGCGAAGCCGTTGGTCGGCTTGGGGTGGGCGTCGGCGGTCGCCGGGGCCATGACCAGGGCCGCCGTGATGATCAAGGTGATCGCTTTGCGCAGCATGGCGCGAGGGTAGGCGGGGCGGTCGCCCCGGGGCTTCAGGGTGCGACCCCAGGGATTCCGGGGCCCGACCCCAGTTCCCGCAGTTCCCGCCGCGAGCTGATGTCGAGCCGCCGGAACACGTGGCCCAGGTGGAACTCCACCGTCTTCACGCTGACCACGAGCCGGTCGGCGATCTCGCGGTTGGTCAGGCCGTCGCAGGCCAGCCCGGCGACCGTGCGTTCGGCGGGGGTGAGGTCGTCGAAGGGGCGCGCGGGTGCGTCGACGGACAGGCCCGCGTCGCGTGCGGCGCCGCGCACCTGGTCCTGGTAGGCGCGGGCGCCGATCCTCTCGAATTCCCGGTACGCCTCCCGCAACACCCGCTCGGCCGCCTTCCGCCGCCCCCGCGCCAGGTGGCAGCGGCCCACGAGCAGGTCGATGATCGCGCGCTCCAGCGGGAACGGCGTGGCGTGCGCGCGGGCCTGGGCGAAGCAGGCCAGCGCCCGGTCGTGGTCGCCGCGGGCCGTCGCGATCTGCCCGGCGGCCCGGAAGAACCCCAGCGACGACGGGAAGTCCGGCAGGTCGCCCGGCCTCCCCAGCCGGGCCAGCGCCTCCTCGCGCACCGGGCCGAGCAGGTGGGTGCCGGGTTCGCCGGCCGGATAGATCCCGGTCAGGTCACCCGACGCCTGGAGCACCCACGACGGGTCGTCGCGGGCCCGCGCGATGGCGATGGCCGCGGCGGCGGCGTACACGCGGGCGGCGGGGGTGCCGGTGGCGCGGGCCCAGCGGGCCGACTCCTCCGCGTGGGCGCCCGCGCGGGCCCACTCACCCATGGCGGCCAGGGGGTAGGCGGCCTGGGCGTGCAGCATGGCGTAGTCCCAGATCCGGCCGTTGTCCTCGGCGTCGGCGACGGCCAGCTCGGTGTGCAGCACCGCCTCGGCCAGTTCGCCGCGGCGGTAGAGGGCCTCGCCGAGGAAGCCGAGGGCCTGGCCGACCCGCAGCGGCTCGCCGCCCGCCGCGCGGTGGACGGCCAAGCGCAGGTCGGCGCAGGCGCCGTCGAGATCGTCGCGCCAGAGGCGGATCATGCCGCGTGCCACCAGGCCGTCGAGGCCCGCCGGGGCGCCGGGGGTGTCGGCGGAGGCGAGGAACTCCAGGGCCTCGGGCGCGCGTCCGGCGACGGCCAGGCCGAGGGCCTTGGCGAACCAGGCGAAGGCGGCGACCCAGGGTTCCTTGGCGCCGTCCACGGCTCTCGAACCGAAGGTGATCATGTCGGGGTAGGAGACGGTGACGACGCCGATGACGGCGAGCTGGGTGGCGATCCGGGCGTCGATGTCGTCGGGGCCCTCGATCTGGTCGGCGGCCAGGGCCTCTTTCAGCAGCGACCTGGCCTCGTCGACCCGGCCCATGAGGAGGGTCTGGTAGCCGTACACATATCCGGCCCAGCGTCCCCGCGAGGCGGCCAGCCACTCACGGAACGGGAGGGTCCTGGCCAGGTCGCCCGCGATGAGCATCGCCTCCAGGGCGATCAGCCGGAAGCCCCGATCTCGTGTCAGGGGGAGCGAACCGGCCAGCAGGACGGCGGCCTCCTGGGTGCGGGAGTCGCGCTGTAACCGGACCGCCTCGACGGCGATCTCGGCGGCCAGGGCCTCGTCGGGGGCGTCGGCCGCGGCGATGCGGTGGCGCAGGGAGGTCTGCCCGGCGTGCAGCGCTTTGCGGCGCGCTTCGGGGATGTCGTGGTAGAGCACGCTGCGCACCAGGGCGCTGGTGAATTCGAGCCCGCGTCCGGTCCGGCGCACCAGGCCCGTTTCGACCGCCGCGTCGGAGTCGCCGAGCCATCGGCGGCCCAGCACGGAGCCGGCCTCCAGCAGGGCCCTGACCTCGGGCGGGCAGCCGCGCAGCCGCTCCCGGACGGCCGCCGCGAACGACCGGGGCGCGGGCAGCGGGCCTGAGCCGAAGGCGAGGGTGTGCGGGTCGAGCTCGTCGAGCAGGTGGCGGGCGTGCAGGGGGTGGCCGCCCGTGTGGTCGTGCAGGCGGGCCGCCCCGGCGGCCGACAGGTCGGGGTGCCCGGAGAGCGCGGCCAGCCGGATCAGGTCGTCGGCCGGCAGGCCGGGCAGCGTGACGTGCTCGGTGATCAGCCGCCGCCAGCCGTCGCCGAGAGCCGTCAGGTCGCCGATGACGACCACGAACACGTCCGGGAGCCGCCGGATCGTCAGCCGCAGGGCCCCGAGCTGGTCGCGGTCGGCCCAGTGGGCGTCGTCGAGCACCACGACGCAGTCGCGGAAGACCGGTTCCGGGCCCTCCCAGGCCAGCTCGGGCTCGTGTTCGTCGGCGGCGGCCCAGAAGACCGGGCGGGCCTGGCTCGCGACGAAGCGGCGGGCCAGCGCCGTCTTGCCGATTCCCGGTTCGCCGTCGATCCCCACCACGTGTGCTCCGGTGGACGCCAGCCAGTCGAGCTCGGCTTGGCGGCCGACGAAAACCTCCCGCATTCCGGCTATTGAACGCGGTCAGAGCGGATCGCCATAGCTTGGCGGGAGACGTACGGGAAAGCGGCTTGTGTTCTTTGAATGTTTCACGGAGGCTCCCGGCCGCGCCGAGCCGGGAGGTGTCGGTTACGGGAGTTCGAAGTTCTCCGTCAGAGCCGCTCCTCGGTGGGGTTTGTACAGGTCATAGCCGCGCGGGTTGCACTGGAGGCCGCCGTTGATGCAGTGGCGGACCAGCGCGGCCAGGATCGCCGGGTTGTCCCACGCGTTGAAGAAGTCGTAGTGCCACGAGTAGCCGCGGCCACTCGACAACCTGGCGTTCGACAGGTCTCCGCTCGCCGGGAAGGCGATCTTGAATTCGAGCATCGGCACCGCCACCGGGTGGGACGCCGGGCAGTAGCCGCCGACCGGGTAGGCCATGTGGCTCTTGTGGTTGGCGCTGTCGAGGTTCACGCCGTCCCAGCAGCTCGGGGCCTGGTAGCGCACGTTGACCTGGCTGCCCGCCGGGCAGTTGGCCGGGATGTCCCATTGGAAGGACAGGTCGCCGCACTCGAAGCCCTCGACCCGGCCGGGGGAGTCGCGGAACTCGGCGAGCGTGGCGGTCGGGCTGCCGACGACGAAGCGCAGGCCCTGCGGGAAGGGCACGACGCGCCAGTATTCGTTGATGCCCGACTTGTAGTAGATGACCTGGTTGCCGATCGGGGCGATGAGCTGGTCACCCTTGTAGAAGCTGGGGAACCAGTACGCCGACTTGTCGTGCGGGTTGGTGCACGACGTGCCGCCGCCGAGCAGCGAGGCCGAGGTGCTGGAGGCGTTCGTCGTGGTGTTGCCGACGAACGAGTGCATGTGCGAGGCGCCCGGCAGGCCGGGGTAGACGATGGGGTCGTCCGGGCGGTTCTGGGTGAGCGAGCAGTTGGCCTGGAACTCGCGGTGGGTGACCGGGTCGGTGAACGTCGGGCTCGGCACCGGCTGCTGGCCGGAACCGCCCGTGCCGTAGACCTTGAACTCCCACAGCGAGTAGCCGTAGCCGGTGCCGCGCTGGGTGCCGTAGAGCCGGACGTACCGCCCCGAACCGGTCACGTTCAGCGTCTGGGTGCCGCCCGCGCCGGTGGTGGTGGAGTAGATGTCCGTGTACGGCCCTCCGCTGTTGGCGGAGGTCTGGATCTTGAACGTCTTCCCGTAGGCGCCCTCCCACTGGAGGACCACCTGGGAGATCGTGGCACTGCCGCCCAGGTCGACCTGGATCCACTGGGGGTCGCTGAAGGCGCTGGCCCAGCGGGTGCCGGTGTTGCCGTCGAACGCGGCGCCGGCGGCGTAGCCGGCGCCCTCGTCCGACGAGGAGGTGGCGGGGCGGCCCTGCGAGATCAGGGCGTCGGCGGCCATCGCGGGGGCGATGACCGCCAGCCCGGCCGCGATCGTCGCCACGAGCGTGGCGATGATCAGGCTCAGACGTATTCGTGGATGCACGGCGTCTCCTCGGACAAGAAGGGGGGTGATGGAGAGCGCTCTCCAAAGGAGAGTGGGCCGTGTCATCTCACCTTGTCAAGACCGAGCCGGAAACACGCGGTTTACATGGGCGGATTCACAACGCGAGCCACAGCCGGCCTGCGGCCGTCTGAGCCTCGCTTTCACATAGGTCGCGACCAGACCGTGTCGACCTGGTGCTCGATGGTGACGTATCCCGCCTTGGCGAAGGCGCGGGCCATCGGGACGTTGGTGACGTCGGTGCTGGCCCGGATCCTGGGAACGTCGTTTCCCGCCAGGATCCGCGTCCCCTCGGCGAGGAGCTGGGCGACCAGGCCCTTGCCGCGATGGGCCGGGACGACGCCGATGTAGGCGATGATCGGGTTGTAGGCGTTCCTGGCCGGGATGACGAAGCCGACCGGCTCGCCGCCGACGACCCCGACCCGCCACCACTCGCGCGGGGACCGGTAGAGGTCGAGCTCCTCGTCGTACTGGGCCTCGGCCTGTTCCCGCGGGGTCATGGTCTCCAGCTCCTTGACCGTGTGGGCGTCGAGGCTGCCCTCGACGACCCGCGCCATCAGGCCGACCAGCTCGTCGCGGCCCGCCGGTTCGCGGAACTCCAGCGTGGTGGGGGCGATGGGCGTGCCGGGACGCCATTCGAGGCGGAGCCGTTCGACCAGGGGCCGGGCGCCGGTGCTCTCCAGGGTCTCCAGCCAGGTGGTGTCGTGGTCCCGCCAGTCGGGCGGGACGAACCGCAGGAACGGCGGCGGGGTGCCGTCGGCGACCTGCGGGATCGCCGTCTCCAGCAACGCCCGGCCGGTCTCGGGGTCGGCGAGGTCGAAGACGTCCATGAGCAGGGGCTTCTCGGTGCCGTCGCGGCCCCACCAGGCGGCGCGGGCGACCGGGACGCCGTCGCGGAGCGCGAGCCACATCCAGTCGAGGCGGCGGCGACCGGCCTCGAGGTCGGCGTCGAACTCCGCGTTCAGCGACGAGGGGAAGGTACGGAAAAGGTCAAGTTCGTGCAGGCCCTTCAGGGGCCGGATGTCGAGCATGGGCTTCCTTTACGGATGCGCCCGGTCACTCCTCGCCCTGCCGGGAGGAACCGGGCACGGTGTTGTCAGACATGATCGATCCCTCCTTTCTTCCGGCCCCTAGGAATACCGGTCACCCCGATGGGGACGCAACGCATTTAAGCCGCAGATCGACCACCGACCGTCCGGCGTGCACCACGAACTCCCCTTCTTCCGTACGCCACCCGTCACCCTCCCAGTGCTGGAAGGCCCTCCTGGGGAGCTCGACGACGACCTCCCTGGCCTCCCCGGGCTCGGCGCGCACGACCGCGAACCCGGCCAGCCACCGGTGCGGCCGCCCGACCCCCGACCCCGGCTTCGAGAGATAGACCTGCACGACCTCCCGCCCCGCGCGCTCGCCCGTGTTCCTGACCCTGACCCGCACCCGGTCGTGGTCGGCGGTCAGATCCTCGTAGGACCACGTCGTGTAGCCGAGCCCGTGCCCGAACCAGTAGCTGGGCGAGCGGTCACTGGTCAGCCACCCGCGATGCCCGACGTCGAGCCCTTCGGCATAGATGACCTGCCCTTGCACGGGCGCCGCCCCCACGAGCGGGACGTCGCTCCAGGTCGTCGGCAGCCTGCCCCCCGGCTCCCTGTTTCCGGTCAGCACGTCGGCGACCCCGTGCCCGCCCTGCTGACCCGGGAACCAGCAGAGCAGCACCGCGCCGGCCTCATCACGCCACGGCATCGCGACCGGCCCGCCCGAGTTCACGACCACCACCGTCTTCTGTACGGCGGCCACGGCCTTCACCAGGTCGTCCTGCCTGCCGGGAAGACCGAGGTCGGTGCGGTCGCGGGCCTCGCCCTCGATCTCCTCGGTGGTCCCGACCACGACGATCGCCACATCGGCGCCCCGGGCGGCGTCGACCGCCTGCCGGATGGCCGCGTCGTCGTCGAGCCGGGGCGGATCGGCGGCCAGCACACACGCCCGCCCGGAGTGCGGCTCGATCGCCCTGGTGCCGGTGACCAGCACTTCCGCGCCTTCTTCGAGCCAGACGAGCGCATGCCGGAACGGCGGCTTCAGGTGGACGGTGGCCGGGTCGTCACTGTCACAGGGGACGTGGGTGTCGAGGATCCGCTGCCCGTTCACGGAGAGGGTCAGCCGTCCCCATCCCGCGATGGACAGCCGCCAATGTCCCGAAATTTCGGGACGCAGGAAGGAGCTGATCTCAACGGTCCGCGTGCCCTCCACGACGGAAGGCTCCGGCAGCCACCCTGTCCGCCGATCCTCGACGAACAGCTCCTCGCCGTCGTCCCCCAGCATCCGCACCCAGACGTCGTCGACCGGCGCGGGCTCGTCGTGGACGTCGACCCCTTGGGCGTAGACCAGATCAGGCGCCACCTGCCTGAGCCCGTCGAGAATCGAGACCACACCGGAGGGATACACCCCCGCGCTTCCGCCGCCCTGGATCCGCGTCCGCGCCGCATGCGCCCCGATGACCGCGATCCGCGGCGTGCCCAGCGGCAACACCCCGCCGTCGTTCTTCAGCAGCACACACGAATCCGCCACCACCTGCCGGAGCAACGCCAGCTCGGCGGGATCGTTCTGCGAGTCGGACTGAGGCACCATGTCGGCCGCTTCGGGAGCAACCCCACCCCGGGCCCGCTGCACCCTCTCGGCCAAGGACATCGAGGAACCGGTGCCCACCCGCACGATGTCGTCGGCCACCTGCTGAACCTTCGCGACCTGCTCGGCGGTCTCCTGCGGAAGCTCGCCGCACGCCTGCTGAACCTTCGCGACCAGGGGCATCGAAGTCACCGGCGCGTGCTCCACCCGTTCGGCCAGGGGCGTGGAGGCAGCCCCGTCGTCGGGCTGTCGTGATCGCTCGTGCGCGATTCGGCCATGGGCCGGGGGAGTGGTCAGGGTGGCCGGCGGCATCGTCGTGGGCGACGCGGTTTCCCGGGCGCCGGCGCGGACGCGTTCGGCCAGGACCCGCAATCGGGCGATCTTGTCGTGGATGATCGCCTCGGGGACCGTTCCGTTGCGGATGGCCTCTCGCAAGGGGTCGCCCCAGAAGTCGTTGGGGCCCGGCATCGCGAGGTCCTGGCCCGACAGGGCCGCAGCCTCGGTCGAGCGGACGCCGCCCCAGTCGGAGACGACCACGCCCTCGAAGCCCCACTCCGTCTTCAGCGGCTCGCGGAGCAGGGGGTTCTCCGTCATCAGCGCGCCGTTGACCTGGTTGTACGCCGACATCACCACCCACACCCCCGCCGCCACCGCCGCCTCGAACGGCGCCAGGTAGACCTCCCGCAGGACCCGGGCGGCGATGAGCGAGTCGTAGGTCATCCGCTCGGTCTCGGCCTCGTTGCCCACGTAGTGCTTGGCGGTGGCGGCGACCCCCCGCGACTGCACGCCGCGGATATAGGCGGCCCCGACCAGCCCCGTCAGCAGGGGGTCTTCGGAGAAGCACTCGAAGTGGCGCCCCCCGAGCGGGGAGCGGTGCAGGTTCACGTTCGGGGCGAGCAGCACGTCGACGCCCTTGCGGCGGGCCTCCGTGCCGAGGAGGGCGCCGAGGTCTCGTACGAGAGCGAGATCCCAGGTCGCCGCCAATGCGGTTGGGGAGGGCAGGACGAGCGAGGTGCGCCGCTCGTCCCAGCCGGGGCCGCGCACCCCGACCGGGCCGTCGGACAGGACGAGTTCGGGTAACCCGAGGAGGGGTTCCGAAGCGGTCCGCCATACCGACGACCCGGACAACAGCCGGACGAAGTCCACAGATCCCTCCACGACTTAGGTGGTTTGGAGAGCGCTCTCCATTGAAGGGATCCGAGACGTGCCCTGTCAATCCACCAAACTCAATCCACCAGGCGCGCGGCCTCCTCCTCGGTGAGCCCGTCGAGCTCCTCGGTCAGCAGGTCCTCGATGGTCCTGGCCAGCTCTTCGACCGTCCGGCGCAGGAACAGATAACGGATCGGCACGTCGAGATCGATGATCGCCCGGATCCGGGCCGCCACCCGTACCGCGATGAGGGAGTGACCGCCGACGGCGAAGAAGTCGTCGAGGGCGCCGACCCGGTCGAGGCCGAGGACCTCCCGCCAGATGTCGGCCACCAGCCGTTCGGCGTCGGTGCGCGGCTCGACGAACGCGGCGCCGCTCTCGGCCACCGGGTCGGGCAGCGCCTTGCGGTCGACCTTGCCGCTGATCGTCATCGGCATCGCGGCCAGGCGGGTCCAGAGCGCCGGCATCATGTACGCCGGAAGCACCGTCTCCAGATGGTCGCGCAGGTCACCGAGGTCGGCCGCGCCCACGATGTAGCCCACGAGGATGTCGCCCCGCGCGGTCACCGCCGCCTGGTCGACGCCCGGACACGTGAGGATCGCCGCCTCGACCTCGCCCGGTTCGACCCGGAAGCCGCGGACCTTGACCTGGTTGTCCATCCGGCCCAGGAACTCCAGGTTCCCGTCGAAGCCCCACCGGGCCCGGTCGCCGGTCCGGTAGACGCGCTCGCCCTCGAACTCGACGAACCGCTCGGCGGTCAGTTCGGGGCGGACGTGGTAGCCGTCGGCCACCCCGGCGCCGCCGATGAGCAGCTCCCCGGCCACGAACGTCGGCGCCACCCCACCGGCCCGGTCGGCGATGTAGCAGGTGGTGTTGGCGATCGGCCGCCCGATCCTCGGCTCCTCGCCGGTTTCGGTGACCTCCCAGGTCGTCGACCAGATGGTGGTCTCGGTGGGGCCGTACACGTTGACAAGGCGGCCGAGTCGCGGCCGCAGCTCGCGCGACAGCTCCTCGGGCAGCGTCTCGCCGCCGACCAGCCCGGTGATCGCCCGGTCGGTGAACCCGGCCTCGATGAGCACCCGCCAGCCCGACGGGGTCGACTGGATGTGGGTGATCCCGGCGTCCCTGATCAGCTTGGTCTGCGCGGCGCCGTCGACCGCGACGTCCCGCCCGGCGATGACGGCCCTGCCACCGCCGACGAGCGGCAGATAGAGCTCCAGCGCCGAGATGTCGAACGACACCGACGACAGCACCAGCCAGACCTGTCCGGGCTCAGAACCGAACAGATCGGCCATCCCGGCCAGGAAGTTCGCCAGCGCCGAGTGGCGGATGACGACCCCCTTCGGGCGGCCGGTGGAACCCGAGGTGTAGAGCGTGTACGCGTGATCGTCCGGCCCCGGCGGGAACCCCTCGACCGGCTCGGCCCGCAGCGCCTCCGAGACCAGGACCACCTCGAAGCCGCCGGGCAGCCGCTCGGCCGGGCCCTCGTCCGCCAGCACCACGACCGCGCCCGAGTCCTCCAGCATGTACTGGATGCGGGCGGGCGGATTGTCGGGGTCGATCGGCAGGTACGCCGCCCCCGACCGCATCACGCCCAGCAGCGCGGGCAGCACCCGCACCGACCGGTCGACGCAGACCGCGACCACGGAGCCCCGCCGGTCGCCGAGCCGCCCCGCGATCCGGGACGCCGCCTCGTCGAGCTCCCGGTAGGTGAGCGACGACGCGCCGTCGGAGAAGGCCACCGCGTCGGGCGTCCGGGCGACCTGGTCGGCGAACAGTTCCGGCAGCGGCGCCGTCAGAGGCCGCGACGTCGCGTTCCACGTCGTGACCAGCGTCTCCCGCTCCTCGGACGTCATGAGGGGGAGCCGCGAGACCGGCAGCGCCGGGTCGTCGGCGATGCCGTGCAGCAGCACCCGCCAGCGTTCGAACAGCGCCCGCACCGTCGGCTCGTCGAACAGGTCGGTGTCGTAGCGGACCACGGTCACCAGGTCCCTGCTGTCGTCACCGGCCCAGAAGACGTCGACCGCGACGTCGCAGCCCACCCACTTCCACCCGTGCGGGAACGGGGTCGCCGTCAGCCCGGAGAAGCGCTGCTCGCGCTCCAGCTCGCCCGGGTGCAGGGTGAGCGTGGTCTGGTAGAACGGCGTGACGCTCAGGTCGCGGCCGATGTCGAGCTCCTCGACGAGCCGCTCGAACGGCACCCGCCGCCGCGACAGCGCCCCCAGCAGGGCGGCCATCGTGCCGCGCAGGAACTTCTGGAACGGCGGGTCACCCGACAGGTCGCCGCGCAGCACCAGCATCCCCGACAGGCCCGCCACCAGCGCGTGGGCCTCCTCGGTGTCCCGCCCGCCGTCGGGGACGCCGACGGTCACGTCGTCCTGGCCGGAGTGCCGCGACAGCAGCACCTGGTAGGAAGCCAGCAGCAGCGCGAACAGCGTGCAGCGCGAGACGCGGGCCACCTCGGAGAGCCGGGAGACCAGCGCCGCCGGGATCCGGAACGCGATCTCGTCGCCGTGCCCGATGCGCTCGGCCGGGCGGGGCCGGTCGGCGGGCAGCTCCAGGGTCGGCGGGTCGGCCAGGCGCTCCCGCCAGTAGGCCAGCTCCTTCGGGTCGATCTCCGGCGCCTGGGCGGCGTGCTCCCTGGCGGTGATCTTCAGCGGGTCGGGTTCGCCGCCGCCGTAGAAGATCGCGAGGTCGTCCATGAGCACGTCCAGCGACCAGCCGTCGGCGATGATGTGGTGCGTCACCAGCACCAGCACGTGGCGCTCGGGCGCGAGCCCGACCACCGCCACCCGGAACGGCAGGTCGGAGACGAGGTCGAACGGCCGGTTGGTCCGCTCGGCGACCAGCCTCTCCGCCTCTTCCGTGGACGACGCCCGCAGCCACTCCACCTCGACCGGCGCGGCCGGTTCGACGACGAGCGCGGGCCGCCCGTCGACGGCGGGGAAGCGGGTCCGCAGCGTCTCGTGCCGCCGGGCCAGCGCGGTCAGCGCCCCTTCGAGCGCGACCGGGTCGAGCGGCCCGGTCAGCAGCCGCACCCGGTGCAGGTTGAAGGCGGCGTCCTCGGGGTCGAACTGCTGGAGGAACCAGGTGCGTAACTGGGCCGGCGTCATGCCGCATCTCCTGAACGCAGTCGGCGGGCGAGCGCCAGGCGCTCCTCCCGGGTGAGCAGATGTCGGGCCGAATAGGGCGTCGTGCTCCCGGCCAGCCTCTCGATGGCCTCGGCCGCCGAGGCGAGCCCGCCGTCTTCTTCGACGGTGACGCGTGGCCCGGTGAGCGCGGTCTTGAGCAGCGTCGCGGCCTCGTCGGCGGACCACCGCTGCTCGGGCAGCCACGACCCGAGCCCGGCCGCCGCGACGCGGGCCCCGTTCTCGGCCCGGTCGAACCCGTGGGCCAGCACGACCTGGGGCGTCCCCGAGGTGGCCGCCCTGATCAGGGTGCCGATGCCGCCGTGGTGCAGAATCGCCCCCACTCTCGGTACGACCCGGGCGAACGGCAGCCCCGGGAACCAGCGCATGCCGTCGGGCAATGTCTCCGGCACGAGATCGCGGTGCCGCACGGCCAGCAGCGCGGGCCGCCCGACCGCCCGGCACGCCTCGATCGCGACCTCGTAGAACCGGCCGTGCAGCATCCGCCCGGTGCCGCCGGTGACCAGGACGGTGCCCCGGTCGAGCAGCTCCTCCGCCTCCGGCGGCAGATCATGATCACTGGACGAGTCCCCGAGCGGCGCCCCGGTGAGCGTCACCCGCTTGGGCGCCGGAGTCCCCGCCTTGTCGAACCACGACGGCCAGAGCGCCACGTCGAGGTGGGCCGAGGCGAACCAGGCGGCCCAGTCCCGCACGGGCGGCAGCCCGATCCCCGCGCGGACCCCGTCGAGGGGATCGGCCATCGTCTTCGCGTACGTGTGCGCGATGCCGCGCTCCGACATGTACTGGATCGGCGTCACCGCGACCCACGCCGCCGGGGCGTCGAGCGCCTCGGCCGCGAACAGTGTCGAGATCGCGGTCGTGTGCCGCCCGACCAGGATGGTCTCGCCCGGAACGTAGCGTTCCATCGTGTGCCGGGTCTCGAACGCGATCTGCTCGAACAGCCCGTTGGCCTCGTAGTAGGCCCGCCACCGGTCGAGGCCCGCGCCCAGCAGCGGGGGAGTGTCCGCCAGGTTCGCGTCGTACGCCTCGGCCGTGTCGATCGCCGTGAACTCCAGGCCCTCGCGTTCGGCCAGGTCGCGGAACGGCGCGTGGGTGAGCAGCTCGACCGCGTGACCACGGTCGCGCAGCGCCCGCCCGAGGGCCACGAACGGCAGCACGTCACCATGGCTGCCGTGCGTGGACATGATCACTCGTGCCACGAGCGGTCTCCCATGAGCGCCTTGATCTCGCCGCTCGGCAGGGCGTCGACCTCGGCGAGCAGCGCGTCGACGTCCTCGCCCTCCTCGTCGAGGACCTCCTGGATGGCCCGTGCCGCCCCGGACGCGGTCAGGTCGCCCGCGAACAGCACCTCGATCGGCAGCACGACGCCGAACTCGCTCTCCACCCGGGCTAAGAACTGCACCATCGAGAGCGACTGACCGCCGAGGTCGAAGAAGTCGTCGTCCGGTGAGGTGACCGGAACTCCGAGAATCTCGCCCCAGAGCCGCATGACCCGCTCTTCGTTCACTTTTCCTCCGTGCTGTGTGCTTTTGCATGAAGTGCTGCGAATCCCAGGACATCGTCAGGGATGGCGTCCGGAACCTCCAGATCGAAATTCCATATCCGCCGCATCCGTGTACCGACGATGACCGTCGCCGCCATGACCAGCGCGAACAGGACGTACATGAGAGCGATCCCACGCCCGTCGCCGGTCCCGATGATCACTCCAATTGTGCTGGCCAAAGCACCGTCATCCGCCATCAGCGGCTCGAAGACCGCAGTTCCATACGGGGCGAGAAGCCCATAACCGATCGGCAGTGTCGAAAAGGCCACAAGCTGGTTCAGCGCGAAGACCCGGCCGTGGAACCGCTGCGGAACCTTGACCTGGATGATCGTGTTGTAGATCCCGTTCAGCACGGTCAGCGAGGCGAACATCCCGAACACGCCGATCGCGATCACGACCAGGTTCTCGCGCACCCCGATCACCAGCGCGAAGCACGACAGCGCCAGCGTCGCGAGCAGCTGACCCCGCAGCCTGAGCCGGCGCGGCCCGCCCCAGAACGTCATGGCCAGGCCGCCGAGGAACACCCCGAGCCCGCCGAAGAACGTCACCCGGCCCACGTCGCCCATCCCGGCGAAGCTGAGCACCAGCGGCGAGACCAGCAGGAACAGCGGCGACATGAACAGGTTGACCACCGCGAAGAACAGCAGCATCCGCCGGATGCCCAGGTGCCCCCACGTGTAGCGGAACCCCTCGGCCATCTCCTTGAGCACGCTCTCGCGCCGCTTCCACGCCATCGTCTTCGGGAACCGGATGATCGCCAGGATCAGGATCGCCACGGCGTAGCTGACGACGTCGATGAGCAGGATCCCGCCGAGCCCGACCACGGCCAGCAACCCGGCCGCGACCAGCGGAACCACGAGCTGGGCGACCCCGGTGGCCATCCCGACGACGCCGTTGGCATGCCCGAGGAACCGTTTCGGCACGAGCTGCGGAATGGCCGAGGCGTAGGCGACCCGCTGGAGGGTGAGCGCGATCGAGAGCGTGACGAGCAACGGGTAGATATGCCAGATCTGTATGGTTCCAGTCCAGACCAGGATCCCGAGCCCGAGCTGCGTGCTCCCCGCCGCGACGTCGGCGCACAGCAGCACGGTCCGCCGGTTGAACCGGTCGACGACCGCCCCCGCGAGAGGCGCCGCGAGCAGCCCCGGGACGAGCGCCAGCACCGAGAACAGCGCGAAGTTCGCGAGCGACCCGGTCTCCAGGTAGATCCAGAGCGGGATGGCGAACTCGGTCAGCGCCGACCCGGTCATCGACACGAGCTGCCCGGCCGCGAGCACGAGGAACCGCCGCAGGCTGGGCGCGGGCCCGATCGAACCGGGCATCCCCGCCGACCGATCCGGCGGAGTGCCGTCGGTACCCATGTGGGAGACACCCTCCACCCACCAGGTCCCCGACTTCTCCGACGGCTCCAGGTCGGTGTGGACGGTGGTCACGATGGTGGCGAGTTCTTCGGCCCGATATTTCAGGAAATAGTGCGCCGCCTCGTCCAAGACCACACAGGCGGTCGTCGCGGACAGGCAGTGCCATTCGCGGAAGCGTTCCTGGTAGAACTCCATGACCGGGTCGCGTTCCCCGGCCACCGCGATCACCGGGGCCGACAGCGGGGCCGCGCCCTCCTCGAAGAGGCGGGCGAAGTAGCGTTCCGCCTCGCGGGTGCCGTGGCGCCGGTTCCTGACGATGAGCTCCAGTTCGGCCTGGTCGAACTCGGCGACGTCGAGGCCCGCGGCCACCAGGCCGTTGATGCGCGACTGGTCGCTGCCGTGCTCCTCCAGCCACTCGCCGACCTTGGCGAACAGGCTTCTTGGACGGGTGAAGGGGAACGTCCCGCCGAGGTAGATCGCCTCGGCCGGGCGCCCGGCCTCCTCGAGTCTGCGGGCGATGGAGGAGACGATCGTGGTGCCCGCGCCGCAGTGGCCGTACAGGACCATGGGGCCCTCGACGGTGGCGAGGATCTCGGCGGCGGCGCGCTCGGCGACCTCCTCGAAGGGCTGGGTGTCCTCGCCGAGCTCGTTGCCCGGGACGGCGAGTGAGTGGAGCGCCCAGTCGGCCGGCATCGCGTCGGCGAGCGGCTTGAACACGACCGCGCTGCCACCGCCGTAGGGCACGCAGACCAGCGACTTCGTCACCGCGCGGGCGGGGGTCAGCCGGTGCAGCAGGCCGCCGGAGCCCGGCGCCGAGCGGGCCAGGTCGCGCACGGTCGGATGGGTGAACAGCTGCATCAGCGTGATCGGGTGGCCCGCCTTGCGCATCCGGGCCACGACCTGCATGGCGAGTAGCGAATGGCCGCCGAGGTCGAAGAAGTCGTCGGTCACGCCGACCCGCTCCAGCCCCAGCACGGCGGCCCAGATCGCCGCGATCGTGCTCTCGGCCTCCGTCTCGGGCTCGGCCAGGCCGGTCGCCGGCGGCTCGTCGGCGGCCGGGAGCGCCGCGCGGTCGACCTTGCCGTGCGACTTGAACGGCAGCGCGTCGAGCCACACCCACCGCGCCGGGACCATGTAGTCGGGCAGCCGCTCCTTCGCCCAGGCCCGCAGGTCGGCGCCCTGGACCCCGACCAGGTAGGCGACCAGCCGCTGGTCGCGCAGCTCCACCACCGCCTGGGTGACGTCGGGGTGCTCGGCGAGCACCGTCTCGACCTCGCTCAGCTCGACCCGGTAGCCCCGGATCTTGACCTGGAGGTCCCGCCGGCCGAGGAACTGGAGCACCCCGTCGCGGGTCCATCGGCCCAGGTCACCGGTCTGGTAGACGCGGGAGCCGGGCGGCCCGTAGGGGTCGGGCAGGAACTTCTCCGCCGTGAGGCCGGGCTTGCCGAGATAGCCCCGCGCGAGCCGGTCGCCACCCAGATAGATCTCCCCGGTCACCCCGGCGGGCACCGGCCGCATGTGCTCGTCGAGGACATAGACCCGCGCGCCTGGCAGAGGGCGGCCGATAGGGGTGGTCGTCTGCGCGGCCTGAACGGTCGAGGCCCCGGAAGCGCCACCCGACGATGGGGAGGCCGGCCGTGAAGGGGCGGGGACCTCGAAGGTGGTCATGCCCACCGTGGCCTCGGTGGGGCCGTAGTGGTTGATCACCCGGCAGTGTCCGGCCAGCTCACTCGCCCAGCCGAGGGTCGAGGCCTCGCCGCCCAGGATGAGCAGCTCCTTCGGGAGTTCGACGTCGAGGGCGGCCAGATGGGAGGGCGTCATCTTCAGGTAGTCGGGGCGGACCGGCCACGGGTCGGTCGACTTCGGCGGGATCAGGTGCAGTGTGCCGCCGGTCATCAGCGACAGGTAGAAGATCGTCACCCCGAAGTCGAAGGCCAGCGACTGCGGCAGCGCGAAGACCTTCCCCTCCTCGATCCCGAACCGCTCCCGCACCCCGGACAGGTAGGTCAGCACCTCCCGGTGCTGCACCGCCACGCCCTTGGGCCGCCCGGTCGTCCCCGAGGTGTAGATCACGTAGGCGAGGTCCTCGGGTGTGACCTCGGTATCCGGAGGCCGCAGAGAGAAGGCATCCTCGGCCGGAAGATCGACGTGGCCGGAGTCCGAACCGGCCGCCTCCAGCTGGAATCCGCCAAGTCCGGAAAAGTCGGTGTGAGTGCGGACTTCTATGGTTCCGCCGGGCAGCGGGCGGCCGGTGATCGAGACGCGGACACCCGAGTCGCGGAGCAGGTAGGCCAGCCGGTCGTCCGGCTGCTCCGGGTCCAGCGGCACATAGGCGGCCCCGGCCTTCAGCACCCCGAGGAGCGCGACCGCCAGCCCCGTCGACTGTTCCAGGCAGACCGCCACGCGGTCGCCGGGGCGTACACCCAAGGACCGGAGCCCGTGGGCCAGGCGGTTGGAGCGGCGGTCCAGTTCCGTGTACGACACCACATCGCCCCCGAACACCACCGCCGGGGCGTCGACGACCGGCAGGAGTTCGTGCAGCAGCCGGGCGGAGAGAGGCAGGGCCGGGGCGGCGACACCGAGGGCCAGCACCTCGGCGGCGTCCGGGACCCAGGCCACCTGCGACAGCGGAGTCCCGGGCGCGGAGTGCAGGACCGTCGTCAGCGATTCGGTCAGCCGGGCGACCGTGTCGAGGTGGAACAGGTCGGGGTTGTAGATGACCAGCCCGTCGTCCTCCCACAGGTAGAAGGCCAGGTCGAAGCGGCTGACCGTCACCTCGGGGTGGAAGGCCGACACCTCCAGGCCGCGCCCGACCGGCGGCGCGTAGTTCTGCACCGCCAGCAGCACCTGGAACACCGCCGAGCGGCTCACGTCACGCTCGACCTTGAGCTCGCCGACCAGCAGGTCGAACGGCACCTGCTGGTGGGCGTAGGCGTCGAGGCAGGAGTCGCGGACCCGGACCAGGAACTCCTCGAACGTCAGGTCCCCCGACAGGTCGGCCCGCATCGCCAGCGTGTTGACGAACATCCCCGCCAGCGGTTCGAGCTCCGGCAGGTCCCGCCCGCCGACCGGGGAGCCGATCGCGAAGTCGCGCTGGCCCGACCACTTGCCGAGGGTGATCTGGAGCGCGGCCAGCAGCGCCATGTAGGGCGTCACGCCCAGGTCGGCGAAGCGCGCCAGCAGATCGGGGTCGAGCGAGAAGCGGTGGCCGCGCCCGGTGGTCGTCTGCTCGGCCGGGCGGGGCAGGTCGAGCGGGAGCTCCAGCGGCGGCACCCCGGCCAGGTGGGTGCGCCAGTAGGCGAGGTCGCCGGTGTGGTCGCGGGTGCGTTCCCACAGGGCGTAGTCGCCGTACTGGATCGGCAGCGGGTCGAGCGCGTCGCCCGCGTGCAGGGTCAGCAGCTCGCGCAGCAGGATCTCGCCCGACCAGCCGTCGGTGACCGCGTGGTGGGCGGCCATCAGCAGCACGTGGTCGCCGGGGGCGAGCCGGACGAGCAGGACCCGGAGCAGCCCTCCGGCCGACAGGTCGAACGGCCGGGCCAGGGTCGCGGTGAACAGCTCCCGGGCGGTCCGCTCGTCGGGCGCCGACGTGAACGTGAACTCGGTCGACGGCTCCTCGTCGACGACCACCTCGGGGATCCCGTCGTCGGAGGCGAGGAAGCGCATGCGCAGGCTCTCGTGCCGCCGGGACACCTCGGTCACCGCGTCGGCGAACGCCCTCTCGTCGAGGTCGCCGGTGAGGCGGGCGGTGAAGGGGATCGTGTACGCCGTCGTCCCGGCCCGGTAGTGCTCCAGGAACCAGAGGCGCTCCTGCGCGTGGGACAGCGGCGGGGTCGTGCCGGGAGATCGTGGAGCGATGGTCTCGGCGACCGTCCGGCGCTGCAGCCGGCGGGCGAGAAGTGCCTGTTTGGCCGGGGAGAGACTGGTCAACAGATGGCTCCGGATTCGTAGGCCTGTCTTGGCGGCGGATTCACAGCGCGAACCACGACCGGCCTCCGGCCGTCCGCGTCTCGCTTCGCGGACAGCACGAGCCAACGCGCCCCGCGACCGCTTGGGAGCGCTCCCACTACGCCCTCCTGTGAGGCTATGGACGCGTTTTCTGAGGGGTCAAGGAAAAGGCGATATTTCATTACGTTTCATGACATCGCGGTAACGGCCTGCAGTTTCACCCCCGATTCCCGCCCGGCACTTGACAGCCCGAAGCCGGTGCGCAGGTCGTCAGATCCGGTCTTACCGCAGGTCAATGTGGGTGTTTCCGGTACGCGCCCCATGCGATGGAGAGCGCTCTCCACCTGCGTGGATCCACCCTCGCGACCCCGTCAGGTGTTTCCGGGGTGTTTCCCCGAGGGGGATTGGGCCCTTGACACCTGTCAGCACCCCAAGCGAGTCTCTTGTTTTGGAGAGCGCTCTCCAACCGTGAAGCCCCTTCACCCCCCAAGGAGCGGCCGTGTCCCGCTTAGGCCTGTTCATCGCCACCCTGGTCGCGCTCCTCGCGACCGGGCTGGCCGTCACCCCACCGGCGGCGGCCGCCGACCCGCCGATCTCGCAGGGCAAGCCCGCGACCGCCTCCTCATCGGAAGGCGCGTTCCTCCCCGGCGCGGCCTTCGACGGCGACCTCACCACCCGGTGGGCGTCCAACTTCAGTGACCCGCAGTGGATCCAGGCCGACCTCGGCACCACGCAGCAGATCACCCAGGTCGTCCTCCACTGGGAGGCCGCCTACGGCCGCGCCTTCACCATCCAGACCAGCGACAACGGCACGACCTGGACCAATGTCTACTCGACCACCACCGGCACCGGCGGCGTGCAGACCCTCGCGGTGACCGGCTCGGGGCGCTACGTGCGGCTGAACGGCACCCAGCGCGGCACCGGTTACGGCTACTCGCTCTGGGAGTTCCAGGTCTTCGGCCCCGGGGGAACCACCAACCCGGGTGGCACCTGCGGAACCACGAACGTCGCCCAGGGCAAGACCGCCACCGCCTCCAGCCTGGAGAACGCCGGCACTCCGGCGAGCGCCGCGTTCGACGGCTCGGCGACCACCCGGTGGTCCAGCGCCTACAGCGACCCGCAGTGGCTCCAGGTCGACCTGGGCTCGGCACTGCCGGTCTGCAAGGTGACGCTGACCTGGGAGGGGGCCTACGCGACCGCGTACAAGATCCAGTCGAGCACCAACGGCACGACCTGGGCCGACCTCCACAGCACCACGACCGGCACCGGCGGCACCCAGACGATCAACGTCAGCGGCACCGGCCGCTACCTCCGCATGTACGGCACCGCGCGCAACTCCGGCTGGGGCTACAGCCTCTGGGAGATGGCCGTCTACTCCGGCGGCGGCACCCAGGAACCGGAGGAGCCCGAGGAGCCGGGCGACTGGACCGAGGTCTGGCGTGACGACTTCACCGGCGGCGCCGGAACCTCCCCGAGCGCGGCCAACTGGCTGCTGCGCACCGGCACCCAGTACCCCGGCGGCGCCGCCAACTGGGGCACCGGCGAGGTCGAGACGATGAGCGCCTCCACCGCGAACGTCGCCCTCAACGGCCAGGGCTTCCTGGAGATCAAGGCCCTGCGCGACGGCGCCGGAGCCTGGACCTCCGGCCGGGTCGAGACCCAGCGCACCGACTTCGCCCCGCTGCCCGGCCAGATGCTCCGCTTCAGCGCCCGCCTCAAGCAGCCCGACGTCGCCAACGCCCTCGGCTACTGGCCCGGCTTCCGTGCCACCGGAGCCGCATACCGGGGCAACTACAACAACTGGCCCGGTGTCGGCGAGACCGACATCATGACCAACGTCAACGGCCGCAGCCAGCTCGCCCAGACCCTCCACTGCGGCACCGCGCCGCAGGGCGTCTGCAACGAGTACGACGGCCGGACCAGCGGTTTCGCCTCGTGTACGGGCTGCCAGACCGGCTACCACGACTACGCGCAGGTCATCGACCGCACCAAGACCGACGAGGAGATCCGGTTCTACCTCGACGGCCGGCAGACCTGGGTCATCAGGGAGTCCCAGGTCGGTGTGGCGGCCTGGCAGGCGGCCCTTCATCACGGGTTCTACCTGCGCTTCGACCTGGCCATCGGCGGTTCGCTGCCGAACGCGCTGGCCGGTCAGACGACCCCGACGGCCGCGACCACGCCGGGGGGCGTGCTGAGCGTCGACTGGGTCCAGGTCGCCCGCCAGACCGGTACGACCCCGCCCGCCATGACCGACCCCGCGACCCCGGCGGGCCCCTCGGTCGTGCGGGTCACCGGCACCCAGGGCAACTGGCAGCTCCAGGTGAACGGCCAGCCGTGGGAGGTCAAGGGCCTCACCTACGGCCCGCCGCAGGGCGCCGGTGACGGCTACATGCGCGACCTGAAGAACATGGGCGTCAACACGATCCGCATCTGGGGCGTCGACGACGCCACCCCGGCGCTGCTCGACAAGGCCGCCCAGCACGGCATGAAGGTGATCGTCGGCCACTGGCTCAACCAGGGCGCCGACTACGTGAACGACACGGCCTACAAGACCGCGGTGAAGGCCGAGATCGTGGCCCGGGTGAACGCGCTGAAGGGCCGCCAGGGCGTTCTGATGTGGGACGTCGGCAACGAGGTCATCCTCACCATGCAGGACCACGGCCTGCCGGCCGCGACCGTCGAGGCGCGCCGGATCGCCTACGCCCAGTTCGTGAACGAGGTCGCGGTGGCCATCAAGGCGGCCGACCCGAACCACCCGGTGACCTCGACCGACGCGTACACCTTCGCGTGGACCTACTACAAGGCCCACTCGCCCGCCCTCGACCTGCTGGCGGTCAACTCCTACGGCGCCATCCACACCGTCCGCACCGACTGGATCGCCGGCAACTACACCAAGCCCTACATCGTCACCGAGGCCGGACCCGACGGCGAGTGGGAGGTCCCCAACGACGTCAACGGGGTGCCGACCGAGCCGACCGACCTGCAGAAACGCGACATGTACACGGCCAGCTACAACGCCATCCACGGCCACACCGGCGTCGCCCTGGGCGCCACCCAGTTCCACTACGGCCTGGAGAACGACTTCGGCGGCGTCTGGCTCAACACCCTCACGGGCGGCTGGCGGCGGCACGGCTACCACTCGCTGAAGAAGGCGTACACGGGCGTGGCCTCGGCGAACACCCCGCCGGAGATCAACTCGATGACCGTGCAGAACCAGACGGCGGTGCCCGCCGGTTCGCAGTTCGTCGTCGAGACCAACACGACCGACCCGAACGGCGACCTGATCCGCTACAACCTGATGTTCTCCAACAAGCACGTCAACGGGAACCGCGGCTTCGACCACGTGCGCTTCACCGAGACGGCCCCCGGCCGGTTCTCGGTGACGGCGCCGCAGGCCATGGGCGTCTGGAAGGTGTACGTGTACGCCTACGACGGCCACGGCAACGTCGGCATCGAGACGAAGTCGTTCCGCGTCACCCCGCCCACCGCGCCCGGCACCAACGTGGCCGTCGGCAAGACCACCACCGCGTCGACCTTCCAGGCGACCGGCGACGGCGGCCCGTTCAACGCCGCGCGGGCGACCGACGGCAGCTACACGAGCCGCTGGGCCAGTGAGTGGGCCGACCCGCAGTGGATCCAGGTCGACCTGGGCTCCAACCAGGCGGTCAAGCACGTGCAGCTGGCCTGGGAGGGGGCGTTCGGGAAGTCGTACCGGATCCTGACCAGCACCAACGGAACCACGTGGACCGAGTCGTACGCGACCACCACGGGTGACGGCGGCTTCGACAGCCTGAACCTGACGGCGACCGCCCGGTACGTGCGGGTGGAGATGACGCAGCGCGGCACACCGTGGGGCTACTCACTCTGGGAGTTCGGGGTGTACGTCTAGGCCCCGCCCCGAGGGGAACCGCCGGGTCGGCGCCCGGCGGTTTCCCCCGGGAATGGTCAAGCCCGTTCCCGGAATCGATCGACCCCGGATCGGGGGGAGCGGCGCTGAGGGAAGGTGAACCGACCGACCGCGCCGTCACCGGAAACCTCGTGCCCGACGAGAAAACCACGCTTCCCGCGTCTTCGCGGAAAAGTGCGTGACCGGCCGCGCGGTGTCCGTTACCCGAGACGGAGGCGCTGGTATGGGGGAATGACGGTGTTACTTCCGGGTAACGCTCCGAGTATGAACGTTCTCGGCATCGACATCGGCGGCTCCGGAATCAAGGGCGCGCCCGTTGACACGAAAACGGGCGAACTCATGGCGGAGCGCCTGCGAATCCCGACCCCGCAGCCGGCCACGCCGAAGGCGATCGCGGAGGTCGTATCCCTGGTCGTCGACCACTTCAAGTGGACCGGCCCGGTGGGAATCACCTTCCCGGGGGTGGTGGTCGACGGAGAGATCCGTTCGGCCGCGAACGTCGACAAGTCGTGGATCGGCGTCAACGCCCAGAAGCTCTTCGGCAAGAAACTCAAGAGCGTCATGGTCATCAACGACGCCGACGCCGCCGGCATGGCGGAGATGGCGTTCGGCGCCGGAAAGAACAACCAGGGCGTCGTCCTGGTCCTCACCATCGGCACCGGCATCGGCAGCGCCCTGTTCATGGGCGGAAAGCTGGTGCCCAACACCGAGTTCGGCCACCTCGAACTCAAGGGTAAGGAAGCCGAGTCGAGGGCGTCCGACGCCGCCCGCGACAAACGCGACATGTCATGGGACAAATACGCCAAGCGCATCGGTCAGTACCTGCGCCACATGGAAATGCTCTTCAGCCCGGCCCTGATGGTCCTCGGCGGTGGCATCAGCAAGAAGAGCGACAAGTACCTGCCGATGATCGACCTGCGGACCAAGGTCGTCCCGGCCAAGCTCCTGAACGAGGCCGGCATCATCGGCGCCGCGCTGGCCGCCGACTCGATGGGTGCGCCCACCCGTTCCCGCACCACCACGCGCCGTTCCACCACTGCCTCATCGCGGCCCCGCACCGCCCGCGCCACCACGGGTGCCACCCGCAGCGCCGCCCGCAGGACCACCACGAAGACCACCCCGAACCGGCGCTCGACCACGACCGGTGGCCGCAAGGCGGCGACGTCCGGCACGTCCCGCAGGACCGCCGCGACCGCCTCGACCCGCCGCACGCCGGCGAAGAGCCGGATCGCCACGTCGACCACCTACGGCACGTCCAAGAGCACGACGGGCCGCTCGACCACCGGCTCGACGGGGACCTCACGGACGCCGCGGACGTCGACGACCCGCTCGACGGGGACCTCTCGGACCTCGGCGGCACGCTCGAACGGATCCTCGCGGACCTCGTCGAGCCGCTCGACCGGGGCGTCGAAGTCCGGCGGCACCACGCGGTCGAACGCGCGCCGCACCGCCGGTTCCGCGGGCGGGACCACGCGGCGGACGGCGACGCCGTCGCGGCGGACGACCGGAGGTTCCCGCCGTATGAAGGGCTGACCTGGGGCCCGGGTCAACCGGCCGGGCCCTTATTACCCCAGGTCCCGGCCGCCCGGCCGGGACCTTTCCATTGTTCAGGCCGACTTCGCGTAGGGCGCCGCGTCCGGAACGCAGAAGGTGATCGCCTTGGGGACGACCTTCACCTTGAGCTTGGTGGCCCGTCCCCGGGCGCCGCCGTCCATCTCGTACGTGGTGGGCGCCGCGAACCGGACCGTCACCTTCTTCGCCCGGGTGATGCGCAGGAACGGCGACTCGTCGGAGCGTCCCGACGACATCTGGCCGAGGGTCCGCGCCCACTCGATCGGCCCCTTGGCCGTCGACACGCCGACCTCCAGCCACCCGTCGTCGGGTTTGGCGTCGTCGAAGGCCTCGATGCCGCCGCCGACCGTGCCGACGTTCCCGAACAGCACGCAGCTCGCGTCGCCCTCGAACCAGCGCTCGCCGTCGAGGTCGACGCGGGTGGCGACCACGCTGGAACCGGCGTGCCGCAGGCCCGTCCACCAGTAGGCGAACTTGCCCATCCGCTCCTTCAGCCCCCGGTCGGCGTCGGCGATCATCTCGGCGTCGAACCCGGCCCCGGCCATCACGGCGAAGTGCTCGCCGTTGAGTTTGCCGAGGTCGAGCCGCTCGCGCCGCCCGTGGAACCCGATGCGGACGGCCTCGTCGAGGTCGGTGGGGACGCCCAGGTTGTGGGCGAGCAGGTTGGCCGTCCCGGCGGGCAGGATGGCGACCGCGGCCTTCGATCCGGCCAGCACGTCGACGCAGCGCTGCACGGTCCCGTCGCCGCCCCAGACGAAGACCAGTTCGGCCCCGTTCTTCAGGGCCTTCCTGGCCGCCTTGGGCGCCTTCTTGCTCTTCGGGACCTCGTACCAGAGCAGTTCACCGTCGTGGTGCTCGGCCAACAGCGACCGGAGCCGGTCGAGACCCCCGCCGAGCGTCTTCTTCTGATGCGCGACAACAGCGATCGTCTTCACGGAGGCCCGTGCTACCCCGCAGAAAGAGGGTCAGTCTTAACCCTTAATTCCTACTGGGATAGGTGGTATTGTTTCCTCCAACTACTAGGAAAGGGGACGACCATGACCCATGCGACTGTCATCGATCTCATGGCTCGCCAGCGCGACATCGCAGGAGCCGGAGCCGAGCCCGGCGAGGGCGCCGTGCTGGGTGTCATCCCCCTGCCCGAGACGGGAGCCTCGCTCGTGGTCGTCGGATACATCGTCGGCGCGACGGGCAAGCCGTCGCAGTCCACCGGTCAGCGTGAGGTCCAGATCGACCGCGAGAGCCGCACCGTCGTGGCCGACGGCGCCGAGATCGACCTGACCTACCGGGAGTTCGAGCTGCTCGACTACCTGGCCGCCGCGCCGGGCCGGGTCTACAACCGGCGCCAGCTGCTCGCCGCCGTGTGGGACCGCTACGACGACGCGGGGGCGCGGACGGTCGACGTCCACATCCTGAGACTGCGCCGCAAGCTGGGCCGGCACGCCGCGCGGATCGTCACGGTACGCAACGTGGGGTACAAGTACGCCGGTTAAAACCAGTGGCCGGAGGCCTGGGCGGGCTGCCTATCCTTGAGGATGGGATGAACACGCTCTCCGATCTCCAGACCCGCCTGTCCGGCCTCATGCTGCGCGACCAGCGCCGGTTGCGCCGTCGCGTCGACGGCGTGCGCAAGGTACGCGACCCGAAGGCACGCCAGAAGATTCTCACCGAGCTGTCGGGCGAGGTCGAGGCCGCGGAAACGCGGGTCGCGGCCCGCCGGGCGGCGCTGCCCGCGATCACCTACCCCGAGCAGCTGCCCGTCAGCCAGCGGCGCGACGACCTGCTCGAAGCCGTCCGCGACCACCAGGTCGTGATCGTCGCGGGCGAGACGGGGTCGGGCAAGACCACCCAGCTCCCCAAGATCTGCCTCGAACTCGGGCGGGGCGTGCAGGGCCAGATCGGCCACACGCAGCCGCGCCGCCTGGCCGCCCGCACCGTCGCCGAGCGCATCGCCGAAGAGCTGAACATCGAGCTCGGCGAGGCGGTCGGCTACAAGGTCAGGTTCACCGACAAGTCGAGCGACCACACCCTGGTCAAACTGATGACCGACGGCATCCTGCTGGCCGAGATGCAGACCGACCGCTTCCTGAGCCAGTACGACACCCTCATCATCGACGAGGCCCACGAGCGCAGCCTCAACATCGACTTCATCCTCGGCTACCTGAAACAGCTCCTGCCGAAGCGCCCCGACCTCAAGGTCATCATCACCTCGGCCACCATCGACCCCGAGCGCTTCTCGCGCCATTTCGGCGACGCCCCGATCGTCGAGGTCAGCGGCCGCACCTATCCGGTCGAGGTCCGCTACCGCCCCATCGACGACGATCAGGACGACCAGACCCAGGCCATCGTCGACGCCGTCGACGAGCTGGTGGCCGAGGGCCCCGGCGACATCCTGGTCTTCCTCAGCGGCGAACGCGAGATCCGCGACACCGCCGACGCGTTGAAGGGCCGCCGAGAGGAGGTGCTGCCGCTCTACGCCCGCCTGTCGGCCGCCGAGCAGCACCTGGTCTTCCAGCGGGGGTCGCGGCGCCGGATCGTCCTGTCGACCAACGTCGCCGAGACCTCGCTGACCGTGCCGGGCATCAAATACGTCATCGACCCCGGCAACGCCCGCATCTCCCGCTACAGCCACCGCCTGAAGGTGCAGCGGCTGCCGATCGAGGCGATCTCCCAGGCGTCGGCGAACCAGCGGAAGGGGCGGTGCGGCCGTACGAGCGACGGCATCTGCATCCGCCTCTACAGCGAAGAGGATTTCATCGGGCGCCCGGAGTTCACCGACCCCGAGATCCTGCGCACCAACCTGGCCAGCGTCATCCTCCAGATGACGAGCCTGGGCCTCGGCGACATCTCGGCGTTCCCGTTCGTCGAGCCGCCCGACCAGCGCCAGGTCAAAGACGGCGTGAACCTGCTCCAGGAGCTCGGCGCCCTCGACTCCGGCGGCCTCACCTCGATGGGCCGCAAGCTGGCCCAGCTCCCGGTCGACCCCCGCCTGGCCCGCATGATCCTGGAGGCGCAGACCAACGGCTGCGCCCGCGAAGTGATGATCATCACCGCCGCGCTGTCGATCCAGGACCCGCGCGAGAGACCCGCCGAGAAGCAGCAGGCCGCAGACGAGAAGCACCGTCGGTTCTCCGACAAGGAGTCCGACTTCATGACCTACCTGAACCTGTGGCGCTACCTGCGCGAACAGCAGAAGGAACTGTCGTCGGGCGCGTTCCGGAGATTGTGCAAGGCGGAATACCTCAACTACCTGCGCGTCCGCGAATGGCAGGACATCGACGCGCAGCTCCGCTCGGTCGCCCGCACTCTGGGCGTGGTGCTCAACACGGCCGACGCCGACCCGCAGCGGGTGCACCTGTCGCTGCTGTCGGGCCTGCTGTCCCACATCGGCGTGAAGGACGTCGCGAAGAAAGACCAGCCCGGCGGCCGCCGCCCGATGACCGAGTACATCGGCGCCAGGAACGCCCGCTTCGCCATCTTCCCCGGCTCGGCCCTGGCCCGGCAGCAGCCGCAGTGGGTCATGTCGGCCGAACTGGTGGAGACCTCCCGCCTGTGGGCGCGGGTCAACGCCAAGATCGAACCGGCCTGGGTCGAACCGCTCGCCCAGCACTTGGTCAAACGCACCTACAGCGAGCCCCACTGGGAAAAAGACCAGGCCGCCGTGGTCGCCTACGAGAAGGTCACCCTCTACGGCGTCCCGATCGTCACCGAGCGCAAGGTCAACTACGGCCGCATCGACCCCGAGCTCTCCCGCGAGCTGTTCATCCGCAACGCCCTGGTCGAGGGCGACTGGCGCACCCACCACCGCTTCTTCCACGAGAACCGCAAACTCCTCGCCGAAGCGGCCGAGCTGGAGGAGAAGGCCCGCCGCCGCGACATCGTCGTCGACGACGAGACCCTGTTCGACTTCTACGACCAGCGCATCCCCTCCGACGTGGTCTCGGGCGCCCACTTCGACGCGTGGTGGAAGAAGGAACCCGACAAGTCGTCGCTGACCTTCACCCCCGAGATGCTCGTCAACGAGAACTCGGGCGTCTCGGCCCGCGACTATCCCGACGCCGTCCGCCAGGGCGGCCACCGGATGAAGCTGACCTACCAGTTCGAACCCGGCACCGAGGCCGACGGCGTGACGGTGCACGTGCCGCTGTCGGTCCTCAACCAGGTGACCGACACGGGCCTCGACTGGCAGATCCCCGGCCTGCGCGAGGAGCTCGTGACGGCCCTGATCCGCTCGCTGCCCAAGCACATCCGCCGCAACTTCGTCCCCGCCCCGAACTACGCGAAGGCGGTGTTGGCCGAGGTCAAGCCGGGCAGCGAACCGCTGCTCGACGCCCTCGAGCGCGAGCTCTACCGGCAGACCGGCGTGAGCGTCCCCCGCGAGGCGTGGAACATCGACGCCCTGCCCGACCACCTGCGGGTCACCTACCGGGTCGTCGACGACAAACGCCACACGGTCGCCGAAGACAAGGACCTCCAGGGCCTCAAGCGCCGCCTGGCCCCGAAGATCCGCGAGACGCTGTCCGAGGCCGCCGACTCCCTGGAACAGGCCGGGGTCACCAAGTGGACCATCGGCACCCTCCCGAAGGTCTTCGAACAGGGCCGCCTCAAGGCCTACCCGGCCCTGACCGACCAGGGGACCTCGGTTTCCGTCCGCATGTACGAAACCGCGGAGGAACAGGAGCGCGCCATGTGGACCGGGACTCGCCGCCTGGTCCTGCTCAACGTGGTCTCACCGTCGAAGCAGATCCTGCGGGGCCTGTCGACGTCCGAGAAACTGTCCCTGTCGCGCAGCCCCCACGGGGGCGCGCCGGCCCTGTTCGACGACTGCGTCGCGTGCGCCGCCGACAAGCTCATCGCCGACGCGAAGGGCCCCGTGTGGGATGAGTTGTCCTTCACGTCCCTGCTCGACCAGGTCCGCGGAGACCTCTACGAAGTGACCTGGGAGACCGTGCTCCGGGTGGAGAAGGTGCTGGGCGTCTGGCATGCCGTCCAGAACAAACTGGCGGGCCCGCCCGACATCAAGACCGACATCGAAGACCAGCTGAAGTCCCTCATCCACACGGGCTTCGTGACGGAGACCGGCTACCGCCGCCTCCCCGACCTGCACCGCTACCTCCGCGCGGTCGAACGCCGCCTGGAGAAGCTTCCCGACGACGTCCACCGCGACCGCACCCTGATGCACCAGGTCCACGACCTGGAAGACGACTACCGCGACCTGGTGGCGAGCCTGCCCCCGGCCCGGCGGAACGCGGCGGCGGTGGGCGAGATCCGCTGGATGCTCGAAGAACTACGGGTGAGCTTCTTCGCCCAGACACTCGGCACCCCCACCCCGGTGTCGGAGAAACGCATCAGAAAGGCGATGGCCCAGCTATGACGATCCGCTCCGTGGTGCTCGACGTCGGCGAGACCCTGATCGACGAGTCGCGCATCTGGTGGCGCTGGGCCGAGCGCCTCGGCGTGACCCCGATGACGCTGATGGGCGTCCTGGGCGCGATGGCCGCCACCAACGGCTCCTACCGGGCCGCCTTCGAGATCGTCCGCCCGGGGTTCGACTTCGCGGGCGAACTGGCGGCCTGGGAGAAGGACGACCCCGACGGCCTGCGCGAGAACTTCGACGCCGACGACCTCTACCCCGACGTGCGGTCGTCGCTTTCCGCGATGCGCGACGCGGGCTACCAGGTGGTGATCGCCGGGAACCAGCCCATCCAGGCCTACACCCAGCTCGCCGCCATGGACCTGCCCCACGACGGCATCTACACGAGCGCTGGCTGGGGCGTCTCCAAGCCCGACCCGGTGTTCTTCGACAAGGTCCTCGCGGTGACCGGCCACGCCCCCGACGAGATCCTCTACGTGGGCGACCGCGTCGACAACGACGTGCTCCCGGCCCTGGCGGCGGGGATGCAGACGGCTTTGATCCGCCGCGGCCCCTGGGGCTTCCTGCACGCCCGCCGCGACGACGCCGCCAAGGCCGACATGATCGTCGACAGCCTCACCGAACTGGCCGAGCGGCTCGGGCGATGATTTGAGGCCCTCTCGTGCGGGAAATCCGCATGAGAGGGCTATTCTTTGGCGGGGGAGGTGCCTGTCGTGCTGCTCAACTTCCGGCTGGCCAATGTGCTGTCGTTGCGTGACGAACAGCAACTCTCGCTGATCGCCACCGAGCTCAACGAAGGTTCCGCGCGCCCGATCTCCACCCGTGAAGGGGGCAAGGCCCTCGCGGTGCTGCCCGTGGTGGCCATCTACGGCGCCAATGCCTCGGGCAAGACCAACATCATCAGCGGGCTGGAACTCATGCGACAGGTGGTCCTCTCGAGCGTGGGCTGGTTCAACGACCCTGCACCCGAACGGCGGATCGCGTTCGCGCTCGACGACGCCATCTCAGGCACGCCGTCCTATTTCGAGGCCGACCTGGAGATCCTTGGCGTCCGCTACACCTATGGGTTCGAGATCGACGACGAGAGGGTCAGGGGGGAGTGGCTGCACGCCTATCCCCGGGGGCGACGGCAGGTGTGGTTCGACCGCGCCGACGACGACTTCCAGTTCCCCGGATCACTCAAGGGCGACAAGCAGGATCTCGTACGCAAGACCCGGGCTGACGCGCTGTTCCTCTCGGTGGCCGCAGAATGGAACAACGAGCAGCTCACGCCGGTGTTCAGCTGGTTCCTCGGCATACCTCCGGTGCTGACTCCGGCGAGACAGTCGCGGTGGTTTCTTCGGGAGGCACCCAGGCTGTCCCTCTACACGGGCAGATTGATCGCCAGCCAGGCCTACCGTGACCGGATCACCCGGCTGCTGACCGTCGCAGACCAGGGGATCACGGGTTTCGACTCCCGGGCACTCGCCGAGAGCAGGATCCAGTTCCTTCATAGCGGCAAGCCGTTGCGGTTCGATCAGGAGTCACTCGGCACACGGGCCTGGTTCGGCCTGCTCAGCCCTCTGCTCGACGCTCTCGATCAGGGCTTGGTCCTGCTCGTCGATGAACTCGACGCCAGCCTCCACCCGGTGCTGGTCACCGAAGTCATCCGCATGTTCGAGGATCCTGAGGTGAATCGGTCGGGCGCCCAGTTGATCTTCACGACGCACGACGCCACCCTCCTGCGCCCGCTCCCCGGCGGTGGCCGCATCCTCGACCGCGACGCGGTCTGGATGACCGAGAAGAACGCCTCCGGCGCCACGGAGCTCTACGCCGTGTCGGGGCTCCAGCCGCCACCGCGCAAGGACGAGAACCTCGAACGCGGCTACCTGGTGGGCCGCTATGGCGGCACCCCTCGCGTCACTCCGGGGGAACTGGGCCGGGGCGTTTCCGAGGTCGCCGGTGAGTCCTGACCGGACGGACCGCAGACGCAGGCGCGGTTCCAGCCTCACTGCGGGCAGGCGTCCACGGGTGGCCGATCGGGTGTTCTTCGCCGTCTGCGAGGGACGCGTGACCGAATACGACTACCTGACGCTGTTACAGAACCTCTATGGCGCCACCTGCTCGTTCCGGATAGACATGCCCTCGCCCGGCTCCAGACGCGACGACATGACACCGGAGCAGGTCGCCGAATTCGCCATCCGGGTCGCTGGATCGGATGGCGATCAGTACACGGAGATCTGGGCAATTTTCGATCGTGACCAGCATTCGGGGATCCCCCTGGCGCTCGAACGGCTGGCACGGCAGGCCCCCAAGGTCCGGGTGGCGTTCTCCCACCCCTCCTTCGAGTTCTGGCTGTATCTCCATTTCTCCGCCTACGACGTGCCGCAGAACGGGTCGAGCCGGGAGATCGTCAGGCGGCTCACCCAGCGGGAGGCCTGGGCGGGCTTCGAGCGGGCCAAGCGCATCACCGATGCCCGCGCGGCCGACTTGGCCCCGAACATCGTCAACGCCGCCGATCGTGCCCGTCGGCTGGAGAAGAGGTGCGCCGACGACGGCTGCACCCATGTCCGGGCCGGAGCGGCGTGCGGTCCCATGGAGCGTGATCCCGGTAGTGGCATGGGCGCGCTGATCGAGAGTCTCGGGATCCGCTGAGCTATTTGCGGGTCAGTTGGCCGGTGTACGTGACGAGGCCGAGGTCGTCGTTCCAGACGTAGTCGATCCGGTCGCCCTTCAGGGTCAGGGTCACGTCGCCCGGGATGCAGGCGCCGCCCAGGTCGTCGAGGCGGAACTCGGTGGTGTCGGCGGAGGAGGAGGTGAGGGTCAGGGTGCCCTCGCACGGGTCCTCGCGCCACTTCCCCGTCTTCTCGCCCGCGTCGAGGTCGATCTCGATGTCGTGCTCGCTCATCGCCGGGGTGGTCGGCACGATGTGGCCCTCCCACGTCCCCGCGAACGCTGCGGGGATCCCCTTGTCCGAGGGGAACGAGGTCCCCGTGCCGGTGGGCTTCGGGGTGGGGATGGGCGCCACCGAGTAGACCTCCGTGGCCGTCACGGTCACCGCGGGCTTCGGAGTCGGCTCTGGGTCATCGGTTGGTGCGAGCAGCGGCGGCACGACGAGGGTCGCCACCGCGAACAGAGCCGCCCCGATCGCGGCGAAGGCGAACGCCAGCGCCTTGCGGCTCGCCGGCGGGGCTGGGGCGGGCGGTCCGCCCGGGGTGCCGTTGGTCGCGGGGCCCGCCCACGAAGGTGGCTGGGTGAACTGCCGCCGATCGGGATCACCGGCCCACAAGCCGGGCGCCGGGTCGTAAGCCGATCCGTGGGGCGCGGGTTCTCTCCCGAAAGCCGGTGCCGGGTGACCGGCGGGCGCGTGGGCCGCCGCCTCGCCCGCCCTCAGCGGGTCGGGGGCCGCGCCCACCAGGGTCAGCAACACCTCCTGCGCCGTCGGACGCTGAGCCGGGTCTTTCGCCACGCACCGCGTCACCAGGCCCCGCAACGCCACGGGCACGCCCGACACGTCCGGTTCCACGGTCATGATGCGGTGCAGGACCGAGGCCACCGAATCGGCGCCGAAGGCCGCCCGGCCCGTCGCCGCGTAGACGATCGTCACGCCCCACGCGAACACGTCGGAGGCGCCCGAGGCGGGCTGGCCCGCGATCTGCTCGGGCGCCATGTAGGCGGGCGTTCCGATGAGGCCGCCCGTGATCGTGTCGCTCTGGCTCGGGCGGGCGATCCCGAAGTCGACCACCCGAGGGCCGTCGGGGCCCAGCAGCACGTTGCCCGGCTTGAAGTCCCGGTGCACCACCCCAGCCGCGTGGATGGCCGCCAGGGCGGTCGCCGTGCCCACGGCCAGGCGCTCCAGCTCGCCGCCCGCCAGCGGCCCGGCCGAGGCCACCCGCTCCTGGAGGGACGGCCCCTCGACGTACTCCGACACCACGTAAGGCCGCCGCCCGGCCACGTCGGCGGCCAGGACGCGGGCCGTGCAGAACGGCGCCACGTTCCGCAGAGCGGCGAGTTCGCGGGACAGCGCGTGGCGGACGCCGTCGTCGGCGCCCCGGAGCAGTTTGACCGCCACGAGGAGACCCGACGGCGCCACGCCCAGGTACACGATCCCCTGACCGCCCTCCCCGAGGCGTCCGGTCAGCCGGTAGTCGCCCAGGGAGCGCGGGTCGTCAGGGTCGAGCGGGGTCACCATGCCCCAAACCGTAATCCGTCAGCGGATCTCGTAAACGGCGGTCGTGCCGGAAATCTCGTGACCGACCACGAGAAGCGGCTTGTGGGTGGGGCTGTCGGAGGCGGGGATGAACAGGACGCCCTCGGGGCCCGAGTCGCCGCCGGTGCCGCCCTCGACCGAGCCGGTGAAGTCGCGGCTGTTCACGTAGTCGACGATCTTCGGGTGGCGGGGGTCGCTCACGTCGAAGGCCACGATGCCGCCGACGCGCTCCAGGCCGGCGAAGGCGTAGGTGCGGCCACGGATGTCACCGACGGCCACGCCCTCGGGCTCGGGGCCCTTGTTGTCGCTGCGGGTGTCGAAGGACTTGTTCTCCTGGTCGGAGTTGAACTCGGCCGGGAGCTCCTTGGCGACGAGCTTCTCGATCTGGTCGCCCGAGTCCCACACGAGGCGGCCTTCGGTGTCGCGGATCGAGACCGAACGGCCGCCCATGGCGTGCAGTTCGGTGGTGACGCCCTCGGCGTTCTTCGGCGAGGTCGAGGTGACGGTCAGGCGGCCCAGCTCGGCGTCGGCCTTGAGCGCGTCGGGCAGCGTGGTCTTGAGGTCCTTGACGCGGACCTCCTCGGCGAAGCACTCCCAGTCGCGGGCGTCGCCCTCGTTGGCGGCGACGATGTAGGTGCGGCCGCGGGCCTGGTAGGAGGCCAGGGCGTCGGGCTGGTACATGCCCTTGACCGGACGCGGCACGATGTTGATCTTGCCGTCCTTGTCGGAGGCGTCCAGGCCGTTGCCGGGGCGGCTGTGGTCCTTCAGGCCGAGCGGGACGACGTCCTCGACGCGGCCCGAGCGCAGGTCGACGACGGCGAACGCGTTGTTCTCCTGGAGCGAGACCCAGGCGGTGCGGCCCCACTTGTCGGTGGTGATGTACTCGGGCTCGAAGTCCTGGGCGGCGTTGGCCTTCGGGCCGTAGATACGGATGCCCTGGGCGCGGAGCCGGTCCTCGCGGCCGATGTACTTCTTGAAGTCGGCCGTCTTCACCGAGCCGCGGCGCACGTCGATGATGCTGATCGAGCCCTCGGGGTCGACGTTGCCCTCGCAGTAGCCCTCGGGCTCGCCCTCGTTGGCGACCAGGACCTTCGAGCCGTCGGGGGTGAAGGTCACCATGTCGGGCAGCGCGCCGACGGTGACCGACCGCGACTTGCGGAGCGTCGACGCCGAGAAGAAGCTCACCGTGCCGGGCTTGGTCTTGTCGTCGGCCTGCTGGGCGACCGCGATGAGGCCGTTCTTGACGGCGACGCTGTTGGCGCCGGGCGTCGCCAGGGTGCCGACCTTCTTGGGGGCCCTCGGGTTGCGGATGTCGAGCACGTCGACGGTGCCGGCCTGGGCGTTGACGACGAAGACCCGGCGGGTCCTGGCGTCGTACGCGGTGATCTCCGACGCGCCGGCGTCGAAGGCGCCGGTGGTGTAACGGCCGAGGAACTGGAGCGAGAGCCCCTTGTGGGCGGTCGCGGCCTCGGCGGGAGTGGCGGCGAGCAGTCCGGCGACGAGCACGCCGGTGAGGAGGGTCCTGTTGTGCATGCGCGAAAGCGTGGCGAAACCCGGTGACGCCACGCTGAACGCGCGGTGATCCACACGTGAACCGGATGTCTCAGACGATCTGGGACAACCGGATCGAATAGGCCAGTTTCCGGCGGCCCGCGTCACTCAGGTGGATGTGGTCACCCGAATCATAGGAGGCCCGCAGCTGGTCGGGGTAGGTGGGGTCGCGCAGCGCCGCGTCGAAGTCGGCCACGGCGTCGAAGGCGCCGCTGGTGCGGATCCACTGGTTCACCTGCTGCCGCACCGCCTCGCGGTCCTCCGTCCAGGCGGGATAGCCGTAGAAGGGGGTCAGCGTGGCGCCGACGACCTTCACCTTGTGCCGGTGGGCGAACCTGATGAGGTTCTTGTACGCCCTGATGAACGGCGCCGCCGAGGTGTAGGCACCCTTGGTGATGTCGTTGATGCCGGCGTACACGACCACCGTTCTGACCCCCGGCTGGCCGAGGGCGTCGCGGCCGAAACGGGAGTAGACGCTGGGCCCGGTCACCGGCTGGAGCAGGCGGTTGCCCGCGATGCCCATGTTCAGCACCGCCGCCTTGCCCTTGAGGCGCTGGTTGAGGAAGTCGGTCCAGCGGCGGTTGGAGTCGGTCGGCTGGCCCGCGCCGTCGGTGAGCGAGTCGCCGATGGCGACCACGGAGGGCACGGCCGTGGGTGCGGTGACCGCGACGCGGTCGAGGAAATACCACTGCGTGCTGGTGTACGTGAACTTCCAGCCGTCGTCCTTGGCGGCGTGGTCGCCGGGGTCGGACAGGAAGGTCGTCGCGTAGGCCCGCTCGTGGCCCGTCACCCGCGAGTGGTTGCCGGGGACGAACACGCTGACCACCAGGTCACTGCCGCGCACGTACCTCCCCGGGAGCGGATCGCTCCACGCCGCCTGGCCGGCCGGGATGCGTACATAGTTCCTGCCCTTGAAGAGCACCGGGCGGTTGGTGCCGGTCTCGATCTCGGCGCCGTAGGCCTGGAGCCCGGCGTGCACCGAGCGCAGCACGATCGCGCCCGATCCGTAAACATTCGACAGCCGGATGCGCAGTCCCGGGCCGCCCACCGACAACCTGACGATCATGCGCACGGTCTGCCCGCCGATCGCCGTCGGCAGCCGATCCACCGCGGCCGACCACGTTCCCACCAGGTGGGTCTTGGGGGCGGCGGCAGCGGGCTGCGCGGTGAGTAACCCCGCGACCAGCATCGATACCAGAACGATCATCCGGACGACCGGCCGCGACATCCCTCTCCCCAGAACGTTCGATCACTGAACGCCATACATTACGGCCATTTCGTCCAACAGACTCGGAGTTGCGGATGAATGGTGATACGCGTGCTTGAATCCTGACTAGATCACCTTCCTGAGGGGACCACAGGATGTCGGAAGCCCCCCGCGACGACGACGGCGATCGCTCGCCGTCGCGCCGCACGTCCTTCGCCGCCCCGGCCGCCGTGGGCGTGGTGGCCGCCGTGGCGAGCGCGATGGCGGCCGTCACCAACATCTGGGACCTCCCGGTCGCCGCCGGACTCGGCATCACCGGCGCCGCCGCGGTGATGGCGGGGGTGCTCGCCTGGGCCACCGCCGACCCCGCGGGCCGCCGCGACCGCAAGGCCAAGCCGGGCGGCACGCCCACTCCCGCCGAACTGCCGCCCGTGATCGCCCACTTCACCGGCCGGGCCGAGCTCCTGGCCACCCTGCGCGGCCTGTTCGCCGAGCGGGACGGCGACTCCCCGATCGTGGCCTCCCTCTACGGCCAGGGCGGCGTCGGCAAGTCGGCGCTGGCCGCCCGCTTCGCCCACGAGATGGCCCCCCGCTACCCCGACGGCCAGCTCTACTTCGACCTGCGCGGCGCCGACGGCGCGGTCCGTCCCGAGGAGGTGCTGATGGCCTTCCTGCGGGCGCTGGGCGCCCGCCTCACCACCGACGTCGGGAGCCTGCGCGAACTGCAGAAACTCTGGTGGACGTGGACCGCCGGCCGCCGCCTGCTGATCTTCCTCGACAACGCCCAGGACGGCGACCAGGTCAAGGACCTCATCCCGACCGAGCCGGGCTGCGCCGTCATCGTCACCTCCCGCAGGTCGCTGATGCTGCGCAACACCTACGACGAGCAGGTGACCGCCTTCACCGAGGCCCAGGGCGTCGAACTGCTGGCCCGCCTGGCGGGCTCCGAACGGGTGGCCGCCGACCTCGACGCCGCGCTCGGCATCGTCCGGGCCTGCGACCGGCTGCCCCTGGCCATCAGCATCTGCGGCGGCCGGCTGGCCACCCGCACCCACTGGTCCCTGTTCGATCTGTACGACCGCCTCGAACTCGAGAGCCGCCGCCTCGACAACCTGGAGGTCGGCAAGGAGCTCGACAAGAGCGTCCGGGCCTCGCTGCAGCTGTCCTACGACGAGTGCACCGGCACCCAGCGCCGCCTGTTACGCCTGCTGGCGCGCTTCCCGGCCCCCGACGTCCCCGACTGGGTGGCCGGCGACCTGCTCGACGTCTCCGAGACCGACGGAGCCGACCAGCTCGAAGCGCTCGTGGCCAGCCACCTCGCCGAAGTGACCGGCCGCGACCTGGCCGGGCAGACCCGCTACCGCCTCCACGACCTGGTCCGCCTGTTCGCCCAGGAGCAGCGCGCCGACCACGCCCCCGCCCGCCACAACGCCATGGAACGCGTCCTGTACGGCTACCGCCGCCGCGCCGAGGCCGCCGCCGCCACCCGCTGGCCCCAGGACTGGAGCCCCCGCCCCGGACGCGCCGAGCCGGCCGTCCGGCTCTCGAAGAGTCCCGAGATCACCTCGGGCACCTGGTTCTCCGCCGAACGCCTGTCGCTGCTGTCGGCCGTGCACACCGCCCAGCAGCTGGAGCAGTGGGACCTGGCGTGGGGCATCGGCCGGGCCTTCTGCTCCCTGTGCCACTCGCTGCGCGCCTACTGGTCCGACTGGCAGGCCGTCGCCGACGTCATCTGCCAGGCCGCCGAACGCATGGACGACCCCCGCGCCCTCGGCATCGCCCTGCTGGAGCGGTCGGCCGTCGCCGGGGGAGTCGGCCGGGGCGAGGAGGCGCTGCGCGACGCCCAGCGCGCCCTCGACCTGCTCACCGAGCAGAACGAGGCCTGGTGGGCGGCCCGCGCCATGCGCGCGGTCGGGATGACCCTGTTCACCAGTGGCCACCTCGACCGGGGCCAGGACTACCTGATCGGCGCCATCACCGCCTTCAAGGCCGGGGGAGACGGGTGGTGGACCGCCCGCACCCAGCGCAACCTGGCCGAGCTCCGCCTGGCCCAGCGCGGCTACACCGAGGCCCGCGAACTGCTGGAGGAGGCGCTCGACACCTTCCAGCGCGCCGGGAACCGCTACTCGGAGGCGCAGACCCAGCGGGCCCTCGGCGAGGTGCTGGCCGCCGAGGCCCGCATGCTCCTCAACCGGGGCGACGCCCCGGGCGCGGAACGCAACTTCATACTGGCCGGGAACGCGCTCGGGTTCGCCGTGCGCTCGTTCCGCGACCGCGGCGAGGAGTGGGAACAGGCCCGCAGCCTGCGCGCCGCCGGGGAGATCGGCGACCCCGCCAACATGCTCACCGAGTACGCCAACGTCCGCGACGCCAAGGAGATGCTGGGCAAGCTGGGCGACTCGTGGGGCGTGGCCCGGTCGGAGGTGAGCCAGGGCCGGGTCCTGGAACGCCTGGGCCGGGTGAACGAGGCGGTGGAGATGCTCCGCGGGGCCGTCCACGACTTCGAGGCCCTGGGCGACCGGTGGTGGCAGGCGCGCGGGCTGCGCACGGTGGCGGAGGTCCTGATCCGGGCCGGGCGGCTGTCCGAGGCCTACGATCCGGCCCGCCACGCCCTGGAGATGTACCAGAGCCTCGGCAACGAGGCGGGGGTCCAGCGCGCCCAGGACGTCCTGAACCAGGCCCGGCCACCGCGCTGATCGGGGTACGGAGATTCATGTAGCTGCCATGTGGCCGACATTTTCCGACAGATAGGCTGATACGTGATGAATGAGAATGGGCGCTGGATAGCACTCGAAGGCGCGGTCAACGTCCGCGACCTGGGGGGCCTGCCGACCGTCGACGGCGGCCTCACCAAGTCGGGCCGGATCCTGCGCGCCGACAACCTGCAGGACCTGACCCCGGCCGATGTGAACCTGCTGGTGACGGAGCTGAAGCTGCGCGACGTCATCGACCTGCGGTCCAACACCGAGGTCCGGTTGGAGGGCCCCGGCCCGATCGTCGACGAACCCGACGTGGAGATCCACCACCACACGCTGTTCGCCGAAGGCGGCCTGTTCACCGACGCCGCCAGCGACGACCCCGACGAGTCGGACGAACTCGACGAGCGGGCGCTGCCCTGGAACGACGCCGAGCGGCTCGACCCCGAACTGCGCGTCACCGGCCACTACTACGGCTACCTGCGCGACCGCCCCGACTCGGTGGTGGCCGCGCTCCGCGTGATGGCCCACGGCGACGGCGCCGCGCTGGTCCACTGCGCGGCGGGCAAGGACCGCACCGGTGTGCTGTGCGCGCTGGCCGAGGAGGTCGCCGGGGTCACCCGCGAGGCGGTCATCGCCGACTACGCGGCCACCGGCGAGCGCATCGCCGCGATCCTGGAGCGCCTCCGCTCCAGCGACACCTACCGCGTCGACCTCGACTCCAAGCCCGCCGACAGCCACATCCCCAGGCCCGAGTACATCGAGCACTTCCTGGAGATCCTCGACACCCGCTACGGCGGCCCGATGGGCTGGCTGGAACAGCATGGCTGGACCGAGGCCGACACGGCGGCGCTGCGCTCCCGCCTGCGCGACTGACCGGACGTCAGACGCCGGCGGCCGCCTTCCTGATCAGGTCGGCGACGACCTCCGGCCGGGAGATGTAGATCGCGTGGCTGCCGGCGGCCTCCACCACGGTGGAGCCCGCGCGCCCGGACATGGCCCGCTGCGCGTCCGGCGGGATCGTCCGGTCCTCCGTGGCGACCAGATACCAGCTCGGCCTGGTGCGCCAGGCGGCCTCGGTGACGGCGCCGCCGAGCGCGTTGACACTCCATGGGACCTGCGAATCGGCCATGAACGCGGCCTCCTCGGCCGGCAGGTCGCCCGCGAAGGCGCCGGCGAACTTGTCCCGGTCGAGGAGCAGGAACCCGTCGACCGGGGGCAGGATCGGCGGGACCGGCGCGCCCGGCGGCGGCGTCTCGGGGATCAGGCTGCTCACCGACTCGCCCGTGTCGGGCGCGAACGCGGCGACGTAGACCAGCGCCGACACCTTCGGGTGGGTGCCGGCCTCACTGATCACCGCGCCACCGTAGGAGTGCCCGACGAGCACGGTGGGCCCTTCCTGCCGGTCGAGGACCTGCCGGGTCGCCGCGGCGTCCCCCTCCAGTGACAACGTGGGGTTCTGGACGATGCTGACCTGGTAGCCGTCCTGCTTCAGCAGGTCGTACACGCCCCGCCAGCCCGACCCGTCGGCGAAGGCGCCGTGCACCAGCACGACGCTGACCGAAGAACTCATGATCTTCCTCCTTGACCGCCCTATGGCGCCGAAGCTAGTCGGCTCGACTGGACGGACACTGAACAGATCGTGGACCGGCGCCGCGGCGTCAGATGACGGTGATCACGCGGCGTTCGTCGGCCGACACGCGGGCCGCGCGGAGCACGGTCAACGTCTCGGCGGCCGATTCGGGGGTCACGGGAGGCGGGCCCTCGCCGCGCAGGGCCGTGACGACGCCCTCGTAGAAGGCGCGGTAGTTTCCGGGCTCGGTCGGGACCGGCTCGTTGCCGAGGAGACCGGGGTCGCCGTCGCCGAAACCCGGGTCGGCCGGGCTGCGCCCCGCGCGGAGACGCTCCTCCTGCGGGTCCATGCCCCACTTCACGTAGGCGTTCTCGGAGCCCAGCACACGGAAGCGCGGGCCCAGGTTCGCCGCGACCGCGCTCACCCACAGGTGGGAGTGCGCGCCGCCCACGTGGGTCAGCGCGATGAAGCTGTCGTCGTCGGCCCGCACGCCCTCGCGCCGCACGTCGGCCTCGGCGTACACCGATGTCACCGGGCCCAGGAGCTGGAGGGCCTGGTCGACCAGGTGGCTGCCGAGGTCGTAGAGGAGACCGGCCAGGTCTTCCGGGCCGCCCTGTTCGCGCCAGCCGCCCTTCGGCACCGGGCGCCAGCGTTCGAAGCGCGACTCGAAGCGGCGGATCTCGCCCAGGCGGGGGCGGAGCGTCCCGATCGTCAGGAAGTCGCCGTCCCAGCGCCGGTTGTGGAAGACCGTCAGCAGCAGGCCGCGTTCGCGGGCCAGCGCGGCCAGCTCCAGCGCCTCTTCGGCGGTCGCGGCCAAAGGCTTGTCGACCACGACCGGAAGGCCCGCGCGCAGCGCCTCGGAGGCGATCGGCACGTGGGTGCGGTTCGGGGAGGCGACCACGACCAGGTCGACCAGCGGGTGGAGATCGGCGGCGTGGCGGACCACCGCGACGCCGGGGCCGATGCGGGCGGCCTTCCCGGGGTCGCCGGTCACCACGGCGGCCAGCCGCAGGCCGGGGGTGGCCGTGATCAGCGGGGCGTGGAAGAACTCGCCGGCCGGCCCGTAGCCGACCAGCCCGACCCGGAGATCGTCAGCCATCTCGATCGTCGCGTTCGGCCAGGAACGCCTCGAACTGGGCGGCCAGTTCGTCGCCGGTGGGCATCGGGGTCGACTCGGCCAGCAGGTTGTCCTTGCCCGCGGTGAAGGCGTCGTACTGCTGCTCCAGGCCCGCGATGGCGCCCGAGAGCTCGGCGCTGGCCTGTATCTGCTCCTCGATCTCGGTCGTGGTCTTGTCGGCGGCGTCGCGGAGGGCGTCCATCGGGAAGACCAGGCCGGTGCCCCTCGTGATCGCCTCAAGGGCGGTCACCGCGGCCTGCGGGTATTCCGCCTGGGCCAGGTAGTGGGGGACGTGGATCGAGTAGCCGAGGGCGTCGTGGCCCTTGGCGCCGAGCCGCAGTTCGAGCAGGGCGGCCACGCTGCCGGGGACCTGCACCTTGCCGAACGGGCTCACCTGGCCGTTGATCAGCTCGGGACGGCTGCCGTGGGCGGTCAGGCCGATCGGGCGGGTGTGCGGGACGCCCATCGGGATGCCGTGGATCGTCACCATCTTGCCGATGTTCAGCCGGGTCGCGAGCATGCCGATCGCCTCGGTGAACAGCTCCCACTCGCGGTCGGGCTCGGGGCCGGTGAGCAGCAGGAACGGGGTTCCCGTTAGATCATGGGCCAGGTGGAGCGTCAGCTCGGGCATGTCGGCCTCGACCCAGCGGTCGGTGTCGAACACCATGACCGGCCGCCGCGACCGGTAGTCGAGCAGTCGATCGACGTCGAAGGTGGCCACGACCCGGTGGTCCAGCTCGGTCATCAGGTGCCCGAGCGCCAGCCGCCCGGCTCCGCCCGCGTCGACGAAGCCTTCGAAGTGGTAGAGCAGCACCGGATCGGTCAGCTCGGGGGCGTCACCGTCGAGCCGGTAGAGATCCGTCGGGTCGTACACGACTGGAAGCCTTTCTCACGGTCTGTTTCATCTACAGAACCTACGGCGAGGTGAATCGATTCCACGCCGTTTCGGGGACCCTACCGGGCGACAATAGGGCGCATGGAGCCGGATCAAGAACTCGTCGACTTCGCCACCCGGCTCTTCGCCCTCGCCCGGGAGGGACGGACCGGCGAACTGGCCGCCTACGTCGACGCGGGCGTCCCCGCCGACCTGCACAACGACAACGGCGACACCCTGCTCATGCTGGCCGCCTACCACGGCCACGCCGACACGGTACGGGCGCTGCTCGACCGGGGCGCCGACCCCGGCAGGCCCAACGACCGGGGGCAGCTCCCCCTGGCCGGGGCGGTGTTCAAGAAGAACCACGACGTGGTCAGGGCGCTGGTCGAGGCGGGCGCCGACCCCCATGAGGGCCGGCCGTCGGCCGCCGACACCGCGCGGATGTTCGGCGACACCACCTCGCTCGAGATCTTCGGCCTCGGTGACGACGGGGCCTAGAGGTCGTCGAAGACCTCGAGCTCGCCGAGGGCGACCGCGATGGTGTCCTCCAGCGACAGGGCCTGCCCGGCTGTGAACACGCGCTCGAACTCGTCGATGCCCATGGTCTCCTTGCACTCCTTGATGGTGCGCTCGAAGTCCTCGCTCAGGAAGGGGGATCCCAGCTGGGCCAGGCCCGAGGCGCGCCAGTTGTGCTCCGAGGCGCCCAGCAGGTAGGCCGCGTGGGCGACCTCGCCGGTCGAGGCGGCGTGGCGGGCCATCGTCTCGAGGGTCAGCAGCACGCCCGGCACGTCGTGGAAGTGGCGCTTGATCCGCAGCGCCTCACGCGCGCTGGTCTTGACCTTGTCGGGCCTGCCGGTCTCGATCTCCAGCAGCGCCTGGATCCATACGGCGTAGGAGCGGATCCACAGCTCGCCCCGCTCGTTGCAGATCTTCAGGCAGTCCTGTACGAGGGATTCGGCCTCGGGGAAGTCGCCCTGCCGCGTGAAGACCAGCGCCAGCTCGGCCACCGCCGGGAGCAGTCCGGGGTTGAGCTCCCGGCCGCTGCGGTGGAACTCGATCGCCACGCCGAGCAGCGCGGTGGCCCGCTTGAAGTCGCCCTTCAGCATCGCGCTGGTGCCGAGCATCTTGGTCGCGAAGATCACCGCGCTCGAGTCGCCGACCTCCAGCGCCTCCGACGAGCACCGCTCGGCCGCCTCGGTGGCGGCGTCGTGGTCGCCCTGCATGTTGCAGACGTAGGCGAGCGTCCACAGCGCCCGGCAGCGCTCCTTGCTGGCCTGGCGGGAGATGCCGAGGGCACGCTCCAGGTAGTGGCGCCCCTCGCGCATGAAGCCGCACGCCACCCACATGAACCACAGCGACGAGAGCAGTTCGAGGCCGATGCGGACCTCGCCCGGCGCCGACAGGCAGTAGTCGACGGCCGTGCGGACGTTGTCGTGCTCCTGGCGCATCCGGACGAACCAGTGCACCTGGCGCGGGCCCGACCAGGCGTGCTCGCCGCGTTCGGCGAGCTGGAGGTAGTAGTCGCGGTGGCGGCGCTTGAGGTTGTCGGTCTCGCCGAGCTTGCCGAGCCACGCCTCGCCGTATTCACGCAGGGTGTCGATCAGGCGGTAGCGCTGGCCCGAGACGGTGTTGTAGCTGATCAGTACCGACTTGTCGACGAGGCCGGTGATGACGTCCATGATCCGGTCGGGCGGCAGCGTGTCGCCGGCGCAGACGTAGCGCGCGGCGTCGAGTTCGAAGTCGCCGTAGAACACCGACAGGCGGGCCCAGAGCAGCCGTTCGGCCGGTTCGCACAGCTCGTGGCTCCAGCCGATCGCGGCCCGGAGCGTCTGGTGGCGCGGTAACGCGGTGCGGGAGGCGCCCGCCAGCAGCGAGAACCGGTCGGTCAGCAGGCCGAGGATCTGCTCCACCGACAGGGCGCGCAGCCGGACCGCCGCCAGCTCGATCGCCAGCGGGATGCCGTCGAGCCGCACGCACAGCTCGGCCACGGCGGTGATGTTGTTCTCCTCGACCGTGAAGTCGGGCACCACCGCGGTCGCCCGCTGCCGGAACAGCTCGACGGCCTCGTTGTTGTACGGGGACTCGCCCGGATCCTGCCCCGGCACCGTCAGCGGCGTGATCGAGACGACCGACTCGCCGGTCATGTCGAGGGAGCGGCGGCTGGTGGCCAGCACCCGCAGGTTGGGGTTGCGGGCCAGCAGGTCGTCGATCAGCTCGGCGCACGCCTGGACCATGTGCTCGCACGTGTCGAGGATGAGCAGCACGTTGCGCTCGCCCATCCAGTCGGCCAGCGTGTCGCCGCTGGTGCGGCTCGACTGGTCGGCCAGGCCCAGGGCGGTGCGGACGGTGTGGTGGAGCATCGACGGATCCTGGAGGCGGGCCAGGTCGACGTACCAGATCCCGTCGTCGAACTGGGGGCGCAACTGGTGGGCGATGCGCAGAGCCGTGCGGGTCTTGCCGACGCCGCCGATCCCGGTCACCGTGACCAGGCGCGACTGCTGTATGCGCTGCCTGATCGTGGTCAGTAACCGTGACCGCCCGACGAAGCTCGTGAGCTCCGCCGGAAGATTGCCCTCTCTGCGCCTACCTGCTGGGGTCGCCATGCCGCCTCACGGGGGTCGCGTTCCGGCTTGCACCTGCCTCGGCATCGTACCTTTGTTGGCATTTGGCCGTGGGAGCGTGGTGGAGATACCTCATCCGGACCCCGCCCTTCGCTAGGCTGAAACCATGTCCGAGCCGCAGCCCGATGAACTGCGCCCCGTCGACCTGTCCGACGACGGCCTTCCGGTGCTTCCCGACCAGACCCTCGACGACACCGACCACGGGTGGGGCGAGTGGCGCGAGTCCGACGACGACGCCAGGCTCCTGGAAGACCGCCCGCCCCACTGGTGACCCCTACTTGGTCGCCAGCTGATCCCACCACCAGGTGATGGCGGGGACCGGAAGCGGGTCGAGGCGGTCGTCGCTGGCCCGTTCCTTCCAGCTTCCCGGCATCGTGACCGGGTCGGCCGCGACGCGGTCGGTGGGGTTGCGCGGATCCAGGTAGCGGCCGGTGCTCATGGCCCACGCCAGGTAGCCCCTGATCCACTCGCCGAGGCCGTGCACGTAGCGGTCGAGTTCGGGGGTGGCGCCGGCCCGCACCTCGTCGCCGACCTTGAGGAACAGGGTCATCACCCGGTCGCGCATGCGCACCGCCTCGGCGGAGGCCTCCTCGACCGAGCGGCCGCCGGAGGTCAGCACGCTGACCAGGTTCTGGATCTGCGGATAGCCGTAGCGGTGCTGCCGGTACGACTCCTTGTTGAACGAGATCAGGTCGTTGTCCCAGGCGATGATCGCGTTGGCCATCTCGGTCAGCGCCCGCACCCGGGGGTCGGCCATGTCGTCGGCGCTGACCTCGTATCCGGCGCTGATGTCGACGAACATCACGCTGGCGCCGCACGCGCTGGCGTTCAGCCACATGGTCACGTAGTCGTCGACGGCCGGGATCCGGCCCTCCAGCCGGTTGGCCGTCTCCCAGATCAGCCCGAACAGATACTTGCGCTGCTCCTCGACCCAGCGGGCGAGCTGGACCGGGGTCGCGGTCCGTTCGAGGCGTAAGCGGATGTCGCGCAGGCCCTCGGCCCACGGGTCGTCGGTGAGGATCCGCGCGGTGGGCGCCTCGACGATGCGGGTCAGCTTGCTGACGAACTGGACGAACGCGTCGAGCGACATCTCGTCGACGCGTTCGTCGCAGTACATGTCGTCGAAGGTGAACAGCCAGAAGACGTAGTCGGCGGCCAGGCGCAGCCCCTCACCGCGCCCGTGGGGGAGCGCCAGCGCGGCGCAGTGGCCGATGCGCTGCGCGGCGAGGTACTCGCGTTGTTCGGGGGAGCGGAAGAGGCCGAAGTCGTCCATCCACTGGACTGTGGCACGGTCCACTTCGTCGGCTTCGGGGGAGATGGCGTAGGGGAAGGGGCAGTAGAACGAGGGGACGTCCATCCGGGGCGACGAAACGACACTGGTCACGAGCAGGTCCTTCCGGTTCGTCTGGCCGGGCGCGACAAAAGTTGGGCGGCGTTGGCACGGTCCCAAGAGCGCAGGAATTTTCGGCCCGGTGAGTTGTGTGGGCGTGATTGCGCTTAATTAAAGCGTCCGAGCTTAAATGAGCCTTTTGTCCCATCGATTCCTACACGAAATCGGAGGCCTGTCAATCGTCAGGAGACGACGTCCTTCCGGCGGAAGCGGCGGAACGCGAAGGCCAGCAGGACCGCCGCGTAGGTGACCGCGACGGCCGATCCCTTGATCATGCCGCTGTAGTCGGGGACCGGCGCCAGGGCGTCGAGCCAGGCGGTGTTCCAGAAGGTCGGCAGGAACTCCCGCAGTCCACCCAGGGCCTCCACGGCCTGCAGGATCGTGCTGACGATCACCAGGCCCACCGCGCCGCCCACGGCGCCCAGGGGCGAGTCGGTGCTCACCGAGAGCAGGAACGCCAGCGATGCGACGACCAGGTTGGTGACCATCGCGTACAGGATGACGATTCCGAATTTGGGCAGCACGTCGACGGCCGCGATGACCTCGCCGGTGCCGGGCACCCGCACGTCGTTCCAGCCGAACGCGACCGTGCCGGCCAGCACCGCCATCACCGGCACGACCGTGACCGCCGCCGCCGAGTAGGTCAGCGCGACGATCAGCTTCTGGCGCAGCAGCCGGTCGCGCGGGATCGGCGCGGCCAGCAGGTAGCGCAGCGACGACCAGTTGGCCTCGCTGGCCACGGTGTCGCCGCAGAACAGCGCCACCGCGACCATCAGCAGGAAGCTGGCGGAGACCGACAGGGCGAACGCGGCGAAGTTGAGGCCGCCCTGGGTGGCCAGGTCGGAGATCCGCAGGCCGCTGCCGCCGTTGTTGTTGTTATTGGGGCCGAACTGGAAGGCGATCACCAGGATCCACGGCAGCGCCGCCAGCAGGCCGAACATGACCATCGTCCGGCGGCGCCGGAACTGGCGGACGAACTCGACCCGCAGCGGGAGGGTGCGCCCGGGGGCGTAGCCGGTCGCGGTCACGCTTTCTCTCCGATCAGGTCGAGGAACACGTCCTCCAGGCGGGTGGAGCCGTTGAGGTCGCCGCGGCTGAGCAGCTCCTTGACGGGACCGGCCGAGACCAGGCGGCCCCGGTGCATGACGACGGCGTGGCTGCACACCTGCTCGACCTCGCCCAGCAGGTGGCTCGACACGATGACGGTCCGCCCCCCGGTGGCGTAGGAGCGCAGCACCCGCCGCATCTCGGCGATCTGGGGCGGGTCGAGCCCGTTGGTGGGTTCGTCGAGCACGAGCAGGTCGGGCAGGCCGAGCATGGCCTGGGCGATGGCCAGGCGCTGCCGCATGCCCTGCGAGTAGGTGCGGGTGGCCCTTTCGACGGCGGCGCCGAGACCGGCGATCTCCAGCGCCTCGTCCATGTGGGCGTCGGCGGCCGGGCGGCCGGTCGCCTGCCAGTAGAGCTCCAGGTTGGCCCGGCCCGACAGGTGGGGCAGGAAGCCCGGCCCCTCGACGAACGACCCCAGCCGCGACAGCACCGGGGCGCCCGGCACGACCTTGTCGCCGAAGATGCGGATCTCGCCGTCGTCGGGGTGGATGAGGCCCATCATCATCCGCATCGTGGTGGTCTTGCCCGCGCCGTTGGGCCCGAGCAGGCCCAGGACCTGGCCCTTCTCGACGCGGAACGCCAGGTCGTCGACCGCCTTGTGGCCGTTCTTGTAGCGCTTGGTCAGCCCGGTGATCGCCAGCGGCACCTCGGCCAGCTCGGGATCGGGCGCGATGGCGGCCCGGCGCGGACGGCCGGTCAGCAGGATCACCGCCGCCGCCAGGACCGAGGCGAGCGGGAACGCCCACGTCCACCAGGCGGGGCCCTGCGGCGGGGGGACCAGCCCGGCGTCGACCGGCATCGTCAGCGTGGAGGAGCCCAGGCCGACCCGGTGAACGCTCGGCTCGGCCGGCAGCGCGTAGGCCATGTCGGTCGTGGTGACCGACAGGCGCAGCACGTGGCCGGGCTCGATGCGGCGGTCGACGGCCGGGAGGGTCACCTTGACCGGCGTGCCCGCGGGGGTGGCGGTGACGCGCAGGGGCGCGGCCAGGCCGCCGGGGAGCACGGCGAGCTGCCCGGAGGCGGCGTCGTAGAGCTTGGCGAACAGGGTGACCTCGCCCTCGCCGTACACCTTGATGTCGGCGGTGGGGGAGCCGGTCACGGTGAGCGCGGTGTCGAGCGGCCGGGTCTCGAACGTCGCGACCTGGCCGGGCAGGTCGAGCGAGGCGCCCGCCGAACCGCCGCCGCCGTTGCCGCCGAGCAGGCCGCCGAGGCCGGGGACCGAGGAGATCGCGGCGGGGCTGCCGCCGGGCGGGGTCGCCACCTCCTGGTCGGGGCCGAGCAGGTCGAGCTGCGTCGTCACGGTGCCGGTGATCCCCGAGTAGGAGGGGCCCTCGGCGTGCAGCAGGACGTTCTGCCGGGTGCCGGGGTCGCGGCCGCCGTCGCGGGAGACGGTGAAGCCCGGCCCGGTGGCCGTTCCGGTCTTCTTCAGGTAGGTGTCGAACCAGTTGAGGGTCTGGCCGAAGACGAAGTCGGCCTCGGTGTCGCCGCCGTCGTGGCCCCCGGCGATCCAGGCGACCTCGACCGGGGCGCCGGTGGCCCTGATCGCCGCGGCGTTGAGGTCGGCGTGGCCGAGCGGGAACAGCGAGTCGCGCTGGCCCTGGATGATCAGTGACGGGACCTTGATCTTCCCCTGGACGGAGACCGGCGACGACTTCCTGAGCAGGTCGATCGCGGCGGGAGTGGCCTTCCCGGTGGCCGCGATCTCCTGGTAGACCGTGCAGATCGCGGGCAGGAACCGGCCGCACTGCGCCTGCTCGGGGGTGATCGTGTCGGGCGCGGGCTGTCCCGAGGAGCCGCCCAGCAGCCGGGCGAGGCCGTCGGCCTGGCTCGCGGGGTTGAGGCCGGAGCCGCCGGCGCTGAAGAAGATCCCGGCCCACATCTTCTTGAACACGCCCGAGGCCGGACCGGCGCCGGACGCCTCGGGGAACAGGGCGTCGGCCAGGTCGTACCACGTGATCGACGGCGCGATGGCGTCGACGCGGGGGTCGTGGGCGGCGGTCATCAGGGCGATCGCGCCGCCGTAGGAGCCGCCCGCCATGCCGACGCGCGGGTCGCCCGCGGCGTCGAGCAGCACCTCGGGCTTCTTGGCGAGCCAGTCGATGAGCTGCCGGACGTCCTTGACCTCGTAGTCGGGCGAGTTCAGCGCGATCTCACCGGTGGAGCGGCCGAAACCGCGCGCCGACCAGGTGAGCACCGCGTAGCCCTGCTCGGCGAGCTGCCCCGCCTGGTCGCGGACGCTGTTCTTGCTGCCGCCGAACCCGTGACCGAGCAGCACCGCCGGCGCCCTGCCGCCGCCCTCGGGCGGGTAGTAGGCGGCGTCGATGAGCACCTTCTGGTCGTCGGCCGGGCCGTCGACGACGGGGATGACGACGTCCTCCCCCCGGGGGAGACCGTCGGACGGCCAGGCGATCCAGATGATTCCGGCGGCGGCCACGAGCACGGCGACGAGCACGGCGAGGCCGCGCCGGCCCCCGGGAAACGTCATATCGCGAGCCTATCGGCGCTGACTGAGAGTCCGCTGAGGACCCGATACGCGCCGGGGACGGCCGCCCAGCCCTTTTCGGTCCAGATTTCCACCGCCCGTGCGGGGATCTCCACGGTGACCGAAACCGTCTCGCCCGCCTCCGCCTCACCGACCGTGAACGCGGCCAGCCAGCGGGCCGGGCGGTCGCCCGGTTCCTCGGGGGCGAGGTAGACCTGCACGACCTCCCGCCCAGGTCGCGGGCCCGTGTTGGTGAGGGTGACGGTGACCTGGAGGCCGTCGACGGTGATCTCGTCGTACGACCACGTCGTGTAGCCGAGGCCGTGGCCGAACGGGAACGCGGGGGCGGTCTCCGCCCGGTCCCAGGCGCGGTAGCCGACGAAGCGGCCCTCGTCGTAGGAGAGCACCCCGTCGTCGGGTGTGACGTTGATCACCGGGCAGTCGTCCAGGGCAGCGGGCCAGGTCGTGGGGAGGCGGCCGCCGGGTTCGGTGACGCCGGTCAGCACGTCGGCGAGCGCGTGGCCGCCCTCCTGGCCGGGGAACCACGTCAGCAGGATCGCGGCGACGTCGTCGCGCCACGGCATCTCGACCGGCGACCCGGCGTTGACCACGACGACCGTGCGCGGGTTCACCTCGGCGACCCTGAGCACCAGTTCGTTCTGGCGGCCGGGCAGCCGCAGGGAGGTCCGGTCGAAGCCCTCGCTCTCGACCTCCTTCGAGGTGCCGACCACCACGACGGCCACGTCGGCGTCGCGGGCCGCCTCGACCGCCTGGGCGATCATCCGGCCCGTGGTGGGCCTCGGCTCGCGGTGGCAGAGCGCGAAGCCGACGAAGGCCGGCGGCTCAGGCGAGTGGTGGACGGTGTGGATCAGGCTGACCACCACGGGACCGGGCAGGTCGGCGAGCACCTCGTGCTGGGGCGGGAAGAAGAACGCGGCCATCGGGTCGTCGCCGGTCGGGTGGACCACGCCGTCGAACAGGGTCTCGCCGTCGGCCTCCAGGGTGAACCGCCCGGCGCCCTCGACGGCCAGGGTGTTCCAGCCCGGCGCCGCGTCGAGGATGCCGCTGATCTCGACGGTGTGCAGCTCCTCGTAGGGCACCGGCACCGTGCCCAGCCAGGACAGCGCGCCGTCGTGGAGCGTGAACTCGCCGAGCACCCGGCCGTCGGCGGCGCGGGCGGTCGCGGTCGCCGCCATGATCGCCGGGTTGACCCTCCTGCTCGCGTCGGCGCCCCGGCTGAACGTGACGTCGAGCCCGGCGGCGGTCAGCCCTTCGAGGGGCGAGACGGCGTGCTCGGGGAACACCATCGCGCTGCCGCCGCCCATGATCCGGGCGTCGGTGGCCAGGCCGCCGATGAGGGCGATCTTCCGTTCGGGGGCGAGCGGCAGCACGCCGTCGTTGGTCAGCAGGGTGAACGACCGCGCCGCGATCTCCCGCGCCAGCGCGACCCCGTCTTCGGCGGGCCGGTCGCCCAGGTCGTCCAGGTCGACCCGTTCGTGCAGCGCCTTCAGCCGGGCCACCTTGAGATCCAGGAGCTCTTCCGGTACGTCCCCCGCCAGCACCGCCCGCGCCAGCGGTGCACCGAACACGCTCCCCGGACCCGGCATGGCCACGTCGAGCCCGCCGAGCGCGCACCGCACCGCGTCGCGGGCGGCGGTCCAGTCGGACATCACGATCCCGTCGAACCCCCACTCGCCGCGCAGCACCCCTTCGATCAGCTCGGTGTGCTCGCACATCGGGACCCCGTTCACGCGGTTGTACGCCGCCATCACCCCCCACGGCGCCGCCTTACGCACCACCAGCTCGAACGGCGCCAGGTAGACCTCCCGCAGGGTGCGCTCGTCCACCCGGACGTCGACCGTCATGCGGTCGGTCTCGGAGTCGTTGGCCACGAAGTGCTTCACCGTCACGCCGACCCCGCCCGACTGCACCCCGGCCACGTAGGCCGCCCCGATCTCCCCGGTCAGCAGCGGGTCTTCGGAGAAGCACTCGAAGTGCCGCCCGCCCACCGGCGTGCGGTGCAGGTTCACGGTCGGCGCGAGCAGCACGTGCACGCCCTTGCGGCGGCACTCGGCGGCCAGCGCCTCCCCGGCCCGGCGGACCAGGTCGACGTCCCACGTGGCGGCCAGGGCGGTCGGCGACGGCAGCGCGAGGGCCGGATCGCCCGCCATCCAGCTCGCGCCGCGAACCCCGATCGGCCCGTCGGAGGTCACCAGGGAGGGCAGCCCGATCTCGGGTGCGGACGGAAGCGTCCACATGTCCCGTCCGCCGAGAAGCGAGGCCTTGCGGTCGAGGTTCATTCGCTCACCTCATCGTTTGATTGCGCCGTGAGTAAAGGGAACGGCACAATTCGCGCGTGGCGACTGGAACAACGATGCTCACGCGGGTGCCCCGCCAGGTTGTGGCCTGGGGTCTGCCGCTTTGGTCGCGTGGCCTGCCCGGCCGCCCGACCCCGCCCGACCTTTTCCGGGTGCTCTACTCGGCCTGGCTCGTGGCGTTCGTGCTCAAGGTGCTCGGCGCGTCGTGGGACGTCTCGTGGCACTTCCGCTGGCTGCGCGACGACCTCGCGCCGCCCCATCTGATCAACACCGTCGGCACGATGATCGTGGTCGGCCTGACGATCGTGCACTGGTACACCGGCTACGGCGTCGATAGGGCCGCCCAGCGGCTCATCCTGTGGGGGACCGGCACCTTCCTGGTGGCGATCCCGCTCGACCTGATCAACCACAAGGTCAACGGCCTCGACATCACCGCGTGGAGCCCGTCGCACGCGCTGCTGTTCATCGGCACCGCGTTCATGATCGCCGGAGTGATCCGGGGCTGGTACGTCGGCGCCGAACCGGGCCGCCTGCGGACCGTCGTGCTGGCGGCGCTGTTCGGCTTCTTCCTGGAGAACGCCATCTTCCCGAGCGAGCACCAGGAGTACGGGGTCGTCAGCCTCGCCGCCTGGCTGCGCGGGGAGCCGGAGGCCGAGCCGTCGCTGCTGGCCTTCGCTGCCGCCGACCTCGGGCGGCCGGTCGACACGATCGCGGTGCAGAACTTCGCGCTGCCGGTGCCCGACGCGGTCTACTCGCTGTGGGCCGGGATCGTCGGCATGGCGATCCTGGTCGCGGCCCGCAAGGCCACCGGCTACCGGTTCACCGCGACGCTCATCGCGGTGGGCTACGTGGCCTACCGGATGCTGATCTGGCCGATCCTCGGCGGGATCGGCTTCCCGACCTCGGCGATCCCGTTCTTCCTGATCCTCGGGGCGGTCTGCGTCGACCTGGTGTTCCTGGTCCCGCGGATGTACGGGCGGATCGTCATCGGCGGCCTGGTCGTCACCGGTGGCGTCTTCGGCGGGCTCTGGCTCCAGGACGCCTACGTGATCGCGCCGCCCTACGCGCCGTGGGCGTGGCCCTACGCGGTCGCCGGGCTCACGGTGGCCTGGCTCGTCGTGGAACTGTCCGGGAAGGTGCTCAGCCGCCCGTCCGCGTGATGACCACGGCCACGCCGTAGGCGAGGCCCATCACGGTCAGCTCGACCGCCGCCCAGGCCGCGAACGCGGTCGGGCGGCGGGCGACCACCCCCGGCAGCAGCCGGTAACGCATGTTGGCGCCCGCCAGGGCGACCACCCCGGCCAGCACGGTCTTGACGACCACCAGCAGGCCGTAGTGGGTCGTCACCAGCGACCCGGGGAACGCGTGGTTGGGGGAGAGCAGCAGCTCGACGATCCCGGTGAACAGGCCCGACAGGCTCACCACGATCAGCGCCGTGGTGGCCAGCTTCGAGAACCTCGGCAGGGTGCGGGCCAGCAGTTCGCGGTCGGAGGCCAGCAGCAGGGCCAGCGCCAGCAGCCCGCCGGTCCACAGGGCGGCGCCGATGACGTGGAGCTCCATGGCGACCATGCTCAGGTCGTGCCAGTACCAGTTCGAGGCGTGCCCGGTCACCGGCAGCGGCAGCAGGCCGAACACCGCCGCGCCGACCCGCAGCTCGGCCGGGACCTTCTCGCCGAACCTGACCGCGAACATCCCGATGGCCGCGCTGAACGTCGCCGCCGCCGCGCTCACCACCAGACCCTGGCCGGAGCCGATCGCGTCCACGTACAGGGGAAGATCGGGGAAGCGGCCCGGCATCACCTCGGCGGCGCTCAGCAGAGCCGACACCAGCGCGGCGAAGGCCCACACGACGGCCGAATACACGGCCCACCGGCGGGCCCGGGACGCGGCCTCCTCGGTCGCCTCGGGGTGGTCGAACCCCAGCAGCTTCGGCAAGAGGCTGAGACCGACGGTGACGAGCGCAGCGACATCCAGGACAAACCGGGCCACCGGGAGCCCGAACTCGACCCAGGGGCCCGCTGAGGGCAGCCCGAAGGGTGGTTCCGGGAGCGTGGCCCACGTCGCGACGATGAGCGCGGTCAGCCCGGCGCCGATGAGGCCCGCGAGGGGGAGGGCGCGCAGCCGCCGGTCGATGGCGGCGGGCCGGGAGGCGAGCAGGGTCATGCGGGCGTCCTGTCACGGGCCGGGGCGGCGGTGCCCGCCGGGCGGGGGCGGGTGCCGTGGCGGTGCAGGACCCAGGTCGACAGGGCCAGCATCAGCAGGGCGAAGATCAGCAGGCCCCAGACCCAGCTCCCGCCCGAGGCGGCCGGGATCGGCGCCGACACCGCGCCGGGCCGCGGCGCGAGGGTCGCCGGGGCGCCGGTGAAGGCGCCGGTGCCGGTGTAGGTGAACCTGATCGTGCCCGTCACCGGGTGGCCGTCGTTGGAGACGATCTGCCAGCCGATGACGTACACACCGGCGGAGGTGAGGGGTTTCACCGTCGCGGTCACGACCTCGTCGCGGACCGTCAGACCCGCGTCGTGACGCGCCCCGTCGGGCCCGGTGAGGGCCAGTTTCGCGAAATCGGCGCGGACGGGCTGGTCGAAGGTCAGGGTCACCCGGTCGAGCCGGGACACGGTCGCCCCGTCGGCCGGGTCACTCGTCTTGAGGACGTTGTGGGCCGACGCCGGCACCGGCCACAGGAGGGCCGCCAGGAGAACCAGCGAGACGGTGAGAAATCGCACGCTTGGCAGGGTAAGCCCGGGCCGCGTGAGCGTCACCTTTCTCACGCGGCCCGGACGCCTCGACGGGCAGAGTCGTTCCGCCCCGATGACCGTGAACCTAAGCCGCGTGATCAGGTGAGTCAATGTTTTCTTTTAAGAAAGTTTCCTGATAGTACTGCTTTAAGGCGCTCTTAAGCCTCGCTTAGCCGGGATACGTGAAAATGTGCCCGCACATGCCGTCGCGCGGCTCCCCGGACCCTTCTTGCACCCGGGCCTCGCGCAGATAGTCGTAGTCACCGCGCCGCAGCGACGCGAGCTGCTTCTCGGTGTCCTCGACCGCCTTCAGCGGGCCCTCGCGCCACAGGTCCTCGAAGTCGTCGAGACGGCCGCCGACCAGACGCACGGCGTGCTCCAGGAACTTCTCGAAACCCGGCTGCCCGGCCTCCTTCAGCTGCCGGAAACCCTCCAGCGCCAGATCGCGCCGCCAGCGCGGGGCCATGCCGGCCGCCCGCTCGTAGTCGCCGCTCAGCACCGCGTTGGGGAAGGTGAACACCGCGTCGCCCGCCTCGGGCAGCCCGCTGTTCTGCATCACCACGACGATCTTCAGATCGCCGTCGTTGACGAGCCGGTGGACGGTGCCCGGCGTGAACCACACCACCGCCCCGGGTATGAGGGGGGTCTCGTGGAAACCCTCCCAGGTCAGAGTCTGTACAGATCCGCTCCCGGCGACCACGACATAGGCCTCGGCGCACAGCGTGTGCAGGTGGGGCGAACCACCGCATCGGCCGTCGGCGCCGGGCCAGTCATAGACACTCAAGGCGGTGACGCCTATGCCGAACATGGGTGCTCCTTCACGTACGCGGCCAGCCGGGACCTATCCCAGCCCCCCGAGCAGACGACGACGCGATAGCCCAGCCGCATGCTCTCTCCACGCGGCAGGTTAACAACCTCGTCAAAGGCGATCGAGGGGTTGACCGCAGCGAATGGTGTCGTACGCACGAACCAGGTCACCGGGGCGGGGGTCTGGAACAGCAAAGTCGACGATCGGTCGACCCCGTCGTGGCGGCCGGCGTAGGCCAGCCATCGGGAGCTGCGGCCCATCATCTCAGGGCCCTCCCCGGTCTCGGCGATGACCTCGCCGTGCTCGAAGGAGCGCGGGCCGCGCCAGAACAGGCCGCAGTAACCGGCCATCGGGCGCCCGTTGGTCGTCGGGCTGCCGAACACGAGGTCGGCGCCGCGTACGTTGCGGAGCGTGGCGGTGAACTCCAGCGCCCACGAGTCGTCCTCGACGTCGGTGACGCGGAACTCGCGCAGTTCGTCGATCCAGTGCTCGCCGGCGAGGGTGTGCCAGCTCAGGTGCTGGGTGCCCGGTCCGTCGAATCCGTCGTGGCGGATCGTGCCGGTGTTGGGCAGGTCGACGTAGCCCCCGGTCTCGCGGACGTAGGTGCCGCCGCCCCAGAAGTTCTCGCCCGACAGGTCGGAGACCGTCATCGCCAGGCCCTTGTGCCAGCGGTGGTCGTGCGGCCGGAAGCCGCTGACGAGGTCGCCGTCGAGGGTCCTGATCGGGTGGAAGTAGGGCTTGGGCGACTCGAAGACGTCGGTGGTGCGGTCGTCGTACACGTAGCGCAGGATCTCCACGCCGCGTTCGTCGTAGATCAGCTCGTCCATGCGCCGCCGTCCAGCCGATGGTAGAAGGGGTCGTCGGCGGTGAGCTCCGACTTGGCCACGGGGCGCCTGCGGTGGGCCGAGGCGTAGATGCCGGTGGCCAGTTCCAGCGCCTGGCGGCCCTGGCGGGCGCTCATGGGCGGGCGTTCGTTCTTCTCGTAGGCGTCGAGCAGCACGTCGAGCTGTGCGGCGTGCGAGCTGGGCTCGTCGTCCGGGGGTTGCCACAGGTCGGTCGTGGCCGACCAGTTCTCGTTGCGGTAGCCGTACAGGTGACGCAGTTCGATCGTCGCGTCGGTGAAGTCGAAGCGCAGGTAGCTCTCCTCCCGGCGCGACAGCAGGCTCGTCACGACGGAGCCCAGCGCGCCGGTGGTGAAACGGACCGTGGCCATGGCGACGTCCTCGTACTCGACGTCGCGGTCGAGGGTCGCGGTCATCGCGCTCACCTCGCTCCAGTCGCCGAGGATCGAGAGCATGACGTCCATCTGATGGATCGCGTGGCCGACCGTCGGGCCGCCGCCCTCGGTCCGGAAGCGGCCACGCCACGGGACCGTGAAGTAACCGGGGTCGCGGTACCAGGCCGTCACGCACTGGGCCACCAGCGGGCGGCCCAGAAGGGGCGCGATCTCCTTCAGATGGCGGGCGCCGGAGCCGAAGCGGTGCTGCGAGACCACGGAGGCGTAGCCGGGTCCCTCGGCGGCGGTGATGGCGTCCCACTCAGCAAGTGAACGACATGCGGGCTTCTCGATCCACACCCAAGCGCCCGATTTGAGACATTCGATCGCCTGGACGGCGTGTCCGCCCGGTGGCGTGCACAGGTGAACCAGGTCCGGACGTGCGTTTTCGAGTAACTCGGTGACCGATCCGTAGAACCTGGGGATGCCGTGTTCCCTCGCGAACACGGCGGCCCTGGCCCGGTCGACGTCGGCGACCGCGACCACCTCGGCCCGATGGGCCTGGGCGCGCAGCGCGGGCAGATGGCAGACGCCGGCGATCCCGACGACGGCGACCCGGATCATCCGGCCCCACCTTCCGTTGTTGTGACCCAGGCGGGCGCCCACGCTCCCAGGGGCGCCCGCCCGGGCGTCTCACCTCACGACGAGAGCCGCGAGAGAACGGTACGGGGCATGCGGAAACCCGCTTCCGAAAGTTTCATAAGATTACCGAGACTTTTCGTTGCGGGTAACGTAAAGGCTGCACACGGCGCGCGTCAACGCCGTGAGTCGGAAAAGAGTCAGAGAACCCATCCGACGAGCCAGGCGGTGAAAATCAGCCCGGTGGCGGTCGGCAGGATGAGCACCCCGGGGGCGTCGTCGCGGAACACCGCCACCACCGACAGGCAGGCCGACACGACCACGAGCACGCTCGCCCAGAAGATGATCGGCGGGATCCCGACGGTGAACGCCACCGGATCGGACACCATCGACACGCTCCACGCCGCCACGGCGCAGAACAGCGTCCCGGCGACACCGGCCAGCAGGGTCAGCAGGCCGCCCCGGCGGATCGTGATCGCGCCGCCGGCCACCTGGAAGAGCGACAGCAGCGCGAACGCGCCCAGCGGCGCCAGCGCCCACGGGAAGCCGGTGGCCGTGTAGGCGGCGGGGGTCAGGTGCACGTCGCCCGGCTCGACCAGCGCCCGGGGCGCCTGGGCCGCGTCGCAGGGCGCGGGCGCGCCCGGGTCGGCCAGGAAGGCGCCGATGGTCCTGCGGCCGCAGTCGCTGACCTGGAAGACGCCGTAGCCGACCCCGGCGAACTCCTGGAACCGGGCGGCGGGCAGCTTCTCGGTGGCGGTCCTGACGGTGGCGGCGGGGATCGCCGGGTCGTACTGCCCGGCCAGGACGAGCACCGGGGCCTGGGTGAGCGCGCCCTCCTCGCCGGAGGCGGGCAGCCGCCACTCGGCGCAGGTGGTGGCGTCGTTGAACGTCGTGAACAGGGCCTTGGACGTGAACAGGTTGGTCGGCCACTCGTCCTGGCACTGCACGGCATAGTAGAGCCCCCACTCGCGGCCGGTCATCGTCGCGGCGGCGGCGTCGACCAGGGGCGAGAGCAGGTCGGTGTGCCCGGAGGCCAGGCCGTCGACCAGGGCGGGCAGGATCGGCAGGACCTCGGGGTCGGAGACCGACCCGGCCAGCAGGGTGGCGACGTCGTCGCCGGTCAGGGTGACCTCGATGCGCTTGCGGGTGAGCGGGTCGCGGGTGGCCAGCGAGACCGGCTCGGCGTTGAGGTTCTTGACCATGAGGTCGTAGCGGTCGGCCACACCGAGCCGCTCGAGCATGGCGCGCAGGGCGGCCGGGGCCTCGTCGTAGGCGGCGTAGGACTCCGGCAGGTAGGAGTCGAGCACGACCGAGGTGGCGCCCTCGGGGTCCATCGCGGCGGCCAGCAGCATCGTGCGGGTCGAGTAGCCGACGCCGAACAGGCTCCACTTCTCGTAGCCGAGGGTGCGGCGCAGCTCGACCACGTCTGCGGCGATCTCCTGGGTGCGGTAGCCGCGCAGATCGGCGGTGAGCCGCGCCCGGCAGGCGCGGGCCGCCAGCGCCATGTCGCCCTTGGAGGGACCGGCGGCGGCGAGCTCCTTGAGGGCCCCGGCGACGATCTCGGGACACTCCAGGCGCGGTTCGGAGAAGGCCCCGCCGCGCTGCTCCATGACGACGACGTCGCGGTCGGGCGCGATCTCGGCGATCGTCTGCGTCAGCTGGATGGAGGAGGCCCCGGGACCGCCGTTGGTGAACACCACGGGATCACCCTTGGGCGCGTCGACCCGGCGTACCGCGAACCCCACCCTGATCGTGTCGCTCTGGTAGGCGTCGCGCCTCTCGGGCACCAGCAGATAGCCGCACGTCGTGTCCGCGGGAACGGGCGCCGGACAGGCGTGCTCCTCGACCGACGCGCGCGCCTGCGCCTGCGCGGGTGCTGAAAGTCCCATGAGCATGACGGAAGCCGCGAACAGGCTCACCGCCGTCTTCCATCCGGGCACCCGTCAACCTCACTGCTAAATCTGCACTTGATGGGGGATAGCACGCTTTTTCGCGTGATCTCCGCCCGGACCACGGCAGAACCCTAGCGGCACAGGCCGAGTAACAGCTCCACAACGGCCGTTGATCCCGTGGAAAACGCGATGTAACCTCCCTGCCATCAAGGGAAACTATCGGAACTTCATCGAAAGTTTCTTGGACTGTATTCCCGGGACGGAAGGAACCACCGATATGTCGTTGACACGACGCGCAGTGGTGACGGCGGCGGCGGCCGCACTGCTACTGGCGGGCTGCGGAACCGGAGACGAGGCACCGCCCGCCGCAGGGGGATCGGCGCCGGCGGCGCAGGAGAAGGTCGTCATCGACTGGTGGCACATCCAGAACATCGAGCCCATGAAGCCGGTGTGGGACGCGATGGCCAAGGAGTACATGACGGCCCATCCCAATGTGACGATCAACATCAACCCGCTGGAGAACGAGGCCTTCAAGGCCAAGATGACCACGGTGGCGCAGTCGGGTGAGGGCCCCGACATCTACCAGACGTGGGGCGGCGGCGTCTTACAGCAGCAGGCCGACGGAGGCATCGCCAAGGACATCACCGGCGACATCGCCGACTGGTCGGGCACCTTCAACCCGGCCGCTCTCGCCGCCTACCAGCTGGGCGGCAAGACCTACGGCGTCCCGTACGACATCGGCATGGTCGGGTTCTGGTACAACAAGGACCTCTTCAAGAAGGCCGGCGTCGAGCAGCCGCCCGCGACCTGGACCGAGTTCCTCGACGCCGTCAAGAAGCTGAAGGCCGCCGGCATCACCCCGATCGCCCTGGGCGGCAAGGCCAAGTGGCCCGGCCACTACTACTGGACCTACCTCGCGATGCGGATCGCCGGGCTGCCCGCGCTCCAGGAGGCGGCGTCCGCCAAGTCGTTCGAGAACCCCGACTTCGTCGCGGCCGGTCAGAAGCTCAAGGAGCTCGCCGAGCTCGAACCGTTCCAGAGCGGCTTCCTGGGCGCCCCCTACGACACCCCCGACGGCCAGGCCGCGGCGATGGGTGGCGGCAAGGCGGCCATGGAGCTGATGGGCCAGTGGGCGCCGACCGTCCAGAAGGACACCGCCGGTGACCTCGGCGAGGCGCTCGGCTTCTTCCCCTTCCCCTCGGTCGAGGGCGGCAAGGGCGCGGCCACCGAGGCGCTCGGCGGCGGTGGCGGCTTCGCCGTCGGCGTGGACGCGCCGAAGGAGGCCACCGACTTCCTGAAGTTCATCCTGTCGGCCGACAACAGCCGTAAGGAGATCGCCACCGGCGCCGTCCTGCCCGTCGTCAAGGGCACCGAGGACGCCGTCACCGACCCCCGCGGCAAGATGGTCGTCGACGTGCTCAAGGGAGCGACCGGCTTCCAGCTCTACCTCGACCAGGCCTACCCGCCGGCCGTCGGCGCGCAGGTCAACGACAGCGTGGCCGAGCTGATCGCCGGGACCAAGTCGCCGGAAGAAGTGGTCAAGGCCATCACCGAGACCGCGCAGTCGGAGTAGTCGCGGCGTGAAGACGACAAAAGGACCGGAGAGTGCCGTCACGGCCTCTCCGGTCCCGCGACGCTTGATCCCCCCGCCACAGCCCCTGAGGCCCAAGAACCGGGGCAAGGCGCGGAAGCGGATCACCATCCTCCTGTTCCTGCTACCCGGCGTCCTGCTGTTCTCGTTCCTGGTGCTGGCGCCGATCCTGCTGGCGATGTACTCCAGCGTCTTCAAGTGGAACGGCTTCGGCCTGCTGCCGAAGAACTACGTCGGGCTGGACAACTTCACCCGGCTGTTCGACAACGAGATCTTCCTGGGCGACCTGCGGCGCGGCGCGCTCCTGATCGTGCTGGGGCTGGTGGTCCAGCTGCCGCTGGCCCTGGCCATCGCGCTGCTGCTGAACCAGAAGATGAAGCTGCGGGCCCTCTACCGGCTGCTGTTCTTCATGCCGTACGTGCTCAGCGAGGTCATCGCGGCGGTGCTGTTCAGCATGCTGCTGTCGCCGGAGCGCGGGTTCGCCAACGAGGTCCTCGGCTTCCTGGGACTCGGCGAGTCGAGCTTCCTGTCCGAGCCCGACACGGTCATGACCTCGCTGTTCGTCGTGATCACCTGGAAGTACTTCGGCTTCTACATGATCCTCTACCTGGCCGGCCGGCAGAGCATCCCCAAGGAGCTCACCGAGGCGGCCCAGATCGACGGGTGCGGCCCCTGGCACGTGTTCCGCTACGTGACGCTGCCGCTGCTCGGCCCGACGATCCGGATCACGGTCTTCCTGTCGGTGATCGGCACCATCCAGCTCTTCGACCTCGTGTACGTGCTGACCGGGGGCGGTCCCGTCCACGCCTCGGAGACCCTCGGTGTGACGATGTACGACTTCGGTTTCAAACGCTTCCAGGTCGGTTACGCCAGCGCGATCAGCGTGGTGATGTTCCTGCTCAGCCTGGTCTTCGCCATCGGTTACCAGCGGTTCGTGCTCAGGCGCGACCTCGACGGGGCCACCACGACCATGGGAGGTGGCCGCCGATGAGCGTCCACGCGCGGGAACGCCGGAGCACGCCGGGACGGATCGCCAGGCCGATCGCCCTGCACACGATCGTCATCATCATCGGCGTGTTCATCCTGGTCCCGATCGTCTACGGGATCCTGGGCGGCTTCAAGGACAACCAGCAGCTGGCCAACAACCCGATCGGGCTGCCGGCGCCGTGGGTGCCGGAGAACTACACGAACGTGCTCGCCTCGTCGGACTTCTGGCGGCAGGTGTTCAACAGCTCGCTGATCGCGCTGACCACGGCGTTCATCACCGTCGCGGTCTCCGCGCTGGCGGCGTTCGTGTTCGCCCGCTTCGCGTTCCGGGGCCGGGAGTTCATCTTCACCGTCTTCGCGGCCGGGCTGATGTTCCCGTTCGCGGTGGCGATCCTGCCGCTGTTCATCATCCTGCGGTTCTTCGGCCTGCTGAACAATCCGCTGGGGGTGATCCTGCCCCAGGCGGCGTTCGGCCTGGCGTTGACGATCATCATCCTGCGGTCGTTCTTCCGGTCGATCCCGCACGAGGTGGAGGAGGCCGCCATCCTCGACGGCTGCTCGCCGTTCGGGTTCTTCTGGCGGATCCTGCTGCCGATGGCGCGCCCGGCCCTGGCGACGGTGTCGGTGCTGGCGGTCGTCAACAGCTGGAACAACTTCTTCCTGCCGCTGGTGGTCTTCAACGACAAGGACTGGTGGACGCTCCCCGTGGGCGTGCAGCAGTTCACCGGCCAGTATTCGGCCGACACCGCCAAGATCCTCGCGTACGTGGTGCTGGCGATGATCCCGGCGCTGGCCTTCTACGCGGTCGCCGAGAGGCAGCTCATCGGCGGCCTCACGGCGGGGGCGACTAAAGGGTGATCGGCGCGGTGCTCTCACGGACCACCAGATCGGTGGCCAGCTCGACCCGGCGGGCCTCGGGGTGTTCCCCGCGGCCCATCGCCAGCACCATGCGGGTGGCCAGCGCGGCCATGTCCTGGAGCGGCTGGCGGACCGTGGTGAGCGGCGGCCACGCCGACTGGGCCAGCGGCAGGTCGTCGAAGCCGACCACGCTGAGGTCCTCGGGCACCCGCAGCCCGCGCTGCCGGGCCGCCTCGAACACCCCGAACGCCTGCATGTCGCTGCCGGCGAAGATGGCGGTCGGGCGGTCGGGCAGCGACAGCAGGGCATGACCGTGGTCGTGACCGGCGTCGGCGAGGAAGCTGCCGTAACGGATCAGGCCCGGCTCGACGGGCACCCCGGCGGTCTCCAGGGCGGCCCGGTAGCCGTCTATGCGGGCCCGGCTGCACAGCATGTCGGCCGGGCCGCCGATCATCCCGATGCGGCGGTGGCCCAGCTCCAGCAGGTGCCGGGTGGCGGCCAGGCCGCCGTGCCAGTTGGTGGCGCCCACGGAGGCGACGCCACCGGCGGGCTCACCCTCGGGGTCGACCACGACGAACGGCATCGAGCGGGCGGCGAGCTGGTTCTGCAGCCCGGACGACAGCCGCGAGGCGACGACGACGACGCCGTCGGTGCGGCGGGCGGCGATGCGCTCCAGCCAGTCGCGGCCGGGCCCGGCGTGCGTGTGGAGCACGGAGATGACGACGCTCGCCTCCGACTCGCGCGCGGCCGTTTCGGCGCCGCGCACGATCTCCATCGCCCACGGGCTCTCGATCTCGGCGAACACCAGGTCGATGAGCCCGACGGGGCCGTCGCCGGGGCTGACCCGGCGCTGGTAGCCGTGCTTGTGCAGCAGCCGTTCCACCCGCTGCCGGGTCTCCGGCGCGACTTCGGGACGGCCGTTGATGACCTTGGACACCGTGGGGACCGACACACCCGCCTCTTGGGCGATTACGGCGATCGTCACCCGCCTTTTCGCTGGCATGGCCGGAAGTGTATCCGAAAGGTTTCGGATGCGCGTACCAGGGGCGTCATTCCCGGTGGTAGCGCTCCCAGCTCTTTGTTGACGGTCCGTCAGCAGGATATCTATGCTGCGGCTTGCGAAATATTCGGTAACACTCCGAAACTTTCAAGGGGAATCGATGCCCGACCTGCGCGTGTCCGGATCTCACCTCGTCGACCCGTCCGGGCGTCCGGTGCGCCTTCGTGGCGTCGGGCTCGGCGGCTGGCTCAACATGGAGAACTTCATCACCGGCTACTCGGCCAACGAGTCGACCATGCGGTCGGCCGTGCGCGAGGTGCTGGGTGAGGAACGCTCCGAGCTGTTCTTCGACCGCCTGTTAACCTCCTTCTTCGGCCCCGCCGACGCCGACCTGCTGCGTGACCTGGGCATGAACTGCGTCCGCATCCCGGTGAACTACCACCACTTCGAGTCGGACGACCGCCCGTTCGAGATCATCGAACACGGCTTCCGCCACCTCGACCGGGTCATCGGCCTGCTGGGCGAACGCGGCATCTACAGCGTCATCGACCTGCACGCCCTGCCCGGCGCGCAGAACCAGCACTGGCACTCCGACAACCCCACCCACATCGCGGCGTTCTGGAACTTCCGCCAGTTCCAGGACCGGGCCGTCCACCTGTGGGAGGTCATGGCCGACCGCTACAAGGACAACCCCTGGGTGGCCGGCTACAACCCGATCAACGAGCCCGGCGACGTGCACGGCCGGGTCGTCGGCCCGTTCTACGACCGGCTGGTCAAGGCGATCCGCGCCGTCGACCCCGGCCACGTGCTGTTCCTCGACGGCAACACCTACTCGACCGACTTCTCGATCTTCCGAGAGGTGTACGAGAACACGGTCTTCGTCTGCCACGACTACGCCCTGGCGGGCTTCGCCCACGGCGGCCCCTACCCCGGCGAGACGCGCGGCGAGTGGGTCGACCGCTCGACCCTGGAGGCCGCCTTCGAGAAGCGCACGGTCTTCCAGCGCGAGACCGGCACCCCCATCTGGGTGGGCGAGTTCGGGCCCGTCTACACGGGTGACGCCGCCAAGGACGAGATGCGCTACCAGATCCTGCGCGACCAGCTGGAGATCTTCGACGCGCACTCCGCGGGTTGGTCGCTGTGGACGTACAAGGACGTGGGTCTTCAGGGGCTCGTCACGGCCGGTGAACCGTACATCGGAACCTTCGCCGATTTCATCGCCAAGAAGGGCCGTCTCGGGGCCGACCGGTGGGGCTCGACGATGGAGGAGAGCGCGGCCGAGATCTCCCCGCTGCACCAGCTGATGGAGACCGAGTTCCCCACCTGGGACCCCTACCCGTGGGGCGCCCGCTACCAGATCGACGACCTCATCCGGCACGTCCTGATCGCCCAGGCCCTCCTGCCCGAATACGCCGAGGTGTTCCGCGGCCGCAGCGACGAGGAGCTGCTGGCCCTGGCCGACTCCTTCGCCCTGGCCTCCTGCGCCCGGCGCCAGCCCCTGCTCGACCTGCTCAGCGCGAACCTGCACTAGGAGATCCGTTCCATGTTCCGAGCCGTGACGGCCCTCACACTCCTCCTGTTATGTCTGGTGGCCGTCCCGGCCCGGGCCGACGTCACCACCATCGCCAGCTACGACTTCTCCTCCGGCACCCAGGGCTGGGGCCCGCGCGGCGGCGGGGTCGTCCTCGACACCTCCACGGGCGCGCTGCGCGTCACCGGGCGCACCCAGAACTGGATGGGCGCCCAGATCACCCCGCCCTTCGAGAAGGGCGTCACCTACAACGTCACCGCGCGCGTCACCGGGAACGTCGCGCTGACCGTCGAGCGCACCCCGGCGGGCGGCTCGACCACCTGGGAGCGGGTCGGCGCCGCCAGCGGCACGTCCGTGGAGCTGGCCGGGTCCTACAGCTACGCCGTGGACTCCACCCTGAACCTCTACTTCGAGAGCGCCGACGCGACGGCCGACTTCACGGTCGACGACATCGTCATCACGTCGGACAGCGATCCCACGCAGTCGGGCCTGTCCACCGATTTCGAGACCGGGACCGCGCAGGGCTGGAACCCCAGAGGGGGCGCGACACTGACCGCTCTGGGTTCGGCGGCGCACGCCGGTTCCTACGGGCTCGCCGTCACCAACCGGCAGGCCAACTGGGACGGGCCGTCGCTGAACGTCCTCGGCAAGCTGGCCAAGGGGTCCAAGTACACCGTGTCGGTCTGGGTCAGGTCCGCCCAGGCGCAGTCGCTGGGTCTGTCGATCGAGCGGCGGCAGAACGGCACACCGTCCTACGAGCGGATCGTCGCGCCGTCGTCCATCACCGGCTGGACCCGGCTGACCGGCACCTACACCCTCGCCCACGACGTCGACTTCCTGAGCGTCTACGTCGAGTCGGCCGAGGGCACCCTGCCGTTCGAGATCGACGACTTCGTCCTGGAGTACGTCGCCCCCAAGCCCATCCAGACCGACATCCCGTCGCTCAAGGACACGGTGCCCTTCACGATCGGCGCGGCCTTCTACCGGGGCGCCTCCCTCGGCGAGCACGCCAAGCTCATCAACAAGCACTACGAGAGCGTCACCCCGGGCAACGCGCTGAAGTGGGACGCGACCGAGCCCTCCGAGGGCCAGTTCACCTTCGCGGAAGGTGACGCGCTCGTCGACTTCGCCACCGAGAACGACCTCCAGTTCCGGGGCCACACCCTCGTCTGGCACAGCCAGACCCCCGCGTGGGTGTTCGAGGGCGCCACCAAGGAGGTCCTGCTCCAGCGCATCGAGAACCACATCCGCGCCGTGATGGGCCGCTACAAGGGCCGCATCGGCACCTGGGACGTCGTCAACGAGGTCATCGACGAGAACCAGCCCGACGGCCTGCGCCGCTCGCCGTGGTTCGAGATCGCCGGCCTCGACTACATCCGCACCGCGTTCCGTGTCGCCCGCGAGGTCGACCCGGACGCCACGCTGGTCTTCAACGACTACAACACCGAGTTCCCGCGCAAGCGCGAGGCGATGTACAAGGTCGTGAAGCAGCTCCGCGACGAGGGCGTGCCGATCGACGCCGTCGGTCACCAGCTCCACGTCAACATCGAGCACCCGCCCGCCTACTTCATCGAGGACAGCATCGAGCGCTTCGCCTCCCTGGGCGTGGAGCAGCAGGTCACCGAGCTCGACGTGTCGGTCTACACCGACTTCGTGTCGACCTACGCGACCGTCCCCGCCGAGGTGCTGGCCCAGCAGGGCCACCGCTACAAGGAGATCTTCGACGTCTTCCGCCGCCAGGCCGCCAAGCTGACGTCGGTGACGATCTGGGGCGTGGCCGACGACGCGACCTGGCTGTCGACCTTCCCGATCAACCGCCTCAACCCGCCGCTGCCCTTCGACGACGAACTCCAGGCGAAGCCCGCCTTCTGGGGCATCGCCGACCCGACGAGGCTCCCGCCGGTGAATCTTTCACAGGTCGTCCCCGCCGGAACCGTCACCGTCGACGGCAAGCGCGACCCCGCGTGGGACCGCCTGCCGGACACGCCGGTGGCCCGGGTCGGGAACCTGTCGGCCTCCTTCCAACTGCGCAAAGCCCCTTCGGGTGTGTACGTCTTCGCGAACGTCACCGATGCGACCAACGACACGACCGACTCCCTGTCACTGAAGGTGGGATCGGCGACGTACAGGATTCAGCGCGGCGGGACCCACGCGCAGGGCTTCAAGGCCCACACCAAGAAGACCGACACGGGCTGGCAGGCCGAGGCGCTGCTGCCCTCGGGCGGCGCCACGGCGCTGGCTCTCACGGTCGACGACGTGAGCTCCGGCCCCGACGCGACGTGGACCGGCACGATGACCTTCGTCCCCGAGGTCAGGGAGTTCTCCGCCCCCAAGGAGACCCCCGTGATCGACGGCGTCGCCGACGCCGTCTGGAACAAGGCCACCCCCGTCGAGACCGGCACGTGGATCCAGGGCACCTCCGGCGCCACCGCCAAGGTCCGCGCGCTCTGGTCGCCCTCGGGAGTCCTCTACGTCCTGGCGAAGGTGACCGACCCCGTGCTCAGCGACGCGTCGCCGAACCCGTGGGAGGAGGACAGCGTCGAGATCTTCGTCGACCCCGAGAACAACAAGAACAAGGGCTACGACGATGACGACGGCCAGTACCGGATCTCCTTCACCGGCGCCGAGTCGATCGGCGGCACCTTCGACGCCTTCGGCGTCAGGGACAACCTGACCAGCGCCGTCTCCCGCACGTCGACGGGCTACATCGTGGAGGCGGCGATCAGGCTGCCGACCGTGACCCTGTCGAAGGACCGGGTGCTCGGCTTCGACGTGCAGATCAACGACGCGACCGGAACCGCTCGTACCGCGGCGGTGACCTGGCAGGACCCGACCGGACAGAGCTATCTGTCCACGGCGCGATGGGGAGCGCTACGGCTCGGTAAGTAGTGCATGGTCCAATAGGTTCTGGCGCCGGGCCCCGCCTTCCGCAGCGTGCGGGGCCCGGCGCCACTCTTCCCGGAGGCTCCCGCCGGTGTCCGCGAACCCGATCATCCCCGGATTCCACCCCGATCCGTCCATCTGCCGGGTCGGCGACGACTACTACGTGGTGACGTCGTCGTTCGAGTGGTTCCCCGGCGTCCCGATCTTCCACAGCCGTGACCTGGTGCACTGGCGCCAGCTCGGCCACGTGTGCCACTCACTGGATCTCGATGGTGTCCGCCCCTCCGGCGGCATCTACGCCCCCACCCTGCGCCACCACGACGGCGTGTTCTACATGGTCACGACGCTCATGGACGAGCCGGGAAACTTCCTGGTGACGTCCACCTCCCCCGAGGGGCCGTGGAGCGAGCCGGTCTGGTTCCCCGAGGCGCGCGGCTTCGACCCGTCGCTGTTCTTCGACGACGACGGCCGCTGCTGGATGCACGGCTCGCGCGAGCGGGAGGACAAGACCTATCCCGGGGACACCGAGATCTGGCTCCGCGAACTCGACCTGGCCTCGTTGAAGCTGGTCGGCGAGGAGTACGTCATCTGGACGCCGCACCTGAGAGGCGGCATCTGGACCGAGGGCCCGCACATCTACAGGGCCCACGGCTGGTACTACCTGGTGACCTCCGAGGGCGGCACCGCCGAAGACCACGCGGTCATGGTCGCCCGCTCCCGCATGGTGACCGGCCCCTACGAGGGGAACTCCCGCAATCCCGTGCTGACCCACCGCCATCTGGGCCTGCGCCACCCCATCACCTCGACGGGCCACCCCGACCTGGTGGAGACGCCGTCGGGGGAGTGGTGGTCGGTCCTGCTCGCCACCCGGCCCTACGGCGGCACCGACTCGACCCCTTTGGAGATGTCGGCGGTCCGGCGGGAGCACGGCTACAACCTGGGTCGCGAGACCTTCCTGACCCGGGTGACCTGGGAGGACGAGTGGCCCGTCTTCGACCAGGTGACCCCCGCCTTCACGGGCCCTTCGCTGCCGGTGCACCGCTGGCCGGCCGGTCCGTCGTGCGACCACTTCGACCGCCTGGCCCCCGAGTGGCAGTTCCTCCGGACCCCGCGCGAGACGTTCTGGTCCGTCGGCGACGGGCTGACGTTGAAGGTGCGCCCTCCCGCGCTGACCGAACGGGGGAACCCGAGCCTGGTGGCCCGCCCCCAGACCGACATCGACTTCGCCGCCCACACCGAACTCACCTTCTCGCCGGGGCGCGGGGAGCACGCGGGCCTGGCGCTGATCCAGAACGACGACTTCCACATCCGCCTGTCCCTGAGACCGGACGGCCTCGAACTCGTCCACCGCGCCGAGGGCATCGACACCCTGATCGCCTGGGCCGACGCGTCCGGGGGGCGGGTGTGGCTGGGCTTCGAGGCGTGGGGGCAGTCGTACCAGGCCCGATACGCGCTCTCCCCGGGCGACTGGCTCCCGCTGGGCCCGCCGGTCGACGGGCGGATCCTGAGCTCGACGGTGGCCGGGGGGTTCATCGGCACGATGATCGCCTTGTACGCGACTTCCGAGGGGCGTACGAGTTCGAATTCCGCTGCTTTCGCCTGGTTCGACTACCGCGCACTCTGAAATTCGATTGGCTGTTCTACTGAATCGAGTGCGCGGACGGTAATCAGTCGGTAACGTCCTGACACGTGCCAACGAAAGAACATGACCTACTCAATCAGCTCTTCCGAGAGAGGCCCCGGCTCGCTCTCGACCTGGTCAAACGAGCGAAGCTGCTGGAGATGCCGGATGACATCCCCGTCCGCACCGACCTGCTCGAACTGAGCGACCGCGTCTCGAAAGAGCTCCGCCCCGACCTCCTGCTCACGCTGGGGCCCGAGCAGGATCCCCACGCCGCACTGATCGTCGAGATGCAGCTTCAGCCTTCGGAGGCGAAGGCCCAGCAGTTACCGCGCTACGCGGCGGCGGTGTGGCTGCACCTGAACTGTCCCGTCCACGTCGTGGTCGTCTGCCCCACGCGGCGCACCGCCCGGTGGGCCGCCAAGCGCATGCCCACCAACCTCGAAACCTTCTACATCGAGCCCCTGGCCATCGGACCGGACGACATCCCCGTCGTCGGCTGGGAGCAGACGGCGGAGAACCCGTCGCTGGCGGTGCTCTCCCTGATGGCCCACGGCTCCGACGAGGACATCGCGGCGGGCATCCTGGGCGGTCTCGGAGAGCTGCCTCCCGGTGACACAGCGTCGTACTATGAATACATCCATAAAGTCTCCGCCCTGGCGGTGAAGTCGAACATGGAGGACTTCATGCTCTTCAACGTGCCCATCAGCACTCCGCTCGGTCTGAAGTACGTCGGCGTGGGCAAGCTCGAACAGGCCATCTCAGACGTCCTCGAAGTGCTCGAACTCCGGGAGATCACCCTCACCGCCAGCCAGCGCGCCCGCATCACCGGATGTAACGACGTCCACGACGTGCAGAGGCTGCTGAGGCGAGCCGTTCTCGCGGACGACGCCGCAGAGTTGTTCACGTGACCGATGAGGAGGTCGAACCGGTCTGGCCCTGTGGGGTGGTGCACTTCGCGCGAGGCGCGATCGCCGGCGAGGCCACAGGAGTCGTCAAAGGGAAGCTCGCGGCGCTGCTCGCCATCCTCGAAGTACGCGGGCTGACCCTCGACAAGGAGAAGTACGGCTGGGTCGAAGAATACGGCGGCGATCCCGAGGAGATGCTCGGCTGGATCAAACGGGCCGTCGTGGTCGACGATGTGGACGACCTCTTCCGCCACTTCTCAGGCCCGGCGAGCCTGTATCGACGCTGTCCCCATCGTCACTAGCCCAGGTGGCGATCGAGCCAGGTGAGCATTCTCTCTGAGCGGTCGATGCGGCGGTCCAGGCGGGCGTCGTGGGTCATCGAGTGGCCCGAGTCCGGATAGAGGATGTACTCCACTTCCGCTCCCAACCTTCGTAGCGCTACGAAGAGCTGTTCCGCGTCCGACGGTGGGCAGCGTAGGTCCTGTTCCCCTTGCAGGAGGAGCAGCGGGGTGCTGATGTTCGCCACGTTGCGCAGCGGGCTGATCTTCCAGAGGTGGTTCACCCCCTCTTCCGTCCAGGTGTCGCCCAGGCCCGAGTCGACGTCGTAGACGGCTCCTAGGTCGCAGGCGGCGAACCCCGACACCTGGTTGGTCACGCCGTTCTGGCTGATGGCCGCAGCGAAGCGGTCGCTCGTGCCGATGAGCCAGTTGACCAGGAAGCCCCCGTAGGAATTGCCGTAGCAGGCCAGCCGTCCGGGATCGGACAGGCCTTCGGCGATCAGGTGGTCGAGCACCGTGTGACAGTCGTCGGCGTCCGGGCCGCCCCAATCCGCACCCAGAGCCGTGCCCCATGCGTGGCCACGGTGGAAGGAGCCGCGGATGTTGGGACGGACGACCAGGTATCCCGCCGACGCCAGCAACAGGGCGTCGGAGTCGGGGGCGATCGGCCAGGCCCACGCCGGGCCTCCGTGCAGGACCAGCACTGTCGGGAGGTTCGTTTCCCGGTCGGTGCCGGGTGGGAACGTGAGGAAAACCTGGATGCCGTTGATGTCCACCTCTCGGTTGACCACCTCAGGAGGGTCGGGGAAGCCCGAGGGCATGAGGCGGGTCGGCGGGTCGAGGCGGTAGAGGTCGGGGCGGCTTACCGGGCCGAAGCTCGCTATGGCGCAGATGACGCCGCCTCCCTCGGCCAGCGCGTGGACGACGGGGTCGGTGGCGGGGTCGGTGAGGTCCACGCCGGTGCGCAGGTCGTGGGCGTATTCGCGGCCGTTGTCGCAGATGACGGTCAGGCGTTCGTCGGTAGTGGGGGCCTGGCCGGCGAATCTGTCCAGGGCCAGGGTCAGCGGGTTCGATTCGTGCCAGACGGTTTCCGGGTCCCAGTCGGTCGGGCGGCGGACCGGGGGTGCGACGGCGATGACGTCGCCTTCTTCCGTGTATGTGAAGCGGATGACCGCGCCCGGCAACGAGGTGCGCTGGGTGAGGGCGCCGGTCAGGGTCACCTCGTGGACCTGGGGGTTCGGGTCGCGGTCGTCGCCATCCGGGTCGGCGATGAAGCCGATCTTCTCGCCGTGGACGCGCAGGCACGACGCCCACCAGTCGCCCCCGGTCAGGCGGCGCACCTCGTCGCCGACCACGTGGACGTGGGTGGGATGCAGGCGCAGGCCGTGGCCCTCCTCGCGCCAGTCGAGGCGGCGGATCACCCGGGCGATGTCGCCGCGCATCACCGGGGACTCGTCGTCGGGGGCCAGGACGACGAAGCGGGTGTCGTCGAGCCAGGCGTATTCGACGACTCCCCGATTGAAGGAGGTCACCGTGCGGGCGGGGCCGCCTGCGGAAGGTCGTACATGGACCTGGTTCTTGTGCAGGTAGGCGATGGACGTACCGGAAGGAGAGAACGAAGGCGAAGAGGCGTCGGCGGTGAGGACCCGGGGGCGGCCGCCGGTCGTCGGGACGACGAGCAGGCGGTGGCGTTCGCGGCCCGCGACCACGCGGCGCTCGATGACGGCGACCTGCGATCCGTCGGGGGAGACGGCCAGTTCGGTGAGCAGACGGTCGGTCGCCAGGTCCTTCGGTTGCATCGGCGCTCCCGTTATTGCCAAGGTAAAGCCTGCTGTGTTTGAGTAGCGACTCAGTAAAACAGGAGGGGAGGACCGGTGGCCAGAGCGGTGCGGTGCGCGCGGCTCGTCGATGTCGTCGGCGAGCGGGTGCTGACCGATCAGCTCATCGTCATCGAGGGGGATCGGGTCGTTTCCGTCGGTCCCTTCCAGGGGTTCGACGGGGAGCTCCTCGACCTCGGGGATGCGACCGTGGCGCCGGGGCTGATCGATCTGCACACCCATCTGGTCGGGGTGGCGGCGTGCGGCGACTACGCGCAGGAGCTCAAGTACAGCGCCGCCCGGCAGGCCTTCGCCTCTCTTCCGAACGCCCGCGACACGCTGCTCGCGGGGTTCACGACGGTCCGCGATGTCGGGACGTTTCGCGCTTTCATCGACGTCGCGCTACGGGACGCCATCGACGCCGGGCAGGTCCTCGGGCCGCGGATGGCCGTCGCCGGGGCCTATGTGACGGTGAGGGGCGGCGGGGGGATGCTGACCGGGTTCGCCCACGACGTCGAGGTGCCCCGGGAGTTCCGGTTCGGGGAGACGCGGTCGGTCGACGACATCCGGGAACGGGTCCGCGAGATCATCTTTCACGGCGCCGACCTGATCAAGCTGATCGCGACGGGCGCGGTGCTGGCCAACGGGACCGTCCCCGGCGCGCCCGAGCTGACCGAGGCGCAGATGCGCGCCGCCGTCGAGGAGGCGTCCTGGTACGGGCGGTACGTCGCCGCGCACGCCCATGGGACCGAGGGCATCAAGAGGGCCGTGCGGGCCGGGGTGCGGTCGATCGAGCACGCCTGCTACCTCGACGACGAGGGCGCCGAGCTCATGGCGGCCCACGGGACCTACCTGTCGGCGGACATCTGGTGGGCCGACTGGATCAGCGAGACCGGGCCCTCGCAGGGTTACGACGCCGAGCAGCTCCGCAAGAACGACGAGACCGCCGAGGCGCAGCGCGAAGGCTTCCGCAGGGCGGTGAAGGCGGGGGTCAAGATCGGGTTCGGTACGGACGCCGGCGGGTTCCCCCACGGTCTTCAGGGGCGGCAGCTGGCCACGATGGTCGAGCACGGGCTGTCGCCTGTGGGCGCTTTGAAGGCGGCGACGCTGACTAGCGCCGAGTGCATGGGGTGGGAGGACCGGGTCGGTTCGATCGCGCCGGGGCGGTTCGCGGATCTGGTGGCGGTGCCCGGGGAGCTCGACATCACGAAGTTCGCCGAGGTGGCGTTCGTGATGAAGGGCGGCGAAGTCGTGAAGAACACCCTGAGGGGTGTCGCGTGACTTCCGGGCCCGGGTCTGTGAGCGCCGCAGAAACCGCTCAGCCGACTTCGCCTTCCCAGAGGGCCGGGACGCCCGCGACCGGTGCAGGTTCCTCGAAACGCCATTACCACTTGGGCGTGCTCGCGCTCGTCTCGGTCACGGCCATCTGGGGATCCACGTTCCCGCTGACCAAAGACCTCGTCGCGCGGCTGCCCATCGCCGATCTCTACGCGGCCAGGTTCCTGATCGCGGTGCTCGTTCTCATCGCGATCCGGCCCCGGGCTCTCGCCAACCTCACGCCGCGCCTCTGGGGCACCGGCGCCCTCCTCGGGGTCGTCTACGGCATCGCGCTCACCCTGCAGACCATCGGCCTGGCCGAGTTGCCGTCGTCGGTGTCGGGGTTCGTCACCGGGTCGTACCTGGTCATGACGCCGCTCATCGCGCTCGTCTGGCTGAAGACGCGGGTCTCACGTTCCACCTGGGCGGCGGTCGGGCTCGCCACCGTCGGTACCGCCTCGTTCAGTCTGCTCAGCGGGCCCGCCAGTGCTCCCGTTCAGGCGGTCGCGCTGACGGCCGTGTCGGCCGCGCTCTATGCCGTGCATCTGGTCGCGCTCGGGAAGTGGTCGCGGCCGGAGGATGCGTACGGGCTCTCGGTCGTGCAGATTCTCACGCTGGCCGTCGTGATGACCGTGGCCGCCGCGCCCGACGGGATCACTCTGCCGCAGAGCGCCGGTGACTGGACCGGGGTGGTCTACCTCGCCACCATCGCCGGCGCCGGGACCTTCCTCGCCCAGACGTGGGCGCAGGCGCACGTGCCGCCGACCGCCGCCGCCGTCGTCATCGCGGTCGAGCCCGTGTGGGCGACCGCGTTCGCCGCCGTCCTGTACGGCGAGCCGCTGACCTGGACCGTCCTCGTCGGGGGCGGCTGCATGCTGGCCGCCATGGGGATCGTGGCCCGGCCCGTACCCGAGGAGACGAAATGCGCAGAGTCCCCCGTCTCGGCCGTGAGCTGAGCCCGGAGCAGGCCGACGCCGTCGCGCTGGCGCGGGAGTTCGCCGCCGCCGAGATCCGGCCGCGCGCCCGGGAGGTCGACGAGGCCGACCACGTGTTCCCGGGTGACCTGTGGAAGAAGGCGGCCGAGGCGGGGCTGACCTCGTTCATGATCCCCGAGGAATATGGCGGGGGTGGGGTCACCGACCTGGTCACCCAATGTCTCGTCCAGGAGGAGTTGTGCCACGGCGACATCTCCCTCGGCAACCTCATCACCTCCGGGGGGTTCTTCGCGTCCCCCGTACTGGAACTCGGCACCGACGAACAGAAGCGGCGCCTGCTCGCGCCGCTGACCGGCGACGATCCGCCCCTGACCGCGCTGGCGACGACCGAACCGGGCGTTGGATCCGACGCGGCGGCGATCACCACCCGGGCCGAGCGCGACGGTGACCACTATGTGCTGACCGGCCAGAAGACCTGGATCTCCAACGCGCCCTTCGCCGAGTGGTTCGTCGTGTTCGCCACGGTCGCGCCCGGCACCCGCTCCAAAGGGGTGACCGCCTTCGTCGTCCACCGGGACACTCCGGGTCTTTCGGTCGGGTCGCCGATGCCGAAGATGGGGCAGCGCGGCATCGCGTGCGCGGAACTGTTCCTCGATCGTGTACGCATCCCGCTCACCGACCGCCTCGGAGCCGAGGGCCAGGGGTTCTACGGGCTCATGCGCACGTTCGACGCCTCCCGCGTGTTGATCGCCGCCGCCTGCACGGGGCTGTCGCGGGCGGCCACGGACGCCGCGGTGACGTACGCGAAGGAAAGAGAGCAGTTCGGCACCCCCATCATCGGCCACCAGGCGGTGGCGTTCCGGCTGGCCGACATGGCCGCGAAGACCGACGTGTCGGCGCTGCTGACCCGCCGCGCCGCCGACCTGTACGACAACGGCGAGCCGATCACCGAAGAGGCCGCGATCGCCAAGCTGACGGCGTCGGAGAACGCGGTGTGGTGCGCGTGGGCGGCGATGCAGACGTTCGGCGGGTGGGGGTACTCGCGGGAGTTCCTCGTGGAGAAGTGGCTGCGCGATGCGAAACTGGAGGAGCTCGAAGAGGGCACTTCGGACATCCAGCGGTTGATCATCTCCCGCTCGCTGGCCCGGTCATGACGGGGGCCGAAGCGGTGGCGGCCACTCTGGCCTCTTACGGTGTCGACACGGTGTTCGGCATTCCGGGGACCCACAACCTTCCTCTGTACGACGCTCTTTTCGCCCGCGGGATGCGGTTGGTCACCCCTCGGCATGAACAGGGCGCCGGGTATGCGGCCGATGGGTATGCGCGGATCTCCGGGCGTCCGGGGGTGGTTCTGACCACTACCGGACCGGGGATTCTCAACGCTGCCGCCGCTGCCGGGCAGGCCTATTCCGACTCGGTTCCGATGTTGCTGCTGTCGCCTGGCGTTCCGACGACGCATCCGCGCCGGAGCACCGGCTACCTGCACGAGACGAAGAACCAGACGGCGGCCATGGACGCGATCTGCGCCTGGAGCCACCGTGTTACGACGGTCGCGGAGATCCCGTCGGCGCTGGCTGCGGCCTTCACCTTCTTCGCTGGAGGGCGTCCCCGGCCCGTCCACATCGAGATCCCCGCCGACCTTCTCGACGCTCCGGGTTCCTTCACCGTTCCTGTACGAGGGAGCCTTACCGACGCGGCGGCGGTGCTGGCCGGGGCGCGGCGCGTGGGGATCGTCCTGGGCGGGGGAGCCAGGAACGCGGGCGGCTCGGGCCTCCGACTGGCCGAGACCCTGAACGCCCTGGTCGTCACCACCATCAATGGGACCGGGATCCTCCCACCCACCCACCACCGCAACCTCGGCCCTGTCCTCTATCTGCAGGCCACCCAGACATGGCTGAAGTCCTGCGACGTGCTGCTTGCGGTGGGAACCGAGCTGGCCCCCTCAGACCTGTGGACCGACTTCGTTTACGAGGGCACCCTCATCCGCATCGACCTCGACCCGTCCCAGGCAATGGAATCGACGCTCCCGATCGTGGCCCGCGCGGAGGACGCCCTCCCGACACTGGCAGACCTGGTCGAGTCCACACGAAACCCCGCCAGGCTGCAGGGAATGCTGCCACCCGACGGGCCACAGCAAGAAACCGGCGCTGCTAGTACCCCCGGGGACCCGGCGGCCGGTGAGCGGATGCACGGGGAGCCAATCAACGAGAGGTCCGTGCCTGGTGAGTCGGTCAACGGGGAGCCCGTGCCCGGAGAGCTGACGCCCGGGAAACCGGCGCGCGAGGAGCTTCCAGACTTCTCCGGAAATACCGCAAGCCATCCCCGCTCGACCGCGATGACCTCACCGACCAGCGGATTGCCAGATCCCCTCAGCGCCATCTCGAACGACCCAGACCTGGCGACACTCGTCCACCAGATCGCCGACGAACGCGCCGCCCTCTCCGCCCGCTGGCGCACCGACCTCGACTCCATCGCCCAAGCCCTCCCCACCCGCACCGTCATCGCCGCCGACAACTCGATGTTCTGCTACTACGGCGCCCTCCCCACCCTCAGAAACCGCTTCCTCTTCCCCACCGGTTTCGGCACCCTCGGCTACGCCCTCCCCGCCGCCATCGGCGCCAAGGTCGCCGCCCCGGACCTCCCCGTCCTGGTCCTGGCGGGCGACGGCGCCCTCCAGTTCACCGTCCAAGAACTGGCCACCGCCGTCGAACTGGGCCTCAACCTCCCCATCGTCGTCTCCGTCAACGGCGGTTACGGCGAGATCAGAGCCGAGATGAAGGCCCGCCCGATGCCCCCGGTAGCCGTCGACCTCCACCAACCTGACTTCGTAAAGCTGGCAGAAGCGTTCGGCGCCCAAGCGGTCGACCAGCCGACAGACCTGGGCGCCGAGATCGGCAAGGCGTTCGCCGCCGACGTCCCCACGGTGATCGTCATCCAGGAGCAGTCATGACCCCGTTCCTCCAGGTCGTCTGGACCGACGACGTCACCGGACGCCCCGGCTACCTGGTCATCGACCGCCTCGGCCGGGGTGTCAGCAGCGGCGGACTCAGGATGCGCGCCGGAGTGACCCTGGAGGAGGTCGCCGACCTGGCCAGGGGCATGTCCCGCAAAGAGGCCATCGCCTACGAACCCGGCCTGGCCTACCAACCTCTGGGCGGCGCCAAGGGCGGCATCGACTGCGACCCCCTCGACCCGGACGCGACCGGCATGCTCCACCGCTACATCGCCGCCATGAAACCCCTGCTCACCACCTACTGGGCCACCGGCGAAGACCTCGGGCTACGCCAGGAGTCGATCGAGGAGGCCTGCCACGCTGCCGGTCTGCGCACCTCGATCGACGCCGTCCTCCCGCTCCTCGGCGACCCCGACACCGCCCTGAAACGCCTCGACGCCGCGTTCGCCGTCACGGTCGACGGCATCGGCCTGGGCGACCTCGCGGGCGGCTGCGGTGTGGCCGAATCGGCGCTGACCGCCCTCGACCGCCTGGGCCTGCGGAATCCGACCGCCGTCATCCAGGGCTTCGGTTCCATGGGCGGCGCCACCGCCCGGTTCCTGGCCAGGGCCGGGGTGCGCGTCGTCGGCGTCGCCGACGCCGACGGTCTCCTGACCGACCCAAATGGCCTGGACGTCGAGGGCCTCCTCCGCACCCGTGATGTCTTCGGCCGGGTGGCGGGCGACAAACGTCCACGAGAAGAGTGGCTCGACGTCGACTGTGACCTGCTGATCCCCGCCGCCGTCTCCTACGCGATCGGCGCAGCCGAGGCCGGGCGGGTGCGGGCGAAACTGGTGGTGGAAGCGGCGAACGTGCCGGTCACCCCGGAGGCCGAACGCGTATTGACCGAGCGGGGGATCGTCGTCATCCCCGACGTGGTGGCCAACTCGGCGACCAACTCGTGGTGGTGGTGGACGCTCTTCGGCGACATCCCCGCCGACGCCGACGCGTCGTTCGCCAAGATCCGCTCGTGGATGCGCCGGGTGACCACCGACGTCATGTCCGACCCGTCCCGCACCCCGCGCGAAGTCGCCCACGCCCTCAGCGCCCGCAACATGGCGGCTCAGAGGTGAGCGACGCCCTGTTCGACCCCCGCACCGTCGCCGTGGTCGGCGCCTCCGACGACCCCGCCAAATGGGGTTACTGGCTGGCGAAAGGCGCGTTGAGCGGTGCGTCGCGACGCCCCGTCCACCTGGTCAACGCCCGCGGCGCCGACGTGCTCGGCCACCCGACCCACCGCACCCTCACCGACCTCCCGGACGTTCCCGACCTGGTCGCGATAGCCACCCCGCCGCACACCTACGAGCAGGTCATCACCGACGCCCTCGACGCCGGCGCCCGCCACATCGTCGCGATCACCGCCGGCGTCGTCTACCCGGGCGGCCTGCCCGCGCTGGCCGAGCGGGTGCGCTCAGCGGGCGCCCGTCTCGTGGGCCCGACCAGCATGGGTGTGTACGACTCCGCCTCCTCCCTCGCCCTCACCTGGGGCACCCTGACCCCCGGCCCGATCGGCGTCGTCTCCCAGAGCGGCTCGGTCGGCCTGGAGATCGGCTACCTGGCCGCGCGGGAAGGCCTGGGCCTGTCCCGTTTCGTCTCCGTCGGCGCCGCCGCAGACCTGGACGTGAGAGAACTGGCCGAAGCGGTCATGGCGGCCCCGCACACCCGTGCTGTCATCCTCTACCTGGAAGACCTGTCGATCGGCCGCGACCTGATCGCCCTGGCCGGGGACAAACCCGTCATCCTCCTGACCGTAGGCGGCTCGGCCGCGGGCCGCCGCGCCGTCACCTCCCACACCGGCGCCCTGGCCACCCCCGACGCGATCGTCGACGCCCTGTGCCGGGCGGCGGGCGTCCTCCGCGCGCGGACTCCACAGGAGGCCGTCCACATGGCCCAGGCCTGCCTGGCCGTCACGAGGCCGGTTCGCCGGGTGGCGGTCGTCGCCGACAGTGGGGGCCAGGGCGCCATCGCCGCCGAACTGGCCGAACGGCTCGGCCTGGAGGTCCCGGCGTTCACCCCGTCCACGATCGAGGCCCTGGCCGCCTTCCTCCCACCGGAGGCGGGCCTGTCGAACCCGGTGGACCTGGCGGGCGCGGGGGAGTCCGACCTGGCGACCTACCCGAAAGTCGTGCAAACCGTCGCCCACGAGGTCGACGCCGTCGTCCTGACCGGCTACTTCGCCAGCTACGCCGCCGACAGCCCCTCCCTGGAAGCGCCGGAACTCACCGCCGCCGCCCACCTGACCGAAACGACCACCGCCACGCCGTGCCTCATCCACACGATGCGCCCCGAGGGCCCGACCGTGGACTTCCTGAGAGCGGCCGGCATCCCCATCCACGGCACCATCGACGCTTTGCTGACCGGCCTGAGCGCCCTGACACCACGGCAGCCGCAGGCCATGGGCGAAATTTCGCGATATTCGATGGAGGTGTCGCGGATCAAGGGCGAACCTCTGTCGCCGGACCTGGCATCGGCATCGGTTGATATTTCTGGATTTATCGCTCTACGCGAGACCCTCATGGCTCAGGGCGTCGCCTTCCCCGGTGGTCACCTCTACGAAGGAACTGACCCCGCCCTGACCTACCCCGTGGTCCTCAAGGCCCTGGGTCCGGCGCACAAGACCGAGATAGGCGGTGTCGTTCTCGACCTCGCCACCCCGGAGGAGCTCCACCGCGCCGCGGAGCGGATGCGCGCCCGGCTCGGTCTCCCCCTCTGGGTCGAGGAACAGGTCGCGACCCAGGGAGTGGAACTGATCGTCGGGGCGCATCGGGATCCGCACGTCGGGGTCGTGGTCACGTTCGGTGCCGGGGGAGTGCTGGCCGAGCTTATCGGCGACACTGTTACCGCCCTCGCGCCGCTGAACCACGGCCAGGCCATGGAGCTGATCGCCGCGACGAGAGTTTCGCGTTTGCTCGACGGCTGGCGGGGCTCACCACCCGCCGATATTGGCGCCATCGCCCACGTCATCGTCGTCCTGGGAAACATTCTCGGCGCCCATCCCGAGCTCGCCGAAATCGAAATCAATCCGCTGAAAGGCGGTGTCGCGCTCGACGCCTATGCCAGCTGATCGGGCTTCAGGCCGAGTTCGTGTGCCGCCGCCGTGCGGACCAATTCGAACAGCCGGGCGCGGGTCAACATCCGTTTGTGGACGGTCACCTGAACCGTCAGCCCGTCGATCAGCGACATCAACCGCCATGCCGCCCCTTCGGGGTCGGGGCACTGGAATACCCCGTCGGCCGCCCCGGCGGTGAGAATGCCGCGAAGGGCATCCTTCCACCGCAGGTCAAGCGCCCGGGACACATCCTCCAGGGCCGGGTTGCGCATCGATTCGGACCACGCGTCGATCCACAGGGCCCACGATTTCGATTTGCCGCTCGGCGAATAGAGTTTCAGCATCGCCCGCAGTTTCTCCAGCGGTCCCCCGGCCGATTCGAGAAGCGCCTCAAGGTTGTCAAGGTCGCGTTCGGCCGCGTATCCGAATGCCGAGGCGAAAAGCTTCTCCTTCGTTTCGAAATGGTAGAAGAGCAGCGCCTGGCTCACCCCGGCCGCCTGGGCGATGTCGACCGTTCGAGTATGCCCGAATCCCTGGGCCGCGATGACCTCGCAGGCGACCTTGAGCAGATCCTCCCGGCGCATTCGGCTGATTCCCCGTGCCACATCGGAACCCTAGCGCGAGACGGGGATTCGCAGTACGAATCGGGCGCCTTTGGGGCTGTCCTCGATCTCCAGGGTGCCGCCGTGGCCTTCGGAGATCTGGCGGGCGATGGCCAGGCCGAGGCCGGTGCCGCCGGCGTCGCGGGAGCGGGCGGCGTCGAGGCGGGTGAAGCGCTGGAAGACCATCTCGCGCTTGTCGGGCGGGACGCCGGCGCCGTCGTCCAGGACCTCCATGACGGCCTCGTCGCCCTCCCAGTAGACCTTGACGGTGACGATCGAGTTGGCGTGCCGTTCGGCGTTGTCGACCAGGTTGGTGAGGACCCGCCCGAGGCGCAGCCGGTCGCCGGGGATGACCACGCCCGACTGGAGGACGCGGACGATCCTCATCCGGCGGCGGCGCCGGTCGAGCTCCATCGCGGCCAGCTGCCCCAGGTCGACGGGGTCGCTCCGGCCCTGGGCGCCGGAATCGAGGCGGGCGATCTGGAGGAGGTCGTCCACCAGCGCCTGAAGGCGGTCGATGCTGGCCAGGATGGCCTCGCCGGTCTCGGCCCAGTCGGTGGCCTCGATGTCGAGCAGGGCGCTCTCGACCTCGGCGCGCATGGCGGTCAGGGGGCTGCGCAGGTCGTGGGAGGCGTCGGAGGCGAAACGCCGCTGCTGCTCGACGGCCTCCTCCAGGCGGTCGAGGGTGGCGTTCGCGGTCTCGGCCAGGCGGTGGATCTCGTCGCGGTAGCGCGGCACCGGCACCCGGTGGCCCAGGTCGCTGACGGTGATCGCGGTGAGTTCGCGGCTGATCGCGTCCACCGGGCCGAGGGCGCGGCCGAGCAGCCAGTACGTCCCCGCCGCCGTGAACCCGACGAGCGCCGCCCCGCCGAGCACCAGCAGCATGTCGATCCGGGGATCGACCCACCAGGGGACCGACGGGTCGGTGCCGTACACCATCCATTCGCCGTCGGGCTCGTAGACGCGGATGGCGACGACGGTCATGCACGTGTTGGGGAAGTCCGGCAGGTCACAGATGATCCGGTCCTGGCGGACGGACGTCTGCGGCGGTTCGAACGTCGCGATCGGCGGGCGGCCCTCCAGGCCGGGGCTGGCCGCCTTGACCTGCCCGTCGGGCTGGAGCACCTGGACGCCGGCGATGCCCTGGGCGGGCAGGTTCGGCGGAATCTGGTCGAGCTTCACCAGGCGGACGGTCTTCAGCGCGGCGCTGACGATCCGGTCGACGTTGTACTGCCCGGCCAGGCCGCGGATCCCGACGAGGACGGTGGCCGCCACGGCAAGGCACAGGAGCGTCATGACCAGACCGGCGACCAACGTCAACCGGCCCCGCAGCGACCATCGGTGCCATCCGAACAACCTGTTCCCCCTGATGTCCCACATGATCACAGAAAGTCGGACGACGGCTACTCGTAGTGGTCAAGGCTGGGCAAACAGGTCGTCTGGCGCAATGCTCGATATATGGACCCGAGCTTCTACCTGATCGCCCGGAAAGATCCCGACCGCCTAGCGGTGATCGACGTCGACGGTACGAAGGTCCGCGCGGGCGACCTGCTCGCCCTCGCCAACCAGGTCTCCCACGGCCTGCGCGACCAGGGCCTCAAAGCGGGCGACGTCGTCGCCGGCACCCTGCGCAACGGCCTGGACGCCCTGGTCATGCTGCTGGCCATCGGCCAGACGGGCCTGCTGTACGTACCGGTCAACTGGCACCTGACCGAGGCCGAGATCGGCTACATCGTCACCGACAGCGACGCCAAACTCGTGATCAGGGGCCCCGAGGACGTCGCTGCCCTGGCCCTCGGGCACCCGATCACCGACCCGCCGGACCGGACCTACGGCCAGATCATGTGGTACACCAGCGGCACGACCGGCTTCCCGAAGGGCGTGCAGCGCCCGACGACGTCCAAGACCCCGGAAGAGGCCCTGCCGGTGGGCATCTGGTTCGTCGGCGAGGTCCTGGACCTGCGGCCGGGCAACGACGTGCACCTGGTGACCTCACCGATGTACCACTCGGCGCCCTGCGCCCACGCCTGGTTCGCCCTCCACCTGGGCCACACGGTGGTGATCGCGCCCCGCTTCGACCCCGAGCCGGTGCTGGAGCTGATCGAGAAGTACCGGGTCACCAACGCGATGATGGTCCCGACGATGTTCCACCGCATGCTGCGGCTGCCGGAGAAGGTCCGTTCGGCGTACGACGTCTCGTCGCTGCGCCAGGTGATCCACACGGGCGCGACCTGTCCGGTGCACGTGAAGCAGGCCATGATCGACTGGCTGGGCCCGGTCCTGTACGAGTACTACGGCTCGACCGAGTCGGCCATCGCCTTCGCGGTGAAACCGCAGGAGTGGCTCGCCCACGTGGGCACGGTCGGCAGGGTCGCTCCCGGATTCGAGGCCAAGATCCTCGACGACGAGGGCGGCGTGGTCCCGGCGGGGGTGCCGGGCATGGTGTACGTGAAGTCGGTCAACACCTTCGAATACCGGAAGGACCCGGAGAAGACCAAAGCCTCCAAACGAGGCGAGTGGTACGCGCCGGGGGACATCGGCTACCTCGACGCCGAGGGGTACCTGTTCCTGCTCGACCGGCGGACGGACCTGATCGTGAGCGGCGGGGTGAACATCTACCCGGCCGAGATCGAGGCGGCGCTGCTGACCCATCCCGCCGTGGTCGACGCGGCGGTGATCGGGGTGCCCGACGAGGAGTGGGGCCACTCGGTGGTGGCCCTGGTCGAGGTCTCGGACGAGGTGCAGGAGGAGGAACTCAGGGAGCACCTCGGGCCCAGGCTGGCGAAGTTCAAGCATCCCCGCGTGATCGAGTTCCGGACCGACCTACCCCGCACCCCCACGGGAAAGCTGTCGCGGACGAAGGTCCGGGAGCGCTATCTGGGGGAAGCCTCCACCCCGTAGTCACAGTCGCGGATCGGAGGGCGGGCTGCTAGCCGGTCGGCCGCTCCACCACGTAACCGCCGTCGCGGAACCCGATCACCCGCCAGCCCTGCCGGAGCCGTCCGCCCAGTTCCTCCCGGATGGTCACCCGCCACCGCTTGGCCGTGATCGGGTCTTCCCGCCGCAGCCGCTCGATGTCCTCCGGCAACTCGATGTGCACCACGGGCGCGTCGACTTCACGTACAGAAGGACCGTCGGTGTCGGCCGCCACGGCGACCACGGCTTGCTTCATGACCTCCGGTGAAGGACCGGAGGCGATCCGCCACACCGCCAGCGCCCGATCCGACTCGTCCCCGGCGTTCACCGCGTCGGCCATCGCCCCGTAGAAGTTCTCGTAGTACCTCTCCGGCCGCGCCCCCAGCTTCACCAGGTTGAAGTAGGCGTTCCGCCGCACCAGCGGGTCGAACGTCCACGTGATGGTGGAGATCCCCCGCGCCAGCGCCCACGACCGCTGATGCCGCTTCAAAGCCAGCCCGGCCCCAGGCGTCACCACCCCGGTCACATGCGAGTGAAGCGAAGCCTCCCGAGGCGGCGAGCAGAACCCGACCGAGCCCCCCGCGAGACGCCCGTCGACGAAGGCCCCCGCCACGTAGTTCCCGACGTGCGAGAAGGCCCGCATCAGCTCCACCGTCACCGGCGGATTGGCCGGGTCGGGCCGCCAGATCTCGTCGAACACCGCGTAGAGCGCCTCGAACTCCGCGAGGGTCGTCAGTTCCCGCACGTTCACGCCAGCACCGATCGCACCAGTTCCGTCAGCAGCCGGGCCCGTACGGGCATGTGCTCCACGAAGACGTGTTCCTCGGGCGCGTGCGCCCCACCACCGAGGGCGCCCAGCCCGTCGAGCGTGGGGGTCCCCACCCCGGCGGTGAAGTTCCCGTCGGAGGCCCCGCCCACCGACACCCCGGTCAGCGGCGGCATCCCGAGCGAGGCGGCGATCTCCACGGCTCGCTCGAACAGTTCGGCGGACGCGGCCCCGTCGAAGGGCGGCCGGTTGGGCCCGCCGAGGAGCTCCAGCCGGGTTCCCTCAAGGACGGGCGTCAGGGCCCGCATCAGCTCGTCGACCCGCTGCTGTGAGGCCACATCGGGCACCCGCACGTCGATCGCCACCCGCCCCAGCGCGGGAATCGTGTTGGTCGAGGTCCCGGCCGACATGAGGGAGGGCGTCACCGACAGCGACCCGGGCCGCGACGAGGAGGACACCTGACCGGCCATCTGCGTGATGGCGATGATCTGGTGCGCCAGCTCGATCCCGGCGTTGGCCCCCTTCTCGGGCTCCAGGCCGGCGTGTGCGGCCCGGCCGTGCACGACCAGTTCGTACCGCGAAATGCCCTTCCTGGCCAGTTTCAACGCCCCGCCATCGGCGCTGGCCTCCAGGACGAAAGCGGCAGAAAGCCCCCGCGCCGCCTCCTCGATCAGCGGCCGTGAGGTCGGGGAGCCGAGCTCCTCGTCGCCGACGACCATCACCGACACCCCGTCGAGGGAGGGCAGCGCGGACAGGGCGTGGAAGAGCTGGACCAGCCCCGCCTTCATGTCGAACACGCCGGGCCCGCGCGCGATCCCGTCGCGGTAGCTCCACGGCATGTCGCGCAGGGTCCCGACCGGCCACACCGTGTCGTGGTGGCCCAGCAGCAGGACGCGCGGGGTGCCGAAGGTCCACAGCAGGTGGGAGACCCCGCCGACGGTCACCCGCTCGGGCAGGGCACCCAGCCGCCGGTCGCCGACTTCGGCGACCACGTCGGCGCTCTTGGCCACCGCCGCGTGGTCGGAGGAGAAGGACTCGCAGCTGACCAGTTCCTCCAGGTCGGCCACCATCTCGACCAGATTCACCGGCGAACCCCCAGCTCGGCGCGGAACAGGCGCAGCACGTTGTCGCCCAGGATCAGGCGGATCTCCTCGGGGGAGAAGCCGTGCTTCTCCAGCGCCTCGGTCACCAGCGGGAGGCCGCGCGGGCCGTCGAGGTCGGGGATGACGGCGTCGACGTCGAGGCCGCTCGTGCCGTTGGTCTCGCAGCAGGGCGGGGTGACGTCTGCGAGGACCTCGCGGATGAAGTCGGGGCCCAGGCCCACGTGGTCGATGCCGGCCACAGAGGCGATGTGGGCGATGTGGTCGACCAGGTTGTCGACGCTGACGCTGCGGGGGTGTTCGGTGAGGAAGGCCGGGAGGAAGTTCACGCAGATCACGCCGCCGGTGGCGGCGACGCCGCGCAGCTGGTCGTCGGTCAGGTTGCGGTGGTGGTCGAGGAGGGCGCGGGCCGAGGAGTGGGTGGCCATCACCGGGCGTCTCGCGCGTTCCAGCACGTGGGCGACGCCGGAGGCGCTGAGGTGGGAGACGTCGAAGACGATGCCGAGGTCTTCCATGATCTCCAGGGCCTCGACGCCCGCCGCGGTCAGGCGGGAGCCGGTGGCGTCCTCGCCGCTGCCGTCGGCCAGCGGGGTGCGGCCCCAGTGGGCGATCGAGGCGACCCGCACGCCGAGCCGGTGGAGGGTCGGGATCAGCTCGACGCTCGCGTCGAGGCCGGGCATGCTCTCCAGGGCCAGCACGAGCGCGATCTTCCCGTCGGCCAGCGCGGCGTCGATGTCGGCGCCGTCGAGGCAGAGACGGACCTCGTCGACCTCGGCGGCGATCACATGGGCCGATTCGATCATGCGGAGGGTGTGCCGCAGGGCGCCCTCGGGACGGTACCACTCGTCGATGAACACCGGCAGGACCTGCAGGTTCACCCCGCCCTCGGTGAGCTGGGGGAGCCAGTTGTCGCGGAAGTACCGGGCCCAGAGCTTCGGCGGGCGGGCGGCCACGGCCATCAGGAGATCGTTGTGGGTGTCGGCCACCACCGCGTCGAAGTGCAGCATGCCACCGGACGTTACCCTCCCGCCCCGAACTTGTATGCCCCTGGCCTGGGGTTCCGGGTGACGCGCCGGTAGTCGCGGGCGTTCCTCGGCCAGTTGTTGGTGATCCTTCCGGTCTCCGTCTTGTACCAGCTCCGGCAGCCGCCGTTCCAGACCGTGGCGGCCAGTGCCCTGTTCAAAGCGGTTGTGTACGTGTTGAGCGCCCCCTCCGTCACCTCCATCTGACCCCTCGCGGCGATCAGGTCGAGGCAGCCCATCACGTAGCCGACCTGGGCCTCCAGCATGTGGACGATGGAGTTGTGCCCCAGGTTGGTGTTGGGGCCGTACAGGAAGAAGAGATTGGGGAAACCGGGCGCGGCCAGGCCCAGATACGCCTCGGCGCCCGCGCGCCACTGGTCGTGCAGGTCGCGACCGCCGGTTCCGGTGACGGTCATCGGGAGGAGGAATTCGGTGGAGTGGAAGCCGGTGGCGTACACGATCGCGTCGGCCCTTCTGACCCCCGACGGCGTCTCCACCCCCTCGGGGACGATCCGGGTGATCGGGTCGGTGATCAGCTCGACGTCGGGCCGGTTCAGGGCCGGATAGAAGAGGCTGTCGAGGACGATCCGGCGGCAGCCGGGCGCGTAGCCGGGGGTCAGCTTCCGGCGCAGCCCGGGATCCCGGATCACGCGGTGGAGGTGGGCCAGCGCCATCCTCCTGATCAGCCCGGCGCTCCACCCGCCGACGAAGGCCGGGAACACCGTGGCCTCGAGATAGGCGAACAGCCATTCCCGATATGCCCGGTGCACCCCCGGCACCCGGCGGAAGACCGCCCTGGCCAGCGGGGAGAACTCGCCGTCGGCCTTGGGCAGCACCCAGTTGGGGGTGCGCTGGTAGACGTCCACCTGAAGGGCGGTCTCGGCCACCGGCGGCACGAGCTGGGCGGCGGACGAACCGGTGCCGATGACGGCGACCCGCTTCCCGGACAGGTCGCGGGTCCCCCAGCGGGCAGAGTGGAAGGCGTCCCCCGCGAAGGTCTCGGCGCCCGGGAGGTCGGGGATCGACGGCCGGTCGAGCTGCCCCACCGCCGTCACGACCACGTCGAACCGCTCGACGCCCTGCGAGGTCACCACCAGCCAGCCGGTGCTGTCGTGGGCGAGCTCGGTCACCTCGGTGCCGAACCGGGGCCTGATGTCGTGCTTGGCGGCGATCATCTCAAGGTAGGCGAGGATCTCCGGCTGCTCCGGATAACGCCGTGACCAGTCGCAATAGGGCTCGAACGAATACGAGTAGAGGTGCGAGGGGATGTCGCAGCCCGCCCCGGGATAGGTGTTGACGCGCCAGGTCCCGCCGACCCCGCCGCCCTTCTCGAACACGACGAAGGGGATGCCCTTGGCGGCCAGCTTCACGGCCATGCAGAGACCGCCGAATCCGGCTCCGATGATGGCCACTCGCATGGAATCACGCTAACCCGGAGGGCCGGTAACCTCCCAGAGTGACTGAGACGATCCTGCACACGGTGATCCGCTCCCTGGAGTCCTTTTATGATCCGGCCACCGCAGAATCGTGGGACGCCGTCGGCCTCGTCTGCGGCGACCCGGGCCAGACCGTGGGCAAGGTGCTGTTCGCCGTCGACCCGGTGACGGCCGTCGCCGAGGAGGCCCTCGACTGGGGCGCCGACCTGATCGTCACGCACCACCCCCTCTATCTGAAGGGCGTCACCTCGGTCGCCGCGACCACCCCCAAGGGCCGCATCGTCCACCGACTGATCAAGGCGGGCGTCGCCCTCTACACCGCCCACACCAACGCCGACGTCGCCGACCCCGGCGTCTCCGACGCCCTCGCCCGCGCGGTCGGCCTGAGCGGTCCGCTCCGCCCGCTGGCCCCGCTGCCCGACCGGCCCCACCTGGGTCTCGGCCGGGTGGGGGAGCTGCCGGTGTCGATGAGCCTGGCCAAGTTCGCCGCCCTGGCCGCCCACGGCCTGCCCCGCACGTCCGGCGGCCTGCGCGTCTCCGGCGACCCCGACCGCGTGGTGAAGACCGTCGCCGTCTCGGGCGGTTCGGGAGACTCCCTGCTCAGGGCCGCCAGGCGGGCCAACGTCGACGTGTTCCTCACCGCCGACCTGCGCCACCACCCCGCCAGCGAATACGCGGAAGACGACGGTCCCGCCCTCATCGACGCCGCCCACTGGGCGACCGAGTGGCCCTGGCTGGCCGAGGCGGCCGAACGACTGACCCAGGCTCTCGCGGCGACGGGCAATAATGTGGAGGCGCGCGTCTCCGAGAGGGTCACCGACGCCTGGACCACAACAGCACAGCGAGGATAGGGATGAAAGCCGCACCGGACGCACAGAAGCGCCTCCTTGACCTGGCTGAGCAAGACGCAGCCCTCGACCGGCTCCGCCACCGCCGCCGCACCCTCCCCGAACTGGCCGGCATCGACGACCTGACCAAGCGTCTGGCGCAGATCGCCACCCAGATGATCGCCGCCGAGACCGAGGCCACCGACCTGGGCCGCGAGCAGGCGAAGGCCGAATCCGACGTCGACGCCGTCCGCCAGCGGGCCGAGCGCGACCAGAAGCGCCTCGACTCCGGCGCCGTCTCCTCGCCCCGCGACCTGGCCGGTCTCCAGTCCGAGATCGCCTCTCTCCACCGCCGTCAGGGTGACCTCGAAGAGGTCGTCCTGGAGATCATGGAACGCCGCGAGTCCGCCGACGCCAAGGTCGACGCCCTCCGCGTCGAACGCGAGACCGTCACCGCCGACCTGGTCGGCGCCGAGAGCCGCCGCGACACCGCCTTCGCCGAGATCGACAAAGACGGCTCCGAGGTCACCACCCGGCGCAAGACCATCTCCGGCGAGATCCCCGCAGACCTCCTCGCCCTGTACGAGAAGCTGCGCGAATCCAGCGGCATGGGCGCCGCCCTGCTGAGCGGCGGCCGCTGCCTCGGCTGCCGCACGACGATGTCGATCGCCGACCTCAACGTCATCAAGGCCGCCAAGCCCGACGAGGTCGTGCGCTGTGAGGAGTGCCGCCGGATCCTCGTCCGGACCAACGAGTCGGGCCTGTGACGACCTACTCGATCGAGGCCGACGGCGGTTCGAGGGGTAACCCGGGCCCCGCGGGCTACGGCGCCGTCGTCTTCCACCCCGACGGCGCGGTCGCCGCCGAGGCGGCCGAGTCGATCGGCGTGACCACGAACAACGTGGCCGAATACCGCGGCCTGATCGCCGGCCTGACCGCCCTGACGAACCTGGGCCTCGACGGCGTCGCGGTGGAAGTGCGCATGGACTCGAAGCTGGTCATCGAGCAGATGGCCGGCCGCTGGAAGATCAAGAACGAGGGGCTTCGGCCCTTGGCCACCGAGGCGGCCGCTTTGGCGCGGCGCTTCCGGGTGACGTGGACGTGGATCCCCCGAGAGCGGAACACCCACGCCGACGGCCTGGCCAACGAGGCGATGGATGCGGCGGCACGTGGCGAAAAATGGTCGAGTACGAGTACGCATACGACGACGCGGTTCGTCGACCCGGATCCAGATCAGGAACGGGAAACAACGGATCAGAATCCGGAAGCGGAGCGGCAGGAAACGCCGGGGCCTGAAGGGCCTGCTGATGCGCCTGCTCAGACGTCTCTTCTAGGAGAGACGTCGTCGGTTTCCGTCACCTCTACGTCGACCGTCTCCACCGGCCGCACCGGGAACCCGTGGACCGGCGCCACCCGTGTCGCCACCACGTTGATCCTGCTGCGCCACGGCCAGACCGCCTTGTCGGTCGAGAAGCGGTTCTCCGGCCTGGGCGATCCCGCCCTCACGGAACTGGGGGAGTCGCAGGCCGCCAAGGCCGCCGAACGCCTGGCCGGAGCCAAGCTCGACGCCATCGTCTCGTCCCCGCTGGGCCGGGCGAGGCAGACCGCCGAGGCGGTCGCCAAGACGACCGGGCTCCCCGTCCACGTCGACGAAGACCTGCGCGAGACCGACTTCGGCGCCTGGGAAGGCCGCACCTTCGCCGAGATCCAGGAACGCTGGCCCCACGAGATGACCGCCTGGCTCAACGACCCGGCAGTGGCCCCACCCGGCGGCGAGAGCTTCCAGACGGCCGGCCACCGCGTCCAGCGGGCACGCGAACGCCTCCTGGCCGGTCACCCGGGAGAGACGGTCCTCGTCGTCTCCCACGTGACCCCGATCAAACTGCTCGTCCGCTACGCCCTCAACGCGCCCCCCGAGGCGCTCTACCGCATGCACCTCGACCTGGCGTGCCTGTCGGCCATCGACTACTACAGCGACGGCCCGTCGGTCCTGCGCGTGTTCAACGACACGGCGCATCTGACCTTTCCACGCTGACCCCAGAAGAGCTGAGCGGGAGCCGCACGTCGAGGATCAACCCGGTCATCGACGGCTTCTCGGCCCCCGCGCTCTTCAGAATCGAGAGCATGCGGTTGTTGGACGCGTACACACTGGCGGTGATCACCCGCGCCCGCCTCGACGGCGCGAGAGCGAGCGCATAGCGCATCAGCACCCGCCCGAGCCCGAGCCCCTGCCACCCGTCCTCGACGAGCAGCGCGACCTCCGCCTCACCGGGCTCGAGATCCATCAGGTTGGTCATCGCGATGATCTTCTCCGGCTCCCCCTCGGGATGGGTGACCAGCGTGACCCCCCGCTCGGGATTGGTGAACATCCGCATGACCGCGTCACTCAGCCGCGGCAGCGGCCCGAAGTACCGCGACCGGATGGTCTCCGGTGTGCACCTTTCGTGCATCTCCCGTACGCCCTGGGCGTCCTCCAGCGTCATGGGCCGCGTGACCAGGTCCGTCCCGTCGACACGCAGACGAGGATGCGCCTGCTGGGTGACCCTGATCGGCCGTGGCCCTCTCGGCGGCCTGTTCATTTCCGACTACCCCCTCAGTGGTTTCGTGCGACTCCGGTTGTAGCCGCCCCCGCGGCCACCGTCTGTGCCATTGGACGCGGTCACGCTTGCCGCGTCCTTGGGGCGCACTTGAGGATCGGGCCACTTTGACGGGGACCACTAGGCGTCTTGCCAGCTCCGGGGCACGTTGCCCGATGGACCACTTGGAGAGGGCCACAAGGGTGGCTTGGAGAGCCGATAGGGTTGGACGTACGGCGGACGAGCCGGCCGGACGGCCGCGTCGGAACCTTCACGGGTTCCGCCGAGGAAGGTCCGGGCTCCACAGGGCAGGGTGGTCGGTAACGCCGACCCGGGGCGACCCGCGGGACAGTGCCACAGAGAACAGACCGCCTTTCCCCCACGGGAGAGGTAAGGGTGAAACGGTGGTGTAAGAGACCACCAGCGCCCCCGGTGACGGGGGCGGCTAGGTAAACCCCACCCGGAGCAAGGTCAAGAAGGGAGTCTCCGGACTCCCGCGCGCGCCGCTTGAGGGCTGCCCGTCCGATGGTGCGCGGGTAGACCGCTTGAGGTCACGAGCAATCGTGGTCCTAGATGGATGGCCGTCGGTCAGCAATGACCACAGAACCCGGCCTATAGGCCGACTCGTCCGCCTTTTGACCGATCTCCCAACGTCAATGGAGATCGTTCACCCGCCAGGCCGACCGATTCCGGCACAGGCGACAAGATCACCTCGCGACTCCGGCTCGCCGTAGCCAGGTACCGTCCACATGCGATCATGCACGAATGATCGAGCCGCAACTGGACGCATCCTTGTCGCGAGCGAGGCCCGGCCTGCGAATGGTCATGGCGGGCGCGGTCGGGATCGTCCTTCCCGCACTTCTCCTGACGTGGGTGGCCGTGCCGTGCATCCCCCGAAGACTGCTCGCTGTGGTCGTCGGATCGTCTCTCGCGCTCTACGTCTAGGCCTTCCTGCTCGGCTACTACATCGGACGGCTCAGGATCCGGAGATTTCCGCGAAATATGGATGCGCAAGCTTCGCGTGAGTGAATTGGCGGTCCCCGTTCGCCCGCCTACCTACTTAGTCCAAGTACATATGTCAACTTCAGAAACAGTGGCCGACTGCTGACGGCCCTTAGAGTGTTTCCGATCAAGCAGGAAGAATCGGAAAGGACTCAACGCGCCGCAATGATCCCCAAGGAATCACTCCGGGCACTCGCCGAGGCGAAGGGCCGGCTCGCGACGCACGGGTGGGCGGTGCTCACCGAGATGGGATTCACCGACGGCGAAGAGGTGGATCTGGGGCTGGTTCGCGCCATGGTCGGCAAGCTGGGGAACATCACCGCGCGCGACGGCTCGACCGAGATCTGGCCTGTTCGAGCAGACACCTCCGACTCCGCAGAGACTTTCAGCCGGCGCACCGGACCTGCCCTGCTCCATACGGACGCCGCCTACCAGCCCGACCCCGAACCACTCCTGATGCTCTTTTGTGTACGACCTGCGGACGTAGGCGGCCACACGAGGATGCTCACCTGTCAGGATGCGATCACCGGCCTGCCTGAGAACGTCGATGCGGCGCTCCGCGAACCGCAGTGGCGCTGGACGCCGCCGAAAGTCTTCGATACTCCACCAGACGAATGTCACCCGGTGCTGTCCGCAGACGACAGGGTGCGGTGGCGTTATGACAACCTCGATGTCCCGGAAACCCTGAAAACAGTGGCCTGGTTGTTCTCCGAACATATTGAGAGCCATCCGGCCGTCATTGAATTCCCGCTGAAAAGCGACTCGATATTGATATGCGACAACCACAGGGTCATGCACGGGCGAACATCTTTCGGCGACACGGAGCGGCTGCTGCTGCGTGCGAGCGTGAAACTCGGGCCTGCGAACTGACGAAGCTGGCCCTGGAGGTTCCCGCCGAAGGGGCGGAGGCCGACGCGTGGCGGTTGCGAGGACTGGCCGAACTCCTCCTGGTCGCCGTCTCCACAGGGGATGAGGTGCTCATCCGTGCCGTCGACCGTGCTGCGGCGATGATCGAGAAGGGCCCGACGCTCTTCGTCGAGCGACTGCGCGCTCTGCGCGCCTACGCCGGTCCGGTCCCTCGTCGCTATCCGGTCCCGAGCTATGAGCGGCGCGACATCGCTCCGGCACGAAAGACGGTCGAAGCCGTCGTGGCGCTCGGGAAACTGATCGACTCGATCGAGGTCATCCGACCGGCGACCGGCCAGGTCCGGACTCCCGCTCGACTGTCCGACGTAGCGGCCGCACTGGACCAGATGAAGTCGATACGTCCGCTGTCCGGCGGAGTTCACCGTTGCCGGCGGGTGACCGTCGACCGAACGCTGGTATGGCGCGGCTGGTTCGGCCAGAGCGGGTCACCGGTCATGCTCTTCGTCGAGCAAGATCTCGCCCAGGTGGAACTGGAGCTGATGTACGGGCTGCACGCCGGAACTCACCTCGACCATCTGACCGAGGTCCTCCAATCCACCGGGCCGGCTGCGGCGGCACGACTTGAATACGGCAGCGGACTGCTGGTCGCCGAAAGCGTTGCCATGGCTGCGGAATTCATTGCATTCGCCTCGCAGAAGCACGAACTGGCAGAACAGGCGCGGTCTTTTCTCCGACGATCCCTGATCGAACGCATCGCGCGCATCCCGAATCTCAGGGATCACCTTCCGCCGGAGAGTCGGTTCTCTCCCGCCGTGTGCGATGCCATGGACCTCACTCCGGCACATGAGTTCGCCGCCCTGCCCACTCTCGCGGGGTCATACGTGAGCGGGCCGTTCGAACTGGCCAGGCGCAGATTCAGGCATCCGCTGATTCCACCCGCGTGTGCGGAGGCGCTTACCCGGGCTTGGGCCGAGGTCATCGGGGGACGCTAGGAATCGTTCCAGGTGTGGTCGTCGTCATCGTATTTCGCCGTTTGCAGGCCGATCCTCTGAGCGAGTGTGCGGGCCGACACAAGAAGCGGATGACCGTCGGCCAACGCGGCCAGGCCGTGTGCCAACGGCGTTCTCTCGAGCAGAGGCGCCAGAACGCCCTGCGCGGCGGCCGTGTCCTCCCGGGAAAGGCACCGAAGGGCCTCATCCTGGCGAAGGCCGAGGATGACGGGATGGGTTGCGTCCATCCCGTGCTCCGTGAGCTGCAATGCCCTGCGGAAGTAGTTCCTGGCGGCGGCGTGATCGGCCAGTTCATGGGCGACCCTTGCCAGCAGTTGGAGCGTCACCGCGTGAGCGGGAGGGGCCAGTCCGCCCGCGACCTCTGCTTCCTGCTCGTCGATGAGGGAGAGAACGGTGTGTGCCCGTGCGTACTGTCCCATTTTGAGCAGGATGTAGGCCTGCTCTCTCTGGAAGCTGAGGACCAGAGGGTCCGCAGGGGGCAATCGGAACGCTCCGAGGAGCTTGCCCAGGTCGGCCGTGAGCCGCCGCATGCCGTCGCGAGGGTCACCGGATTCTGCGATGGCAGCGGCATACCGGTATCGCGCCTCGTAGGACAGCCGGAACGACACCCTTTCGGCGAACCAGTCGGTCATGACCGGCGCGCTTTCGAGGAGTTCGGCGGCCTTCTGGTGATCACCGAGCGCTGTCGCCGCGCGGCTGGCGAGTAGGAGGTCGTACTGCGGCCAGTGGCTCATCGGAGACATCCGGGCCAGGCGGAACTTGCCGGCCTCGGAGATGTGCTGACTGGCTTCGTGCGGATGGCCGGCATCCAGGAGTGCTTCTCCCAGGGTGAGACGCGCGGATGCCGTGTTGAGGTTGTCCAGACCTCCGAGGCGGGAGCGGCGGTCTTCCACCAGGGCCGTGCCGCGCCGGACGGCATCGATCACCTTGCCCGCTTTACAGGCGACGACCGCCCACGCCTGTTCGGTGAGAGTGAGCCGCCGCCATTCGGCGTTGTGGTTCCGCGAGTCCCCCGCGAGGCGCACTCGGATGGCGAGTGCCCGCTCGATGAAGAAGGACGCCTTTTCGATGTCACCGGCTTCACACCAGGCTTCTCCCAGGTTGCTGTCCGCCCTGGCCATACGCGACTCTTCGCCACCGAGGTGATGTTCGGCCAGCGTGTGTGATCGCGAGAGTGCCTGCCTGGCCCCCGCATGATCGCCCCATCTCAGCAGCGAGAGACCCAATCGGCTGGTCGTGTCGCACAGGGCTTCCGCGTCGAGCCTGAGGCGCGCGGGGGTCGGATTCTGCACCGCTTCATCGAGCATGGTCGCGACCGACGTGCCTTCTTCCGCGCTGCGGCGGTGCAACACGCTGTTCTCCAGCAGCAATCGTGCCAGTGTGCCGCGTGCGGATATTTCCGCGTGGGAATCGGTGCCGCGCTGCCGGATCGTGGCGACATGGCGCTCCGTGCTCTCCAGGTTGTGGATCCACGGGCCGGACAGTCGGACCAGGTGCCGCTCGAACCAGAAGGCGGCGATACCCGCCGCGAGGCGATCGACGTCTCCCACAGGGTCGGCCAGCGACGCCCGGAAGGATAGATCGGAGAGGAACCTGGCCTGTTCCTCCACCTCGTTGTTCGTGATGTGAGCGACGGACTCCGTGGCCGCGCGGAGAGTGGGCGCCAGGTACTCGGCGAAAACGCCGCACCTGCAGTTCCACCCGTCGGACGCCACCTTTCCCCAGAGCCCATTGCCCCATCGAGGCGCCCGCTGCCCGGATTCCCTGGTGGTGGCCCTGCTCTTCTCAGTCGTGGCGATGTCCCCGATACCGCGGCCGATCTGGGTCATCAAGAAGCGTTCTTCCCGATGGAACCTGACGATCTCCTCGATGCATCGGGAGACGGCGAACCGGGCGGTGACCACCGACTCGATTGCCGGAGGCGTATCCATGCGGCGGGATTTAGAAAATTCACGCCAGGCATGAAATCCCGCTAAAGCTACCCAAACCCGGCGACTCTTGGTTTCGCTATGAAGCCATACCGTGCTTCGTGGCTGATCACCCGATCCTCGGCTGTCATGCACGGCGGGCAATCGGACGGCTGCGGCGACTTGTTCGACCCGTGCGGCGTCGTACTCGGTGTTTCTCAGTACGGAAGCGGCTGCCGCGCCGATGGCGGCCAGGCGAGTCTCCACCGCCGATATGGCAGGCACTACCGGTCTTCCTCCCAACAGGGCCGACCCGATGTCCGAGTTACTACTACCACATCATGACCTTCGGCCGGTGTCGTCGTCCAAGTCTGCGCTGTCCTTCCCATTAATGTGCGCGACGGCGACGAGGATAATCCCTGACCCGAACACCATGAGAAAGAAAATCAATGATGCCGCGATCGCTATATGGCGCAAATCGGGGAGAAAACCACCGAGCAAAGCCAGTGCCAATGCCGGAAGCGTGGCTGCGGCCGTCACGATGAGCACCGCCACGGCCAGTTCGCCCGCCGTCTCGGCGGCCCCTGAGGCATGCACGTCCACTCCGATGCCGCGAACCCTGACGTGCAAATCCCGGCGCGGCTCATCCGCCGGAGTCGGCGCCGAGTACGAATTTCCTGAGCCGTCACCGATACGTCGATGGCGCCTTTTCCTGCCCATACCCCAGCCTCCCATCAGAGCCGATTGATCCGACTAAGCGGAGGCTACAAGTGACCCTGCGGGGTCATATAGCCATCGAGACCTGGCCGCTGCACCCAACCGGCCTCGCACTGTTACGCCGCGTTACTCCGCTGAGTTCCATCCCCCGGGTATGAAGTTGGGTTGTGAACCTGCGGAACGTCCTTGAACAGTAGGTCGAGCACACGGTTGCGGAGCACCGGCTCGGCGATGCTTGAAGCGACCGGTTCCGAGAGAGTCGAGCCCGAGAGTATTCCGCACACAGAATAAGAAGGTCCGGACGTTGTGCGTGGTGGCAGAGCTATCTCGCCCGCTCTGAAAGCCCGCGGGCACCTCGGGGCTCGCTGATCGAGCCCCGATGCGTGGCCAGAGTTGGCGGGGCGAGAGAAGATGACAGACGCACTCGGGAAACCAGCATCGACAGAAGGGAGGGCATCGCTCAATGAAGTCAGTGTTTTCCCGGTTCAGATGATCCGGGAAAAGACGACGCGGAACCAGGGCCCGTCCCTCACCGTTTGGCGGGACGGTCATCTTGCGAGCCACTCCGGAGGGTTGCTCCGCCAGGTTGTCACCGGGTGGTGACACCCTTTCCGGGCGCGACGAGCATTCGAGCGGCCGCGAACACCGAGCGAAAGAGGGACCGTGAAATCCAACCCAGTTCACGACACACCCGTCGCCCCCACGCAATGGGCGACCATCTCCGTCGTCTACCTCGGCGGTGTCGTCGCGGCCATGAGCCTCGGCAAGTTCGCCCCGGTCGGCCCGGTCGTCACCGACCAGCTGGAGCTGTCGTTATCCCAGCTGGGCTGGATCATCTCGGCCGTCGTCGGCGTCGGCGCCGTCTTCGGCCTCCCCGGCGGATATCTGGTCCGCCGCTTCAGCGCCCAGCGGTCGCTCGTCTACGGCCTGGCCCTCGTCGCCGTCGCGAGCGCCGCGGGCGTCGGAGCGAGTGACTTCACCTGGCTCCTCACCGCGAGGATCGTCGAAGGCGTCGGCTATCTCCTGGTCACCATCGCGGGTCCCGTCCTGGTTCTGCGGCTGGCCGCCGAACGCGACCGGAGCGCGGCCCTGTCGGTCTGGGCCACGTTCGTCTCCGTCGGCCTGTTCGCCGGCACGCTCGTCGGTGGTGTCGCGGGGGAGGCCCTCGGCTGGCGGGGGTGGGTCGGGGCGCTCGCCGCGGCCACGCTGGTCATGGCGGTCGTCCTATGGCTGTGCCTGCCGCGGGCGGGAGCGGGTCCGCAGACGGCCGGGTCCGTGCCGCGGTTGCGGGCGCTGCGGTGGCCGGGGGTGCTGGCCGCGTCGTTCTGCCTGACCGCGCTGGTGACCATTCCGGTCATCGTGCTGCTGCCCACGCTGCTCATCGACCAGCACGAGCAGTCGGCCGCGGCCGCGGGCGTCAGCACTTCGGTCATCTCGCTGCTCAGTGCGGTCGGCGGGCTGCTCGCGGGCATGCTGCTGCGGCGTGGGTCGCGGGTCGGGGTCCTGGGTCTGTTCGGTCTGTTCGCGGTGCCCGCCGCCTGGCTCGTGTACGGCGGGGGCCCGCTCGCCGGGGTGCTCGGGGGCGCCGGGGCGTTGTCGCTGGCCAACGGGTTCCTGGCGGCCATCGTGTTCGCGGCCCTGCCGCTGATCCTGGAGCGGCTCGACCACGCCGACGTCGGCAGCGGCCTGGTCGCCCAAGGGGGCAGCCTCGGCTCGCTGCTCGGGCCGCCGCTGTTCGGGGAGGTCGCGGCCGCTTTCGGCTTCGCGGCGCTCGCGCCGGTCATCGCCGCCGGTCTCGTCGTCGCCGTCGGCGCGCTGGTGCTGGCAGGGCGGCGCTCACCGGGGCGCTGAGTCATATCGCGTCCAGCACCTCCTGGCGCAGGCGTTCGACCTGGGCGCGGACCTCGTCGTAATCGCCCGGCGGGCCGCACGCCGAGAGTGGCAGGAGAAAGATCTTTAATCGTATGAAGTAAACAGCATTTGATTTATTCGCCGGAATTGCCGCGAATAAGGCTGTGAAGTTATATCTGACCTCTTCGTCACTGTCTGTCATGCTTCGGTTGCTCGCAATCCATCCGTAACGTATCGGTAACGGTTAGAGCCGCCGCACTGGTGTGTTCATCGTGTGAACGCTAACAATTCCATCAGATGTCCCCTCGAGTGAGCGGCTTCACATGCCTCTGGGTCCTGAGAGCCCTGGGTGCCGTGGCGCCGCAGTACTTGCCCTGCTCGAACCCTCGGGCCGGCGGTGCGGTTCGCCGTGCCGCCGACGCGTGTGGGCCGGTCCGGCATGTACTGAATTTGTTAACGCTAACATTCCGTGGCGCGATCACGTGTTCATACGAGGGCCAAGCTTGCAAGTGAAGGGAAGGCCATGACGGCATCCGAGAAGTCAGGAATGAGCCGCCGCAACTTCGTGCGGACGTCGGCAATCGGAGTGGCGTTAGCCGCGACGGCCAACAGTGTTCAGACAGGGGTGGCCGAGGCCGCGCCCGCGAACGTCACCCAGTCCCTGGCCGGAATCCCGTACGTCGGTGCCGGCAGCAACACCGCGGTCAAGCCGTTCTGGCTGCACGAGGTCAGCCTCAACGCCGGTCTGCTGCAGGAGAAGCGCGACCGGATGAAGGCGTTCCTGCAGGCGTTCGACGAGCGCCGCTTCCTGTTCCTCTTCAACAACCAGGCCGGCCGGCCCAACCCCTCGGGCGTCACCGCGCCCGGCGGCTGGGAGGACGGCGGCCTGCTGAGCGGTCACTGGGCCGGTCACTACATGAGCGCCCTGGCCCAGGCCTACGCCGACAAGGGCGAGGCGGCGTACAAGACCAAGCTCGACTGGATGATCACCGAGCTCGGTGCCTGCCAGGACGCCATCACCGCGCGGATGACCGCCGGTGGCGGCGGCGAGGAGCCGCAGGCCCTGCCCATCGGGCGGGTGGCCGGCAAGTTCGGCAACGCGCTCAAGCTCAACGGCGGCAGCAACGCCGAGCACATCAAGCTTCCCCAGGAAGCGGTGTCGCAGCTCACCAACTTCACCATCGCGACGTGGGTCAACCTGGCCGCGGCGCAGAGCTGGAGCCGGATCTTCGACTTCGGCCAGAGCACCGCGATCAACATGTTCCTGACCGCACGTTCGAGCGGCACCGGGACGCCCCCGCGGTTCGCCATCACCACCACCGGCACCGGCGGCGAGCAGCAGATCAACGGCACCGCGGCCATCCCGACCGGCCAGTGGGTGCACATCGCCGTCTCGCTCTCGGGCACCGTCGGCACCATGTACGTCAACGGCGCCGTCGTCGGCACCAACGCCAACATGACGCTGAACCCGACCAACCTCGGCGTGCCGGGCAACGTCTGGATCGGCCGCTCGGCGTACGGCGACCCGATGCTGAACGCGAGCATCGACGAGTTCCACATCTTCGACCGGGCCCTGTCCCAGGCCGAGATCGACTCGCTGCAGACCTCCCCGGCGGGCACCACCGGCGGCGGCAACATCGCCTGGTACAAGTTCGACGAGACCGACGGCGCCTCCGCCGTCGACTCCTCGCCCAACAACCGCCCGGCCGGCATCGTCTCGATCCCGCAGTCCGGCGGCACCCTCTGGAAGCCCGTCTACGCCGGCTACCTCGGGGCCATCCCCGAAGACGCCGTCATCCGCGTCGGCCCGCCCCGCTACGCCCAGTACGGCGGCAACGCCAGCACCAACGTGTGGGCGCCCTGGTACACGCAGCACAAGATCATTCGTGGTCTGCTGGACGCGTACACCCTCACCGGCAACACCAAGGCCCGTGAGATCGCGGTCAAGATGGCCGACTGGGCGCACAACGCCCTGACCACCGGCGACAAGAACCACGCGAACTACACCGGCCCGATCACCCGCGACAACCTCAACCTGATGTGGGACACCTACATCGCGGGCGAGCTCGGCGGCGCCAACGAGGTGTTCGCGGAGATCCACGCGCTCACCGGCGACGCCAAGCACCTTGAGACGGCGAAGCTGTTCGACAACCGCGAGTCGCTCTTCGGCGCCACGGTCGAGAACCGCGACATTCTCACGGTGACCAACCCGACCGCCTACGGCCGCAAGCGCCCGGCCCGCCTGCACGTCAACCAGCACGTGCCCGGCTTCTCCGGCTACATGCGGATCTTCGAGCAGGGCGGCGGCGAGGACTACCTCAAGGCGGCGAAGAACTTCTTCGGCATGCTGGTCCCGCACCGCATGTTCACCCACGGTGGTCTCGGCGGCAACTACCCCGGTTCGAACAACAACATCGAGATGTTCCAGAACCGGGACAACATCGCCAACGCGATCGCCCAGGGCGGCGCGGAGACGTGCTCGATCTACAACGTGTCCAAGCTGGCCAGGAACCTGTTCTTCCACACGCAGGACCCGGCCTACATGGACTACTACGAGCGGGCGCTGTTCAACCAGCTCGCCGGTTCGCGCGCCGACTCGGCGTCCACGAGCAACCCGCAGGTCACCTACTTCCAGCCGCTGACGCCGGGCGCCGCCAAGTCGTACGGCAACACCGGCACCTGCTGCGGCGGCACCGGCCTGGAGATCCACACCAAGTACCAGGACGCCGTCTACTTCAAGTCGGCCGACGGCTCGGCTCTGTGGGTCAACCTGTTCGTGCCCGCGAGCGTGAACTGGACCGAGAAGAACTTCACCCTCACCCAGGAGACGAACTTCCCGCGCCAGGCGAGCACCAAGCTGACGGTCACCGGCAGCGGCCAGCTCGACATCAAGCTGCGCGTGCCCAAGTGGGCCGTGAACGGCTACACGGTGAAGATCAACGGCATCACCCAGCTCCTCACCACCCCGACCCCGGGCACGTACGTGACCCTGAGCCGGAACTGGAGCAACGGCGACGTCATCGACATCGCGTTCCCGTTCAGCATCCACATCGAGCGCGCCATCGACCGGCCCGACACCCAGTCGATCCTGTGGGGCCCGCTGCTCATGCCGATCCTCGGCAACCCGGGTGGCGGCGCCTACCGTGAGCTGACCCTCTACAAGCACCTCAAGCGCGACGGCGACTACTCCCGGGCGGCCGTCACGGCGGCCGGCGTCAACGCCGCGGGCGACCCGCTGTTCACCACGAGCGGCTTCAACCTGCGCCCGTGGTACGTCGGCGACACCCAGGCCCACTCGGCGTACTTCCGCCGGGTCGAGCCGAAGATCGTCTTCGGCAGCGTGGACTCGGGCGTGCCGAACGTGAAGCGCAACGACGGCCTGCCGAACTACGACGTGCCGGTCACCGGCATCGTCTCGCCCGGCACCGACGGCCCGACGTTCCTGGACCTGCTCTGGGACAACGCGCCGTTCGCCACCCACGCGGCGTTCATGGCCAAGGTCAACTCCACGGCCGACGCGTTCGTGGCGGCCGGGACCCTGACCGCCGAGCAGAAGGCCGCGATCGTGGCCGCCGCCGACAGCGCGCGCGCCGAGCTCGCGCCCGGCGCCGAGATCCCGGTCACGGTCGCTCCGGAGGCCCGTTTCATCGCCGGTACGGCCTACCTGGCCGTCCGCGTGACGAACGACCACGACGCCCCCGTGGACGTCGTGATCGAGACCGCCTACGGTACGAAGACCTTCACCGACGTCGCCCCCGGCAAGTCGGCGTTCCAGCAGTTCAACGTCCGCGCCGCGGCCCTGCCCGCGGGCGAGGTCACGGTCACGGTCACCGGTACGGTCGACGGCGACGAGGTCACCACCGAGGTCGTCAAGCCCTACGCGGCCAAGTCCAACTAGATCACCCCTCAGGTCTCCCGCAGTGAAGGTGGCACATGACAGCCGAGTTCAGGCCATCGGAGCTGTGGGAGCCTGACACCCGCCGCGACCCGCACGCGTTCTACGCGCGCGTGCGGGCCGCGGGCGGGCCCGTGCCCCAGATCGACCCGGCGGGCGACCGCTTCTGGGTCGTGGCGGGCCACGCCGACGTCCTCGAAGGTCTCCAGCACCCGGAGATCGGCCACGAGGTGCACCGGCACCAGAGCGGCGGCTGCCCCGTCGCCCACGGGCAGGGCGAGGCCGAGCGCATCGCCGCCCGCCAGCTCATCTCCCTCGACCCGCCCGACCACACCCGCCTGCGCGGCCTGGTCAGCCGGGCCTTCACCCCCCGCATGGTCGCCCGCCTCGAACCGTGGATCGCCGACGTCGCCGACGAACTCGTCGCCCGCGCCCTCCACCTGGGCACCTTCGACGGCGTCGCCGATTTGGCCGACCCACTGCCTGTGAATGTCATCGCCCAGCTCGTCGGCGTCCCCGAGAACGACCGCCCCCAGTTCCGCGCCTGGTCGGCGACCATCGTGTCCGGTTCCGACTACGACGGCATGGCGACGCTGGCGTTCGCCAACTACATCGACGAACTGGCCGCCCGCCGCCGCATGGCCCCAGAAGACGACCTGCTCTCCGAGTTGGTGGCCCTGGAGGCCCAGGGCGACGCCCTCGACCGCGACGAACTCGTCGCCATGGTGCAGCTCCTGCTCATCGCCGGCCAGGAGACGACCGTGGACGTCATCGTCAACGGCATCCGCCTCCTGCTCACCCACCCCGACCAGTGGAACGACCTGCGCAAGGACCCGTCCCTGGCCGAGCTGGCCGTCGAGGAGACCCTCCGCTTCCGCGGCCCCGTCGAGATCGTGCCTCCACGCTTCACCTTCCGCGCGCTCGACCTCGCGGGCGGCACCATCCCCGCCTTCGAACGCGTAGCCCTGTCGTTGTGGGGCGCCAACCGCGACCCCTCGATCTTCACCAACCCCGACGTGTTCGACATCCACCGCCCGGACGTCCACCGCCACATCGCCTTCGGCCACGGCACCCACTTCTGCCTGGGCGCGTCATTGGGCCGCCTGGAGGCCCGCATCATGTTCGACCGCATCGCCCGAGAACTCGGCAACCTGGAACTCGCCGTCCACCCCGACGACGTCGACGGCTTCCGCCTCCACCACGGCATCATGCCTTTGCGCCTCGGCACCGCCTGATCGGCGGGTTCCTGGAACGGTCCGACAGACCTTATGGTGGAACTCCAGGTTGGTGCGGAGCGTGGTTTCGAACCTCGGGTGCCCTGAATCCGTCTCTTCGGGTGGGATCCCGACACGGGAGGCGTCATGCGCAGGTTCCTCACGCTCCTGTTCGTCGTCCTCGCGCTCGTCTCCTGCACCCCCGACCCGAAGGCCCCGCCGAAGGCTCCCGGCCCGAAGGTGGCCGATCTGTGGCGCGACTTCCCCGTCACCTCCGCGCTCGACCGGCCGCTGATCGTCCTCGATCCTCTCCCGCTCACCAACGAGACGGCCCGGGGGCGGGTCCCCGCGCCAGCCTCGCTGCCCGCCACCGTCCCGCCGTCGAGGCAGCTCACCGTTCAAGGGCTGTCCCGGTACGTCACCCTCACCAGCTCCCGCGACGCCCTGTCGGCCATCCGGTCCCATGTCACGGCCGGTCAGCCGGAGGTGCGGGTCACGGCGACCGAGCTCACCGAATCGCCCTTCACGACCGACCGGGGGCCGGTGGAGCTGCCCGCCTGGGAGTTCCGGCTGGCCGACGGCGGCACGCTGACCTGGCCGGCCCTCACGGCGGGGTATTTCTGGCGGCTGGGGTCGGTGGTGCCGTCCACGCTCGTCAGTGACCTGTCGGTCGAGGGGCGGACGATGTCGGCGACCTTCATGGTGAGCTGGGGGATGCCGTGCCCGGGGGTGGCGGCTCCGCAGATCGTGCCGACGGCGGTCGAGTTCCCCTCGTTCGTGCAGATCGGGCTGAAGGTGTCGAGCACCGAGACGGGCGACTGCGACCAGCGGGTGGGTGTGCCGGTGAAGAAGGCCACGCTGGCGTTGCGGGAGCCTCTCGGGAACCGCGTCGTGGTCGACTTCACCGGACGCGTGATCCGGCGGGCCTAGCCGAACCAGCCGGGCACGTCGAGGCGGAACGGGTCGCCCGGCGTCATCCGGCGCAGCGCCTCCTCCAGGTCGTCGAGCCTCTCTTCGCCGAGCTCCGCAGCCCACTGCGCGCGCAGAGCGTCGAACACCTCCGCCGAGCGCCGCAGGGCGTCGAGGCCGAAATCGGTCAGGACCACCGTCTTGCGGCGCGAGTCGGCCGGATCGGGGACGCGGGTGACGTAGCCCAGGCCCTCCAGGGTCTCGATGGTCTTCCCGGCGGCCTGTTTCGACACGCCCAGCGTGCGGCCGAGCGCGGCGGCCGAGTCGGCGCCCCGGGCGACGGCCTGGAGGACGAACCCGTGCATGGGACGCATGTCGGGGTGCCCCTGCACCGCCAGCTCCTCGTGGAGGGCGTCGATGAGCACGCGGAAGGCCATCAGCAGCCGCAGCGGCAGCTCGAACCCGTTTGACATAAAAGACAACCTCGTTGACTATATGGACAACGACATTGTCTATCTTAGGGGATCAGAAATGACCGTCATCCGCGCCGCGGCCGCCCGCCGCTCCGAGACCCCCGGCGGGGTCATGACCACCTTCGCCTCGCCCACCCAGGGCGGAGCTGGACGTTCCCTCTGGAAGGTGGAGGTCCCGGCGGGCGTCGCCGGGCCGAGGCACGACTTCGACAGCGAGCAGATCTGGGCGTTCGTCACCGGCGGCGCCACGGTCGAACTCGGCGGCGAGACCTTCGAGGTCGCGGGCGGCGACACCGTGGTGATGCCGCCGCACACCGCCCGCCGGGTCACCGCCGCGGGAGAGGGGTTCACCGCCGTCGTCACGGCCGCCGGGGGAGCCCAGGTGATACTGGCCGACGGGACCGTCCACGGCACCCCGCCCTGGATCGCCTAAGGGATCGCCTAAGGGCTGGTCTCCCGTAGCACCGTCGTCGTGCCCGCCGTCACGGTGACCTCGCCGGCCGGCTGGGTGCCGCCCTTCGGGCCGAGGGCGGCGATCAGGCCGCGTCCGTCGACGACGTCCTTCACCGAGGCGCCCGTCACGGTGATGCGCAGGACGTCGCGGCTGCCCGCGACCAGGTAGTACCACTGGCCCGACGGCGCCTGCCACCAGGTCGCCGACACCACGTGGCGCTTCAGCCGGGAGCAGTCCCACGTGCCGGTGAGGCTGCCCGTCGGGATCGTCACGGTCCGGCCGGGGGTGGCGACGGCGAGGATGCCGCGCACCGCGCTCGTGCCGTCGGCGTTGGCGAACCGGGCGCACATCCAGCGCGCCCGCGCCGCCTCGGGCAGCTCGCCCGACCAGAACTCCCAGGCCGTCGCCGCCTCGGCCTCGGCCGCCGGGAACGGCAGCGCGCACGACAGGTGCGCCCACGCGCTGAACCCGCCCGGCGACACGTCGATCTCCTCGGGCCCGAGCCGGTTGATCTCCGCGGGCGGCGGCGCCTGGTGCGTCACGTTCGCGAGCGCGAGCCGTCCCAGATCGAGCATGGTGTACGGCATTCCGTGCGCCACCTGCGGCGCGCGCAGCCGCAGCACCGGGCCGCGCCAGCACGGCCCGACCGTGACCTGGGGCACCGGATCGGTCACGCCGCCCGTCACTGTGATCGGCCGCCACTTGGCGCCGAGACGGCTCAGGTTGGCCGCCGACACCTCGGTCACCCACGGCGGCAGCAGATAACGGCCACCCGACAGCTTCAGCGGGCTCGACCCGTCGGGCTTCAGCCGGGGCTCGGGGAACACCTCCAGCGACCGCGACCGGCCGTCTTCGGCGTAGCGGGCGACCCGGCCCGAGTCGCGCAGCAGCACGACCGTGGTGCCGTCGAGACGGCCCGCGAACAGCAGCTGGGGTGCCACCGGCGGGGTGGGCAGCGCGCCCGACACCGGTTGCGCGGTGACCTCGCCCTGCCAGGCCCGGACCACCCGGGTGATCAGGCCGTCGTCGTCGGTCAGGTCGCCCCGGGGTTCCCAGGTGTGCAGGTCGAGGGTGGTGGTGGTCCGCCAGGTGCCGGGGGAGACCCTGCTGACCTCGGGTAAGGCGGGTTCGGCGGTGGTGGCGGCGCTGACGTCGTACAGGCCCAGCAGGTGGGGGACGCCCGAGACGGCGAGGAGGCCCCCGGCGGCGAGCAGCGCCATCAGGACCTTGGACGGGCCCCGGCCGTAGATGCGGGCCAGCGTCGGATCGGCGGCCGGGCGGTGGTCGGCGAAGCGGCCGTGCTCGTCGTCGAGAGCCTCCAGCAGCGCCAGCGCGATCGTCGGCTCGGCCACCCCGGCGGCGGCCAGCAGGCGCCGGGCCTCACCGGCGTCGAGGCCCTCGATGCGGGTGAGCGCGTATCCGGCGCGCGCGGCGGGCGGCAGCTCCTCCAGCGCCGCGGTGAACGCGCGTTCGTCGCTGCGGACGACGGCGGGCACCACCTCAAGGCGGCGCCCGAACCCGATCAACGGGTAGGGACGCCGCTTCAGCACCCGTTTCAGCACGTCGAGACGGGCCTGGGCGGGGTCGTCGGGACGGCGCAGGAGCGCCTTCGCGGCGAGGCGGTGGGCGAGCAGCACCCGCCGCTCGCCGCTGTCGGGCGGCAGCGTCAGATAGGCGAGCCACACGAGGTCGCGGTAGGGCCGGGCAAGGGCGGAGTTCCCCTTGATGGACCTTGCCATGGAAACGAATCTCCCCGAGTCATCACGCGGTGTAGCCGCCTGAACGCGGCTCGTGAATCCTAGGGGCAGGGTCCCACTCTCGGTGGGGATGCCGGGAAAGTCGTCAGGCCCGCTTGTCCCAGTCGGCCAGGATCGCGGCCTCCTTGTCGGGATCGATCCCGTGCTGGAACCGCGCCCCGAACACCCGATCTTCGACCGGGACGTGCCGCAGCCACTCCCACGTGTCGCGCACGGTCTCGCTCACCGGGCGGCACGTCAGCCCCGCCGCGTGGGCCTTGGAGGAGTCGGTCAGCCACGTGCCGGGCATGCTGTCGTCGGCCCAGAGGGGGAACTCGGTCCACATCTGCACCCCGTGCTCGTGCAGGACCGCGTCGTCGACCCAGACCAGCTCGGCGTCCGACCCGGTCACCTCGATGCAGTCGCGCAGCCACCGCCCATAGGTGGTGTTCGCCGGGACGCCACCGGTCATGAACTTGCCCGTCGCGCCCTTCTCGAGCTGGGAGATCGTGAACGCGGCGATGTCGCGGGCGTCGATGAGCTGCATCTCGCGGTCGGGGTTCCCCGGCGCGACCACCCGGCCGCCGCGCTCGATGCGGGTCAGCCACCAGGGCAGGCGCCCGACGTTCTCGTGGGGGCCCAGGATCAGGCCCGGCTGGACGATGAGCGTGCCGCCCTCGAAGAACTCGCTGACGGCCAGCTCACAGCCCGACTTCGCGGTGCCGTAGTCGCCCTCGGTCGCCTCGGGGTCGCCAGGGAACTGCTCGGACTCCTCGGTGATCCCGATCTCGCCCGGGAACCCCTTGTAGACGCTGATGCTGGAGATGAACGCGTAGAGGGGCGCGTGCCCGTTGAACACGCGCACCCCGTCGAGCACCGTCGCCGGCGTGTAGCCGCACACGTCGACGATGGCGTCCCACTCGCGTCCTTCGACGAGCCGCACCAGGTCGTCGTGGTTCTCACGGTCGCCGTGGACGATCTCGACGCCGGGGCGGTCACTGCGGCTCACGCCCCGGTTGAACATGGTCACCTCGTGGCCCCGGGCGAGGGCCTCGTCGACGTGGGCCCGGCCGAGGAAGACCGAGCCGCCGATCACCAGAATTCTCATGGCCCCATCTTGGGCGCCCGATACCTTCCGCTCCGAGCGGTTTCACGCCAAGCCGATTTCACCCTGTGCGAATTCAGAGACTGCGAAGTTCCGGCACCGGGCTGAAGCCTTCCTCATCGAGAACGTGTACTCGTGCCGTCGCGATGTCGAAGTAGAGCCCCGACAGCTCCAGTTTCCCGGCACGTTCCAAACGGTCGACCATCGGATGGCTGCGCAGGTTCTCGAGCTGCTGGATCACGTTGATCCGGCACAGGTGGTCGAGCGCCGGCTCGTCGGGCCCCGCAGGGCTGCCCTCGAACCGCTCGACCGTGTGGTGGCCGTGGCGCAGCCAGTTGCCCACCGCCGTCAGGCCCGTGGGCGCCTCGCCGAGCAGCGCCGCCATGGCGCCGCACCCCGAGTGTCCGCACACCGTGATGGTGGAGACGCCGAGCACGCCGACGGCGTATTCGATCGCCGCCGCCACCGAGTCGTCGGACGGCACCGACTCGAACCTCGGCACCAGGTTGCCGACGTTGCGCACCATGAACAGGTCGCCAGGACCGCTCGCGGTGATCACCGACGGCATCACCCGCGAGTCGGCGCACGTGATGAACAGATGGGACGGCGACTGCGCGCGCGCCATGCGGGTCAGCAGCGGCCGGATCAGTGGAGCGGTCCGGCGCTGGTATTCGCGGGTGCCCTCCAGCAGGTCGGCCTGGTCGGCCGGGGGCCTGCGGTGCGACCACGGCAGCCACGACCAGTCCTGCTTCGGCGGCGTCTTGGCTGGGAAGACCCGGGTTCCGCTGGCGGCGGCCATGTACCAGTTGTCGTGCAGCTCGTCGATGTCGACCGTGCCGCCCGCCCGCTCGTGTTCGAGCCGCCAGTTGTGCAGCGCCTCGAACGCCGCGTTGTCCATGAAGTCGACGTTGAGCAGCAGGTCGACGTTGGCGCCGCGCGGGATCGTGCGCAGCGACTCGGTGAGCCTGGGCACCCCGATGAAGATGAGCGAGCCGGTCACCACGACCCGCCAGCGCCCGCCGCCGGGGGTGACCTCGACCGACACCCAGGTCAGCCGCCGCAGCGCCAGCAGCGCCGCCAGGCCCAGCCCGATGACGATGCCCTCGGCCAGCCCGATCAGCACGACCGCGCCCATGGTCAGGAAGTAGATCGGCATCTCGCCGTGGCCGCGCAGCCCGCGCGCGGTGCCCAGGTTGACCATCTTCACGCCGATGAACAGCAGCAGCGCGGCCAGCGCCTCCATCGGGATCAGCCCGAGCGCGGAGGCGAACGCGACCGTCGCGATCAGCACCCACACGCCGTGGAGCACCGTCGACCAGCGGCTGCGCGCCCCGGCCCGGACGTTCGTGGTGGTGCGGACCACCACACCCGACACCGGCAGGCCGCCGAGACCGCCGGACACGACGTTGGCGACGCCCTGCGCGCACAGCTCCCGGTCGAGGTCGGCGCGCGGGCCGTCGTGCATGCGGTCGGCCGCCACGCAGGTCAGCAGCGACTCGACCCCGGCGAGCACGGCGACGAGCAGGATCGAGGCGGCGATGGCGTGCCAGTCGCCGGTGGGCAGGATCGGCCCGGCGAGCTGGCTCAGCCCGTTGGCGAGGTCGACCTCGGTGAACTGCCAGCCCGCCACCGCCGCCGTCGCCGTCGCGATGGCGAGCGCGGCCAGCGGCGCGGGCACGAACCGGACCTTCGGAATGCGGTCCCAGATGAGCAGCACCCCGATCGTCAGCAGCCCGATCATGACGGCGTCGCCGTGGAGACCGGCCACCTGGGCCGGTATCTCGAGCAGGTTGTCGAGGGCGGACCGCTGTGGGCTGCCGCCCAGCACGATGTGGAGCTGCGAGAGCGCGATGACGACGCCGACCCCGGCCAGCATGCCGTGGATGACGGCGGGCGAGACCCCCAGAGCGGCCCTCGCCACCCGGAACGCGCCAAGGACGATCTGCAGCAGCCCCGCCGCGAGAGTGATGGCACAGGTGGCCCGCCAGCCGTACACCTGGACGAGATCGGCCACCACCAGCGACAACCCGGCCGCCGGGCCGCTCACCTGGACGACGGAGCCGCCCAGGGCCCCCGCGACGATGCCGCCGACGATGGCCGCCACGAGCCCGGCCGCGATCGGCGCCCCGGACGCGACCGCGATGCCCAGTGACAGCGGAACCGCCACCAGGAACACCACGAGCGAGGCCGGAACGTCATGCCGCAGCACATCAAGGAAACGCTGCGTGGTCGAACTGTTACCCCCGGTCATGCGGCGACCTTATGCCAAGGTCAGCCGGGGGGCCTACAAGGACGGGGAAATCAGCGGTAATAGTCGGGTTGGTCGGTCTCGGGGTTGTTCCGGTGGGTGCCGCGCCGCCCGCCACCGCTGCGGGTGGTCTGCTCGGGATAGAGCTCGTCGTAGGAGGGCCAGCTGCCGCCGGTGTTCTGCGGCGGTGCGGGCTGGCCGGGCGGGACCGCGCCGCCGGGGTAACCCTGCTGGTCGTAGCCGTAGGCACCGGCCACCGAGTCGGAGTCGTCGATGGTCGCCCACCCGGCGCTGACCTCGTAGGAGCCGGGCGCCGGGGTCGCCGGGATGTTCCCGGTCTGGTAGGCGCCGGTCGAGAAGTCGTTGTAGGAGGGCGGCGGGGCCGGCATCTGGTAGCCCGCGGCGTCGCCGGCCGCCCAGGTCGCGTTGCTGCCCTGGAGAGGCTGGGGGTCGTCGAACACGTCGCCGCTTCCGCCCCACGCCGGGGGCGTGGAACCGGCCGGGGGCTGCGGATAGGACGGCGCGGGCTGGACCGGCCAGCCGGTCGGCTCGGGGTAGGCCGGGGGGATCGGCTCGGGCTGCGGAGCCGGGAAGGAACCGCTGCCGTAACCCGTGTCGTAGCCGGGACGGCTGGGGAACGGTCCGGTCGGGGGCTGGTCGTAGGCGCCCGGCCGGGTCTCGAACATGCCGGTCGAAGGGCCCGCCGCGAAGGGGTCGGTCGAGGCGCCCGGCGGGGTGAACGGTCCGGTCGCGGGGCTGGTCAGATCGGGGGTCGGCGCGGAGAAGGTGACCGTCTTCTGCTCGGCGAGCTGCGATGAGGGGGTCGCGCGCAGGCCGTCGACCCGGCCGGTGTCGGGCGAGAAGAAACCGTTGGAGGGGGTGCCCGTGTTGAGCGGGCCGGTGATCGGGGTGACCACACCCGGGGTGAGCGTGGCCGCGATCGGGGTCACGACACCGGGGACCGGAGCGACGGGAAGAGGCTGCACGGGCGGAGCGGCGGCCGGGCGCTGAGGGAGGACGCCCTGAACGGTCGCGGCGTTGGGGTCGACGGCGGAGACGGGAGCGGGGGCCGCCGGCGTGGAGGCTGCGGGCTCGGGCTCGACCGGGCGGGGGGTGGCCATGCGCTGCCGGATGGTGCCGCCGAACGCACCGTCATCGGCGCGTACGCGCGACCAGTAGTCGTCGTCGTAGTCGTCGTTGGAACCCCACTCGTCGACGCCGCGTTTGCCCCGGGGGGCGTTGGCTCCGGCGGGCGCCTTGGCGCCGCGCTGCGGGGGTTTGGCACCCTGGCGGCTGCCCGGACGGGGCGGGCCTGCGGGTTTTCCGGCCGGTTTGGCCGGGGGCTTCTTCGAAGGCTCCTCGAAAGCGTCGAAACCCTCGGGAAAACTCTCGAAAAACGTTTCTTCGGCCGGCCGGCTGCCCTTCTTCTTCGCGGCGCCCTCGGCCATCGCCTTGATGCGCTCGGAGGAGAGCGCGCTCTCTCTCCGGTTCATCGACCGCATGCCGAGTGCCACGACTATCAGCACCAACAGCACAACGGCGACAAGGCCCAAAATGACCGCGGTCATAGCACCACCCTCAAGGCCATGGCCTTCCAGCGGCGCCGGTGAGATCGCGCGGCCATCGACGCGACCTGCCCCCTGTGATCACCTGCGCTCAGCAATTCAGGATCCGATTCTGCTCGACCACAATGACCGTTGTCACACCCTAGGCGAAGATTGGTCCACCACTACTACCTCCGGTCATCAGCATGTCACTCGATGTCAGTCGCAGTGAGCCGACCTCGGGCGATGGTGTGGGACGCGATGGTGGCCAGACTCTCCGAGAGGGGGGCGCCCTGCGGGAGGTCCAGTTTCTTGTTCAGGGCGTAGACGGTGAAACGGTAGCTGTCATCAGGCTGGCATGGGGGCACAAATCCGACTTTTCCATCAGTTGTCTGCCCCTGCCGTGCACCCCGGGGGGTGCTGTTCTCCGCGAGTTCGGTGGTGTCGGGCTCGATGTTGAAGACCACCCAGTGCACCATCGCTTTCTCGCCGTCGGCGTTGTCGTCGACCACGAGGGCCACCGACTTGGCGCCCGACGTACCCGACCAGCGGAGGGGCGGATTGCCCAGGTCTCCCGTGCACGAGTAGCCGGACGGCAGCGGGTCGCCGTCACGGAACTGCGGGCTCGACACACTGATCACGTCGAGGTTGGCGGGCGAACCGCCGCCCACGATCCCGCAGCCCGAGGCCGATGCCGTCAGCGCCACGACCGCCGCCGGAATGAGAGCGGCTCGGCGCGTGCGAACGGACTTCGTCAGCGACCCCATGCCCGATGATGCTACGCGGATCCCGCTGGTGCGCCGACCGGATCGCGATGATCCGCCGCGAGAAGAAACTCCAGATACGCCGGGTTCGTTCGTCCGGCCCGATCGCGTGAGACCGTGTGACCTGGGATTCCTATGGTTCTGGTGGGGAACGGGTACTCGCCGGTAGAAATCTTCAAGCGCGGGTTGGGGGGTGACCAACGGCACATCCCGACGATTTAGGGTGGGATCCGTGATGCCAGATGCGTGACGCGCTGCGTGACCCCGCCAACCAGGTGTCGCCGAGGGCCAGGTCGTTGTGGTTCGCGGAGGCCGTCATCGTGACGGTGCTGCTGGTGGGCGGGCTGGTGCTGCTGTCCATGTGGATGAGGGGCTGGGAGTTCCTGCCCCAGTGGCTGCTCGACCGCACCTGGGTCGTCCCGCTCGCGCTCGGCCTGCTGTCGGTGCCGTTCGTGCTCGCCGAGCCGATCGTCCGGTTCTCGGTGCACCGGTGGGAGCTGGCCGCCGACGTCGTCTACGCGCGGTCGGGCTGGCTGTCGCGCGAGTGGGTGTTCGTGCCCGTGTCCCGCATCCAGACGGTCGACAAGGAACAGGGCTGGCTGGAGCGCTTCTTCGGGCTGGCCACAGTGGAGATCCGAACCGCGTCCTACGCGGGGTCGTCCACCATCAAGGGGCTCGATTTCGAGGTGGCCGCGCGGCTGGCCGAGGAGCTGTCGCGCCGGGCCCAGGAACTCAGGGACGACGCCACGTGAGCATCCCCGTCCAGGAGCCGGTGCCCGAGGCGGCCCGGCTCAGCCCCCGGCTGCTGCTCATCGACCCGATCCGGGTGCTGCCCTCGCTGCTCGTGCCGCTCGCCGGTGTGCTGGTCGCGGGCGGTTTCTCGCCGCGTTCGTTCATCTGGGCCGCGTTCGGGGTCGCCGGTTCGGTCCTGTACGCCGTGGTCCGCTGGGCCACCTTCTCCTACACCATCACCGGCGGCAGGCTGGAGCTGTCCCGCGCCTTCATCGGCCGCTCCACCCGCGTCATCCCGCTGGAGCGCATCCGGGGGGTCGACGTCACCACCCCGTTCCTCCACCGGCTGCTGGGCCTGGCGGTGCTGAAGCTCGACACCGGCGCCGGGGGCGACAAGCAGGAGGGCGAGCTCGACGGCATCACCGTCGAGGAGGCCGAGCGCCTGCGCGCGGTGCTGCTGTCGCGTCACGACGTCGCCGTCCCCGAGCAGCAGGCCGCCGCCGTCGCGCCGCAGGACCACGTGTTCCTGCGGGCGCCGAGGGCGTGGCTGCGCTACGGCCCGCTCTCCGGCGCGTTCCTGTTCACGCCGTTCGCGCTGGTCGCCGGTGCGGTCGGCCTCGCGTTCCAGTGGGGCGGCGAGCTCGGGCTCGACGAAGACGACGCCGTCGCCGTCGGCTCGTGGCTCTGGGGCCACCCGCTGCTGCTCGTCGGCGTCGCGGTCGCGCTGGTCGTGCTGATGCCGTTCCTCGGCGCCGCGATGTACGCCGTGTTCAACTGGAACTTCGTGCTGCTCGGCCGGGGCGACCACCTGGTGGCCGAGCGCGGGCTCGTCAACCGGCGCGTGGTCTCCCTCGAACGCCGCCGCATCCGGGGCTACGAGATCGCCGAGAGCCCGTTGGAGCGCCAGGCCAAGGTGGCCCGTCTCTGGGCCGTGGTGACCGGTCTCGGCGACTCCGAGACCCGTGGGCAGCTCCTGCCGGTGGCCCCCCGCGCCGCCGTCGACGACATCGCCGCCGAGGCGGTCGGCCCGTTCAGCGAGGCGCTGCGCCCGCATCCGCCCGCCGCCCGGCGCCGCCGCCTGTTCCGGGCGATCGCGCCGTGGCTGGTCGCGGCCCTGGTCCTGTACGTCTTGGGCCACACCATCATCGCCACCATCGCCACCGTGCTGGCCGTGGCCGGAATCGCGCTGGGCCTCGACCGATACCGCTCGCTCGGCCACACCTACGACGGCACCCGCCTGTCGGTCCGGTCGGGTTCGCTGCGCCGCGCGCAGGCGGTCGTCGAACGCCGCGCGGTGGTCGGCTGGACCATCGAGCAGTCGTGGTTCCAGCGCAGGTCCCGGCTGGTGACGGTGATCGCCGGAGTCGGCGCGGGCAGCGGCGGCTACAAGGCGATCGACGCGGGCGAGACCCAGGCGGCCGCCTTCGCCGCCGAGGTCACCCCCGAGTGGATGGCGCCCTTCCTCAAGCGTTAGTCCTGCTTGGGCGCCCCGAACATGATCTCGTCCCACGACGGGACGGACGCCCGGCGGGCCCGCGACTTGCGGCGCGGCGCGGGCTTGGGCGCCGGGGCGGCACCCGCGGGCACCGGCTCGGCCGGGCTCTCCTCCTTGGGCGCCGGCCGCTGCGCGGGCGGCTTGGCCCGCGGCGGACCGGGCCGGGGCGCGACCGTCTTCGGCATGACCGCCGGGGTCGGCGGCTCCTCAGCGGGCTCCTCGGCGACCGGCTCCGGCACGGGGGCCTGAGCCGCCGCCGGAACGGACTCGGCGGCGGGCGTGGCCTGCTGCGGCACGGCCGGCGCCTCGGGCGCGACGAACGCCGCCGCCTCTTCCGCGGCACGGTCCATGATCGGAACGGCGGGCTCGACCGGACGCGCCTCCGCCGCAGGCGCGGCGGGCGTGGCAGCGGCGGCCGGGGGCTCCGGCGCGACCTGCGGGGCCTCTTCGACGACGGGCTCGGGCTCGGGGTCGGCCTCCTGCACCGCCGGGGCTTCGGGCTCGGCCGGGCGGGCCTCCTGCGCGGCGGGTGCGGCAGGCTCGGCGGCCGGTGTTTCTGGCGCGCTGACCTGCGGCTCCGGCTCCGCCTGGGCGGGGGCCGGTGCCTCGGGAACGGGGGTCGCCTGGACCTCCTGCGCGGCGACCGGCGGGCTGGCCGGGGGCTCGGGCGCCTGGACGACCGGGGGTTCGGGCGCGGAGTAGCGCGGTTCCTGGGGGGCGGGCGGCTCGGGGATCGCGTAGTGCGGGGGTGCGGGAGGCTCGTGGAAGGCGGCCGGGAGCGCGGGGGGCTCGGGGGTGAAACGCGGGGAGAAGTGGTCGGGCAGGTTGCCGTTGGGGGCGACTCTTAACGGCGGGGCCTCGGCGAGGTCGTAGTCGAAGTCGGGCGGCGGGACCGGAGCGAGTTTGCCCGCTATTCGGGGCACGAACGGGCGCACCGTCGTGTCTTCGGCCTGGGGGTCGACGTAGTCGTCGGCCGACAGGCGCATCGCCTCGTCGTCGTAGGGGGAGACGTGACGGCGGCGGGGGTCGAAGAGCCACTCGGCGTGGCGGGTGTGGCCGTTCCACACGTAACCGAGCTTGATGCGCCACAGGTTGTCGTCGCGCTTGCAGGAGTCCCAGTCGATCTCGTCGACGGGGACGCCGCGCCGGGTGAGGCGTTCGGCGACGAGCTCGCCGAGCGTGGGGCGGGCGACGGTCTCGCCGGGGAGGCGGACGGCGACGCGCTGGGCCTGCTGGGCGATGTATTCGCGTTCCTGGAGCACCGGCCCCTCGAACCAGCGCACGCGCTCGACGGGGATGCCCGCCGTGGCGGCGATCTCCTCGGCGGTCTCACCGGCACGGATGCGGGCCTGGATCTCCTTGGGGCGCAACGGGCTCTCCACTTCGATCTCATATTGACCGAGACGGGAGAAGTTGCCGCGGACGGCAGCACGGAGCCGGTCGTCGACGGGCAGCGTGAAGCGGGTACCCCTCCCGGCCGTGGCCAGGACGAGGTAAGTGCCGTCCTCACTCACCGCGACGAGACGGAGCTCCTGCATGCGAGTCCCTTCGTCGTGCTGAATCTTCCCCCGGACCCTTGAGTCTCTCGCGTGAGCCGGTTGCCTTCCAAGCACCGTACCCGGCATGTCCGAACATCGCCTTCTCCAGGGGTCGCGGAGGCGACATGACACCCATCACATTGTCGCGTTCACCCTGCTATAGACAGGCTGGTTGAGCAAGCGATTCAGGGTCCTCGTCGGATTCTCCCGGTAGACGTACCCGATGGAGGTGAACTTGGGTCAACTCGACAGAGAACTAGCCGCCCAGGACACGGTCCAGGTAGGCGTTGCCGAAGATCCGGTCCGGGTCGACGCGATCACGTAGGGCCACGAAGTCAGCGAAACGCGGATATACCTGGGAAAGATAGGTGGCGTCCTTGTTGTGCAGCTTGCCCCAGTGGGGCCGGCCGCCCAGCCCGGCCATGACCTCCTCGACCGCCGCGAAGTAGCCCGGGTTCGGAGTGCGCCGGTAGACGTGACACGCGATGTACGCCGAGTCGCGGTCGTAGGCGGTCGACAGCCAGGCCGTCGAGGGCGGCGTGACCCGCACCTCCACCGGGAACGTGACCCGCCACGGCGACCGGTCCATCAGGCGCCGCACCTCCCGGAGGGCGCCGGCCAGGTGACGGCGCGGGATCGCCCACTCGGTCTCCAGGAACTTCACGTCGCGCACGCTGGTGAACACCTTGTACGCCGTGTCGGCGCTATCGGACGCCCCCAGCACCAGCCCCGAGAGCCGGTTGACCGGCGGGATGAGCGCGGGGAACCGCGCCCCCATCCGGTTGGTGACCTCGAACAGGGTGTTCTCCACGAAGACCTCGTCGAGCCAGGTGCGGAACCGGCTCGGCGTGTGCTGCCCGCCGGCCGCCCGGTTGTTCCGCTTCACCAGGCACTGGTCGGTGTGCGGGAACCAGAAGAAGTCGAGGTGCTCGTTCTCCAGGGTGAACGCGTCGAGGGCGTCCAAGACCGCATCGAACTTCATCGGCGCCCTGCTGCTGTGCAGCAGGAACGCCGGTTCGACCCGGAACGTCACCGCCGTCAGCACGCCCAGCGCCCCCAGCCCGACCCGGGCCGCGTCGAACAGGTCGCCCTCCGAGACGGTCACGAGAGAGCCGTCGGCGAGCACGATCTCCAGCGCGGTCACCTGGTCGGCCAGCCCGCCGACCGACCGGCCGCTGCCGTGGGTGCCGGTCTGGATCGCCCCGGCCACGGTCTGCGCGGTGATGTCGCCCATGTTGGCCAGGGCCAGCCCGCGCCGGTCGAGTTCGACGTTCAGCACGTGGATCGGGGTCCCGGCGGCGACGGTGACGGTGTCGTCGCCGAACGCCAGGATCCCGGTCAGGCCCTCGGGCCGCAGGAGGATCCCGTCGGTGAGGGCCACCCCCGTGAAGGAGTGGCCCGTGCCGACCATGCGGATCCGGCGGCCCAGCCGTCGCGCGTCGCCGACGGCCCGGGCGACCTCGGCCGGCGAACCGGGCGTGCGCGTCTCAGCCGGAGTGATCGACTGGTTGCCCGCCCAGTTCGTGAACGTCATGAACGTGAACGATACTCAGAAACCACCGGCGTGCGCAGGGTGCTCGAACCGGCCAGTCCGACCACGGCCGCCAGCAGCGCGCAGCCGAAGGCGAACCCGTAGGCGTTGGAGGCGCCGAACGTCTCGGCGAGGTGCCCGCCCGCCCACGCGCCGACCGCCACGCCGAACCCGATCGACGTCGTCAGCCACGACATGCCCTCGTTGAGCTGGGTGGCCGGGACGAGCCGTTCGATCAGCGAGAAGCTGGTGATCAGGGTGGGCGAGATGGCCAGCCCGGCGAAGAACAGCGCGACCGCCATCGGGGCCAGCTCGCCGATCAGCACGATCGGGGTCAGGCCCACCGCGAACACGCCGAGCCCGCGCACGAACCGGCTGCGCAGGGTGATCTTCCAGGCGCGGGAGCCGTACCAGAGACCCGAGACCATCGACCCGGCGCTGAACGCGGCGAGCAGCAGCCCGGCCACGCCCTTGCTGCCGTGCTCCTGGGCGAAGGCCACCGTGACGATGTCGACCGTGCCGAACACCGAGCCCATCCCGAGCAGGACGACCGACAGCAGCGCCACCCCCGGGATCGCGATCGGGGAGCCCTTGTGCTCCCGCACCTTGACGACCGGCGGCTGGCTGCTCTTGAACAGCGCGAACGCCAAAGTGCCGGACACCGCCAGGACGACGGCGACGATGAGACCGGCGTACACATTGAGGGACGTGGCCACCAGCGCGGTGAAGGCCGGGCCGGTGACGAAGATCACCTCGTCGGCGACCGACTCGAACGAGAACGCGGTGTGCAGCCGCGCCGGGTCGTCGAGCAGGTGCGACCACCGGGCCCGCACCATCGACCCGAGCTGCACCGCCGCCAGGCCCGCGAGGGCGGCGGCCAGGAACAGCGTCCAGACCGGCGCCTCGGCGTGCGCCAGCAGCATGAGCGCCACGACCGCGCCGCCGTGCGCGAGCACCGCGGGCGCCGCGATGGCCGCCTGGCCGTAGCGGTCGCTCAGCCGTCCCATGACGGGGGCGCCGACCGCGGTGGAGAGGGCGAAGACGGCCGCTACCGCGCCCGCCGTCGCGATGGATCCGGTGACCGCCGAGACGAGCAGCGTGATGCCGATGCCCAGCATGGACATCGGGATGCGCCCGACGAAACCGGAGATGACGAAGCCCTTCGCACCTGGCGTGCGGAACAGACCCCGATACGTACGCATGAGAACAGACCTCTAACCCGTACCCTGCGTCCGGGCGAACCGAATTCGGCTGCGGCCATGGGGGATTGGGATGGCACGCGGACGACTACTGCTTACTCCCCTGGAAACTGCTCTGACCTTGTCTCACGGCCAGTCTTGATGGCAAGTGAGTTTCCGGTCGATAAGGTATCAACGTGAACAGGGCTCCCCGTCATCCCCGGTTCACGCCGCTTCGTGCGGTGGTGGCCGGGCTCGCCGCGACGATCGTGGTGACGGTGACCACGGGGAGCCTCTTCCTCCTCGGCACGGGCGAGGAGAAGCCCGTGGCCAGCGCGAACGTGCCGGACCTCGTGCCCGACCAGATCATCCCGACCTCTCCGCCGTCCATCGGCGGGCCGGGCGTCACGGTGACGCCGCCGCAGCTGCTCGGCATCGCGCCGCAGCCGGTGCCGCAGGAGACGGTGCTGCGGATCGCCAAGGTGAAGCACGTCGAGAAGGTCGCCCTCGTGGCGGGCGGCGGGGTGAAGATGTCGGGCCACCCGCTGCAGCTGCTCGCGGTCGAACCGGCCCAGTTCCGGGCGTGGACCCCGAAACCGGTCGCCGAACACCCCGAGGTGTGGAGTGCCATCGCGCGCGGCGAGGTCGTCGCCGACCCGGCCGTCATGAAGCGCCTCGGCATGGTGCTGGGCGAGGAATACCAGGTCGACAACGGCCCCCGCCTGCGGATCGCCGCCTCGGCCGCGCTCGGTTTCCCGAACATCGACGGCATCGTCTCCAAGGACCTCGGGTCGCGGCTCGGCTTCTCCGACGGCGTCGTCGTGCTCATCCACGGCGACGACGTCAGCGGCAACCGGGTGCGCAAGCTCATGGGCACCGGGTCGAGCGTCGTCCCGATCGGGGTGGTGAAGGAGGAGGCCGCCGAGCGCGAGGCGGCCCCCAAGCAGACCCTCGTCGGGCGCCCCGAGAGCTACCTGGAGCTCTACCAGCGCTCGGCCGCCGTCTGTCCCGGGCTGTCGTGGACGGTCCTCGCCGCGATCGGCCAGGTCGAGAGCAGCCACGGCCGCAACAACGGACCGTCGTCGGCCGGGGCGCTCGGCCCGATGCAGTTCATGCCGGCCACCTGGCGGGCCTACGGCGTCGACGGCGACGGCGACGGGAAGGCCGACATCTGGAGCGCGTACGACGCCGTGCCCGGCGCGGCCAACTACCTGTGCGCCACCGGCGCGGCCGGTGGTGGTGAGGCCCTCCGGAAGGCGGTGTGGGCCTACAACCACTCGTGGGACTACGTGAACAAGGTGCTAGGACTCGCCGGGGCCTACGCTCGCGCGTACCCCTGACATCGGCCGCACCGGCGCCGGGCAGCAGGTGAGCGGGCAGGCGGTCGGCTCGGGCTCGGCGACCAGGTCGCGGATCATCTCGACGAACTTCGGATGGGTGCCCGCCGTGCCCGCGCGGGCCATGCGCATGCCGAGATCGTCGGCGAGCGTGCGCGCCTCGACGTCGAGGTCGTAGAGGACCTCCATGTGGTCGGAGACGAACCCGATCGGCACCAGCACGACCGACTCGACGCCCTTGGCGTGGAGCGCCTCCAGGTGGTCGCAGACGTCGGGCTCCAGCCACGGGATGTGCGGCGGCCCGCTGCGGCTCTGCCACACCAGGTCGAAATCGGCCGCCCCGACCTCGGCCGCGACCAGCGCGGAGGCCTCGCGGAGCTGGCGCTCGTAGCCGTTGTCGGCCCGCGGCCCGGCCACGGTGGCCATCGACACCGGGATCGAGTGGGCCGTGAAGACCAGCCGGGCGTCGTCGCCCACGTCGGCGAGGGCCGCGCGGGTGCGGTCGGCCATGGCCGCGACGAAACCCGGATGGTCGTAGAAGTGGCGCATCTTGATCAGCTCGGGCCCGCCGGGCACCGCGGCGGCGGCCCGGGAGATGTCCTCGCGGTACTGCCGGCAGCTCGAATAGGAGGCCGTGGCCGCCGTCGCGAACGCCGCCGCCCTCTTGACGCCGTCGGCCTTCATCCGCGCGACGGTCTCCTCGAGGAAGGGGTGCCAGTTGCGGTTGCCCCAGTAGACCGGCAGGTCGAGGACCTTCTCCAGCTCGGCGACCAGCGCCCGGTTCTGGTCGTTGATCGGACTGGCCCCGCCCATCGCCTGGTAGTGGGCCTCCACCTCCAGCAGCCGCTCGCGCGGCACCCCCCGCCCGCGCACCACGTTCTCCAGGAACGGGAGCACGTCTTCCGGCCGCTCGGGCCCGCCGAACGACAGCACGACCACAGCGTCGTAGTTCCCCATGTGCCCAGCTTAGGGGGGTAGGTTCGACGGATGAGCTCGATCTTCCAGGATGTGCGTGACTACGTCGCCGTCCCCCGGACGGCCTCGCTGCGCCTGGCCCCCGACGGCTCCCGGCTCGTCGCTGTCACGCAGTCCCTGAACCCCGACCACAAGTCCTTCGGCACGGCTCTCTACGACATCCCCCTCGACCCCGATGGCGAGGCCACCCGGCTGACCCGCTCGGCGAAGGGAGAGGCGGGCGCGGTCTTCACCCCCGGCGGCGACCTGCTGTTCGTGTCCGCGCGACCCGATCCGACCGAGAAGGACGACAACGACAAACCGGCCCTGTGGCTCCTGCCGAAGACCGGTGAGCCCCGCCGTCTCGCCACCCGTCCGGGCGGCATCGGCGGCGTGAGGGCCGCAGGTTCCTCGATCGTGTACGTCTCCGACGTGCTCCCCGGCGACGAGGACACCGAGAAGGACCGCCGCAAGGAGCGCGAGGACGCCGGGATCAGCGCGATCCTCCACGAGGGCTACCCCGTCCGCTACTGGGACCAGGACATCGGCCCCGGCCAGACCCGGCTCTTCTCCGTCGAGCACGGCGAGCTGACCCCCGACGCGGGCGCCGCCCTCCGGAACTGCTCCTTCGACCTCACCCCCGACGGCGCCACCGTGATCACCCAGTGGCGTGAGCCGTTCGGCAACGGCGAGGAGCGCGTCCGCGTGGTCGCCCTGACCGGCGGCGAGCGCCGCACGCTGGCCGCCGACGACGGCTACGACTTCGAGGGTCCGATCGTGGTCTCGCCCGACGGCCGCCACGTGGTCTGCCACCGCGAGCGCATCACCTCCGAGACGATCTCGGGCGCCGTCGAACTGTGGCTGATCGACCTGGAGACCGGCGACCAGCGCGGCCTCGGCGACGCCGCCCACTCGGTCGCCTGGGCCCGCGACTCCCGGTCCGTGTACGCCGCCTGTGACCACCAGGGCCGCCGCCCGATCTTCCAGGTGGCCCTCGACGGCACCCGCACCCGGATCACCCCCGACCACGGCGCCTACATCGACGTCAACGTGGCCCCCGACGGCACGATCTACGCCCTGCGCGGCGCCGTCGACAGCCCGCCCGTCCCGGTCAAGCTCGTCGAGGGCGGCTGGGTCACCCTCCCGTCGGCCACCCCGGTCCCCGACCTGCCCGGCACCCTCACCGAGATCTCCGCCACCGCCGACGACGGCACCGAGATCCGCGCCTGGCTGGTCCTGCCCGCCACCGAGACCCCGGCCCCGCTGCTGCTGTGGATCCACGGCGGCCCGCTGGGCAGCTGGAACGACTGGTCGTGGCGCTGGAACCCGTGGATCATGGCCGCGAAGGGCTACGCGGTGCTGCTCCCCGACCCCGCCATGTCGACCGGCTACGGCCAGGCGATGATCGACCGCGGCTGGGGCGAATGGGGCCCGGTCACCCACGGCGACCTGATGGCCATCACCGACGCCGCCTGCAAGCTCCCCGAGATCGACGAGACCCGCACCGCCGCCATGGGCGGCTCGTTCGGCGGCTACATGGCCAACTGGGTGGCCGGCCACACCGACCGCTTCAAGGCGATCGTCACCCACGCCTCCCTGTGGAACCTCGACCAGTTCGCCGGCACGACCGACGTCTCGTCGTTCTGGCAGCGCGAGTTCGGCCCGCCCGGCTCCGACCGCTACCGCCGCCTGTCCCCGCACCACTCGCTCGACCGGATCACCACCCCGATGCTGGTCATCCACGGCGACCGCGACTACCGCGTCCCGATCGGCGAGGCCCTGCGGCTGTGGTGGGACCTCCAGCGCACCGGCGCCGAGGCCAAGTTCCTGTACTTCCCCGACGAGAACCACTGGATCCTCAAACCCGGCAACACGCTCGCCTGGTACGACACGGTCTCGGCCTTCCTGGCCCACCACGTGCTGGGAGAAGACTGGGTCAGACCCGGCACCGTGAGCTGACGAAAAGGGCCCGGCCCAAGAGCCGGGCCCGCCACATTCCTGGGAGGGCAATTCATGCGGCCCTTTAATGGCCGATCAAGGCTATACCCGGGCTGATTATCATTTTATGATCACCGTATGCCGGTAGCGGTGGACATGGAAGCATGGCCGGAAGACTGGCTCCGACTGAATGCGGTTTGCCCCTATTACACGATGTTCCCGCTGGATTTCCCGCTCCAGCAGATGGCCGAGTATCCCGAGGCCAAGCGCATCCTCGACCCTTTCTGTGGCCGGGGCACCACGTTGTACGCCGCCCGGTTGACCGGCCGGTCAGCCGTCGGCATTGATCTGAATCCGGTCGCGAGCGCGATCGCCCGGGCGAAACTCACGCGGGTGGGCCCCGCATCCGTGGTCCGCCTGGCCCGAGACCTGGTCGGGAAGCATGGCGGGGCCTCGGTTCCCACGGGTCATTTCTGGGACTGGGCTTTCCACGGCCGGACATTACGGGAACTCTCCGCGCTTCGCGCCGGGTTGCTCTCCCATCGCGACACGCCTACTTCGGTGATGCTCCGGGCGCTGATTCTCGGAATTCTCCACGGCCCCAGAAACAAGAGGCTGCCGTCGTATCTGTCCAATCAGATGCCGAGGACGTACGCCTCGAAACCCGGATATGCGGTCCGGTTCTGGCGTGAGCGGGATCTGTATCCCTTTCACGTCGACACGATTGAGGTGGTCGGGCGCCGGGCGGAGCGGATGCTGCGCAACCTCCCGCCTCGCACCGGCGGGCAGGTCCTGCTCGGGGACGCGGCCGCGACCGTGGGCCGGTTGCGGCGGCGTTTCGACCTCGTGGTCACCTCGCCGCCCTACTACGGAATGCGGACGTACGTTCCTGATCAGTGGCTCAGGAACTGGTTCCTCGGCGGCCCGCCGAACGTTCCCTACGGGACCGAAGGCCAGCTCGCCACGAAGAAGAACCAGGCGGCGTTCGTCTCGGCGATGGCCGACGTCTGGCGTGCGGTCGCGGGCCGATGCGCACCAGGGGCCCACCTGGTGATCCGGTTCGGTGCGCTCCCCTCGGCCGGCATCTCGCCCGAGAAGATGCTGCTCGCCTCACTGCGCGAGGCCGGATCGGGATGGCTCGTACGAGATGTCCACCCGGCGGGAGCGGCCAGGGGCCCACGGAGGCAGGCCGAGCAGTTCGCCGGCAAACAGCAGACGATGAGGCTCGCCGTCGACGAGATCGACGTCACCGCCGAACTGATCCGAAGACGCGGGTGATCGATGATGTTCGATCCGGACCGGCTCCCCGAGCTGAAAGAGTTGATTCGGCACGCGACGTTCGGAGACGCCAACCTCCTCGCCGAGGTGATGGACGACGTCGCCCTCCTGAAACAGGATGTCAGGACCATCCAGCCGCGGAACACCAACCGGATCTCCCTGGTCGCCTCCGACGGGGGCAACAACCAGCTGGTGTTCAATCCCTTCTCGCTGCAGGTCGTACGAGTCGTGGACACCTTCGGGCAGGAGCTGGTCCTCGACGTCATCTCACCGTCGAGCGACACGACCGCTCTCGGCCGGCGCCACCTCGATCAGGGCACACCCCTGGGCACGCTGATGAGCGACCTGAACGTCACCTCGCTGGCCGACCTCAGCCCGATGATCCCGGCCAGACCCAGGTCCCGATCCTGGCCGCTGGTCTTCCGGGATCTGTGTGAATGGGCGGCGCTGTACGACCTCGTCACGAGGCAGACGTGGGGCGGCGACACCTTGATCGTCAGGGACGGCCTCCTCCGCGCCAAGATCTTCCGGGACGACCTCTTCGTCGAGATGTACAAGAAGATCAAAGAGGCGATCGAGACGACCCGGAGAACGCGGAAGAGAGAGATCTTCCTGGTGGGCATCGCCAAGCGGTCCCGGGTGATCGAGCGCTATCGGCTCGCCATGGCCGTCCAGGACGTGTTCACGACCGGATACGCCTGCTACGTCCCCGTGCCGATCTCGCTGCAGACCAAGGTCTACGACTGGGACGAGTACGTCCGTTCGCCCGAGGACGTCGACGACGGCAAGGAGAACCCGAAGTTCAACATGGGCGCGATGCACCTGGTCAGGTTCGGCGACCGGACCGGAGACCCGGTGTGGACCGTCGACGTCCTGCACAGCGAGGCCCATCGCGCCCAGCAGGTGTTCGGATCGCTGCTCGACGACGCGCAGATGGGCTTCCCCGTCCCCTTCTACCCGCACTGCCTTCAGGAGGCCGACCGGCACGCGCAGGTGGTCGACCTGGATCTGGCGATCCTTCAGGACTCACTCGAGGAGGCCGTTCGTGAGCAGATCGCCGCTGATCGGCGGCACGTTTTCGACGCCCAGCGCCTCGCCGTCGCCGACCCGGCAGCGGTGAGGTATCAATGACCTTCTTCGAGAAGCAGAACGTGGTCGGCACCTTCCTCGGCTTCTCGGAAGGAGGGCTCGAATTCCACGCCGACCTGATCCTGCCGTACCGCAACGACTTCCAGTCGTCACCGATGCACGGGCAGTTCATCATCGTGGGATTGGAGAACGACACCGAAGCGGTCCTCGGCCGGATCACCACGATCTCCGCACAGGGCCGCCTGCTCTCGGGAACGGGAGAGGACTACGCGTTGCGGCAGCAGCGCGAAGACCGCGCCATTCCGGAGGACCTGCGGGAGCAGTACCTCAAATACCGCGTCGACATCCGCATTCTCGGCGTGCTCCGAAGCAGGGGAGCCGGAGAGCCTCCGATGTTCGTGCCCTCCCATCGGCGGCTTCCCCATGTGGGGGCGAAAGTCGCCTTCCTGTCCGATGACCTGCTCCGCCATGTGGCCGGAGCCGCCGATGAAGGTGACGAGGCGGCCGAACTCGGGTTCCTGGCCTTCGGCGAGTTCGTTTTCGCCGGAGACGACCAGCGGGTGGGCGACGTGGAATGGCTGGAGGTACGGAGCCCAAAGATCATCCCCCGCTTCAACGTCAACCAGCTGGTCAGCCGGCGGTCGTTCGTCTTCGCCCGGGCCGGGTTCGGCAAGTCGAACCTGGTGAAAATGCAGTTCGCCAACCTGTACGGCCAGACCAGGCCGCCCACCACGAGAAAGCGGGATCGCGAGGTCCCCGTCGGCACGGTGATCTTCGACCCGGACGGTGAGTACTACTGGCCGGACGACAAGGGCAGGCCAGGACTCTGCGACGTGCCGGAACTGAAGGACCGACTGGTCGTCTTCACCGACAAGGAGGGTGACAGCGCCTTCTACCGGTCTTTCATCGTGGACAAGGTGAAGCTCAACATCAAGGAGCTCCAGGCGGCCAAGGTCGTCTCGCTGGTCATCCCGGCCGAACGCCAGGACCAGCAGAACGTCGCCAAGCTCAAGCAGTTGCGCTCCGACGCGTGGGGGCGGCTGGTTGACCAGGTGTGGCGGGAGAGGGGCGGCACCGACCTGCGCCACATCTGTGAGGCCCTCCAGCTCAACGCGACTCAGGAAATGGAGGCTCTGGCCGCTCGCGCCAACATGGTGCGCATCGTCAACGCTCTCCACGATCCGTCGAGCCAGCTGCTCACGGCACTGGTCAAGGCGCTCTCCGACGGCAAGCTCTGCGTGGTCGACATCTCCCAGATGCGCGGGGCGCAAGGGCTCGCCCTGGCGGGCGTGATCCTCCAGCACCTCTTCGACCACAACCAGGCGGAGTTCACGAAGAAGGACTCACGCAGCATCCCGACGATCGCGGTCATCGAAGAGGCCCAGTCGGTGCTGAACCCGACGGCGGCGCAGGGCGAGGGCCCGTTCGTCTCGTGGGTCAAGGAAGGGCGGAAATACGATCTGGGCGCGGTTCTTATCACACAGCAGCCGTCGAGTATTCCGCCGGAAATCCTTTCCCAGGGCGACAACTGGTTCATCTTCCATCTGCTCTCCGAAGGAGACCTGCGCGCGGCCAAGAAAGCGAACGCCCATTTCTCCGACGACCTGCTGTCGTCTCTCTTGAACGAGCCCATTCCCGGGCACGGCATCTTCTGGTCCAGCGCCGGGATCACGCCCTACCCGATCCCGATCCGCGCGATGCTGTTCGAGAACATGGTCAAGCTCGCCGACCCGGGTTACAACCGTGCAGGTGAGAACTGTTACGCATCCCTACTGAGGAAACGGCTCCGGCAGGCCGTTCGCGATGCGGTCAAAGCGACCGGCGGCGTCGGAGCCACGGTCGCCGACCAGTTGGACATCACCGAGATCTTCGCTCGAGAGGCAATCCAGCAGCTTGCCGATAATGCCGATTTCCAGGAACGAGTACGAAGCGACTGGGGATATCCATGGGGCGGGATCACGCAGATTCTCGAAGATGCGCTCGCCGGTAAAGTGAGTGGAGACCGCAGGGTATGGATTCGGCAGCAGCGCCTTGACCAACGCGCGCTCTTGGAGATTCTCGGTCCCGAAGATCAGGCCTGGGTCGCTGAAAGGCGGCCGAAAGCCGGGGATCCAAGAGCGATGACCACATGGGTGAAGGCGACGAGCCTCGCCCGTCCACGCAGGGAAGGCGTGCCCCGACCACCGAGCGACGGGGAATCGGGTGATCGCCATGCTCCTCCCCCAGAGGGCGGGCTCCTCTGACTCCGGGACGGTGTGTGGTCGGGTGCGGCAGGGGAAGCAGCCTGTTCATCGGGCCTCGATAGCCTGTGCGCATGCCGTTGAACCCGGACAAACTCCTCGATCTCGCTCGGAGCATCGCGATCGAGGCGGGCGATCTGCTCCTCGCCGAACGAGCCGCGCTGGCCTCCCGCCCCGAAGTGGTGGAGACCAAGTCCAGCCCCACCGACGTCGTGACCGCCCTCGACCGCGCGGCCGAGGATCTGATCCGGGCGCGGATCACCGAGAACCGGCCCGACGACGCCATCCTCGGTGAGGAGGGCGGTGACACCCCGGGGGCGGGGGAGGCGCGCTGGGTCGTCGACCCCATCGACGGGACCGTCAACTTCCTCTACGGGCTGCCCGCCTGGTCGGTGTCGATCGGTGTCGAGGTCGACGGGCGGATCGTGGCGGGGGTCGTCAACGTGCCGCCGATGGGGGAGGTCTTCACGGCCGTGCGCGGGGGCGGGGCCTTCCTGAACGACCGGCCCATCTCGTGCTCGACCGGGGTTCCGCTCGACCGGGCGTTGGTGGCGACCGGGTTCGGGTACGCCGCGGGGCGGCGGGCCGTGCAGGCGCGGGTGCTGGCCGAGGTGCTGCCCCGGGTGCGGGACATCCGGCGGGGCGGTTCGTGCGCGGTCGACCTGTGCTCGGTGGCGGCCGGGCGGGTGGACGCCTACTACGAGCGCGGCACCAACTACTGGGACCACGCCGCGGGCGGGCTCATCGCCGAGGAGGCGGGCGCGAAGGTCGGGGGGCTGCGCGGGGCGTCGTACAACATCGAAATGGGGCTTGCCGCCGCGCCGGAGCTGTTCGAGCAGCTCCACGACCTACTGCTCGCCCAGGATCCCGAAAGGGATCTCTGAGGAGAAACGCGAGGCCCCGCCGACCTGTTGGTCGTGCGGGGCCTCGCTCTGCTCGGGAGGGTTTTCTCAGGCTGGGTCAGTCAGCGCTGAAGAGGGATGCCGTGGTCGTCGGCCAGCCTCCGAAGATCCTCGATCTCGGCGGTGAGGGTGTCGGCGAGGAAATCGTCGCCGGCGTTCGTGGCCTCCTGCAATCCCTTGTAGGCCTGGTCGAGCCGGGTTTCGATCGTGCTCGTGAACTCGCCCATCTCACCTTCTTTCCTGTGGGGTCAAACGAGCCGACGCGGAAGCGGACGCGTTGGCTCGGGGGTATGACCTCCTCTACCCACCCTGCTTAAACGCCTAAACATGGAAATTTCTCCATCTCGGGATGCGCCTTACCGTGCACTTACGGTCACTGACGCGAGAATGAAGCCACCTGATGAAGGAGGAGCCCGATGCGGGTGCTTGTGGTGGAGGACGAGCGCGTGCTCGCCGACGCGATCGCGACCGGACTTCGCCGGGAGGCGATGGCCGTGGACGTCGCCTACGACGGCGCGGCCGCCCTGGAGAAGACGGGCTACATCGACTACGACGTGATCGTGCTCGACCGCGACCTGCCGAAGGTCCACGGCGACGAGGTGGCCCGGCGCCTGGTGGCTCAGCGCACCGCCTCGCGGATCATCATGCTGACCGCCAGTGGTGACGTCGACGACAAGGTCGAGGGCCTGGAGCTGGGCGCCGACGACTATCTCGCCAAGCCGTTCGTGTTCATGGAGCTGGTGGCGCGGGTGCGGGCCCTGGGGCGCCGGTCGGCGTCGTCGCTGCCGCCGATCCTGGAACGTTCGGGCATCCGGCTCGACCCCGGCAAGCGCCTGGTCACGCGCGACGACAACGAGATCACGCTGACCAAGAAGGAGTTCGCCGTCCTGGAGGAGCTGCTGCGGGCCGAGGGGGCCGTGGTCAGCCAGGAGGACCTGCTCGACAAGGCGTGGGACGAGAACATCGATCCCTTCACCAATGTGGTCAGAGTGACGATGATGACGCTGCGGAAGAAGCTGGGTGAACCCCAGGTGATCGAGACAGTACCTGGAGTGGGGTACAAGCTGTGACCGAACGCAAGGACGAAGCGACCGCGGAGACCCTCGACGCCGGGGTCCGGATGACCTCGCCGATGGGCACGGGCCCCTATCGGCGCCAGCCTCCGCCGCCGCAGGGCCCGCCGGCCTGGGACGGACCGCCGCCGGGCGACCCGCATCCGGTCAGGCCGCCGCTCGCCGAGCAGGTCAAGGACCTGGCCGGCCGTCTCAGCATCCGCTGGCGCCTCACCATCACCTACGGCGCCATGTTCTTCGTGGCCGGGGCGCTGCTGGTCTTCGTCATGTACTCGCTGGTGGGCTGGGCGATCAAGGCGGCCTGGCCGCCCCTGACCCTGGTCGACGCCCCCGACCCGTCGTGGGCCCAGCAGTTCGACGACTTCTGGTCGGGCAAGCGCATGGAGACCATCGAGGCGGCCCAGAGCTACGTGCTCCAGCGGTCGCTGATGGCCCTGCTCGGGGTGGGCATCCTCGCGCTGATCCTCGGTTACGTCGTCGCCGACCGGGCGCTGAAGCCGGTCATGCAGATGACCGCGACCGCCCGCAGGCTCTCGGAGACCTCGCTGGCCCACGAGCGCATCGACCTCCAGGGCCCCGACGACGAGCTCAAGGAGCTGGCCGACACCTTCGACGCCATGCTCACCCGGCTCAACAGCGCCTTCGACGCCCAGCGGAGGTTCGTGGGCAACGCCTCCCACGAGCTGAGAACACCGCTGGCGATCAACCGGACCGTCCTGGAGGTCGCGCTGTCCGATCCGGAGGCCTCCGACGACCTGCGGGTGCTCGGCCGGACCCTGCTCGGCACCAACGCCCGCCACGAACGCCTCATCGAGGGCCTGCTGCTGCTCGCCCGCAGCGAACGCGAACTGTCGGTGCGGAAGTCCGTCGACGTCCAGGACGTCACCAAGACCGCCGTCGACCAGCTCGCCCCCTTCGCCACCGAGCAGAACGTCGACATCGAGTACGACCTCCACCCCGCCCAGGTCACGGGCGACCCGGTGCTGCTCGAACGCTGCGTCAGCAACCTCGTCGAGAACGCGATCAAGTACAACAACGAGTCCGGCGGAAAAGTCTGGGTGCGATCGGGAATCGTGGACGGGGGGTCCGTTGTTCAGGTCGCCAACACCGGCATTCTGGTCCCGGCCTACGAGGTCGACGCGCTCTTCGAGCCCTTCCGGCGGCTGCACGCCGACCGGATCGAGTCGGCCAAGGGGGCGGGGCTCGGACTGTCCATCGTGCGCGCCATCGTGCGTGCTCACGGGGGGACGGTCACGGCGGTTCCGCGTGACGGCGGCGGCCTCGTGGTGACGGTGCGACTGCCGGGTTCGGCGCCCGCGGCGAGTCCCTCGGCGCGGTGATCGTGCCCTGCTGCACATCCACTCGCGCAATGTGGTTGGATGTGCCGTCGAACGCGGTGGGTCATCCCGCCAATGCTGTGGTTTCGCCATATTTGGCTAACCGGAGCCGAGGTGGGGAACACCCTCGCGAGTCGGGAGGTTCAGCGTCTATTCATCCGGGGTACCGAATGCCCGGTAATGGGCGCCACCCTCCCGAAGCGTCAGAGATACAGATGAGGGGGATGGAGTACGCAAATGGCTACCGACTACGACAGCCCGCGCAAGACTGACGACGACCTGAGCGAAGACAGCCTTCAGGAACTTCAGGCGCGGCGCAGCGACAAGTCGTCGGGCAGCATCGACATCGACGAGACCGATCTGGCCGAGTCGCTCGAGCTGCCGGGGGCCGACCTGTCCAACGAGGAGCTCTCGCTCAGAGTGATTCCGAGGCAGGCCGACGAGTTCACCTGTTCACGGTGCTTCCTGGTGCATCACCGCAGCCAGCTGGCCTCCGAGAAGAACGGACAGCAGGTCTGCCGCGAGTGCGCAGCCTGATTCCGGGAAGGGTCCGTTGATGGCTTCAGAAGCGGATCAGACCAGAGATCAGAGTAGAGATCGCGATGGCGACAACGAAGTCGCCGAGATCATCGGCAAGCTCGTCAGCCAGGACGCACCGGGGGAAACTGACGGCGCCGAGCGGCGCAAGTTGCTCGGCCGCCTCAGCGGGGCGCTGGCCACGTCCGCCAGGAAGGCGGGCGCGAGCGGGGTCGGCCGCGGCCGCTGGCTGGCCGACCTGTTCATGAACGTCGCCCTGCGGCTGCCGATCCGCGACCTGGCGACACTGCAGGAGCACCACTACGGCCTGACCGGCGAGCAACTGGCCGACGATCTGGTACGAACGGCGGCGAAGGCCACGATGGCCGTCGGCGCCGTGGGCGGCGCACTGGCCGCGGCGGAGTTCGCCGCGCCCCCTCTCCTTCTCTCCGCGCCGGCCCAGCTCGTCGCCGAGACCGTCGTGGTGGCCGCCATCGAGGTCAAGCTCCTGGGCGAGCTCCACGAGGTCTACGGCGTGCAGGTGCAGGGAACCGGGCCCCACCGGGCGGCGCAGTTCGCCATCGCCTGGTCCAAGCAGCGAGGGGTCGACCCCCTGAAGCCCGCGTCGGTCACGCTCGCCCTCGGGGCGGCGGCCAAGACCTCGCTGCGCAACCGGCTGATGCGCACTCTGGGGCGCCACCTCACCACCCTGGGCCCCTTCCTCACCGGCGCGGTCGCCGGCGGGGCGCTCAACCGCCTCGCCACCAAGCGTCTGGCCACGGCGGTACGCACGGATCTCCGGCGTCAGCGCGGCCTTCCCCCTGCTCCGTCAGGCTGATACCAAACCGTTACCATCTGGTCCCAACCATTGAGTAACAGGTCGCGACCTGCGGGAGATCATTCTCACACTCCGTGTTATGAATTGTGCACGTCGATGGGGGTATGGGCGGTTCCAGAGACCTTACGTATGGTTATCCGTAAGGCGATAACTGGAGGGCTCATGCGTGGCACCAGCTCGTTCCTGATCGTCGCGAACCGGTTGCCGGTCGACCGTGTGGGCGAAAAACAATGGCGCCGCAGTCCAGGCGGCCTCGTGACCGCGATCGCTCCGGTGATGCAGCGAAGAGACGGGGCATGGCTCGGCTGGCACGGCGCGGCCGGTGAAGAACTCAAGCCGTTCGACCACGACGGGATGCATCTCATCCCCGTGCCGTTGTCGCAGCTCGAGGTCGAGTTCTATTACGAGGGTTTCTCCAACGCCACCCTGTGGCCCCTCTATCACGACGTCGTCGCGACCCCCGTCTACTCGCGGGTCCTGTGGGACGCCTACCGGGCGGTGAACGACCGGTTCGCACGGGCGGCGGCCGACGCCGCGGCCCCCGGGGCGGTGGTGTGGATCCAGGACTACCAGCTCCAGCTGGTGCCGGCGATGCTCCGCAAACTGCGGCCCGACCTGAAGATCGGGTTCTTCCTGCACATCCCCTTCCCGCCCGCCGAGCTGTTCTGGCAGCTTCCCTGGCGCAAGGAGATCCTCGAAGGACTGCTGGGCGCCGACCTCGTCGGGTTCCAGCGGCCCGGTGGGGCCTCCAACTTCGTCCGGCTCGCCCGGCGGGTGCTCAACCTCCCCGCCAGCCGCAACGAGATCCAGGTCGACGACCGGATCGTCCGCGCCGAGGCCTACCCGATCTCGGTCGACTTCGGCTCCCTCGACCAGCTCGTGCGCGAGCCGCACATCATGACGCGGGCCAAGGAGATCCGGGCCGAGCTCGGCAACCCCGACCACGTGCTGCTCGGCGTCGACCGGCTCGACTACACCAAGGGCATCGGCCAGCGCCTCAAGGCCTACGGCGAGCTGCTCGCCGAGGGCCGGATCGAGCCCGGTGAGGCGGTGTTCGTGCAGATCGCGACGCCCACCCGGGAACGGGTCGAGGAGTACATCCGGCTGCGCAACGACATCGAGCTCCAGGTCGGGCGCATGAACGGTGAATACGGCCTGTTCGGCTGGTCGCCGGTCAACTACATGCACCAGTCGTACAACAGGGAGGAGCTGGCGGCCCTCTACTGCGCGGCCGACGTCATGGTCGTGACGCCCCTGCGCGACGGCATGAACCTGGTCGCCAAGGAGTACGTCGCCTGCCGCCACGACCTGCGCGGGGCCCTCGTGCTGAGCGAGTTCGCCGGCGCCGCCGACGAGCTGAAGCACGCCTACCTGGTCAACCCCTACGACATCGACGGCATGAAGCGGGCCATGATGACCGCCATGCACGAACCGCCCCACGAACTGGGCCGCCGGATGCGCTCGCTGCGCCGCCGCGTCGCCACCCACGACGTCGACCGCTGGGCCAGCGACTTCCTCACCGACCTGGAGGCATGAGCGCGGACCCTGGTCGGCCGGAGGCCGGCCTGGGTGCGCGCCTTCGAATCTGCCCAAAGAAACAGGCGGCCCCCCGGGGAAGGCCGCCTGTCTCCCTAGTCTTTGAGCTCGTCGGTGACGTCCTGCGCCATGTCCTTCCAGTTCTTCCAGCGCTTGGCCGCGGCGCGGGTGGCGACGATGCGGGTCACCTCCATGCCCAGGCCCATCACGACCGCGTAGGCGATGGCTTCGCCGAGGCTCACGTCGGGGGAGTCGACGCTGGCCGGGGGCTTCTTGCCGGTGGCCTTCTCCCAGCCGAAGGACAGCACCTTCTTCGCGGCGAAGCCGACCGCCAGCCCCACCAGGCCGCCGACGATGCGCCACTGCATGTCCGGTTTCTCTTCCTTACCCGCCATGATCCCTCCTCGGTAACAGCCTTATTCTGGTGCGTCCGCCAGGCCTGTACGCCATAACATCTGGTGGCATGACGATTCAGCGACCGATGCCCCCCGACAAGCCCTCTCTCGACGGCTTGGAGCAGGCATGGGTAGCCCGCTGGGCCGCCGACGACCTCTACCGGTTCGACCGGTCGCGGCCGCGTGAGCAGATCTTCTCGATCGACACGCCGCCCCCCACCGTCTCCGGATCACTGCATGTCGGCCACGTCTTCTCCTATACCCACACCGACACGATCGCCCGGTTCCAGCGAATGCGGGGCAAGTCCGTCTTCTACCCCATGGGGTGGGATGACAACGGGCTGCCGACCGAGCGCCGGGTCCAGATCGTCTTCGGCGTCCGGTGCGACCCCTCGGTCCCCTACGACCCCGGGTTCCAGCCGCCCGACAAGCCCGGCAAGCAGCAGGTGCCGGTCTCAAGGCGCAACTTCATCGAGCTGTGCGAGCGGCTGACGGCCGACGACGAGAAGGCGTTCGAAGAGCTGTGGCGGCGGCTCGGGCTGTCGGTCGACTGGTCGATGACCTACCAGACGATCGACGCGAACGCGCGGGCGGCCTCCCAGCGGGCGTTCCTGCGGAACCTGGAGCGAGGGCAGGCCTACCTGTCCGAGGCCCCCACCCTGTGGGACGTCACCTTCCGCACCGCCGTCGCCCAGGCCGAGCTCGAAGACCGCGAGTGGCCGGGCGCCTTCCACCGCATCGCCTTCCACCTGTCGCCCGAGCAGCAGGCGCAGGGGTTCGCCGACCGGGTGTGGATCGAGACCACCCGCCCCGAGCTGATCCCGGCCTGCGTCGCGCTGGTCGCCCACCCCGACGACGAGCGCTACCGGCCGCTGTTCGGGTCGACCGTGCGCACCCCCGTCTTCGGCGTCGAGGTCCCGGTCCTGGCCCATCATCTGGCCGAGCCCGACAAGGGCTCGGGCATCGCGATGATCTGCACCTTCGGCGACGTCACCGACGTCATCTGGTGGCGTGAGCTCGAACTGCCCACGCGCGCCGTCGTCGGCTGGGACGGCCGGATGCTGCCGGACGCCCCGGAGGGCGTGAACGCCGAGCCGTACAAGGAACTGGCCGGGAAGACCATGCACAGCGCCCGCGAGCGCATCGTCGAGATGCTGCGCGACAGCGGCGAGCTGGAGGGGCAGCCCCGGCCGGTGAAGCGGCCGGTCAAGTTCTACGAGAAGGGCGACCGGCCCCTCGAGATCGTGACCACCCGCCAGTGGTACATCCGCAACGGCGGGCGCGACGCCAAGCTGCGCTGGGAGATGCTCGACCGGGGCCGCGAGCTGATCTGGCACCCCGCCCACATGCGGGTCCGCTACGACAACTGGGTCGAGGGGCTGGCCGGAGACTGGCTGATCTCGCGGCAGCGGTTCTTCGGCGTGCCGATCCCGGTGTGGTACCAGCTCGACGCCGAGGGCCAGATCATCCACGAGGCGCCGCTCCTGCCGCCCGAGGGCATGCTGCCGATCGACCCGGCGAGCGACGTGCCGCCCGGGTTCACCGAGGAGATGCGCGGCAAGCCCTTCGGCTTCGCCGGGGACCCCGACATCATGGACACCTGGGCGACCTCCTCGCTGACCCCGCAGATCGCGGGCGGCTGGGAGCGCGACGCCGACCTGTTCCAGCGCGTCTTCCCGATGGACCTGCGGCCCCAGGCCCACGAGATCATCCGCACCTGGCTGTTCTCCACGATGGTCCGCGCCCACCAGGAAGAGGGCGTGCTGCCGTGGAAGCACGCCGCCATCTCGGGCTGGATCCTCGACCCCGACCGCAAGAAGATGTCGAAGTCCAAGGGCAACGTGGTCACGCCCATGGGCCTGCTGGAGGAGTACGGCTCCGACGCCGTCCGCTACTGGGCGGCCAACGGCCGTCCGGGCACCGACACCACCTTCGACACCGGGATGATCAAGATCGGCCGACGGCTGGCCATCAAGATCCTCAACGCGTCGAAGTTCGTGCTCTCCTTCGACGACAACCCCGGCGAGGTCACCGCGCCGCTCGACCTGTCGATGCTGGCCGCGCTCGACGAGGTGATCCGCGACGCCACCCGCGCGTTCGAGGCGTTCGACTACACCAAGGCGCTGGAGCGGACCGAGCGGTTCTTCTGGGCGTTCTGCGACGACCACCTCGAACTGGTCAAGGCGCGCGCCTACGACGGCGACGCCTCGGCGGTCGTCGCGCTGCGGGCCGCGCTCGACACGCTGCTGCGGCTGTTCGCGCCGTTCCTGCCGTTCGTCACCGAAGAGGTCTGGTCGTGGTGGCGGGAGGGCTCCGTCCACACCGCGTCGTGGCCGACGGTGGCCGGGCGCGGCGGGGACCCCGACGTGCTGGAGGCGGTGGCCGACGTGCTGGCGCGGGTGCGCAAGGCCAAGTCGGCGGCCAAGCTGTCGATGCGGGCCGAAGTGACCCGGCTCGACGTGCGGGGCGAGAAGGCCGACCTGGTCCGCCTCGCGCAGGACGACCTGTGCTCGGCCGGGAACGTCGAGGAATTCGTCCTGGAGACGGCCGAAGGGCCGCTCGTGGTGAAGACCGTCCTCGAAGAAGCCTAATCAGGTTGCGCGTCAGGCCGGTTCCCGTGCCAGGCTTGACGCGTGATCGCAGAACGTGAGCGGGCCCATCCGGGGAAGGGCCGGCGGGGGCCGGACGTACCGCCGACACTCAACATGGTCGCGTCGTGGTCGTGGCGGGTCATCGTCATCGGCGTGGTCGTCTACATCGTCGCCATGATCGTCGCCAGGCTGAGCTTCGTCACCCTTCCGGTGGCGATCGCGTTCCTGCTGACGGCCCTGCTGTTCCCGATCACCAAGCGGCTGCGGCGGGCCGGGCTGCGCCCGATCTACGCCACGTGGCTGACCATGCTGGTGGCGCTGGCGTTCATCGGCGGGCTCGGGTTCCTGATCGGCAACCGGGCCAACGAGGAGTTCCCCGGGCTGGTCGCGCAGATCCAGCAGACCGCCCGCGACGTGCAGAACTGGCTGCTCACCGGGCCGCTCCACCTGCGCGAGGCGCAGATCGCCGACTTCGTCGACGACCTCACCCGCCAGCTCAACGAGCAGCGCAGCCAGATCACCGACACCGTGCTGACCGGCGCGACCGCCCTGCTTGAGGTGCTGGCCGGGATCGTGCTGCTGCTGTTCGTGACGTTCTTCCTGCTCAAAGACGGCGACCGGATCTGGGCCTGGTTCCTGCGTGCCTTCGGGGGAGCCTCCGACCGGGTCGACCGGGCAGGCCGGGCCGCCTGGCGCACCCTGTCCCACTACGTGCTGGGCACCGTCGCGGTCGCGGCCGTCCACGCCATGGTCATCGGCATCGTGCTGGCCGGGATGCGGGTGCCGCTGTGGGCGCCGCTCGCGGTGCTGATCTTCTTCGCCTCGTTCATCCCGATCGTCGGCATCTTCTTCGCGGGCGGCATCGCCACCCTCGTGGTCTTCGGTTCCCAGGGCTGGGTGTACGCCCTGATCTTCGTCGGCGTCCTGGTGGTCGAGCAGCAGCTGGAGAACCACGTGCTCCAGCCCCTGATCGTCGGCCGGGCGCTGGAGTTCCACCCGCTGGCGATCATCCTGGTGCTGGCGGTGGGCGGCGTGATCGGCGGCATCGCGGGGGCCGTGGTGGCCGTCCCGGTCACGGCGGTGATCTACCGGGCGCTGCCGGAACTGCGCCGTGAGCGCCCCGAGCCACCGCCCAAGCCCGTCGAACCACTCCCGCCCGAACCAGAGCCCTCACCAGGCGCGGGAGACGCGGTCCCGGGTGGCCCCAACCGGTAGGGTTGCGATCCATGAGTGTCGAGGTGCTGATCCACCGGCTCGACCCTGAGCTGCCGCTACCGGCCTACGCCCATCCGGGCGACGCGGGGGCCGATCTCTACGCGGCGGAGGACGTCGAGCTGCTCCCGGGCGAGCGGGCCATGGTCGGCACGGGCGTGGCGATCGCGCTGCCCGACGGCTACGCCGCGTTCGTCCACCCCCGGTCCGGCCTGGCGGCCAAACACGGCGTGACGCTGGTCAACGCGCCTGGAACGGTCGACGCCGGATACCGAGGCGAGATCAAGGTGACGCTGCTCAACACCGACCTCAAGGAGGCCGTCCGGCTGCGGCGCGGTGACCGCGTCGCCCAGCTGGTCATCCAGCGGGTCGAGAAGGCGGCGTTCTACGAGGTGGAGCGGCTCCCCGGCTCGGCGCGCGGCGCCGGCGGGTTCGGCTCCACCGGCAGATAGGAAAGGTGAACCAAGTGTTCCGACGCCGACGTGGCGCGGCCGAGACCCCGTCCGATGCCACTCCCGGTCAGCAGGAGGCCAAGGCACCCGGAGGCTCGGGCCGCGAGTCCGGTCCCTGGGACGCCGCCGACGGCTATCCGGAGGCCGACCGGGTCGACCTGGGCGGGCTGCACCTGCCGATCGGGCCCGACTTCGAGGTCCAGCTCCAGGTGGCCGGCGAGCAGATCGTCGGCGCGCTGGTCCTGGCCCAGGAGAGCGCCCTCCAGCTCCACGCCTTCGCCGCCCCCAAGAAGTCCGGCCTGTGGGACGACCTCCGGGTCGAGCTCACCCGCGACGTCCAGACGGCCAAGGGCACCGTCGAAGAGCGCGAGGGGCCCTTCGGCACCGAGCTCCACGCCGTGGTGCCGCAGGAGAACGGGCAGCAGGCGCCGATCCGCTACATCGGGGTCGACGGCCCGCGCTGGTTCCTGCGGGCCGTGATCACCGGCCGCGCCGCCGTCGACCCGGGGGCCGCCGCGGTCCTCGAGGGCGTGGTGCGCGAGGTCGTGGTCGTGCGCGGCGACGACCCGATGGCCCCCCGTGAGGGCATCCCCCTCCAGCTTCCCGCCGAGGCCCGGCAGGCCCTGGAGGAGCAGGCGGAGGAGAAGCCGTACAACCCCTATGAGCGGGGCCCGGAGATCACCGAGACCCGGTGAATTCCCGCTTTTGCATGGTCGATATGGGACCGTTATGCACCTGGCGGCCCATCGCCTAGGCTGAAGCATCATGAGTACACAGGAGCCCGTCAAAAAGGGCGGACTGCGCGGTTTTTTCCGTCGGCTGGCGAGCAGTCAGGCGGAGCTGGAAGCGGCCGAGCTACGTGAAGACCTCGAAACCGAGGGGGCCACTCCCATCGCGGCGTGTGGCGAACGCCAGCGCTTCTGCGTGGCCGGTACTCTCCGTACGGTGACGCTCCGCCCCCGCGGCGGCGCCCCGGCCCTGGAGGCCGAGCTCTACGACGGCTCCGACGTCATCGACCTGGTCTGGCTGGGCCGACGCAAGATCGTCGGCATCGAGCCCGGCCGGGTCGTCCGCGCCGAGGGCCTCGTGAGCCTGCAGGATGGTCGCAAGGTCATGTTCAACCCGCGTTACGAGCTTCGCCCTACCGGGTGACGAGGAACGGTGAACCACACGTGAGCACTGCCGAAGAGGCCGCGCCCCCCCAGCCGGCCAGCGCCCACGAGACGGTGGAGGCCGTGGTCCGGGCCCAGATCGCCAAGGCCTTCGGCGGCACACGGGGCACCGTCGAGGCGGCTGTGCCCACGGTCGCCTTCACCCTGGGCTGGATCTTCACCGAAGACCTGAAGCTCTCCCTCATCGTCTCCGGTGCCCTCGCGGTGCTGCTGTTGATCGCCCGCGTCGTGCAGCGGTCGACGCCCCAGTTCGTGCTCAACAGCCTGTTCGGGATCGGCATCGGCGCGTTCTTCGCGCTGCGCAGCGGCAACGCCGAAGACGCGTTCCTGCCGGGCATGCTCTACATCGCCGTGGTCGAGGTGGTGATGATCCTGTCGATCCTGGTGCGGTGGCCGTTCCTCGGCTTCCTGCTCGGCGCCACCAACCCCGACGACCCGATCGCCTGGCACCGCGACAAGGCCATCGTCGACCTGTGCGTGAAGCTGTCGTGGGTCATGGCGCTGCCGGGCCTCATCAAGCTGGCCGTGCAGATCCCGCTCTACATGGCCGGGAACGCCACCGGCCTGGGCATCGCGAAGGTGGCGCTGGGCTGGCCCGTCTACATCGCCGCGCTGGCCGTCGTCGGCTGGATGCTGGCCCGGGGACGCACCGCCCCCGAGCAGGCCACCTCGTAAAGCGTCAGTGGGGGGCGAGGAGCTGCGCCAGTTCGTCTTCGACCTCCTGGCTGGCCACGAACAGCAGTTCGTCGCCGGCCTCCAAGGGGTCGTCGGCCGACGGCACCAGCACCCGGCCCTCGCGCAGGATCGCCACCAGCGCCGAGTCGGTCGGCCACGGCACCGAACCGGCCCGCTGGCCCACCACGGGCGCGTCTTCCGGCAGGGTCAGCTCGACCAGGTTGGCCTGCCCCTGGCGGAACGTCATCAGCCGCACCAGGTCGCCGACGCTGACCGCCTCTTCGACCAGCGCGCTGATCAGACGCGGCGTGGAGACCGCGACGTCGACGCCCCACGACTCGTTGAACAGCCACTCGTTCTTCGGGTGGTTGATGCGGGCGACCACGCGCGGCACGCCGTATTCGGTCTTGGCCAGCAGTGAGACGACCAGGTTGACCTTGTCGTCGCCCGAGGCGGCGATCACGACGTGGCAGGCGTTGAGCCCGGCCTCGTCGAGCGCGGAGATCTCACAGGCGTCGGCGAGCAGCCACTCGGCCCTCGGCACGCTGTCGATCTTGATGGCCTTGGGGTCGATGTCGATCAGCAGCACCTCGTGGCCGTTCTCCAGGAGCTCGGCCGCGATCGACCGGCCGACGGCGCCCGCCCCCGCGATCGTGACGCGCATCAGTTCTCCTCGTGCTCGGCGGGGGTGCCCGACAGCAGCTTGTTGATGTGGTCCATGTGGCTTCCGGTGGCGACGACGTGGAGCACGTCGCCCTCCTGGAGCACGGTGTCCTCCCGGGCGACGACCGCCTCGCCCATGCGGTTGAGGAAGGCGACCCGGGCGCCGATGGCGGTCTCGAGGTCTTTGGTGCGGGTGCCGATCCAGGCCGGGTTGTAGGTGACCTCGGCCAGCACGACGGTGCCGGTCGGGTCGCGCCACAGCGGCTCGGCGCCCTCGGGCAGCACCCGGCGCAGGATCTGGTCGGCCGTCCACCGCACGGTCGCCACGGTCGGGATGCCCAGCCGCTGGTAGACCTCGGCGCGGCGCGGGTCGTAGATGCGGGCCACCACGTTGTCGACGCCGAACGTCTCGCGGGCCACCCGGGCGCTGATGATGTTGGAGTTGTCGCCGCTGGACACGGCCACATAAGCCTGCGCGGATTCGATGCCGGCCTCTTCGAGGACGTCGCGGTCGAAACCGATCCCGGTCACCCGGCGCCCCCGGAACCCGGCGCGCAGGCGCCGGAACGCCTGGGGATCACGATCGATGATCGCGACCGAATGGCCGTTGTCCTCAAGGATGTGGGCGAGCGTGGATCCCACGCGTCCGCACCCCATGATCACGATGTGCATGCTCCCCGCCGGTGTCGAGACGTCGATGGGGACAGTATTGCGCCTACCGGTGCCACCCGGTGCCGGTGCCCTGGCCAGGGGGGCTACGCTTCTCAGTCGTGCCAAAGGTGACGGATCTCGTCAAGCGCCTTGTCGTCGGGCGCGCCTTGCGCAGCACCGAGCTGCACGGGCAGCTCCTGCCCAAGCGTGTCGCCCTCCCGGTCTTCGCGAGCGACGCGCTCTCCTCCGTGGCCTACGCGCCGCAGGAGATCCTCGTCATCCTGTCCATCGCCGGCGTGGCGGCGTACAACTTCAGCCCGTGGGTCGCCGTCGGCGTCGTGGTGATCATGCTGACGGTGGTGGCGTCGTACCGGCAGAACGTGCACGCCTACCCGTCGGGCGGCGGCGACTACGAGGTGGCCACGGTCAACCTCGGGCCCAACGCCGGGCTCACCGTGGCCAGCGCGCTGCTGGTCGACTACGTGCTCACGGTGGCCGTGTCGGTGGCCAACGGCGTCGACTACGTCGGCGCGACCATCCCGTTCGTGGCCACCCACAAGCCGCTCGTGGCGATCGTCATCGTGGTCGTGCTGACCATGATGAACCTGCGCGGCATCCGCGAGTCGGGCATCCTGTTCGCGATCCCCACCTATCTGTTCATGGCGTCCGTGATCGGGATGATCCTGTGGGGCGTGTTCCGCCTGGGCGTCCTGGGCGACGAACTGCGCGCCCCGACGGCCGGGTTCGACGTGGTGCCCGAGGAGACCGACCTGGCGGGCTTCGCCATGGCGTTCCTGGTGCTGCGCGCCTTCGCCTCCGGGTGTGCCGCGCTGACCGGGGTCGAGGCGATCAGCAACGGTGTGCCGGCCTTCCGCAAGCCCAAGAGCCGTAACGCCGCGACCACCCTGCTGCTCATGGGCTCGGTGGCCGTCAGCATGTTCGGCGGCATCATCTTCCTGGGCCTGAAGGCGGGTGTGACGGTCGCCGAGCCCGCCCACGTCGCGGGCGGCCTGCTGCGCCCCGACGGCTCGGCGGTCGGCCCCAACTACTACCAGGAACCGATCATCTCCCAGGTCGCCTCGGCGGTCTTCGGCCCGGGAACGCTCCTGTTCATCCTGGTCTCCGCCGTGACGGCGCTGATCCTGTTCCTGGCCGCCAACACGGCGTTCAACGGCTTCCCGGTGCTGGGCTCGATCCTGGCGCAGGACCGCTATCTGCCCCGCCAGCTCCACACGCGCGGCGACCGGCTGGCCTTCAGCAACGGCATCATCATCCTGGCCGCCGGGGCGGGCCTGCTGATCTGGGCGTTCGACGCCGACGTCAGCAAGCTGCTGAACCTCTACATCGTGGGCGTGTTCGTGTCGTTCACGCTCAGCCAGACCGGCATGGTCCGCCACTGGACGCGCCTGCTGCGCACCGAGGCCGACGCCAAGGTCCGGTTCCAGATGATGCGGGCCCGGGTGATCAACGGGTTCGGCGGCGTGATGACCGGCATCGTGCTCGTCGTCGTGCTGGTCACCAAGTTCACCCACGGCGCCTACATCGTCTGCATCGCCATGCCGGTGCTGTTCCTGATGATGAAGGGCATCCGCCACCACTACGACGCGGTCGCGGCCGAGCTCGCCGCCCCCGAAGACGACGTCGACGCCTCGATGCTCCCGGCCCGCAACCACGCGATCGTGCTGGTCTCCAAGATCCACAAGCCGACTCTGCGGGCCCTCGCGTACGCCCGCGCGACCCGCCCCTCGACCCTGGAGGCCGTGTCGGTCGGCGTCGATCCGGCCGAGTCGCAGCGGCTCCAGGCCGAGTGGGACCGGCGCGGCATCCCCGTACCGCTGAAGATCCTCGACTCCCCCTACCGGGAGATCACCCGGCCGATCCTCGACTACGTCAAGTCGCTGCGCCGCCGGTCGCCGCGCGACGTGGTGACCGTCTACATCCCCGAATACGTGGTCGGCCGGTGGTGGGAGCACCTCCTGCACAACCAGAGCGCGCTGCGCCTGAAGGCCAACCTGCTGTTCAAGCCCGGGGTCATGGTCACCAGCGTGCCGTGGCAGCTCCAGTCGGCCGACCGCGTGATCGGGCGTGCCGAGGCGGCGGCTCCCGGCTCCGCGCGGCGGCCGTACGGATCGTCGTCCGGTCGGTCCGATGGTCAGCCCAGGGCATGATGGGGGGATGCTTGAACTGACGGTGGGCCAGGTGGCCAATGGCGGATGGTGCGTCGCCCGGCACGACGGGCGGGTGGTGTTCGTCAGGCACGCGCTTCCCGGAGAGCGCGTGCGGGCCCGGATCACCGAGGAGACGGCCCGCTTCCTGCGCGCCGACGCGGTGGAGATCCTTGAGGCGTCGCCCGACCGGGTGACCCCGCCGTGCCCCTTCAGCGGGCCCGGGAAGTGTGGCGGCTGCGACTGGCAGCACGCCTCCCTTGAGGCGCAGCGGCGCCTGAAGGCCGATGTGGTGGCCGAACAGTTGTCCCGCCTGGCGGGTGTCGACCGTGAGATCACGGTCGAAGAGGTGCCGGGGGCTCCCGACGGGCTGGGGTGGCGCACCCGCGTGCAATATGCGACAGGCCGCGACGGCCTGCTGGGCCTGCGCCGCCATCGTTCCCACGAGGTCGAGCCGGTGACCGACTGCCGGATCGCCGCCCCGGAGATCGAGGAGCTGCGGGTGGCGACCGAGGGCTGGCGCGGGGCCGCCTCCGTCGAGTTCATCGCCTCCACCGGGGGAGACCACGCGGTCGTGGTGACCCCGAAGCCCCACCGCGACGTGCGGATCCCCGACATCGACGCCAGCGTGATGCTCGACGAGGGCCGCCGGGGCACCCGGGTCGTCCAGGGCCAGGGCACGCTCATCGAGCGCGCCGCCGACCGCGACTTCCGCGTCTCGGCCAGCGGCTTCTGGCAGGTCCACCCCGGCGCGGCCGAGACCCTCTACAACGCGGTGCTCGACTTCGCCCAGCCCAAGCCGGGGGAGTGGGCCCTCGACCTCTACTGCGGCGCCGGGCTGTTCGCGGCCGGTCTCGCCGAGGCGGTCGGCCCGACCGGCGCCGTGCTGGGCATCGAGTCCGAGGCCCAGGCCGTGCAGGACGCGCGCTGGAACCTGCGCGGCGTCTCCCAGGTCTCCTTCGAGCGCGGCAGGGTCGAGGAGGCGCTCGACCGGCTGGAGATCGAGCAGGCCGACCTCGTGGTGACCGACCCGCCCCGCGCGGGGCTGGGGCGGCCGGTGGTGGAGCGGGTGGCGAGCCTGCGGGCGTCCAGGATCGTGTACGTCTCGTGCGACCCGGCCACGCTGTCCCGCGACATCAAGTGGTTCCAGGAACTCGGCTACGAACTGGCGGATATCCGGGCATTTGACCAATATCCGATGACGCACCACGTGGAGTGTGTGGCGCTGCTCGTCCAGGCCGCCTAGCTCGGCCTGGTACGCCAACCAATCGGGTCGGTGGCGTCGGATCGCCGGCCCCATGGGGCAACGCTTGGGGTGAGAACCCTGAGGAGCCTCATGAGGATCACCCTCTTATTGGGCCTCGCCCTGGCCTTGGCCGCCTGCGGAGTCGGCGAGCCCTCTGATACGCCGGGACGCGATCCGGCGCGCGACCCGGTCAACTCGGCCGCCTGCCTGGAGTTCGGCTTCGCCGCCGGCGACCTGCGCGAGGCCGCCCGGCGGCTGCGCACGGGTGACGCCGGTCAGGCCCTCGAACCCGCGCTGCGCCACATGGACCGGGCGGTTCAGGCCGCCAACGGCGAGGTCGAGCCCGTGATGGACGACGCGGTGCTGGCGGCCGAGGCCCTCCTGGCCGCCGTCACGGCGGAGCGGGAGGCCGACGCGGAGGCCGCGGCGCTGGCGAGCGTCCTCGGCCTGGTCGAGGGGGCCTGCCGGAGGGCGGGCACCCCGATCGAGGTGCCCTTCACTGACGGGGAGCCGTCAGGATCCGGGCCACCTCCTCCTCGGGAGTCGCCCCTCTGATCGACAGTTCGCCCAGGCTGTTCTTGGTCTGGAAGGCCACCAGCGTTCTGGCGTCGGCCACCGTCAGGTCGTCGGCGCTGGCCAGGACCGGGGTCAGGCCCAGGTGGGGCCAGGCCGGACGGTTCAGCAGGCGGGTCAGCTGCCGGTTGGTCGCATGGGCGACGTCGGCGAGGGCCCGCAGGTTGCCCCGCTCCCCGGGCGCGAACGGCACCAGCAGGTTGACCCGGCCGATCTCCGCCCCGGCGGCCCAGGTCGCCTTGAGCATCGCGCGGTCGGCGATCGACAGGCCCACCGACGTCGCGGGCAGCGTCATCGACACCAGCAGTTCCGACCCGGCCCGCCGGGCCTCCTCCTGAAGGCGCTGGATCGCGACCGCCCGCCGCGTGGTCGTCAGGGTGTCGGCCGAGTCGGTGACCTCGAAGTCGATCGACTCGGGACGGTAGGTCTTCAGCACCGACCGGTAGGCGCGCAGCAGCCGGGCGGGCCCGTCGCAGGTCGCGGCCAGCTCGGGACCCTGCGGACCGCCGAACGACAGCGAGACCGGGCGGCCGGTCTTGTGTAGCGTCGACACCAGCGGTTTCTTCGCCGAGGCGGGCAGACCGCTCCACGTCGGAACACATCCGGTGGCGTTGACATGTCCGACCAGGTAGGACGGTGCCCGTGACACCCCGCCCTCCGACCGGATGGCGTCGATGAAGGTCACGTAGGGGATGGTGCGCTCGGCCTTGGGCGCGACCGCGACGGCCGGGGCGGCGGCCACGGGCGGGACGACCGGCGCCGCCCACTCGGGCAGCGGCTCGGCCGGGAGCAGCCACAACGCGGCGGCCGTGGCACCGACGAGGGCGGTCGCGGCCGCCGTGACGAGGGCGCGCGAGGGAGTGCCCCCAGGGCGGGGCTGAGTTGCGGAATCCACTTGGGTCACCACCGAGCGTCGCGCGACGACTACTATCCGCAAGGGACCATAGCAAGCGTCGGCCGACGATAATGGCCGAATGAAGTTGAGGATCTTCACGGAGCCCCAGGAGGGCGCGACCTACGACGATCTGCTCGCGGTCGCGCAGGCCACCGAGCGGCTGGGGTTCGACGCGTTCTTCCGATCCGACCACTATCAGAGCATCGGCGGCGGCGACCCCGGGCCGGGATCCACCGACGCCTGGCTGACCCTCGCCGGGCTCGCCCGTGAGACCACGACGATCCGGCTGGGCACCCTCGTCAGCCCCGCGACCTTCCGCCTCCCCGGTCCGCTGGCGATCAGCGTCGCGCAGGCCGACCAGATGAGCGGCGGGCGGATCGAGCTGGGCCTGGGCGCCGGCTGGTTCGACGCCGAGCACACCTCCTACGGCATCCCCTTCCCCTCGGTGAAGGAGCGCTTCGACCGCCTCGAAGAGCAGCTCGCGATCATCACCGGACTGTGGGCGGCCGAGAAGCCCTTCTCCTACGACGGCACCCACTATCAGTTGAGCGACTCCCCGGCGCTGCCGAAGCCGGTGCAGAACCCGCCGCCGATCATCATCGGCGGGTTCGGCGCCACCCGTACGCCCAGGCTGGCGGCCACCTACGCGGCCGAGTACAACATCCCCTTCCGTTCGGTCGACTCGGTCGCCGAGGGGTTCGCCCGGGTGCGGGCGGCCAGCGCCGAGACCGGGCGGTCGCTGGTCTACTCGGTTGCCCAGACCGTCTGCGTCGGCGCCGACGAGGCCGAAGTGGCCCGCCGGGCCGCCGTCATCGGGCAGTCGCCAGCCCAGCTGCGGTCGGGGGGCCTCGGGGGCACGCCGGAAGAGGTCGTCGACAAGATCGGCCGGTTCGCCGAGCTGGGCGCCGAGCGCGTCTACCTCCAGGTGATGGACCTGTCCGACCTGGAGCACCTCGACCTGATCGCCCGCGAGGTCCTGCCCCACGTCTGATGAGATGGCCGGGAGAGACTAGGGAAAACCCGGTCGCTCCCGGCATTTCGCCAGGGCACACTTCTCCCTGTGCTGCTGACTATCTCGACCACGCGCGAACCCGCCACCGATCTCGGCTTCCTGCTGCACAAGCATCCGGGACGGGTGCAGGAGTTCCCACGGTCGTTCGGGACCGCGCACGTCTTCTATCCCGAGGCCACCGAGGAGCGGTGCACGGCTGCGCTGCTGCTTGAGGTCGACGCGGTCCGGCTCGCGCGCACCCGCGGCAGGTCGACCCCCGACTTCAGCCTCGGGCAGTACGTCAACGACCGCCCCTACGCCGCCTCCTCGCTGCTGTCCACCGCGATGGCCGACGTCTTCCGGACCGCCAGGTCGGGGCGGTGCAACGCCCTCCCGGAGCTGGCCGAGACCGCGATCCCGCTGGAGATCACCCTCCCGGCGCTGCCGTGCCGCGGCGGACCCGGCCTGGCCGAACGTCTCTTCACGCCCATGGGCTGGGACGTCACCGCCGACCCGATCCCGCTCGACCCGGCCTTCCCCGAGTGGGGCGACTCCCGTTACGTCACCCTCACCCTGAAAGGTGAGCTCCGGCTCGCCGACGCGCTCAACCACCTCTACGTCCTGCTGCCGGTCCTCGACGACGCCAAGCACTACTGGCTCGGCGACGACGAGGTCGACAAGCTGATCCGCGCGGGGGAGGGCTGGCTGGCCACCCACCCCGACCTCACCCTGATCACGCGCCGGTTCCTCAACCGTCGCACCCGGCTGACCAGGGCCGCCTTCGCCCGGCTGGCCGAAGTGGGCGACGACGACGAGGAGACGCTGGAGCCCCCGGCGGAGGAGGAGGTCCGCGTCCCCCTCAACACCCTGCGGCGGGACGCCGTGGTGGCGACGATCGGGGAGCTGGGCGCGCGGACCGTCATCGATCTGGGCTGCGGGTCGGGGCAGCTGATCACGGCCCTGCTCGACCAGGGCGTACACAAGATCACTGGGGTGGACGTGTCGGCCCACACGCTCATGATCGCGGCCAGGAAGCTGAGGCTCGACCGCATGGGCGGCCGGACCCGTGAGCGGGTGGACCTCTTCCAGGGCTCGGTCACCTACACCGACGCCCGGTTCGCCGGATATGACGCCGCCGTGCTGATGGAGGTCGTCGAGCACCTCGACCCGCCGCGCCTCCCGGCCATGGAGCGGGTCGTCTTCGGCACCGCCAAGCCTCTGTACGTGCTGGTCACCACCCCCAACGCGGAGTACAACCCGCGCTACGAGAACCTCGTCGGCCTGCGCCACCCCGACCACCGCTTCGAGTGGACCCGCGCCGAGTTCCGCAACTGGGCCCAGAGCGTCGCCGGCCGCTACGGCTACCAGGTCGACTACCGATCTGTCGGCGACGACGACCCCGAGGTCGGTTCGCCCACCCAGATGGCCGTGTTCACCAAGGAGAGTGCGGCATGACCGCGATCAGTGTCCCGAAGATGTCGCTGGTCGTGCTCGTCGGCGTGTCCGGCAGCGGCAAGTCGACCTTCGCCGCCAAGCACTTCAAGCCCACCCAGGTCATCTCCTCCGACTACTGCCGGGGGCTGGTCTCCGACGACGAGAACGACCAGGCCTCCACACCGGAGGCGTTCGACCTGCTGCACCACATCGTCGGCGTGCGGCTGCGGCGCGGCCTGCTGACCGTGGTCGACGCGACCAACGTCCAGTGGAAGGCCCGCGAAGCGCTCATCGCCCTGGCCAAGAGCCATGACGTGCTGTGCGACGCCATCGTCATCGACGTGCCGGAAGAGGTGGCGATCGCCCGCAACGCCTTCCGGCCCGACCGTGACTTCGGGTCACATGTCATCCGCAGGCAGCGGGGCGACCTGCGCAAGTCGCTGACGAAGATCTCCCGCGACGGGTTCCGGCGCGTCCACATCCTGCGCGGCGACGACATCGAGAATGCCGAGATCACCTACGAGCGGTCGTGGACCGACAGGACCGACCTGACCGGCCCGTTCGACGTCATCGGCGACGTCCACGGCTGCGCCTCCGAGCTGGAGACCCTGCTGGCCAAACTGGGCTACGACGACGGCGTCCACCCCGAGGGGCGGCAGGCCGTGTTCGTCGGCGACCTCGTCGACCGGGGCCCCGACAGCCCCGGGGTGCTGCGCCGGGTCATGGGCATGGTCGAGCGCGGCACCGCGCTGTGCGTCTCGGGCAACCACGAGCAGAAGCTGGTCCGCGCCCTCAACGGCCGCAAGGTGAAGGTCGCCCACGGACTGGAGACCTCGCTGGAGCAGTTCGCCCGCGAGGACGAGGGGTTCACGCAGCGGGCCAAGGCCTTCATGGACGGCCTGATCAGCCACTACGTCCTCGACGGCGGCAAGCTGGTCGTCGCGCACGCTGGCCTCAAGGAGGCCTACCACGGCCGCGCGTCGGGCCGGGTCAGGTCGTTCGCCCTCTACGGCGACACCACCGGCGAGACCGACGAGTTCGGCCTCCCCATCCGCTACCCGTGGGCCGAGCAGTACCGCGGCCGGGCCATGGTCGTGTACGGCCACACCCCCACCACCCACGCCGAGTGGGTCAACAACACCATCTGCCTCGACACCGGCGCCGTCTTCGGCGGCCGGCTCACCGCGCTGCGCTACCCGGAGAAGGAACTCGTCACCGTCCCGGCCGAGCGGGTCTGGTACGAACCGGCCCGCCCGCTCACCTCCAAGGGCCGTGAGCCCGACGTCCTGGACATCGCCGACGTCACCGGCGACCGCTACGTCGAGACCGCGACCGGCACGATCAAGATCCGGGAGGAGAACGCCACCGCCGCGCTGGAGATCATGAGCCGGTTCGCGGTCGACCCGCGCTGGCTGGTCTACCTGCCGCCGACGATGGCGCCGCCGGAGACGTCCAGGAAGGACGGGTACCTCGAACACCCCGACGAGGCGTTCGCCGAGTTCGCCGCCGCCGGGGTGACCAGGGTCGTGTGCGAGGAGAAGCACATGGGCTCCCGCGCGGTCGCCGTGCTGGCCAGGACCCCCGAAGACGCCCTGGCGAAGTTCGGGATCGAGGGCCTCGGCACGATCTTCACCCGGACCGGGCGCCCGTTCTTCGGCGACATCCAGGACGAGTTCGTGGCGGCGCTGCGCGAGGCCTTCGCCCCGCTGCTGGAGGACAGCCCGTGGGTGGTGCTCGACGGCGAGCTGCTGCCCTGGTCGGCCAAGGCCGGTGAGCTGATCCGCACGCAGTACGCCTCGGTCGGCGCCGCCGCCTCGGCCGCGCTGCCGGTGGCGGTCACGGCGCTCGAAGCGGCGGCCGGGCGCGGTCTGGATGTGGGTTCGATACTGGACCGCACCCGGCGCCGCCACACCAACGCTGCCCGGTTCCGCGACGCCTATGCCCGTTACTGCGGGCCCGTTTCCGGGGTTTCCGGCCTGAGTTTCGCCCCGTTCCAGATCCTCGCCTGCGCCGAGGGCGCCACCGCCGTGACGCGTCCGCACAACTGGCATCTGGATCACCTGGCCGCGATCACGCATCCGCTGATTACGGCCACCCGGCACACCTATGTGGATCTCGAGAACGACGACCAGCGCCGGGCGGCGACCGCTTGGTGGACGGAGCTGACCGCCGCCGGCGGCGAGGGAATGGTCGTGAAACCGGTGGAGGCGCCGGGTGGGAGGGTGCAGCCGGGGATCAAGGTACGCGGGCCGGAATACCTGCGCATCATCTACGGCCCCGACTACCTCGAATCGCTCGATGAGCTGCGCAAACGTTTCCTCGGACGGAAGCGTTCGCTGGCGCTGCGCGAGCATAGCCTGGGAGTTGAGGCGCTTGCGCGACTGGCGGCCGGTGAGCCGCTCCACCGCGTTCATGAGGCGGTCTTCTCCGTGCTCGCTCTGGAGTGTGAGCCTGTCGACCCTCGGTTGTGAGGAGGGTTTCACGGGAGCGACACCTTCGTCACCCCCAAGGTCCGCACGGAGGGCCTAGAGTCGGGGCAGGCGACAGAGCGTGAACTTGCGATCACTCATGAATATACGTGGAACGAGAAAGCCCTGGTTTCACCTGCGTCATGACTGGCAGGACACCGAGCGCATCGGCAACGTCGTGGTGCAGCACTGCACCGTGTGCCTGAAAAGCCGCGTACGCATCCGGTAAGGACCCCTTAGTGTAGTCATGGCGCTACTTGTCGTAATTATGGGCAGGTAGGGGACATGGGGGGTCCATCGGTAGCCGCGCACAAGCAGGAGCGTCTCGGCTACGTCACGTTCATCGCGGCCGCCGGTGCCATAGGCGGTTTCCTGTTCGGCTACGACAGTGCGGTGATCAACGGCGCGGTCGTGGGCATCCAGCGTTACTTCAACGTGGGCCCGTTCACCATCGGCGTCGTGGTGGCCATCGCCCTGCTCGGGTCGGCGGTCGGCGCCTGGTTCGCCGGCTCCCTCGCCGACCGGTGGGGCCGCACCAAGACCATGCGGCTGGCCGCCCTCATCTTCGCCGTCAGCTCGATCGGGCAGGCGCTGCCCTTCGCGATCTGGGACCTGGCCTTCTGGCGGGTCCTGGCCGGTGCCGCGATCGGCATGGCCTCGGTCCTCGGGCCCGCCTACATCGCCGAGGTCGCCCCGCCCGCCTACCGGGGCAGGCTCGGGTCGTTCCAGCAGCTCGCGATCGTGCTCGGCATCGCGGTCTCCCAGCTGGTGAACTTCGCCATCAACCTGTGGGCGGGCGGCGAGGTCAACAACGAGCTCGGCGGCCTGGAGGCGTGGCAGTGGATGCTCGGCGCCTGCCTGGTGCCCGCCCTGATCTTCCTCGCCTTCGCCAGCGTGATCCCCGAGTCGCCCCGCTACCTGGTGTCGGCCGGGCGCGACCAGCAGGCCCGCGACGTGCTGCGCGACATCGAGGGGGAGCACGTCGACCTCGACGCCCGGGTGGCCGAGATCAGGAGCGTGCTGCGCACCCGGCGCCGCCCCCGCTTCAGCGACCTGCGCGGACCCCGCTTCGGGCTGCTGCCCATCGTCTGGATCGGCGTCGTTCTTTCGGTGTTCCAGCAGGCCGTCGGCATCAACGTGATCTTCTACTACTCGTCGGTGCTCTGGCAGTCGGTCGGCATCAACCAGTCGGACTCGCTGCTGATCAGCTTCTCCAGCTCCATCATCAACATCGTCGGCACGTTCATCGCCATGGCCCTGGTCGACAAGGTCGGGCGGCGCCCGCTGCTGCTGGTCGGCTCGGCGGGCATGGCGATCGCGCTGGCCGTGGCGTCGTGGTCGTTCAGTTTCAGCCGCAGCGTCGACGGGATCGTGCAGCTGCCCGCGCTGCAGGGCGCCGCCGCGCTGATCGCGGCCAACGCGTTCGTGCTCTTCTTCGCGTTGTCGTGGGGAGTCATCGTGTGGGTGCTGCTGGGTGAGATGTTCCCCGGCCGGATCAGGGCGGCGGCGCTGTCGGTCGCGGCGGCGGCGCAGTGGCTGGCCAACTGGGCGGTGACCGTGACCTTCCCGCCGCTCGCGGAGTGGAACCTGGCCCTCACCTACCTGTTCTACGCCGTGTTCGCCGCGCTGTCGTACCTGTTCGTGGTGTTCATCGTGAAGGAGACGAAGGGCCGAAAACTGGAGGAGATGGGCTAGCCGTGCTCGTCCAGCGGCTCAGTTCGTCGGCCTGTTCGTAGAGGTTCTCCATGTCGGACAGGCAGGTGGCGATGACGTCCTTCTGGATGATCCGCCGTCCGCCGACGTGGGCGCCGATGTCGTCGTAGAGGACCTCGTACATCAGCTCGCGGGACAGGATCAGGATCTCCGGGAGCGGGCCGTGCCGCTCCAGGTGCCGGACCGCCGAGGCGTCGAGCACGCGGGTGCGCTCGCCCACCCCCGCCCGCGCCCTCAGGACCTGAAACTCCCACTTCAGGTAGTCGGACAGCGGCTGCTCGGCGATGCGCAGCCGCCGCAGTTCCACCGAGTCGACGACGTCGGCCGCGAAGTCTCCGGCCGACTCCTCGATGAGCTTCATGGCCCGGTCCCAGTCGCCGTCGGCCCAGGCCACCCAGCTCGGACTGTAGGGCTCATGAAAGTGCTGAGCCCTTTCGAGCTTCCACAGCACCCCCTCCATCTCCCGGTAGACGCCGTAGAACTCGGTCGTGTACGCCCGCCGGTCGAGCATGACCCCGGGGGCGCCGTGCACGATCTCCCGCACTCATCCTCCATCGGCCGGGTCGGCGATTCGTGCCTCTCGCCGGCCCGCAGTGGTGGTGGTCAGTTACCGTACGAGTTGCTGCAGATGGCTGTTTCGTTGCGCCCCAGGCGGCGAATGGTGATCTGCCGTCTGACGGGCATAGTGGGTGTTGTGTCGTTTTGCGACTGCTTCATCCCATTACCTTCCGTCCCGGTTCCCCGACACGAGGTGATCGTAAAGCTGCCCGCGCGGCCGTCAAGGCCCAAAGCAGACCGGGCAGCCCGGACGCGCGGGGTGCCGCGCGTAGACGTGATGGTCGGGCGAGAGCAGATTGATCCCGTGGACGTAGCCGGGCGCCACCTCGGGCACCCCCGTGACCAGCGAGATCACCGCCTGCGCGACCAGATGACCCGAGATCCCGGCCGAGGTTCCGGTCACGCCGGGGCCGCCGCTCAGGTCGGGGATGCCGCCCTCGGCCCGGTGGGCCTGCTCGGCCGCCGAGACACACTCGTAACAGGCGCCGTTCGGCGGATCGAACACGCCGACGGTGACCAGGGGCCCGTTGTAGCCGCCGCCGGCCCACGGCACGCCCGCCGCCGCGCACGCGCGGCCGGCCCAGACACGGATGCCCTCGCCCCTGGGCTCGTCGGCGCAGAGGGCGAGGGCGTCGTATCCGGCGACCAGCGACCGTAAATCGGCCGCGCCGGTCACGCGGTGGCGCGTGGCGGTGACCACGATGTCGCTGTTGGCCTCGCTCAGCCGCCGCTGGGCGATGTCGGCCTTCGGGCGCCCGACGTCGGCCTCGGTGTAGAGGAGCTGGCGGTTGAGGTTGGACAGCTCGACCAGGTCGGGGTCGACGCAGTGGAGCCGCCCGACGCCGACCGCGGCCAGCGCCCAGGCGGCGTGACTGCCGGTGCCGCCGAGACCGACCACGACGACCCGGGCCCGTTTCAGGGCGAGCTGGGTCTCCCACGCGCTGTGGCCGGGAACCAGGTCGACGCCCCTGAAGAAGGCCTGGTTGCGGCTGTAGCGGTCGAGTTCGCGCGCGGTCAGCCCGCGCGGCGGGCGGGCGGCGGCCTCTTCGAGGTAGCCGGAGCCGACCAGGTCGTCGACCACGCCGCGCGCGTCGCCGGGGGAGAGCCCGGGGAACATCACGACCAGGCGCGCGGCCACCTCTTCCGGGCCGCGCCGCCCGTCGAGCAGGCTCAAAGCCGCCCAGACCCAGCCCCCGGGATCGTCGATCTCGGCGGCGAGCCCGTAGATCTCACCGCCGATCCGGACGGTTCCCTCACTGGTCCGGAACGGGCGGTGCTCCGCTTTGACCCTCGGGAACCGCACAGTCGCCCTCCCCCGGGTGACGCGCTACCTGTACCTGGAACGCCTGGTGGCCGCCCCCACGACCAGGGAGATGATCCACAGGAAGAACAAGATCTTGAACACCGTGAAAACAGCCCCCGTGGCGATCATCACAATGATCGCGACGACGATCAAGGGGACGAAGGGCCCGGGTCCGTGCCCCCTGCCCCGCTTGTGAAGGTGCCCGTGGTGGTGTCCGTGGAGATGTGCTTGGAGATGTGCGTGGTGCGGGGGACGGGCCAGGTGGTATCCCCAGTTGCCCATGTCGATGCCCGGAGGAACCTGGGCCGGAGGGGCCTTGGGCGCCCCCACGCCCTGCCCGCCGGGGAGGTCGGCCAGCACGGTGGCCAGGTTGCCGGCGGTCTTGGCGGCGAGCGTGACGTCGAGGCGCTCGTCGAGCTCCTCGCGGGTGATCCGCCCCTGCGCGAACGCGTCGTGCAGGAAGGCGGTCACCTCGTCCCGCTCCTTGTCGCCGATGCGCAGCTCGGCGGTCGGAACGCGGTCAGCGGTCATGGGACGGGTCACTACTCCTCGTCGGTGTCGCCGTCGGCCAGCACCTGGTAGAGCTTGCGCCGGGTCTCGGCCAGGATCTTCTTGGCCTGGCGGACCTGGCTCTCACTCCCAGTCTGTGCGATTTGGAACAAAGCGGACGCGGCCTGACGCGACAAATCAAACAATTCGTGGACGTTGTCCCCGATGTCGGGAGTCATCTCCTCCCAGGGGGCGCGGACCTCGTCCTGGTGCTCGGCGATGTAGGCCCGGCCGGCGTCGGTCAGCGCGAACGTCTTGCGCCCGTCGTTCTCCTCCGCCCTGACCAGCCCCTCGTCGGTGAGCTGCTGGAGCGCCGGGTAGACGGCGCCGGGGCTGGGCTTCCAGCCGCCCTGGGACCGCTCGGCGATCTCCTGGATGATCTGGTAGCCGTTGCGCGGCTCCTCCGACAGCAGCGCCAGGATGGCCGCCCGGACGTCGCCGCGCTTGGCCTTCCTGCCCCGCCCGAAGCCGCGCGGCCCGAAGGGGAACCCCGGGCCGAACGGGCCGCCCGGACCGAAGCCCGGACCACCTCCCCACGGGCCGCCGCGCCCGCGGTGACGGTGCTCGTGGGGGCCGCCGCGGGGGGTCTCCCAGGTGGCGGCGAAGCCGCGCAGGTTCTCCCTGAGCGCGGCCTTGAGGTTGCGGATCTCGCGGTGGAACTCGTGCGGGTGGGCCCAGGGGCCGCCCGCGGTGTGTGCGTTGGTCATGTGATCTCCTCGACTGTTACGCGATGCCTCAAAGATATATCGCGAACGTGTCGGTAGCAATGAAACAGAGGAAGTGACTCAAGTCACGAAAAAAGATGGGATCTCCGGGAACAGGTTTCGAGACCGCTCCGTTACATTGGGCAGAGACGGGATTGTTCCGCGCTGAGAGGGCTGGGGGGTGCTCTTGGAGCGGAGCGATCCCGTCTTGTTTTTGCGGCCGTAGCCGCAGGGCATGCCGCGAGATTTTTGTCGGTGCTTTGCCGTACGCTGCCGTGTCGTGATCACGACATGATGGGGCATTCCCACGCGCTGACCGGGGCGATCGTCTGGCTGGGCATCGCGCCCGGCCTGTCCGCGCTTCCCTCGGTGTTCGACTTCCAGCCGACGCTCGCCTTCGCGACGGTGATGTCTCCGGCCGAGCTGATCGCGGGGGCGATCATCTGCGCGGGGGCGGCCATGCTGCCCGACCTCGACCACCCCAGCGCGACCATCGCGCAGACCTTCGGGCCGGCCACCTGGTTGCTCAGCAAGGGGGTCAACTTCGTCAGCGGGGGCCACCGCAAGGCGACCCACTCGCTGCTGTTCGCGATCCTCATGGGAGTGGGCGCCCACCTGCTGGCGACGAAGTTCACCGTCGGGCAGGACATCCTCGTCGTGCTGTCGATCGGGCTGGCGCTGCGGGCCATCGGGATCGGGGTGCCCGGCAACAAGATCGCGTCCGCCGTGGTCAACATCGTGCTCACCGGGGGGATCTTCGCCGCCTTCTGGGGGCTGGGGGTCAGTTATGCCTGGCTGGGGTTCGCCATCGGGATCGGGTGCCTGGTCCACGTGGCGGGCGACTGCCTGACCGAGCGCGGGTGCCCGGTGCTCTGGCCGCTCAAGCACAAGTGGCTGCTGCCCTGGGACTGGGGGCTGAAGACCGGGCAGAAGTTCGAGACCAAGATCCTGGCGCCGGCGCTCTCGGTGGCCGTGCTCGCTCTGCTCTTCCTGCGGTTAGTGCCCGCGTAAGAATGCGATATCTTGATATCAAGAGATATTCGTCCAAGGTTAGGCGAGCCTGACCGATCAACCGCTCCTGTGCGTACGGGAGACTGGCCGGGCGAGTTGTCAACAGAAACCTTTGGGGAGGCGAGACTTCGTGTCCGCGAACAGCTTCGGCGCCCGTGACACACTGCGCGTGGGTGACGCGTCGTACGAGATCTACCGGCTGGACAGGGTCGAAGGGTCGGCACGCCTCCCGTACAGCCTGAAGATCCTGCTGGAGAACCTGCTCCGCACCGAAGACGGCGCGAACATCACCGAGGCCCACATCAACGCCCTCGGCCAGTGGGACCCGTCGGCCGCGCCGAGCGTGGAGATCCAGTTCACCCCGGCCCGCGTGATCATGCAGGACTTCACCGGCGTCCCGTGCGTCGTCGACCTGGCCACCATGCGCGAGGCGGTGCGCGACCTCGGGGGCGACCCCGACCGCATCAACCCGCTGGCGCCCGCCGAGATGGTCATCGACCACTCGGTCATCGTCGACTACTTCGGCGGCCCCGACTCCTTCCGGCGCAACGTCGAGAAGGAATACGAGCGCAACCACGAGCGCTACCAGTTCCTCCGCTGGGGCCAGACCGCCTTCGACGAGTTCAAGGTCGTGCCGCCGGGCACCGGCATCGTGCACCAGGTGAACATCGAGCACCTCGCGCGCGTGGTCATGATCCGTGAGGGCAAGGCCTACCCCGACACGTGCGTCGGCACCGACTCCCACACGACGATGGAGAACGGCATCGGCGTCCTCGGCTGGGGCGTCGGCGGCATCGAGGCCGAGGCCGCGATGCTCGGCCAGCCGATCTCGATGCTCATCCCGCGCGTGGTCGGCTTCAAGCTGACCGGCAAGCTCCCGGCCGGCGCGACCGCCACCGACCTGGTGCTCGTCATCACCGAGATGCTGCGCAAGCACGGCGTGGTCGGCAAGTTCGTCGAGTTCTACGGCGAGGGCGTCTCCTCGGTGCCGCTGGCCAACCGGGCCACGATCGGCAACATGAGCCCCGAGTTCGGCTCCACCTGCGCGATCTTCCCGATCGACCAGGAGACGATCAACTACCTCACGCTGACCGGCCGGTCCGACGAGCAGATCGCCCTGGTCGAGGCCTACGCCAAGGAGCAGGGCCTCTGGCTCGACCCCTCCGCCGAGCCCGCCTTCTCTGAATACATCGAGCTCGACCTCGCCACCGTCGTGCCGTCGATCGCCGGTCCGAAGCGCCCGCAAGACCGCATCTCGCTGAGCGAGTCGAAAGACGTCTGGCGCCGTGACGTGCGCGCCTACGTCGCCGACTTCGACGGCGACGGCGTCGACGAGGCCGTGCGGGAGTCGTTCCCGGCCTCCGACTCGCCCGCCTCCAACGCCCGCGCCGGCGCGCCCCGCCCCCACAAGGCGGTGCCGGTCACGCTGGCCGACGGCACCTCGTTCGAGATCGACCACGGTGTGGTGACGATCGCCGCGATCACGTCGTGCACCAACACGTCCAACCCCTATGTCATGCTCGGCGCGGCCCTGCTCGCCCGCAACGCGGTCGAGAAGGGCCTGACCCGCAAGCCGTGGGTGAAGACCTCGCTGGCGCCGGGCTCGCAGGTCGTGACCGGCTACTTCGAGCGGTCGGGCCTCCAGCCCTACCTCGACAAGATCGGCTTCAACCTGGTCGGCTACGGCTGCACCACCTGCATCGGCAACTCGGGCCCGCTGCCCGAGGAGATCTCGGCCGCGATCCAGGCCAACGACCTCGCCGTCACGGCCGTGCTGTCGGGCAACCGCAACTTCGAGGGCCGCATCAACCCCGACGTGAAGATGAACTACCTGGCCTCGCCGCCGCTGGTGGTCGCCTACGCGCTCGCGGGCACGATGGACCTCGACCTCAACAACGAGCCGCTCGGCACGGGCGCCGACGGTGAGCCGGTGTTCCTCGCCGACATCTGGCCCGAGCCCGAAGAGGTCTCCCGCGTCGTCGCCGAGTCGATCGGCCAGGACATGTTCCTGCGCGACTACGCCGACGTCTTCAAGGGCGACGACCACTGGCAGTCGCTGCCGATCCCGACCGGCAACACCTTCGAGTGGGACCCCGCGTCGACCTACGTGCGCAAGGCGCCCTACTTCGAGGGCATGCCCGCCAAGCCCGAGCCGGTCACCGACATCGCCGGCGCCCGGGTGCTGGCGGTGCTGGGCGACTCGGTCACCACCGACCACATCTCGCCCGCGGGCTCGATCAAGGCCGGCACCCCCGCCGCCGACTACCTGCGCGAGAACGGCGTCGAGGTCAAGGACTTCAACAGCTACGGCTCGCGCCGCGGCAACCACGAGGTCATGATCCGCGGCACCTTCGCCAACATCCGGCTGAAGAACCTGCTGCTCGACGGAGTGGAGGGCGGCTACACCCGCGACTTCACCCAAGACGGCGGCCCGCAGGCCTTCATCTACCACGCCTCGGCCAACTACCAGGCCGCCGGCACCCCGCTGGTGGTCCTGGCGGGCAAGGAATACGGCTCGGGCTCCTCGCGCGACTGGGCGGCCAAGGGCACCGCCCTGCTCGGCGTGCGGGCCGTCATCGCCGAGTCCTACGAGCGCATCCACCGCTCGAACCTCATCGGCATGGGCGTGCTCCCGCTGCAGTTCCCCGAGGGCGAGAGCGCGAAGTCGCTCGGCCTGACGGGCGAGGAGACGTTCGAGATCACCGGCGTCGAGGAGCTCAACCAGGGCCACACCCCGGCGACCGTGACCGTGCTCGCGGGCGACAAGCGGTTCGAGGCCATCGTCCGGATCGACACCCCGGGTGAGGCCGACTACTACCGCCACGGCGGCATCATGCAGTACGTCCTGCGCTCGCTGCTGACCAAGTAACCATCCCGCTCCACCGAGCCGCCCGGGTCACCCGACCCGGGCGGCTTTTTGCGTCCCGGTGGGCTGACCTTGGTTTTTACCTGGGCTTGGTGGGGAGACCGGGTTCTTTGCGGGTACGTTTCTTCATTGTTACCCCAGACAACAAACGTTACCGTCCTGTGTCTTTCTCCCACGTTGTCTTGGGCTTACGTTGTCTCAAACAACATTCACCCATTAGGTGATGCACACCCCCCAGATAGTCCCCCGGCCAGAAAGGACCCACGCATCATGCGCAAGGGGATCCTCAGCATCGGCGCCGCCTTCGCGGCCCTTTCCCTCGGTCTCACCGCGTGTGGCGGGGGTGACGAGGGCACGGAAGCCGCCCCGGCTACCACCGGCGCCGCGCCTGCGACGTCCGCCGCCGCTCCCGCCCAGGGCAAGATCGGCGTCATCCTCCCGGACAGCAAGTCCTCCGCCCGCTGGGAGACCGCGGACCGCAAGTACCTCGAAGAGGCCTTCAAGGCCGCCGGGGTCGCTTACGACATCCAGAACGCCCAGGGTGACAAGACCCAGTTCCAGACCATCGCCGACCAGATGATCACCGGTGGCGTGACCGTCCTGGCGATCGTCAACCTCGACTCGGGCACCGGCAAGGCCGTCCTCGACAAGGCGAAGGCCCAGGGCATCTCCACGATCGACTACGACCGCCTCACCCTCGGCGGCAACGCCGACTACTACGTCTCCTTCGACAACACCGCCGTGGGCAAGCTCCAGGGCGAGGGCCTGTCGAAGTGCCTCACCGACGCCAAGGCCGAGAAGCCGATCATCTCCTACCTGAACGGCTCGCCGACCGACAACAACGCGACCCTCTTCAAGGAGGGCTACGACAGCGTCCTGAAGCCGAAGTTCGACTCGGGCGACTACGTCAAGGGCCCCGAGGACTCGGTTCCCGACTGGGACAACGCCCAGGCCGGCACCCTCTTCGAGCAGCAGCTCACCAAGGAGTCGAAGATCGCCGGCGTCCTCGCCGCGAACGACGGCCTCGGCAACGCCGCCATCGCGGTGCTGAAGAAGAACAACCTCAACGGCAAGGTCCCGGTCACCGGCCAGGACGCCACCGCGCAGGGCCTGCAGAACATCCTCGCCGGCGACCAGTGCATGACCGTCTACAAGGCCGTCAAGCAGGAGGCCGACGCCACCGCGCAGCTGGCCATCGCGCTGGCCAAGGGTGAGAAGCCCGCCGCCACCGGCACCGTCAAGGACACCGACACCGGCGCCGACGTCCCGGCCGTGCTGCTGACCCCGGTCGCCATCTACAAGGACAACGTGAAGGACGTCGTCGCCGACGGCTACGTCACGAAGGAAGAGCTCTGCACGGGCGACTTCGCCGCCCTGTGCACCGAGGCCGGAATCAGCTAAGAGACATTCCGTCGGGTACGGCCCACGCTTCCAGTGTGGGCCGTGCCCCTCTCTCTGGAACCAGGAGTAGCCCATCGTGTCCACGGCACCCGTCCTGGAACTGCGCGGAATCGACAAGAGCTTCGGCCCCGTGCAGGTCCTTCACGATGTCGCCTTTTCGGTGTATCCCGGAGAGGTGACCGCTCTTGTCGGCGACAACGGCGCCGGTAAGTCCACCCTCGTCAAGTGCATCGGAGGGATCCACCCCTTCGACTCCGGCGAGTACTTCTTCGAGGGCAAGCAGGTCCACGTCAGCGGCCCCCGCGACGCGGCGTCGATGGGCGTGGAGATCGTCTATCAGGACCTCGCCCTCTGCGACAACCTCGACATCGTCCAGAACATGTTCCTCGGCCGCGAGCGCAAGCGTGGGCTGGTGCTGGACGAGGACACGATGGAGGAGATGGCGGCCAAGACCCTGCTGGGCCTGTCGGTCCGCACGGTCAAGTCGCTCCGCCAGCACGTCTCCAGCCTGTCCGGCGGCCAGCGGCAGACCGTCGCGATCGCCAAGGCCGTTCTGTGGAACAGCAAGGTCGTCATCCTCGACGAACCGACCGCCGCTCTGGGCGTCGCGCAGACCGCGCAGGTCCTGGAGCTGGTCCGCCGCCTGGCCGACAAGGGTCTGGCGGTCGTCCTCATCTCCCACAACATGAACGACGTGTTCGCGGTCTCCGACCGGATCGCCGCCCTCTACCTCGGCCGGATGGCGGCCCAGGTCAAGACCTCCGACGTCACCCACTCCCAGATCGTGGAGCTCATCACGGCCGGGCGCAGCGGGGAGCTCGGCCTGCAGAACGGCAAGGAAGCGACCGCATGACCACCACAGCGACTCCGGAAGAGAAGGCCGTCGTGGCCCCCGCCGCGACGCTGAGCCGGCAGGTCCGCGACTACGTCGACCGGGTGCGCGGAGGTGAACTCGGCGCCCTTCCGGCGGTCATCGGCCTGATCGTGCTGTGCACGGTCTTCGCGATCCTGTCGCCGGTGTTCCTGTCGCCGGTCAACTTCGCGAACCTGTTCACCCAGGGCGCGGGCGTCACCATCATCGCGATGGGCCTGGTGTTCGTCCTCCTCCTGGGCGAGATCGACCTGTCCGCGGGATTCGCGTCAGGCGTGTGCGCGGCCGTGCTGGCCGTGCTGCTCACCAACGAGGGCTGGCCCTGGTACGCCGCCGTGCTGGCCGCGATGGCGGTCGGCGTGGTGATCGGCCTGATCATCGGCTGGCTCGTGGCCAAGCTCGGCATCCCGTCGTTCGTGGTGACGCTGGCGGCGTTCCTGGCCTTCCAGGGCGTCGGGCTGATCCTGCTCGACGAGGGCACCAACATCTCGATCCGCGACTCGGTCATCCTGGCCGTCGCCAACGAGAACATGTACCCGTGGCTCGGCTGGACCCTGGTGGTCGCCGGCGTGCTCATCTACGCCGGTCTCCAGCTGCTCAACAACCGCCGCAGGTCGGCCCGCGGCCTGGTCACCGACCCGCTGACGCTGATCGCCGTGCGCGTCGGCGCCCTCGCGGTCGCGTCGGGCTTCGCGGTCTGGGTGCTGAACCTGGAGCGCAGCCGCAACCCCGGCGTCATCTCCCTGACGGGCGTGCCGGTCGTGGTGCCCATCATCCTGGTGCTGCTGCTGGTCTGGACGTTCGTGCTGCACCGCACCCGGTTCGGCCGGCACATCTACGCCGTCGGCGGCAACGCCGAGGCGGCCCGCCGCGCCGGTATCAACGTCGACCGGATCAAGATCTCCGCGTTCGTCATCTGTTCCTTCATGGCCTCCGTCGGCGGCATCGTCGCGGCCTCCCGGGCCAACTCGGTCGACCCGAACACGGGCGGCAGCAACGTGCTGCTGTTCGCCGTCGGCGCCGCGGTCATCGGCGGCACCTCGCTGTTCGGCGGCAAGGGCCGGGCCCTCGACGCCATCCTCGGTGGTGCGGTCGTCGCGGTCGTCATCAACGGCATGGGCCTGATGGGTTACAGCTCCAGCGTGAAGTACGTGGTCACCGGCGCGGTTCTGCTGCTCGCGGCGGGTGTGGACGCCCTGTCCCGTAAACGGGCGTCGGCAGTCGGCCGCCGATAGGGTGGGCCCGAACGACGACCCCCCGGCACCAGAGGCAGGACGCATGCTGCGCGCAGGTCCCTCCCAGGAGGAGATCCGCAGGCACAACCTCGGCACCCTGCTGCGCCACGTCCATCTCGGCGGTCCCACCTCGCGCGCCGAGCTGACCAGCCGCATGGGGCTGAACCGCAGCACCATCATGGCGCTGACGGCCGACCTCACCGCGGCCGGTCTGGTGCGCGAGGAACTGCCCAGGGAGACCGGCCGGGCCGGCCGCCCGTCGCTGGTGGTCCGGCCCGAGTCCTCGCGGGTCTACGTGCTCGCCTTCGACGTGGGCGTCGACCGTCTGGTCGCCGCCCGCGTCGGGCTGGGCGGGGTCATCCTCGACCGCCGCTGGGCGGTGCGCCCGCGCGGCGCCTTCGACCTCAACGAGTCGGTCGCCACGCTGGCCGGGTTCGCCCGCCAGATGCACCGCAAGACCCGGGCCGACACCGTCTGCGTCGGTGCGGCGGCGGCGTTCTGCGGCGCGGTGCGCAAGAGCGACGGCGTCGTGCGGTTCAGCCCGAACCTGGAGATGGAAGACGGCCCGTTCGGCGAGGAGCTGTCCAAGCGGCTGGCGCTCGGGCTGCCGGTCACCGTCGGCAACGACGCCAACCTCGGCGCGCTCGCCGAGCACACGCGCGGCACCGGCGCCGGGTGCCGCGACATCGTCTACATGCACGGCGACGTCGGCATCGGCGGCGGCATCGTGGTCAACGGCCAGCTCCTCGGCGGCGCGGCCGGCTACGGCGGCGAGGTCGGCCACATGGTGGTCAACCCCGGCGGCCGGGCCTGCGGCTGCGGTTCCCACGGGTGCCTGGAGGCCGAGGTGGGGGAGCGGGCGCTGCTGGAGATGGCGAGCAGCTCCGGCATCCACCGGCTGGCGGCCGGGCGCGGCCGCGACGGCATCCACGCGGTCGTCGAGGCGGCCGACCGCGGCGACATAATCGCGCAGGACGCGCTCCACCGGGTGGGCGACTGGCTGGGCATCGGCGTCGCCAACCTGGTCAACGTCTTCAACCCCGAGGTCGTCATCTTCGGCGGCACGCTGCGCGAGATCTATCTCGGCTCGGCCGCGCAGGTCCGCAGCCGCCTCAACCTGGCCACCCATCCCGCGCTGCGGGAGACCCTGCGGCTGCGCACCTCGGAGCTCGGCGACGACGCGACGCTGGTCGGCGCCGCCGAGCTGGCCTTCACGAAAGTGCTCGCCGACCCGCTGGAAGTGCTCGCGCGGATGAGCGGCTAGCTGTACTCGGTCACGACGTTGGTGACAGGCGGCTGATCGGTGGATGACCGTCGAGTGCGCTGTGACGTCGTCG
>NZ_BAAGDO010000007.1:0-466474 GCF_054661255.1 Herbidospora sp. RD11066
TCCAGCGCCGATGGTACTGCACCGGGGACGGTGTGGGAGAGTAGGACACCGCCGGACAATCTTTAATCCGAAGGCCCTCACCAGTTTGGTGGGGGCCTTCGACGTTTCCAGGGGGAAATTCTTGGGCCCGGCCGTGGTGGCCGGGCTTTCGTCGTTTCGCGGGGAAGTTTCGAGGCCGGCGAATGACGGCAAGGTGTTGATGTTTCACCGAGTCTGCCCTGGTGCCGGGCTTTTGGTGTCCCTCCAGGAGGTATCTAGCCTGGCATCCGTGCTGGGCTTGCGTGTCTCGGAGGCCGTGAGTTCAGCTGAGCTTTGGTGCTTCACGGGCAAGTGTCCCGTCTGCCCAGGAGCCGGGCTTTGATGTTCAGGGTCAAGTATCGGGCCTGCCCACGCGCTGAGCTTTGACGTTTCTCAAGGAGGTATCACGCCCGGCTCTCGCGCCGGGCTTTCGTGCTTCTGAGGCCGTTAGTTCAGCTGGGGAATGGCCGACCGTTCGTTTCGGGGGCTACATTGATGCCCACGATGTCCCCCCGTCGTGTGGTTCTTCCCCTCCTCGTCGCCCTGGCGCTGGTGCCAGGTGCGTTGTCGCATGATGTCCCCCGGGCAGTCGTGTCGGCGCCTGCTCCCGTCAAGGTGGCCGCCAGTGCGCAGGTGTGGCCCGAACCCAAACCCGTACCGAGAACAGAGCCGGTGGATCCTCCCGTCGACGCGAAGAAGCTCAACAAAGCGGTGCGGCGTTATCTCGCGAAGCGGCCAGGGAGGACATCCATCACCGTCGAGGATCTGGAGGCCAAGAGGGTCTTCCGGTTCAACTCACGGGAGGTTCTGCCCACGGCCAGTGTCGCGAAGGTCGACATTCTCATGGCGCTGCTCCTGGAGGAGCGCTGGGACGGGCTGCCGAAGAGCGTCAGAGCGGACGCGGGGATCATGATCCGCGTCAGTGACAACAAAGCGGCCGATCGGCTCTGGGAGCGGATCGGCCGCGAAGGTGGCCTCACCTCGGCCAACAGGACGTTCGGGCTCAAGCGGACGACCGCGGTGCCCGGGATGTGCGTCGACCTCTACTGCTGGGGGATCACCCGGACCACCACTGATGACCAGGTCCGGTTGCTGAAGTATCTGCCCGAGCTCGACGACGGTGCGGTCGTGACAAGGCTGATGCGTCAGGTCGTACGGGAACAGAAGTGGGGGGTGAGCGCGGGGGCCTGTGCCGGTGAGCGGGTCGCGCTCAAGAACGGCTGGTTGAAGCATGTGGCCAACGACCTGTGGGCGATCACGAGCGTGGGTCTGGTCGCTGATCGTTACGCGGTGGCCGTCCTGACGGAGGACAACGCGACCAGCGAGGCCGGGATCGCCAAGGTCGAGGGCCTGGTGAAGACGGTCCTCGCGGGCTTCCACCGGTGTGGTGACCGGGCTAGGGGGTGACGAGGCGGTAGCCGACCCCCCTTACGGTCTGGATGAGTTTGTCGTCGTCGTCGCCGAGGCGGGCGCGCAGGCGTTTCACGTGGACGGCGATGGTGTTGGTGGACATCGCGTCCGAGGAGTGCCAGACGTGCCGCATGATCTGCTCGCGGGTCACGGTGCGGTCGGCGTTGCGCATGAGGTAATGCAGCAACTCGAACTCGCGCAGGGGCAGGTGGACGATACGGCCGCCCACCTTCACCTGATAGGCCGTGACGTCGAGGGCGACGTCGCCGATGGTCAGGACGGTCCGCTGAATGCCCTGCCGGCGGAACGCAGCGTGGACGAGCGGAAGCAGTTCGGGTACACGGTACGGCCGGGCGACACATGCCGTCGCTCCGGCCGCGAGTGCTTCCATGGCCTGTTCCGCGAATCCCTCACCGACGCCCAGCAGGACCGGGACGGCTCGTGCCAGGCGTACTGCCCGCACGAAGTCGACCGGTCCGATGATGGGCAGTGACGCACTGATGAGGACGGCGTCCGGGCGTAGTGCTCCAGCCTGGAGCAACGCCTGGGCGCCGTCGAACACACCGGTGACGTCGATTCCCTCTGATACGAGTTCGTGTGTCAGGTTCTCGACCAGGGTGCTGTCGGGGTCGGCGACCAACAGCATCGGTGCGGATCGAGTTTCCCCGTCCACCCGGTCCTCCCCAATGTGTCGGATCAGCCGAAGCGCCCGGTGATGTAGTCTTCGGTCGCCTTCTGCGTCGGGCTGGTGAAGATCTTGGTGGTTTCGTCCATCTCGATCAGCTTGCCCGGCTGGCCCTGAGCGGCCAGGTTGAAGAAGGCGGTCTTGTCACTGACGCGAGCGGCCTGCTGCATGTTGTGGGTGACGATGACGATCGTGAACTCCTGCTTGAGCTTGGAGATCAGGTCTTCGATCGCCAGGGTCGAGATGGGGTCGAGCGCCGAACAGGGCTCGTCCATCAGGAGGACCTGGGGCTTGACCGCGATCGCGCGGGCGATGCACAGACGCTGCTGCTGTCCGCCCGACAGGCCCGCACCGGGCTTGTTCAGCCGGTCCTTGACCTCGTTCCACAGGTTGGCGCCCTTGAGCGAGTCCTCGACGATGCCTTCGAGCTCGTTCTTGGAGTAGCGGTGGTTCAGGCGCAGGCCCGCGGCCACGTTGTCGAAGATCGACATCGTGGGGAACGGGTTGGGGCGCTGGAACACCATGCCGATGGTGCGGCGGACCGACACCGGGTCGACGTCGGGGCCGTAGAGGTCCTGGTCCTCCATGCGGATCTTGCCCTCGACGCGGGCGCCGGGGATGACCTCGTGCATGCGGTTGAGGGTGCGCAGGAAGGTCGACTTGCCACAGCCGGACGGGCCGATGAAGGCCGTCACCGCTCGGGCGTCGATGGTCATGTTGATGTCCTCGATGGCCTTGTGACCACCGTAGTAGGCATCGACGCTGGTGACCTCGATCTGTTTGGCCATGACGATTACCTCTTCCTCGCGGGCGAGCGCCAGTAGGTGATGAGGCGCGCGGCCAGGTTGAGCAGCATGATGATGATGATCAGCGTGAGCGCGCCGGCCCAGGCGCGGTCGATCGCGGTGTCGTTCGGCCGGGACGACTGGCCGAAGACGTACAGCGGCAGACCCATCTGCGGCCCGTTGAACGGGTCGTTGTTGATGGAGTCGGTGTAGAAGACCGTCAGCAGCAGCGGCGCGGTCTCACCGGCGACACGGGCGACGGCCAGCATGACGCCGGTCACGATGCCGGTGAAGGCGGTGGGCAGCACGACCTTGACGATGGTGCGCCACTTGGGCACGCCCAGCGCGTAGGAGGCCTCGCGCAGCTCGTTGGGGACGAGCAGCAGCATCTCCTCGGCGGCCCGGACGACCGTGGGCAGCATCAGGATCGCCAGGGCCAGCGCGCCGGCGAAGCCGGAGAACGGCATGCCCAGGATGAGGATCCAGAAGGCCAGGACGAACAGACCCGAGACGACCGACGGGACACCGGTCATGATGTCGACGAAGAAGCTGATCGACCGCTTGAGGCGGCCGTTCGCGCCGTATTCGACCAGGTAGACCGCGGTGAGCAGACCGATCGGGACGGCCATGAGCGAGGCCAGGGCGACCTGCTCCAGGGTGCCGATGATCGCGTGGTAGGCGCCGCCTCCGGCGTCCCTGGCCCCAATGTTGCGCATCGAGTGGGTCAGGAACTCCATGTCGAGACGGGCCGCGCCGTTGGCGACGACCAGCCACAGCACCGAGACGAGCGGGACCAGCGCGATGGCGAACGACAGATAGACAAGGAACTGAACGCCCTTGTCCTTGAACCGGCGGCTGCCGGAGATGCGCTGGATTTCGGGGGTGACGGCACTCACGCGGCGGCCCTCGCGTATTCCTTGCGGCGGGAGATGACCCAGCGGGCGGCCATGTTCACCAGCAGGGTGATGATGAACAGCACCAGACCGGAGGCGATCAGGGCGCCACGGCCGATGTCGTTGGCCTCGCCGAAGCCGTTGGCGATGTTGGCCGCGATGCTGTTGCCGTTGGCGCTGAGGATCTCGAAGCTGATGGTGAACGTGGCGGGGAAGATCAGGGCGACCGCGATGGTCTCACCCATGGCCCGGCCGAGGCCGAGCATGGCGGCGCTGATGACGCCGGGGCGTCCGAACGGCAGAACGCTCATCCGGATCATTTCCCACCGGGTCGCGCCGAGGGCGAGAGCGGCCTCCTCCTGGAGCTTGGGGGCCTGGAGGAAGACTTCCCGGGAGATGGCCGCGATGATCGGCAGGATCATGATGGCCAGCACGAGCGAACCGACGAGCATCGACCGGCCGACCACCTGGTCGCCGCCGAAGATCGGGATCCAGCCGAAGTAGTCGTTCAGGAACTTCGAGGGCCCGACCATGAAGGGCACGAGGAAGATGATGCCCCACAGGCCGTACACGACCGAGGGGACGGCCGCGAGCAGGTCGATGACGTAGCCGAGGGCCGAGGCCAGCCGGCGCGGGGCGTAGTGGGAGATGAAGAGGGCGACCCCGATCGCGATCGGCGTGGCGATGATCAGCGCGAGGAAGGAGCTGATCACCGTGCCGAAGGCGAGGGCGGCGATGCCGAACTTCGGCTCGGAGGCGTTGGCGTTCCACGTCAGCTCGCCGAGGAACGACGCGGTGTTCGCCTGGAGTGCGGGGATGGCCCGCGCGATCAGGAAGACCGCGATGGCCGCCATGATCACGAGGAGCAGGATGCCCGCACCGGTCGATGCGAATCGGAAGGGGCCGTCGCCCCGGCTGCGCCGGAAGGCGGACCGGCTCTGGGGAGCCGACCCGCCTTCGCGCGTTTGCGTGGAGGTCGCCATTGGTTAGGCGATGGCCTCAACCGCGGTACGGACCTTGGCGACCAGGCTGGCCGGCAGCGGCGCGTAGCCGAGGTCGGTCAGCACCTGCTGGCCTTCGGCCGAAGCGGTGTAGGTGAGGAAGCCCTTGACGAGGGGGAGCTCCTCGGGGGAGAGGCCCTTCTCGCAGGTGATCTCGTAGGTCACCAGGACGATCGGGTAGGCGCCCGCGGCCGAGGTGGCGTAGTCGATCTTCAGCTTGAGGTCGTTGCCGGTGCCCTCGACGGTGGCGGCCTCGACGGTCAGGCCGGCGCTCTCGGGGGTCAGCTCGACGAACTCACCCGAGCCGTTGGCGACCTTGGACTTCTGCAGCGAGGAGTTCTCGGCGTACGAGAGCTCGACGTAGGAGATGGCGCCCTCGGTCGACTTGACCGAAGCGGCGATCTGGTCGGAGCCCTTGGCGCCCTGGCCCTTGGCCTCGGCCGGCCACGCCTTGCCCGGCTCGTACGGCCACTCGGCCGTGGCGGCCAGGAACTTGGTGAAGTTGTCGCTGGTGCCCGACTCGTCCGAGCGGTGGAACGCCTGGATGTCGGTCGAGGGCAGCGTGGCGTCGGGGTTGTCGGCCTTGATCGCGGCGTCGTCCCACTTGGTGATCTTGCTGTTGAAGATGCCACCGATGGTCTTCGGCGAGAGCTGGAGGCCGTCGACACCCGGGAGGTTGTAGACCACGGCGACCGGGCCGACGACCATGGGCAGGTTGATGGCCTTGCCGGTGGCGCAACGGGCGTCGGCCTGAGCCGGCTCGTCTTCCTTGAGGGCGGAGTCGGAACCGGCGAACGCGACGGTGCCGGCGATGAACGCCTGCACGCCGGCGCCCGAGCCGCTCGGCTGGTAGTTGATGCTCACACCGGAGTTGGCGCCCTGGAACGCCTTCTTCCACTCGTCGATGGCGTTGGCCTGAGCCGACGAACCGGCGGCGTTGATGGTGCCGCTGAGGGCGGCGTCACCCGTGGTGGCGGGAGCAGTGGTGCCCGCCGCCGGAGCGGTGGTCTCGCTGGCGCCAGTGTTGTCGTCGGTCCCACACGCGGCGAGCGACAGCACGCCGGCGATGGCGGCTACGGCGAGCCGGCCTGCATACTTCACGGCTGAATCCTCCTGATTGTTTCTTCAACAACCGGGAGGCTAGGGGCCGAAGGTGACCTGGCGACCGGACGAAGGTGAACGAAGAATGAACGGGTCGGGTCCCCTTTGCTCAGGTCTCGACAGATAACGGCCAGGTCACAGGCTAGTTGCGGCGTTAATCAAATCCTCTCTGGACCGGTCTAGTAAGTGCTGGTCGCGCGCAACCGGTCGTCGAAGTCGCGGACCAGCAGAGACGGCGGGCCCTCGTAGTCGCGGCGGAAGCGCCGCACCCGGTGCAGGACCCTCTCGGACGAGTAGACGACCCCCGCCTTGAGCGCCTCTCCCGCGAGGGAGAAGGCCTCGTCGACCTCACCGGCCATCCGGCGGGCGGTGGCGACCTCGAGCATCAGCAGCGCCTGCTGCTTGGCGGCCGGGCGGACGGAGACGAGCGATTCGGCGAAGGCCGACACCGCGTCGTGGGGGCGGCCCAGCCGGACCATCACCAGCGCGCGGTATCCGGCGAGCTTGCCGGGATCGAAAGGGAAGACCCACGGCCAAGGCGGGGCCTTCTGGCGTTCGCTCTGCGCGACGGCGATCTCGGCGTCGCGCAGGCAGTGGAGCGCGGCCATGACGTCGCGCTTGCCCGCGTGGCCGAGCGCCTCGATGCAGGCGAGCCAGGCCCGCGCGGTGGCCGGGGGGTTGCTCCCCGCCACGGCCCTGGCCTGGGCGACCATCGACAGCCCGAGCACCGGGTCGTCGTGGTCGATCTCGAAGGCGGCCAGGCTGCCGAGCATGTAGGACTCGAGCAGGCCGTGTTCGGCCCGCCGGGCCGAGTCGACCGCGAACCGGTAGAACATGCGGGCGGTCCCGATGTCCTGCATGTCGGCGTGTAACCAGGCGGCGAACCCGGCGGCCTCGCTGACGGTCGGGCAGACCTCCACCGCGAACGGCGTCTCGGCCGACCGGGCGAGGGCCCGTTTGGTGAGCTCGACGTGGGCGACCGCGCCGCGCGCGAGTTCCCTGGCGGGGGTCTCGGCCTCCAGCCGGCGCTGGGCGCCGGTGATCGCGGCGAGGGAGCTCGCGGTCGTCTCGTCGGCCGATCGGTAGGAGATGGACGGCGCCACGGGCATCGCGGCCAGGAAGGCTATCTTGCTGAAGTCGCGGCGTTTCGTGGGATCCTCACCCCCCGCGTCGCCGATGCGGAGCAGATACTGGGGGATGCCGACCTGACGCGCGAGGTCGCGGATCTGGTCGACGGTGAGCGACTGGCGCCCCCTGAGCACCTTGGAAACCCAGCTCTGGGAGTAGCCGAGATGCTCGGCGAGCTGGCCCTGCGTCCATCCGCGAACGGATCGGACCTGATCGAGAATCGTCGCCATGTCGCACTCGGCGAGGGCGTTGGCGACCGGCGGCCGGGCCCAGAAGTCCGGCGGCAGACCGTTTCCGTCATGACCCATGACGGTAAGTTACGCCCATTCTCCGCGTCACGCTGGAATTCGCCTGACGAATATCGCGATTTCTGATGGTGGTGGCGTATTCCACGGGATCGGCCCAGGTCGTGAGGATCACGGCATGGATGCCCCCACCAAGACAGTCTCCCGTGGAAAGGTCATGACCACCTATCACGGCCCGCACGTGCCGAGCCATCCCGATCCGGACGCCAGGCCGCTGACCTGGCGTCCGGGGGCGCGGTGGACCGATCGCGAGCGGATCAGGGCCCATTCGTGCTCGTGCCGGGGAGTGGTCTTCGAATTCGTCGGCGCGGCCGGGCAATATTTCATTCGCCGTACAACATTGCAGTCGCAGATCATCGAGGAGACCGAGCGGATGGTCTCCTCCCGGGCCGAACAGCTCTGGGCGGACCTTTTCTCCGGAAAAGTCTATTAAGCGAGTTTTTTCAGCACGTCGGTGTGCAGAAGTCCGTTCGAGCACACCATGCTCCCGCTGTCGAGCGGCGGGGTGCCGTCCACGCCGGTGCACGCACCGCCGGCCTCTTCCACGATCACGGTGAGCGCGGCCATGTCCCATGGCGACAGTTCCGGTTCGGCCGAGACGTCCACCGCACCTTCGGCCACCATCATGTGGGACCAGAAGTCGCCGTAGGCCCGCGTCCGCCACACACTGCGCGTCAGATCGAGGATGTTGCCCAGCTTCTCCTGCTTCTCCCAGCCGCTCAGGCTGGAGTAGGAGAACGAGGCGTCGTCCAGCTTGGCGACCGACGACACCCGGCAGCGGGTGGCCTTGGTCAGGCTCTTGCCGGTGAACGCACCACCGTCGCGGGCCGCCCACCAGCGCCGGCTGAGCGCGGGGGCCGAGACGCATCCGACGACCACCTGCCCCTCTTCCATGAGGGCGATCAGGGTCGCCCACACGGGCACGCCACGCACGAAGTTCTTGGTCCCGTCGATGGGGTCGATGATCCAGGAACGCTGGCCGTAGCCCGTTTTGCCGAACTCCTCGCCAATGACGGCATCGCGGGGGCGAGCCCGGCGCAGGGTGCCCCTGATCGCCTCTTCGACCGCCCGGTCGGCGTCGCTGACCGGGGTCAGGTCGGGCTTGGTCTCGACCGCCAGATCGACCGCCTTGAAGCGGCGCATGGTGATGTCGTCGGCCGCGTCGGCCATCACGTGCGCGAGTCGCAGATCATCGTTGTAAGCCGTCACAGATCACACGCTAGCGGTATCAGTCGCGATTTCAGCAGACCTGGAACGGCTCTGGACCCTACCGGCTAGTAACATGCCGTCCATGACCACTTTCGACACGGGGGCCCTGTTCCTGCAGAGCGTTCCCTTCGCGCGCACCCTCGGCGTGTCTTTCGACTCCGTCGATTCCGGTACGGCTGTCGCCCGCCTCGCCGACCGGCCCGACCTGCACAACCACGTCGGCGGACCGCACGCGGGAGTGGTGTTCTCCCTGGCCGAGTCGGCCTCGGGGGCGGCCATGCTGTCGCTGTTCGGGGACACCCTCGACCGGGCGACGCCGTTGGCCACGGTGGCGCGGGTGGCGTACCGGAAACTGGCTCTGGGGGATCTGACCGCCGAAGCGGTCGTGCGGGCCGAGCGCGACGCGGTGCTGGCGGAACTTTCGGAGGGGCGGCGGCCGGAGTTCGCGGTCGAGGTGACGGTACGCAATTCCGAGGGCGTCACCGTCGCCGAGGTCACCGTGGAGTGGACGCTGCGGCCCAACCGCTAGTCGTCGTCGGGCGTGCCCTCGCGGCTGGTCAGCAGCCGGCGCAGTGAGGTGAGCCGGGCGGGGTCGCCGTGGCCCTCGGCCACGAAACGGTCGAGGGCGCAGTCGTTGCCCAGGTGGGTGCAGCCCTTGGGGCAGTCGACCGCGGCCTCGTTGAAGTCGGGGAAGGCGACCAGCACGTTGTCGATCTCGACGTGGCCGAGCCCGAAGCTGCGCACGCCCGGGGTGTCGATGATCCAGCCGCCCTCGGGCAGTTCCAGCGCCACGGCCGAGGTGGACGTGTGGCGGCCCCGGCCGGTGACCGCGTTGACGTGGGAGACCGCCCGGCCCGCCGTCGGCACCAGCGCGTTGACCAGCGTCGACTTGCCCACACCCGAATGGCCGACCAGCACGCTCACCCGGCCGGTGAGGTGGTCGCGCAGTTCGTCGAGTTCGCCGCCGCGCTGGACCACGACGTGGTCGACGCCGAGCGGCTCGTAGAGCGAGATGAGCTCGTCGGGCTTGGCCAGGTCGGCCTTGGTGAGGCAGAGCAGCGGGTCGATGTCGGCGTCGAACGCCGCCACCAGGAGCCGGTCGATCATGCGTGGCCGGGGCGGCGGATCGGCCAGCGCGGTCACGATGACGAGCTGGTCGGCGTTGGCCACGACCGGGCGCTCGACCTCGTCGTAGTCTTCTGCGCTGCGCCGCAGCATCGAGCGGCGTTCCTCACGGCGGACGATCCGGGCCAGCGAGTCGGGCTTGCCGGACACGTCTCCCACGAGGGCCACGTGGTCGCCGACCACGATGCCCTTGCGCCCGAGCTCACGGGCCTTCATCGCGGTGACCACCGTCGACTTGCCCCTGGCGAGGATGTCGCGGCCGGTCAGGACGGTGTAGCGGCCCCGGTCGACGGCGACGACGAACCCCGGCACGGCCTCTTCGTGGGCAGGCCGGAGCCGGGTGCGCGGCCGGGAACCCTTGCCCGGCCGGACCCTGACGTCGTCTTCGTCGTATTCGCGCTTTCTCAGGACGCGTCTCCGCGCAGCATCGCCGCCCACATCGTGGCGAACTCGGGCAGGGTCTTGGCGGTCGTGGCGATGTTCTCGACCTCGACGCCGGGCACGGCCAGGCCGATGACGGCACCGGCGGTGGCCATGCGGTGGTCGTCGTAGCTGTGGAAGACGCCCTGGTGCAGCGGCTTGGGCCGGATCTCCAGCCCGTCGTCGGTCTCCCGGGCGTCGCCGCCCAGGCGGTTGATCTCGGTGGCGAGCGCGGTGATGCGGTCGGTCTCGTGACCCCGGATGTGCGCCACGCCCCGGATGCGGGTCGGCGAGTCGGCCAAGGCGGCGATGGCCACGATGGTCGGGGTCAGCTCGGCCTCGTCGCGCAGGTCGACGTCGACACCCTTGATGGAACCGCCGTGGACGGTCAGGCCCTCGGCCGTCAGCTCGACCCGGGCACCCATGTCGGTGAGCAGCTCGCGCAGCCGGTCGCCCGGCTGGGTGGTCTCGGCCGGCCAGTGGGGGATCGTCACCGAACCGCCGGTGACCATCGCGGCGGCGAAGAACGGCGCCGCGTTCGACAGGTCGGGCTCAACGGTGAAGTCGGTGGCCGCGATCGGGCCGGGCAGCACCCGCCACACGTATCGCTCGGAGTCGTCGACCTCGACCCCCCGGGCCCGGAGCATCTGCACGGTCATCGCGATGTGCGGCATCGAGGGCACCGGCGGCCCGACGTGGCGGACCGTCACGCCCTTCGGGAACCGCGCCGCCGCCAGCATGAGCCCGGAGACGAACTGCGAGGAACCCGACGCGTCGACGGTCACCTCGCCACCGGTGATCGGGCCGCGGATCGTGAACGGCAGCCGGTCGCCGTCGACGTGGGCGCCCAGACCGCGCAGGGCGTCGAGGATGGTGCCCATCGGGCGCTTGCGGGCGTGGGGGTCGCCGTCGAAGGAGACCTCGCCGTCGGCCAGCGCCGCGACCGGCGGCAGGAAGCGCATGACGGTTCCGGCCAGGCCACAGTCGATGTGGCCGCCGCCGGTGATCGGCCCGGGAGTCATCTCCCAGTCGGAGGAGGAGACGTTTTCGTTAAAAGGCGTCATCCCGGTGCCGAGAGTGCGGAGGCCTTCGGCCATCAGGTCGGCGTCGCGGCTGCGCAGCGCCAGGCGGACCCGCCCGGGACCCTCGGCCAGCGCGGCCAGCGGCAGGGCGCGGTTGGTCACGGACTTGGAGCCCGGCAGCGCCACGGTGGCGGTCACCGGGCCGGACACCACGGGCGCGGGCCACAACGGAACGGACATGGCGCAAGCCTATCGGGGTGGCAGTCTGGAGTGATGTGCGGAAGATACGCGTCGGCGCGCAAACGCCACGAACTGCTGGAGGAGTTCGAGGTCGAGCTCGATTCCGAGGAGGAGCTCGAACCCGACTACAACGTCGCCCCCACCAAGAACGTGTACGCGGTCATGAGCCGCGTCCCCAAGGAAGAGGGCGCCACCCGGCCGATCCGCCAGCTCAGGGTGGTCCGCTGGGGACTGGTCCCGAGCTGGGCCAAGGACCCCTCGATCGGCTCCCGCATGATCAACGCCAGGGTCGAGACGGTCGCCGAGAAGCCCGCCTTCCGCAAGGCCTTCGCGTCCCGCCGCTGCCTGCTCCCCGCCGACGGCTACTACGAGTGGATGCCGACCGACGACCGTCGCAAGCAGCCCTACTTCATCCACCCGGAAGACGGCGGCGTCCTGGCGATGGCGGGCCTGTACGAATTCTGGAAGGACCCCGAAGGCGAGTGGATCTGCACCTGCACGGTGATCACCCAGGACGCCGAAGACCGCCTGGGCCACATCCACGACCGCATGCCCATGCTGATCGCCAGGGACAGGTGGACCGAATGGCTCGACCCCGGGGTTTCGGACGCCTCCGAACTCCTCGTTCCGGCCTCGTCGGCGAGGTTGGTCGCCTACCCGGTCGACCCGGCGGTGGGGAACGTCCGCAACAACGGCGAGCGGCTCATCTCCCCACTTCAGGACAGTGGTGACACCAATCACTTGTTCTGAGTGGCGCCGGGTGTAAGGAATGCGGGGAGCGGGCATCCGCTGATAAAGCCGGGAGACCGGGGACTCCCGGCCGCGTCCCCCACTTCCCGGAGGTGCGGATTCGTGGAATCTGCGGCTGCGCGCATGCGCCTGGAGATGATGCTCGACGACGTGGACCGGTCCATCGGGGTTCTGACAACCGACCCCTCTGCCGAAATCACCCTCACCGACGCCGACCGAAACCAGGCCATGATCGAGGCGGCGAACCGGCACCGCCGAGCGGTGGTCGCCGCGCTGTCCCGGCTCGACGCCGGGACCTACGGCCGCTGCGTCGACTGCCACGTCGCGGTGCCCGAGGGCCGGCTGGAGGCCCGGCCCGAGGCGGCCCGCTGCATCGGCTGCCAGTCGAGGCGCGAGAGACGCCGCTAGTTCAGGGGCTTGCGCCCGCTCGCGACGAGGTGGATGCCGACGGTGTCGTCGTCGTCGGGGTGGGCGTCGAGCTCGGTCGTGACCAGCCACGACAGCGACCGCCCGTCGCTGCCCAGCACGTGGTCGACCGTCGAGGGCGACAGGACGGTGCGGGGGCGTACCCACTCGACCTCGAGGCCCGCGCCGGCGAGCAGGTCGCGGAGCTGGGCCGAGGAGAAGCAGCGGGTGATGCTGCCGTCGGGCCAGGGCACCAGCATGACCTCGCCGGTCTGGCGCAGGTGGGCCCAGTAGTTCTGCTCGGCCAGGATCGCCATGCCGAGCACGAGCGAGTCGACGCACACCAGCACCCGCCCGCCCGGCTTGAGCACCCGGGTCACGTCGGCCAGCGCCGACTCGGCCATGATCTCGACCGACAGGGCGCGCTCCTCGGCGACCACGGCGTCGACGCTGCCGTCGGGGAGAAAGGCCAGATCGTCGGCGCGCACCTTGTGGATGAGGTCGGAGGCCTCGCGGAGCCACGGCTCGGCGGCGGGGCGGCGGAAGTCGAGCACCTCGACCACGCGGTGACCGGCGCGGGCGGCCTGGGCGGGCCAGCGGCCGCGTCCACCGGAAAGATCCAGCAGCAAACTCGGCTTTTCGGGCAGCCACCTGCGCAACTGCTCGGCGACCACCGCGTGGTAAAAGGTCCAGTAAGGCCCGAGGTTTCCTGTGCCGTTGAGTTCATTGGCCGGAATGGGCAGCACGAGCGGCTCCTGGACGTTGACGTTCTCAGAAGAAGGACCTGGTGGTGGCGGTGTCACTACCAGCCGGTACGTAGCTTTTTCCCCGGATAAGGCATTGCGTACCTTGTCCGGGAACAGACTCTACGCCGCCGCGGTTGACGATGGGCATGAACGCGTTGCTGGTGAGGCCGGAAACCCCGGCCTATGCCGTCCCGGTATCCTCTGATGCGATACGCATCTATGAGGGGGTGGGTCCGGTCTCCAAGACAGCCGAGGAGACTCTGGAGCAGCGCAGTGAGCGGTTCGAACGGGATGTCATGCCCTATCTCGACCAGCTCTACTCCGCCGCGCTCCGGATGACCCGCAATCCCGCCGACGCGGAGGATCTCCTTCAGGAGACCTTCGCGAAGGCCTTCGCGTCGTTCCACCAGTTCCAGGTGGGCACCAACCTGAAGGCCTGGCTCTATCGCATCCTGACCAACACCTTCATCAACAGCTACCGGAAGAAGCAGCGCGAGCCGAAGCAGGCCGGCACCGAGGAGATCGAAGACTGGCAGCTCGCGAGGGCCGAGTCTCACACCTCCAGCGGGCTGAAGTCGGCCGAGCTCGAGGCGCTCGAACACCTTCCCGACAGCGATGTGAAGGACGCCCTGGCGGCGTTGCCCGAGGATTTCCGCATCGCGGTCTATCTGGCCGACGTCGAGGGATTCCCCTACAAGGAGATCGCCGACATCATGGGGACCCCCATCGGGACCGTGATGTCGCGCCTCCACCGCGGCCGCAGGCAACTGCGCTCGCAGCTCGAAGACTACGCGCGCGAGCGCGGGCTTGTGCGATCGGAGGAGGGCGCATGAGCTGTGGTGACCACCACGACACCGACTGTAGTGAGGTGCTCGACCGGGTCTACACCTTTCTCGACGGCGAACTCGACGAGAACTGGTGTGGCGACATCCGGCAGCACCTTGACGAGTGCGATCCCTGCCTGCGGGAATACGGGCTCGACAAAGTCGTGAAGCAGCTCGTGGCCAAGCACTGCGGTGAGGATCCGGTTCCCGACGACCTGCGGGCCAAGATCCGCCTCCGCATAGATCAGGTGCGATCCGAACTCGTGGAATAGCCTGCTGGCCATGCGGATTCTGGTCACCGGCGGTGCGGGTTTCATCGGTTCCAACCTCGTCGATCGGCTGCTCGCCGACGGCCACGAGGTGATCGTGGTCGACGACCTGTCGTCGGGGGCCAACCGGGCGGCGCGGGCCGAGTTCCACGAGCTCGACGTGCGCGACCCCGCTCTGGCCGAGGTCGCGGGCGGGGCCGAGGTGATCGTCCACCTGGCCGCGCAGATCTCGGTGCGCAACAGCGTCGCCGATCCGCTCAACGACGCGCGCGTCAACGTCGAGGGCACCCTCAACGTGCTCGAGGCGGCCCGCCACGCGCGGGTGCGCAAGGTCGTCTTCGCGTCGTCGGTGGCGCGATACGGGCGTCCCCCCACCATTCCGGTGCCCGGGAACACCCCGGCGCGGCCGATGTCGCCCTATGCCGCCTCCAAGGTGAGCGCCGAGGCCTATCTGTCGGCCTACCAGGGGCTCTACGGCATCGAATACACCACGCTGGTGCTGTCGAACGTCTTCGGGCCGCGCCAGTCGCCCGGGGGTGAGGCCGGGGTGGTGGCGATCTTCACCGACGCCCTGCTCGGCGGCCGTCCGACCGTGCTGTTCGGCGACGGTTCCCAGACGCGCGACTACGTCTACGTCGACGACGTGGTCGACGCCTTCACCCGCGCGTGCGGCCCTCGGGGCAACGGCGGGATCTTCAACATCGGCACCGGCGTGCAGACCTCCGACCGCGCGCTGCACGGTTTCATCGCCGCCGCCGCCGGGGTTCCCGACGAGCCCGACCTCGCGCCCGCCCGGCTGGGCGACCTGCCGGCGATGGCGGTCGACCCCGCGCCGGCGTTCGAGGGGCTCGGCTGGCGGCCCGAACACGACCTCGCGTCCGCGGTCAAACTCACGGTGGATTGGGTCCGCAACTCACAGTGATGAGTTGATTACGGTTTGGCGACAACCCGGTGGGCCGCCTGTCCGCTGGGTAGCCTGATGGCGCACATCAATGTGGAGGCGGCGCATGTTGACAGACGCGCCTTCTTTGAGGGATGGCCGCTTTGCGCGAACTGCCGTGGCCGGCGAAGATCTACTTCGTCCTGTGCATTGGGGCGGCCGGAATCCTGCTCCTCCGGAGCGGGCAAGCATATGAAACGCTCGACTGGAGTTCGACTCTCGTTCTGGCGCTGCTCTTCCTCGTCTGCGAGTCGGTCCCGACCCAGCTGAGCGTGCGGCAGGCCGCGATGTCGGTCTCGTTCTCCGCCGCGCTCGCCGCCGTGGTGCTGGTCGGCCCCGAGGGCGCCGCCGTCGTCACCGCGACGGCGATCTTCTCTGTACGACCTGGGCTCCCCACCGTCAAACGGCTGTTCAACGGGGCCCAGTTCGTCATCTGCGGCTACACCGCCGGAGAGGTCTTCAAGCTGGCCACGGGGATCCCCGGGCTGCCCCGCCGCACCGACTTCCCCGAGATCATCCTGCCCTACGGCGCCGCTACCACCGTGTTCGTGGCGCTCAACTTCGTCTTGACCGCGCTGATCCTGGCGCTGGCCGAGGGCGTGGGCAAGCGGCAGGTCCCGGTGCCCGACGTGGCGCAGTTCCTGCTCTCCTATCTCGGCTACGCCACCTTCGGCCTCCTCATCGCCGGTCTGTGGGCCACGATCCAGTCGATCTCGGCCGTGCTGGTGCTGCTGCCGCTGTTCGTCGCCCGCTGGGCGCTCGGGCAGTATCACGCGCAGCAGCGCTCCTACGAGGCCACCATCGCCGCCCTCTGCCAGGCCGTGGAGACCAAAGACTGGTACACCCGGGGCCACTGCACCCGCGTGTCGGCCGCCTCGTCGATGATCGCCGAGGAGATCGGCATGGGCACCGAACGCCTCCACGCCATCCGCTACGCCGGGATGCTCCACGACGTGGGCAAGCTGGGCGTACCGACCAAGGTCCTGCAGAAGGACGGCAAGCTGACCGAAGAGGAGTTCGCCGCGATCCAGCTCCACCCCATGCGGGGCCTGGAGATCGTGCGCGGCATCGGCTTCCTCGACGAGGCGTTCGCCGGGATCATGCACCACCACGAGAAATACGACGGCCGGGGCTACCCGATGGGCCTGGCCGGGGCCGAGATCCCCGAGTTCGCCCGGATCATCGCGGTCGCCGACGCCTTCGACTCGATGACCTCCGACCGCTCCTACCGCAAGGCCAAACCGCAGGACGAAGCGGTCGCCGAGCTGCGCCGGGGGTCCGGCACCCAGTTCGACCCGATCATGGTGGGGGCGTTCATCCGGGCGCTCGACCGCGACGGGTGGAACCCGCCCGCGAGCGTGCCGGCGCCCAGCGGGATGCCGGTCGTGACCGCCGCCAAAGACCACGACGACCCGACCACACCCATCCAGGTGGTGTCCGACCGATGACGAGCGAGACCCGGGGCATGCAGGGCCTCGATTCGGGGCAACTCCTGCTGATCTGCGCCGGGGGGATGCTCGCGGTCGCCGGGATCTCCCACACCGCCGCCGTCGGGCTGGTCGCCTCGCAGGTCGCGATCGGGTTCGGCGCGCTGATCGCCTGCGGCGAGCTGGCCCGGCTGACCATGCCGGGCAACCGCGAGGTCGCCCCGATCAGCACCGCCTCGGCGTTCGGCTACGCGCTGCTGCTCTACGTCGGCGGGGTGCCCGCGGAACACTCGGCGCTGCAGGTCGTCGCCGTCACGGCGGTCGGCATGATCGCCGGTGGGCTGCCGCACCTGGCGGTCGGGCGGGCGCCCCGGCTCGACGCGCTGGCCCGGCGGCTCATCTGCGCCTCGCTGCTGGCGTTCGCGTTCCGGCCGTTCGCCGACATCCTGCGCCCGCCGCCGGGCGGTGCCTGGTGGGTGGCGCTGCTGGTGATGGTGCTGCTCATCGGGGTCGCCATCGCCGTCGACGTCGTGGTGGCGGGCCTGCTGCGGGCCGAGCAGGTGCGCACCGCCTTTTCCGTCGCCGTACGCGACGAGGCGCGGATGGCCGCGCCGCTCAGCGCCGCAGTGTCGGCCAGCGGCATCCTGCTCGCGCTCGCCCTGCACAGCATGGAGCTGACCGCCCTGCTGGCCTTCGCCGCACCGCTGCTCGTCACCCAGGTGGCCTTCCGCAAATACGCGGGCATCAGGGCGACGTACCTGCAGACGATCCGCGCGCTCGCCCGGGTCACCGAGGTCGGCGGCTACGTCGAGCCCGGCCACTCGCGCCGGGTCAGCCGCCTGGCCGTGGCCATCGGCCGCGACCTCGGCATGGCCGAACCCGAGCTCCTCGAACTCGAATACGCCGCCCTCATGCACGACATCGGACAACTCAGCCTCACCGACCCGATCCCCGGCGGTGCGACCGTGCTGACCGACCCCGAGCAGGCCCGGCGCATCGCCGAACTCGGCGCCGAGGTCATCCGCAAGACCGGGGTGCTCAACCAGGTCGCCGACATCGTGCGCCGCCAGTGCGACCCCCTGGAAGAGCGTCCGCCGCTGGCCAGCCGCATCATCAGGGCCGCCAACGCCTACGACGACCTCGTCAGCGGATCGACCAACCGCGACCGCGCCGCGGCCGCACTCGAACGCCTGCGGCTCGACGGAGGCGCCCAATACGACCCCGATGTGGTCGAGGCCATGGCGACCGTCATCGACCGTCTCGTACCGGTCAATCGGCTCTGACAATTGTGGGCTTCCTACAGTTTGAGCCGTGACGATCAGTGCTCATGGGTGCACGGCCAGGGACGATCCGGGTCGTAGGGTTGGCTGCGTGTTCGAGTCAGTCTTGGTCGCCAATCGCGGCGAAATCGCCCGCAGGATCATCCGGACCCTCAACGAGATGGGGATCAGATCGATCGCCGTCCACTCCGAGGCCGATGCCGACCTGCCCTTCGTTCGTGAGGCCAGCGAGTCGGTGAACATCGGCCCGGCCAACCCGGCGCAGAGTTACCTCGACCAGGCCCAGGTCCTCGCGGCCGCCCGCGCCACCGGCGCCCAGGCGATCCACCCCGGCTACGGCTTCTTCTCCGAGAACGCCGAGTTCGCCCGCGCCGTCATGGCCGCCGGGCTCACGTGGATCGGCCCCTCGCCCGAGGCCATCGTCCAGATGGGCGACAAGATCAACGCCCGTAACCTCATGGAGGCCGCCGGCGTGCCGGTCGCCGCGGGCACCCGCGAGCCGGTCACCACGATCGACGAGGCCACCAAGGCCGCCGCGAAGATCGGCTACCCGGTCATGGTGAAGACCGCCGGTGGCGGCGGCGGCATCGGCATGGGCGTCGCCCACGAGGAAGACGGCCTCGCCAAGGCCTTCGACCAGGCCTCCCGCGCCGCGGCCCGCTTCGGCGGCACCGCCGCGATCCTGCTCGAGCGCTACATCGAGCGCGCCCGCCACGTCGAGGTGCAGATCCTCGGCCTCAACGACGGCCGCGTGCTGGCCCTGGGCGAGCGCGACTGCTCGGTGCAGCGCCGCCACCAGAAGGTCGTCGAAGAGTCGCCGTCCCCGGGCATCACCCCCGAGCTGCGCGACCGCATGCTCGCGGCGGCGGCCCGCGCGGGCGCGGCGGTCAACTACCGCGGCGCCGGCACCGTCGAGTGCCTCGTCGACGCCGACGCGCAGGACTTCGTGTTCCTGGAGATGAACACCCGCCTCCAGGTCGAACACCCCGTCACCGAGCTCGTCACCGGCGTCGACCTCGTCGCCGCCCAGCTCCGCATCGCCGCCGGAGAAGACGTCGAGATCGACGCCGTCCCGCGCGGCCACGCCATCGAGTTCCGGGTGTACGCCGAAGACCCCAAGCGCTTCCTGCCCGGCCCCGGCCACGTCACCGAATGGGTGGAGCCGTCCGGCGAGGGCGTCCGCGTCGACTCGGGCTACGAGGCCGGCAACACGGTCACCCCCTTCTACGACCCGCTGATGGCCAAACTCTGCGTCTACGGCGCCACCCGCGCGGAAGCGGTTGAACGCGCCAAGGCCGCCGTCGCGGGCTTCCGGATCGCCGGGCCCAAGCACAACCTGCCGTTCTGCGCCGAACTCCTCGATCACCCCGAGTTCGTCAGCGGCGACTATGACACCGGCCTGGTGTCCCGCATGAGATCGTGATCGTGAACGACTGAGGGTTATATAGGGAGACTGCGGTGGCTGAGGTACGCGCGGAGATGGTGGCGAACGTCTGGAAGGTCGTCGTCGCCGAAGGTGAGACGGTGTCCGACGGAGACACCCTGGTCATCCTGGAGTCCATGAAGATGGAGATCCCGGTCATCGCCGAAGACGAGGGCGTGGTCGCCATCAAGGTCGCCGAGGGCGACGTGGTGCAGGAAGGCGACCTGATCGCCGTCATCGAATAGTGCGTGAGAGGAACTTCTCGCGGTCGACCACGACCCGCTCGATCACGCCGGTGGCGACGACCGAGCCGTCGCGGTGGGCCGCGGTGAAGGAGAAGACCAGGCGGCGCCCCTCGACCTCGACCAGTTCGGCCGAGATCTCGACGTGGGCGCCCAGCCCGCTCGCCGCCAGGTGCTGGAGTTCGACCCGCACCCCGACCGAGGTCTGCTCGTGCGTGAGCTCCCCGCCGATCGCCTCGCAGGTGAGCCCCTCGGCCAGCGCCAGCAGTCGCGGCGTGGCCAGCACCGGCACGTCTCCGCTGCCGACGCGCTCGGCGGTGTCACTCTTCTCCACCATGATCAATCGATTGGCCCGCAGTCCGGGCGTGAGCGCCATGGTGGGATGCTAGTAGCTCGACCATCGCAACCCATCGAAAGGCAAGACGTGGACCTTTACTGCGACCACTGCGGGGGCCTTTCCGATGACGGCGACCACGGGTCCTGCCAGGGCGCCCGCCAGATGGAGCCGCCTCGCTACTGCGCCAAGTGCCGCCGCCGCATGACCGTTCAGGTGACGCCCACCGGCTGGTCGGCGCGCTGTTCTCAACACGGGCTGACAGCAGCCTGAACCAAACCTGTGTTCTGACCGTTATGGTGAGGGATTCCTGGGAGATCTGGGCTTACCGGTCCTTTGTGCCGGTGCCCGCTAGACTTCCGGCACGACAGTGGTCAGTGACATAGGGGGTATCCGGGGGCATGGTTGCCCAAGGGACGACGCTGGCCGGGCGCTACCGATTGGACCAGCGCATCGGCGCTGGCGGAATGGGCGAGGTGTGGCGCGGGGAAGACACCGTCCTCGCGCGTACGGTCGCCGTCAAGGTACTGCTCCCGGGCCGTCTCGACGACCCCGGATTCGGGGCGCGCTTCCAGGGTGAGGCGAGGGCCATGGCCCTCATCAACCACCCCGGTGTGGTCGACGTCTACGACTACGGCGTCACCGACGTCCCCGGCGACGGGCCGACCGCCTACCTGGTGATGAAGTTCGTCGACGGCGAGCCGCTCGACGGTCTGCTCCAGCGGATAGGGCGCATCAGGCCCGAAGCCGTGATGGAGCTCATCGGCCAGGCCGCGGCGGCGATACAGGCCGTCCACGACCGGGGCATCGTGCACCGCGACGTGAAGCCGGGCAACCTGCTCGTGCAGGTCGACGGCACGCTCGTGCTCACCGACTTCGGCATCGCGCGCTCCGACGCCGCGAGCCGGCTGACCGACGCCGGCATGGTGCTCGGCACCGCCGCCTACTGCGCGCCCGAACAGGCCGAGGGCGAGCCGGTGACCCCGGCGGTCGACATCTACGCCCTCGGCGTGGTCGCCTACGAGTGCCTGGCCGGTCGCCGCCCGTTCGACGGCGACACCCCGGTCACGATCGCGCTCAAGCACATCCGCGAGCAACCACCACCGCTGCCGGCCGACATCCCGCCGCACATCCGCCACGTGGTGGAACGCGCCCTGTCGAAGTCGCCCGCCGACCGCTGGCCGACCGCGATGGCGATGAGCCAGGCGGCCCGGCAGGCCGCCAACCCCAACGCCTCCCTGACCCAGCCCAACCCGGCCCAGACCGGCGCGGGCGCGTTCCCGAAGACGGGCGACTGGTACGAACCCCCGGCGACCGGCGCCTACGCGCCGACGGGCAACTACCCGGCCACCGGCAACTACCCGGCGACGGGCAACTTCCCCTCGACCGGCAGCTACCGCACCACGGCGGCCACGCCGGAGATGGCCGGTACGGGCGGACGGCGCAAGCAGAACAAGAGCAAGCGCGGCCTGACGATCGCGGCCATCGTGGCGGGCGTGTTCGCCTCGGCGGGCATCGGCTGGGCGGGCGTGAGCCTCATCGGCGCCACCGACGAACCGAATCCGTCGAGCACACCGGTGATGCAGGGGGCCGTGACGGAGGACACTCCCACCGTGACCCCGTCGACGAAGAGGCCTCCGAAGAAAACTCCGACGCCGACGCCCGAGGTCTCCAAGCCGCCGGTGACCGAGGAGCCGTCCGAGGAGCCCTCGAAGGAGCCGACGCCGACGCCGAAGCCGAGCCCGTCGAAGTCGCCCAAGCCGACGCCCACGCCGCCCAAGGAGACCAAGGCGGTGCCGTCGCTCTGGAAGAAGTCCGCCCAGGCGGCCGAGCAGACGCTGCTCCAGGCCGGGTTCCAGGGCAACTTCCAGACCCAGGGCGACTCCGGTCTCGGCTGCACCGAGGTGTTCAAGCAGGAGCCGCAGGCCAACACGCAGGCGGCGGTCGGGTCGACGGTGACCGTGTACGTGAAGCGGGTGGCCTGTCCGGCGCCGCCCTCTCCCTCACCGTCACCGTCTCCCACGGCGGCGTCGACGGGTGCGACGACGGGCTAGACCCCGGTGGTGCTGCGCGGGTAGGCGATCTCGGGGTCGGTGGCGATGTTCACCATGTAGGGCACGCCCGAGTCGAACGCCCGCTTCAGCGCGGGGCCGATCTCGCTCGGCTTGGTGACGAGTTCGCCGCCCCCGCCGAGGGCCGTGACGACCTGGTCGTAGCGGCACTGGGGCTGGAGGTCGGCGGCGACGTCGTAGCCGTACAGCATCTGCATGGGGTGTTTCTCCAGGCCCCACATGCCGTTGTTGCCGCAGACCATGACGACGGGCAGTTTGTGGCGGACGAGGGTGTCGACGTCCATCAGCGAGAAACCGGCGGCGCCGTCGCCGAGCAGGAGCACGACCTGCGACGACGGGCGGGCCAGCCGGGCGGCGATCGAGTAGCCGAGGCCGGTGCCCAGGCAGCCGTAGGGGCCGGGGTCGAGCCAGTTGCCGGGCCGCCTGGGCTCGACGTATTTGCCAGCGTAGGAGACGAAGTCGCCGCCGTCGCCGATGACCACGGCGTCGTCGGCCAGCTGGCGGTTGAGCTCGCCGTAGATGCGCATCGGATGGATCGGGTCGCTGTCGGCGGCCAGCAGTTCGGCGTCTCCGATGATGGCCGCCGCCGTGGCCTCGGCCAGCTTGGTGAGCCACTGCTCGCGCGGCTTGACGCTCGCGGTGCGGCACGCGGCGGCCAGGCCCCAGAACAGCAGCGACAGGTCACCGGCGGCCGAACCGGCCAGGCCGGTGTGGGTGGCGAGCTGCGAGGCGGCGTCGGCCAGGTGGACGACCCGGGCCAGCGGCGACCCGTCCTTTCCGCCGAACCAGCCGTAGTTGAGCCGGAAGTCGAGCGGGGTGCCCGCCACGATCACGAGGTCGGCCTGGGCGAACGCCAGCCCGCGCGCGCGGGTCACCAGCAGTTCGTGTCCCGACGGCAGGATGCCCCGGCCCTGGCCGTTGGGCACCACCGGGAGCCGGAACTCCTCGGCGAAGTCGCGGGCGGCCTCTTCGGCACGATCCATCCACACGTCGGAGCCGATCACCAGCATCGGGCGCTCGGCCTCGGCGATCAGCGCCGCGATGGCGGCCAGATGGTCGGTGTCGGGCTCCAGCGGGGACGGCGCCAGCGTCTCGGTCTCGACCGAAGGGGAGGGCGAGAACAGGTGGTCCATGTAGAAGTCGAGGAACACCGGGCCCCGGTGGGGGGCGAGCGCGGTGCGGAAGGCCATCTCGACGTCCTGGCCGACGGCGTCGGCGCCCGAGCCGGTGAACGCGAGCTTGGTGATCGAGTCGAAGAGCGGCGGGTGGTCCATCTCCTGGAGCGCGCCGGAGCCCCAGCGTGACTGCGGGGCCCGGCCGCCGAGGATCACGACCGGGCTGCCGTTGAAGTGGGCGGTCGCCACGCCCGACACTCCGTTGGTGATGCCGGGCCCGGCGGTGAGCACCGCGAGGCCCGGTCTGCGAGTGAGCCGCGCCGTCGCCTCGGCGGCGAAAACGGCGCTCTGCTCATGGCGTACGTCGAGGATGCGCATGTCTTCGTGGACGGCGCCGTCGTAGAGGGGGAAGACGTGGCCGCCCGAGAGGGTGAACATCGTCTCGACGCCGTATGCCTTGGAGACGCCGACAGCGACGTCGCCCGCGTGCTTGCTCATTCGTGAAACCTACCAGTCGGTTAACTAGTGGGACCTACGAGCTGCCCTGGCCGCGGGCGGACGAACCTTCCTCTTCTAAAGGGTCTGGGACAGGGCCTTGATCGGCATCTTCAGGTCGGTCAGCAGAGCCAGATCGTCGGCGGGGGAGCGGCCCAGGGTGGTCAGGTAGTTGCCCACGATGATCGCGTTGATGCCACCCATCATGCCCTCACGGGTGCCCAGGTCGCCAAGGGTCAGCTCACGTCCGCCGGCGTACCGGAGGATGGTTCGCGGTAGTGCGAGACGGAAGGTCGCGATTGTCTTCAGGGCCTCGGCGCCCTCGATGACCGGGTAGTCGGCGAAGGGGGTGCCGGGACGGGGGTTGAGGAAGTTGAGCGGGACCTCGTCGGGCTCGAGCTCACCGAGCTGCGCGGCGAACTCGGCGCGCTGCTCGATCGTCTCGCCCATGCCGATGATGCCGCCGCAGCACAGCTCCATGCCGGCCTCGCGGACCATGAGGCAGGTGTCCCAGCGCTCCTCCCACGTGTGGGTGGTCACCACGTGCTGGAAGTGGGACTTACAGGTCTCCAGGTTGTGGTTGTAGCGGTGCACCCCCATCTCGGCCAGCTCGTCGACCTGGGCCTGGGTGAGCATGCCGAGGGAGCACGCCACGTTGATGTCGACGGCCTCCTTGATGGCCTTGACGCCCTCGCGCACCTGGTCCATCAGGCGCTTGTCGGGCCCGCGCACGGCCGCCACGATGCAGAACTCGGTCGCGCCGGTCTGGGCGGTCTCGACGGCGGCCTTCACCAGTTCCTCGATGTTCAGCCACACCGAGCGGACCGGCGAGGTGAACTGCCCCGACTGCGAGCAGAAGTGGCAGTCCTCCGGGCAGCCGCCGGTCTTGAGGGAGATGATCCCCTCGACCTCGACCTCGGGCCCGCACCATTTCATCCGCACCTCATGGGCGAGGGCGAGAAGATCGGGCAGGCTCTCGTCGGGAAGCTTCAGGCATTCGAGCGCCTGCTCCCGCGTCAAACCCCTGCCCTCGTCGAGCACCTGCGTTCTGGCGATGTCCAGGATGGTCATTGTGAAATCCTAAGGTCGGATCGGAAGGCCGACGGGTCGAACGCGCCGCCCAGAGGGGCCCCTAGAGATGCGCGGGCGACCTTGGTGAAGGTACCCCGGGGAAGTGAACCGGCGTTCTCCGGCACCGCACCCGCCAGGGGCCGGGCCGCCAGCATCTCGAGATCGGCCACGTTGCAGCGCTCGGCCAGATCGGGCTCGGCCGGCCATGATCCGATGACCACCCCGGCCAGGTCGAGGCCGTGGTTGGCCATGGCCTCCAGGGTCAGGGCCGTGTGGTTGAGGGTGCCGAGGGCGGCCCTGGCCACGACCAGCACCTGGGCCTTCACCGCGTGGGCCAGGTCGGCGAGGGTGGCGCCTTCTTCGTCGAAACGTACGAGAAGACCACCCGCGCCCTCGACCACGACCAGCCGGTGGGACTCGGCGAGCTCGGTGATGCGCGCGGCCGCCTCGGCGAGGTCGAGGCTTTTCCGGCCGGACACCCGTGCGGCGGCGGCCGGGCTCAGCGGGTCGGGGTAGCGGGCGAACTCGAAGGTGTTCGTCGCGCCCGAGAGCCGGATCACCTCGTCGAGGTCGCCCGGCTCGTCGGGGCCCACGCCGGTCTGGGCGGGTTTGACCACGGCGACCGGGCCGCCCCGCTCGATCGCCAACGCCGTGACGGCGGCCGTGACCACGGTCTTCCCGACACCGGTGTCGGTGCCGGTCACCACAAGAACGCTCATCCGGCCAAGATTACGGAGTCGGGCGCCGCAGGCGCGTGACGAACTTATAGCGGTCGCCCCGGTAGAGGGACTGCGCCCACTCGACCGGGTTGCCGTCGGCGTCGAAGGCGTGGCGGGTGAGCATGAGCATCGGCAGGCCGATGTCCACGCCGAGGACCTGCGAGTCGTAGGGGGTGGCCAGGATCGTTTCGATGATCTCTTCGGCGTCGGTGAGGCGGACGCTGTAGGCGTTGTGGAGCGTTTCGTACAGGGAGGAGTGACCCTCCATCTCCCGCCGCAGCCGTGGGAACCGCCGCGCCGACAGATGGGTGGTGTCGATCGACATCGGCTCGCCGTTGGCCAGGCGCAGGCGGTGGATGCGCAGCACCCGGCCGCCGGGGTTGATGGCCAGCCGCCGCCCGAGGGCCTCGTCGGCGGTGATGTAGGAGATGTCGAGGATCTTGGTGTCGGGTTCGAGGCCGACGGTACGCAGGTCCTGCACATAAGAGGTGAGCTGGAGCACCTGGGCGACCTTGGGCTGGGCGACGAACGTGCCCTTGCCCTGGATGCGGATCAGACGGCCTTCGACGACGAGTTCGGTCAGGGCCTGGCGGACCGTCGTGCGCGAGGTCTCGAAGCGGACCGCGAGGGTACGCTCGGGGGGCAGTGCACTCCCGGCGGGCAGGCTCTTGGTGAGCTCGAGCAGGCTACGTTTGACGTCGTAGTATTTCGGCACCCGGGGAGTGTCTTCGGTCACGCGGTCACCTTCGTTCCGGCCACGGCTGCGAGCGCGCGCCCGATCACCGCGAGATCTGCGGACCCCAGATTGGCCCGAGCGGTCAACCTTAGGCAAGACCGTCCGTCGGGAACCGAAGGGGGCCGGAAGCAGCCGACCTTCACGCCGTGGTCCGCGCAGGTCGCGGCGGCGGCCAGGGCCCGGTGGGGGTCGCCGAGCACCACCGGCACCACGGCGGCGGCCGGGTCGGTGGTCTCCAGGCCGAGTTCCCGTGCGGTGGCGGCCAGTCGCAGCGCGATGTCGCGGGCGCGTCCGGGCAGGTCAGGCTCCTTTTCGAGGATGTGCAGCGCGGCCAGGGCCGCTCCGGCGCTCGCGGGGGCGAGACCGGTGTCGAAGATGAACGACCGGCCGGTGTCGACGAGGGTGTCGATCACCTCCGGCGCGCCCAGCACGGCCCCACCCTGGGATCCGAGTGACTTCGACAACGTGACAGTTCTCACAATGTGAACATTCCCCGCAAGTCCGGCATTGTGAACCGCCCCACGGCCGTATTCCCCGACGACACCGAGCGCGTGGGCCTCGTCGACGACCAGGAGCGCTCCATTCCGTACGGCCACCTCCGACAGCGCCCCCAGCGGCGCGAGGTCGCCGTCGACGGAGAACACGGCGTCGGTGACCACCAGCGCGTTCTCCTCCTCGCGGTCGGCCAGCGCCCGCTCGACGGCGCCGACGTCGCCGTGGGGGGTCACCACGACGCGCGCCCGCGCCAGCCGGCAGGCGTCGACGATGGAGGCGTGGTTGCCCGCGTCGGAGACGACCAGCCCGCCCCTGCCGAGCGCGGCGACGGCGGACAGGTTGGCGAGGTAGCCCGAGGAGAACACCAGCGCGCGCGGCGCCTGCGTGAAGGCGGCGAGCCGCTCCTCGAGCTCGGCGTGGAGCCGGGTCGACCCCGTGACCAGCCGGGATCCGGTCGAGCCGGTACCCCACTCGCGGGTCGCCGCCACCGCCGCTTCGGTCAGCCGGGGGTCGCGGCAGAGCCCCAGGTAGTCGTTGGAGGCCAGGTCGAGGAGCCCGTCGAAGTCGGGCCCGCGCGGCCGCAGCACCCGGGTCAGCCCGGCGGCGGCACGCAGGTCGGCGGCCTGGCGAAGTCGGTCGATCGGCCCATGCATTGGAGCATGATGCCAGGTGCGGCGCCCCGATTGTTGATCGGGCTCAGAGCGTGGACGGCCCGACCGGCGTCTCGATTGGCGTTCGGCCCTTCTCACGACGCATCATGCCTAGGTGCCAACTCTCAGCGACCTGGTGGCCAAGCACACCGATCTGTCGTCGGCCGACCTCGAATGGGTGCATTCGCTGGTCTCCGACTGGCAGTTGCTCGCCGACCTGTCCTTCGCCGATCTCATCCTGTGGATTCCCGCCGAAGACGGCTGGATCGCGGTCGCGCAGATGCGGCCGACGACCGGTCCGACGGTCTATCACGACGATGTCGTCGGCTCGATGATCGGGCGGGGCGAGCGGTCGCTGATCGAGACGGCCTGGCAGGAGCGGCGCATCTGCCGGGAGGGCGATCCCGACTGGTCGACCGGGGTGCCGGTGCGGGAGGAGACGATTCCGGTGCGGCGGGCGCTCGACGGGCCGCTCATCGGGGTCATCCAGCGTTCGACGAACCTCTCCTCGGCGCGCACCCCCTCGCGGCTGGAGCTGACCTATCTCCAGAGCGCCTCCGACCTGGCGCAGATGGTCGCCGAGGGGCGTTTCCCCTTCCCGGAGGCCGAGCCGATGCTGGTGCGGTCGCCGAGGGTGGGCGACGGGCTGCTGCGGCTCGACCGGGCCGGGCGGGTGACCTACGCGTCGCCGAACGCCCTGAGCGCCTACCGGCGGCTCGGGCTGCACGCCGATCTGGTCGGCTCCGAACTCGGGAAGACCACGGCCGATCTCTGCTACCGCGACGAGCCGATCAACGAAGACCTGATGCTGGTCGCGAGCGGCAAGGTGCCCAGGGAGACGGAGGTCGAGCGGGGCGGGACGGTCGTCCAGCTGCGGGCCATTCCGCTGATCATCTCCGGGGGGCGGATCGGGGCGCTCGTGCTGGTCCGTGACGTGACCGAGCTGCGGCGCCGGGAGCGCGAGCTGCTGACGAAGGACGCCACGATCCGGGAGATCCACCACCGGGTCAAGAACAACCTCCAGACCGTCGCGGCGCTGCTGCGGCTCCAGTCACGGCGGCTGCGGGTGCCCGAGGGGCGGGCGGCGCTCGACGAGGCGGTCCGGCGGGTCGGGTCGATCGCGATCGTGCACGAGACCCTGGCGCAGATGCCCGAGGAGCTGGTCACCTTCGACGAGATCGCCGACCGGGTGATCCAGATGACGGCCGAGGTGGCGGTGGCCCAGGTCGAGGTGCATCGCGCGGGGACGTTCGGGGTCCTGCCGGCGGCCGTGGCGACGCCGATCGCGATGGTGCTGACCGAGCTGCTCCAGAACGCGGTGGAGCACGGCCTCGAAGACCTGCCGGGGAGCGTGGAGGTCCGGGTCGAACGTCTCCCGGACATGCTCGAACTGGTCGTGGCCGACGAGGGTCAGGGACTGCCGCCCGGGTTCGACATCGAGACGAACAGCAATCTGGGGCTGCAGATCGTACGGACCCTCGTTGTGGGAGAGCTTTCCGGGCGCCTCAACATCGCTCCGCGCGAAGGCGGCGGCACGGAAGTCGTGCTCAGCATTCCGGTGAACGTTCCCACCAACGACATTCACCGGATTTGACGCACGCGCAACAAATGCGCAATGTGCGGGCGCTCTAATTCGGTTGTATGAATTCAGACGTTGGCACGGGCACGGGCCCGGGCGGTGCGGCGCTTGACGGCGCGGCGTTCGTCCTCGCTGAGGCCGCCCCAGACGCCGGCGTCCTGGGCGGACTCCAGTGCCCACTTGAGGCAAAGCTCGCTGACCGTACAGGTACGACAGACCTGCTTGGCCTCTTCAATCTGCATCAACGCGGGCCCGGTGTTGCCGATCGGGAAGAACAGCTCGGGGTCCACGTCACGGCAGGCAGCGCGGTGGCGCCAGTCCATGCGGTCCACTCCTTCGTAAGTGGAGCCTGGGCGGCTCCTGCACCTTTGTGAACAGTTTCACTAACTGATGCGAACGGCCGCCCTAAAGGTGAGGGACGAGATTCGCGATTGATGATCGCCGGGGACCTTTGTCGTGAGCTGTGGCTCTCGTAAAGGTCCTACGTTCCGACGTCGCGTTCAGCTTTTCAGCCACTCCTACAGCACACAAGAGGTTTGGGGGAAGGTTTTGCGGGTCCTAGCTGTCGGATGCGTCACACTATGACCGCTTGTAACTGACTAGACCAGAACTTGTAACGCGTCCGGGATAGAGCGAAATGTCACCCTTTCCTGTTCTCCCAGGTAGTCGCCGTCAAGCTGGAGCGCGATGGGCCGGACCGACTCGAGTGTGAAAACACTCTCGTCATGTGCCTGAACCAGGTGTTTACCCGTCGGCAACCCCCGGGGCTCCCCGACGATCTGCCGCAGCAGGCTCACGACGGCCGGAAACCGCAGTTTCGTCATCCCCAGCACGTCGAGACCGGTGTCGAACCCGGCCCACGGTGTCGGGTTGACCGGACGGCTGCCGACGAACGTCCAGGGCGCCGTGTTGGACACGATCGCGAGGAAGATCCCCGGCTGATCGGCCTGGCCGGGCCTGGTCAGGGTCATCGACGGATGCCGGCGGTCGGTCATGAGGTAGTGCCGCAGGGCCGTCTGCATGTAGAGCGTCGGCGAAGCGCGGTATCCGGCGCTGCGCAGACCCTCGACGGCTCTGATGACCTCGGCGTCCCAGCCCAGGTCGGCACAGAATGTGAAGTAGCGAGACTCCACACCTGCCCCGGTCCCGGAATCCCTAACATCCCATTCCGCCAGCCCCAGGCTGATCGTGCGCGAACGGCCCTCACGCAGGGCCTCCAGCACCGCGCCGGTGGCCTCGATCGGGTCGTTGGGCAGCCCCAGCGCCCGCGCCAGCACATTGGCGCTGCCACCCGGAATGATGATCATCTTGGCCCGGTCGTCGGCCGCCATCAGGCCGTTGGCGACCTCGTTGACCGTCCCGTCGCCGCCGAGGACGGCCACCGCGTCGAAGCCCTTCTCCTTCGCGGTGGCGGACAGCAGCGACGCGTGCCCCCGATATCCGGTCTCGGCGACCTCCAGATCGACCGCCGCGCCGAGCGCCCGGATCAGGACGTCGCGCGTGCGCAGGTTGGTCGAGGTCGCCTTGGGGTTGACCAGCAGAAGTGCCCGCATGCTTGAAGGTTATGCGACGGGTAGTCTCACCAACTGTGTCGAACCGTCCGTTCACCATTGCCGTCGCCGCGGTCGTCGTCGCGATCGAAGGACTGGCCGCCCTCGCGCTCGGCGGCTGGGTCGCCTACGAGACCCTGATCGGCGCGGCCGGCGATGTCATGAGTTCCCTCGTGCTGGCCGTGTTCGGCCTGGCAGTGGGCGCGGGGCTGCTCTGGGTCGCCTGGGGGATCGTGCAGCTGATGCGGTGGAGCCGGGGGCCCGCCGTGGTCACCCAGATCTTCGCCGTGCCCGTGTCGATCTCGCTGATCCAGGCCGGGCAGCTCGGCTGGGGGGTGCCGCTGATCGCCGGGGCCGGAGTGATTCTCGTCACTCTGCTCGCGCCGCCCTCCACACAGGCCCTCATGGACGATCACTGAGCCCGGAAAGCGAACGGCCGGTGTCGTGGACACCGGCCGATCGAGAGGCGTTTCTAGTCTTCCGCGGTGAGCCCCTCGCGCAGCTGGGCGAGGGTGCGAGCCAGCAGGCGGGAGACGTGCATCTGCGAGATGCCCAGCTCGGTGGCGATCTGCGACTGGGTCATGTTGCCGAAGAACCGCAGCAGCAGGATGCGCTTCTCCCTCGGCGGGAGGCGCTCCAGCAGCGGCTTCAGCGACTCGCGGTATTCGACGCCCTCCAGCGACTCGTCGACGATGCCGAGCGAGTCGGAGACCGCCGGTGCGTCGTCGTCGCCCGAGTCGGGGGCGTCGAGGGAGACCGTCGAGTAGGCGTTGGCCGACTCGAGGCCCTCCAGCACCTCTTCCTCGGTCATCTGGAGATGGGCGGCCAGCTCGGCCACCGTGGGCGCCCGGCCCTCGCGCTGCGAGAGCTCGCTGATCGCCTTGGTCAGCGAGAGCTTCAGCTCCTGCAGGCGGCGCGGCACGCGGACCGCCCAGCCCTTGTCGCGGAAGTGGCGCTTGATCTCGCCGACGATGGTCGGAGTGGCGTAGGTCGAGAACTCCACGCCCCGAGCCAGGTCGAACCGGTCGATCGACTTGATCAGACCGATGGTCGCCACCTGGGTCAGGTCGTCGAGCCATTCGCCGCGGTTGCGGAATCGGCGGGCGAGGTATTCCACCAGCGGAAGGTGCAGCTCCACGAGTTCGTCGCGGATGCGCGGGCGGCGCGGGTCGTCGGCCGGCATCTCAGCGAGCTCCCCGAAGAGGGCGCGGGCTCGCACCCGATCCGGTACTCCGGAGTCGCTGGTGGCCATGGAACGGGTCCTTTCCGTCACGCCGGCCTCGCCGCGCCTCGCTGCTTGCGCAGCACGATCGCCATGTGATCGGGGGAGGACACGGCGTCGACGTCGTCGGCGAGCGCGGTGAGCACCATCCAGGCGAAATCATCGCGTTTGGGCTCGGCGATCCCGACGGTGGTGACCTCGACCCGGATCGACATCTCCTGCCCGGTCAGCTCGAACTCCGCGATCAGGTCGGTGCCGGGGACGGCATGGCGCAGCAGCATCGCGCACGCCTCGTCGACGGCGATCCGGAGATCTTCCATCTCGTCGATGGTGAAGTCGAGCCGTGCCGCCAGACCTGCTGTCGCGGTCCGCAACACGGACAGATAGGCGCTGGCCGCGGGCAGCCGGACGCTCACGGCGTCGCGGATCCCAGCCAGATCCCCTGTGACATCAGTTGCGTCGGTCACGATCCTCCTTGCCCAGCCGGCCACATCTCGCGGGGCCGCATGTTTGCAACCTACCGCCACTCGACCATGATTGCTCGGCTTGGACGCGCCGATGCCGGAAATGCGCGGACCCCGCACGGAAAGCGAGTCGCTGAGCGTGCGGGGTCCGTGGCGGAAAGCCTAGGCGGCCTTCGTCTCCCAGAAGATCTTCGCGATCTCGTCGATCTTGCCCAGGAGGTCGTCGGCCTTGGCGACGTCGACGGTGCCCTTGGCGCCGGCGGCGCCGGCCAGCTTGGTGGCGTCCCAGAAGAGCTGGTGGAGCTGCGGGTGGGCCTCCAGGTGCGGGGGCTTGAAGTAGTCGGTCCAGAGCACCCAGAGATGGTGCTTGACGAGCTCGGCCCGCTCCTCCTTGATCGAGAGGGCCCGCGAGCGGAACACCGGGTCGTCGTTGTCGGCGTACTTCTGCATGATCGCCTTGACCGATTCGGCCTCGATACGCGCCTGTGCGGGGTCGTAGACGCCGCACGGCAGGTCACAATGGGCCGATGCCACGAGCTTGGCAAGCATCGGGTTTCCTTTCGTCAGAGTGGCTGCGCAACCGACATTACTCTCTGAGGTGGATCATGTTCACCAGTGCCCGGGTCTCCGGGGACTCCATGCTCCCGGTGCTGAGGCCCGGCGACTGCCTGATCGTCCGGCTCAATGCGGAGATCCGCCCCGGAGACGTCGTGATCGCCCGCCTACCCGGGAACGTCATCGTCAAAAGGGTGTTCCGGTGGACCGACGAGGGCTGGTGGCTCGAGAGCGACAACCAGAGCGCGCCCGGCCGTAGGGACTCGTGGGACTTCGGGGCGATTCCCCAGGACCGGATCGTCGGGAAGGTGGTCGGCCGTTACTGGCCGTCACTCGCCTTCGGGCCGCGCTTCCTGGCGCGGTAGGCCGCCACGTTGGCGCGGCTGGCGCAGCGCTCGGAGCAGTAGCGGCGCGACCTGTTCGACGAGGTGTCGAGGTAGGCGTTGCGGCAGGGCGGCGCCTGGCAGATGCCCAGCCGGTCGGCCCCGAGCCCGGTGACCACGCTGGCCAGGCCCATCACCGACCCGACCGCCACGGTGTCGCCGACCCGGCCGCCCTCGGTCAGGTGCATGTGCCAGGGCTGGCCGTCGTGCCCCGCGATCTGGGGGTGGACGGGATGGCGCACCAGCAGCCCGTTCAGGCGCTGGACCACGTCGTCCTGGTCACCCTGTGAGGCCGACTCGAAGACCTCGGTCAGTTCGTCGCGCAGCTCGATCACGTGGTCGAGGTCGCGCCGGGTGACCCGGCCCGCGGCCTCGGTGCGGCCCGTCTCGGCCAGCAGGCCGCGCAATCCGTCGAGGGTTTTCAGATCGTCCCGGCGGTTGACGAGAAGAACGGCCAGTTCGGCATATGAGGTCAAGTCCACGGGGAACCTTGTAATAGGTGAATCCGGACATTGAGTATTACACAGCGACGGAAAGTTCCAAAGAGATTGACGGGGCGATAAAGGCGAAACGGCTGGGGTGTAACTGATCGTGAGAGGCTGTTTCGGCGTGTGGCACACTAGGGCGACGGGTGACCCCCGTACCCGAGACGACCGTCAACGACGACGGTTCCCGGCATACAACAATGCCTCGGGCCTTCGTCTAGTCACGGTCTGTGTTGTGTCCGTCACCAGACTCCAGGGGTCTTCGTCATGACTGCTTCCCTCGAAGCCCTCGACCTCGATCCGGCCTTCGCGCTGCACCGCGGCGGAAAGCTTGAGGTTCGAGCCACCATTCCGGTCCGCAACGCCGACGATCTCTCGCTCGCCTACACGCCGGGCGTCGCCCGCGTCTGCTCGGCCATCGCCGACGCCCCCGAGCTCGTCAACGAGTACACCTGGGTCTCCAACGTGGTGGCCGTGGTCACCGACGGCACCGCCGTGCTGGGGCTCGGCGACATCGGCCCGGCCGGGGCGATGCCCGTCATGGAGGGCAAGTCGCTGCTGTTCAAGGAGTTCGGCGGGGTCGACTCGGTGCCGATCTGCCTCGACTGCACCGGTGTCGACGAGATCGTCGAGACCGTCGTCCGCATGGCGCCCTCGTTCGGCGGCATCAACCTCGAAGACATCAGCGCCCCCCGCTGCTTCGAGATCGAAGACCAGCTGCGCAAGCGCCTGAGCATCCCGGTCTTCCACGACGACCAGCACGGCACCGCGATCGTCGCGACCGCCGCGCTGACCAGCGCCGCCCGGCTGATCGGGCGCCCGCTCGGCGAGCTGCGCGCCGTGGTGGCGGGGGCCGGGGCCTCCGGGGTCGCGGTCACCCGCATGCTGCTGAACGCCGGCATCGGCGACATCGCGGTCTCCGACAGCAAGGGCCTGATCTTCGAGGGCCGCGCCGGGATGAACCCCTACAAGGACGCCCTGGCCAGGGAGACCAACAAGAGCGGGCTGACCGGCTCGACCGAGACCGCGCTCGACGGCGCCGACGTGTTCATCGGCCTGTCGGGGGCGACGATCTCCGAGCGGGCCATCGCCTCGATGGCGCAGGACGCCATCGTGTTCGCGCTCTCCAACCCGACGCCTGAGGTCCACCCCGAGATCGCGGCCAGGCACGCCGCCGTGGTGGCGACCGGGCGCTCCGACTTCCCCAACCAGATCAACAACGTGCTGGCCTTCCCCGGCGTGTTCCGGGGGGCGCTCGACGTGCGGGCCACCACGATCACCGAGAACATGAAGATCGCCGCCGCCGAGGCGCTGGCCGGGGTCGTGGGCGACGAGGTGCGGGCCGACTACATCATCCCGTCGCCGTTCGACGAGCGGGTCGCCCCGGCCGTCACCCGGGCGGTCGCCGACCAGGCCCGCAAGGACGGCGTCGCGCGCAGGTAGCCATGAGAAAGGCCCGGCCTCCCCGAGGCCGGGCCGTTCTACGACACGGTCACTTCTTGACGATGCTGCCCGACCAGTTGTTGGCCGCGGCCTTGTAGACGTCGTACGTCTCGCCGTCGAAGTAGGGCGAGGTGATCTTGTCGATGCGCTCGTTGCCGTTGCTGTCGGCGAAGGCGCTGGTCACGCCGTTGACGTAGCCGAGACGACGCGCGTTGCTGTACTTGAGCAGCCACGGGCCGCCGTCGGCGCCGGGCGTCATCGAGCAGGTGATCGCGATCTGCTCCTCGATCTTGAGCGAGGCGTCGGTGACCTCACGGTTCGGCTTGCCGTAGCACCACTTCGGGGTGAGCCCGGTGAACGCCTTGTTGCCGTCGGGGTGACGGGCCGCCGGGTAGCCGAAGGCGTAGACGGCGCCCGCGCCCACCTTCTGGTTGTAGGCCAGGCCCTGGCCGCCGACGCTGTCGCCGAGACGTCCGGCGTCCTTGATGGTGAGGACCCACCACTTGCCCTTGTCGCGCCACTTCTCGCCGCCGTGACCCTTGTACTGCTTCTCGGAGACGGACTTGGTCGCCTCGAACTTGACGCCGTTGTAGACCGTGACGAAGGCGTAGTCGCGGTCGTAGTCCTCGTAGACGTCGAAGTCGTAGTGGGTGAAGCCCTGCTTGGCGACGTACACGCCGAAGGGGGCCTTGCCCTGGTAGTAGCCGGGGACGAAGATCCACTTGTCGAGCATGTGGTCGTTGTCGTCGGTGTCGAAGACGCAGTGGCCGGCGGTGGCCACCAGGTTCTTGTACTTCGCCTGGATGGAGCTCGCCGAGCACCAGTAGGTCTTGCCGTTCTTGCGGAAGAAGACCTTGCCCAGCGTCTTGGGGATGTTGATGTTCTTCGAGGTGCCGGCCTGACCACCCGGGCCGGTCGGGGAGACGGTGCCGGCCTTGCCGTCGGCCGAGGGACCGCCCTTCGACGACAGCTTGGCCACCTTGGCGACCGTCTCGGCGTCGGGGCCCCACTGGGTGGCGGCCTTGAGCGCCTTGTTGTTGCTGCGGAACCAGAAGCCCGCGATGTTGTCGGCGTCTGCCACGGAGACCGTGGGTCCGTCGGCGGGCGAGGCGGCGTTCGCTGGTAATGCCACCAGGACGGCGGATCCGGCGATGCCGGCGGTCACGAGACCCAGGCGTGCGCGCGTGTCCACGTTGACCCTCCTTTTCCTCCCGTTGCGGATTGGATCTTCCGGATGACTAACCGTGAGACCGAAAACAAACGGGAGGAGAAGGAATGTGACCTAAGTCACATAGCTACTACTTAACTTCGGTCAGCCCGAGGGTGCCGTCCTTCTTGACGATCGAGCCCGACCACAGCGGGGCCGCGGCCTTGTAGACCGAGTAGGTCTCGCCGTCGAAGTAGGGCGAGGTGATCAGGTCGCTGCGGTTGTTGCCGTCGGTGTCGCCGCCGAGGCTCGTCACGCCGTTGATGTAGCCCTTGCGCGCGGTGCTGCTGTACTTGATGATCCACGGGCCGCCCGAGGCGCCGCCGGTCATCGAGCACTTGATGGCCTGGTGCTCCTCGGCCTTCACGCTCTTCTCGACCACGGGGTAGACCGGCTTGCCGTAGCACCACTTCAGGGTGCCGCCGGTGTAGGTGTAGTCGCCGTCGGGGTGGGCCGCGGTCGGGTAGCCGAACACGAAGACGTTCTGGCCGACCTTCTGGTTGTACGCGAGGCCCTGGCCGCCGACGTTGTCGCCCAGCCGGCCGACGTCCTTCCACTTGCCGTCGGCGGGCAGGATGCCGTTGTAGACGGTGACGAAGGCGTAGTCGCGGTCGACGTCCTCGTACACGCTGAAGTCGTAGTGCGTGTAGGCGGTCTTGCCGACGTAGATGCCCCACGGGGCCTTGCCCTGGTAGTAGCCGGGGATGAAGACCCACTTGCCGACCACGCTGGCGTTGCTCTCGACGTCGTAGGCGCAGTGCCCGGCGGTCGCCACCAGGTTCTTGTACGCCGACTGGATCGACGACGCCGAACACGAGAAGAGGCCGTCGCCGAGCACGAAGAACACGCGGCCGGCGGTCTTGGGCAGGTTGACGTTCTTGGTCGTCGTGGTGGGCTTGGCCTCGTCGCCGATGGCGGGCACCACACCGGGCTTGCCGTCGGCGGCGGGGCCGCCGGTGGAGACGTGCTTGGGGACCTTGGCGTGCTCCAGGCCGTAGGGGGCGGCGGCCTTGAGGTTCTTGCCGCCGTCGGCGGTCCAGAACGCCAGGGTGTCGGCGGCCGCGGCGGGGGACGCCAGCTTGGCCGACGAGCCGACCTTGGGGCCCGCGTGCGCGGGAACCGCTAACGAGGCGGCGACGAGGCCGGCCACGCCGACGGGAAGGAGGATGCGCTTCACAGGGGGTTCGCTCCTTGCGCTTGGCGTGAGACGCCTCTTGCGTCCCATGCGCCAGAAAGGGGATAGCCAGAAACTTACATCACTCCGGCCAATCCTCTAAAGCGCTGATAAAACGCAGAAAAGCCCGGCTGGATTGCCGGGCTTTTTTCATGCGGTCACGCTGATCGACTAGACGATCGAGCCGGTCCACAGGTTCGAAGCGGCCTTGTAGACGCCGTAGGTCTCACCGTCGAAGTACGAGGAGAGCGAGGTGTCAATGCGCTTGTTACCGTCGGTGTCGGAAACACCGATGGTGACACCGTTCAGGTAGCCGAGGCGGCGGGTGTTCTTGTACTGCGACAGCCACGCCGAGCCCAGCGAGCCCTGGCCGGTGAACGAGGACTTGACGCCGATGATCTCTTCGGCCTTGATCGCGGCGGCCTTGGCGGCGAACGTCTTGCCGTAGCTCCACTTGAGGGTCTTACCGGTGTAGGCCTGGTTGCCGTCCGGGTGCGAGCCGCTCGGGTAGCCGAAGACGTAGACGCTCTGGCCGACCTTCTGGTTGTACGCGAAGCCCTGGCCACCGACGTTGTCGCCGAGGCGGCCGGCGTCCTTGTACTTCCAGGCGAAGTACTTGGTGACCTTCTTGTCACCTTCGCCGGTCGAGATCTCCTTGGCGAGGTGCTTGCCACCGTTCTTCTGGTAGGCGTCGTACTCGGCCTTGGTGATCTCGGTGGGGGTCGGCGCGCCCAGCGCGATGCCGTTGTACACGGTCACGAACGCGTAGTTGCGGTCGCTGTCCTCGTACACGTCGTAGTCGTAGTGCGTGAAGGCCTGCTTGCCGACGTAGATGCCCCACGGAGCCTTGCCCTGGTAGTAACCCGGAACGAAGGCCCAGTAGTTCATGGTGGCGCTGTTGGTCTCGGTGTCGTAGACACAGTTACCAGCGGTGGCGACCAGGTTGCGGTAGGTCGACTGAATCGAGGTGGCGGTGCACCACTTCGGGTTCACGGCGACCCAGCGACGCTTCTCACGGTCCCACTTGGCGCCGTCGGCGAAGAACACCTTGCCCGTGGTCTTGGGCAGGTTGATGTTCTTCGAGGTGCTCGTGGTCTTCTTCTCGTCACCGATGGCGGGGACGACACCCGGCTTGGTGTCGGCAGTGGGGCCACCAGACGAGACGTGCTTCGACGGAACCGTCGTCTCCACGTTGTACGGCTGCGCGTTGATGAGGTTCGCGGCGCCTTCCGTCAACCAGAGGGCGGCGATGTTCTTCGCCGCGATGCCCGTGGTCGCCAGGGCGTCCGAGGCGACGTCGCCGGCGGCGTTGGCCGGCTGGGTGACGAGAGCGGAAGCCAGCAGGCCGGCTGCCACACCACCGAGGGCGAGAGTGCGCTTCATAAGGGGGAACTCCTCTTGGTCTGTCGTGGGGCGCCTCTTGCGTCCCATGCGTCAGTAAAGGGGCAGTCCGGAACTTACATGGCTGTTCGTCACACCGGGTAGCGAATCAGGGGGTGCCCGAAACCCCTCAGGCGCCGTGATCTTTCCGTGACCTGTCAGACCCGAGGTCAGAGGTGGGGTCGACTTGTTATCAACAGGTGATGATGTGATGTAAATCACATCGCCTCGATGGCACCGATTCGGGGGCTGGTGCGTCAAAGCGGCCACCTTGGAACGGGCAAACGAAAAGGCCCGGCTGGCGGCCGGGCCTTCCGTTGGAGAGCGAACTACGCGATCGAGCCGGTCCACAGGTTCGCGGCGGCCTTGTAGACGCCGTAGGTCTCACCGTCGAAGTACGGCGAAACCGAGGTGTCGTAACGCTTGTTGCCGTCGGTGTCGGAAACACCGATGGTCACGCCGTTCAGGTAGCCCAGACGACGGGCGTTCTTGTACTGCGCGATCCACGCGGAACCGAGCGAGCCCTCACCGGTGAACGACGACTTGACGCCGATCAGTTCCTCGGCCTTGATGGCCGCGGCCTTGGCGGCGAAGGTCTTGCCGTAGGTCCACTTCAGGGTCTTGCCGGTGTAGGCGGCGTTGCCGTCCGGGTGCGAGCCACTCGGGTAGCCGAACACGTAGACGTTCTGGCCGACCTTCTGGTTGTACGCGAAGCCCTGGCCACCGACGTTGTCGCCGAGGCGGCCGGCGTCCTTGAACTTCCAGATGAAGAAGTGCCACTTGCCGGCGGCGTCCTTCTCCGCACCGGCGAGCAGCAGACGGTTGCTGTTCTTCCAGTAGGTGCGGTACTCGGCCTCGGTGACCTCGACCCGGCTGACGGGAGCCGACTGGTCGGGGCCGTTGAGGGTGAGGCCGTTGTACACGGTGACGAACGCGTAGTTGCGGTCGCCGTCCTCGTACACGTCGTAGTCGTAGTGGGTGAAGGCCTGCTTGCCGACGTACACGCCCCACGGGGTCTTGCCCTGGTAGTAACCCGGGACGAACACCCAGTAGTTCATGGTCGCCGAGTTGGTCTCCGTGTTGTAGACACAGCTACCGGCGGTGGCGACCAGGTTGCGGTAGTTCGACTGCACCGAGGTGGCGGTGCACCAGTGCGGGTTCTTCGCGACCCACTTCGGCTTCCAGAACGAGCCCTTGTTCTCGAAACCGTCCGAGAAGAACACCTTGCCGGTGGTCTTGGGCAGGTTCACGTTCTTGGACGTGCTGGTGGTCTTCTTCTCGTCGCCGATCGCGGGGACGACACCCGGCTTGGTGTCGGCCGTCGGACCGCCGGTCGAGACGTGCTTGGAGACGACCTGGGTCTCCACGTCGTACGGGGTGGCCGCGATCAGGTTGGCGGCGTTCTCCGCCAGCCAGAAGGCGGCGACGTTCTTGGCCTGGATGCCCGTCGAGGCCAGCGGGTCGCTGGCGACGTCGCCGGCCGCGGAGGCCGGCTGGGTGACGAGAGCGGAGGCCAGCAGGCCGGCCGCCACACCGCCGAGGGCGAGGGTGCGCTTCATGAGGGACTCCTTGGTCTGTACGTGGGCCGCATCTTGCGTCCCATACGTCAGGAAAGGGATGTTCCGGAGGGTACCCCCGCGATCTTTGGCCCCTGAAGTGATGAAATGGGCCCTCTTGGGCGTGTGACACTCCCGTGATTCCGGTGACTCACAGTCGAGTGCCGAGTCAGCTCTTCTCGCGCCGAGAAAGTGCTTGCCGGTAGGGGTGGCCGACTTTGCAGCGAGAGTTAACCGAAGGTGAAGCAACCGGACATGAGTCCAGAAGTGTGATGTAAATCACACCCGATCAATGGAACCGTTTCCGAAGATCAAGGAACGGGCCCGGGAACGACAGAAGGCCCGGTCGTAACGACCGGGCCTTCGTCTTAGCTGCGGATCACTTACGCGATCGAGCCGGTCCACAGGTTGGCAGCAGCCTTGTAGACGCCGAAGGTCTCACCGTCGAAGTACGGGGAAACCGAGGTGTCGTAGCGCTTGTTGCCGTCGGTGTCGGAAACACCGATGGTCACGCCGTTCAGGTAGCCGAGGCGACGCGCGCTCTTGTACTGCGTGAGCCACGCGGAACCGAGAGCGCCCTCACCGGTGAAGGACGACTTCACACCGATGATCTCTTCGGCCTTGATGTCGGCGGCCTTGGCGGCGAAGGTCTTGCCGTAGGTCCACTTGAGGGTGTGACCCGAGTAAGCCTGGTTGCCGTCGAGGTGCTTGCCGCTCGGGTAACCGAAGACGTAGACCGCCGAGCCGACCTTCTGGTTGTAGGCGAGGCCCTGGCCGCCGACGTTGTCACCGAGGCGACCGGCGTCGAAGAACTTCCAGACGTACCACTTGCCGTCCTTGAACTTCTTCAGGTACCACGCGTACAGCTTGGCCTGGTCGGAGGAGACTTCGTTCCAGGAGCCGATGTTCTCCTTGGTGACGTCCTTCAGGCCGCCGTGGGGCAGCTTGAGGCCGTTGTACACGGTGACGAACGCGTAGTTGCGGTCGCCGTCCTCGTACACGTCGAAGTCGTAGTGCGTGAAGGCCTGCTTGCCGACGTAGATGCCCCACGGGGTCTTGCCCTGGTAGTAGCCCGGGACGAAGACCCAGTGGTCCAGGGTCGCCTTGTTGGACTCCACGTCGTAGACGCAGTGGCCGGCGGTCGCGACGAGGTTCTTGTACGCGGCCTGGACGGAGGTGGCGGTGCACCAGTGCGACTTCTTGTCGGCGCCGAGGAAGAACACCTTGCCCGTGGTCTTGGGCAGGTTCACGTTCTTCGAGGTGCTGGCGACCTTCTTCTCGTCACCGATCGCGGGGACGATGCCCGGCTTGGTGTCGGCGGTCGGGCCACCGGTCGAGACGTGCTTGCTGACGACCTGGGTCTCGACGTCGTAAGGCGTCGCGCCCTTCAGGTTGGCCATGTTCTCGGCCCACCAGAAAGCGGCGATGTTCTGGGCCGCGACGAGGTTGTTGGCCAGCGGGGTGCTGACAACGTCGCCGGCGGCGGAAGCCGGCTGGGTGACGAGGGCGGAGGCGAGGAGGCCGGCCGCCACGCCACCGAGGGCGAGGGTGCGCTTCATGGGGGAACTCCTTGGGCTGTACGCGGGCCGCATCCTGCGTCCCTTGCGTCAGGAAAGGGGGATGAATGGACCCTACAGCCGATCTTGGATGGGTCTGGAGCGATCTCTGGGGTTCATGGTCACTCTGAGACGCCGTGATCTTTCAGTGATCATGACGACTCGCTGTTGACCACTCTGTCAGGACGCTCTGTGGGCACATCGCCGCAGCTCAGACGCCATCGAAGCGGGCCCCGCACGCCTGGTGGGCGGTCGCATCGATCTTGGAAGATCCTGAGAATGTGATGTGAATCACCTGGGAACGAGGGAACCGATCCGGGACTTAACCGAAACTTCATTCCGGGAACGACAAAAGGCCCGGTCGTAACGACCGGGCCTTCGTCTAGCTGTCGACCACTTACGCGATCGAGCCGCTCCACAGGTTGGCAGCAGCCTTGTAGACGCCGAAGGTCTCACCGTCGAAGTACGGGGAAACCGAGGTGTCGTAGCGCTTGTTGCCGTCGGTGTCGGAGACGCCGATGGTCACGCCGTTCAGGTAGCCCAGACGACGAGCGCTCTTGTACTGCGTGATCCACGCGGAACCGAGCGAGCCCTCACCGGTGAACGACGACTTGACGCCGATGATCTCCTCAGCCTTGATGTCCGAGGCCTTGGCGGCGAACGTCTTGCCGTAGCTCCACTTGAGGGTGTGGCCCGAGTACGCGTGGTTGCCGTCCGGGTGCGACCCGCTCGGGTAACCGAACACGTAGACCGCGGAGCCGACCTTCTGGTTGTACGCGAGGCCCTGGCCGCCGACGTTGTCGCCGAGGCGACCGGCGTCGACGAACTTCCACACGAAGTAGTAGGTCTTACCCTTCCACTCCAGCTTGAAGGTGTCGCCCTTGAAGGTGTCGAAGCCCCAGTACTGCTTGTACACCTCTTCGGTGACCTCGGCCCAACCACCCAGGTCCGCCCAGCCGGAACCGCCGTCGATGCCCTTGGGCACCTTGTAACCGAAGGCGGGGCCGTCGTGCGGAGCCTTGAGGCCGTTGTACACGGTGACGAACGCGTAGTTGCGGTCGCCGTCCTCGTACACGTCGAAGTCGTAGTGCGTGAAGGCCTGCTTGCCGACGTAGATGCCCCACGGGGTCTTGCCCTGGTAGTAACCGGGGACGAAGACCCACTTGTCCAGGGTCGCCTTGTTGTTCACGACGTCGTAGACGCAGTGACCGGCGGTCGCGACAAGGTTCTTGTACGCGGCCTGGACGGAGGTGGCGGTGCACCAGTGCGGCTTGTCGTCGGCGCCGATGAAGAACACCTTGCCCGTGGTCTTGGGCAGGTTGACGTTCTTCGAGGTCGTCGCGACCTTCTTCTCGTCACCGATGGCGGGGACGATGCCGGGCTTCGTGTCGGCGGTGGGACCACCGGTCGAGACGTGCTTCCCGACGACCTGGGTCTCCACGTCGTAGGGGGTCGCGCCCACGAGGTTGGCAGCCTTGTTGGCGGCCCAGTAGGCGACGATGTTCTTGGCCGCGATGCCGGTGGAGGCCAGCGGGGTGCTGACGACGTCACCGGCGGCGGAAGCCGGCTGGGTGACGAGAGCGGAAGCCAGCAGGCCAGCCGCCACGCCACCGAGGGCGAGAGTGCGCTTCATGGGGGAACTCCTTGGTCTGTCGTGAGACGCATCTTGCGTCCCATGCGTCAGGAAAGGGATGAGTGGACCTTACAGCCGCGATCTTTTGTGGCTGAAGCGATCGCTGAGGCTCTTGGGCCACCCCCTGGCGCCGAGATATCTCCGTGATCTTCATGACAACTTGTCGATGTGTTTGTCAATGAGGTTCGGTGGGCAGAAGCGCAGCTCTGATGCCGCGGGGGCGTGTCGGGTGAAATGGCGTAGGGAACCACATGAATCTGAGAAGACCATGTGAATGTGATGTAAATCACACCGGTTCGATGGAACCGATCCGGGTTTGACGGGAACCCTCATCGGAATGTCGGAAACGACAAAAGGCCCGATCGTGACGATCGGGCCTTTCGCGTACAGCTGTCGACCGCTTAGGCGATCGAGCCGCTCCACAGGTTGGCAGCGGCCTTGTAGACGCCGTAGGTCTCGCCGTCGAAGTACGAGGAGACCGAGGTGTCGTAGCGCTTGTTGCCGTCGGTGTCGGAGACGCCGATGGTCACGCCGTTCAGGTAGCCCAGACGACGAGCGCTCTTGTACTGCGAGATCCAGGCGGAGCCCAGCGAGCCCTCACCGGTGAACGAGGACTTCACGCCGATGATCTCTTCGGCCTTGATGTCCGCGGCCTTGGCGGCGAAGGTCTTGCCGTAGCTCCACTTGAGCGTGTGGCCCGAGTAGGCGTGGTTGCCGTCGGGGTGCTTGCCGCTCGGGTAACCGAAGACGTAGACCGACTGGCCGATCTTCTGGTTGTACGCGAGGCCCTGGCCACCGACGTTGTCGCCGAGGCGACCGGCGTCGACGAACTTCCACACGAAGTAGTGCTTCTTGCCACCGCGACCGATGCAGACCACGGCGTCACCCTTGAAGGTGTCCTTGCCCCAGTACTGGTCGTAGACGTCCTTGGTGACCTCGACCCAGCCACCGAGGTCGTTCCAGCCGTCGCCACCGCTCTTGTCGTACCACTTCGGGTACTTCGGGTGGTCACGGTCGGTGTAGGCCGGGCCGTCGTGCGGGGCCTTCAGGCCGTTGTACACGGTGACGAACGCGTAGTTGCGGTCGCCGTCCTCGTACACGTCGAAGTCGTAGTGGGTGAAGGCCTGCTTGCCCACGTAGATGCCCCACGGGGTCTTGCCCTGGTAGTAGCCGGGGATGAAGACCCAGTTGTCCAGCGTCGCCGAGTTGGACTCGACGTCGTAGACGCAGTGACCGGCGGTCGCGACCAGGTTCTTGTAAGCGGCCTGGATCGAGGTGGCGGTGCACCAGTGCGGCTTGTCGTCGGAACCGAGGAAGAACACCTTGCCCGTGGTCTTGGGCAGGTTGACGTTCTTCGAGGTGCTGGCGACCTTCTTCTCGTCACCGATGGCGGGGACGACACCCGGCTTGGTGTCGGCCGTCGGGCCACCCTTGGAGACGTGCTTGCTGACGACCTGGGTCTCCACGTCGTAGGGGGTCGCGCCCACGAGGTTGGCCTGGTTGTAGGCCGTCCAGTAGGCGACGATGTTCTGCGCCGCGATGCCGGTGGAGGCCAGCGGGGTGCTGACGACGTCACCGGCGGCGGAAGCCGGCTGGGTGACGAGGGCGGAGGCCAGCAGGCCCGCCGCCACGCCACCGAGGGCGAGGGTGCGCTTCATGGGGGAACTCCTTGGTCTGTACGTGGGCCGCAGCTGCGTCCCATGCGTCAGGAAAGGGATGAGGTGGACCATACAGCCGTGGTCTTTGTGGCTGTAGGGATCTCTGAGCTCCAGATATGACCCTGAGTGATGGAGATATCACTGTTATGTGAATGACCTTGTGTTGACAGGTTTGTCAATGAGGTCGAGGGGGTGGAGGCGCAGCTCCGGGCCGTCGGCGGGTGAAGGTGGGGGCGCGCAGAAAACCACACGTTCCTGAGAAGATCATGGGAGTGTGACCTAAATCACAGGAATTCGGGGGAACTGGGCGTAAACAGCAAAAGGCCCGGCCGTGACGGCCGGGCCTTCGCAGGGAAACGGGCTACGCGATCGAGCCGCTCCACAGGTTCGCGGCGGCCTTGTAGACGCCGTAGGTCTCGCCGTCGAAGTAGGCCGAGACCGAGGTGTCGATGCGCTTGTTACCGTCGGTGTCAGAAACGCCGCTCGTGAGACCGTTGAGGTAGCCGAGACGGCGGGTGCTCTTGTACTGGCTCAGCCAGGCCGAGCCCAGCGCGCCCTGACCGGTGAACGACGACTTGACGCCGACCAGCTCCTCGGCCTTCACGGCCGACGCCTTCGCCTTGAACGTCTTGCCGTAGCTCCACTTGAGCGTGTGGCCGGTGTAGGCGTGGTTGCCGTCGGGGTGCGAGCCGCTCGGGTAGCCGAATACGTAGACGTTCTGGCCGACCTTCTGGTTGTAGGCCAGACCCTGGCCGCCGACGTTGTCGCCGAGACGGCCGGCGTCGGTGAAGCGGATCACGTAGTACTTGCCCTTGACCGCCCCGGGGGAGCGGATCTCCTTGCTGTAGGTCTCCCACTCGGCCTTGGAGACTTCCTTGGTGTTCTCGGTCCGCATCCACCTGGCGAACTCGGAGCCCTTGGCGGGCAGGCCCGACGACGGCGCCTTGAGGCCGTTGTAGACGGTGACGAAGGCGTAGTTGCGGTCGCCGTCCTCGTACACGTCGAAGTCGTAGTGCGTGTAGGCGGTCTTGCCGACGTAGATGCCCCAGGGGGTCTTGCCCTGGTAGTAGCCGGGGACGAAAGCCCAATAGTCGAGGGTGGCCTTGTTGGTCACCGTGTCGTAGACGCAGCTGCCGGCGGTGGCGACCAGGTTCTTGTACTTCGACTGCAGCGAGGTGGCGGTGCACCAGTGCGGCCTGCCGTCGCCGCCGCGGAAGAAGACCTTGCCGGTGGTGCGGGGCAGGTTGACGTTCTTCGACGAGCCGGTGGCCTTCTTCTCGTCGCCGATGGCCGGGACCGTTCCAGCCTTCCCGTCGGCGGCCGGACCGCCGGTGGAGACGTGCTTGCTGACCTTGAAGGTCGTTTCGGCGTTGTAGGGCGTCGAGCCGACGAGGTTGGCGTACTTGTTGGCGAACCAGTAGGCCACGACGTTCTTGGCCGCGAGGGAGGTCTTGGCCAGCGGGTCGCTCGCCACGTCGCCCGCCGCGGAGGCGGGCTGGGTGACGAGGGCGGAGGCCAGCAGGCCGGCCGCCACACCGGAGAGGGCGAGGGTGCGCTTCAAGGGTGCTCCATGTCTTGGTAAAGGGACGGTCAGGAACATATGCGGGATGTTCCGCATGTCCAAAGCGGCCTCACCGGGCCATTGGGGCTCTTGTGCGTGCATCGTCGCAGGTGGGCACTTGACTGACGGCTGTGAAATCTAGATCACGATGTGACTCAAATCACAAAAATCGATGGCACCGAAATCCCGTCATGTACGTCTAATTCGTCTTGGCATGAAAAACGGGCCCGGCCGTGGCGGCCGGGCCCGTTTCGGTGCTGACTAGGCGATCGAACCCGACCAGAGGTTCGCCGCGTGCTTGTAGATGCCGTAGGTCTCGCCGTCGAAGTAGGGCGAGAGGCTGACGTCGATGCGGTCGTTGCCGTCGGTGTCGGACACGGCGGCGGTGACGCCGTTCAGGTAACCCTTGCGGCTGGTGTTGCTGTACTTGTACATCCATGCCGAGCCCGAGGAGCCCTCACCGGTGAAGCTGCACTTGACGCCGATCAGCTCCTCCGCCTTGATGGCCGACGCGGAGGCCGGGAACGTGGTGCCGTAGCACCACTTCTGGGTCTGACCGGTGTAGGCGTGGTTGCCGTCCGGGTGGGCGCCGCTCGGGTAGCCGAAGACGTAGTCCTTGACGTTCTTCTTCTGGTTGTACGCGAAGCCCTGGCCGCCCACGTTGTCGCCCAGGCGGCCGGCGTCGACGAACTTCCAGATGTAGTACTTCGAGCCGACCTTCTTCGTGTACTTGTCGACGAGCCACGGGTAGGTGCCGTAGGAGCGGTACTTGTCCCAGTCGCTCTTGGAGACCTTCTTCCAGTCGCCGTCGAGCGGGCCGCCGTCGTGGGGGGCCTTCAGGCCGTTGTAGACGGTGACGAAGGCGTAGTCGCGGTCGAAGTCCTCGTAGACGTCGAAGTCGTAGTGGGTGAAGGCCTGCTTGCCGACGTACACGCCATAAGGGGTCTTGCCCTGGTAGTAGGCCGGGACGAACACCCAGTACTTCATCGTGGCGGCGTTCGACTCGGTGTCGTAGACGCAGTGGCCGGCGGTGGCGACCAGGTTGCGGTACTTCGACTGCAGCGAGGTGGCGGTGCACCAGCGGGGGTTCTTGTCGGCGTCCAGGAAGAAGACCTTGCCGGTGGTGCGGGGCAGGTTGACGTTCTTCGACGTGGTGGAACCGGCGCCGCCGATCGGGGCGACCAGGCCGGGCTTGCCGTCGGCCGACGGACCGCCCTTGGACAGGTGCTTGGCGACGACCTTCGTCTCGACGTCGTAGGGGGTGGCGGCGTTCAGGTTGGCCTTCTCCTGGCCCCACCAGAAGGCGACGATGTTCCAGGCGGCGATGCCGCTGCCGGCCAGCGGGTCGGACGCCTCATCGGGGGCGGCGCTGGCCGCGGACGGGACGGCCAGGCCCGCACCGAGGAGACCGGCGGTCGCGCCGAGGAGGGCGAGGTGCTTCGCGCGGGATCGCATCAGAGATGCTCCTTCATGACAGAGGGTGTGCTGTGATGAAGGTAAATTCCGGCACTTTATCTCTACTTTATTCGCGCTTGCAGGGCGCTTATCTAGCCCGTCGCCTGCTTCGCGGCCTGCTGGTAGACCCGGGCGGTCACCGCGTTGAAATAGGGCGAGGACGCCGCGTCGAGCTTGCCGTCGGCGTCGATGTTCCACGTGAGGCTGGTGACCCCGTTGAGGAACCCGGTCTTCCGCACCGGGTTCCAGCCCAGCACCCACGGGCCGCCGCTCGCGCCCGCCGTGAACTTGCACGGGTTCAGCAGCACCCCGTTCTCCAGGAGATAGGTGGGGGCCGCGGCGACGGTGGCGGTGGTCGTACCGGAACAGGACTGGACGGTCTGGCCGTTGAAGGGGCGGGTGCCGTCGGGGTGGGCGCCGGCCGGATAACCGAACACCGTCACCGGTCGCGCGCGGCCCTTCGTCGAGGAGAACTGGAGCGCGCCGACCCTGTCTTCGAGCCGCCCGCCCTGCACCCGCTGGGTGCCCTTCCAGGTGAAGCCCCGGTAGACGGTGACGAACGCGTAGTCACGGTCGTAGTCGCCGGCGCCCGAGAAGTCTTCGTGCAGATAAAGGGTGTGGCCGACGTAGATGCCGTCGTCGGTGGAGCCGTTGGCGTAGGACGGGATGAAGATCCAGTTCTCGACCGGCTTGTTCTGGCCCAGTGACCAGCCGCAGTGCCCGGCCGTGGCGACCAGGTTGCGGTTCTTGGAGTGGACGACCGAGCCGGAACACCAGTATTCCTTCTCGCCCAGCTTGAAGAAGACCTTCCCGACCATCGGCTGGGGTGAGGCGGCCGCCGCCTGCATGGGGGCGCCGAGCAGCGCGGTGTCCTCGGAGAGCTCGGCCATCGAGGGGGCCTGCTTGGCACCCGTCGCCGACGGCTTGGACGCCGGGACGTAGGTGCTGGCCTCCTTCAGCCGTGCGGGCGTCCAGTAGGCGGCCACCCTCTGCATGTCGGAGGTGATCGCCGCGAGGGGGTAGCCCATCACGCCCTTGCCGAAGTGCTTCTCCGGCGGCGGCGCGGCCTCCTGGGCGGAGACCTCCATCAGCGGGGCCGTGCGCGGCGCGGCGGTGGCGGCCGGGGCGATCGCCGGGTTCCAGGCCGAGAGCAGACCTGCGGCACCCAGCGCGACGGCGACGCCGCCCGCGGCAAGGGTGATCCGCCTGGTCATGAGGGCCTCTCGGGGGTCTCGGGACGGAGGTATCGATCGTAAGGCGTGATTTTTCCAGATCATCGGTGATCAGGCACAGCTTCTTGGCTGTCTCGTTATGAATTCGAGGGAACCGAACGCGTCTCCGTGGCGTCCCAGTACATCGGGCCGAAGCTACGGCAGACGTAAAAAAGACACCCGGGAGACGAGGATCGTCTCCCGGGTGCCCGTGTTCTCAGGGGGTTACGCGGTCCAGCGGTTGGCGGCGACCTTGTAGACGTCGTAGGTCTCGCTGTTGAAGTACGGCGAGGAGAGACGGTCGTAGCGGTCGTTGCCGTCGGTGTCCCAGGCGATGCTGTTGACGCCGTAGAGGTAACCGGTGCGGGTCTTGCTCTTGTAGTTCCACAGCAGCGGGCCGCCGCTGGCGCCGGCGGTCATGCCGCACTTGATGCCGACGTGCTCCTGGACGTTGAACTTCGGCGCGGCCGGCATGGAGGCGGTCTGGCCGTAGCACCACTTCATCGTCTTGCCGGTGAACGGACGGTCGCCGTCCGGGTGGGGGCCGGCCGGGTAGCCGAAGGAGAAGACGTTGGTCTTGGTGCTGCGGTTCCAGGTGAAGCCCTGGCCGCCGACGTTGTCACCGAGACGGCCGACGGCCTTCTTCACGAGCTTGTACTTGCCGTCCACCTTCTCCCAGCTGGCCTTGTAGCCGGAGGCGACGTTGACGAACGCGTAGTCGTAGTCGAAGTCCTCCTTGACCACGAAGTCGTCGTGCGCCTGGTACCAGGTGGCGGGGTAGATGCCGTAGGGCGCCTTGCCGTCCCACGCCTGCGTGCCGTCCCAGTACGACGGGATGAACACCCAGTTGTCGTAGAAGCGGTTGCTGGCCGGGTCGTACACACAGTGCCCGGCGGTGGCCACGACGTTGCGGAACTTGCCCTGGATCGACGTGCCGGAGCAGTACTTCCAGTTCTTCGGGTCGAGCGGGTTCTTGCCGGGCAGCGTGAAGAAGACGCGGCCGACGGTGTTGGGCAGGTTGACCTGCTTGGTGGCCGGGGTGGCCTTCTTCTCGCCGCCGATCGGCGGGACGACGCCGGCCTTGCCGTCGGGCTCGGCGTTGCTCGGGCGACCCGAGCCGATGACCGCGTTGCCCAGCTCTTCGGTGCGGTCCTTCGCGGCGCGGAGCCGGTCGGGGGTCCAGAAGTTCGCCGCGGCGGCGGCCGTGGTGGGGGCCGCCTTCTGGGTCACGTCACTGGGTGCCGTGGCCGTGGCGGACGAGGCCGTGCCCACCACGCCGAACGCGATCATCGCGCCGGCGAGGGGGATGGAGAGACGACGTGCTCGGGAGATCATCGAAGTCCTTTCCCATGGGACGAATTGAGGGTGCGTCCCAAATACGTGGAAACAGCTCCGAACGTTAATGACGTGATCACGGTCAACGCCGCAGATATAACGAGAGGGCGGGGTCAATTGGCCTTTCTGTTATTCATGCGCCGCCGTTATGAATGGCATTTCCGCAGGTGATCCCTGGTTTGCCGAATCGGTTTACGTCTTATTCGTGGCGGGTTTCGATCCCTTTCGTCACTCTCGTAACAGGGATAGAGTAATGTTCTGGACATGATCGCAGTCACGGCGGCGCACGCCGATCCGAACGATCCGCTGAAGGGTCTGACCGTGGGTGAGCGGCCCGAGCCCGCCGTCCCCGAGGGCTGGACCACGGTGACGGTCCGGGCCACCGCGCTCAACCACCACGACCTGTTCACCCTCCGGGGCATCGGCATCAGCCCCGACCGGCTGCCGATGACACTCGGCTGCGACGCCGCGGGCGTCGACGAGGCGGGCAACGAGGTCATCGTCCACGCCGTGATCGGCGAGCCGGTGAACGGCGACGAGACCCTCGACCCCAAACGGACGCTGCTGTCGGAACTCCACCAGGGGACCTTCGCCGAGAAGGTCGTGGTGCCCCGCCGCAACCTGGTGCCCAAACCGGCCGCGCTGAGCTTCGAGCACGCCGCCTGCCTGCCGACGGCATGGCTGACCGCCTACCGGATGCTCTTCGAGAAGTCGGGCCTGGAGCCGGGGGCGACCGTGCTCGTCCAGGGCGCCGGGGGCGGGGTCGCGACCGCGCTGATCGCGCTCGGCCGGGCCGCCGGATTCCGCGTGTGGGTGACCAGCCGGTCGGAGGAGAAGCGGGCCAAGGCCCTGGAGCTCGGCGCCGACCGCGCCTTCGCCACCGGCGAGCGGCTGCCCGCGCGGGTCGACGCCGTGATGGAGAGCGTCGGCCAGGCGACCTGGGACCACTCGATCGCCTCGCTGCGGCCCGGCGGGCGGGTCGTGATCTGCGGCGCGACCAGCGGAATGGTCGCGCCCACCAACCTGGCCCAGGTCTTCTTCCTGCAGAAGCAGATCGTCGGCTCGACCATGGGCACACGTGACCAGCTCGAACGGCTGGCGATCTTCCTGGAGCAGACGGGGGTCAGGCCTCTGGTCGACCGGGTGCTCCCGCTGGCCGAGGCCCGCGAGGGCGTCGAGGCGATGGAGAAGGGCGACCTGTTCGGGAAGGTCGTCTTCACCCTCTAGGACGAGTGGAAGAGCGGCCCGGCCGCCATGACTGTGGCCGGGCCGCCCGCTTCGGGTTCTTCCCGGCCGGGCGGACCATGCCCGGCGGGAAGGGCTCAGTCGTGGTCGAGGATCGACTTCAGGCGGGCGGCCGACTCGTTGAGGACCGCTTTGCAGGCCGCCAGGTCGGCGTCGCTCATGCGGGTCTCTGCGGCCTCCGAGCGGATCTCCGAGACGAAGTCGGCCAGGAACCGCCCCAGTTCGGCGTCGTTGGCCGTCGCCCTCGCGTCGTCGACCGAGCCGTTGCCGGGCATCGGGAAGCCCGTCATGGCCCAGGTGTCGGTCCAGATGCGCTGCCACTCGACCTTCCAGCGGTCGGACTCGGCCTTCCACTGCTGCTTCTGGCGGGACCACTCCTCCTTCTGGCGCTCGCGCTGGCGCTTCCACTCGTCCTTCGGCGAGCCGGTGGTGGTCTCCTGGTTGATGGTGCGGGCCATCGTGGTCAGCTCGTGGCGCAGGGAACGGACCGTCTGGCGGACGTCTTCCTTCACCTCGCGGGCGATGTCCTGGACCGAGGCGGTGATCTCGCGTTCGAGGTCGGCCAGTTCGTCGAGGCGGGCGTTGAGCTCGGCGCGGCCCTTGTCGGTCAGGGTGAAGACCTTCTTGCCGTCGACGACCTCGTGGGTGACCAGGCCCTCTTCCTCGAGCCGGGCCAGGCGTGGGTAGATCGTGCCGGGCGAGGGGGAGTAGACGCCGAGGAACCGATCTTGCAGCAGGCGGATGACCTCGTAGCCGTGGCGCGGGCTCTCCTCCAGCAGCTTGAGCAGGTAGAGCCGGAGCCTGCCGTGGCCGAAGACGGGACTCATTCTGTTTCCTTACTGAGCAGGGTCACGCCGCCCGAGACCGTGGTCGCGTTGAGCGAGGCCATGCCACCGCCGAGGCGCCCGGTGAGAGTGCGGGAGCCGGGGTGACCGTTGTAGGTGAGGCCGGGGAAGGCGGACTCCAGAGTGCCCGACATCGAACGGAAGGTCACGTCGCCGTCGGTGCCGCTCGGGAGCCGCAGCCAGATCGAGCCCGAGACCGTGTTGAGGGTCACGTGGCCGGTCGGGCCGAGGGTCAGGTCGGCGGTGATGTCGCCGTTCACGGTGTGGCCGCGCAGGCGCCGGGGCGTGCCGTCGGCGACGGTCAGCTCACCCGAGACGCTGGTGAACGACAGGTCGCCGGCCAGCGCCCGGCTCTCCACCGAACCCGACACCGTTTCCGCGTGGACGTCGCCGCTCACCCCGTCGAGCACGATGTCGCCCGACACCCCGCGCACGCGGGTGCGCCCCTCGAAGCCGGCGACGACCGCCCCCGCGGAGATCACCCCCGCCTCGACCCGGCAGGTCTTCGGCACGGTCAGCGTGATCACGCACCGGCGCCCGCCCCCCGGACGCAGCCAGCCGAGCACGCCCTCCCAGCTCAGGTCGCCGTAGGTGACCGTGAGATGGCCGTCGTCGTGCTCGACGTGGAGCGGGTCGGTGCCGATCTCGCTGATCTCCAGGCTCGGCGGGCCGTCACTGGCCAGCACGGCGAGGTGGCCCGCCACGATGCGCACGCTCAGGCGGTCGACGGGGTCGAACGTGAGCTGGTCGGGTTGGTCGATCGTCCATTTCGGCATGACGCCGCCCTTTCCGCGAAGTGCCTAAAGACACGATATGTCGCGTTGGCGGAAAGTCAAGATGTATCGCGTTGGGACGGTCAGTCCTCGTCGTCGTCCAGGCGGGCCAGCCAGGTGGCCAGGCGCTCGATCGGGGTCTCGAAGTCGGGGTTGAGGTCGACGAACTCGCGGAGGCGTTCGGCCAGCCAGACGATCTGGACCTCTTCCTCGCCCCGGCGCTCGACGAGTTCCTCGATGCCCCTGTCGGTGAAGTACATGCGTGAAGCTCCTGGAAACGACGAGAGGCCCCCCGTCACGGAGGGCCTCCCGGACTGTTGCGATCTTTAGCCGAAGATCTCGGTGATGATGGCGTGCAGCTCGTTGTCGTGGGCGCTGTGGGAGCCCGCCGCCGGCGAGGAGTTCGCCGCCCGCGAGACCCGGCGCAGACGCCGGCCGTTGATGCCCTCGGGCCGCTCGGTCAGCTTCAGCGCGAGGAACGGCCACGGGCCCATGTTGACCGGCTCGTCTTGAGCCCAGATGAGCTCGACGTCGTCGGCGTAGCGGGCCAGCTCGGCCTTCAGCGGCTGCTCGGGGAACGGGAAGAGCCGCTCCATCCGGACGACCGCCGTGTCGGTGTGGCCACCCTTGTCGCGTGCGGCGGCGAGATCGTAGTAGATCTTGCCGGAGCACAGGACGACCTTCCGCACGCCCGCCGGGTCGACCGTCGTGTCACCGAGCACCGGCTGGAAGGTGCCGGAGGTGAAGTCGGCGGTCGCCGACGCCGCCGCCTTGTGGCGCAGCAGCGACTTGGGCGTGAAGACGACCAGCGGCTTGCGCCGGTCGGACAGGGCCTGCCAGCGCAGCAGGTGGAAGTAGTTCGCCGGGGTCGTCGGCTGGGCCACGGTCATGTTGTCGAGCGCGCAGATCTGCAGGAAGCGCTCGATGCGGGCCGAGGAGTGGTCGGGACCCTGGCCCTCGTAGCCGTGCGGCAGCAGCAGCACGACCGACGACCGCTGGCCCCACTTCTGCTCACCGGACGAGATGAACTCGTCGATGATCGACTGGGCGCCGTTGACGAAGTCGCCGAACTGGGCCTCCCAGAGGACCAGCGCCTCGGGCCGGACCACGCTGTAGCCGTATTCGAAGCCCAGCGCCGCGAACTCGCTCAGCAGCGAGTCGTAGACGTAGAACTTCGTGACGCCCTCGTTGAACGTCTTCAGCGGGGTGTGGTCTTCGCCGGTGACCCGGTCGACCAGCACCGCGTGGCGCTGACCGAAGGTGCCACGCCGCGAGTCCTGGCCCGCCAGGCGGACGGGGTGACCGTCGAGCAGGAGCGAACCGAACGCCAGCGTCTCGCCGGTCGCCCAGTCGATCGCGTCTTCCTCGACCATCGCGCCGCGCCGCTGGAGCACCGGGTTGAGCCTCGGGTGGACGGTGAAGCCCTCGGGCAGCGTGAGCTGGGTGTCGATGACGCGCTTGACGGTCTCGTCGGAGATGGCCGTCTTGGTGTCGTCGTGGCTCCACTCGATCAGTTCGTCGGTGGGCGGCTTGACGACCGCGCCCTCTTCCAGCGGCTTCTTGGCGGCCTCGCGGGTCTCGGTGAAGGCCCGCTCGAGCTGCTCCTGGTAGTCGCGCAGCGCCCGCTCGGCCTCTTCGACCGTGATGTCGCCGCGGCCGATCAGGGCCTCGGTGTAGAGCTTGCGGGTGGACCGCTTGGCGTCGATCAGGTCGTACATGAGCGGCTGGGTGAAGCTGGGGTTGTCGGCCTCGTTGTGGCCCCGGCGCCGGTAGCAGATCATGTCGATCACGACGTCCTTGCGGAACGCCTGGCGGTATTCGTAGGCCAGCCGGCCCACGCGCACGACCGCCTCGGGGTCGTCGCCGTTCACGTGGAAGATCGGCGCCTGGATCATCCGCGCGACGTCGGTGGCGTAGACCGACGAACGCGAGGCCTCCGGGCTGGTGGTGAAGCCGACCTGGTTGTTGACCACGATGTGGACGGTGCCGCCGGTGCGGTAGCCGCGCAGCTGCGACAGGTGCAGCGTCTCGGCCACCACGCCCTGGCCCGCGAAGGCCGCGTCGCCGTGGATCAGCACCGGCAGGACGGTGAACCCCTCGGGGCCCATCTCCAGCAGGTCCTGCTTGGCCCGCACGACGCCTTCGAGGACGGGGTCGACCGCCTCGAGGTGGGACGGGTTGGCGACGACCGACGCCTTGATGCGCCTGCCGGACGGCGACAGGAAGTCGCCGTTGGCGCCCAGGTGGTATTTCACGTCGCCCGAGCCGTGGGCGCTGCGCGGGTCGAGGTTGCCCTCGAACTCGCCGAACACCTGGGCGTAGGACTTGCCGACGATGTTGGCCAGCACGTTGAGACGGCCGCGGTGGGCCATGCCGATGACGACCTCGTCGAGCTGCTCGTCGGCCGCCGCGGCGATCACCGAGTCGAGCAGCGGGATCAGCGACTCGCCGCCCTCCAGCGAGAACCGCTTCTGCCCGACGAACTTGGTCTGCAGGAAGGTCTCGAACGCCTCGGCGGTGTTGAGCCGCGCCAGGACGTGGAGCTGCTCGTCGCGGTCGGGCTTGGCGTGGGGCTTCTCGACCCGCGCCTGGATCCAGGCCCGCTCTTCGGGGTTCTGGATGTGCATGTACTCGATGCCGACGGTGCGGCAGTAGGAGTCGCGCAGCACACCGAGGACCTCGCGCAGCGTCATCAGCGCCCGGCCGCCGAAACCACCGGTCGGGAACTCGCGCTCCAGGTCCCACAGGGTGAGGCCGTGCTTGGTGATGTCGAGGTCGGGGTGCTTGCGCTGACGGTATTCCAGCGGGTCGGTGTCGGCCATGAGGTGGCCGCGCACGCGGTAGGCGTGGATCAGCTCGATGACCCTGGCCGACTTCGCGACGTCGTTGTCGTGGGAGGCCGAGACGTCGACGGTCCAGCGGACCGGCTCGTAGGGGATCCGCAGCGACTCGAAGATGTCGTCGTAGAAGTTGTCGGCGCCCAGCAGCAGCTGGTGGATGCGCCGCAGGAAGTCACCCGACTGCGCACCCTGGATGATGCGGTGGTCGTAGGTGCTGGTGATCGTCATGACCTTGCTGATGGCCAGCCGGGACAGGGTCTCCGCGGAGGCGCCCTGGTATTCGGCCGGGTATTCCATCGCGCCGACACCGATGATCGTGCCCTGACCGGGCATCAGGCGCGGGACCGAGTGGACCGTGCCGATGGTGCCGGGGTTGGTCAGCGAGATCGTGGTGCCCTGGAAGTCGTCGACGCCGAGCTTGCCGGCGCGCGCCTTGCGGACGATCTCCTCGTAGGCCGTCCAGAACCGCTGGAAGTCCATCGACTCGGCGCCCTTGATCGACGGCACGAGCAGTTGGCGCGTTCCGTCGCTCTTCTGGACGTCGATCGCCAGACCCATGCCGACGTGTTCGGGCCGGATCAGCGTCGGCTTGCCGTCGACCTCGCCGTAGGCGTGGTTCATCTCGGGCATGGCCTCGAGGGCCCGCACGATGGCGTAGCCGATCAGGTGGGTGAAGGAGATCTTGCCACCACGCCCGCGGGACAGGTGGTTGTTGATCACGATCCGGTTGTCGATCAGCAGCTTGGCCGGAACGGCCCGCACGCTGGTCGCGGTCGGGACCGCCAGCGACGCCTCCATGTTGAGGGCGGTGCGGGCGGCGGCGCCGCGCAGCTTCTCCTCGACCGCGCCGGCGGGCGCCTTGGGCGCCTCGGCCTTCGCGGCGGGCTTGGCGGCGGGAGCCGCGGTGGCCTTCTTCTCAGGCGCGGGGGCCTTCGGCGGCTGCGGAGGGGCGGCCGGTGCTGCGGGTGCGGGAGCGGCGGCCTGCGTCGCGTCGCCCGGCGGGGCGACCTTGCCCTGCCCGTTGTAATCAGCGAAGAAGTGCCACCAGGCCTTGTCTACCGACTCGGGATCCTGAAGGTACTTTTGGTACAGCTCGTCGACAAGCCACTCGTTTTGCCCAAAGCTTGCCAGCGGGTTTGTCCGCGACGACTCAGACGACACGGCGGAAATCGCCCTCTTCCGCAGATCGGCGGTGATGTAAAGGAACCTGTCCAAGGCTACTCGTCCAGGCAGGTGGCGAGTGCCGTCCGGCGCGTGGCTCCCGCTTATGCTCCCAGGACTGTCCGAACTGGTCACGCACGGGTAGCCCCCCAGGATGGTAGAGGCACCCCCACCGACTGGTCAGGGCGAGGTCCCCTTTTCGTCATATTGGTCGTAATTCTAGCTGATTGTGCGTGTCGAAGTTCGGACATCAGGGCTGATCAGGTGCAACAACGTGATCAGTTCGTCGCCGGCGGTGGCCAGCTCCTCCATGGTCATGGGGGCCAGGCGTTCGAGGATGAAAATCGCGTCGGCCGTCTCTTCGGTGATGCGGGTGCGGACGCCCTGGCGCCAGTTCCATCGCCGGCACGTCACCCCGGCGTCGTCGCGCCAGATGACCTCGCCCGGCTCGGGGTCGCCCAGCACCTCGTCGGCCTTCTCGTCTCCCGTGGCGCGCACCAGCCTCGCCGGGCCCTCGTAGCGGCGCAGGTCCTCGCCGCCGATGGGGAGGGTGTGGCGGACGGAGATGGAGTTGTAGGCGTCGACGACCAGGTTGATCTCGGGCAGCGGCATCCGGCGGATCAGGGCGTCGACCGACGGGCGGGTGCGCGAGGGCTTGGCCCCGAAGGCGCGGTAGGCGTCGCGCCAGGACTCGATCTTCTTGTCGTCGAGTGGCGCCGCCTTCTCCGCCGCCTTGGCCAGCCACTTCCTGGACCGGTCGTCGGAGGGGCCGTTGACGAAGCCGGCGGCCTCGACGAGGAGCACGGCGAAGTCGGGCCGCAGGTCGAGAACCGCCTGGTCGATGTGGATGTCGTTCAGCACGGGCCACACACTAAGGGCCCGCGACTCCCCCCGAGGAGTCGCGGACCCTGAACTGTGAGCGCCTACGCGCAGGCTTTGCCGTTCAGCAGGAACAGGTCGGGCACCGGGTTCGCACCGGGCGCGCCGATCCCGTTGAAGCCGAAGGTGATCGACTTGCCGGGGAGGATCTTCTTGTTGTGGGAGACGTTCTTCGCGGTCAGGGTCGCGCCCGTCTGCGCGTAGTCGGCGTTCCAGCCGTGGTCGAGCTTCTGGCCGCCCAGGAACGACCACGCCAGGGTCCAGCCGTCGATCGCGGTGGCGCCGGTGTTCTTGACGGTCACCTGGGTCGAGAAGCCGGTCGGCCACGTGCCGTGGATCTGGTAGGTCACGTCACACGCGCCCGGCGCGGTCACCGAGCCGTCGCCCTGGTCGGCGATGAAGGCGGAGATCCACGACAGCGGGGCGTTCCAGTTGATCGTCAGCTCGTTGGTCGCCCACGACTCGATGTGGTCGATGTAGCAGAACTGCGGCTTGCAGCCCTGGAGGTTGGCCTGGGCGATCGGGTCCTGGATCGCCGAGTTCGGGCCGCCCGACAGGGTGCCGCGCGGCGGGTTGGGCAGGTCGGGGTTGAGCTGGTGGGCGTACCAGCGGGAGTGCTGGTTGTGGGCGTTGACCTCGCCGTAGCCCGTGACGTAGGAGATGTTGAGGGCGTTGCGGCCCATGATGTAGTCGATGCCCTCCAGGACACCGTCGAGGTACTTCTCCTGGCCGGAGATGTCGTACGCCGCCGCCATCACGACCATGTTGTTGAGCACCAGGTTGTTGGAACCCCAGTCGAAGTCGGGCGGGTTGTACGGCAGGCCGTACGGGTGCGCGTCCAGCGTCGCGAGGTACTTGTCGGCGCCTTCCAGGACCGAGGCGCGGACCGCCGCGCGGCCGGGCAGCGCGTTGGGCACCGTGGCCAGGTCGAGGCGGCCGAGCTGCGCCGTGGAGGCCCAGTCGAAGCCGCGCTCGCGCCACACGTCCGAGGTGTGCAGCGGGGAGTTCAGCACGGCGTCGCGGAAGACCGCCTCGCCGGTGGTGATGTAGAGCTCGGCCGCGGCCCAGTAGAACTCGTCGGTGACGTTGTCGTCGTTGTAGGCGCCGCCGCCCACGCCGTCGTTGGGGGAGGCGTAGATCGCCGGGTTGGCCTTGGCGGCCGTCCAGGCCTTGCGGGCGGCGGCCAGGTTCTTGGCCGCGAAGGTCGCGTCGTAGGGCGCGAACAGGCGGGCGGCCTGGGCGGCGGTGGCGGCCAGGTTCAGGGTGGCCGCGGTCGAGACCGGGTGGAGTTCACGCGGCTGCGGGTCGAGGTGCGGCATCAGCGGCAGGCCGGTCCAGGCCTGGTCGTGGATCTTGTGGTGGGCCATGCCGTCGGGGCGCTGCATCTTGAGCAGGAACTCCTGCTCCCAGCGGGCCTCGTCGAGGATGTCGGGGACCGCGTCGCCGCTCTCCGGGATGACCAGGGAGCCGATGGTCTTGGCGGTGGCGGCGTTCTTGGTGCGCTCGAACTCGCTCATGAGCTGCCAGGCGGAGATGCCGCCGTTGACGACGTACTTGCCGTGGTCGCCGGCGTCGTACCAGCCGCCCGAGACGTCGAGCGAGTAGTCACAGACCCCTGGCTGGCAGGGGACGCTGGTGTCACCGCGGTTGGGGGAGACCCCGACGTGCCCGGCCGGGCGGCCGTAGCCGGGGCGCAGCGCGTCGTCGATCGCGATGCCGCTGCGCTGGGTGTAGTAGAACTTCAGCGCGTCCAGCTTGAGCTGGGCGTAGGCGCTCGCGGAGATGTCGAACGGGCGGCTGGTCTCGCCGTCGGCGGTCAGGGTGTAGCCCTCGCCCGCGACCGCGTAGGAGCCGAAGTCGATGCTGTGGACGTTCTCGCCCGAGCTGGCGTCCACGCCGTGCGGGGTGGACTGGCCGTTGGCCACCACCGTGCCGCCGGAGTTCTTGAGCTGCCAGCCGACGGCCGTGGTCGCGTCGGTGACGACGGTCGCGTTCTTGGGGCCGTTGGGCAGGTAGGCGACCTGGTTCACGCGCACGCGGGGGCCGGTGTCGGGTTCGTACACCTCGGGCTCGGCGCCGCCGCGCAGGGAGACGTCGTCCAGGCAGAAGCGCCACGGGGTGGCGCTGCCGCCGAGCTGGAAGGCGATCTGGGCGTTGGGCAGGCTGGCGGGCGAGGTGAAGGTGAACTCGTAGGAGTTGCCCGACACGCTCAGCTCGGGGTTGGCCACGAAGAACTGCGTCCACGGGTCGACCGGGAGCTGGATCAGCGCCCGGCCCACCCGCGACGGGACGGCCGAGGCGAAGAACCGGTAGGCGTAGGTCTCACCGGCGACCAGCGGGATGCCGTCCAGGCCGATGATCGCGTCCCAGGGGTTGCTGGTCGAACCGGGGATGTCGGCGCACAGGCGGCCGTCCTCGCGTTCGACGGTGACGTTGCCGGTGTTCCACCACGGCGCGGTGGTCGTGTCGAACGTCCCGTTGGGGATCTGTTCCGGGCCTTCGTCGGCATAGGCGGTGGTCACTGGTAAGAGGACCAGCGCCGCCGCCGTGAGTACGGCGGTGAGACGTCGCGTCAAGATGCACCTCGTCAGGTATGGGAGCGCTCCCATGGCTCAGGTGCACCTGATGTTTCCAACGGGTTTCGCCAAGGGTCAAGAACCGCAGGTCGGGGGTGGTGGCCGACCTGGCGTACGTCCGGAATGTCCGATGAAATTTTCAGGGACCAGAATCTTGTTCGGTACGCTTCGTCCGTGAGAAGACCCACCGAACCGGCCGCCCCCGCCCAGCACGCCGCCTGGCGGGCCGGCCGCATCCCCGAGGTCGAGCGCGTCCGCCCCGGCCTGTGGTCGATCCCCGTGCCCCTGCCCGACACCCCTCTCCGGTACGTGCTCGTCTACGCCCTCGAACTCCCCGGCGGCGTGGCGTTGATCGACGCGGGGTGGGACACCGAGGAGGCGTACACGGCCCTGACGACCGGACTGAAGACGGCGGGCTACGCGATCACCGACGTTAAGGCGGTCCTGGTCACCCACATGCACCCCGACCACTACGGCCTGGCCGGCCGGGTCAGGGAGGACTCGGGCGCCTGGATCGGCCTGCACCCGGCCGACGCCCGGCTGCTGCGCGGCCGTTATGAGGACCCCGACGACCTGTCCGACCGGGAACTCCGGCTCCTGCTGCGCTGCGGCATCCCCGAGGAGAAGGCGCGCGAGCTGGCCGGTGCCTCGCTGGCGATCAGGAAACTGGTCTCGGCGGGCGCCCCCGACCGGCTCATTGAGGACGGCACCCGCCTCGACCTGCCCGGATGGAATCTGACCGCCCTCTGGACGCCCGGCCACTCGCCAGGACACCTGTGCTTCGCCGGCGACGGGCTGCTCTTCTCCGGCGACCACGTGCTGGCCAAGATCACCCCGATGGTCGCCTTCCACCCGCAGTCGGCCCCCAACCCGCTGGCCGACTACCTCGACGCCCTGCGCAAGGTGGGCCGCCTGGACGTCGAGGAGGTGCTCCCCGCGCACGAATACCGCTTCCCCGACCTGCTCGGCCGGATCGAGTACGTGATCGGCCACCACGAGGAGCGGCTGGCCGAGATCGAGCGCGTGGTGGCGGAGGAGCCGGGGCTCACCTGCTGGGAGATCGCGACCCGGCTCACGTGGTCGCGGCCGTGGGAGACGATCCAGGGGTTCCAGCTCCGGGCCGCCAACAACGAGACCCTCGCCCACCTGATCTATCTGGAGTCACACGGCCGGCTACGCAGTGAGGAAAACCTATATTACAGATAGGGAATTAGTGCTACATTCGCCCCATGAGCCTGGAATATCCCGGCGACGTCTTCTGGTATGACCTTCCCGACGACGAGGCCGAAGAATACGAGGACGTCGAGTGAGCGCAATCGTCACCCTGGTCGGCAACCCGCGCAGCGGGTCGCGCACCCTCACCGTGGCCACCCGCGCAGCCGAGGCCGCCCTCGGCTCGGCCGGTGACGTGATCGACCTCGCCGAACTGGCGCCCCACCTTCTGGCGCCCGAGCCCGTCGAGGCCGTCGAGACCGCGCTCGGCCTGGTCAAGGCCGCCGACGTGCTGGTGCTGGCGAGCCCGACCTACAAGGCGACCTACACCGGCCTGCTCAAGGTCTTCCTCGACAGGCTGGGCCATCGCGCGCTGGCCGGGAAGCACGCGATCCCGGTGCTCGTGATGGGCGGCGCCCAGCACGCCCTGGCGGTGGAACTCCACTTCCGGCCTTTGCTGGTGGAGCTGGGCGCGATCGTGCCGACGCCGGGCCTGGCGGTGCTGGAGAGCCAGATCGCCGACCTGGACGCCGTGCTCAAACCGTGGGCCGAGCAGCTCGCCGGACAGCTTCCCGGCTGAGCTAGCGGGCCAGCCGGGCGGTGCCCCGGCCGGTGACCATCGGCAGGTCGAGGATGGTGCGGATGCCGGGCTCGGCCTCCACCACCGCGCGGATCGCGTTGACCGCGTGGGCGGCGGCCCCGGCCAGCCCGTGGTTCACCTCGTTGAGGTTCACCGAGATCGTCGGCTTCCCCTCGATGTGGATGGAGAAGCCCGGTTCGTACCAGCGCGTGACCTTCTCGGCGTCGGCCTTGTAGACGCACTCGACCGTCATGAACGGCCGCCCCCGCACCAGTCCCGCGAAGACCCACCGCGACGCGCTCACCGTGCCCTGGCGGACGGTGCCGGAGGCGATCTCGAAGTCCTCCGCCGCGAGCTCGAACTCGTCGGTCTCCTCGATCTCGTCGAGCTCCACCCCGAGCGCGGCCGAGACCATCTGGACGCTCTCGGTGAACAGCGCCCGCTGGAAGGCCCGGAACGGCCGCACGGCCGTCACGTAGTCCTTCGGGGTGCGGGCGAAGCCGATCAGGTCGGTGACGATGTGGTGGGACGGGTGGCCCCGGTAGTCGGAGGTCTCGCGCACGTAGATGTGGTCGAGCCGCGACGACAGCCCCGTGAGCGTCAGCGGGAGCACGTCGCTGACGAAGCCCGGATTGATGCCGGTGCCGTGGAGCGTGGTGCCGCCCTCGAGGCAGGCCCGCTCGATGCGCTCGACGACGCCCGCGCCGTGGGCCGGGGGGTAGACGAAGCCCGTGGTGGTGATGACGTTCTTGCCCGAGGCCAGCAGCCTGCAGATGACGTCGACGTCGTGGCTGTGGTCGCCGCCGAAGAAGCTCGCGGGCAGCGGCATGTGCAGCACGCAGTCGGCGTCGAGCGCCATGATGGCGTCGACGTCGCCGGTGCAGGTGACTCCCGTCTCGGGGAGCCCGACGAGCGGACCGGCGTCGGTGCCGATCTTTTCGGGGTCGTAGACCAGGACTCCGGCGAGCTCGAACTCGGGACGCTCGACAACACCGCGAAGCGCGTATCCCCCCACGGCGCCGGTGGCCCACTGAACCACGCGGAGAGTGCGCATTGACACGGCCTCCAGCAGGGTGTGACGGCGGCGAAACCATATCAGAAACTCACTCGTCCGATCACTGTCCGTTACGTCCCGTTTGGTATCGTGCGCTAGTCCAGAATTTTGTTCTCCTTGGAAGGGTGTGGACGAGCATGCCGGATCTGCTCAGGTATGACGGCCGGGTCGCCGTCGTCACCGGCGCCGGACACGGTCTCGGGCGGTCGCACGCGCTGCTGCTCGCGGAGCGCGGGGCCAAGGTCGTCGTCAACGACCTCGGCGGGGCGCTCGACGGCACCGGGGCCTCCGCCGGGCCGGCCGCCGAGGTGGCGGAGCTGATCGTCAAGAACGGCGGCGAGGCCGTCGCGAACGGGGACAACGTCGCCACGCCCGAGGGGGCCGAGGCGATCGTCCGGCAGGCCGTCGAGACCTTCGGTCAGCTCGACATCGTGATCAACAACGCCGGGATCCTGCGCGACAAGTCGCTCGGGAAGATCACCGTCGCCGACTTCGACGCGGTGCTCGCGGTGCACGTGCGGGGGTCGTTCCTGGTGACGCGGGCGGCGTATCCGTACATGAAGGAGCACGGCTACGGGCGGATCGTGAACACCTCCTCGCCCGCCGGGCTGTTCGGCAACTTCGGGCAGGCCAACTACTCCACGGCCAAGATGGGGCTGGTCGGGCTGACGAAGTCGACCGCGATCGAGGGCGCCCGGTCGGGGATCCTCGCCAACGCCATCGCGCCGATCGCCTGGACGCGGATGACCGAGTCGCTGCTGCCGCCGGAGTTCGAGGCGAAGTTCGGGCCCGAGACGATCAGCCCGCTGGTCGCCTACCTGTCCCATGAGAGCTGCGCGACGAGCGGCGAGGTGTTCTCGGTCGGCGCCGGGCGGGTGGCCCGGGTGTTCGTCGCCGAGGGGCCGGGCTGGCACGCCGACGACGAGCTCACCATCGAGGGGATCGCGGAGAACTGGGAGCGGATCGTCGCCGAGCAGCCCTACCTCCAGCCGACCCAGATCGGCAAGCAGGCGACCGCCTCCCTCCAGGCGATGCTCAAGCCCTGAAAGCCGGAAGGGCCCGGCGTGGGGGGGAACACGCCGGGCCCTTCGGTGTTTCTGAGGGGTGGTTCTAGCTGCCGTACACCTCGAAGTCCCAGAGCGAGTAGCCCCAGGCCGTTCCACGTGCCGTGCCGTTGATGCGGACGTAGCGGGCGCTGTTGCTCAGGCCCGTGTGATCGTCGACGCCGCCGTTCTCACCGGTGACCGTCTTGATCGTCGTCCAGGTCGTGCCGTTGGGCGAGGTCTGGATCTGGTAGCCGCTGCCGTAGGCCGCTTCCCAGTTCAGTCGCACGCGGCTGATGGTGTAGGTCTGGCCGAGGTCGACCTGGATCCACTGCGGGTCGGAGAACGCGCTCGACCAGCGGGTGGTGGCCGAACCGTCGACCGCCGCGGCCGGGGTGTAGAGCGCCTCCTGGCTGGAGGCGGTCGCCGGCTTGTTCAGGGCGACGTTGGTGGCCGTCGGCGGCGGGTCGGTCGGGCCGCTGCTGCCGTACACCTCGAAGTCCCAGAGCGAGTAGCCCCAGGCCGTGGCGCGGGTCGTGCCGGTGATGCGGACATAACGACCGGTGGCGCCCAGGCCCGTGTGGTCGTCGACGCCGCCGTTCTCACCGGTCACGGTCTTGACCGTGGTCCACGTGGTGTTGTTCGGGGAGGTCGCGATCGTGTACGCCGACCCGTAGGCCGCCTCCCAGTTCAGTCGCACGCGGCTGATGTTGTAGGAGGCCCCGAGGTCGACCGTGATCGACTGCGGGTCGGAGAAGGCGCTGGCCCACCGGGTGGTGGCGCTGCCGTCGACCGCGGCGGTGCCCGGGTAGAGCGCCGACTCGGTGCTGGTCACCACGACCGGCTTGTTGAGCGCCAGGTTCGTGCCCGTCGGGGGCGGCGTCGTGGGGCCGGTGCCGAAGGTGAAGTCGTCCAGGTCGTACAGGCCGCCGCCGGTCGCGCCCTTGAACACCAGGAACAGCTGCCCGGTGGTCGTCGGCGGGTTGGTGATCGGGACGGTGACGTCCTGGAAGGTGGCGTATCCGCCGGTGGCGGGCACGGTGACGGTGGCGACGAGCGGGCCCGTCTGCGACCCGGTGCGCACCTCCAGCGTGTTGCCGCCGGCGACCGCGCCGACCCGCGCCGTGAACGAGGTCGCCCCGCTCAGGTTGTACGGCGTGAAGGCGATCCAGTCGTTGTTGTCGATGTAGCCGACCGCCGCGCCGCCGTGGGGAGCCGCGCCCGCGACCACCTGCACGCCGGTCTGCGACGAGTAGTGCTCGGCCTGGCGGAGTCTCGGCTGGAGCTGCGCCTGGGTGTGGGTGACCAGCCCGCCGTTGTCGGTGTACTCGGCGTCGATGACGCCGTAGATGTTGGCGGCCGAGTCGTGCTCACCGTCGGTGGTCGTCTGCAGGGTGCCCGAGCAGCCGTTGGCGCTGGTCATCGGGTGGCCGTGCGAGTCGTGGCCGAGGATGAAACTGACCTTGACCCGCGAGCAGACGATCGGGCCGTCCTCCGGGTCGGTGACGGTCACCGTGAACGGGATCGCGTCGCCGAAGGAGAACAGTCCGCCGTTGAGCGGTGTGTTGACCACCACGGTCGGCGCGGTGTTGCCCACGGTGATCACCGTGCTCGCGCTGGAGACCTTGTTCGTCGAGTCGCGCACGGTCAGCGTGGCGCTGTAGGTGCCGTTCGCCGTGTACGTGAACGACGGGTTGGCCGCCGTCGAGTCGGTGCTGCCGTTGCCGTCGAAGTCCCAGGCCAGCGTGATCGGGTCGCCGTCGGGGTCGACCGTGCCCGCCGAGGAGAACGCCACGGTCAGCGGCGCCGGTCCGGAGGTCCGGTTCGGTGTGATCACGGCCTTGGGCGCGTGGCCGTCGGCGGCGTACTCGATCCGGTAGAGGGCCGAGCTCGCGTCGCCGTTGAACCAGCCGGTGCCGTAGTCGAGGACGTAGAGCGCGCCGTTCTTGCCGAACTCCATGTCCATGATCTGGGTGCCCGACCACGGGAACGGGTTGATCGTCAGCCAGTTGCCGGTCGCGTCGGGCGTGATGTTCTTGATCCAGCGGCGGCCGAACTCACCGGCGAAGAAGGTCCCGTCGTAGTAGCGCGGGAACTTGATCGGCGAGGTGGAGGCAGCGTCGTAGCGGTAGACCGGGCCGCCCATCGGCGACAGGCCGCCGCCGGTGAACTCCGGCGGGGTCGAACCGGTGTAGGGGATCCAGCCGCGCTGCGACGGCGGGAGCGTCCCGAGGCCGGTGTTGTTCGGCGAGTTGTTGGTCGGGCCGCCGGCGCAGTTGTACTTCGCGCCCGACGGGCCGGTCGGGAAGGTGTACTCGTTGTAGGCGTCGTTGAACGACGAGCAGTAGGGCCAGCCGAAGAAGCCGGGCGCGGTGATCCGGTCGAAGGAGACCTGACCGGCCGGGCCGCGGTTCGGGTCGGCGGTGCCGGCGTCGGGGCCGTAGTCGCCCAGGTAGACGATGCCGGTGGCCTTGTCGACGCTCATCCTGAACGGGTTGCGGAAGCCCATGGCGTAGATCTCGGGCTTGGTGTTCGCGGTGCCCGGGGCGAACATGTTGCCCGCCGGGATCGTGTACGCCGGGGAGCCCGTGGCCGTCGGCTTGATGCGCAGCACCTTGCCGCGCAGGTCGTTGGTGTTGCCGCTGGTGCGCTGGGCGTCGAACGCGGGGTTGCGCCCGGCCCGCTCGTCGAGCGGCGAGAAGCCGGCCGAGTCGAACGGGTTGGTGTCGTCACCGGTCGACAGGTAGAGGTTGCCGGCCGCGTCGAAGTCCATGTCGCCGCCCACGTGGCAGCACATGCCGCGGCTGGTGGGCACGTCCAGGACGGTCCGCTCGGAGGCGAGGTTGAGCGTGTTGTCGGCGTTCACAGTGAACCGGGACAGGCGGTTCACCCCGTTGAAGGGGGCGAGCTGGGCCGCGGTGCCGCTGGCGGGCGCGTCGCCGCCGGGGGTCGACAGCGGGGGAGCGTAGAACAGGTAGATCCACCGGTTGGTGGCGTACCCGGGGTCGACCGCGACGCCCTGGAGACCCTCCTCGTCGTGGGTGTAGACGGGGATGGTGGCGGCGATCTTGGTGTTGCCGGCGCCGTCGGTGTAGCGGACCGCACCGGTGCGGGCGGTGTGGAAGACGCCGCCGTCGGGGGTGACCGACAGGCTCATCGGCTCGCCGACCTCGGCGACGCCCTTGGCCAGCTCGATCTGCTGGAAGTTGCTCGTCACCGTCGCGCCGCAGTCGGCCGCCGCGAACCCGGCCGCGGTGCGGATGCCGCCGAGCAGGTGGTTGCGGAAGGCGGTGTCGCTGTACGAGGCGTCGGTGTGACCCATCCCGGTGTACCAGGACCGGCCGCCCGCGTAGTTCTGGCACCACGAGATCGGGTGGTCGATGCCCATGCCGCCACCGGTGTAGGTGGTCTCGTCGAGGGTGGCCAGCACGTGGACCTTGCCGCGCGGGTTGGCGCGGTAGCTGTACCACTCGTCGAACCGGCTCCAGCGCTGGGGCAGGTGCGCGGTGGAGGGGTGCACCCGGTCGGAGACGCGCACGGTCGCGGTCTGCTCGGCGGGGTGCTGCTGGAAGTAGGCGCCGACGAGGTTGCCGTACCAGGCCCAGTCGTATTCGGTGTCGGCCGCGGCGTGGACGCCGGCGTAGCCGCCACCTGCGGCGATGTAGCGCTCGAAGGAGGCCTGCTGGGCGGCGTTGAGCACGTCACCCGTGGTGGAGAGCCAGATGACCGCATTGAAGCGGGCCAGGTTGGCGTCGGTGAACTGGGCCGCGTCCTCGGTCGCCTCGACCGTGAAGTTGTTGGCGGCGCCGAGCTGCTGGATGGCGGTGATGCCGGGGCCGATGGAACCGTGGCGGAAGCCGGCGGTCTTGGAGAAGACCAGGACGCTGAAATCGGCCGCTTGGGCCGGTGCGGGGACGGCGATCACGCCGGCCAGCACCAATAAGGCGCTTAAGACGACACGGAAGAAGGGGCGCACGGGGCGTTCCTTTCGGAGGGGGGTGCCGGAACGCGTGCGCCGAACGCGTCAATGGGGGAGCGCTCTCACCGGGAGGTCAGCGTGCCACCGCTGACCGGATCAAGTCGTACCTGCCCGTATTGTTGCCGGGTTGTTGCGAATTGGTCAAGAGAGCGCTCTCAGGACGAGACGACCAGATCCACCGCTTCCGGGGACAGGACGTGCTCTATGACCATGACGGCCGCGCCGATGATGCCCGCCCGATCACCGAGCTCGGTGGCTCTTATGCTCAGGTGCTGCGTCGCCAGCGGGAGCGAGCGGCTGTAGATCACCTCTCGTACCCCGGCCAGGATGTGTTCCCCGGCCTCGGCCATGTCTCCGCCGATCACTATCACCGACGGATTGAAGAAGTTGACGATCGACGCCAGGACGTCGCCGATCTCCCGTCCGGCCTGCCGTGCGAACTGGACGGCCATCGTGTTGCCGGCCCTCACCAGGTTGACCACGTCACGACTGCCGTGGGCCTCGACCCCGGCTGCGCTCAACTGGTTGGCGATGGCGGCGCCGCTGGCCACCGCTTCGAGACATCCGCTGTTGCCACACCGGCAGACAACCTCGTCGTTGGCGGTGACCCTGATGTGGCCGATGTCGCCGGCCGCTCCCTGAGCGCCGCGGTGGAGCCGCCGCTCGGAGATGATGCCGCAGCCGATGCCGGTGCCGATCTTGACGAACACCAGATGCTCGACATCACGCCTGGCCGCCCAGTGTTCGCCCAGGGCCATGATGTTGACATCGTTGTCCGCCAGAACCGGTGCCCCGAGGCGAGATCCCAGCCAGTCAGGCACTGGGAACCCATCCCATCCGGGCATTATCGGCGGGTTGACGGGACGGCCGCTGGAATGGGAGACCGGCCCGGGAAGGCCGACACCCACGCCGCAGAGCTCGCCGCCGGTCTCGACGAGCAGCTCTTTTAGCGTTACCACCAGCCAGCCGAGGACCTCTTCCGGGCCTCGGTCGATGGGCAGGTCGACCCTGCGTTCGGCCAGGACGGTCGAGGCGAGGTCGGTCACCGCCACTCGTGCGTGGGTCGCCCCGAGATCGGCCGCCGCGACGACCCGGGCGCCCCGGTTGAAGGTGAAGGCGGTCGCGGGCCGCCCTCCTGAGGAGATCGCGTCGTCGGCGGGCACGATCCATTGATGGGAGAGCAGTGCATCCAGCCGCTGCGAAACCGTGGACCTGGCGAGACCCGTGAGTTGCACGAGCTCGGCCCGCGTCCGGGCCTGGCCGTCACGAAGGATCGAGAGCAGTGCTCCCGCCCCGGTGACCGAGCCGTTGGACTCGCTCAGCATCCCCTGAGTCAACATCGCCTCCCTTCTCCGCATCCGATGATTCCAGATCTCATTATGACATCAGGACATCCACTTTTGCTTGACCGTCAGCATAAGTCGTCCTTAGCATCCGGAAACATGGAGGACATAAGCCGGGAGCAGTCGGAAACCCCGCCGTTGCTTGCGATGCGGGACATCGTCAAACAGTTCCCCGGCGTGCGTGCACTCGATGGTGTCGACCTCGACGTCCGCGCCGGAGAGGTCCACTGTCTATTGGGACAGAACGGGGCCGGGAAGTCGACCCTCATCAAGGTGCTCGCGGGCGCCCACCAGCCGGACTCCGGCGAGGTGCTGATGAACGGCGAACCGGTGAAACTGGCAACCCCGACGGCAGCTATGAAGCTGGGCGTCGCGACGATCTATCAGGAACTCGACCTCGTCGACGGACTCAGCGTCGCCGAGAACGTGTTCCTCGGGCACGAACACGCCACGATGGGATTCACCCGTCGCGGCGCCACCAACGCCGCCACCAGGAAGATCCTGGAGCGGCTCGGGCACGGCGAGATCCGCCCGACGACCGAAGTGGGCCGCCTGTCACCGGCCGGCAAGCAGGTCGTCTCGATGGCGCGGGCGCTGTCCCACGACGCACGGATCATCGTCATGGACGAGCCGTCCGCCGCGCTGGCGCACGACGAGGTGACCAACCTCTTCCGGATCATCCGGGAGGTCACCGCCCAGGGCGTCGCCGTCATCTACATCTCCCACCGCCTGGAGGAGATCCGAGAGATCGGCGACCGGGTCACCGTGCTGAAGGACGGCCGCACCGTCGCGGTCGGCCTGCCCGCGAAGGACACCCCGACCAACAAGGTCGTGTCACTGATGACCGGCCGCAACGTCGAATACGTCTTCCCCCCGCGCCCTGACGGCGGATTCGGGGACGAACTTCTCAAGCTCGAGAACGTGTCCGTGCCCGGGATGGTGCGCGACGTGTCGTTCTCGGTGCGGGCCGGCGAGATCGTCGGACTCGCCGGACTGGTCGGCTCCGGCCGTTCCGAGATCATCGAGGCCGTGTACGGCGCCCGCCGCTGCGGCGGCAAGATCACGCTGAACGCCCAGGCCATCAAGGTCAACACCACCCGCAGCGTCCGCCTCGGCATGGGCCTGGCCCCCGAGGAGCGCAAGGCCCAGGGCCTCCTGCTCGGACAGAGCATCGCCCGCAACATCACCCTCGCCAGCCTCGAGCGCTACTCCACCTTCGGGTGGATCAACCGCAAGAAGGAGGCCGAGGAGGCCGCGCACCTGGTCAAGGCGCTCGACATCCGGCCGCCCGACCCCAACCGGATCATCAAGACCCTCTCCGGCGGTAACCAGCAGAAGGCGGTCATCGGCCGCTGGCTGGTCGGAGACGGCCGCAAGCTGCTGCTGCTCGACGAGCCCACCCGAGGAGTCGACGTCGGCGCCCGCGCCGAGATCTACGCCCTCGTCCGAAGGCTGGCCGACGAAGGTGTCGGTGTGCTGCTGGTCTCCAGCGAGGTCCCCGAGGTCCTCGGCCTCTCCGACCGCGTGCTGGTGATCCGCGAAGGCCGCATCGTCCGCGAGGCCGGCGCCGGAGAGCTCGACGAGCACACCGTGCTGGACCTCGTCATGGACGCCCACCCGGTGTCCGCCCACCCCCACGACTGATCGAGCAGGAGCCCGTTCCATGACAGAGGTGAATCCGCAACAGGTGTCCGCACCTAAGGCGGACGAAACCGCCCCGGCGACGGCCCACGCGGCCACCGCCAAGCCCTCAGGCGGAGGCGGTCTTCGACTAGGCGGGATCGGCGAGATCCCCCACATCGGCCTGGTGGTGGCCCTGGTCATCCTGGGCGCCGTCGGCCTGATCACCGTGCCCGACGCGTTCGCCACCAGCTCGAACATGGTGTCGATCCTGGCCCTGGCCGCGACCATCGGCGTCATCACCGTCGGCGCGACGTTCGTCATCATCGGCGGCGGCATCGACCTGTCGGTCGGCGCCGTGATGGCCCTGGCCTCCGTCTGGGCCACCACGCTGGCCACCCAGGCCTACGGGCCGTGGGTCATGATGATCTGTGCCATCGTCGTCGGCACCGGGGCCGGACTGCTCAACGGCTTCCTGATCTCGTACGGGCGGATGGTGCCCTTCATCGCCACGCTGGCGATGCTCGTGGCCGCCCGTGGTCTGGCCCAGCGCATGTCCGACCGGAAGACCCAGCTGGTCGGGGCGGACAACCAGCTGATCGTCGACCTGTCGACCACCCGCGTCCTCGGCCTGCCGCTGCTCGTCTACGTCTTCGCCGTGGTCGTCCTCATCGGCTGGCTGATCCTCAACCGCACCACCTTCGGCCGCCGTACCTACGCCGTCGGCGGCAACCCCGAGGCCGCCCGGCTGGCCGGCATCAACGTGAAGCGCCACACGATGATGCTCTACGCCCTGTCCGGGTTCTGCTGCGGCATCGCCGCGATTCTCATCATGGCGCGCACCACGACCGGGTCGTCCACCCACGGCGACCTGTACGAACTCGACGCGATCGCCGCGGTCATCATCGGCGGCACGCTTCTCACCGGTGGGCGCGGCACGATCGTGGGAGCCATCCTCGGTCTGCTGATCTTCACCGTCATCACCAACCTGTTCATCCTCAACGGGTTGAACACCAGTGACCAGCTCATCGCCAAGGGCTTGATCATTGTGGCCGCCGTTCTCCTTCAGCGGCGCAGCCTCAACGCAAGTACATAGCTCAGTTCTCACCCCCCGCTGGGCCGCGGCACCTGTTCCGCTGCGGTCCTGGTACCTCACTGCCAGAAATAACTCTCCAAGGAGACACATCATGACCCAGACCCCGGGTCGCCGCGGATTCCTCCTCGGCGGTGCCGTCATCGGCGCCGGTGCCCTCGTTTCGGCCTGCACCAGCAACGAGCCCGCCGCGGCTCCGGCCGCCACCTCGGCTGCCGCCGCCGCCCCGGCGCCCGCCGCCGGTGGTAACGACGCGCCGGGCGAGAAGGTCGTCATCGGCTTCTCGGCTCCCGCCGCCGACCACGGCTGGATCGCGGCCATCGCCAAGAACGCCGCCGACGCCGCCGCCAAGTACACCGACGTCGAGTTCAAGGCCGTCGAGCCGACCAACGACGTCAGCGTGCAGATCTCGGCCATCGAGACGCTGATCGCGGCCAAGGTCAACGTCATCGTCATGCTGCCGAACGACGGTGCCCAGCTGAACCAGATCGCCCGCAGCGCCACCGACGCCGGCATCCCGGTCGTCAACCTCGACCGCATCTTCCCGGACAAGCTGTCGTACCGGACCTACGTCGGCGGCGACAACTACGGCATGGGCGTGGCCGCCGGTCACTTCATCGGCAAGCGCCTCAAGGACGCCGGCACCGCCAACCCGGTCATCCTGGAGATCCAGGGCATCGCCACCCTGCCCCTGACCCAGGACCGCAGCAAGGGCTTCGAAGACGCCCTCAAGAGCTACGGCTTCTCGGTGACCGCCAAGCAGGACGCGCAGTTCACCGTCGAGTCGGGCACCGAGGTCGCCTCGCAGCTCCTCCAGGCGCACCCGAAGATCGACGCCATCTGGAACCACGACGACGACCAGGGCATCGGCGTGCTGGCCGCCATCAAGGAGGCCAACCGCTCCGAGTTCTTCATGGTCGGTGGCGCCGGTTCGGCGAACGCCATGCGCGACATCCAGGCCGACTCGGGTGTCCTCAAGGCGACCGTCACCTACTCGCCCACGATGGCCGCGTCCGCGATCAAGCTCGCGCGTCTCATCGCGCAGGGCAAGGGCATGAGCGACCTTCTGGAGCACCAGGTTCCGCAGTCCATCACCCTGGCCTCCGAGACCATCACGAAGGAGAACGCCGCCGAGTACCTGCCGCTGGGCTTCGAGTCGTGAAGCCGGTCATCGGGGTCGGCATGGTGGGGTACGCGTTCATGGGACGCGTGCACTCCCAGGCCTGGCGCAGCGTCGGTGCGTTCTTCGACCTGCCGGTCAAACCGTCCATGGCGGTTCTGTCCGGCCGGTCGCTGGCCAACACCGAGGCGGCCGCCGAGACGATGGGCTGGGCGTCCGTCGAGACGGACTGGAAGGAACTCGTCAAGCGCGACGACGTGCACTTGGTCGACATCTGCACGCCCGGTGACTCTCACGCCGAGATCGCCATCGCCGCTCTTGAGGCGGGAAAGCACGTGCTCTGCGAGAAGCCCCTGGCCAACACCGTCGAGGAGGCGGAGGCCATGGCCGCCGCCGCCCGCGCGGCCGCGGCCCGGGGTGTCCGGAGCATGGTCGCTTTCAACTACCGCCGCGTCCCCGCCGTCGCGCTGGCCCGCCAGCTCGTCGCCGAGGGCCGTCTGGGGACCATCCGGCACGTACGCGCCGTGTACCTCCAGGACTGGATCGTCGACCCCGAGTTCCCGCTCGTCTGGCGCCTGCAGAAGGACAAGGCCGGATCGGGCGCGCTCGGCGACATCGGTGCGCACATCATCGACACCGCGCAGTTCATCCTCGGCGACCACCTGACGGGCGTCTCGGCCATCACCGAGACCTTCGTCAAGGAGCGCCCCCTCGCGGACGCCTCGGCCGGTCTCTCGGCCTCGGGCGGCACCGAGATGGGCGCGGTCACCGTGGACGACGCCGCGATCTTCACCGGCCGCTTCGGCGGCGGCGCGATCGCCTCGTTCGAGGCCACCCGCTTCGCCACCGGCCGCAAGAACGCGCTGCGCATCGAGGTCAACGGCTCCCTCGGGAGCATCTCGTTCGACTTCGAGTCGCTGAACGAGCTGTGGTTCCACGACCACACGCTGGCCGCCGAGGAAGGTGGATTCCGCCGGGTGCTCGTCACCGAGGCGGGCCACCCCTACGCGGGTGCGTGGTGGCCCCCGGGCCACGGTCTCGGTTACGAGAACACGTTCACCCACGAGGTGAAGGACTTCCTGGAGGCCATCGCGACCGGGGCGGACCCCACGCCCTCGTTCGACGACGGTCTCCAAGTGCAGAAGGTGCTCGACGCGGTCGAGCGCAGCGCCGGCGACGACAGCCGCTGGACGACTGTTTAGACCACGTAACACCTTTTCGGGGGGACCCGGGGTTCCCGTCCGCCCGGAACGCGACCGGCACGGTCGCGCGTACGCCGTCGCGCCGAGGCGACGTACACGTGAGTGCCACCCGAGCCGTTTCGCGTTCCGGGCGGAAGGGGCAGATCCTCGTCCCAGGAGACTGACGGAGACAGACGAAGATGACGCGACCGATCACCCTCTTCACCGGCCAGTGGGCCGACCTGCCCTTCGAGGAGGTCTGCCGGCTCGCTTCCGAATGGGGCTACGAGGGCCTCGAGATCGCCACGTGGGGCGACCACCTCGAGATCGACAAGGCCCTGAGCGACCCCGGGTACGTCAAGCGCAAGCTGGAGACCCTGGAGAAGTACAACCTCAAGGTCTGGACGATCTCCAACCACCTGATCAGCCAGGCCATCTGCGACCACCCGATCGACGAGCGCCACAAGGGCATCCTGCCCTCGCGCCTGTGGTCGGACGATGCCGAGCAGGTCCGGCAGAACGCCGCCGAGGAGACCAAGAACACCGCCCGTGTGGCCGCCCTGCTTGGCGCCAGCACCGTGGTCGGCTTCACCGGCTCCTCGATCTGGCACACCGTGGCCATGTTCCCGCCGGCCAGCCAGGCCATGATCGACCGTGGCTACGAGGACTTCGCCGAGCGCTTCAACCCGATCCTCGACGTGTTCGAGCAGGAGGGCGTGCGCTTCGCGCACGAAGTGCACCCGAGCGAGATCGCCTACGACTACCACACCACGGTCAAGGCGCTGGAGGCCATCGGCCGCCGCGAGTCCTGGGGCCTCAACTGGGACCCGTCCCACATGGTGTGGCAGCAGCTCGACCCGGCCGGCTTCATCCTCGACTTCGCCGACCGGATCTACCACGTCGACTGCAAGGACGCCAAGGTCCGCATCGGCGACGGCCGCCGCGGCATCCTGTCCTCGCACCTGGCGTGGGCCGACCCCAAGCGCGGCTGGGACTTCGTCTCGACCGGCCGTGGCGACGTGCCGTGGGAGGACTGCTTCCGCGCCCTCAACCACATCGGCTACGACGGCCCCATCTCCATCGAGTGGGAGGACGCCGGCATGGACCGCCTCATGGGCGCGCCCGAGGCCCTGTCGTACATCTCGAAGCTCAACGCGATCACCCCGCCCTCTGCGGCGTTCGACGCGGCGTTCAGCTCCGAGTGACCCTCTGATCGAGGCACGGCCTGCGCTTCCCTAGGTCAGGAGCGCAGGCCGTGCCTTTCCATTTTTTCCCGGAGACCCGGGTAACGGAGCTCCATGGCGGCGCGGGTCTCCGGCGTCCAGAAGGCGTGACCGGGCGGCGGGAAGCCGAAGAGTTCGAGCTGGCGCCACGAGGCGCGCTCGACGAACCGGTACCAGGCGGGCTGGTGGCTGAGGTCGGCCCAGGCCTGCCGCTGGACCCACTCGGCCGCCGCCGGCCGGTAGTTCAGGTGCATGCTGTAGCGGGCGCCGCGCGGAGCGGTGAGCCCGGTGCCCCGGTGGAAGGTGCCGAGCTGGAAGGCGACCACGGTTCCGGCGGGGCCGGCCGCCGACACCTCCGCTTCGTACAGTTCCGGGCTGCCTTCGGTGGCCACGAAGCCGCTCTCCCGGATGCCGCCGTCTCGCGGATACCAGTTGGGCCGGGCGGGCAGGTGGCCGGTCCGGGTGCGGGAGACCAGGTGGGGCGGCCCGAGTTCGTCGGGCACGTCGACCAGGTAGACGAACATCTCCACCTGCCGGAACCCGGGGGCGTCGCTCGGCACCAGGATGGTGTGGTTGAGATAGTCGCGGTGCATGACCTGGTCGTAGTCGGCGGCGCCGGTGTACTTCGCCCAGGCCTCGGCCGAGTAGATCCGGACGTCCCGCTCACCGAGCAGGTGTTCGGCCAGCCCCGACAGGCGCTCGTGCACGGCCAGGAGGCCGAGCTCGACGCTCGCGAAGGGGAAGGCGTCGATCCCGTTGAACTCGTCGCCCAGGAAGCGCTCGCGGCGCGGGTCGGTTCCGTCGTGGAACCCTTCTGCCGACGGGAAGAGCAGCCCCAGTTCGCTCTGGGCGGGGGCGAGTTCTCCGGCGGGGATGAAGGCGGGCAGGACCACGAATCCGTGGGTCAGCCAGGTGCGTGCCGCGTCGTCGAGATCCACGTTGTCAGGGTGCGCGGAACCGGTCGAATCGTGCATCCGGTTTTCCGCCTGAGAGGCTGGAGTCATGACTGATGACGTGACTCTCAACACGGGGCACGCGATGCCCGTGGTCGGGCTCGGGACCTATCCCCTTCAGGGCCGGACGGCCACCGACGCGGTGCTGACCGCGATCGACGCCGGATACCGCCTGCTCGACACCGCTGCCAGTTATGGGAACGAGGCGGCGGTCGGGGCCGGAGTGCGCGAGTCGGGGCTGCCCCGGGGTGACCTGTTCGTCACCACCAAGCTGCGGGGTGACGACCACGGCGCCGCGAAGGCGCGCCCCGCGCTGGAGGCCTCGCTCGAACGGCTGGGCCTCGACTACGTCGACCTCTATTTGATCCACTGGCCGCTGCCCCGGCTCGGGCTCTACGTCGAGACCTACGCCGCGCTGCTCGACCTGGCGCGGGAGGGGCTGATCCGGTCGGTCGGGGTCTCCAACTTCACGCCGGAGCATCTCGACGCCGTCTTCAAGGAGACCGGTGTCCGGCCCGCGGTCAACCAGCGGCAGGTCTCGCCCACCCACGCCCAGGCCGCCCTCGTGGAGGCGACCCACGGTGACACGACCGTCATCCAGGCGTGGAGCCCGCTGGAGCGGAACACCGGCATCCTGGAACACCCGGTGATCGTCGACATCGCCCGGCGGGCCAGCGCGACGCCGTCGCAGGTGGTGCTGCGGTGGCTGCTCGACCGGGGGATCACCGTCGTGCCCAAGTCGGGCGACCCGGGACGGCAGCGGGAGAACATCGACGTCTTCGGCTTCCGCCTCGACGCACCCGACATCGCCGCGATCACCGCCCTCGACACCGGGGAGCCGGTCCGGCTCGACCCGGAGTCGTGGGAGGAGTTCTAGGTCAGGAGCGCAGGCCGTGCCCGGCCCATGCCTTCGGTGTATCGGTTCCACGAGTCGATGCTCATGCGGATGACGGCGATGGCCTCGCTCAAGCGGTCATGCCGGTCGAGGAGATCGACCAGAAGCTGGGTGCGGTCCCACTCTCCACCGCCCATATGGGCCCGGAGCAGCGCGATGGCCTCCTCGACGCGACCTGCCTTCTCGAGCAGGTTGGCCAGTTTGCGCAGGTTGTCGAGGATTTCGATGTCGAAATAGGAGCGCAGGACAATCGCGGCCTCGTCGTACTGTTCCGCGGCGTCGAGGGAGTCCAGCAGTGACTCCGCGGCTTCCAGGTCTCCGGCCTTCGCGAGTTGGCGCAGTCGAAGGGCCGTGTCACGGGCCTGCACGTAGCCGGTCGATCCGCGTGGCAGCCGGAGGCCCTGTCCGACCTGAGATTTCAACCGCCGGACGCGGTCACGCTTTCGCCGCAGTTCGCTCAGCCAGTGGGCGGCATCCCGGTCTCCTCCGTCGGCGCGTAACCGGAGTCGGCCGATGGCCTCCTCGGCCTTGTCGTGTCCGGCTAGGAGATCGACCAGGCGGCGTTTGGAGTAGCGCGGCGGGGCGCGAAAATCCCGCCGCGTCCACACCTGGTGATAGACGGCCCAGTAGATCTTGCGGACTTTTCCTCGCCAGACCCCGACGGGTCGGACATAGCGATGCTTTCCGTTGCCCAGCAGGTCGACGGCCTCGTTGAGCATGCCCACCTCGAGCATGAACTCCCCAAGCAGGTCCCGAACCTCCAGAAGCGGATGCGATTTCAAATAGCCGATGGCCTCGTCGGGGCGCCCGGCACCGTGCAGAAGCCGGGCCAGTAGAAGGGGAGCCTCGGCGCTCAGCCGGAGCGAATTTCTGATCGTCTCTATCGCCTCGTCGTTTCTGCCGATCCTGACCAACAGGCCGACCAGTAACTCGTCTCGGGTTCGGCTGAGTTCATCGGGCATTGCCCGTAGCAGATCGCAGGCCTCGCTTACCTGCCCGCCGGTTTCGAGGAGCGTGACGAGGATCTTGATCGCCACGGCGTCACCGGCCGCGCTCCTCCTTCGCAGTAGAGGGATCATCGCTTTGGTGTCGGACCGTGAGGTCAACAACTCCAGCAGTTGTTCCAGCGCGTAGGAGTGCCCGCCGTCCGCGTAGGTCGTGAGGTCGGCCACTCGGCCCAGTCGGGCGAGCAGATCGATGATCGCCTCGTGCACGGCGATGTCGTGGTGGACGGAGAAGGATTCCAGGACTTCGAACGCTTGATCGCTCTTGCCGAGATCCGCGAGGAGTTCGGCCAGCCGGATCACCGCCCGCTGATCTCCCGCTTTGGCGCACGTGGTCAGGATCTCCATTGCCTCGTCGTCCCGCCCGACTTTGATCAGGAGGTTGACGAGCCGGTAGGTCGCCAGACGATGTTCTCGGCTCGCCTGCTCGTTGAGCTTGTCCACCAGCCAGGAGATCCGCCAGTCGAAAGGTCGGCCCGGTGTGCGCAGGCTCTGCAGTGCCTCGTCGGCACGCCCCTGGCTCACCAGCATCTCGATCATCGCTCTGTATGACGGCCAGTCCCCCCTCGCCGCGGCCTCCCCGAGATACTTCAGCTTCGCGGCGCGGCCCAGGTGGTCTTGCAGGAGGGCGTGCCGGAACTGCCACACGTTGCCGGATCTCCTGAGCACGTGACGGCGGTGCGCGTCGTCAAGAAATCGGTTGAGGCGAAACGGCAGTCGGCCGCGGAGAGCCAGGATGACGTGACTGACTCGGAAGATCATTAAGCGCCAGAGCCCGGCGTCGATCACCGCGCCCAGGCCATAGACGCAGGCCGCCGTCAACGCGGACGCCGTGATGCGATCCGGCTCCACGTTCAGGAGAAGGAGACGAGCGAGTGCGAAGGCGGCGCAACCGAGGAGCGCGAACCGGACGCCGGCGCTGATCGCTCCCTTGAGAACGGAACAGGGGGATTCCGATCGGCCTTTCTCGCCGAAGCTCAGGAAGCAGGCTCCGGCGCCTCCGACGGCCGCACCACTGAGCATCAGGCTCAGATCATTCAGCACCAGGCCGGTGGCGAACCCGCAGATCACGCCAAAGGTGAGCCGGAGCAGTCGGTGTTCCGTCGACTCATGCGCGATTCCCCTGAACCAAACAGACCTGAACAGCCCGGTGGCACCGGCGCCGACCACCAGGAACGAGGCGAAGGCGAACCGGGCGCCGCCTCCTCCACCTGTGGTGACGTGGCCCACCACACCCATGCCGAAGACGATCCCAGCGGTCAATATCAAGGGGAGTGAGTGGCGGATCCACTGGTGCCGGGTGAAGGCGAACCTCGTGTCCAGGCTCGACCACGACCAGTCCCGGACGCCCGATCCATGGAGCCCGTGTGCGAGATACCCCAGCCAGGTGATCGCCTTCTCCGGGCGGTAGGTACGCCACCTGGCCGAGGGGTCGGAAGGGCCGGCGCGATATTCCGTCTTCATGAAGCGGTCCATGACGGCCGCTTCGACGGCGGTTCGGCTGGTGAGTTTGAGGAGTTGGGATGGGTGAGTCGGCTGTGGAAAGGCGTCGCGCGCCAGCGAAACGTGCAGAGGGGTGGCCATGGCCTGGGCGAGTGGGCCGCCAGGTTCGTCCCGCAGTCGATCGATGACCGGCTTCCAGCGGTCCGCGAACGGCTCTTGGTCGGCGAAGAAGTCGGCGATGAGATCGATGTCGAGTGGCTTGATCTCCACCACTGCGGCCCTTGACAGGACGCGCCCGACCGCCCCTACCGCGTATTCGTAGGAGGCGCCACGGCAGGTCGCGACAAAAGGCGACTTCGAGGTGGCGAGGGCATCCAATGCCCTGATCGCCTGCGGCTGAAGCCGACGAGGGATTTCATCCAGGCCATCGAGAATGGGAATTATGCGACGTTGGCTAACTAATTCCTCGGCCCAGCTTCCGCCTCGGCGTCCTTTGTGGCCAAGAAAGTCGTATTCCTCTTCCAGTCTCCTGACCAAGAACCGTTCAATGGTCTCGGCGGTGGGATTCCATGAAGATATCGGCAGAAGGATCGGGATGGGCTCCGACCCCTGCCGGTCCTCCAGCAGGCCCAGCGTCAGCAACACCGCCATCACGCTCTTTCCCGCGCCGGCTTCGCCCAGGATGACCAGCTGGCGATACGGCAGGGCACGGAAGGCGGCGGTGAGCTGGTGGATGGTGCCCTCAAGAGGGGCCGACTCCCAGCTGGGCCCCCTTTCCTCGTGGAAGACGACGGACCGGGTGGCCTGCACCGTCCGATCGGTTGTCGACCAGCGCAAGCACAGCGGGGCGGGCTTGCACAGCCCCCGGCGATCCGCCTCCTCCGTCCACTGCTTCCGGACGTCGGCGGCGAGCCGATCGACGATCTCCGCAAGATCGGATGCGGTGGTTGGTGGCCACGGTAAGGAGGGACCACAGGGCGAGCGCGATGCCGGTCCACAAGTGGTCCCATTTGCCGTTATCGAGGATCTGGTTCGCGGCCACGGTGATGCCGAGCGTGAGGAGGGTGGTGACCACCCACGCCAGCACGTCCTTCAGCGCGGCCACGCGCCTACCCCTCATGATCCCCATCGTCACTGACGAAGCCGGGAGGGCGCATGGATTAGATCAAAATTTATCGCGAGCCGTTATGTTTTCTCCTATAGAAACCGACACGGCGCATCACGGCGGATGAAGTTCGCATATGTGCGGACCACTCAACCAATTGCCGAATTTGATTCGCCTTCCATCGCCGGACGCACTAAGAAGTGGTCGTCACGATCGAGGCCTGGGGGGCGTAGAGGGGCGCGAGGTCGACGAAGATCCGGTAGTCGGTGATCAGGCCGTCGGCGCCGGTGGTCCAGATCGAGACGGCCACGATGGTGACCTCGGTGTCGTCGAGGCGGGTGTAGGTGACCTCGGTCTCGGCGACGACGTCGGCGTCCACCACCCACGACCGGACGATCCGGTGCCGTAGACCGGCGAGCGTGGAGAAGAAGCCCTTCAGGCCCGCCGCGATGGCCTCCCGCCCCTGGCTGGGGTCGGTGTTGCCGAACCTCAGGGTGCCGTCGTCGGCGAACAGTTTCACGAACTCGTCGGGGTCGAACGCGTCGACTACGTCGAAGACGCGCCGCGCCACATCGTCGGACATACCGATCTCCCTCACGTGATCGACAGCACTGAGGGGGACGTTACGGGGCGAATCGCACCGGGCAACTGTCGCAGAGGTAGCGATATACTTCGATCATTACTCAAGCCTCTCCGGCGCGCCGGGGAGGCTTTTTTCATGCCTTCAGAGAGATGCACCGTCCGCCCCGCCACCGTCGCCGACCGTCCCGTGGTCGAGCGGCTCTGGCTGATGTTCCGCCACGACATGTCCGAGTTCACCGGCGGCCTGCCCAACCCCGACGGCACCTACCGCACCGAACGCCTGGAAGCCGCCTTCACCGACCCCGGCTGGGCGCCCTACCTGGTGACCGGTGGCGACCGCCCGCTCGGCTTCGCCTTCGTGCGGTCGCTGGACGGGCCGGTCAGGGTGCTGAACAGCTTCTTCGTCGTCCGGGGCGCCCGCCGTTCGGGCATCGGCCTGTACGCCGTGACCGAGGTCGTCGCCCGGCATCCCGGCCCCTGGGAGGTCGCCTTCCAGGACGACAACCACGCCGCCGTCGCCTTCTGGCGCCGCGCCGCCACCGAGGTCGCCGGGGACGCCTGGACCGAGGAGAAACGGCCGGTGCCCGGACGGCCCGACCTTCCGCCCGACGTCTGGATCTCGTTCACGCTCTGACCGGTTGTGCGGAATTTCCTGACCGTTCATGTGGCCCGGAGACGATCAAGTCCCTGAGCCCGGAGGCGTGTGTGAAAACCCGTTTTGTTCTCGTCCTCACTTTGGTGATCTCCCTCTTAGCCGGCCTGACCCCGGTGCAACCGGCCCTCGCCGCGTCCTCGCAGGGCGCGATCTCCGTCGCCCTGGCCGACGGCGACGTGATCGTCAGCCTGGAGGCGTCCGGCTACTCGACGGCGCAGATGCAGCAGATCATCGCCGAGACGCAGGGCCGCAACGCGCGGATCAGCGACACCATCAGGCAGGACTTCGAGAACAACCCCAACGGCCTGCCCGGCGGCGGGTTCGACGACTGGACCCCGTTCACCGGGCAGCTCGGGGTGACGTCCACCGGGATCAGCCTCACCGTCACCGGCGGCGCGCCGCTCACCAACGCCAGCTGGTGGGCCGAGGTGCTCGCCGCGGTGGCGGGCATGCTGACCGGGCTGGTGCTCAGGGCGGTGTGCATCGGCTTCATGCCGGCCGCGGCGGTCCTCTGCGTCAGCATCGGCGGCTTCTTCGGAGGCCTGGTCAGAGGCATGATCCAGCAGGCGTTCGACGGGACGCTCCGCGACGGCAACGCCTGGGCCAAGACGTTCATCGGGGCGATCGCCATGGCGGCCGGGGGCGCCGCGTGGGAGGCCGGGATCAACACCTGGGCCAAAGAGGTCCTGCCGGGCCACATCGCGGCACTCGGCAGAGGGCTGAAGAAACTCGGCGAGCAGCTCGCCGGGGGCTGGGCCGCGTTCCGAGACGCCTGCGGGGCGGCCGCCGACTTCCTCGGCGAGCTCGCCAGCCGGATCCCGGAGGCCGTCTCCCGGGTGCGCGTCCCCGGCGCCATGCGCCTGATGCCGCTGGGCGACTCCATCACCGAGGGCGTCGGCAGCCCGACGAGCTCCAGCTACCGCATGGTGCTCCAGCGCTCGCTCACGAACATGGGTTTCCGGTACGACTTCATGGGCTCCCTCGCCCACGGCTCCGGATCCGACCGTGACCACGAAGGCCATTCTGGCTGGCGGATCGACCAGATCCAGGGCTCGGTCGAGGGCTGGCTCAACACCTACCGGCCCGACGTCGTCACCCTCCACCTGGGCACCAACGACATGATCCAGAACTACCAGGCGAGCACCGCCCCCGACCGCCTCATGGGCCTGATCGACCGCATCTTCGTGTTCCGGCCGACGGTGGCCGTGGTCGTCTCCACGCTGGTTCCGGCCCGTACGTCGTCCATCGACGCCCGCATCAGGCAGTTCAACCAGCGGCTGCCCGAGATGGTCAGGGCCCGCCAGGAGGCCGGACGGCACATCGTCCTGGTCGACATGGCCGCGGTGACGCCGAACGACATCGCCGACGACGTCCACCCCAATGACAACGGCTACCGGAAGATGGGCCAGATCTTCAACCTCGGGGTCATGCGGACCGCCATGGAAGGGTGGATCACCCCGACCGCCGGCCCCGAGCCGGCCCTGTGCACGCCCGGCCCCGACGCGCACGGCGGCAGCGGCCGGGAGGCCTGGTTCGCCGACTTCAACGGCGACGGACGGGACGACTACCTGGCCCTCAACCCCGCCAACGGTTCGGTGCGGACCTGGCTCAACAACGGCGCCGACTACGCGGGCGACCACTGGGTGCCGTGCGGCATCACCGCGTCCGGCACCAACACCGGCGTCGGCTACGGCAACGGCCGGGTGGTGATCTTCGCCGACCTCGACGGCGACCGCCGCGACGACTACCTCGCCCTCGACCCGTCCAACGGCAACACCCGCGCCTGGCGCAACATCGCCGCCGAGAACGGCGGCGACCGCTGGGAGGACCGCGGCGTGATCGCCTCCGGCACCAACACCGGCGTCAGCCTGCCCGGACGGGTGACCCAGTTCGCCGACATCGACGGCGACGGCCGGGACGACTACCTGGCCCTCGACCCCACGAACGGCAACACCCGCGCCTGGCTCAACCGGGGCGCCGACCGCAGCGGCGACCACTGGCTCGACCGGGGCGTCATCGCCTCCGGCACCAACACGGGCGTCTCCCTGAGCGGCCGCTACGTCCAGTTCGCCGACATCGACGGCGACGGCCGGGACGACTACCTGGCCATCGACCCGGCCACCGGCAACACGCGGGCCTGGCGCAACGTCGGCGCCGAGAGCGGCGGCGACAAGTGGGAGGACCGGGGTGTGATCGCCTCCGGCACCAACACCGGCGTCAGCCGGACGGGGCGGATCGCCCGCTTCGGCGACCTCAACGGCGACGCGCGAGCCGACTACCTGGCGATCGACCCGGGGAACGGCAGCGTGCGGGGCTGGATCAACGTCCGCGCCGACGGCAGCGGCGACCACTGGATCGACCGAGGGATGATCGCCTCGGGCATCAACACGGGCGTCGGCGGCTAGGGACGGTGCCGCCCGCCGCGCCCGGCGACGGGCGGCACCCGTGTCAGTCCTCGTGTCACTCCTCGGGGCAGCCGTCCATCTTGCTCTCCGGATACAGGATCCGCGTCGTCCTGTCCGGCGCCGCCCAGACGAGCACCTCTCCGGGGGCCGACGGCACCGCGTCCTCGACGAACCAGGTGCCCGGCACCTCCTTGGCCGGGTCGGACCTGCCCACGTCGATTCCGACCCGGAACTCCGCGATCGAGCCGTCCCGCTCGGCCAGCACCGCCCGCACCTGGTCGACCGTCATGTTCGTGAACGCCACGCAGTGCAGCAGCTCGCCCTCGTCGTTGACGTCACCGGCGAAGGAGTACCGCTCACCCGGCCGGGCCGGACGCGCGAGGAAGATGTTCGTGCGGCCCTTGAAATCGGCGGGGATGCGGAACGAGTCCATCGACTCCGCCTCGATGCGGGACCCCGCGGAGGACTCCCAGCCCGTGGCCTGGCCGACCACGCTCGGCGAGCCCGGCTGGATCGACAGCCCGATGTCGAATCCGCGCGCCCGGAACTCCTCGGTGAAGCGTTCGGGGTCGGCGTAGAGGTCCTCGACGGTCACGATCCAGTCGTCGCCCGCGCGCTGGAACGCCAGGGCGGCCGGTGCGCTCTGGGGGATGAAGATCACTCCCAGCACCGCCAGCGCCGCCGCCGCAGGGATGAGGATCACCCGGCGTCGTCCGCGTGGCGCCTCTACAGGTGTCGCGACGATCTCGTCGAACAGGTCGCGGGCCTCCCGGCCCGGTTCCGGCTCGTGGGGGTGGGGGTCGATGGCGGTCACCATCCGGCCGATCCTGCTCACAGGTTCTCTCCTCTCAGTTCCGCGGTCGCCCGGCCGTCTTCGGTGATCCCCAGCGCCCTGGCCAGCCGCTTGCGGGCGCGGTGCAGCCTGATGCGGGCCGCGGTCGCCGTGCAGCCGAGCACCCGGCCGATCTCGGGGCCGGTCAGGCCCTCCCAGAAGGCCAGGGCGAGCACCTCGCGGTCCCGCTCGGGCAGGTCGCCGAACGCCTCCCGCACGTGGTCGAGCCCGTCGAGCCCGTCGGGACCGGCCGGTCGCGCGGCGTCCTCGAGCCGCTGGGCCAGCCCTGCTCTGCGGGAGTGGCCGCGTCGCTGGTTGGCCAGCACTCGGCGGGCCACGCCGTACAGCCACAGGCGGGCGGCGTCGCCCTCGGGGACGTCGGCGATGCGCCGCCACGCGGTGAGGAACGTCTCGGAGATCACGTCCGCCGTGTCGTCGGGTGAGGCGGTGCGGCGGGCGGCGTACTGGTGGATGGCCGGGTAGTGCGCGTCGTAGACCGCTTCGAAGCGGTCTCGCGCTCCCGGGGGGTGGGCCACGGATGACTCTCCTCATGCCGAAATGCCGGACACCTTGATAGATGTCCGGCACCCACTACGGCTGTTTCGGCTACATGAGGACGATCTGGCGCAGCACCTCGCCGCCCTTCAACGCCACCACGGCGTCGTTGAGGTCGGTGAGCTGGATGCGGGAGCTGATCATGCTCTCCAGGTCGAGCTTGCCCGCCTTGTAGAGCGCCGCGAAGAACGGGAAGTCACGGCGGACGTCGCTGCCGCCGTACAGGGAGCTGAGGAGGTTCTTGCCGTCGAACAGGAGGCTGAAGGCGTTGAGGGGGACCATGTCGTCCATCGCGCCCGCGCCGACGACGATCACGTCGCCGCCCCGGCGGGTGGCCTGCCAGGCGGTCATGATGGCCTGCGACTTGCCGACGACCTCGAAGCCGTAGTCGAAGCCCTGGCCGCCGGTGAGGGTCTGGAGGGCGTCCATGAGCTGGTCGGGGGTGCAGGCGTGGGTGGCGCCGACCTTCTTGGCCAGGTCGTGCTTGGACTCCAGGGGGTCGATCGCCAGGATCGTGGTCGCGCCGGAGATGCGGGCGCCCTGGATCACCGACAGGCCCACGCCGCCGCAACCGACGACGGCCACGGTCGTGCCGGGGCGGACCTTGGCGGTGTTCAGCGCGGCGCCGACGCCGGTGGTGATGCCGCAGCCGATCAGGGCCGCCATCTCGAACGGGACGTCGGCGTCGACCTTGATCGCGCCGCCCTCGGGCACCACGATCTCCTCGGCCCAGGTGCCGCACCCGGCCATGCCGAAAGCGGGCTTGTCGCCGTCGAACTTGAAGCCCGGTTCGGTGAAGCCGCGCATGACCGAGGTCAGGCACAGGTGCATCTGGCCGTGGACGCAGCTCGGGCACGCGCCGCAGGCGGGCGTCCAGTTGATGATCACGTGGTCGCCCGGCGCGACGCTCCGCACGTGGTCGCCGACCTCGACGACCTCCCCGGCGCCCTCGTGGCCGGGGATCAGCGGGGCGGGCTGGGGCAGGACGCCCGAGATGGCCGACAGGTCGGAGTGACAGACGCCGGTCGCCCTGATCTTGACCCGGACATCCGATGGGCCGACCGGGATGAGGGTCAGGTCGTCGCGGATGTCGAGTTTGTCCGCGCCGATGGTGTGCAGCAGAGCGCCGCGCATGGGGAACCTCCGGTGGTTTTTACTCTTCTTCGAGCGAAAGTGCCGCCTTCGGGCATGACCGGACCGCGTGCCGGACCCGGTCGAGCATGTCGGCGGGGGGTTCTTCCAGGAGGACGTGCAAATTGTCGTCGTCGTCGAGGTCGAAGACCTGCGGTGCCAGGCCCACGCAGACCCCGTTGGCCTCACAGACGAGGTAGTCGACAATGACCTTCGGCATCAGGAACTCCCGTGCAGTTTGCGGTGATCCCAAGACACTACGCGGCCCGGCTCGACGATGTAGGCGACGCGCTTGCGTCCGGTCAGTTCGACGAAGGGGCGCATCGGTTCGGGGTCCTGGCCCGTCATCCTGGCGGTGACGCGCATGCCGGCGTCCATCACGTCGTCGTAGGGGAGCGCGGTGCCGTAGATCGTCGCGCCGCGCAGGTCGCCGTAGTCGTCGCCCGTCTCGATCAGGCAGGTCACGCGGGGATCGCGGCCGATGTTGCGCGACTTCTGGGCCTTGGCGTAGGTCCAGAAGATCAGCCGGCCGTCGTCGGACAGGCCGTAGAACATGGTCACCAGGTGGGGCGTGCCGTCGGGGTTGATCGTGGCGAGCTGGAGTTTGCGGCCCTCTTTCAGGAGGACGGCCACCTCTTCGCCGGTCAGTGCGATCCGCGCGCGCTGGTTCACGACCAGAAGTAGAACACGTTGCACCTATGCGGACAAGGGTAGTCTCTGGCGCGTGACAAACCCTCCGATGCCGGTTCATCTGCGACAGACCGCCGAGCGGGCCAAAGGCTTCATGCCCCCCGACGAGGGCCTGGCCCTCTACGAGCTCGGTTGTCTGTACGGCTCCCGCGGGCCGATGGCCGAGATCGGCTCCTACTGCGGCAAGTCGGCCGTCTACCTCGGCGCGGCGGCCCGCCAGACCGCCACGGTCCTGTTCACGGTCGACCACCACCGGGGCTCGGAGGAGATCCAGCCCGGCTGGATCCACCACGACCCGACCCTGGTCGACCACCGCTTCGGCAAGATGGACTCCCTGCCGGTCTTCCGTACGACCATCGCCACCGCCGGCCTCGAAGACGAGGTGATCGCGGTCGTGGGCGCGTCGGCGACCGTGGCGGGGCACTGGCGCACCCCGCTCGGCCTGCTGTTCATCGACGGCGGCCACTCCGACGACCCGGTGACCCGCGACTACGAGGGCTGGGCGCCCCACCTGGTGGCGGGAGGCGCCCTGATCTTCCACGACATCTACACCGACCCGGCCGACGGCGGGCAGGCGCCGTACCGGATCTATCTCAGGGCCCTCGAAGAGGGCTTCAAGGAGGTCCGGGTGACCGGGTCGCTGCGGGCCCTGGAGAAGATCTAGAACTCCTCGTAGCTCTCGGGGTCGAGGGTGACCGGCTTCCCGGTGTCGAGCGCGGTGATGGCGGCGACGTCGGCGGCGTCCAGCGTGAAGCCGAAGACGTCGATGTTCTCGCGCTGGCGCTTCGGGTCGGCCGACTTGGGGATCACGGTGACGCCCCGTTCGAGGTGCCACCGCAGCACCACCTGCGACGGCGTCACGCCCAGCTTCTCGGCGATGCCGACGATCACCGGGCTCTCCTTGACGTCGGTCTTGTGCTCCAGGGGGCTCCAGGCCTGGATGACCGTGGTGTGATCCTCGGCGAAGTCGACGAGCTCGGCCTGGGCGTGCGAGGGGGAGACCTGGCGCTGGTTGACCGCGGGCTCCACGCCGGTCGCCGCCGTCACGGCGGTCAGGTGGCCGGGCGTGAAGTTGGAGACGCCGACCGAGCGGACCAGCCCCTCCTGGGCCAGTTCGAGCATGGCGGCATAGGTCTCGACGTACTTGCCCAGCCGGGGCAGCGGCCAGTGGATCAGGTAGAGGTCGACGTAGTCGAGCCCGAGCCGCTCCAGCGACGCCTCGAACGCCGGGCGCACCTTCTCGCCGCCGTGATCGCCGCCACGCAGTTTCGTGGTGACGAACAGTTCCCCGCGGGGCAGCCCGCCCTCACGGATCGCGGCTCCGACGGCCTCCTCGTTGCCGTAGAGCGCGGCCGTGTCGAGCAGCCGGTATCCGGCCTCGAACCCGGTCAGCATCGCGTCGGTGCCCGCGCGGCCCTGGAGAGTGCCGGTGCCCAATCCGACGACGGGCATCGAATGTCCGGTATTGAGAATGACGTCCCTATTGCTCATGGGGACAGTTTCTCAGGCGGGTGATCCCGCCCTCTGGCAGCCGCAGTCATCACTGGCGCGATCTTCCGAGAAGCCCCCGGCGTCGCGGAAGATCCCGCTGGCCGGGGTGGTGCGCGAGAGCGCGTCGGCCGCGAGGACGACCGCCGCCGCCGTGTACGCCGACCGCTCGTTGGGGAAGTGGCGCTCGTTCACGAACTGCCAGCCGGTCCAGTAGGAGCCGTCGGGGTGGCGCAGGTGCTGCATCTCGGTGAAGATCTTCAGCGCTCGGGCGTCGCCCACGGCGTCGAGGGTCAGGACCAGCTCGCACGACTCGGCGCCGGTCACCCACGGCTGGTCTTCGACGCACTTGATGCCGAGGCCGGGCACGGCGAAACGGTCCCACTCGTCGTCGAGCCGCCGCAGGGCGCGCTCACCGCGCAGGGCGCCGCCGAGCACGGGGTAGTACCAGTCCATCGAGAAGCGGCTCTTGTCGGCGAACGCCTCGGGGTGCTCGCGCAACACGTGACCCAGCCGATCGGCCGCCAGTTCCCAGTCGGGCTGCGGGTCGCCGAGCGCCTCCGCGAGCCGTACACCACAGCGAAGGCCCTGGTAGACCGACGAGCAGCCGGTCAGCAGCGCGTAGGAACCGGGGGCCGCCTCCCAGAGGATCTCGCCGCGCCGGGTCTGGAGGCCCGTGACGAAGTCGAGGGCCCGGACGACGGTGGGCCACATCTCGCGGGCGAACGCCTCGTCGCCGGTGACCAGCAGGTCGTGCCAGGCGCCCACGGCCACATAGGCGGCGTGGTTGGACTCGCCCCGGTCCTCCAGCGGCTCGCCGTCGAGGACCTTCATGGGCCACGAGCCGTCGGCGCGCTGGTGGCGCCGCAGCCATTCGTAACCTCTTAAAGAGCTGTCGCGCAGGCCCGCCGCGGTCATCGCCATCAGGCACTCGACGTGGTTCCACGCGTCGACGTGGCCCTCGGGCCACGGCACGCCCCCGTCGGGGAGCTGGACGGCGGCGATGCTGGCGGCGGTGGCGGCGATGTCGTCGCCGGTCACGACCCCGGGCACCGCCGGGATCATGCGGGCTTCCGGGCGTAGAGGACCACGCTCTTGCCGAGGACCGGATTGAGGATCTGCTCGGCGATCCGGGTGACGGCCGGGCGCTTCATGATGTCCCAGACCAGCAGCTCGTGGTACGCCTTCGCGATCGGGTGGTCGTTGTTGTCGACCCCCACCGCGCACTTGATCCACCAGTAGGGCGTGTGCAGCCCGTGGGCGTGGTGGTGGTCGCCGATCTCCAGACCGGACGACTTCAGCTTGGCCGACAGCTCGGCGAGCGTATAGATCCGGATATGTCCGCCGGGGGCCGTGTGGTACGCCTCCGACAGCGCCCAGCAGACCCGCTCCGGCAGGAAGGCCGGCACCGTCACGGCCAGCAGCCCGCCCGGCTTCAGCACCCGGACGATCTCCTTCATCGCCGCCATGTCCTCTGGAATGTGCTCCAGGACCTCGGAGGCGATCACCGCGTCGAACGAGCCGTCGGGGAAGGGCATGTCGAGCGCGGTGCCGACGACGGTCTCTCCCGAGGCGCCGTAGGGGACCTCGCCCTCCTTGTCCATGGCCGCGAACATGCCCGCCACCGACTCCATCTCGGCCGGGTCGAGGTCGAAGGCGACGACGTCGGCGCCCCGGCGCAGCACCTCGAAGGCGTGCCGGCCGCCACCGGCGCCCAGGTCGAGCACGCGGTCACCGGGTCCGACGGGCAGGCGGGCGAAATCGACGGTCAGCATCTGCTGGGGAACCCTCCGGGTCAGCGCGCGGCGATGGCCTCGCGGTAGGCCTCAACGGTCTTGCGGGCCACGACGGGCCAGGCGTAACGCTCCATGACGCGGTCGAAACCGCGCTTGCCGTACTCCTCCCTTTCCGAGGGGGAGTCGTGCAGGCGGCGCAGGGTGGCGGCGAGCTCCTCGGGGTCGCCCGGGGCGACCATGACCGCGGCGTCGCCCACCACTTCGGGCAGGGCGCCGGTGCGGGAGGCGACCAGCGGCGTTCCGCACGCCATGTGCTCCACTGCGGGGAGGGAGAAGCCTTCGTACAGTGAGGGGACCACCGAGATCTCCGAGGTGGCGATCAGCTCGCCGAGCTCGTCGTCGGTGATGCCGTGGACGAACTTCACCCGGTCGTGCAGCGACAGTTCGGCCACGAGCTGCTCGGTGGGGCCGCCGGGCGTGGGCTTGCTCACGATCGTCAGGTTCACGTCGCGTTCGGTGGAGAGCTTGGCGACCGCCCGCAGGAGCGTCGCGACGCCCTTCATCGGGGAGTCGGCGCTGGCCACGGCGACGATCGAGCCCCTGCGCTTGGGCAGCTCGGGGCGCGGGTGGAAGAACCGGGTGTCCACGCCGAGCGGGATCAGGCGCAGGTTCGACTGGGGCACGTCGAAGTCGCGGTGGATGTCGGCCACCGACGACTCGCTGACGGTCAGGATCGGCTTGAGCCGCGCGGCGACGTAGGCCTGCATGCGGACGAAGCCGTACCAGCGGCGCTTGGAGAGCTTCTGCCAGCCCTCGGCGGCCTCCAGCTCGATGCGCCGGTCGACGCTGATGGGGTGGTGGATCGTGCCGACCACCGGGAAGTGCTTCTGGATGCCGAGGACCCCGTAACCCAGGGTCTGGTTGTCCTGGACGACGTCAAAATCGCCGATGCGCTTCTTGAGCTCCCGGTGGGCCCGGATGCTGAAGGTCAGCGGCTCGGGGAAACCGGCCGTCCACATCGTGCCGACCTCGAGGAGGTCGATCCAGTCGCGGTATTCGGCCAGCTTGGGCGTCCGGAAGGGATCTTCGTCCCGATAGAGATCGAGGCTCGGCACCTTGTTGAGGATCACGCCCTCGTCGAGCTCGGGATAGGGCTGACCGGAGAACACCTCGACGTGGTGCCCGAGGGCGACGAGTTCGCGGGTGATGTGTCGGAGATACACCCCCTGACCGCCGCAGGTGGGTTTGCTGCGATAGGACAGCAGTGCGACGCGCAGCCTCTCCACCCCGAAGCACCCCTTTCCGCCCCTGTGGGGGCACCTGAGATGACCTTAGCCTAGGCGGTTGGAATGCCGTTCGGTGGAACGTGTTCTACGAATGCGGCCCGGTCAGGGCCTTCGGGGTACATTCGCCTACAAAGTTCGCGTGTACGGAGGAGGACGTGTTGGCCAGACGCGCGTTGATCACGGGCATCACCGGTCAGGACGGTTCCTACCTCGCCGAACACCTGCTCTCCGAGGGCTACGAGGTGTGGGGGCTGGTCCGCGGCCAGGCCAATCCGCGCGTCTCCCGGCTGCCGAAGGACGTCCACCTGGTGCGGGGAGACCTGCTCGACCAGGGGTCGCTGATCTCGGCGGTGGAGAAGGTCCGGCCCGACGAGGTCTACAACCTGGGCGCCATCTCGTTCGTGCCGATGTCATGGGAGCAGGCCGAGCTGACCGCCGAGGTGACCGGCATGGGCGTGCTGCGGATGCTGGAGGCGATCCGCGTCTGCTCCTCGCGCGGCGGGGAGATCCGCTTCTACCAGGCGTCGTCGTCGGAGATGTTCGGGCAGGTCCGCGAGACCCCGCAGACCGAGATCACGCCCTTCCACCCCCGCTCGCCCTACGGCGTCGCCAAGACCTACGGCCACTTCCTCACCCAGAACTACCGCGAGTCCTACGGCATGTACGCCGTCTCCGGCATCCTCTTCAACCACGAGTCGCCGAGGCGCGGGGCCGAGTTCGTGACCCGCAAGGTGACGCTCGGGGTGGCCCGCATCAAGCTGGGCACGGCCACCGAACTGCGGCTCGGCAACCTGGAGGCCCGGCGCGACTGGGGCTTCGCGGGCGATTATGTGAGGGCCATGCACCTGATGCTCCAGGCCGAGACCCCGGAGGACTTCGTCATCGGCACCGGCCGCACCCAGTCGGTGCGGGAGCTGGTCTCGGCGGCGTTCTCGGCGGCCGGCCTCGACTGGGAACGTTACGTGATCGCCGACCAGTCACTGCACCGCCCGGCCGAGGTCGACCTGCTGTGCGCCGACCCGAAGAAGGCGCGCACCCAACTGGGCTGGGAGCCGACCGTCCCGTTCGAGGAGCTGATCGCGATGATGGTCGAATCCGACCTGCGCCTCCTCACCGATGGGGGAGATCCCCAAGATTCGTCCTGGCCGTAACGGCTAATCGGGAACCAGAGGCTCATGATCGCTACTTTTTGCGCATGAGAAAATACGCACTGTCGCTGGTTCTGCTCGGTTCCGCTCTCTTCGCGCTTCCCGCCGCTCCCGCCCAGGCCCAGGCCGGCGGCTGTGGCGCGCAGATGGACACGCGGAAGGGGATCGCGGGCGGGCTCGCGGGCGTGGTCTGGCGGCTGTGCCTGGAAGACGGCGCGCAGCCCCACGGCAGCCTGACGGCCGACTGCCGGGTCGCGGCGCCCTTCTGGCTCTCGATCCCCTGCGCGGTCAAGGGGCGTTTCGAGATCCAGAAGAACGGCAACCTCGTGGTGTCGGGGCCCTTCACCGCGTCCAGCGACCTCAACGGCCACACCGAGGTGAGCGACATCTTCTCGTTCCAGTGCAAGGGGCCGGGCGTGTACGGCTTCGCCGTCAAGGACGCCGTCTACACCTTCCCGATCGTCGGCACCGTGGCCGTACCGGACGCCTTCGTCGCCGTGACCAACGCCTGCTGACGGGGTGCGGGGCCGGTGGCCCCGCACCGCCGGCGGTCACAGCGAGACGGGCAGGTCCTTGATCCCGTTGATGAAGTAGGAGCGCAGGCGGCGGGCCTCGCCGGCCTGCTGGATCTTCGGGGCGCGCTCCGACAGGACCTCGAACAGGACCCGGAGCTCCATCTTCGCCAGGTGGTTGCCGAGGCAGAAGTGGGCGCCGCCGCCGCCGAATCCGAGCTGGGGGTTCGGGTCGCGGGTCACGTCGAAGACGCCCGGGTTGGCGAAGACCTCCTCGTCGCGGTTGGCGCCCGAGTAGAAGATGACGACCTTGTCGCCCTCCTTGATCTGCTGGCCGCGCATCTCCATGTCCTGGGTCGCGGTCCGCCGGAACAGGTTGACCGGAGACACCCAGCGGACGATCTCGTCGGCGGCCGTGCGGGCCACCGCCGGGTCGGCGACGAGCTTGGCCCACTCGTCGGGGTGCTCGAAGAGGGCCAGCATGCCGCCCGAGGCCGCGTTCCGCGTCGTCTCGTTGCCCGCGACCACCAGGAGCAGGACGAACAGGTCGAACTCCTCGACGCTGAGCTCCTCGCCGTCGTCGCCGGGCTGCAGGAGCTTGGTCACCAGGTCGTCGCGGGGCTCGGCGCGGCGGGCCTCGGCGAGCTCGTTGGCGTAGGCGTAGACCTCCATCGGCGCCGCCAGGCCCTCTTCGGGGGTGGCCGAGTAGTCGGGGTCGTCCGCGCCGATCATGCGGTTGGACCACTCGAACAGCTTGGCCCGGTCTTCCGCGGGGGCGCCGAGGAGTTCGCAGATCACGTACAGCGGCAGGGGCGCGGCGATGTCGCGGACGAAGTCGACGCTCGGCTTCCCGTGCGCCTCGTCGATGAGCTGGTGGCAGATCTCCCGGATGTGATCTTCCAGGTTGGAGATGGCGCGCGGGGTGAAGCCCCGGTTGACCAGCGAACGGCGGCGGGTGTGCTCCGGCGGGTCCTGGTTGAGCATCATCAGCCGCTGGAGTTCGAGCTCCGCCTCGCCGGGCTCAGGGAAGAGCGACAACCGCCGGTGGGACGAGAACAGGTCGCTGCGCCGCGACACGTGCACCACGTCGGAATGCTTGGTCAGTGCCCAGAAGGGCGGCCAGCCTTCCATCTGGCCTCCCTGGTGGTGGAACACCGGGGCGTTCTCCCGCAACCAGGTGAACTGGTCGTGGGGGGCGCCGGAGGCCGAGTACCGATCCATGTCGACGAGGTCGATGTGCATGTGATCACCCGATCATCGTTGGGCGGGAAACGAAGGTGGAACGTGTTCCAGCCAAGCATGTTTCCGCACCAAACAGGTCATCCGATGTCTGAGCTTGACACGGAGGCAGGCATGGCCCCAGGCTTCTTCGTGCAAACATCGGATGTATAGGGGGAGTCGTGAGGCTGCTTCGAGTGGGTGGAAAAGGCGCGGAACGCCCGGCCGCGCTGACGGACGACAACCGGCTGCTCGACCTGGGCGAACTCCTCAATGGAGGCGATTTCACCCCGGAGTTCTTCGCTTCGGGGGGACTCGACCGGGTTCGTGAGGCACTCGCCGGTGACTCCCTTCCCGAGCTCGACCAGGATGGCCTGCGCATCGGCCCGGCGATCGCCCGACCCGGAAAGATCGTATGCATCGGGCTCAACTACCGCGACCACGCGGAGGAGTCCGGCGCCGCCGTTCCGACCGAGCCGGTGGTCTTCATGAAGGCCCCCAATACAGTCGTCGGACCTTTCGACGAGGTCTTGGTGCCGCGCGCCAGCGTGAAGACCGACTGGGAAGTCGAACTCGCCATCGTGATCGGCTCGACCTGCCGTTACCTCGGCTCGCACGAGGAGGCGCTCGCGTCCGTCGCGGGCTACATGGTCAGCAACGACGTCTCGGAGCGCGAGTTCCAGCTCGAGCGCGGCGGCCAGTGGGACAAGGGCAAGTCCTGCGAGACCTTCCAGCCGCTCGGCCCGTGGCTCGTCACGGCCGACGAGGTCCCCGACCCGCAGGCGCTCGGGCTGCGCCTCTGGGTGAACGGCGACCTGAAGCAGAACGGCAGCACCAAGAACATGATCTTCGGCGTCGCCGAGATCGTGCGCTACCTCAGCCAGTTCATGGTCCTCGAACCCGGGGACGTGATCAACACCGGCACACCCGCCGGAGTGGCCCTCAGCGGCCTCCATCCCTACCTCAAGGAAGGCGACGTCATGGAGCTCGAGATCGACGGTCTCGGCCGGCAGCGGCAGACGGTGGGTCAGGCGTGACCACCCCGCCGATCCAGTCGTTCCAGACCTTCGACATCCGGTTCCCGACGTCCCTGGAGCTCGACGGCTCCGACGCGATGAACCCCGACCCCGACTACTCGGCGGCCTACGTCGTGCTGTCCGACGGTGACTGCGAGGGCCACGGCTTCGCGTTCACCATCGGCCGGGGCAACGACATCCAGACCGCGGCGATCCGCGCGCTCGAGCCCTACGTGCTCGGCCGCGACGTCAGCGACCTCGGCGCCCTCTACAAGGAGATGGTGTACGACAGCCAGCTCCGCTGGCTGGGCCCCGAGAAGGGCGTCATGCACATGGCGATCAGCGCGGTCGTCAACGCGCTGTGGGATCTCAAGGCCAAGCGCGCGGGCAAGCCGCTCTGGCGCCTGCTGGCCGAGATGTCGCCCGAGGAGCTCGTCGGCCTGGTCGACTTCCGCTACATCGGCGACGAACTGACCCCCGACGAGGCGCTGGAGATCCTGCGCCGCGCCGAGCCCGGCCGCGCCGAGCGCATCGAGAAGCTGCTGGAGACGGGCTACCCGGCGTACACGACCTCGCCCGGCTGGCTCGGCTACGACGACGAGAAGCTGCGCCGCCTCTGCAAGGAGGCCCTCGACGACGGCTTCCAGCAGATCAAGCTGAAGGTCGGCGCCGACCTCGAAGACGACATCCGCCGCATGCGGATCGCCCGCGAGGTCTGCGGCGAGGGCTTCCCGATCGCCATCGACGCCAACCAGCGCTGGGACGTCGGCACCGCGATCGACTGGGTCAAGGCGCTCAGCCCCTACTCGCCCCACTGGGTCGAGGAGCCGACCAGCCCCGACGACGTGCTCGGCCACGCCACCATCGCCCGCGCGATCTCGCCGGTCCCGGTGGCCACCGGTGAGCACGTGCAGAACCGGGTCATCTTCAAGCAGCTCCTGCAGACGCGCGCCATCTCCTACCTCCAGCTCGACGCCGCCCGCGTCGCGGGTGTGAACGAGAACATCGCGATCCTGCTGCTGGCCGCCAAGTTCGGCGTGCCGGTCTGCCCGCACGCCGGCGGTGTCGGCCTCTGCGAGCTGGTGCAGCACCTGTCGATGTTCGATTATGTGTCGGTGACCGGAACCATGGAGAACCGCGTCATCGAGTACGTCGACCACCTGCACGAGCACTTCAAGGACCCGGTCGTCATCTCCGGCGGCGCCTACCGGGCGCCGGTGACCCCCGGGTTCAGCGCGGAGATGCACCCCGAGTCGATCGCGGCCCATCTGTTCCCCGACGGGCCGGTCTGGAGCGAGTCATGACCGAGTTCGCGGGCCTCAAGGCCCTGGTCACCGGCGGCGGGCAGGGCATCGGCCTGGCCATCGCCACCCTGCTCACCGAGCGCGGCGCCCGCGTGGCCTGCCTCGACCTCAACCCGCCCGGTGAGCCCTTCGTCGGCGTCAAGGCCGACGTGAGCGACGATGTCTCGGTCCGCGCGGCCGTGGAGTCGGCCGCCGAGCAGCTCGGCGGCATCGACATCGTCGTGAACAACGCCGGGATCGGCGCGGCCGGCACGGTCGCCGACAACGACGACGCCGAATGGCTGCGGGTGTACGACGTCAACGTCGTCGGCATGGTCCGGGTCACCCGGGCCGCGCTGCCCTACCTGCGCGAGTCGGAGCACGCCGCGATCGTCAACACCTGCTCGATCGCGGCCACGGCGGGGCTGCCCCAGCGGGCGCTCTACAGCGCGACGAAGGGCGCGGTCTACTCGCTGACTCTGGCGATGGCCGCTGACCACGTACAGGACGGAATCCGGGTCAACTGCGTCAACCCGGGCACCGCCGACACCCCGTGGGTCGGCCGGCTGCTCGACGCCGCCGCCGACCCGGCCGCCGAGCGGGCCGCGCTGAACTCCCGCCAGCCCATGGGCCGCCTGGTCTCGGCCGAAGAGGTCGCCCACGCGGTGGCCTACCTCGCCAGCCCGCTCGCCTCCGCCACCACCGGCACCTCGCTGGCGGTCGACGGCGGCATGCAGGGCCTGCGCCTGCGGCCGAAGGGCTGAGGCGTGCAGCGCATCGCCCTGCGCACCCGCGTCAAGCCCGGGAGCGAGGCCGCGTACGACGCCGACCACGCCCGGCTGCTGCCGGGCCTGGAGCGCGCGATGCGCGAAGCCGGCGCCCGCGTGTGGCGGATCTGGCGCGACGGCCTCGACCTGTTCCACTACGTCGAGGTCGTCGACTACGCGGTGTTCCAGGCGCGCATCACCGCCAACCCGATCAACCAAGCTTGGCAGAAACAGATGAATCGCCACCTAGATGGCGACTTCGACCCCTCCGCCGGGCCTCTCGGCAAGGTGTGGGAGATGTCGGGGGCTGTACGTCCGAGGGCTCCGTTCTCTACGGTTTTCGGCGTGACGACGACCTACGGCTTCGGAGCCGCGCCGCTGGGGAACCTGTTCACCGCGCTGACCGACGAGGAGGCGTCCGCCGCGGTCGAGGCCGCGTGGGACTCCGGGATCCGCTACTTCGACACCGCCCCCCACTACGGCCTCGGCCTGTCCGAGCGCCGTCTCGGCCGGGTCCTGGCCGACAAGCCGCGGGGCGACTTCGTGCTGTCCACGAAGGTGGGGCGGCTGCTCGTGCCCTCCGACGGGATCGGCAAGGACGACCAGGGCTTCGACGTCCCGAAGACCCACGTCAGGGCCTGGGACTTCTCCGGCGACGGCGTGCGGCGCTCGATCGAGGAGTCGCTGGAGCGCCTGGGCCTCGACTCGATCGACGTCGCCCTGATCCACGACCCCGACACCCACTGGGCGCAGGCCGTCGGCGAGGCGTTCCCCGCGCTCGCGGAACTGCGTGACCAGGGTGTCGTGAAGGCCATCGGGGTCGGGATGAATCAGTGGCCGATGCTGGCCGACTTCGTCCGCGAGACCGACATCGACACGATCCTGCTGGCCGGCCGCTACACGCTGCTCGACCAGTCGGCCGCCACCGAACTGCTTCCTCTGTGCGTACGCCGCGGCGTCTCGGTCGTCGCCGGAGGCGTGTTCAACAGCGGCCTGCTGGCCCGCCACGACGTGACCGGGGGCACCTTCAACTACGTGCCCGCCCCCGACGACGTCGTCGCCCGAGCCCGCGAGATCGCCGCCGTCTGCGAGAAGTACGACGTGACGCTGCCGCAGGCCGCGATGGCCTTCCCGCTGCGTCACCCGGCGGTGTCGACGGTCGTGCTGGGCATGCGATCCGTGCAGGAGGTTCGGGGGAACATGGAACTGGCCGCCCGGCCCGTTCCCGAGGCTCTGTGGGAGGAGCTGGGGTTCTGACCATGATCGACGCGCATCATCACCTCTGGGACCCGTCCCGCCGCGACTATCCGTGGATGTCCGGCGCGGCGCTCGCGCCGATCAGGCGCCCGTACGGCCTGCCGGAACTGCGGGCCACCACCAGTGCCGAAGGCACCGTGCTCGTGCAGACCGTCTCGACGGTCGAGGAGACCCGCGAGTTCCTGCAGACGGCGTTGGACTCCGACGGCCTCATCAAGGGCGTCGTCGGGTGGGTCGACCTGACCGCGCCCGACGTCGCCGACGTCATCGCCGAACTGCGGGAGGGCCCCGGCGGCCACCTGCTGGTCGGCATCCGCCACCAGGTGCAGGACGAACCCGACGACGAGTGGCTCGCCCGCCCCGACGTCATGCGCGGCCTGCGGGCCGTCGCGTCCGCCGGGCTGGCCTACGACCTGCTGGTGCTCGTCCACCAGCTGAGCGTGGCCCGCAAGGTCGTGGCCGACCTGCCCGACGCCCGGTTCGTGCTCGACCACGCCGCCAAGCCGCCCGTCTCCAGCGGGCTGATGGAGCCGTGGGCCACCGAGATCGAGGCGCTGTCGGAACTCGACAACGTCGCGTGCAAGATCTCGGGCCTCGTCACCGAGGCGAGCTGGACCGACTGGACCCCCGGTCAGCTCCAGCCCTACGTGGAGCACGTCCTTGAATATTTCGGCGCGGAAAGAGTCATGTTCGGCTCAGACTGGCCGGTCTGCCTTCTTGCCGCGACGTATGGCGAGGTAGTGGAGACAACTAAGGATTTCACCAGTGGGCTGAGTGGAGACGAACAGTCGTACATCTACGAATCGACGGCACAGAAGGTCTACCGCCTGAAGTCATAGTTATCCACAGCACGCCGTTCCAGGCCGCGCACTGAGCGTAACCCCCCGGACTCTTGGGTCGCCCTGCCTTCCCGACCCAGGAGTTCCGGATGCTCACCACCCTCATCACGGCCGTCCTCTGCGCCCCGGGCACCCCCGCCCCCGCGTTCGGCCCGTGCCCCGCGCCCGTTTCCTTCCGGTACGTCTTCCCCGCACCCGCCGTGTCGGCCGACGACCCCGACGACCTCGACGAACTGATCGACCTGGCCGAACTCGCCGAAGAGTGGGGCCACACCTGGCCGCCCCCGGAGTGGGAGGGCTTCGACCCCTGGGCCCCCGACGGCCCGTGGGCCGAAGCCTGGGACGACCTCGACGAGCCCGGCACGATCTGGGGCCCCGCCGACCGCGACCTCCGCCCCCCGCTCGACGTAGGTGCGCTCCTCAACCCGAACCCGAGCCCGCCCCAGGCTGGCGCCACCCCCGCGCGCCCGCCCCAGAGCGGCGCCACCCCCACGGGCCCGCTTCAGAACGGCGCCACGAACACGCGCCCGCAGAATGGCGCCTTCGTCGTGAGCCCGCTCCACGATGGCGGTCCGCCGAGCGGGATCGCCTTTCCGGGCGCCGGAGCCGTGGACCGCGGTCAGACTGCTCCCGGCGAGGTCGCTGTTCAGCTTGAGGAGGGCGGCGACGGAAAGCCCGGCTCCAAGAGCGCTGACGAGCGCCGGCCCCGGGTCGCATCGGAGGAGCCCCCCGGGCCCCGCAAGAAGCGCGACGACCGGGAGCCGCGCCAGGAGGCCGACCGCCCGGTTCGTGACAACGAGCCAGGGGCGATCGCGTTGAAGGCGGCCACGAAGTGGCTGGGCATCCCCTATGTCTGGGGCGGGGGCAACGCCGGTGGTCCGAGCCGGGGAATCGGCAAGGGGGCGAACCGGGTCGGGTTCGACTGCTCGGGCCTGACCCTGGCCGCCTGGGCCAAGGCCGGGGTCACCCTCGGCCACTACACCGGCACCCAGATCAAACAGGGCAAGCCGGTGCAGACCAAAGACCTGCTCCCCGGCGACCTGCTGTTCTTCGGCGCGACCAAGACCGACCCGTCCCATGTCGGCCTCTACGCCGGCGACGGCGACATGATCCACGCCCCCCGCACGGGAGACGTCGTCAAACGCGTGGAAGTGCTGACGGCACCGTTTTGGACGAAACGCTTCCAAGGCGCGGTCCGCCCATCGGCGGGCTGAGCGCGTACATGACCGGAGCGCGTCTGTTTCGAACGGGACAGACGCGCTTCGCGAAACGTGCCAACGGCTAGAGGGCCTGGCGGAGCCACGACTCGACGTCGGCGATGTGGACCGTCGCCCACGAGTGGGCCACCTCGGGCTGGCGGGCCGCTATGGCGCCGTAGATCGCGTAGTGCTGGTCGAGGGTCTTGCTGGGGGCGTTCGACTGGGTGAGGCCGCGCCAGATGCGGGCCCTCGTCGTCGGGCCCGAGAGGCTCTCGATCAGGGAGCAGAGGACGGCGTTGCCGGAGCCCTCGGCGATGCGCTGGTGGAATTCGAGGTCGTTGGCGACGAGCTGCTCGACCGTCGGGTTCTCGGGGAGGGCGTCGAGGATCTTGCGGAGTTCGTCGATGCCGGCGTCGGTCATGTTGACGGCGGCCTTGGCGGTGGCGGCGGGTTCGAGGATGCGGCGGACCTCGAAGAACTGCAGGACCGTGTCGTCGCGGTGGAAGTCGACCACGAACGAGAGGGCGTCGAGGAGGAGGCGGGGTTCGAGGCTGGTGACATAGGTGCCGTCGCCCTGGCGGACGTCGAGGACGTTTATCAACGCGAGCGCGCGCACCGCCTCCCGCAACGAGTTCCGGGAGAGCCCGAGCCGTTCGGCGAGGTCGGCCTCCTTGGGAAGTCGCGCCCCTGGCGCCAACTCTCCCTTGAGGATCATGTCCTTGATCCGGTCTATCGCCGTATCGGTTACCGCCACGCCTCGCACCCACCCTCAGACATCCGATGTCTAGGAGTGTACGACGAACGTGAGCGGATCACCTCCCGCGCGCCTCACCAATCCGCGCACTTCGAGGGTCCTCAGGTGTGCGGCGGCCTCTCCTGCGGCCATTCCGCGCAGCATCGGCGGGAGATCCTCCCACCTCCGGTTCCAGGTCATCAACGAGGCGACGGTCCAGATCGTCAGCGGCCGGCCGGCCTCGGCCATCGAGGCGACCAGCTTGGTCAGCTTCTCCTCGTGGTGCTCGACGATCTCCACGGCGCGGGCGGCGACGTCGGTGAACGTCCACTCGTGGGCGGGGAGGGCCTCCAGAGGGCCGAATGCGGCGATCTTGTCGAGAGAGGCGAGGAATTCGCCGAGAGGGTCGATATCGGTGCGGTCGTAGGGATACATCCCGATATGCGGGGTGATGCCCGGTAGAACGTGGTCGCCGGTGAAGACCCGATCACCGTCTTCGAGGTGGAGACAGATGTGGCCGGGGGAGTGGCCGGGGGTCCAGACGGTTCGCAGTGTGCGCCCCGGAATGTCGACGAGCGCCCGGTCGGCCAGGTGGATGTCGGGGATCGCGGGGGGCGTGGGGGCGTCCATGATCGCCGCCGGGAGCTCCTCGGGGGAGGCGCCCGCGCGGCGCAGCATGTCGGTCTGGATCCGGGGCCGGTCGTCGGCGGCGGCCATCTCGTGGAACATCCCGACCATCTCGGCGTCGGCCTCGTGCATCGCGATCCACCCGCCGGAGGCCTCCCTGACCTGCCCGGCGAGCCCGGCGTGGTCGGGGTGGTAGTGGGTCACCACGACGCCCCGCAGATCGGACAGCGCGATGCCCGCCTGGCCGAGCCCGCTCTCCAGCGCCTCGAACGCCTCGGGGTGGTTCCACCCGGCGTCGATCAGCACCGGCCCGGCGGGCGACTCGACGGCGTAGACGAGCGTGTAGCCGAGGGGGTTGCCCGGTATCGGCACCGGCACACTCCACACCCCGTCACCGAGATCGGTGACCTTCTGGGCACTGTAGGCACGCCGCGTCCGCACATCACGCTCAGTCATCCGGCCCCCATCAAGCGCTTGCTACCGCGACCATGGTGCCAAACCCAGATGACCATCGCATTTCGCCCTCCCCTTGATGACCCATCGCCCCACGTCACAGCCATGGGCAGAGGACGACGCACAGTGCACGCGGGTGCGCCCATGCCGGAGAGGCGAGGTCATATCTGGTCCGATGCGCGCGGGCGAGGTCACGCCGCGCGCCTCCAAGCCCCCGGCGACGGGAGGCTTGCGCGTGTGCGGGAAGTCGTGGGCCGCTGGTTGTCGGGTCATGTGCGTTCAAGGATGGTCGCGGTGGCCAGGGCTCCGCCTGCGCACATGGTCACCAAGGCGGTCGAGGCGTCGGATCGTTCGAGTTCGTGGAGGGCCGTGGTGATCAGGCGGGCGCCGGTGGCGCCGACCGGGTGGCCGAGGGCGATGGCACCGCCGTTCACGTTGAGACGGGACGGGTCGGGTTTGTGGACGGATGCCCACGACAGGACGATGGCCGCGAAAGCCTCGTTGACCTCATAAAGGTCGAGATCCGACATGACCATCCCGGTCCGGTCCAGAACGCGCGTGGTGGCGTCTACGGGGCCGTCCAGGTGGAAGTAGGGCTCCGAGCCGACCAACGCCTGCGCGAGGATGCGGGCGCGGGGGCGCAGGCCGTGCCGGGCCGCCGCCGATTCGCTCATCAGCAGGACCGCCGCCGCTCCGTCGGAGATCTGCGACGAGGTCCCGGCGGTGTGGAGCGCGCCCTCGCCCAGCACCGGCCTCAGCCGGGCCAGGCCCTCGGCGGTCGTCTCGCGCAACCCCTGGTCGCGGGTCACCCCGGCGACGGGGACGATCTCGCGGTCGAAGCGTCCCTCCGCCCACGCTTCGGCCGCCAGGTTCTGGGACCGGGCGCCGAAGGCGTCGAGGTCGGCGCGGGACAGTCCGCGGCGGGCGGCGATGCGCTCGGCGGCGGTGAACTGGTCGGGCAGGTCGATCGCCCAGTCGTCGGGGCGGGGGTTCGCGGGCAGCACGTTCGAGCCGAGCGGCTGGCGGCTCATCGACTCGACGCCGCACGCGATCCCGACGTCGATCACGCCGGCCTGGATCAGCGCCGCCACCAGGTGGACGGCCTGCTGCGACGACCCGCACTGCGCGTCGAGCGTGGTCACCCCGGCCTGGAAGGGGAGCCCGGCGTAGAGCCACGCGTGCCGCCCGACGTGGCCGCCCTGCTCACCGGCCTGGGTGACGCATCCCGCGAAGACCTGCTCGACGAGGCGCGGGTCGACCCGGGCCTTCTCGATCAGCCCGGTCAGCACCGAGGCGAGGAGCGCCTGCGGCTTGAGCTCCGCCAGCCAGCCGCCGCGCTTCCCCAGCGGCGACCGGACCGCCTCGACAATCACCGGCGTCCCCATGCCGAAAACTGTAACGCGTTCTACTCAACCCGGAAAGGCGGCCCCGCCGGACTCAGCCGGGGAAGTCGGCCAAGAGTCGGGAGGCGGCGATCTCTATCCGGCGCTGGATGTCCTCATATGTCCGCCTGCCGCGCAGCATCTCCAGGAGTTCCTGCACCCAGACCGCCCCCAGCGACGCCGCCAGGATGCCCTGTTCCTCGTCGGCGCCCACCTCGGACAGCCCGGCCACCCGCAGCAGCAGCCCCGCCATCCGGTCGCCGAAAGGAAGTTCCACGTCAGCCAGGATCAGGGCTCTGATCAGGGCGTCGGCCAGTTCGGGTTCGCGCATCAGGCCCCTGGTCGCGCGCATCAGCACGTCGACCGCGCGCCCATCAGGGGTGAGGGCCGCAGGAGGGCGGCGGGCGATGCTCGACTCCAGCATGTCGAGTTCCTCGCCGACGACGGCGACCACCAGGTCCATCTTCGAGGGGAAATAGCGATAGAGAGTGCCCAGGGCCACGCCGGCGCGCTCCGCGACGGTGCGCATCTGCATCGCCTCGACCCCGCCGCGCGAGGCGAGGGCGGCCGCCGCCTGGAGGATGCGCCTGCGTCGCTGGAGCTGGCTCTTGGTGCGCAGGCCCGGACCTGTGCCGGGCGGGAGGTCCTGGACCGCTTCCATGGCAGAACACGTTATCTGACCACGCCCCGTGCTGACGGGTTACTCACCAGTCATGGGGCTGTGGACACTGACTAGAATCCGTTCTAACTTCGGTTGGTGGATTTCGATCTCGACGAGCCGCAACGTGAATTGCGCACTCTCGCGGCCGGGCTGCTCGACAAGGAGTCCGACCCGGAGGGCCACGAGAAGACCGGCGAAGCCTACGACGCGCGCCTGTGGGCCACGATGGCCCGTGCGGGCCTGATCGAGGCCGGCCTGCCCGCCGACGGCGGCCCGATCGAGATGGCGGTGCTCCTGCGCGAGGTGGGGGCCCACGTCGCCCCCGTGCCGTTGCTGCCCGCGCTGGTCACGGGGCAGATCATCGGCCGGCACGGCTCGGCGGAACAGAAGGCGCGGCTGGCCGCCGTCGCCGAGGGCGGGGCGCCGTTCACCTATGCGGTCAGGGGCGAGGTCACCGTCGCCGGCGGCCGTCTCACCGGGCGCAAGACCCAGGTCCCCTACGCCGGACAGGCCGCATCGGTTTTGGTGACGGCCGGGAACGACGTGTGGATCGTCGAACCTCAGGCGGTAGCCGTACAGGAAACGGTCGTCACCTTCGACGACGCGCCCGGCGAGCTGATCGCCGGGGCTGCTCACGAGCTGGAGCTTCTGGTACGCGCCGGGCTCACCGCCACCGCCTCGGGGGTGCTGGCCCAGGCGCTCAGGATCACCACGGAACACGTCAGGACCCGCCGCCAGTTCGGCCGCGCGCTGGCCGAGTTCCAGGCCGTGACCATGCAGATCGCCGATGTCTACATCGCCACCCGGGTGCTCGACGCCGCCGTCTGGTCGAGCGCGTTCCGGCTCGCGCACGGGCTCGACGCCGAGCGTGACCTGGCCGTCGCCGCCCTGCACACCGCCGACGCGGCGCTGAAGGCCCTCTACACCTGCCAGCACCTGCACGGCGGGCTCGGCGTCGACGTCTCGTATCCGCTGCACCGCTACTTCGCCTGGGGCAAGGACGCCGCGCACACCCTCGGCGGCGCCGAGGCGCAACTCGACCTGATCGGGGAGCTGGAATGTTCGTCGAACTGACCGACGCCCAGCGCGTGCTGCGCGACGAGCTCCGCGCCTACTTCGCCACCTGCCTGACCGCCGAGCAGCGCGCCGCCATCTCCGCCGACCCGTTCGGCGTCGCCTACATGGAGCACTGCCGCCGCCTCGGGCAGGCCGGGATGCTCGGCCTGGGCTGGCCCGAGGAGTTCGGCGGCCGGGGCTACGGCCCTCTTGAGCAGCAGATCTTCGCCAACGAGGTCGCCCGCGCCGAGGTGCCCTACCCGATCATCACGCTGCAGACGGTCGGCCCCACCCTGATGCACCATGGCACCCCCGAGCAGAAGGCCCACTTCCTGCCGCGCATCCTGGCGGGCGAGTGCCACTTCGCCATCGGCTACAGCGAACCGGGAGCCGGCACCGACCTGGCCTCCCTGACCACGACGGCGGTCCGCGACGGCGACCACTACGTCGTCAACGGCCAGAAGATCTTCACCTCGGGCGCCCACCACGCCGACCACATCTGGCTCGCGGCCCGCACCGACCCGGACGCCAGGAAACACCGCGGCATCACCATGATGATCGTCTCGACCGCCGACCCCGGCTTCTCGTGGACCCCGATCATCACCATGGACGGCCGCCACCACACCAACAGCACCTACTTCAGCGACGTCCGGGTCCCGGTGGACATGGTCGTCGGCGAGGTCGGCAAGGGCTGGGACCTGATCGTCGACCAGCTCAACCACGAACGCGTGACCCTCGGCCCGGCCGGCAACATCGCCCACACCTACGACCGCTTCAAGGACTGGGCCCACGCGTCGGGCATGATCGCCGAGCCCGCCGTCAGAAGAGCCCTGGGTTCCGTGTACGCCGCCTTCCGCACCAACGAGCTCCTCAACTGGCAGGTCGCCGCCACCATGGACCTCGGCTGGCTCGCCGCCCCCGACGCCTCCGCCACCAAGATCTACGGCTCCGAACGCCTGCAGGACGTCGGCCGCATCGTCGGCGAGACCCTGGCCCGCTTCGGCGACCCCGCCGACGAGGCCACCCGCGACCTGATGGAACGGGTCGACCGGGGCGTGAAGGGCGGCCTGGTGCTGACCTTCGGCGGCGGCGTCAACGAGGTCCAGCGCGAGCTCATCGCCCTCCTGGGTCTCAACCTCCCGAGACCACCCCGCTAGACCGCCTCCAGGAGAAATTACGACATTCCGCACCTCGCGTGGCCTGCGAGGATGCCGAAGTTCCGCCTTTGAGGGGAAAAACCTCCACCTGGTGCACCCAGGGCCCCACCGGCGGATCACCTGGTCGACCGGGACGTCCGGCGCGTCTGGGAGGGTTCAACCTGCGGAGAGCTTCCGGGTCCTGCGGTGCGGCGGATCCGGAGCGCTGCGACAGTCCGCCCAGACCCGGTCCGCCCGGCGTGCCGTCCTTCGACGGATTCGCGTCGCGGCGACCGGGCTAGGGCGTCCGAGTAGTGACCGACACCCGGGAGCCGGACATGCGAACCCTGAACATCCCCAGGCGCGGCACTCCGTTCCCGATCCCCTGTCGTCCCGCACCATGGAGCGGTGAGATGTGGACACCTGACATCCGGGTCGGCACCGAGCTCCCGCCCCTGAAGCTTCCCCTCCGCTCGGGGCAGGTCCCCTCCTCGGCCCAGGACGTGCAGCTCACCCTGCTCTCCACGATGGCGCTGGTGGAGAACTACGTGACCGGCTGGGCCGGCACCGACGCCTTCATCCGCGGCATGAACGTCAAGCTCGGCCTGCCCGCCCACGCGGGCGACCTGCTCACCTTCACCGGCACGGTGACGCTCAGCACGCCCGAGGTCGTCGCCGTCGAGGTCCGGGCCCGGCTGGCCGAGGGCATCCACGCCACCGGGACCGTCCGGCTGTCCTGGTAGGCCCCCAACGAAAAAAGTGCGCGTCCCCTTGAGAGGGCGCGCACTTTTTTCGTCGGCTCGTCAGACCAGCAGGGGCATCGAGAAGAAGACCAGCAGGGCGATGGCCAGGCAGATCAGGAAACCGATCAGCTCCCACGCCCAGTCGTGGTGCTTCTCCACCGCCTTCGCCTTCGGTGCCCGCCGCCCCGAGTGGGTGCGGTATTCCACCGGAGGCGCATAGTGCGGCTCGTCGTCGTCGAGCGGGCTGATCGTGGTGTCGTGGAGCACCGCCCTGACCAGCGCGCCCTCGGGCTCGCCGATCGTGGTCGAGCCCTGCGGCAGGTCATCGTCGTCGTCGATCAGGGGCTTGGCGAAGACGAGGCGGTCGGAGGGCAGCAGGTCGGGCATGGTGGTCTCGCCCGGCGACTCTGGCTCGGCCTGGACCAGGTCGGTGACCGGGGCCTCGACCGGCTCGGGCTCCGAGGGGGCCGCGGTCTCGGGGGCCGGAGCCTCGTCCTCGGTGGTGAAGGCGTCGAACGACTCCATCTTCGAGAACGCCGCGAGCTGGTCTTCGACGACCGCCTCGACCGCCTCCACCGTCTCGGCGGGAGCCGGTGCCACCTCGGGGGAGACCGGGGTCGGCATGCTGATGCGCTTCTTCGGCGGGCCGTTGCCGATGTTCTTCAGGATCGAGCCGCGCAGGCGGGGCAGCGGCTGGGTGGCCGCCTCCTGCCGGCGGCGGCGGTCGGCCAGCTTGGTGGGGTTGGTCAGGTCGTCGAGCGGGACGACCGTCGTGTTGGTCGCCGGGTCGGTCTCGGTCGCCAGCGGCAGCGGCCACGACGGGGCGGTCGGCCAGAGCCGGCGGACCGGCAGCGTGGTCTTCCGGCCGAGCGGCGGGGCGGTGGGCTCAAAAGGGAGCGATGCCTGGACGCGCCGGAGCACGTCGTGGGGCGGCTCGCGCCAGGGCAGCCGGGCCAGCACGTCTTCGAGGGGGGCGACCCCGATGGCGTCGTACACCTCTTCGACGTCGCGGGCGATGAACGGCGCGGTGCGGGCCGCGGTGACGGCGGTGGTCATCGTCTGGCCGAACCGGTGGCGGGCGCTGGTGGCCAGTTCGGCCGCGGTGTCGGTGGCGACCTCGAGGACCAGCGCGAGTTCGTCGGTGGTCAGCCCGCAGTGGACCGACAGCATGAGGACTTCGCGCTGATGGGGACGGATGTCCCGGAAGACGCGCTCGATCAGGGCGGTCGCCGGGTCGGCGATCGAGTCGACGGCGGGCATCGCGTAGCTGACGTCGCGGCGGTAGATCTCGCGCCGGGCGAGGGAGAAGAGCGCCGCGCGAGGCGGATCCGTCGGCGGAACGCCTGCGAGCACGGCGACGAGGGCGTCGGCGGCCGAGGCCGTCTCACCCAGCTGGTCGTGACAGTAGGCGAACAGCCCGGCGGCGTGACGCTCGTAGAGCTCGGCGATCAGGTCGCTCCTGGAACGCTGACCCGTGAGCGGTGTTGTCACGGCCGGTACCCCTGGTGTTGAAGTGGAGGGATCGTACGCCAATCATGCCGCCACGGAGGGGGACAGCGCACTAATTAGAGGGCTTTTGATTCATATTCTTCTGGGCAGTAAGGATTGATCATTTTCGGAATGTAACAAAGCCCTCGTAGGCTGCCTTCGGAGATCAACACCCCTGGACAGAGGTCGCCAGTGATCACTTTTGACGGCGTCACCAAACGCTACGCCGACGGGACGGTCGCGGTCGACGACCTCTCTCTGGAGGTGCCGACCGGCGCCATCACGGTTTTCGTCGGTCCTTCGGGCTGCGGCAAGACCACCTCGCTCCGCATGATCAACCGCATGATCGACCCCAGCCAGGGCCGCATCCTCCTCGACGGGAAGGACGTCACCGCCGTCGACCCGGCCACGCTGCGCCGGGGCATCGGCTACGTCATCCAGCAGGCCGGCCTGTTCCCGCACCGCCGCATCGTCGACAACATCGCGACGGTGCCGCTGCTGCTCGGCTGGGACAAGAAGAAGGCCCGCGACCGCGCGATGGAGCTGATGGAGCGCGTCGGCCTCGATCCCAAGCTGGCCCGCCGCTTCCCCTTCCAGCTCTCCGGGGGTCAGCAGCAGCGCGTCGGCGTCGCCCGCGCGCTGGCCGCCGACCCGCCCGTCCTGCTGATGGACGAACCCTTCAGCGCCGTCGACCCGATCGTGCGCACCTCGCTCCAGGAGGAACTCCTCCGGCTGCAGGACGAACTGCACAAGACGATCGTGTTCGTCACCCACGACATCGACGAGGCGGTCAAGCTCGGCGACACCGTCGCGGTGCTGCGGGTGGGCGGCAAGCTGGCCCAGATCGCCGCGCCCGCCGACCTGCTCAGCGATCCGGCCGACGACTTCGTGCGCGAGTTCCTGGGCCGTGACCGGGGCATCCGGCGGCTCGGGTTCGTCCCGGCCGGGAACCTGACGCTCGAACCGGTGCCCGAGGGCGTGACCGCGCGGGGCCACGGCACCTTCAACCCGGCGAAAGACTCGCTGCGCGCCGCGCTCGACGCCGCGCTGCTGTCGCCCGACGGGCTCGCGGTCGCGGTCGACGACGACGGCCGGGTGCTCGGGGTGGTCGGGCAGGCCGCGCTCGTGGGGGCGGCCCGTGGATGAGCCACTCGTCCGGTGGGACTGGATCGCCCGCAACTGGGACAACGGCGGCCCCACCTCGGTGAAGGTGCTGCTGGAGAACCACATCGTGATGGCGTTCGTGCCGGTGATCGCCGGGCTGCTGATCGCGATCCCGCTCGGCCTGGCCTGCGCCCGCTACCGGTGGCTCTACCAGCCGACCGTCGGGATCATGAACGTCGTCTACTCGCTGCCGTCGCTGGCGCTGTTCTCGATCCTGCTGTCGGTCACCGGCCTGACCCAGACGACCGTCATCATCCCGCTCACCCTGTTCTCGCTCGCGGTGCTCATCCCGGCCGTGGTCGACGGCATGAAGTCGGTTCCCGACCACGTGCGCCAGTCGGCCGTCGCGATGGGCTTCCGGCCTTATCGGCGGCTGGTGTCGGTGGAGTTGCCGATCGCGGTCCCGGTCGTGCTGGCCGGGCTGCGGGTCGCGGCCGTGTCGAGCATCTCGCTGGTCAGCGTGGGAGCGTTGATCGGGCAGGGCGGGCTCGGCTACCTGTTCATCGACGGCTGGCAGCGGCAGTTCTACACCCCGATCGTGGTCGGGATCGTGCTCGTGGTCGCGCTGGCCCTGGTCGCCGACCTGGTCATCATCGTGGCCCAGCGGCTGCTCACCCCGTGGGCGAGGAGGTCCGCGTGAACTGGCTCATCGAGTTCTTCGGCAGCTCTCAGTACTGGTCGGGTGAGGACGGCATCCCGGTCCGCCTGCTGGAACACCTCGAATACTCGTTCCTGGCCTTCGCCATCGCCGCGCTCATCGCGATCCCGCTGGGGCTGATCATCGGGCACACCGGCCGGGGCGCGATCGTGGTCGTCGTGGCGGCCAACGCCGCCCGCGCGCTGCCCACGCTGGGCCTGCTCGTGCTGGTCGTGCTGCTCATCGGCGTCGGGACCCTGTGGCCGGTGCTGATCCCGCTGATCGCGCTGGCGATCCCGCCGATCCTGGTCAACACCTACGAGGGCATCCGCGGCGCCGACCCCGATCTGCGCGACGCCGCATACGGCATGGGCCTGCGGGGAAGCCAGGTGCTGTTCCGGGCGTTGCTGCCTGTTGCGTTGCCGCTGATCCTCCTGGGTCTGCGGTTGTCCGCCATCACGGTGGTCGCGACGGCGACCGTGGCGGCTTATGTCGGGCTCGGTGGACTGGGGAGATACATCATCGACGGGCTGGCGACCAAGAACTACGCCGAGGTGTTCGGGGGAGCGGTGCTGGTGGTGGCGTTGGCGCTGGCCGTGCAGACCGGGTTCACCCTGCTCAACCGGGTCGTCGTCTCGCCGGGGGTGCGGCAGGTCCGCTAATCTCTACCTAATCCCCCGATTTTGAAGGGAATGTACGTGAAACGAGCATTCATCACCGCGATCGCCGCGGTGTTCGCCCTATCCGCATGCGGAGGAGGTGGTGGCGACCCGCTGGCGCAGGCCACCCCGTCCGCGCCCGCCGCCACGGGGGGTTCCGCTCCGGCCGCCTCCACGGTCGTCGTCGGCTCCTTCAACTTCCCCGAGAGTGTGCTGCTCGGCTCGATCTACGCGCAGGCCCTCCAGGCCAAGGGCGTCACGGTCGAGGAGAAGCCCAACATCGGCTCCCGCGAGGTCGTCTTCGACCAGGTCAAGAGCGGCGGCCTGACGGTCCTTCCCGAGTACGTCGGCTCACTGCTGGCCTTCGTCGACCCGGCCGCCACGGCCAAGTCGACCGACGACGTCGTCGCCGCGCTGAAGACCAAGCTGCCCCCGGAGGTGGAGGTCCTCACCCCGGCCGCCGCCCAGGACGGCAACTCCCTCACGGTCACCAAGGCGTTCGCGACCGAAAAGGGCCTGACCACCATCGAAGACCTGGCCAAGATCTCCAAGGACCTCAAGGTCGGCGGCCCGCCGGAGTTCAAGGAGCGCCAGGAGGCGAACTTCAAGGACACCTACGGCCTGGAGTTCAAGTCGTGGGAGCCCACGGCCGAGACCACGGCCGACGCCATCAAGAGCGGCACCATCCAGGTCGGCAACGTCTTCACCACCGACCCGAAGATCCTGCTCAACGACCTGGTCTCGCTCCAGGACAACAAGAACGCCTTCGCCGCCGACAACATCGCGCCGCTGGTGTTCAAGGCGGGCGTCGACGACACCGTCAAGACCACCCTCGACGCCGTCTCGGCGAAGCTGACCACCGAGGGCCTGCTCGAACTCATGAAGCAGATCGCGGTCGACAAGGCCGACCCGCCCGTGGTCGCCAAAGACTGGCTGACCCAGAACGGCCTCATCTGATGACGACTCCGGCGGCGGGGCTGCCCTTCGTGGAAGCGATGGCGCAACTCGCCGCCGGCGTCGCGGTCGTCACGGTGAAGGACGACCGCGACGACGTCGGCAACACGGTGACCAGCCTGCTGTCGGTCTCGGCCGAACCGCCGACCGTTCTGATCAGCCTGGCCAACGGCGCCTACCTGACCGAACTCCTGCTGCGCCACGACAAGTGGGCGGCGACGCTGCTCAGCGACGGCCAGCAGACCATCGCCTCGCGCTTCGCCACCCCGGGCCGCCCGAGCGCCCGCCTGCTGCTCGCCTCGGTGCCCCACCATCGCGGCGCCCACTCGGAGGCGCTCGTCGTCGAGGGCGGGGTGGCCGCCCTGGAGGCCGAGACCCAGACGGTGGTCCCGGCCGGCGACCACATGCTCTTCATCGCCCAGGTGACGGCGGTCGACTACGTCGACGCGGCCCGGCCGCCGCTCACCCGGCTGCGCGGCCGGTACCGTCCGGTGAAGACCTAGCGGATCACCCACTGGCCGGGCAGCACCAGCGGCCCGGCGGCGGGGAGACCGAGTTCGGCGGCGAAGGCCGCCAGCGGCCCCCACGCCTCGACCCGGATCCGGGTCATCGCGGCGGTCTTGTCTTCGGAGGACTCCGGCGGGATCAGCCGCTCCAGCGGGTTGATCTTCGGGTAGGACCGCACGGGGGCGTCGGCGGCGAGACCGGCCCGCTTGCGCGCCTCGGCCAAGGCGTCTTCGACCCCGCCGAGGGCGTCGACCAGACCGTGGTCACGGGCGTCGGCGCCGGTCCAGACCCGGCCCTTGGCCAGCGACTCTGCCTTGTCGCGCTCCATGCCCCGGCCCTCGGCGACCTTGCCGACGAAGTCGTCGTAGACCCGGTCGAGCCAGGCGTTGATGCGGGTCCACTGCGACTCGGAGAAGGGCCGCGTGGAGGAGAACATGCCCGCGTTGGCGCCCTCGGCGACGATCTCGGTGGCGATGCCGAGCCGCTCCATCAGCCCGCCGAGCACGGCCTTGCCGCCGAACACGCCGATCGAGCCGGTGAGCGTGCCCGGCTGGGCGAAGATCATGTCGGCGGCCATCGAGACGAAGTAGCCACCCGAGGCGGCGACGTCGCCCATCGACACCACGACCGGCTTGCCCGCCCGCTTGGCCAGGATCACCTCGCGCCAGATCGAGTCGGAGGCGGTGTAGGAGCCGCCGGGGCTGTCGACCCGGAACACGATCGCCCTGACCTTGTCGTCGCGGCGGGCCGCGCGGATCGCCGCGCTGATCGTGTCGGACCCCATCGCGTTGCCGCCGCCCAGCGGGGAACGCCCGCTGCGGCCCAGCCGGATCGCGCCGTGCCCGTGGACGAGCGCCACGACGGGCTCACCCGGGTGGGGCATCTTGGGCAGCTGGGTCTTCGCGTAGCGGGCGACGTACAGGAGAACGGTCTCCGCCGGAACGTGGTCGGCGTAGACCTCGTCGCGATATTTCAGCCCGTCGACCAGCCCCGCCTGGACGGCCTCTTCACCGTAGAACGGACCCTGGTCGATGAGCTCGCGCACCCGCTTGGGCTCAAGGCCCCGGCCCTCGGCGATGCCGGCCACGAGCTGCTCGGTCAGCGACTCGGCCAGCCGCCCGGTCATCTCCTTGTGGGCGTCGGTCATGTGGTCTTGGGTGAACATGTTGGCGGCGGTCTTGTACTGGTGCCGCTGGCCCACCTGGTAGTCGATGTCGAGCTTGCCGAGCGCGCCCTTCAGGAACCGCTGCTCGATCGCCACGCCGGTCAGCCCGACGTCGCCCGACGGCTGGAGGTAGACCTTCTCGAAGGCGCTGGCCAGGTAGTAGGGCACCGTGCCGTTGGCCACCTCGCCGTAGCTGTCGGCCCACGCCACGGTGAGCTTGCCCGCGGCCCGGAAGTGGACGATCGCGTTGCGGATCTCCTGGACCATCGCGAGCCCGAGCGGATGGCCGCCGATCTTGACGATCAGGCCCTTCACCCGGGGGTCGCGGCGGGCCCGCCGCAGGCCGCCGATGACGTCGCTCAGCCGGGCCCGGCGCATCGACAGCAGAGCCGACAACGGGTCGGCGGGCGGAGCGTCGGTCAGACCCTCGGTCAGGTCGAGCTCCAGCATGAGCGGAGAGGTCCGGCGCTGCCGCATCTTGCCGACGGCCTCGAAGATCGTCTTGGTCGCGTCCATGGAGCCCACACTAAGCGAAACGGCCCCGCGCACAGGGCGCGGAGCCGTTCAGCCGTCAGAGGAGGTTACTTGAGGCCGTTGCTGATCGCGGTGATCAGTTCGCCGTTGGTCGTGTCACCGCTGGTCTCCCAGAAGAACGCGCCGCCGAGGCCCTGGTTCTTGGCGTAGGTCATCTTGCCCGCGATGGTGGCGGGGGTGTCGTAGCTCCACCACTGGTTGCCGCAGTGGGCGTAGGCGGTGCCGCCCACGGTGCCCGTCGCGGGGCAGCGGGTCTTGAGGACCTTGTAGTCCTCGATGCCCGCCTCGTAGGTGCCGGGACCCGCGCCGGTGGCGGTGCCGCCGGGGGCCGACTGGGTGACGCCGGTCCAGCCGCGGCCGTAGAAGCCGATGCCGAGCAGCAGCTTGGAGGCCGGGATGCCCTTCGACTTGAGCTTCTGGATCGCCAGGTCGCTGTAGAACCCGGCGGTCGGGATGCCGGTGTAGCTGGTCAGCGGGGAGTGCGGGGCGGTCGGGCCCTGCGCGGCGAAGGCGCCGAAGTAGTCGTAGGTCATCGGCATGTACCAGTCGAGGTACTGCGCGGCGCCGGCGTAGTCGGCGGCGTCGATCTTGCCGCCGTTGGTGCCGTCGGCGGTGATCGCGGCGGTGACCAGGGCGCTGCTGCCGAACCGGGTGCGCAGCGCCTGCATCACGTTCTTGAAGGACGAGAAGCCGGTGCTGTCACAGGTGAGACCGCAGGCGTTGGGGTACTCCCAGTCGATGTCGATGCCGTCGAACACGTCGGCCCAGCGCGGGTCCTCGACCATGTTGTAGCAGGAGTTGGCGAACGCGGTCGGGTTCGCGGCGGCCTGGGTGAAGCCGCCCGAGTAGGTCCAGCCGCCGATGCTGAAGATGACCTTCAGGCCCGGGTACATCGCCTTGAGCTTGCGGAGCTGGTTGAAGTTGCCGCGCAGCGGCTGGTCCCACGTGTCGGCGACGCCGTCGACCGAGTTGGCCGCGGTGTAGGCCATGTCGTAGTCGGCGTAGCTGTCGGAGATCGTGCACTGGCCGTTCTGGACGTTGCCGAACGCGTACAGGATGTGGGTCAGCTTGGCGGCGGAGCCGCTGGTGTGCAGGTTCTTCACGTAGAACTGGCGGCCGTAGACGCCCCAGTTGGTGAAGTAGCCGATGACCTTCTTACCGCCCGGCGGGGGAGTGACGGTCGGGGTGACCGTGGGCGTCGGGGTGGGGGTCGGCGTCGGGGTGACGGTCGGGGTGACCGTGGGGGTCGGCGTCGGGTTCACCGGGCCGCCGGTGCAGGGGGCGCCGTTGAGCTTGCAGTTCTGGACCGCGGCGAGGCCGCCGGGGGCGCCGATGAAGCCGAAGCTGGAGGAGGCGCCGGGGGCCAGCGGGCCGGCCCAGCTCTTCTTGGTGAACGTGTAGTGGTTGCCCGACTTGACCATGTCGGCGTCCCACGCCGAGCTGATGGTCGTGGTGCTCGGCACATCGAACTCGACCGTCCACGTGGACAGGGCCGTGTCGCCCGCCTTCACGGTGACCTTGCCCTGGAAGCCGGTGCCCCAGTCCTGGTCGACGGCGTACGTGGCGGTGGCCGGAGTGGCGGCGGAGGCCTGGCCGAGGCCGAACGGCACGAGCAGCGCCGCCGCGGCGATCAGCGAGCCGATGGTGATACGTCGCAAGGAACGCTCCCGGGGGGTAATTCTTAGGAAAGTTTCCTATTAGTAATCCCGAGGCTAAGGCCATGTTCTGACGCCGGTCAACGCTCCCGTAAGGGGGTTAATCTGCACTTAAGGCTGACATAAGGAAGGCCCCCGAAGGGGCCCTCTGTCAAACTTCCTTCTGGAGCCAGACCGTGCCGAGTGGCGGAACGCGCAGCCGCACCGAGTAGGGCAGCCCGTGCCGCTCGACCTCGGTGGCCACCACGCCGCCGAGGTTGCCGACCCCGCTGCCGGCGTATTCGTAGGCGTCGGTGTTGAGGACCTCGGTCCAGGTGCCGCCCTCGGGCAGGCCCAGGTGGTAGTCCTCGTGGGGGCCGCCCGAGAAGTTGGTCACGCAGGCCAGCACCGAGCCGTCGTCGCCGTAACGCAGGAAGGAGAAGACGTTCCCCGAGAAGTCGTCGGCGTCGATCCAGCGGAAGCCGTCGCCGGTGGCGTCCCGGGTGTAGAGCGCCGGGGTGTTCTTGTAGACCCCGTTGAGGTCGCGCACCAGCTTCTGCACCCCCTGGTGGAAGTCGAAGTCGAGCACCCACCAGTCGAGGCCCTTGGACTCCGACCACTCGCCGCCCTGGCCGAACTCGCCGCCCATGAAGAGCAGCTGCTTGCCGGGGTGGGCCCACATGAAGGCGTAGAGGGCGCGCAGGTTGGCGAAGCGCTGCCACTCGTCGCCGGGCATCTTGCCCAGCAGGGAGCCCTTCAGGTGGACGACCTCGTCGTGGGACAGCGGCAGCACGAAGTTCTCGGAGTGGGCGTACATGAGCGAGAACGTGAGCTGGTGGTGGTGGTACTGGCGGTAGATCGGCTCGTGGGCGAGGTAGGCCAGGGTGTCGTGCATCCAGCCCATGTTCCACTTGAAGCCGAAGCCGAGACCGCCCAGGTGCACCGGCTGCGAGACGCCGGGCCACGCGGTCGACTCCTCGGCGATCGTGACGATCCCGGGGGCCTCGCGGTAGGCGACGGCGTTCATCTCCTTGAGGAACTCGATCGCGTCGAGGTTCTCGCGCCCGCCGAACTGGTTGGGGGTCCATTCGCCGTCGCGGCGGGAGTAGTCGAGGTAGAGCATCGAGGCCACGGCGTCGACCCGCAGGCCGTCGATGTGGAACTCGCGCAGCCAGTAGACCGCGTTGGCGACCAGGAAGTTCTTCACCTCGCGGCGGCCGAAGTCGAACACGTAGGTGCCCCAATCGGGGTGCTCGCCCCGGTGGGGGTCGGCGTGCTCGTAGAGAGGGGTGCCGTCGAAGCGGGCCAGGGCCCAGTCGTCCATGGGGAAGTGGGCGGGCACCCAGTCGACGATGACCCCGATGCCGGCCTGGTGCAGCGCGTCGACCAGCACCCGGAACTCGTCGGGCGTGCCGAAACGGGAGGTCGGCGCGTAGTAGGAGGTCACCTGGTAACCCCACGAGCCGCCGAAGGGGTGCTCGGCGACCGGCATGAACTCGACGTGGGTGAAACCCATCTCCTTCACGTACGAGGTGAGCTGCTCGGCCATCTCGAGGTAGCTCAGCCCCGGGCGCCAGGAGCCCAGATGCACCTCGTAGGTCGACATCGGCTCCTTGAGCGCGTCCCGGGTCGGGCGGGAGGCCATCCACTCCTCGTCGTTCCAGGTGTAGGAGGTCTCCTCGACCACCGAGGCGGTCAGCGGCGGCACCTCGGTGCGCCGCGCCATCGGGTCGGCCTTGCTCCGCCACACGCCGTCGACGCCGAGGATCTCGAACTTGTAGCGGGTCCCGGCCCCCACTCCGGGGATGAACAGCTCCCACACACCCGACGACCCGAGCGACCGCATCGGGTGGCCGCCGCCGTTCCAGTGGTTGAAGTCGCCGATCATCCGGACCCCGAGCGCGTTGGGCGCCCAGACAGCGAACGCGGTGCCCTGCTCGTCCTCGTGGACGAGGGGACGCGCGCCGAGCACCTCCCACAGGCGCTCGTGGCGGCCCTCGCCGATCAGGTGCAGGTCGACCTCGCCGAGCGTGGGCCAGTGACGGTAGGGGTCACCGGTCTCGACGGGGTCGGAACCCTCGTACTTCACCCGCAGCCGGTAGGACGGGATCTTGTCGAGGCCCTTCACGAGCACTTCGAAGATCCCGAACTCGACGTGCTCCAGGGGATGGACCTCCCCGTCGACCAGCGCCTCGACCGTCTCCGCGAACGGCCGCAACACCCGGATCGCCACGCCCTCGCCCGTCATGTGGGCCCCGAGGATCGAGTGGGGATCGTGGTGGGCGCCTCCGGCGAGGCGGTCCAAGTCGTTCCTCATCTATCTGCCAACTCTCAATGTTTCGTGGTGAACGCCGCCAGGGGGATCGGCAGCCAGGACGGCCGGTTGCGCGCCTCGTAGACCACTTCGTAGACGGCCTTGGCGAGCTCCAGCGCGCGCATCATCACGACGTCGGCGGGGCGCAGGTCGCCGCCCGACTTCGTGTAGCCGGACAGGAACGCGGCGCGGTTGCGGACCGCCCACTCCTCGGCCCGGTCTTCCAGCGTCTCGGCGTCGGGGTGGTCGGCCAGCAGGTGGCGGGCGGCGTACTCGAAGGAGCGCAGCATGCCCGCGACGTCCCGCAGCGGCGAGTGGAGCGCGCGGCGCTCGGCCAGCGGCTGCCCCGGTTCACCCTCGAAGTCCAGCACGATCCAGTCGGTCATGCTCCGCATGACCTGGCCCAGGTGGTAGTCGCCGTGCACCCGCTGCACCGGCACGGGTTCGTCGACGGCGGCCAGCAGGTCGTAGGCCTCGCGGGCCACGTCGGCGTGGTCCTCCAGCGAGGGCACCTCTTCGACCGCGCGTTCCAGCGAGGCCCGGAACCCCTCGGCCATCAGATGGATCTCGCCGGGGTCGAGGGTGTCGGACCCGAAGGCCTCGCGCATCTCGCGGTGGACCTCGGCGGTGGCGATGCCGAGGCGCTCGGCCTCGGCGGCGAAGTCGCCTCCGGCGTCGCCCGCGGACACCTCACGCGGGGTGGCGTAGAGATCGCGGACGCTGGTCAGCGCCATCGCCCAGCCCTCGCTGGCGCCCCCGAGGAACGCCTGCATGATCGCCAGGGTGGTGGGCTCGCCGTCGATCGCGCCCTCGATCCAGCCGAACGGCCGGGCCACGTGGTGCGACTCCTCGGCCGCGAGGGCGGTGACGATCTCGAGTTCGGGGTTCATCCCCGGGATGACCACGCGGAACATCTTGAGGATGTAGTGGTCGCCGAAGACGATCGAGGTGTTCGACTGCTCGGCGGTCATCACCAGGCTGCGCTGGGAGGTGTCGATCTCCGCTCCGGGCGACCGGTGGAAGCTCAGCGGGCCGACGGTGGCGTCGTCGGCGATGCCGCTGAGCAGGCGGCCCATGAGTTCGGCGTCGTGGGCGGCGTCGTACACGTCGCGTTCGCGGCCGTCCCACTCGCAGCGGCCGATGTAGACGTGCCGCAACCTGCTGTTCAGCGTGTCGCGCAGCCCCAGCAGGAGCTGGTATCGGGTCGTGCGGGCACCCTGGACCACCCTGATGATCAGGTGGGCCAGGGCGGGGTCGCCGTCCACGAGAGGGACGGTGGACTCGACCGACAGATCGTCGATCGGCCGCCCCTTACCGGCGAACCATCGTTGATCGGCGATCCATCCGGTAAGGAGCTCGGCAAGCACTTTCTATTCCTCCCGGGACGACGGCGGGATGGTGAACCAATAGAACCCATGCCCCGGAAGCGTCAAAAGATACGGAAGTTCGCCAATCGGGGGGAACGGGACGTTACCCGTCGCCTCGATGGGTGAAACCCCCTCGAACCGGCGCAGGTCGAGCTCCACCGGCTGGGGGAAGCGCGACAGGTTGTTGACGCACAGCACCCGGTCGTCACCCAGTTCCCGGACGAACGCCAGCACGCTCGGGTTCGAGGAGTTGAGCTCGGTGAAGTCGCCCAGCCCGAAGACGGGGTGACGCTTGCGGATCTCGATCATCCGCTTGGTGAAGTGGAGCAGCGAACCGGAGTGCTTCTGCTGCGCCTCGACGTTGATCGCCTGGTAGCCGTAGATCGGGTCCATGATCACCGGCAGGTAGAGGCGGCCGGGGTCGCAGTCGGAGAACCCGGCGTTGCGGTCGGGCGTCCACTGCATCGGGGTGCGCACGCCGTCGCGGTCGCCCAGCCAGATGTTGTCGCCCATGCCGATCTCGTCGCCGTAGTAGAGCACCGGGGAACCCGGCAGCGACATGAGCAGCGCGGTGAACAGCTCGATCTGGTTGCGGTCGTTGTCGAGCAGCGGCGCCAGACGCCGGCGGATGCCGACGTTGGCGCGCATGCGCGGGTCCTTGGCGTACTCGGAGTACATGTAGTCGCGCTCTTCGTCGGTCACCATCTCGAGCGTCAGCTCGTCGTGGTTACGCAGGAAGATGCCCCACTGGCAGTTCTCCGGGATCTTCGGCGTCTGGGCCAGGATCTCGGAGATCGGGTAGCGCGACTCGCGGCGCACGGCCATGAAGATGCGCGGCATCAGCGGGAAGTGGAACGCCATGTGGCACTCGTCGCCGCCGGTGACCGGGTCGCCGAAGTACTCGACGACGTCGCTCGGCCACTGGTTGGCCTCGGCCAGCAGCACCCGGTCGGGGTAGAGCCGGTCGATCTCGGCCCGCACCCGCTTCAGGTAGGCGTGGGTCGGCGGCAGGTTCTCGCAGTTGGTGCCGTCGATCTCGAACAGGTAGGGGATGGCGTCCATGCGGAAGCCGTCGATGCCCAGGTCGAGCCAGAAGCGCAGGACCTCCAGCATCGCCTCCTGCACGGCCGGGTTCTCGTAGTTCAGGTCGGGCTGGTGGTGGAAGAACCGGTGCCAGTAGTACTGCTGGCGGACCGGGTCGTAGGTCCAGTTGGACGTCTCGGTGTCGATGAAGATGATCCGGGCGTCCTTGTAGAGCTCGTCGTCGTCGTTCCAGACGTAGAAGTCGCCGAACGGGCCGGTCGGGTCGTGCCGGCTGGCCTGGAACCACGGGTGCTGGTCGCTCGTGTGGTTCATGACCAGGTCGGCGATGACCCGGATGCCGCGCTTGTGCGCCTCGTCGACCAGCTTGATGAAGTCGCCCAGGTCACCGAAGTCCGGAAGGATCTTCATGAAGTCGGCGATGTCGTAGCCGCCGTCACGCAGCGGCGACTCGTAGAGCGGCAGCAGCCAGAGGCAGTCGACGCCGAGCCACTCGAGGTAGTCGAGCTTCTCGATCAGGCCCCTGATGTCTCCCGTACCGTCACCGTTGGAGTCGGCGAAACCGCGGATGAGCACCTCGTAGAAGACGGCGCGCTTGTACCAAAAGGCGTCGCGCGGCTTCTCGTGCGTGAAGGTGTTCGGAATCGGCTGGTTCGGCTGATTCTGCGGACTCGGTTGAGGTGTCGTAACGCTCACCTGTGGACTCCCCGGTTGGTGCAGGGCTGCGGATTAAGGGCGGTGCGCTGACCCGTGACGCAGCGTGAAGATGTGTGCGGGATTGACATGCGGATCGAGGCGCACGTAGTTGGCCTGCCGCCAGCGGTACGACTCGCCGGACAGCTCGTCGTCGACGACGAACTCGGCATGCCAGTCGAGACCCAGGGCCGGCATGTCCAAGAAGACGGTGCCCTCATGGGTGTTGTGTGGATCCAGATTTACGACCGTCAGCACGACGTCGCCTATGGCGTGCCTTCGTGTGGCCGTGTCGTAGGCGCCCGGCAGCCGCTTGGAGAAGCAGATCACGGCCGGCTGGTCGACGCTGTGAAACCGTAGATTACGCAATTCCTGAAGCGCCGGGTGGGCTCTTCTGAACAAATTCAGCTGCGTGATGAACGGCGCCAGACTACGGCCCTCGCGCTCCGCCGCCTGCCAGTCACGCGGCCTGTACTGGTATTTCTCGCTGTCGAGGTACTCCTCGCTCCCTGGACGAACGGGGACACCCTCCCCCAATTCGTAGCCAGAGTAGACGCCCCACGTCGGTGACATCATCGCCGCGAGCACCGCCCGGATCTTGAATCCGGGCATCCCGCTCTGCTGAAGGTACTCGTGCAGGATGTCGGGCGTGTTGACGAACAGATTCGGCCGCATGAAGTGGGCCGTGTCGCGCGAGAGCTCGGTGAGGTACTCCTCCAGCTCCGGCTTGCTGTTGCGCCACGTGTAATACGTGTACGACTGGTGGAACCCGATCCGCCCCAGCGTCTGCATCATCGCCGGACGGGTGAAGGCCTCGGCCAGGAACAGCACGTCGGGATCGGTGTTGCGGACGTCCCGCAGCAGCCGGTCCCAGAACGACACCGGCTTGGTGTGCGGGTTGTCGACCCGGAAGATCCGCACCCCGTGATCCATCCAGTGCAGGACGACCCGGCGGACCTCCCGGTAGATCCCTTCGGGGTCCTTGTCGAAGTTCAGGGGATAGATGTCCTGATACTTCTTCGGCGGGTTCTCGGCGTAGGCGATCGTCCCGTCGGCCCGGATGTTGAACCACTCGGGGTGTTCCTTGACCCACGGGTGGTCGGGCGAACACTGGAGCGCCAGGTCGAGCGCGATCTCCATGCCGAGCTCACGGGCCCGCGCCACGAACGAGTCGAAGTCGTCGATCGTCCCCAGGTCGGGGTGGACCGCGTCGTGCCCGCCCTCTTCGGCGCCGATCGCCCACGGGCTGCCCGGGTCGTAGGGCTCGGGCGTGAGCGTGTTGTTCGGGCCCTTCCTGAACGCCATGCCGATCGGGTGGATCGGCGGCAGGTAGACCACGTCGAAGCCCATCTGGGCGACCGCCGGGAGACGCTTCTCGGCCGTCTTGAACGTGCCCGACTTCGGGGCGACGCCCTCTTCGATGATCGCGCCCTCGGAGCGCGGGAAGAACTCGTACCAGGAACCGAACAGCGCCCGCCTGCGGTCGACCATGACCTTGTACCGGACGGTGCGGGTCACCAGCTCGCGCAGCGGGTGGGCGGCGACCAGCGCCTGCGTCTCCGGCAGCTGCGCGGTGGCGAAGCGGGCCCGCGGGTCGACGTCGTCGTCGCGGAGCCGGGCGGCCATCGCCTGGAGCGCGGCCTTGTGGCCGCAGGCCGGAGCGGCCTTGACCGGCGGCTTCTTGCTCTTGGAGACCGGAGCCTTGCGCGGTTTGGCCGGAGCGTCCGGGCAGTCGGCGGCGCGGACCGCCTTGGCGGCGCGGTCGAACAGCCGCGCGCCCTCCTCGCACATCAGATCGGAGTCGAGCCCTCGCGGGATCTTGATCCCGGCGTCGTGCAGCCAGGTCGCGATCGGGTCGCTCCAGGCCTCCACCCGGTAGGACCACAATCCCTCAGAGGGCAGCGTGACGTCGACGCCCCACTTGTCGGTGCCGGGCGTCAGTTCCCGCATGGGTTTCAGACGGCCGGGCACGCCGTCGGGATCGAAGAGCACGACCCCGGCGGCCACCGCGTCGTGTCCTTCACGGAACACGATGGCGGTGATCTCGAAGGATTCCCCGGCGGCGGCCTTAGCGGGTCGCTTCCCGCAGTCGACGACGGGATGGATGTCCTGGATTGGGATTCTTCCGATCATCGTTTCTCAACGTAGCGACGGCACGCCCGGTACCGCCGGAGTCCACGGGGCAATTGTCGATCTTTGCTCTGTCTTGGGGCAGCACGAACCACGGCCCGCTGACCGGGCCACTCGCTCATACTGGAGTTGCCCTAATGCTCCCCCTTTACCCGCCAGAATGAAAGTCAGTCCGGCTGGTCAAACACGTGTGTCATCCACGGGTCTCCGGGGGTTCGTGTTGCGTACACGTACTCACCGGACGCGGCCACGTTCGGTGAGGTTTGAGCAGGTATGCCAACGGTGAGTTGGCACTGTGTGGCGAGAAGTTCCGGCCACATCCACCCCCTTCGATCGCCTAGGGTCTGGCCACGTGAGAGCAATTCGCAGGTTCACCGTCCGTACCGTCCTTCCGGCCGAGCTCGCCCCGCTTGGCGAGCTGGTCCAGAATCTCCGCTGGTCGTGGCACCCGGAGACGATGGACCTGTTCGGCGAGGTCGACCCCGAGGTGTGGGAACGGGTCGAACACGACCCCGTGGCCCTGCTCGGCGCCGTCTCCGCCGAGAGGCTCCGCGCGCTGGCCCAGGACCGCCGGTTCCTGCGCCGTGTGGCCGACGCCGCCGACGATCTCCGTGAGTACATGACGGCGCCGCGCTGGTACCAGACGCTTGAGAACGCGCCCGCCGCCGTCGGCTACTTCTCCCCCGAATACGGCATCGCCGCCGCCCTGCCCCAGTATTCGGGCGGGCTCGGCATTCTCGCCGGAGACCATCTGAAGGCCGCATCCGATCTCGGGGTGCCGATCCTGGGCGTCGGCCTGCTCTACCGGCACGGCTACTTCACCCAGACCCTGTCGCCCGAGGGCTGGCAGCTGGAGCACTACCCGTCGCTCGACCCGGGCGGCCTCCCGCTGACCCTCCTCAAGGAGGACGACGGCACCCCCGCGCGCATCCGCATCAGCCTCCCCGGCGGCGCCGCCCTGCACGCCCAGATCTGGATCGCCCAGGTCGGCCGGGTGCCGCTGCTGCTGCTCGACTCCGACGTGGCCGACAACGACGCCGCCGCCCGCGACGTCACCGACCGCCTCTACGGCGGCGGCGGCGACCACCGCCTGCTCCAGGAACTCCTGCTGGGCATCGGCGGCGTACGCGCCATCCGGGCCTACTGCCGCATCACCGGCCACCCCGAGCCGCAGGTCTTCCACACCAACGAGGGCCACGCCGGCTTCCTCGGCCTGGAGCGCATCCGCGAGCTCACCGAGGCCCGCCTGTCGTTCGACGAGGCGCTCGAAGCGGTCCGCGCGGGCACCGTCTTCACCACCCACACCCCGGTCCCGGCGGGCATCGACCGCTTCCCGGCCCACGTGATCGCCCGCCAGTTCGGCGGCGACAACGCCTGGCCGACCGTCCCGGTCGACCGCATCCTCGCCCTGGGCGCCGAGCCCGAGTCGCACGGCGGCGACGGCGAGAAGGCCGTCTTCAACATGGCCGTCATGGGCATGCGCCTGGCCCAGCGGGTCAACGGCGTCTCGGTCCTGCACGGCGAGGTCAGCCGCGAGATGTTCCAGGGCCTGTGGCCGGGCTTCGACCTGTCGGAGATCCCGATCGGCTCGATCACCAACGGCGTCCACGCCCCCACCTGGGTCGGCCGCGAGGTCATGGAGCTGGCCGGCAAGGAGCTGCCGACGATCGTCGAGCGCGCCCAGGGCTGGGAGGGCGTCCAGAAGCTCTCGGACGCCGACCTGTGGACCATCCGCGGGCAGCTGCGCGCCAACCTGGTCAACGACGCCCGCAAGCGCCTGCGCAAGTCGTGGCGGCAGCGCGGCGCCTCCGACGCCGAGCTGACCTGGACCGAAGAGGCCCTGTCGACCGACGTGCTGACCATCGGCTTCGCCCGCCGGGTGCCCTCCTACAAGCGGCTCACGCTGATGCTGCGCGACCCCGAGCGGCTGCGCTCGCTGCTGCTCGACCCGGCCAAGCCGGTGCAGATCGTGATCGCGGGCAAGGCCCACCCCGCCGACGAGGGCGGCAAGAAGCTCATCCAGCAGATCATCAAGTTCGCCGACATGGAGGACGTGCGGCACCGCATCGTCTTCCTGCCCGACTACGACATGACCGTCGGGCAGCTGCTCGTCCAGGGCGTCGACGTCTGGATGAACAACCCGCTGCGCCCGCTGGAGGCGTGCGGCACCTCCGGCATGAAGGCCGCCCTGAACGGCGGCCTGAACCTGTCGATCCGCGACGGCTGGTGGGACGAGTGGTACGACGGCAACAACGGCTGGGCCATCCCGACCGCCGACGGCGTCGACGACCCCGACCGGCGTGACGAGCTGGAGGCCAACGCCCTCTACGACCTGATCGAGCGCGAGGTCGCCGACCGGTTCTACGACCGGGCCGCCGACGGCCTGCCGCGCCGCTGGCTGGAGATGGTCAAGCACACCCTCAGCTCGCTCGGGCCCAAGGTGCTGGCCGGGCGGATGCTGCGCGACTACGTCGTCGACCTCTACACCCCGGCGGCCGGTGCCGCGCAGGCGCTGTCGGCCGACGGCCACGCCCAGGCCAAGGCGTTCGCGGCCTGGAAGCTGCGGGTCTCGCAGGCCTGGCCCGCCGTCCGGGTCGAGCACGTCGAGACCTCCGGCATCGGCGACACCCCCGAGCTGGGGGCCGCCATGGAGGTCAGCGCCACGATCGCGCTGGGCGAGCTGTCGCCCGACGACGTCGAGGTGCAGGCCGCCTACGGCCGGGTCGGCCAGCACGACGAGCTGATCGAGCCCAACCACGTGAAGCTGACCGTCGGCTCCATCGACGACGACGGCCACGCCACCTTCACCGGCGTGATCCCGCTCGACCGCACCGGCGCGTTCGGCTACTCGGTCAGGGTGGTGCCCTTCCACACGCTGATGGCCTCGCCCGCCGAGCTCGGCCTCATCGCCGTGCCCGAGGAGCCCGCGGGCATGACCAACGGCACCCTTCGGTAATTGATCTACCTCACAGACCGGTCTTCCCTGGTGGGAGGGCCGGTCTGTGTGATTATCCTGGCCATTAGGGCGGAACGTTCCGATAGGGTCACTGCTCATGCGGCCCGTCCTCCGCCTCATCCTGCGCGTCATCGCCCCGCCCCGGCTCCGCCGGGCCGTCCGCGTCCGGGTGGACGCCCGGTACGTCACCCGGGCCGACCACCGCCAGGACATCAAGGAGGCCCTGTGGGAGATCCAGATGCTGCGGCGGGAAGTGCTGGCGCTGCGCCGTGAGGTCGATCGATTGCGGAGCTACTGATGCGGGTTTACCTGTCCGTCGACATGGAGGGCGTCACCGGGCTCACCGACCCCGAGGAGATGCACCACGGCGGCCGAGGCTATGACCGCGGCTGTGAGTTCATGACCGGCGACGCCAACGCCGTCGTCCGGGGCGCGTTCGCGGCCGGGGCGACGCAGGTGCTGGTCAACGACGCCCACGGCTCGACCAGGAACCTGCGCATCGACCTGATCGACCCGCGCGCCACCCTGATCCGCGGCCCTGGCAAGCCCCACCGCATGGGGCAGGGCCTCGTCGAGGGCTTCGACGCGGCGATCTTCGCGGGCTACCACGCGCGGGCCGGGGTCTCCCACGGCGTGCTCAACCACACGTGGATGGGCAAGGAGATCCAGAACGTCTGGCTGAACGGCGAGATCTGCGGCGAGACCCGGCTGGTGGCCGCGTTCGCCGGGTTCGTCGGGGTGCCGGTCGTGCTGGTCACCGGCGACGTCGCGGTCTGCGAGGAGGCCCGTGAGCTGCTCGGCGACGTCGAGACGGTCGCGGTCAAGCAGGGCATCGACATGTTCGCCGCCGAACTGCTGCCGATCGAGGTGGCGCAGCGGCGGATCGAGGAGGGGGCTCTGAAAGCCCTGAATCGGCTGGCCGACTTCCGGCCCTATGTGATCGAGGCGCCGTACACGCTCGAAGTCGAGTGGAACAGCACCGCCATCGCCTCGGCCTGCGCGATCATTCCGGGAACGCGGCACAAATCGGCAAGGCACACCGAGTTCACAACGTCGGACTACCGGGAGATCATGGCGCTGTTCGGCCTTTACGCCATGATCGCAGGTCAGGTCGCGTGTGGAAGCGGTGTTTATGGGTGACGGGTGACTTAAGCCGCAGGGCCTTCCTCCACGGGCTGGGCGCCGCCGGGGGCGCGGGCACCATGCTGGCCGCGATGGGCGCGCTGGGGCTCGTCCCGGGAAGCCAGTCGAGCGCCTTCCGCGCGCCGCAGCCCGGCGACTTCACCCTGACCGGCCGCTCACCCAAGCGCGTCGTGGTCCTCGGCGCCGGGATCGCGGGCCTCGCCACCGCCTACGAACTGCTCAAGGCCGGGTACGACGTCACGGTCCTGGAGGCCGCCACGAAGGTCGGCGGCCGGAACCTGACGATCCGCGGCGGCGACGAACTCACCGAGATCGGCGGCGTCACCCAGAAGGCGGGCTTCCGCGACGGCACCTACTTCAACGCCGGCCCGGCCCGCATCGCCCAGTGGATGATCACCATGGACTACTGCCGCGAGCTGGGCGTCCCGCTGGAGATCTTCGTCAACTCCAACGCCGACGCCTACGTCCACACCGGCGGCAGGTCCATCCGCTACCGCACCGCCCGCGCCGACACCTACGGCTACCTCGGCGAACTGCTGGCCAAGGCGACGAACCAGGGCGCCCTCGACACCGACCTGACGGCGGCCGACAAGACCGACCTGCTCGACCTGCTGCGTGAGTTCGGCCAGCTCGGCGAGCAGTTCACCTACGAGGGCGGCGAGCGCCGCGCCGACCCCGGCCCGGTCCCGGCGCTCAGCGAGGTGCTGGGCTACAAGATCCCGTACGCCCTCTTCTGGGACCTCACCCACGACCAGGCCATGCCGATGTTCCAGCCGGTCGGCGGCATGGACCGCATCGTCGACGCCCTGGCCGCCAACGTCGGCCGCCACCGCATCAAGACGGGCACCCCCGCCACGAGGATCACCGACACCGGCCGCGACGTCGTCGTCGAGTACAGGAACGGCTCGATCAGGGCCGACTACTGCGTGGCCACCCTGCCCCCGCACATCCTGGCCCGCGTCCCGAGCTCCCTCCCGCGCGAGCTCATCACGCTCCTGGGCCAGGGCTTCCTCTTCGCCGGCGGCAAACTCGGCCTGGAGTACGGCCGCCGCTGGTGGGAGCACGACGAGGACATCTACGGCGGCACCACCGAGACCGACCTCGACATCGGCACCATCTGGTATCCCTCCCACGGTTTCCACGAACGCCGGGGCCTGCTCGTCGGCTACTACACCGTCGCCGACCGGGCCGCCTCCTACGACGCCCTCACCCCGGCCGCCCGCCTGGAGCGCGCGCTGCGCGCCGGTGAGCAGGTCCACGGCCCCCGCTACCGCAAGGACCTGCTGGCGAGCATCTCCATGTCCTGGGCGAAGCGGCCGTACGTCGAGGGCATGATGAACGTCGGCCTCCAGGAGGTCGTGGGGCAGGCCCACGGCCGCGTCTACCTGGCGGGCGACTGGCTCACCAACCTGATCGCCTGGCAGGCTGGGGCCTTCGAGTCCGCACGCAAGGCAGTGCTCTTGATCCACGAAAGGGCGCTGAAGGAGAACTGATGCTGAGCTGGGTCCCCGCCGCCGACCACGCCGACCTCCTGGCCGGGCCGGTGGCGAAGGTCGTACCCGATCTGAAGGTCGACCTGAAAGTGGCCCCGATCGACCCCGATCTGGCCGACACCGCCGCCTTCTGCGAGAAGTACGACGTCGCGCTGGAAGACTCGGCCAACTGCGTCATCGTGGCCGCCAAGCGCGGCGGCGAGACCCGCTACGCCGCCGTGATGATCCTCGCCACCCACCGGGCCGACATCAACGGGATCGTCCGCCGCCACCTCGACGCCCGCAAGATCTCCTTCGCGTCCATGGACGACGCCGTCTCACTGACCGGGATGGAATACGGCGGAATCACCCCTATCGGGCTCCCGGAGGGCTGGCCGGTGCTCGTTGACGAAAACGTGACCCGGCGCGACTTCATCGTCATCGGCAGCGGCCTTCGGCGGTCCAAGCTGGCGCTTTCCGGTAGTGATCTCGTCACGGCGACCGGTGGCGAGGTGCTGTTGCTCAGTTTGTGACCGTAGGGTGGGAAACCGTTGGGGCAATCCTGCCGTTGTACGGGGCAGGAATGTGGCCTGATGGTTCACTTATGGGCGGTGTGTTAGTCGGTATGGTGCTTAAGGCATGAATCAGGACGACCGACTTGGCCCCTACCGGCTGCTCCGGCGGCTCGGTGAAGGCGGCATGGGCGTGGTCCACCTTGCCCTCGATCCTCACGGCAGGCAGGTGGCCGTCAAGGTGCTGCGCCCGGAGGTCGCGGGCGACGACACCGCGCGCCGCCGGTTGTCCCGCGAGGTCGAGACGATGCGGCGGGTGCGCAACCCCTACATCGCCGAGGTGCTCGACGCCGACGTGACGGGTCACCGGCCCTACATCGTCACGCGTTACGTCCCCGGCAAACCCCTCGACGACCTCATCAAGCACGACGGCCCGCTGAGCGTCGAGGGCATCCTCAAGGTCGCCTACGGCGTGGCCGACGCGCTGGCCGCCGTCCACGCGGCCGGGGTGATCCACCGCGACCTGAAGCCGGGCAACGTGCTGATGCTCGACGGCGAGCCGGTGCTGATCGACTTCGGCATCGCGCAGGCCGTCGACTCCACCCGGCTGACCCAGACCGGCATGTTCATCGGCACCCCCGGCTACCTGGCCCCCGAGATCATCGAGGGTCACGAGGCGGGCCCCGAGGTCGACGTGCACGCCTGGGCCGGCACCCTGCTCTACGCCGCGACCGGCCTGCCGCCGTTCGGCAAGGGCACGCTGGAGATGATCTTCTTCAACATCACGTCGGGCAAGGCGAACATCGACGCCGCCCCCGCCGTGGTCCAGCCGGTGCTGCGGGCCGCCTTCCACCGCGACCCCTCGCGACGGCCCCGCGCGGTCGAGCTCCGCGAGACGGTGTCCCGGCTGATGCCGCAGGCGCGCCGCCCCCGGGTGCCCGACGAGATCACCACGGTCCCCAACATCGACGACCAGACCGGGCAGCCGATCGCCGTCCTCGGCGTCGAAGGACCGCCGCCGACGCCGCGGCCCGCCTCGACCGACCAGGTCAACCAGCCGGTGGCCGGCCAGAAGGCCAACCCGCTGATCACCCCGGTCGTGCGGCGCCAGCCGTCGCAGGAGGAGTACGTCTCCCTCCTCAACGACACCCCGTTCGCGGGCCACCCGGCCCCGCCCGAGCCGTTCCCGACGGGCGACGTGCGGCCGACCGCGCCCGGCTACCCGAGCCGCCCGAACCCGTCCCACCCGGGCACCGGATCATCCGGCCATCCCGGGCAGCCCCGCACCGGTCAGAACACGGGCCAGGGCACCGGGCAGAACGCCGGGCAGAACCCCGGGCTCGCCGAGCCGACCGCGCCTCGTCAGGCCGTCAATCCTTCGGGTCCCGGGCACATGCCGGGCCGGGGTGGCGGCGATCCGTTCCCCACGGTCCGGGTCACCGGCGACGACCTGCGCAGGGCCGGCCTCTCCGGCGAGAGCGACATCCCCACCCGGCTGCCGGGCGGGCAGAGCGGCTGGAACGAGGGCGACGTACAGACGCGTCGTGCCGGTGAGGGCGGCTGGAACCAGCCGCAGCCGCGCGACGGCGACCTGCCGACGCGGCGGGTCTCGCCGGAAGAGCTGCGCCAGTCGCACCAGAACCCCCAGCCCGGCATCTTCACCCAGCCCGCGGAGCACTACGAACGCACTCCGCAGGTCCACCAGCCCAAGCCCGCGCCGTTCCTTGAGACGCTGCGCGTCCCGCCGCCCCCGCCGCTCCACAACCCGGGCGCGCGTCCGGGCGCGATGCTGCAGCGTTCCCGGGCCTACGGCGTGGCGAGCGTCCTCATGCAGATCGCGCTGATCGGCGGTGCGGCCATCGCGCCGGCGCTGGCGGCGCTGCTCATCATCCCGAGCGTCATCCTGCTGCGGGCCGCCGACATCGCGCAGCCGCAGCTCAACGGCAAGCGCCAGGTCAGCGCGGCGGCGGGCGACGTGCTCCGGGTGCTCAGCGAGCCCGCCGCGCTGGTCAAGTCGGCCGCCGCGACGATCGGGCTCATCTTCTACGGCCTCATTCTGGGCATTCCCGTCACGCTGCTGCTGACGGTGCTCACCAAAATGGACATTCCGGCCACGCTCGGCTGGGGCGTCGCGGTCGCCCTCTGGACGATCTGCGCCGGTCCCGCCGTCGAGGCACCCACGCGCCAGGTACGACGTACGCTGGCTTCGCTGTTTCCCACCCGGGGTATGGCGATCGGGATCGCCGCCATCGTAGGGGTGGTGGCGGTGATCCTCGGGGGAGTCGCGCTGTTGTCGCTCAATTCCGACAACCACACGGCAGGTCTGCTCTGGGGGTTCGACTTCCCGGAACTCGTGTCGCGGCTCTCCCAACTGAGGGAACAAGGACCAGGGGGGTCATAGGTGGCCGCAACGGAAGCACCGGAGCGGATCGGTCCCTACCGATTGCTCCGGCGTCTTGGCGAAGGCGGAATGGGCGTCGTTCATCTCGGGCTCGACTCCGACAACCGCGAAGTCGCCGTCAAAGTCCTCCACCCGCACGTCGCATCCGACCTGAAGGCGCGCGACCGTCTCACCCGTGAGGTCGAGACGATGCGCCGGGTGCGCAGCAACCGCGTCGCCGCGGTGCTCGACGCCGACCTGACGGGTGCCACGCCCTACATCGTCACCCGCTTCGCGCCGGGCCGCACTCTCGAGCAGCGGGTGCTCGAAGACGGCCCGCTGAAGGGCGACGACCTCACCCGGCTGGCCAAGGGGCTCTGCGAGGCGCTGGTGGCCATCCACCACGCCGACGTCATCCACCGCGACCTCAAACCGGCCAACGTCATGCTCGTCGACGACGGCTCGGGCGGCATCGAACCGCTGGTCATCGACTTCGGCATCGCCCACCTGGTGAACGCCACCCGGCTGACCCAGACCGGCATGTTCGTCGGCACCCCGGGCTACCTGGCCCCCGAGATCATCCGTGACAGCGAGATCACCCAGGCGGCCGACGTCCACGCGCTGGCCGCGACCGTGTTCTTCGCCGCGACCGGCAAGCCGCCGTTCGGCACGGGCACGTTCGAGTCGGTCTGTTACAACATCCTGGAGGGCAAGGCCCAGGTCGACGCCGCGCCCGCGTTCCTGCGCGGCTGGCTGCGGCTCGCCCTGGCCACCGACTCGGGCTCCCGGCCCACGGCGGGGTCGCTGCTGAAGCTCTCGCGCGCCCTCGACCCGTCGGTGACGGTGTTCAAGGAGGGCGGCACCGCCGTCCAGCGCAACCACCAGCCCGACGGCACCCGCGTGCTCTCCGACGGCACGCGCGTCCTGGCCGACGGCACCCGCGTCCTCGAAGACGGCACCCGCGTGCTGACCGACGGCACCCGCGTCCTCGGCGACGGCACCCGCATCCAGATCGACGGCACCCGCGTGCTCGACGACGTGCCCGCCGCCCGGCGCGAGGAGACCTTCTCCGACCTGCTGCCGCCGGTCAACTACGTCGCGCCCGAGCGGGAGCCCCGGCCGCAGAAGCAGCGGCGCTCCGGCGCCTCGTCGCAGCCGCCGCCCTACGTCCCGGCGAACGTCCCGCAATACCGGCCGCCGGGGCCGCCGCCCCAGTTCGCGCCGCCGCCCTACGCCGACCAGCGGGTGGCCGGTCCGCCGCCGTCGCAGGGGAGGCCACCGGCCTACCAGCCACCGTCACCACCGCGGCCGCAACCTCAGCCGCAGCCCGACCGGCCGCGCTACAAGACCAGCCACCCCGTGATGGCGGGGCTGATGCTGGCGGTGCTGATCGGCGCGGCGTGCCTGCTGCCGGTGATGGTGAGCCTGTTCGCGATCGTGCTGGTGCTCTGCCTGCGGGTCGGCAACTCGCTGTTCGGCGACATGAGCGAGCGCCGGTCGATCCGGGGGACCAGCTCCTCCGATCCGATGCGGGCCGTGCTCGGCACCCCGTGGGCGCTGCTCAAGGCGGTGCTGGCGACCCTGATCCACGTGCCGCTGGGCATCCTGTTCGGCATCTGCGCGTGGGGTGTGTGCCACTACCTGGTCGACATGACGTCCGACCGCGCGGCGGCCTTCGCGGCGGCGGCGTTCGTGGGCGGCCTCTTCCTGCTGCCGGGCGGGCGTAAGCCCCGGATGGCGGTGCAGCGGGCGCTCGCGTCGGCGATCCGCAGCCCCGGCGCCGGCATGGTGGTCACCATCGTGTTCGGCACGCTGGCGTTCTTCATCGTGATGACCGCACTGTCGGCCGAGCCGGTCTGGACGCCGTGGCGGGCGCCGTCGCAGGTCGTGAAGGACCTCGTCGCCGAGTTGGGCAAGGGGCAGGACACCGCGATGAACCTGATCACGGGTCTCATCGAAGACCTGATGAGTCAGATCGGACTGGGATTCCTCGTCGGGAAGTGAGCCAGGGCCCGCGACGGGGCACGAACACTCGTGAATCCTGAAGGGAGCAGCCGGTGGAGTCGAGCGTCTCTAACGCCGGTCCTTACCGGTTGCTCTCCCCGTTGGGGAAGGGCGGGTTCGGCGCGGTCCATCTGGCGCTCGACGCCGAGGGCCGCACCGTCGCGGTGAAGGTCCTGCACCCCCACATCGCCGCCGACGCCTCGGCCCTCACGCGGCTGTCGCGTGAGGTCGAGACGATGCTGCGGGTACGCGGGCCTCATATCGCCGAGGTCTTGGACGTGTCGCTCGAAGGGGAGCGGCCCTACATCGTCACCCGTTACGTCCCCGGCCGGGCCCTGTCGGCGATCGTCGCCGACGGCCCGGTCAAAGACGACGCCGAGCTGCTGCGGCTGGCGCGCGGCCTGGCCGAGGCGCTGACCGCCATCCACGACGCCGGGATCGTCCACCGCGACCTGAAACCGGCCAACGTGATGGTGGCCGACGGCGAGCCCTACCTCATCGACTTCGGCATCGCCTCCGCGCTCGACCTGGTCTCGGTGACCGACACCGGCGCGGTCGTCGGCACCCCCGGCTACCTGGCGCCCGAGGTCCTCGAAGGCCGCGACGCCGGGCCGCCCGCCGACGTGTTCGCCTTCGCCGCGACCCTCGCCTACGCCGCCACCGGCCGGTCCGTCTACGGCCAGGGTCCCGCGCCCGCGGTCGCCTACCGGGTCGTCCACCACGAGCCCGACCTGTCGGGGGTCCCGTCGTGGCTGGTCCCGATCCTGCGCGACGCCCTCGCGAACGATCCGGCGGCCCGCCCCACGGCCGGTCAGCTGCTCGCCCGCCTCGGTGCGCAGCGGCCCGTCCCGGTCACCACCAGCTCCCACCGCGAAGAGGAGACCACCGAGTGGAAGCCGGCGGAGCCGCCCGCCGACCCCCGCTCACCCGCCGAGATCGCCCACGCCCGCCGGGCGGCGGTGGTCCGCCGCCGCTGGGTGATCGGCACCTGCGGGATCACTGGCCTGCTCGCCGCCGCCGGCCGCGAATACCTGCCCGAGGCGTCGCTCCTCCTTCTTGTCGTGTACGGCCTGGCGCTCCTCATCGACGCCATGTTCGGCCTGGCCGCCAAGGAGAAGGGCCGGGTCGTCCTCGACCTGTCGGCCATCGCGGGGTCGATCGTGCTCTGGTGGGTGCTGAGTACCTTCTTCAGTACGTTTATCCTGCTGCTGGCCGTCGGCGCCCTCCTCTTCACGCTCGGCCTGCTCGCTCTGGCCGGCTGACCACCCCCCGGGCCACATCTCCAGAACATAGTTCGGTATGGTGATGGCAAGTGCCCCGTACGCGGGGTTTGTGAGTAAGCTACTCGCGGGTAACAAATAGTCAGTCGTCCGTTGCGGCGCGAGCCGTCTGAGTACGGGAGGTCGGCCACCGGCCATGAACATCGTCGTCTGCGTGAAGCAGGTTCCCGACACCGCGACCGAGCGCAAGCTCAGGTCCGAAGACAGCACGCTCGACCGCAGCGCCAACGGCGTCATCAACGAGCTCTGTGAATACGCGGTCGAAGATGCCCTCAAGCTCAAGGAGGCCCACGGCGGCGAGGTGACGGTCCTCACCATGGGGCCCGACCAGGCCACCGACGCCATCCGCAAGGCCCTCGCCATGGGCGCCGACAAGGCCGTCCACCTGTCCGACGAGGCGCTGCACGGCTCCGACGCCCTCTCGACCTCCTACGCGCTGTCCCAGGCGCTGAAGAAGATCGGGTTCGACGTCGTCATCCTGGGCTCCGAGTCGACCGACGCCCGCACCGGCATGCTGGCCGCGATGCTCGCCGAGCGCCTGGGCGTCGCCCAGCTCACCCTCGCCGAGAAGATCGAGGTGTCCGGCTCCTCGATCAGCATCCACCGGCAGACCGAATACGGCTACGACAAGGTCGAGGCCAGCCTGCCCGCCGTCGTGTCGGTCGTGGAGAAGCCCGACCCCTTCAAGCCGCGCTACCCGTCCTTCAAGGGCATCATGGCGGCCAAGAAGAAGCCGATCGAGAAGATCGGCATCGCCGACGCCGAGATCGACCCCGCCCAGATCGGCCTCGCCGCCGCCTGGAGCGTCGTGGCCGAGTTCGAGACCGCGCCCCCGCGCGGCAAGGGCGTCGTCGTCAACGACGAGGGCGACGGCGGCACCAAGGCCGCCGAGTTCCTGGTCTCGAAGAAGTTCATCTAAGGGAGGGCTGACATGGCAGAGATCCTGGTGCTCGTCGAACAGATCGACGGCGAGATCAAGAAGGTCACCCTCGAACTCCTCACCCTGGCCCGCACTCTCGGCGAGCCGTCGGCCGTGTGGGCCGGTCCGGGCTACTCCGAGACCGCCAAGGCCCGCCTGTCGGAATACGGCGCGGAGAAGATCTACGTCGCCGACGCGGCCGACATCGCCGACCACCTCGTGGCGCCCAAGGCCGAACTGCTGGCCTCGCTGGTCGCCGGCCGGTCGCCCGCTGCGGTCCTGGTCGCCTCGACCACCGAGGGCAAAGAGGTCGCGGGCCGCCTGGCCATCAAGATCGACAGCGGCGTCATCACCGACGCCGTGGGCGTGGCCGAGGGCTTCGTGGCCGAACAGCCCATCTTCGGTGGCGGCGTGGTCGTCCACAGCAAGGTGGCCAAGGGCACTCCGATCATCGCCCTGCGCCCCAACTCGACCCAGCCGGTCGCGGCGGCGGGCGCGGGCACCGAGGAGAAGGTCGACGTCGCGCTGAGCGACGCCGCCCGCGCGGCCCGCGTGGTCGAGCGCGTCAAGGAGAAGTCGAGCTCCCGCCCCGAGCTCACCGAGGCCGCCATCGTGGTCTCCGGTGGCCGTGGCGTCGGCGCCGACTTCTCGATCATCGAGCAGCTCGCCGACTCGCTCGGCGCGGCGGTCGGCGCCTCGCGCGCGGTGACCGACTCGGGGTGGTACCCGCACGAGTTCCAGGTCGGCCAGACCGGCAAGACCGTGGCCCCGCAGCTCTACATCGCGGCGGGCATCTCGGGCGCCATCCAGCACCGGGCGGGCATGCAGACGGCCAAGACCATCGTGGTCATCAACAAAGACGGCCAGGCGCCGATCTGGGAGATCGCCGACTTCGGCGTGGTGGGCGACCTGCACAAGGTCGTACCGCAGCTGATCGACGAGATCACCAAGCGGAAGTAGCACGCGGGACCCGAGAGGGCGCCGGGCGATGGCCCGGCGCCCTCTCCTTTTGGTCACTGTCCGCTACGTGAACGGAGGGTTTCCGGGCGCTGTCCGGCGGGAAGACCGTTTCAGGTCGCCCTTACGCCCCGGGGCGTAACGGGCGACCACCAATTCCCCGCGGTGGAGTCGGAGTTCACTGCGGATACGCTTGTTCGGTGCGAACTGCCTACCTGGATCACGCCGCGACCACGCCGATGGTGCCCGAGGCGGTCGAGGCGATGGTGGCGGAACTCTCGCGGGTCGGAAACGCCTCCTCGCTCCACGCCGCCGGTCGCCGCACCCGCCGCATCGTCGAGGAGTCGCGCGAGACCATCGCCTGCGCCCTCGGGGCCCGGCCGAGTGAGGTCGTCTTCACCGCCGGGGGCACCGAGGCCGACAACCTGGCGATCAAGGGGCTGTTCTGGGCCCGGCAGCGTCCCCGCGTCCTGCTCAGCTCGGTCGAACACCACGCCGCGCTCGATCCCGCCCACTGGCTGGCCGACCACCAGTCGGCGCAGGTCGAACTGCTGCCCGTCGACGCTCACGGGCGGGTGCTCCCCGAGACGCTGCGCGCCGCGATCGGCGACGACGTCGCGCTGGTGAGCGTGATGTGGGCCAACAACGAGGTCGGGACCGTCCAGCCGATCCACGAACTGGCGGCGATCGCCCACGAGGCCGGGGTGCCCTTCCACACCGACGCCGTGCAGGCCGTCGCCCAGCTCGGCGTCGACTTCTCCGCGTCCGGGGTCGACGCGATGACCATCTCCGGTCACAAGGTCGGCGGCCCGATGGGCGTCGGGGCGCTGCTGCTCGCGCGCGGGGTCGACCCGGTCCCGGTGCTCCACGGCGGCGGCCAGGAGCGCGACGTCCGGTCGGGGACCCTCGACGCCCCTGCCATCGCGGGCTTCGCCACGGCCGTCAAACTCGCGGTCGAACGCCGGGCGGTTCTGGCGGCGCGGCTGACCGAGCTCCGTGACCTGCTGATCGCGAAGGTCCGCACCGCCGTGCCCGACGTGGTCGTCAACGGCGACCTCGACGACCGGCTGCCCGGCAACGCCCACTTCACGTTCCCCGGCTGCGAGGGCGATGCGCTGCTGATGCTCCTCGACGCCAAGGGCGTCGAGTGCTCGACCGGTTCGGCGTGTTCGGCGGGTGTGGCCCAGCCGTCCCACGTGCTGCTCGCCATGGGGCAGGACGGCACCCGCGCACGCGGCTCACTGCGCTTCTCCCTGGGCCACACGTCCACGGTCGAAGACGTGGAACGGGTCGGCGAGGTGATCGGCGGAGTCGTCGAACGCGCCCGCCGCGCCGGCCTCTCCTGACGGGCCGCGTGTGCGGAGCACACGTCATCGATCACGTCAGGAAGTGGGCTACCGCCGACCACTCCGGGTCCATCGAGACCACGATGGCCGGGCGGCCCTCCTTCCAGACCAGGTCGCGGACCGCGCGTTCGGTGGTGCCGGTCGGGTCGGCGTACACGTGGAAGGTTCTGACGCCCTCCGAGCTCACGTGGGCGGCGACGACCGCGGCGCCCAACGCCGCGGTGAGGGTCTGGTGGAAGGCGTTGAGGGCGTCGAGTGAGTCGCCCGCCGGGAGGCCGTCGGAGTCGGACTTCCGGTAGGGGAGCGTGATGGCGATGTGCTGGTCGAAGAGGGGGTAGTCGACCGGGCGGAGCGGGTAGCGGGCGGTCGCGGTGAGCTTCTTGCCGCGCGCGGTGGTGCCTTCGAGGAGGGCCCACTGCTCGTCTTGGAAGCCCTCGGCCACGTCGGCCACCACGGCCGGGAGGTGGATGGCGGGGAGGGCGTCGATCGGCTCGATCTGGGCGGCGGTGACGTCGCCGACCCAGCGGGCGACCTCGTCTTCGCCGAGGAGGCGGTCGAGGGCCAGCATGGCGGTCTCCATGCGGGTGTCGTCGTCGATGTCCTCGAAGATCGGGTGATAGGCCGAGATGTCGACCCGCGGGCTGCCCGGGGGAACGCGCAGGGCCACCACGAACCGGGCCATGTCGAATTCGTGGGGGCCGGCGGGGAAACGTACATCAGCCGGAATCGACGCAGCCTGACGGGACGGATGGAACTCCCACATCGCGTCGGGCTCGGGGGCCGCTTTCGCCCAGCGGTGGGCCAGGGAACGGAGTTCCGGGTCGGCGGCCGAGCTCACGACCAGCGCGAAGAGGCTGCCGCGGCCGTTGCCGATCTCCCAGATGAGGCCGGGGTCGATCGCCGCCACGGCGGGGGCCATCAGTTCCGCCTTGTCGTCGGCTGCCTCCACCCGGGGACGGGCCTCGGCCCACCACGCCCAGAACTCGGAGATCGCCACTGCCGGGTCAACCGGCTCGCTCTTGCGCCCGAACAACCGCATGGCCCGCAATCCAACCAGCAGGACGGGCAGTACGCCAACGCGGGTAGTCTCGAAGGGTTATGGGATTCAAGCCTCTGCGTGTGCTCGCCGCCATGTCCGGCGGCGTCGACTCGGCCGTGGCCGCCGCTCGCATCGCCGAGGCGGGCCACGATGTGACAGGTGTGCACCTCGCGCTGTCGTCCAACCCCCAGTCCTACCGAACGGGCGCGAGGGGCTGCTGCACGATCGAAGACTCGCGCGACGCCCGCCGTGCCGCCGACGTGATCGGCATTCCGTTCTATATCTGGGACATGGCCGAACGCTTCCATCGCGACGTCGTCGAAGACTTCGTGGCCGAATACGCCGCCGGCCGCACCCCCAACCCGTGCCTGCGCTGCAACGAGAAGATCAAGTTCGAGGCGGTCCTCGACCGGGCGCTGGCGCTCGGCTTCGACGCCGTCGCGACCGGCCACCACGCCCGGCTCGAAGACGGCGTGCTGCGGCGCTCGCCCGACGAGGGCAAAGACCAGTCCTATGTGCTCGGGGTGCTGACCCGCGAGCAGCTCTCGCACGCGATCTTCCCGCTGGGCGACTCCACCAAGGCCCAGGTGCGCGAAGAGGCGGCCCGCCGGGGGCTGACCGTGGCCGACAAACCCGACTCCCACGACATCTGCTTCATCGCCGACGGCGACACCCGAGCGTTCCTCGCCGACCGGCTCGGCGCCTCCGAGGGCCCGATCGTCGACGCGCTGTCAGGCAAGGTCGTCGGCACCCACGGCGGCGCCTTCGGCTACACGATCGGCCAGCGCAAGGGCCTCGCGCTCGACCAGCCCGCCGCCGACGGCCGGCCGCGCTACGTGCTGTCGATCGAGCCGGTGTCCAACACGGTGACGGTGGGGCCGCGGGCGGCGCTCGAGGTGACGTCCATCATCGGCACCAAGCCCGTCTGGAACGGCCCCGTCGACGCTCCCGGTGGGGAGCTCGGCTGCCTGGTCCAGCTGCGGGCACATGGCGAGGTCTATCCGGCGCGCGTCCGCGTGGGCGACGGCGAGGTCCACATCACGCTCGAAGCGCCCGCGAGCGGCGTCGCCCCTGGTCAGGGCGCTGTGTTCTACCACGGCGACACCGTGATCGGCTCGGCGACCATCGCCTCGGCGGCCTGATCGGCGTCCTCACCGCGCGGGCGCTGATCTTCCTGCTTCTTTTTCCGTTACGGCTCCGCCTACCCTGGCACTGCCCGCCGCCCCGGTAGGCGCCGTATCCGGCGCCAACCGGCCGCGCGGGTACAGCGCCGCGACGTCGGCACCTTGAGAATCCGGGCCGCTAGGGCTTCGGGTCAGGCGAATTCGATGGATTCGCCGGGCTTGAGGCGGCGCATGTCGGCCTTCTGGTTCTTGCCCTCCATGGCCAGGAAGTTGTCGATCATGCCCGCGCCGATCTCGTTGACCAGCCCGTCGTGGGTGGAGAAGGCGTGGTCGGGATGGACCGCCCTGAGGTATTCGACGAAGTCCCACACCCGTAGCCACGGCGCGTTCGACGGGACCAGCAGGGTCTCCACGGCCACGCCCGGGTCGGTCAGGGCGTCGCCCGGATAGAAGACGCGGTCGTCGATCAGGAAGCCGATGTTCTGGATGATCGGGGCGTCCGGGATCGTCGGGGCGTGCCATTCGCCGATGACGCGGACCGCGAACCCGGCCACGTCGAAGACGTCGCCCTCACGGACGGTCTGGATCTTGACCGGGACCTCGCCGAGGGCGTTCACGACCCCGTTGCAGGTCCATACCTCCAGGTCGGGGCCTGCCGACCTGATCAGGTCGGGGTCGAGGTGGTCGAGGTGCTCGTGGGTGATCAGGACGGCTTCGGCGCCGTCGAGGAGACCGTTTCCGCTGAAGCTGCCCGGGTCGAGGACGAACGCGCGCCCGTCCTTCTCGAAGCGCCAGCAGGCATGGCCGAGTTTGGTGAGCTTCATACTTCCTAAGCTAGACCCCGTGCATTCGTACCCATGGGACCAGGCCGCCGCGACCGGGGTCGGCTCCCATCCTGGCGAAGATCATTTCGAGGCGCTCCGGACCGTGTTCGGGGAGCTGCCGATGCCCTATCTGCCCGAGTTGCCGGCGCGGGGAGTGGGGGCGGACATGATCGGCCGTACCGCCTCGCTCCTCGTCGAGCTTCCCGCCGAGGTGCAGCCCTCGGGCTGGCGTATGGTCGATCGGCCCGGCCGTGACCACAAGAGGGCGCGTGATCATCTCCTCCGGGATCTCGACGCGCTCGAGGAGGTCGCCGACGGGTACACCGGGCCGCTGAAGATCCAGATCTGCGGGCCGTGGACGCTCGCGGGGGCCATCGAGCTGCGCTACGGCGACAAGATCCTCGCCGACACCGGGGCGGTCAGGGATGTCACCGACTCGCTGGCCGAGGGGCTCACGCGGCACATCGCCGACGTGCGGAAACGGGTTCCGGGGGCCACTCTGGTGGTGCAGGTCGACGAGCCGGGGCTGACCGGGGTGCTGACCGGGACGGTGCCGACCGCGTCGGGGTTCGGCCGTCTCGCGGCGGTCGACGGGTCGGTGGCGTCGCAGGGGCTCGGGCAGGTGCTGTCGGCGGCCGAGTTCCCGATCGTGCACTGCTGCGCGCCCGCGGTGCCGCTGAAGGTGATCCAGGCGGCCGGGGCCAAGGGCATCTCGATCGACGCCGCGCTCATGCGGCGGCGCGACGAGGATGTCATCGGGGCGGCCATCGAGGCGGGGATCGCCTTCTTCCTGGGCGTGGTCCCGGGGACCGACAGCCGGTTGGCCGACGTCGGGGTGGTGGCCAAGCCCGCGCTGGAGCTGTGGCGGCGGCTGGGGTTCGGGCCCGAGGGGCTGGCGCGCCAGGTCGTGCTGACGCCCGCGTGCGGGCTGGCCGGGGGCTCGCCTTCCTATGCGCGGGCGGCGCTGGCGAAGTGCCGGGAGGCGGCCCGGGTGCTGCGGGAGGATCCCGAGGAAGAGTAGTAATGATCTTGTAATCGGATGGCAAGCCGGGGCTGCTTCTCTTCTCCCATGCGGATATTTCTCACTACGGGCGCTGTCGTCGCCGCGCTGCTCCTCACCGCTTCGCCGGCGGTCGCGGACACCTGGAACTGGGGTCCGGTGAAGACGACCGACGGCAAGGGGAAGGTCACGAACGGCAAAATCACCGGCGACTCGGCGGGGCTGAAGGTCACCGGCCACCTGTACGACACCTCGACGGACAAGACCTGCACATGGATCCGATTCCGGTACATGACGGACCAGGGCAAGACGGTGCAGAAGTCGTACAAGAACTGTAAGACCGGATGGCACACGGTCGCCCTCAGAGCGGGACACGTCCTCAGCGTCGAAGCGCAGGTCTGCCGGGGGACGCGTAAGGGGGTTAGCGGGAAATGCTCCGCGTATGAGGGGGTCTGGGCGCAGGGCGGCTGAGCTCGGGAAAGTCGATAGGTTGCTGTCATGACCGAGGGAATCGCGCCGGAGCCGACTCCGGAAGAGGCCGAGCTCAGCAGGAGGCACTCGGAACTCGCCGAGCTGATCGAGCAGGCGAGTTTCCGCTACTACGTGCGCGATTCCCCGACCGTCAGCGATGCCGAATACGACTCCTGGATGCGCGAGATCAAGGCCATCGAGGAGCAGCGGCCCGAGCTGCGCACCCCCGATTCGCCGACGCAGAAGGTCGGGGCGCCGATCTCGACCGAGTTCACCGCCGTCGACCACCTCCGGCGGATGGAGAGCCTCGACAACGCGTTCAACACCGGCGACCTGTCCGACTGGCAGGCGCGATGCGAGCGGGGCATCGAGCGCGACCCCGGGCCTTACCTGTGCGAACTGAAGATCGACGGGCTGGCCATCGCTCTGGTCTACGAGAAGGGGCGCCTGGTCAGGGGCGCCACGCGGGGCGACGGGGTCGTCGGCGAAGACGTGACGCCCAACGTGCGCACCATCGCCGACGTGCCCGAACGGCTCACCGGCGACGGTGTGCCCGATCTCGTCGAGGTCCGGGGTGAGGTCTACCTGCCGGTGCGGGGGTTCGAGCGGATCAACGAGCAGCTCGTCGCCGCCGAGAAGGCGCCCTTCGCCAATCCGCGCAACGCCGCCGCCGGGTCGCTGCGGCAGAAGGACCCCCGGGTCACCGCGCAGCGGGAGCTGCGGATGATCGTCCACGGCGTCGGCGTCTGGGAGGGCGCGACCCCGCCGAAGCGGCAGTCGGAGACCTACGACCGGCTGAAGGCGTTCGGGCTGCCGGTCAGCGACCGCTATCGGGTCGTCGAGACGATGGACGAGGTCCAGGAGTTCGTCTCCTCCTACGCCGACCGCCGCCACGACACCGAATACGAGATCGACGGCGTGGTCGTGAAGCTCGACCGCATCGACGTGCAGCGGGAGCTGGGGTCCACGGCGAGGTGGCCGCGGTGGGCGATCGCGTACAAATATCCGCCCGAAGAGGTCAACACCAAGCTGCTCGACATCCAGGTGGGGGTCGGGCGCACCGGGCGGGTGACGCCGTTCGGCGTGATGACCCCCGTGGTCGTGGCCGGGTCGACGGTCGAGCGGGCGACGCTGCACAACGGGTCGGAAGTGGTGCGCAAGGGCGTGCTGATCGGCGACACCGTCGTGCTGCGCAAGGCGGGCGACGTGATCCCCGAGATCGTCGCGCCGGTGGCCGATCTCCGCGACGGCAGCGAGCGGGCGTTCGTGATGCCCACCCACTGTCCCGAATGCGGCACCGAGCTGGCCTTCGAGCAGGAGGGCGACGCCGACCTGCGCTGCCCCAACACCCGCTACTGCCCCGCCCAGCTCCGTGAACGGCTCTTCTTCGCCGCCGGACGCGAGGCGTTCGACATCGGCGGTCTCGGCTACGTGGCGGCCAGTGCGCTGACGCAGCCGCTCGCGCCGCAGGAACCCGTGGTCAAGACCGAGGCCGACCTGTTCGACCTCACGATCGAGCAGTTGCTGCCGATCAAATCGCTGGTACGCGAGCAGATGTCGGGCCTTCCCAAGACCGACCCCGCGACGGGCGAGCCGAAGGAGGTCTTCTTCTTCGCCAACAAGTCGGGCGAGCCCAGCAAGAACGCGCTGACCATGCTGGAGAACCTGGAGGCCGCCAAGTCGGCGCCGGTCGCGAAGGTGCTGGTGGCGCTGTCGATCCGACACGTCGGGCTGCCGACGGCCATGGCGCTGGCCAAGGAGTTCCGCTCGATCCGGGCCATCGCCGAGGCCACGGTCGAGGAACTCGCGGAGGTCGAGGGGATCGGCACCCGCGTGGCCGAGACGATCAGGGAGTGGTTCGAGGTCGACTGGCACCGGGAGATCGTCGACCGGTGGCGGGCGGCCGGGGTCGTGATGGAAGATCCCGAGCCTGTTGATCAGCTGCCGCAGACGCTGGCCGGGCTGACCTTCGTGGTGACGGGGACGCTGGCCGGGTTCAGCCGCGACCAGGCATCGGCGGAGATCACCTCACGGGGCGGGAAGGTGGCGTCTTCGGTGTCCAAGAAGACGGACTTCGTCGTGGCGGGGGAGAACGCGGGGTCCAAGTACGACAAGGCGGTGACCCTGAAGAGGCCGATCCTCGACGAGGACGGGTTCCGGGTGCTGCTGGCGGAAGGCCCGAAGGCGGCGCTCGGGACGGCGGGCGTCGAACAGGAGGAAGACGAATAGCCGGAAGCCAGGCCTGACGATGGTCGCCTGCGCCTTGCGTTCACCGTTGCCCGGGGCGCCCATGAGTCGGCGCGCGCCAGAGCGCACGTAGGTCGGTGAGCATCAGAGTGCGGGTGGGTCGGCGAGCATCAGAGTGCGGGTGGGTCGGCGAGAGCCGGAGTGCACATGAGCTGCCAAGTGTCAGAGGCGCAGGTGGGTTCCCTGCGACGAATGGCTCTGCATGGACTATGGCCACCGAGGTCAGCTAGGGACGGGGGCGGCGTTCCATCGCCTTGAGGCGTTGGGCGGCGGTGTTGCGGACTCGGCGGGTCGGTGCCTCTGCGGCGAACAGGGTCAGGGCCCTGGGTGAGTCGACGATCTCCACTGCGTTGCGCTGGAACCACCCGGTGGTGGCGAAGAGTTGCTCGTTGGTCCAGGGTCCGTCGATAGCGACGGTTCTCATCAGGTTCCATTCGTGTAGGCGTAAGACGAGGAAGTCGTAGCCCGCGATCACCGGTGCCAGCGCTGCCGACCAGGCCGGGAACCCACGGTCTCTGAGAAGCGACAACGCCCGGCGGTCCAGGTATTTCGCCACCGCCGACTGGGCCATCCCCTTGTCGGGGTCGTCCAGGATGCGGGCTATCAGGTCGAGATCGTCGTCGGCGGCCGCGAGTTCCGCTAGATAGCGGAAGTAGCGGATGTGCTCGGGGGGTTCGTAGTCCTCTGGGTGTTCCATCGCGTCTCATCTTCGCCGAAGGAACACGTACACGACCTGAATGGAAGAGGCCACCCTTCCCGGGCTTCTGGGCCGGGAAAGGTGGCCTCGGTCTGCGGGGCCGCTGGCGCGGCCCGCAGTGTTCAGGGGGTTAGAGCGCCGTGCAGGTCACGCTGGGCGTGTTGTTGGTGCTGCCGGTGTTGGCCAGGAAGCCGAAGTTGGTGCTGGCGCTCGCGGCGAGGTTGCCGTTGTAGCTGAGGTTGGTCACCGCGACGTTGCCGCCCGACTGGGTGTGGGCGCCGCTCCAGATCTGGGTGATGGTCTGACCGTTGGCGAACGTCCAGTTCACCCGCCAGCCGGTGAGAGAGGCGCTGCCGCTGTTGCGAACCGTGACCTCACCCTGGAAGCCGCCGCCCCACGAGCCCGTCACCCGGTAGGTCGCCGCGCACGACTTTCCGCCCGGCGTGGGGGTCGGCGTCGGCGTGGGGGTCGGGGTGGGCGTCGGAGTCGGGGTCGGCGTGGGAGTGGGAGTGGGCGTCGGGGTCCGCGACGGGGTGGGGCTCGGCTGCGGGGTGTACGGCGCCGCGATCGCCAGGTCGTAGGCGCGCTGGGGGACGAACTGGCCCGCGCCCGCGATGCAGCCGTCGGCCTCACCGGGGAGCTTGATCCACAGGAAGGCGTCGATCGCCGAGTCGTTGGTGGCGGTCGTGCTCCACGTGCCGGTCGCGCGGCCGGACGGGTCGCACCACTCGCTGCCGAGCGGGCCGTTGCCGTTGCGGCTGGTGTCGATCACGGCCTTGAGGCGGGAGATGCCCGTCGCGGCGATGATGTTCTTCGCGTACGCGATCGACTCCGACGAGGTCCGGTAGTTGGACACGTTCAGGGCGATGCCGTCGGCCGAGTTGGCGATGTCCGACTGGACGAGCCGGTTGGCCGCCTCCTGCGCCGACAGCCAAGCCGAGTGGCCGATGTCGAAGTAGACCCTGGCCTGCGACGATCCCGCCTTCAGCTTCTTGCCGGCGTAGGCCATCGAGGCCCGCACGTCGCTCTGGAGCTGCGAGCTCATGCAGCTGGTCATGATCGGCAGGACGTCGGGCTCGAGGATGATGTACGCCGGGCGGCCCTGAAGGCCGGCCGCGACCTCGTCGATCCAGGCGCGGTAGGCCGTGTGGTTGGGCGCGCCGCCCGTCGAGGCGCCGGAGCAGTCACGGTTGGGGATGTTGTACACGACCATGATCGGGATCTTGCCCGCCGACGCCGCGGCGGCCGTGTAGGCGCTGACCTGCGAGCGGACCGTCGAGGTGTTGGTCGTGGTGAACCAACGTCCCTGAGGGACCGCCGCGATGCGGTCGCGGATCACGGCCGTCTTCGAGTCGTTGGGGTTGGCGGCCACCCATCGCGCGGCGCTCGTGTCGGGATCGACCCAGAACACCGAGTCTGCGGCGCTGGCGGCCGATGTGGTGAGCACCGCTGCACCCATCCCGAGGGCGGCGACGGCGGCGACTATTGCTGCCGTCAAGGACCTTCTTCGTAACATGAGAAACTCCGTCCCAGAATGTGGGAGCGCTCCCACCAGGTTGCGGCGATCTAATCATCAGATCGGGGGTCGCCTGAAGGGCTGGGGCGGATTAGGACGGGGTCCCAACATGAAACACCCAGGCAACGCGGTGGAAACGACTATTGGGGCATCTGAAACTTTCAGTGCGAACGGGCTAGATCAACTCATCGCGCGAAATATCCAGTAACGGAACGTGCCCAAGCGGTTTCGCGAAGTGGCCCGTAGGCCGTACCCTCCCATAGTGACCTCTTGGGGGGTTTCTCAACGATGACTGCAATTGCGCGCCATCTCATGCCATGTCCTGAGATCGGCGATACGACCGGGCCAACCGGCCGCACCTCGGCGCCGCCCGACACGCGGGACGCCGGGCCACGGCCGGGTTCGCCCCTGTGGACCTACTTCGCGGCGATCATCACGATCGGGCTGACCGCGCTCATGGTCGCGACCGCCCGCCTCGGCGTCCCCGAGCTGGGACTCCTCGCCGGGGAACCACTCTTCTGGGTGCTGGTCGCGCTGGTCTTCCTGGGCGAGTTGCGGCCGGTGATGGTGAGTTCGTCCGCGCTCGTCGGAGGCACCCCCACCTCGACGATGTTCACGTTCGCCGTGCTCATGCACTACGGGCTCTCCGCCGCCGCGATCATGCAGGCGGTGGCGATGCTGGTCAGCGGGCTCGTCCATCGGCGGTCGTGGCATCGCATCGCGTTCAACGTCGCCCAGGTCACGCTCGCCTGCCTCGCCGCCGCCGTCACGTTCGGCGTCTTCGGCGTGCACCCCGGGCCCCTGCACACCTGGACCCCCAGCGGGGCCGACATCCCCGCCATCGTGCTCGCCGGGCTGGCGTACTTCCTGGTCAGAGGCCTGCTGGTGTGCGGTGCGGTGGCGCTGCACGAGCGCAGGTCGGTGCTCCGGGTGGTCAAGACCTCGCTCATCCCCCAGGGGCTCGTCTACGGCGCGCTGCTGGGGCTGGCGCCGCTGGTCGTCGTGGTCATGGAGCACTCGGCCGGGCTGGTGCCGCTGTTCGTGGCGCCGCTCGCGGCCGTCTACTTCACCGCCACGCTCTCGATGCGGCGCGACCACCAGGCCATGCACGACGGGCTGACCGGGCTCCCGAACAGGAAACTGCTCATTCTCCGTACGGAGGAGGCGCTCGCCGAGGCCCGCGAAGATGAGCGGGTGGGGCTGTTCCTGCTCGACCTCGACCGGTTCAAAGAGGTCAACGACACCTTGGGCCACCCGGTCGGCGACCTGCTGCTCCAGATCGTGGCCCACCGGCTGACCCACTCGGTGCGGCCCGGCGACGTCGTGGCACGGCTGGGGGGCGACGAGTTCGCCGTCCTGCTGCCGCAGATCAGGGACGCCCAGGCGGCCAAGGAAGTGGCCTCCCGCCTGCGGGTCGCGCTGACCGAGCCGGTCAGGCTCGAAGGGATGACCTTCGACCTCGACGCGTCCATCGGCATCGCGCTCTACCCCGACCACGCGCCCGACTTCGAACTGCTGCTCCAGCGCTCCGACGTGGCGATGTACATGGCCAAGGAGGCCCGTTCCGGCGTCGAGTTCTACGTCGCCGAGCGCGACCGTAACTCCCCGGAACGCCTCAGCCTGCTCGGCGACCTGCGCCGGGCCATCGACCGGAACGAACTCGACCTCCACTACCAGCCCAAGGTGGCGCTCCAGGACGGCCGGGTCGAGGGCGTCGAGGCGCTGCTGCGCTGGTGGCATCCGGTACGCGGTCCCGTCTCGCCCGCCGAGTTCATCCCGCTGGCCGAGCAGTCCTATTTGATGCGCGAGCTCACCCAGTACGTGATCGCCAAGGCGCTCAACCAGGCCGCCCGCTGGTGGCACTCGGGCCTGGAAGTGCCGATCTCGGTCAACGTCTCGGCCCGCGACCTGCTCGACTCCGGTCTGCCCGACCAGCTTTCGGCCGGTCTGGCCCACTATTCGCTGCCCGCGAAGGCCATCCACCTTGAGGTGACCGAGCGGATCCTGATGACCGACCAGGCCTACTCGGCCGACACCATCCGCACCCTGGCCGAACTGGGCGTTCCTCTCGCTCTGGACGATTTCGGGACGGGCTACTCCACGCTCGTCCGGCTCCAGCGCCTCCAGGTCGACGAGGTCAAGATCGACGCCTCGTTCGTCCGGAAACTGGGGGAGTCGGCCGACGACGAGCGGATCGTCCGCTCGATCATCGACCTGGTCCGGTCGCTGGGATTGCGCGCCGTGGCCGAAGGGGTGGAATCGGCCGACATCGCCGCGCAATTGCGCGGAATGGGGTGTCACGCGGGACAAGGCTGGTGGCTCGCCGAGCCGATGCCGGCGGAGGAGTGCGTCGTGTGGCTGCGGTCGCGCATGCGGCTGCCGATGGCCACGTCCACCGTCGATTAACCGCGTCGAGGAGGGGCTGCGGGGCGCCCTAGGATGAGGTGTCCACACTCCACCCAGGAATCGGGTTAAACGACTTATGTCTGCCATAACCCGCGAAGAGGTCGCTCACCTGGCCCGGCTGTCCCGGCTGGCGCTGGCCGACGAGGAACTCGACCACTTCGCCGCCCAGCTCGACCAGATCGTCGGCGCGGTCGCCCGCGTCGCCGAGGTCGCCACCGCCGACATCCCGCCGTCCTCGCACGCGCTGCCGCTGACCAACGTGTTCCGGCCCGATGTCGTGGCACCCAGCCTGACTCCTGAGCAGGCCCTTTCCGGTGCGCCCGCCGTCGAGGACGACCGCTTCCGCGTGCCCCGCATCCTCGGGGAGGAGGCGTGAGCGAGCTGATCAAGAAGACCGCCGCCGAGCTGGGTTCCCTCATCGCCTCCGGCGAGGTCTCCGCCGTCGAGGTCGCCCAGGCACACCTCGACCGGATCGCCGCGGTCGAAGACCGGGTCCACGCGTTCCTGCATGTCGGCGCCGAGTCGGCGCTGGCCCAGGCCGCCGCCGTCGACGCCCGTCGCGCCGCCGGCGAGGAGCTCGGGCCGCTGGCCGGGGTGCCGATCGCGCACAAGGACGTCTTCACGACCAAAGACATGCCGACGACCGCCGGGTCGAAGATCCTCGAAGGCTGGCGCCCGCCCTACGACGCGACCGTCACCCGCCGGCTGCGCGAGGCCGGGCTGGTCATCCTGGGCAAGACGAACCTCGACGAGTTCGCGATGGGCTCGTCCACCGAGAACTCGGCCTACGGCCCCACGCACAACCCGTGGGACCTGACCCGGATCCCGGGCGGCTCCTCGGGCGGCGCCTCCGCTTCGGTGGCCGCCTACGAGGCACCCCTCTCCACCGGCACGGACACCGGCGGTTCCATCCGTCAGCCCGCGGCCGTGACCGGCATCGTCGGCATGAAGCCGACCTACGGCGGTTCCTCCCGCTACGGCCTGATCGCCTTCGCGTCGTCGCTCGACACGCCCGGTCCGTTCGCACGCAATGTCATGGACGCCGCGCTTCTCCACGAGGCGTTCTCCGGCCACGACCCGATGGACTCGACCTCGATCGACCAGCCGGTGCCCTCCGTGGTCGAGGCCGCTCGGCAGGCAGACGTGGCCGGGCTGACCATCGGCGTGGTCAAGGAGTTCGGCGGCGACGGCTACCAGGCCGGGGTGCTGGCGCGGTTCCAGGAGTCGGTCGAGCTGCTGGAATCGCTGGGGGCGAAGGTCGTCGAGGTGTCGTGTCCCTCGTTCACCTACGCGCTTCCGGCCTACTACCTGATCGCACCCTCCGAGTGTTCTTCCAACCTCGCCCGGTTCGACGCCATGCGTTACGGGCTTCGGGTGGGTGACGACGGCACTCGGTCGGCCGAAGAGGTCATGGCCCTTACTCGGGCGGCCGGGTTCGGGCCTGAGGTCAAGCGGCGCATCATGCTTGGCACTTACGCGCTTTCCTCTGGGTACTACGACGCGTATTACGGGTCTGCCCAGAAGGTGCGGACGCTCATTTCGCGTGACTTCGAGGCGGCGTTCCAGCATGTGGACGTGCTGATCTCGCCGACGACGCCCACGACGGCGTTCCCGATCGGGGAGCGGGCCGACGACCCGATGGCCATGTACCTGGCCGACCTGTGCACCATCCCGTCGAACCTGGCCGGGAACGCGGCTCTGTCGGTGCCGTGTGGTCTCGCTGACGAAGACGGGCTTCCCGTGGGTCTGCAGATCATGGCTCCGGTGCTCGGTGATGACCGGTGTTACCGGGTGGGGGCTGCTGTGGAGCGCGCGTTCGAGTCCCGCTGGGGCGGGCCGCTGCTGTCCAAGGCTCCGGCCCTGTAGACGACCCTGGAGAAACAGGGAAGGAGGGCGGCATGATCACTCATATTCGGATCGACGGCTTCAAGTCGTTCCTGGATTTCGAGCTGGACGTGCCGCCCCTTCTCGCTTTGGTGGGCCCGAATTCAAGTGGTAAGTCGAATTTCTTCGACGCGCTGGTATTCCTGCGGGAAATGCCGTCGGGGAAGGCTTTCACCGATTCGCCTCGCGGGCGCTCGCATGAGCTGTTCCACCAGGTCGGAAAAGGTAGGCCAGTAGAGAGCTTCCTTGTGGACGCCGAGTCACTGACCCACGTCGAGGCTGATGTGCGGGCGGTGACCTACCTCAGCGGGGTGGGCCGATATAGGCCCGTTGATTATGCCGTCGGCTTGTCGTCGGGGAACTTCGGTGTCCGGCTCGGCGTCGAGCATTTCGACCACCTGCCGATTGAAGCCCGGCCGATTGTCGCCGAGGCCGCCGAGATCACCCGGCAGATGCTCGACCCGGTGAGCGAGGATTTTCAGCTCATTCGGTCGCTCTTGTTCGGAGCGGAAGAGTCCTGGCGTCTCTACCAGCCTGATCCTGTCCGGATGCGGGAAGCGGCCGACGAGGCGGATCGGCGCGCGCTCGATCCGGACGGCGGGAACCTGGCGGCCGTTCTGGGGCGGCTTCACCGGACCGCCGCTTTCGACGACCTGGTCAACGATTTCCTCGCGCTCACTCCCGATGTGGTGGGAATCGAGCCTTATCTGGATGAACGGCGTGGGGAATGGCTCTTCGACGTTCTCATCGACGGCGAGGGGAAGGTGTCGAGTCGTCTGCTGTCCGACGGGACTCTCCGCATCCTCGGACTTCTCGCCGTCCTCCATGATCTGGACCATCCCGGCGTGATCCTGCTGGAGGAGATCGAGAACGGTCTTCACCCCAGCCGCCTCGCGGAATTGCTTCGCCGGATCGAACGCAAAGTCACCGATTTCAACGACCCGGCCTGGCCGAACAAACCGCTTCGCCAGGTCATCATGACGACTCACTCGCCGGTGGTCGTCTCCGAGCTCTACCGGCTGCGCCGCGAATCGCTCATCTTCCTGAACACCGCGGTGCGGGTCGACCCCGAGAACGACCGTGTTTCCCGTGTCACGGTCGCCAAGCCCGTTCGTGATGAAGGGGAGCCGGGCACCTTCGTCTCGCCGCGTCAGGTCCGCGCCTTTCTCGACACGGTCGGAACGGTCTGATGGCTCGGCCACTGGTGCCCGGTCTGGTCGCGGAGGGCCGTGAGGACGAGGACTTTCTCGGTGCGGTCATCTATCGCCAGCTCCGCGAACTCACGCTGGAATCGGCAACCAGTGTGATCGACGTCGAGCCGACCCAGATCGGTTCCTGCCGATCCATCCGTGATCACCACAGTGTCGCGGAGGCCCTGGCCGAACTATCCGCCGACTGCCATGTGTTGTTCGTACACAACGATTTCAAAGAGCGGCACAAGGCCGAGCAGGTCGTCGGTACATGCGAGTTACGGGCGCCGGTGATCGGGCTCGTGCCGGTCAAGGAGACCGAAGCCTGGCTGCTGGCCGACCGCCGGGCGTGGGCCGACATCAGAGGGGTGAACCTCGAAGCGTTGCCGGCGAAGCCGAGAGACGTCGAGGGAATCCCTGACCCCAAGCAGGCGCTGAAAGACGTCATCCCTCGCAAAGGTGACGCCGCAGACTACGCAAAACGAATCGGACAGACCATCGATCTCGACACGCTGGCCCAGGTCCCCGCATACAAGGACTGGGTCACGCGGACGAATACTGTGTTGAAGGGACTCGGTTACCTATGAGCACTCCTACGCTCATGCCGTACGACGAGGCGTTGGAGAGGTTCGAGCCGGTGCTCGGCCTGGAGACGCACGTTGAGCTCGGCACCCACTCGAAGATGTTCTGCGGCTGCCCGACCACGTTCGGCGCCCCGCCGAACACCCACGTCTGCCCGACCTGCCTGGCCTTCCCCGGCGCCCTGCCGGTCGCGAACGCCGCGGCGATCGAGTCGACCATCCGCATCGGGCTCGCGCTCAACTGCTCGATCGCCGAGTGGTGCCGGTTCGCCCGGAAGAACTACTTCTATCCGGACATGCCGAAGAACTACCAGATCAGCCAGTACGACGAGCCGCTCTGCTTCGACGGCTACCTCGACATCGTCGTCGAGGGCAAGACGGTCCGGATCGAGATCGAGCGGGTGCACCTCGAGGAGGACACCGGCAAGTCCACCCACGTCGGTGGTGCCACCGGCCGCATCCAGGGCGCCGACCACTCGATCGTCGACTACAACCGGGCCGGCATTCCGCTCGTCGAGATCGTCACCAAGCCGATCGAGGGGACCGACCGGCTCGCGCCCGAGGTCGCCCGTGCCTACGCGACCGAGTTGCGTGAGGTCATGCGGACCCTCGGTGTCTCGGATGTCCGCATGGACCAGGGTTCGATGCGCTGTGACGTCAACGTCTCACTGATGCCGCGCGGCTCCAAGGAGTGGGGCACCCGCACCGAGACCAAGAACGTCAACTCCTTCCGCAGCGTCGAGCGGTCGGTCCGGGGCGAGATCGAGCGGCAGGCCGCGATCCTCGCCGAGGGCGGGCGGATCATCCAGGAGACCCGCCACTTCCACGAGGACACCGGGCTGACCACCTCGGGCCGTTCCAAGGAGGAGGCGCAGGACTACCGCTACTTCCCCGAGCCCGACCTGGTCCCGATCGCGCCCGACACGGCGTGGGTCGCGCAGCTCAAGGCCGAACTGCCCGAGCTGCCGTCGGTCCGCCGCGCCCGCCTGCAGGCTGAGTGGGGGGTCAGCGACCTCGACATGGAGGCCATGCACAACAACGACGCGTTCGGCCTGGTCGAGGCCACCGTCGAGGCCGGCGCCCCGGCGGCCGACGCGCGCAAGTGGTGGATGGGCGAGCTCGCCCGCCGCGCCAATGAGGGTGGCCTCACCCTGCACGAGCTCCCGATCACGCCCGCGCAGATCGCCCGCGTGACCGAGCTGGTGAAGTCGGGCGCGCTGAACGACAAGCTGGCCCGTCAGGTCCTCGAAGGTGTTCTCGCAGGTGAGGGCTCGCCCGACGAGGTCGTCGAGGCCCGTGGCCTGAAGATCGTCAACGACGAGGGCGAGCTGTCGGCCATCATCGACCAGGTCATCGCGAGCAACGCCGACGCCGCCGAGAAGATCCGCGGCGGCAAGATCGCCGCCGTCGGCGCCCTCGTGGGCGGCGTCATGAAGGCCAGCCGAGGCAAGGCCGACGCCGGCCGCGCCCGCGCCCTCATCCTCGAAAAGCTCGGCGTCACCGAATAGACGGGCGGTTTGGCCGGGCCTACCAACCGCAGGCCCGGCCAAACCCCCTTTTTTCTTCCGTTACGGCTCCCGCCCACCCCGGCCCCGCCCGCCGCCCCCGGTCCCCGCCGTATCCGGCACCAGCCACCCGCTCCCGGCCCTCGCCGCAACGAACCAGGTCAGGCGCCACGACTGGTAATCCGCCGTCAACCGGTCCGGGCCTCACGTCTCGTAGTCCACCCGCTCCCACAGCCCGACGCGACGAACCAGGTCCGGCGCCACGTCGTCTGGCCATCCGTCGCTCCCGCAGCCTGCCGCGATGAGCCGGTCCGGCCTCACGTCTCTGGCAATCCATCGCTCCCGCAACCCGACGCGATGAACCGGTCCGGCCTCACGCCTGGTAGCCCGTCGCCACCCGCTCCAGCAGCCCGCCGCGACGAATCGGGTCTGGCACCGTGACGGGCCAGACGCCGTGACCTCACCTCTCGCCGCCCCTACTTCGGACCCGCTCGATATCCGGTGTCAACCCCACCGACGCGTTTCGCCGTACCGGATCAGCTATTTAATCCGCCCTTAATTCCGATCGCGTCCGGCCGCAACCGTGACGTTCCGGAATCGACCAGGCTTGACACGTGTCTCGAACCGCCGCCATGTCACATGACGCCGAATGGCTCCGCCACTAATGCGTGATTCGTTTCATCCGCCACCGCCCCCGGCGCGAATGTCTCATGACAGTTCCCTGACAGACCAAGGGTCCCCGTGGGCTGGCTTCGTTATGAGAAGTCCGATGTCTTGGCCCAAATCGGTCGTCCGCGACCCCTTGACATGACACCTGACAGGTCGAACCTCATGTTTTCGCGACATATCCAGAAGAGGGTGCTTTAGGGTTAACTGAAGGGAGTTTCCCCTGAGCAAGAGGAGAGCGAGGCGTGCGGAACGCCGAAGCGTCCATCGACCCGCCCACGGATCCGTTCGCAGCGGCCTCCGAGGCGGTTTCCGCACGTAAGCACCCGGTCCGGGCGAACGGCACGCTGCCACCCGGCGTTTCCTCCGACATCTTCGGCAGCGCCCCTCTTGTCAAGTCGCCGCCGCCCGAAAGCGCGTTACCGCCGCCCGCGCGGGTCGAGGTCTGGCCGGTCGCGGCCAAGCGCAAGAAGACCGGGCCGCCTCCGCAGCCGGTCACACTCGATGACCTGCCCGACGAGGAGCCGAGGGGCCGCTGGGTGCGGCCCTGTCTGTTCGCGGTGGCCGGTCTGCTGGCGGTGCTCTACGCCGTCCCGGCCTTCCTCATGGCCGGCAACGTCTACCCGGGAACGACCGTGCTCGGGGTCGACGTGGGCGGGATGACCGCCAAGGCGGCGGCCGAACGGCTGGTCACCGGCCTGGTCGGGCCCGCCACCAACGCGATCGTGGTGCGCGACGGCGCCAAGAGCGAGCGGATCAGCCCGGAGCAGAGCGGGCTGACGATCGACATCCCGGCCACGATCAAGGTGCTTCCCCTCGGATTTCCCAGTCCCTTCGACGTCTGGCGGGCGTTCACCACCGGGCGCGAGATCACGCCGGTGGTCAAGGTCGACAGCAACCGGCTGGGCGAGGTCATCTCGGCCCAGGTGGCGCGCGGCATCGAAGAGCCGATGGTCGAGGGCGCCGTCACGCTCAACGGGCTGCGGCCCGAGCCGGTCTACCCCAAGGCGGGCACCGCGCTCGACGTCTCCCGGGTCGCGGCGGCGGTGCGGAACGCCTACCTGAACCCCGACATCATCGTCGACGTCACCCCGGCCAAGGCCACGCCCCGCGTGACCAAGGAGGGCGTGAACCGGGCGATGGCCTGGGCGCGCAAAGCGGTCGCGGCGCCGGTCACGCTGACCCACGGGACCACGTCGCTGCAGCTCACCCCCTCGGACATCGCGGCCGCGCTGAGCTTCGAGCCGGGCGAGACCGGCGGGCTGGAACCCCGGTTCGACGCCGCCATGGCCACGCGCGGCATGCGGTTCGTGCCCGCGGCGGACGCCCCCCGCGACGCGACCTTCACCACCTCCGGCGGGCGCCCCGAACTCGTGCCCGGACGGCCCGGTGTCGGCGTCGACACCTCCAAGCTGGGCTCCCAGATCCTCGCCGTCCTCGGCCGGGCCACCGGCCGTACGGTGGCCGTGCCCCTCGTCGAGCTCCGGCCGAACCTCGACGACAAAGAGGCCGCCGCGCTGGGCATCCAGACCGAGCTGGTCCGGGTCGACATGGGCTACACCTGCTGCCAGCCCCGCGTGGAGAACATCAAGGAGACCGCCCGCCTCATCGACGGCCTGATCGTCCGGCCCGGCGAGACGTTCTCCCTCAACCAGACCACCGGCCGCCGCGAGGGCGTGCCGGGATACGTCGGGCTCGGCGAGCCGATCGAGATCCGCGACCGCCGCGGCCAGGACGTCCCAGGGGTCTCGGTCGCCGGGACGGTCCTCTACAACGCCGCCCTCGGCAGCGGCATGGACATCGTCGAGGCGATCCCGCACGAGTCGTTCCTGCCGCCCTACCCGGCCGGGCGCGAGGTGGTCATCTCCTACCCGGCGCCCGACCTGGTCTGGCGCAACAACACCGACCACGGCGTGCTCATCGACGCCACCGCCACCGACACCCTCATGAAGGTGTCGCTGTGGGGGACCAAGACCTACACCGTGACCATCACCCAGAGCGACCGCACCCGGTTCACCACCACCCCGCCCATCACCGGCCCGGCGGCGGGCTGCGTGCCCGTGGTGGGCAGCAGCGGCTTCACGATCACGACCACCCGGGAGAGGGTCCGTCTCGACGGGACGCCCGAACCGACCGACACCTTCAAGACGGTCTACAAACCCCGGGCCGAGGTCGTCTGCCCCGCTAACGCGCCGGGATGACCAGGATGCGGTCGTCGCCCGGCTTCGGGTCGCCACGGCCGTCCCTGTTGCTGGTGCCGACCCACAGCGAGCCGTCGGGGGCCGTCGCGATCGAGCGCAGGCGGCCGAACTCGCCCTCGTAGAGCGACTCCGGGCGGCCCGCCGCGCCGTCCTGCGTCACCGGGACCTTCCACAGGCGCTCGCCGCGCAGGGCCGCCGCCCAGACCGCGTGCCCGCTGTACGCGAGTCCTGAAGGCGACGCCTCGTCGGTCGACCACGTCACCAGGGGGTTGACGAACCGGTCGTCGGCGGCGACGCCCTCGACCTCGGGCCAGCCGTAGTTGCCTCCGGCGCGGATCAGGTTGACCTCGTCGAAGGTGTTCTGGCCGAACTCGGTGGCGTACATGTTGCCGCTCTCGTCCCAGGCCAGGCCCTGGACGTTGCGGTGGCCCATGCTCCACACCAGGCTGCCGAACGGGTTCTCCGGCGCGGGCTTCCCGTCGGCCGTCATGCGGAGGATCTTCCCGGCGAGGGAGTCGCGGTCCTGGGACAGGCCCCGGTCGCCGACCTCGCCGGTGGAGGCGTACAGGAAACCGTCGGGGCCGAAGGCCAGCCGCCCGCCGTTGTGGATGCCGCCCTTGGGGATGCCCGTCACGATCGGCCGCGGGTCGGAGAGCGCGCCGTCGAAGCGGTAGCGGACGATCCGGTTGTCCGACGACGAGGTGAAGTACACGAAGATCTGCCGGTCCTCCTCGTACGAGGGAGAGACCGCGATGCCCATGAGGCCGCCCTCACCGGAGGCCGCCACCCCGTCGACGGTGCCGATCTCGGTCTTCCGGCCCGACGCGGCCACCTGGACGATCTGACCGGAGTTCCGCTCGGTCACGAGGGCGTCGCCGGTCGGCAGGAACGCGATGGCCCAGGGGACTTCGAGGCCCTCGACCAGAGTGCGCGGGCCGTCCGCCGGGGGAGCGGAGGTCGCCGCCGTCGCCGCCAGGGGGGTCGGCGTCACGCCGGTGCCCACTCCGGTCTCCGCGGTGCAGCTCACCGTCAGTGCAGCGGCCAGCGTGAGCAGCCCGGTCCGGCCTACGCCCATCAGTAACACCCTTCTGTGCCAGTCATTAGGGTTAAGTCCTGTGAAGATCTGGGTGGCCCCGCAGGCCGAGTCCGCAATCCCGACTGACCTGGCCGACGTCGAATACACCGTTTTCGACGGGCGAGACCACCCCGAGCCGCCCGGGGCCGAGGACGTCGAGGTGTGGGTTCCCCCGCTCATCCCGGTGCCGGACATCTCGGGGCTGCTGTCGCGGATGACACGTTTGCGCCTCATCCAGACGGTTACCGCCGGGGTCGAACCCTACCTGCCTCACGTCCCCGATGGTGTGATGCTGTGCAACGCCAGGGGCGTCCACGACGCCGGAACCGCCGAGTGGGCGGTCGGCGCGATGATCGCGATGCAGCGCGAGTTCCCGGCGTTCGTCCGCGCCCAGGAACAGGGCCGGTGGGCCTACCGGCACACCGGCACCCTGGCCGACTCCACGGTTCTCATCCTCGGGTACGGCTCCATCGGCGCCGCCCTCGAACGCCGGCTGGCCGGATTCGAGGTCGAGGTGGTCAGGGTGGCCAGGAGCCCCCGCGACGGCGTCCACGCCGAGACGGAACTGCCGGAACTGCTACCCCACGCCGACATCGTGGTCCTGCTGGTCCCGGCCACGCCCGCCACCAGGGGCATGGTCGACGCCGCCTTTCTCTCCCGGATGAAGGACGGCGCGCTGCTCGTCAACGCCGCGCGCGGGCCCGTCGTCGAGACCGACGCGCTGCTGGCCGAGCTCGAGTCGGGGCGGCTGCGGGCCGCCGTCGACGTCACCGACCCCGAGCCGCTCCCCGAGGGCCACCCGCTCTGGAAGGCGCCCAACCTGTTCATCTCGCCCCACGTCGCGGGCAGCACACCCGCCTCGACCAGGCGCGCACTCGTCTACGTCGAGGCGCAGCTGCGAAGGCTGCACGACGGGCGTCCGCTGACCAATATCATCAGCGGGGGCTACTGAACCTTCTGAATCTGGTTCCGGACCGTAGCGGGGCCGTGACCTCGGGTCCGTACCGTGAATTCCTGTTTATCAGATCGGTGACGACTGGGCCGATGTCCCCAACAGGGGCGGCACCGGCGCGCAAACTGACGATGTGACCGGAAGTAAAGGGCGACGAGCGTGAACGGCACGCGTGACCCCAGGGTCTCGCTCATCGCCGCTGCCGGGCTCGGCGCGGTGATCATCGCCGCTGCCCTGATCGCGGGGGGATCGGCCTCCGCGGTGACGGCGGTGGCGGGCCTGGTGACGGGTCTGCTCGCAGCGGTCTCCCTGGTCGTGGCCTCGGGCCGGATCATCGCGGGCGACCGCCCTACGAGCGACCGCAGAGAGGCCGTGGGCTGGCGGTGGCTGGCGGGTGGCGCGCTCACCTGGCTGGCCGGCATCGGCGTGCGCCCGGTCGCCGAGGGCACCGCCTTCGTGCTCACCTTCGCCGACCTCATGCTGCTCGTCGGCGCACTGCTGATGATGATCGGCTGCTGGCTGACCTCACTGCCCCCGCCGCAGAGCCGCGGGCTGTTCCGGCAGCTCAGCGACGGCTACCTGTCGGCCGCCGCGCTGCTCGCCATCACCTGGGCGCTGCTGCTCGCACCGATGTTCGCCAAGGCCGAGGAGCCGGGCGCCTTCTACACCACGCTCGCGCTGCCGGTGCTGTGCCTGCTGGCGACCTGCGCCGCGGCGCCGTTCGTGGCGGTCTCGCGCGCGGCCAACCGGGCGGTCGGGCTGGCCGGGCTCACGGTCCTGTTCGCGGTCACGGTGGCCGAACTGGCCACGGCGGTGGCCCGCCTCAACGGCGTCGACCCTGCGGTCCCGGCCGGGCTGGTCGCGCCACTCGGCTTCGTCGCGCTGGCCGTGGCGCCGTGGATCGAGGAGTCCGGACGCCGCCGGGTGCCCTCGGAACAGCGCAACGCCGCCACGCCTCCCGTGGTGATCACCGCCGTGCCCTACGCGCTCGTGCTCGCGGCCGTCGCCGTGGTGGCCGTGAAGGCGGTCGCCGCGACCGGCGACGTGCTGCTGCCGATCGTCACCGTGTCGGCCGTGGCCGTGCTGCTGGCCCGGTTGCTGATCGTCATGCTGTCCGCCGACGGCCTGCGCCGCCAGGCGGTCGTGAGTGAGCGGCAGCTGCGCCAGCTCGCCGAGAACACCGGTGACGTCGTGCTCATGTGCGACCTCGAGGGGGTCGTCCAGGAGATCAGCGACGGCGTCGAGACCACCTACGGCTACGCGCCCACCGATCTGCTCGGCAAGCCGATCGTCGACTACGTCCACCCCGAAGACGTGCCCACCATCCAGGCGCTCCTGCGCCACGTCGCCGAAGACGACGGCATCGAGCGCTACGGCACCTGCCGCCTGGCCTGCCGGGTCCGCGCCGCCGACGGCACCTGGCGGCCGACCGAGTCGGTCGCCACCCGCGACGTGCGGCGCGAAGACCTGATCCTGGTGACCACCCGCGACGTCTCCGACCAGGTGGCGCTGCGCAACCAGGTCACCCACCTGACCTTCCACGACGGCGTGACCGGGCTGCCCAACCGGGCCTACTTCGAGGAGCGCACCCGCGAGGTGCTCGCCCGCTCGGCCGGCACCGCCGTGATCTTCCTCGACCTCGACGGCTTCACCGGGGTCAACGACTCCGTCGGCCACGCCAGCGGCGACTACCTGCTCGGCCAGGCCGCCCGGCGGCTGCGCCAGGCGCTGCGCGCCGACGACACCCTGGCCCGGTGGGGCGGCGACGAGTTCGCCGTGCTGCTGGAGGCCGGTGCCGACGCGCAGATGGTCGTCGACCTGGCCGAACGCCTGGTCCGGGCCGTCTCGCAGGAGCCGTTCCGGGTCGCCGACCGCGACATCGCGCTGACCGCCTCGGTGGGTGTGGCCTTCACCGAGCCCGCCACCTCCGCCGCCGACCTGCTGCGCAACGCCGATGTGGCGATGGCGCGGGCCAAGGGCCTGGGCGGGCGCCGGGTCGAGGTCTTCGCGGCCCACATGCACGCCGAGGCCGTCCGCCGCCTCGAAACCGCCGCCGACCTCCAGCGGGCGCTGCTCGACCAGCAGTTCGCGATCGAATACCAGCCCGTGGTCGACCTGGCCACCTCACGCGTCACCGCCGTCGAGGCGCTGGTGCGCTGGTGCCGGGGCAACGGCGAGTTCACCCCGCCCGAGCAGTTCCTCGGCACCGCCGAGGACACCGGCCTGATCGTGCCGCTGAGCGAGTGGATCCTCCGCGAGGCCTGCCGTGAGGTCGCCGAGTGGCGCGCGGCCAACTGGGACATCGGCCTGTCGGTCAACCTGTCCAAGCGGCAGATCATGGCCGCCGGGTTCGTCGAGACCGTCTCCGAGGCCCTGTCGGACAGCGGCCTGCCGCCGAGCGCCCTCACCCTCGAGGTGATCGAGGAGATGCTCGTCGAAGACGCGGAAGACACCATCGGCAAGCTCTCGGACCTCCGGGCGCTCGGCGTCCGCCTCGCGATCGACGATTTCGGTACGGGTTACGCCTCCCTCGCCCTCCTCCGGCAGCTCCCGGTCGACATCATCAAGATCGACCCCTCCTTCGTCAGCGGCCTCGGCCGCGATGAAACTCTCAGCCTCCTCACCCGCACCATCGTGCGTCTCGGGCATGATCTGGGGCTCATAGTGGTGGCGGAGGGAATCGAACGCCCCGAGCAACTCGACCTGCTGCGCGAGATGGGTTGCAGCCGAGGTCAGGGCTACCTCGTGGGGCGCCCGATGGCCGCCCAGGGGGTCGATTCGCTCATGCGGACCAGCCTCACAGCGTCCGCCTGATGAGATTCGTGTATCACGGATTTGACGGGTAGCCGTTTCATCGGACAAGGTGGGTCCATGCATCGCGGTGGGATCCTTCTTGTAGTACTTCGCAGGCGCGCCTGACGAAGTCCAAAGTCCTGCGCGCGCCGCCCCAGCTCCGCCTCTGCGGATGGGGCATTTTTTATGCCGGAACACGCCCAGCTCAGTCACAAGGAACGAGCCGATGACCGAACAGATGACAGGTGCCCAGGCTCTGGTGCGGGCACTGGAGCAGGTCGGGGTCGACACCGTGTTCGGGATCCCCGGCGGTGCGATCCTCCCCGCCTACGATCCCCTCTACGACTCCAAGAAGGTCCGGCACGTGCTCGTGCGTCACGAGCAGGGCGCCGGGCACGCCGCCGAAGGCTACGCCCAGGCCACCGGCAAGGTCGGCGTCTGCATGGCGACCTCGGGTCCCGGCGCCACCAACCTGGTGACCCCCATCGCCGACGCCTACATGGACTCGGTCCCGATCGTCGCGATCACCGGCCAGGTCGCCTCGAAGGCCATCGGCACCGACGCCTTCCAGGAAGCCGACATCTCCGGCATCACCATGCCGATCACCAAGCACAACTTCCTCGTCACCGACGCGGCCGACATCCCCCGGACCATCGTCGAGGCGTTCCACATCGCGGCGAGCGGCCGTCCCGGCCCCGTGCTCGTCGACATCTCCAAGGACGCGCTCCAGGCGACCACCACGTTCACCTGGCCCGTCCAGATGCAGCTTCCGGGCTACCGCCCGGTGACCCGCCCGCACTCCAAGCAGATCAGGGAGGCGGCCCGGCTCATCGCCGAGGCCAAGCGCCCGGTCCTGTACGTCGGCGGCGGCGTCCACAAGGCCCGCGCGTCGGACGAACTGTTCGAACTGGCCGAGCTGACCGGCATCCCGGTCATCACGACCCTGATGGCCCGGGGCACCTTCCCCGACAGCCACAAGCAGCACCTCGGCATGCCCGGCATGCACGGCACGGTCGCGGCGGTCGGCGCGCTCCAGCGCAGCGACCTGATGATCGTGCTGGGCGCCCGCTTCGACGACCGGGTCACCGGCCGTCTCGACACCTTCGCGCCGGGCGCCAAGGTCGTCCACGCCGACATCGACCCGGCGGAGATCTCCAAGAACCGCCACGCCGACGTGCCGATCGTGGGTGACTGCAAAGAGGTCATCGCCGACCTGGTCGCGGCGATCAAGGCGAGCGGGGTCCAGGGCGACTACACCGAGTGGTGGCGTCACCTGGAGGCCTACCGCGAGACCTACGCCCTGGGTTACGAGACCTACGAAGACGGCTCGCTCGCGCCGCAGTACATCATGGAGCGCATCAGCGAACTGGTCGGCCCCGACGCGGTCTACGTCGCGGGCGTCGGCCAGCACCAGATGTGGGCCGCCCAGTTCATCGGCTACGAGAACCCGGGGTCGTTCATCAACTCCGGCGGCGCCGGCACGATGGGCTTCGCGGTCCCGGCGGCGATGGGCGCCAAGATGGGCCGTCCCGACAAGGACGTCTGGGCCATCGACGGCGACGGCTGCTTCCAGATGACCAACCAGGAGCTCGCGACCTGCGCGCTCGAAGGTGTGCCGGTCAAGATCGCCGTCATCAACAACGGCAACCTCGGCATGGTCCGGCAGTGGCAGACCCTCTTCTACGAGGAGCGCTACAGCAACACCGACCTCCAGTCGTCGCGCCGCATCCCCGACTTCGTCAAGCTGGCCGAGGCCTACGGCTGCGTCGGCCTGCGCTGTGAGCGGCCGGAAGACGTCGACGACACCATCCGCAAGGCGATGGAGATCACCGACCTGCCGGTCGTGATCGACTTCGTGGTGCACCAGGACGCCATGGTCTGGCCGATGGTCGCCGCCGGCACCAGCAACGACGACATCAAGTACGCCCGTGACATGGCGCCGAAGTGGGAGCACGAGGACTGATGAGCAGGCACACCCTCTCCGTTCTGGTCGAGAACAAGCCCGGCGTGCTGGCCCGGGTCTCGGCCCTGTTCAGCCGCCGCGGGTTCAACATCGACTCGCTCGCGGTCGGCCCGACGGAACACGCCGACGTCTCCCGGATGACGATCGTCGTCAACGTCGAGGAGCTCCCACTCGAGCAGGTCACCAAGCAGCTCAACAAGCTGGTGAACGTCCTCAAGATCGTCGAACTGGACACCGCACAGTCGGTGCAGCGCGAACTCATGCTGATCAAGGTGCGGGCCGACGCCGACTCGCGCAGCCACGTCCTGGAACTGGTCAACCTGTTCCGGGCCCGCTGCGTCGACGTCGCCCCCGACGCGGTCACCATCGAGGTCACCGGTACGGTCGACAAGCTGGAGGCGTTCGTGCGCGTCCTTGAGCCGTTCGGCATCAAGGAACTCGTGCAGTCGGGCATGGTGGCCATCGGCCGCGGTGCCCGTTCGATCACCGACCGCTCGCTCCGGGCCCTGGACCGGACCGCATAGGAAACCCTGAAAGGTTTATCGAAGTGACTGAGATCTACTACGACAACGACGCCGACCTGTCGATCATCCAGGGCCGCCACGTCGCCGTCCTGGGCTACGGCAGCCAGGGCCACGCGCACGCGCTGTCCCTGCGCGACTCCGGCGTCGACGTCCGCGTCGGGCTCCCCGAGGGCTCCAAGAGCCGGGAGAAGGCCGAGGCAGACGGCCTGCGGGTGCTCAACCCGTCCGAGGCGGTCGAAGAGGCCGACCTGACGATGATCCTGGCGCCCGACCACATCCAGCGTCACCTCTACGCCGAGCACGTCGCCCCGAACCTCGTCCAGGGTGACGCCCTGTTCTTCGGCCACGGCCTCAACATCCGCTACGGCCTGATCGAGGCCCCCGAGGGCGTCGACGTCGCCATGGTCGCCCCGAAGGGCCCCGGCCACCTGGTCCGCCGCCAGTACGCGGCCGGCCGCGGCGTGCCCTGCCTCGTGGCGGTCGAGAAGGACGCCAGCGGCAGCGCCTGGCCGCTCGCGCTGTCCTACGCCAAGGGCATCGGCGGCACCCGCGCCGGCGCGCTGAAGACCACCTTCACCGAGGAGACCGAGACCGACCTGTTCGGCGAGCAGGCCGTGCTCTGCGGCGGCGTGTCCGAGCTCATCAAGGCGGGCTTCGAGACCCTGATCGAGGCCGGCTACCAGCCCGAGGTCGCCTACTTCGAGTGCCTCCACGAGATGAAGCTGATCGTCGACCTCATGTACGAGGGCGGCATCCACAAGATGTACTGGTCGGTCTCCGACACCGCCGAGTACGGCGGCTACAGCCGTGGCCCGCGCCTCATCAACGACGAGACCAAGAAGGAGATGCGCCGCATCCTCGACGAGGTCCAGTCGGGCGAGTTCGCGCGCGAGCTCGTGGCCGAGTTCGACGGCGGCCAGAAGCGCTTCCAGCAGTACCGCGACGAACTGGCCGAGCACCCCATCGAGAAGACCGGCGCCAAGCTGCGCCCGATGATGAGCTGGCTCCAGAACCAGGCCTAGGAAAACAGGCGTAAAAGCAGAAGGCCCGGCTCCTTGATCAGGGGAGCCGGGCCTTCTGTCGGTCAGAGGGGGACTGACACCAGGAAGGCGCAGTCTCCGAAGCTGATCTCATCACCGCTGCGGACGCGTGCCGGGCCTACCAGTCGCCACCCGTTCAGGCGGGTGCCGTTCAGTGAGCCCAGGTCGACCAGCAACCAGTGGTCTTCTTCTCGTCGCAGTTCCGCGTGGATCCGCGACACGGTCAGGTCGGCCAGGACGAGGTCGCAGGCCGAGCCTCGCCCCACGACGTACCGGATCCGCGTGTCGGCCGGTAGTGCGAGGCGGGGCAGTTTCGGGCGGCGCCAGGCCGCCCGGAGGCGGGTGCTGAAGTCGGACATCGAACCCACCAGATGGGTGGCCCGGCGCCGGAACCTGCCCCGCTGGGGCAGGTCGGCGACGAGTTGTTCGAGCTCTGCGGCGCTGCGTGCCCGCAGCGCCTGGTCGACCCTGCCGACGAAAGTCTCCATCGAGAGATGGCCTTCAGCCGCCCTCTCCCGGAGCTCGTTGAGCGCACGCTCGCGATCCTCGTCTGAGGCGCGAACGTGAGGCTCGGAGCTCATGTCTGGAGTATCCGCTTTCGGTCAGGCCGGTGTCCAGATAGCCCCTGTGATCAGGGCTTGGCGAAGTCTTGCGTCCAGTATGGCCCACCCGCGACCACGTGGCCCACGCCAATGTGCGTATAGGTGCAATTCAGAATGTTCGCCTTGTGGCCGGGGCTGTCCATCCAGCCCTGAACGACCTGGGCGGCCGTCTGATAGCCCTTGGCGATGTTCTCGCCGGCGGCGCGGAAGGAGAACCCGGCCTGCTTGATGCGGTCGGAGAACTTGCGGCCGTCGGCCGAGTCGTGGGCGAAGTAGTTCTTCGCCGACATGTCCGCCGAGTGGTTGAACGCGGCGGTGCGGAGCTTGGCGTCGTGCGTGAGGGCGCCGCAACCGGCCTTGGCGCGCTCGGCGTTGGTCAGCCGCACGACCTCGTTCTCGACCGCGGTGCCGACGGCGGAGCCGCCACCGGGTGCGGGCGAGGTGGTCGGGGTGGCGCTCGGCGACGCGCTCGGGGTCGCGGAGGGCGACGCCGACGGCGAGGGGGTCGGCGCGGGGGCCGGGGTGCACGTGGTGATGCGGACCTTGCGCGAGTTGACCACCTGGCCGAAGCGGCCGGTCACCTGCGTGTAGTAGATGCCCGGCTCGCAGGCCGCGCGGACGCGCAGCTTGGCGGTGCGGACGACCTTGGAGCCACTCTTCACGGTGGTGTCCGGGCCGGCGACGGCCTCCTTGATGCGTACCCGGACCCGGGTCTTGCCGAAGCAGTTGCCGCTGCGGGAGCCGACGGCGGCGAGCTGGCCGAGCTGGTTGACGGCCGGCTTGGAGGCGACGATGCGGCAGCGGGCGGCCTGTGCCTGCGCCGCCGCCGCTGAGGCGGTCGTCGCTGGGAGAGTCGCTGCCAGCAGCACACCGGCGCAGAAGAGCGCGCGGAGTGAAGTCTTCATGAACTTCCTTCCAGGGGTGGGGTTCCGAAGCTCTGGAATGGAACCGAAGTATGGCCTGGTCGGAAGCGCTACGGGTGGAAAACCGTCATATTCGGTGACCTGGTCGAGATCTTCCCGTTACGGAATCCCTGATGGCCACGTTCCAAGCGAGGTTCATGTGATTTACGTCACATCTTGTGAAACCTGTGACAATTTGGTGCTCGTGAGGTCGTACTTGAAGGTCATCAGGACCCCGATGAGGATGATCGCGGCGGGGATCAGAGTGATCCCGATGAGCACCGCGAACTGGGCGCTTTCCGGCTGGGTGACCGGATTGGCCGGATCGGACTCCAGGAAGCCGCCGATCGACAGGGTCGCGCCGTAGATCGTCGCGCCGAAGGCGGCCACCGCGCTCTCCACGGCGGTCCACAGACCCGTGAACACGCCGCCGCGCCGCTTGCCGCTCACCAGGCCGTCGTAGGCGATCACGTCGGCCAGCATCGAGAACTGGAGGAGCTGGAGACCGGCGTACCCGACGCCGACCACGACGATCACGACGTGGGCGTAGACCGTTCCGAACACGGGGGTCAGGACGGCCGCGGTCGCGCCGGACATGAACAGGATGCCCGCCAGGATCATCGCGCCGCGCTTGTCGAGCCGCCGGGCCAGCCACACCCACAGCGGCATCGTCACGAGCATCGGGCCGACCAGCGCCGCGAACAGGGTCGTCGTCGCGCCGGTGCTGTCGAGGGTGTAGGCCGCGAAGTAGGGGGCGCCGGCGAGCATGACGTACGCGCCGAGGGTCTGAGCGCTGCTCAGGCCCAGCAGCCACATGAAGGGCCTGGAGGTGCGCGCGGCCCTGAGCTGGGCCTTCAGGGTGCCCTCAGGCTCCGCCTGGCCGGTGAAGGGCGCGTTGGCGGTGCCGAAGAACGACGCCAGCATCGCCACCAGCAGCACCACGCCGAACACGACGCCCATGAGGCGGTAGCCCTCGACCGTGTCGCCGGCCAGCATCGGCGCCAGGATGCCGCTCATGCCGATGCCGATCGCGATGAAGATCATGCGCCACTGCAGCAGCGACGTGCGCTCGTGGTAGTCGTGGGTCATCTCGCCGGGCATCGCCTTGTACGGCACCTCGTAGAGCGCGTACCCGCTGGCCGCGATCAGGAAGACGACGCCGACGTAGAGCGCGGCCGGAACACCGGTGAGCGGCGGCCCGAGGAACATCACCACGAACGAGACCGGCAGGATCGCCGCGCCGGCCAGCATCCACGGACGCCGGGGACCCCACCGCGACACCGTCTTGTCGGACCACTGGCCGACCAGCGTGTTGGCGACCAGGTCCCACGCCTTCGGCAGGAACACCACGACACCGGCCAGGAGGGGATCGACGGCCAGCACGTTGGTCATGTAGATGAGCAGCAGCAGACCGGGGATCGTCGTGAAGTTCGCCGTCGCGAAGGAGCCGACGGCATAGCCGAGGCGTACTCGGGTGGGGACCGTGACCATGGCGACATTCAAGCCCAATCACGGTAAATGGGGTAGGGAATCGATCAGTCGGTTACGTCGGCGCAGACGACGTGTGCCCCCAGCTCGATCATCCGGCGTTCGGTGAACGCGTCGGCCACCCGTGCCATCAGCACCGGCGCCTCGCTGGCGGCCAGCTGCGGCAGCCGGGCGCGGACCCCGCGATGGAGATCGCGCACGAGGTCCTCGGCGTTGGCGGTGTGCACCTTGACGTGCAGCATGATCCCCTGGGTGCCGGAGACGGTCCGCGCGGCGGAGATCCACACGTGGTGGATGACCGCGTAGTCACGCAGTAACTCGGCGATGGCCACCCGGAGGGCGGGCAGGATCGGATGGTTCGTCCGCTGATATCCGGGGTCGACCACCTGCATCGCGCCCGACAGGTGCTGGCGTGGCTGCGGGATCCACGGCGCCTGGGCCGGCGCCTGCTGCTGCACCGGCGCGCCCAGCGGCATGGGGGCCGCGGTGCGGACGGGCGGCTTGGGGATCCGGTCCATGCTTCCGGTCGCGTACGCGTTCGGCGTGGCACCCGACAGAACGGGGTGCGGGCCGCTGCGCGTCTGCCGCAGATAGCGCTGGAGGTCGTCGATCGGCACGGCCGCGGCGGCGGGGCCCGCGGCGTCGATGACGATCTCGCGCACCCCGGTCACACGCTGGATGTCCAGGATCGTGTCCACGTCGCAGACCGACAGCGAATGGCTGCCCCGATGCCGCGCGTACGTCGCGGGACCCGTGTATCCGAGCAGCACCCGTTCGCCACTCTGCGTGGTCCCGAGCACCACGGAACGATCGGGCCGGACGGCGACCAGGATGCCCCATTCCGCCAAAGCGGCGAGAAGTTGGTGCGGACTGCCGTGCTGGGCGAGCACTTCGCCGAGAGCGGGATTCCCGATGCTCATATGCTGAACCATAGGTACCGAACCACGATTTAGCAGGCTAATCGCCAAGATTAGGTGCGATCAATACCAACTTGGCGGCTGTGTGGATTGGCTCGGTCCAAGCCGGGTATCAGCCCTAATCTGCCGTTTACGTGAAGGATTCTCACGACTCCCCTGAGTAACAACCGTCTCGTATGGCGGATCCTCCGAGGGCTCTCCGAAGGGCGCGGATAGACTCATCGGCGACCGATGCAGTCGTCACGTTCGAAGGAAATCACCAGTGAACAAGCCCGTCGTACTGGTCGCAGAGGAGCTCTCCCAGGCCGGTCTCGCCGTCCTCGGAGCGGACTTCGAGGTTCGTCAGGTCGACGGAGCCGACCGGTCCGCGTTCCTCCCGGCTCTCTCCGACGTGGACGCTCTGATCGTGCGCAGCGCCACCCAGGTCGACGCCGAGGCCGTGGCCCACGCGCCGAAGCTGCGCGTGGTGGCCCGTGCGGGTGTCGGCCTCGACAACGTCGACGTGGAGGCGGCCACCAAGGCCGGCGTCATGGTCGTCAACGCGCCCACCTCGAACATCACCAGCGCCGCCGAGCACACCGTCGCGCTCATCCTCGCCTCGGCCCGCAACGTCGCCCAGGCCCACTCCGCTCTCAAGGGCGGCGAGTGGAAGCGGTCGAAGTACACCGGCGTCGAGCTCGACGAGAAGGTCGTCGGCATCCTCGGCCTCGGCAAGATCGGGCAGCTCGTCGCGCAGCGCCTCGCGCCGTTCGGGGTGGAACTGATCGCGTACGACCCCTACCTGCCGGTCGCCCGCGCCGCGCAGATGGGCGTGAAGCTCGTCACGCTGGAGGAGGTCCTCCAGCAGGCCGACTTCATCACCGTCCACCTGCCGAAGTCGAAGGAGACCATCGGTCTCATCGGCGACCGCGAGATGCACATGGTCAAGCCGAACGTCCGGCTGATCAACGTCGCGCGCGGCGGCATCATCGACGAGAACGCCCTCTACTCCGCCATCAAGGAGGGCCGGGTCGCCGGCGCCGGCATCGACGTGTTCCCCAAGGAGCCCGTCACCGACAGCCCGCTGTTCGAGCTCGACCAGGTCGTCGTCACGCCGCACCTCGGCGCCTCCACCCACGAGGCCCAGGAGAAGGCCGGCACCCAGGTGGCCCGCAGCGTCAAGCTCGCGCTCGCCGGTGAGTTCGTGCCCGACGCGGTGAACGTCCAGGGCGGCGCCGTGGCCGAAGAGGTCAAGCCGGGCCTGCCGCTGACCGAGCGTCTCGGCCGCGTCTTCACCGCCCTCGCGGGCGAGGTCGCCACGCGCCTGGTCGTCGAGGTCCGGGGCGAGATCGCCTCGCAGGACGTGCGGGTGCTGGAGCTGGCCGCGCTCAAGGGCGTCTTCACCGACGTCGTCGAGGGTGGCGTCACCTATGTGAACGCGCCGCTGCTCGCGCAGGACCGCGGCACCGTGGTCGAGCTGGTCACCAGCCCCGACAGCCCCGACTGGCGCAACGTGATCACCGTCCGCGGCGTGCTCGCCGACGGCCGCACGGTCTCGGTCTCCGGCACCCTGTCGGGCCCGCGCCAGATCACCAAGATCGTCGAGGTCAACGGCTTCACGATGGAGATCGAGCCGACCGACCACCTGGCGTTCTTCACCTACACCGACCGTCCCGGCATCGTCGGCATCGTCGGCCGCCTGCTCGGTGAGCAGAGCGTCAACATCGCCTCGATGCAGGTCGCCCGTGGCGCCAAGGGCGGCAAGGCCCTGATCGCGCTGACCCTCGACACGGCGGCCCCGGCCGACGTCGTCGACCAGATCGCCGCCGAGATCGGCGCCGACAGCGGCCGGGTCGTCGACCTCGAAGGCTGATCTTCCGGTACGAACAGAGCCGCCTCCTTCGTTAAGGGGGCGGCTTTGTCGTCTCATGGGGTGAGATGGTAGGTCGTCCTACGAGACGGCTCGGGTAATCTGGCGGGGTCTAATCCAGCAGCCTGGAGACTCTGATGTACGACATGTATCCCTGGAACCGTTCCGAAGACAGCGACGACCAGGTGGCCGAGGCCCTGCAGACGGCCCTCGACCTGCGCGACAACGGCGGCTCGCCCGAGCGCTGACGCCACGCTGCCCGTATGGTGAGATCGTTGTTCGATCTCCGAGACAGCCCGATAAGGTACCTCCATGGAGTCGAGCAACATCCGCCTGGCAGTGATCCCCGGTGACGGGATCGGCACCGAGGTCGTCGCGGAGGGCCTCAAAGTTCTCGACGCGATCGGCGTCAAGGTCGAACCCACGCACTACGACCTGGGTGCCGCGCGTTACCACCGCACGGGTGAGACCCTCCCCGACTCGGTCCTCGCCGAGCTGCGCGGTTACGATGCGATCCTCCTCGGCGCCGTGGGCGACCCGAGCGTCCCGCCGGGGGTGCTGGAGCGCGAGCTGCTGCTCCGCCTGCGGTTCGAGCTCGACCACTACGTCAACCTGCGCCCGGTGAAGCTGTTCCCGGGCGTCGAGACGCCGCTGGGCAAGGCGCGCCCCGAAGACATCGACATGGTCGTCGTCCGCGAGGGCACCGAGGGCCCCTACGCCGGTGCCGGTGGCGTGCTCCGCAAGGGCACCCCCCACGAGATCGCCACGCAAGACTCGGTGAACACCGCGATGGGCGTCGAGCGGGTCGTCCGCTACGCCTTCGAGAAGGCCGCGAGCCGGGAGCGCAAGCAGCTCACGCTGGTCCACAAGACCAACGTGCTCACCTTCGCCGGTGACCTCTGGTCGCGCACGGTCAACCGGGTCGCCGCCGAATACCCGCAGGTCACCACCGACTACTGCCACGTCGACGCCGCGTCGATGTTCTTCGTGTCGCAGCCGCAGCGGTTCGACGTGATCGTCACCGACAACCTGTTCGGCGACATCATCACCGACATCGGCGCCGCCATCGCCGGTGGCATCGGCCTGTCGGCCAGCGGCAACGTCAACCCCGACCGCACCGCGCCGAGCATGTTCGAGCCGGTCCACGGCTCGGCCCCCGACATCGCGGGCCAGGGCAAGGCCGACCCGAGCGCGACCGTCCTCTCGGTCGCCATGCTGCTCGACCACCTCGGCCACACCGAGGCCGCCGCCCGGGTCGAACAGGCCGTCGCCGACGACCTGCTCGAGCGCGGTGGCGCCTGGCAGGCCCGCACCACCCGTGAGATCGGCGACGACATCGCCGCCCGAGTAGCCGGCTGACACCCGGCCACCTTCCTCGTTCTGTAGCGCACAGTGGCCCGTGATTGGGTCACTGTGCGCTTTTTTGTTCCCGTCGTGATGCCCTAGGTTTTTCACCAGTAGCGTGAGAGAGAAGGAACCCTGCCATGACCAGCTTCGATGTGCGACTCAATCCCGGCCCCCGGTCGGCATCTGAGAGAGAGCGGGTGCTGGAGGCGCCCGGGTTCGGGCAGACGTTCACCGACCACATGGTGTCGATCGACTTCACCGACGGCGTGGGCTGGCACGACGCCCGCCTTGAGCCCTACGGTCCCCTCGTCCTCGACCCGGCGACCTCGGTGTTCCACTACGCCCAGGAGCTGTTCGAGGGGCTGAAGGCCTACCGCCAGGCCAACGGCTCGATCGTCGCGTTCCGCCCCTACGCGAACGCGGCCCGCTTCAACGCCTCGGCCGCCCGCATGGCCATGCCCGAGCTGCCCGAGGACACCTTCGTCGAGTCGCTGGAACTGCTCGTGCAGACCGACCGCGACTGGGTGCCCACGGCCGAGGGCCACAGCCTCTACCTGCGCCCCTTCATGATCGCCACGCAGGCCGGGCTGGGCGTCAACTACCCGTCGAAGAGCTACCGCTACATGGTGATCGCCTCACCGGCGGCCTCCTACTTCGCGGGCGGGGTCAAGCCGGTCTCGGTGTGGCTGTCGACCGAATACACCCGCGCGGCCCCCGGCGGCACCGGCTTCGCCAAGTGCGGCGGCAACTACGCGGCGGCCTTCGTGGCCCAGCGCCAGGCCGTGGCCGAGGGCTGCGACCAGGTCGTCTGGCTCGACGCCGTCGAGCACCGCTACGTCGAGGAGATGGGGGGCATGAACCTGTTCTTCGTCTTCGGCGACCGCCTGTTCACCCCGGCGCTCACCGGCACCCTGCTCCCCGGCATCACCCGCGACTCGATCCTCACCTTCGCCGCCGACCTCGGCCTGACCGTCGAGGAGGGCCGCATCTCGATCGAGGAGTGGCAGGCCGGATGCGAGTCGGGCGAGCTCAGCGAGGTCTTCGCCTGTGGCACCGCCGCCGTGGTCACCCCGGTCGGCTCGGTCAAGGGCGCCGACCGCGCCTGGACCGTCGGCGACGGCACCCCCGGACCGGTCACGCTGAAGATCCGGGAAGAGCTCATGGGCATCCAGTACGGCAGCCGTCCCGACCCCCGCAACTGGGTGCACAAGATCGCCTAGCGCTTGCGGACCAGCGTCAGACCGTCGGCCACCGAAAGGAGCACCGAATCGACCCGGGGGTCGGCGGTCACCTGGTCGTTGAACGCCCGCAGCACCGGCACGTTGCCCCCGGCGCCGGGGTCGACGATCCGGCCGCCCTGGATCGTGTTGTCGCAGACGATCAGCCCGCCCGGCCGCATGCGGGGGAGCAGCGCCTCGTAGTAGGCCGGGTAGCCGGCCTTGTCGGCGTCGATGAACGCGAAGTCGATCTCCTCGTCGCCGGGCAGCGCGCTCAGCGTCTCGACGGCGTCGCCGAGCCGCAGTTCGATGCGGTCGGTGAGGCCGGCCCGCTCCCAGTATTTGCGCGCCATGGACGTCCACTCTTCACTGACGTCGCAGGCGATGAGCCGCCCGCCGGGCTCCAGCCCGCGGGCGATGCAGATCGAGGAGTAGCCGGTGAACGTGCCGACCTCGACCGCCAGCTTCGCGCCGGTGAGCTGGGTCAGCATGGTCATGAACGTGCCCTGCTCCGGCGAGATCTGCATGCCCGCGAAGTCGGCGTGGAGGGCGGAGGTCTCGACCGCAAGATCGCGAAGGACCTGGTCGGGCTGGGTGGCGTGGGCGGAGAGGTAGGGCGGAAGTGCTTCGCCCAGATAGGAACCCTTCATGATCACTATCTTATCTGGTGAGATCGATGTGCCAGATGGTGGTGTGTATGGGTAAGCTCGGCATCACCATGTTCAACGGTCTGCTCATTATTGGCAGGCGCGCCGGCTGACGGATCATTCCAGCCAGGCGCGCAGACCTCTCACGCCCGTGAGGGGTCTTTTTGTTTGTTCCAGGATTACAAACACCCCAAGGGATCCCGAGATGGCCGACGACCGCTTCCACGTGTACGACACCACACTCCGCGACGGCGCCCAGCAGGAGGGCCTGACCCTCTCCGTGGTCGACAAGCTGGCCATCGCGCGTCACCTGGACTCTCTGGGGGTCGGCTTCATCGAGGGCGGCTGGCCGGGCGCCAACCCCAAGGACACGGAATTCTTCCGGCGCGCTCAAACAGAGCTCGACCTGAAGCACGCGCAGCTCGCCGCGTTCGGCGCGACCCGCCGGGCCGGTGCGAAGGCCGCCGACGACCCATTGGTAGCCGCTTTGCGCGACTCCGGCGCGCCCGTCGTGACCCTTGTCGCCAAGAGTCACGCCAGGCACGTGGAGCTGGCCCTCCGCACGACTCTGGAGGAGAACCTCGCGATGATCCGCGACACGGTCTCCCACCTGCGTGCGGAGGGTCAGCGGGTGTTCCTCGACGCCGAGCACTTCTTCGACGGCTACAAGGCCAACTCCGCCTACGCTCTTGAGGTGCTCCGCACGGCGGCCGAGGCCGGGGCCTCGGTCATCGCCCTGTGCGACACCAACGGCGGGATGCTGCCCGACGAACTCGCGGAGGTCGTCCACGAGGCGGCGCTGACCACCGCCCGCATCGGCATCCACTGCCACGACGACACCGGCTGCGCCGTCGCCAACACCCTGGCCGCCGTCAAGGCCGGAGCCACCCACGTGCAGGGCTGCGCCAACGGCTACGGCGAGCGCTCGGGCAACGCGAACCTGTTCACCGTGGTGGCCAACCTGCAGCTCAAGCGGGGTTTCGACCTCGTACCGACAGAAGCCCTGGCCGACATGACCCGGATCGCCCACGCGATCACCGAGGTCACCAACGTCACCCCCAACTCCCACGCGCCCTACGTCGGCGCGTCGGCCTTCGCCCACAAGGCCGGCCTGCACGCCTCCGCGATCAAGGTCGACCCGAACCTCTACCAGCACATCGACCCGGCCGAGGTCGGCAACGACATGCGCATGCTGGTCTCCGACATGGCCGGCCGCGCGTCGGTCGAGCTGAAGGGCCGCGAGCTCGGCTACCAGCTCACCGGCGACCAGTCGCGCGAGCTCGTCGACCGGGTCAAGGATCTGGAGTCGCGCGGCCACACCTTCGAGGCCGCCGACGCGTCGTTCGAGCTCCTGCTCCGCGACACCCTCAACGGCGAGACCCGCCGCCACTTCACGGTCGAGTCGTGGCGCGTGATCGTCGAGCGCCGCCCGTCGGGCGAGGTCGTCAGCGAGGCGACGGTGAAGCTCCACGCCAAGGACGAGCGCATCGTCGCCACCGGCGAGGGCAACGGCCCGGTGAACGCGCTCGACAAGGCGGTCAGGCTGGCGCTGGAGAAGCTCTACCCCGAGCTGGCCACGGTCGAGCTGATCGACTTCAAGGTCCGCATCGTCGAGGGCACCCACGGCACCGACGCGGTGACCCGTGTTCTGGTGACCTCCAGCGACGCCAAGGGCGACTGGAGCACGGTCGGCGTCGACGAGAACATCATCCAGGCGTCGTGGCACGCACTGGAGCAGGCCGTCACGTTCGGCCTGCTCCGCGCGGGCTACGAGATCTAAGTCGTGGCTTGTCCGCGTCCGGGCCTGGACTGACGAGGGAAGGCCCGGACTGAAGGCGACAAGCCCGCCGCGCCGGAGGCGCGGCCATCAAACAAGGTCCTTACCGGAGATCTTGAAGGAGACGGGGCCGTTCGGGGTGTGCACGAGGACCGTGCTCCCCGAACAGGTCACCGAGCCGTCGGAGCTGCCCGGCACGACCACGGTCAGCAGGCCCTTCGCGGCGGGCGAGACGATGACCGGGGCGGGGATCTTCTTCATGTAGCTGGGGGAGATCCAGCCCTGGAACGGGCTCGGCCGACCGGCCACGATCTTCTGGCCCTTCACCGGCTTGCAGCCCGGCACCGAGAACTGCACCACGGAGGCCCGCCAGTCGTTGTCCTTCACCACGACCCGGCCGGCGCCGTTGTCGACGACCGTGAGCTTCGGGTCGAGGTGCCACAGGTTGCGCACCTGGCCCGAGGCGACGGTGTCGAGGACCGCCATGACGTCCTTCTTGTCCTGGTTGACCAGCACCGCGCGGGTGCGGGCGATCCCGTAGGCCTTGTCCGTCAGCGTGTACGACTGGCGGTCGGCCTTCAGCGTCTTCTTGACCAGCGTGGTCGCCGTGCCCGGCCGCAGCGTGCGCCCCTGGGGGATCGGCACGTTGTGCGCCTCGGGGGAGAGGGTCCAGTTGCGGTAGGGGCTCGGCTCGTAGGAGTGGAACCCGGCCTCGGTGAGGATCGACCGGCCGTGGGCGTAGTAGGTGACGCCGAGGTGGTCTTCGTGGCCGTGGAACTTCATGCCGGGGCCGTACCGGATCGAGTAGTAGGAGGCGTCTTTCGCATCCCAGGCGGAGCGCCCGAAGACGTACCCGGCCTTGTAGATCTGGACCTTGGAATCCGGCCGCGCGTACGCGGACGGCTGCACGTCGGCGGCGCCGTCACCGATCGGGACCAGATAGCCGTTGGGCATCGTCGCGGACGAGATGTGCTCCGGCATCCTGTTGAAACGGTCGGCCAGATCGGCCGGCACCTTCTGGCCGCACTCGCGGATCCGGTCCATGGCGACCTTGAGCCGCTCGTGGAAGTAGATCGCGTAACGGGGTGACTGCTCCCGCAGGACGCCCTGCGAGTCGACGTCCATCTTGACCGTCGTGGTCATCCGGCTGAGCGCCTTGGACTCCCACGCCTGGTTGCCCATGCGGCACCCGAGGCCCAGCAGCGCGATGTCGGCGTCGAGCCCGTGGTTGTGCCCCCACTTGTAGTGGCGGTTGTCGTCGAGGAAACGGCCGTGCGCCTTCAGGCTCTCGGTCAGCCACGGCGCCGACACGTGCTTCGACAGGCACACCAGCACCGGCGTCCGGAGCGAGACGGTGTGCTCCGACCAGGCCAGCTGGGGCGTGCCCCGCCCGCCGTAGGGGTTCTTCTCGACCCAATCCTTGATCACGGCGGTGCCGCGGGCCAGGTAGGAGTCCTTACCGGTGGTCTCGTAGTCGGCCACCAGCCGCCCGGCCCAGCGCAGCGACTGGAACACCATGACCCAGGACCGGTTCTTGTACGGATCGAGCTTCCAGTTGACCCTGTCGCCGATCTTCACGGGGTCGAGGTCGAGGAACCCCAGCTCACCGTTCATCACATCGGGGGAGGTCGGCGTCGAGGGCAGCCACTCGCCCTGGCACTCGGGCGTCTTCGCCGCGGCCTGGGCGGGCCCGGCCTGGATCAGGCTCCCTAAAACGACGAGAACGGCGAACACGCCGAATCGAAGACGGCGCGTCACGCCTGGTTCCTTCCATAGGGGGGCGCGGCTCATGCTGGCCGAACGGTGCGCGGGTGGTCAAGTCGGTCGGCACACCCTGAGAAACACCGGGGAACCTCACTGGTAGGGCTCCCGAAGCGGCGACCCGGTCACCGCGTGGGATATCTCCTCTGACAGCGCCTTCAGCTCGGCCGCGGCGGTGTAGGACCGGAGGTTGCCCTGCCCGACCGGCTCGAGCAGCCCGAGCCGGACCAGCAGATTCAGGTCGCGAAGGGCCTGGTCACGGGTGAGCCCCTCGTCCTTCTCGTAGGTGCCGCGCCGCAATCCGCCCGTCGTCGCGGAATATAGCGCGGTGATCGTCCGCTCGTGCAGCCCGCGTGATTCGGCCAGCTCGGTGATCGCCCCCCACGTGCGGGCGGTCGCGACGACCCGGCGGTCGACGATCTGGGCCTGGATGTGGTGGACACGGAGACAGAACCGCACCCATTCGTGGGTGTCGTGGTCGGGCTGGTAGGTCCGGCCGGTCGTGGCGAGTGCGGCGTAGTACTCGGCGGTGTTCAGCGCCGACAGGCCTAGCCATTCTTCGATGGAGGAGAACTCGGGCGCCAGCACCCGGTCGCGGGCCAGCACGAGGGTGTGCAGGCAGCGGGACATCCGGCCGTTGCCGTCACGCCACGGATGGATGCTCACGAGGTTCAGGTGCGCGAGCGCGGCCCGGACGAACACCGGCGCGTCGAGGTCGCCTGAGGTCAGCCAGTCGACGAGCTCCCGCATCAGCCCGGGGACCTCTTCGGCGTCGGGCCCGACATAGGCGGGCGGTCGTCCCGGCCCACCGGTGACCAGGATCCCGCCGGACCGGTAGCGCCCCGGCCACTTCCCCGGCACGTTGCGGATCATCATGAAGTGCAGCGCGGAGAGGAGCATCTCCTCATAGGCGAAGACCTCGAACGACGCGCTCTGCTGCACGTAGGTGAGTGCGTCGTGGTAGCCGCGCACCGCGTCGAGCGCGGCCTCACCGGATTCACCGGAGGGTTCGATTCCGGCGACCACCGCCTGCGCGGTGTCCAGGCTGACGGTGTAGCCCTCGATCGTGTTGGATCCCACGATCGCCCGTGCGGTCAGCGACCGCCGGAGGGGCCGGTCCCAGTGATGGGGTTCGGCCAGCTGGAAACGGAGTCGTCGCCGGAACTCGTCGATCTCGGCGAGCACCCGATGATCGTCATCGGTCAGCTCGGGAACCTGGAACAGCATGCGACAAGCCTACGATGCGACTCGCCTCGTCGCATCGTGGGATCACGCTGGACCAGCGCTCTGGACGACGTCGAACGTCCACACCTCCGCCTGGCCCTGACCGTGCCCCTGGGCCGACCACTTCTGGAAGTCCTCCTCGCTGCGCCAGCGGGTGTAGACCAGGTACTTGTCCGTTCCGTCGACCGGCCGGAGGAGTTCGAACCATTCGAAACCGTCGGCCGACTCCACCATTCCCGCGCGCCCGGCGAACCGCTTCTCCAGATCGGCGCGCATGTCGGCCGGGATGGTCAGGACGTTGATCTTCACTACCGATGCCATGGCGCCACCTTACGAGGCACTAGCCTGGGTCGGTGCGTATCGCGAGGTTCTCCACTGGTGGCGGGGTCGCCTTCGGTGTGGTCGAAGAGGGCGAGCAGGTGCTCGCGAAGATCGACGGTCATCCCTTCGGCGGGGTGTCGCTGACGGGGGAGCGGTTCCCCGTCGCCGAGGTGCGCATGGTCGCGCCCATGCTGCCGTCCAAGGTCGTGGCGATCGGGCGTAACTACGCCGACCACGCCAAGGAGATGGGCAACGAGGTGCCCGAAGAGCCGATGATCTTCCTGAAGCCCTCGACGTCGGTGATCGGGCACAACGAGCCCATCGCCTATCCCGAGAATCTCACGCAACACGTCGACTACGAGGGCGAGCTCGCCGTCGTGATCGGGCGGCTCTGCCGCGACGTGCCGCGCGAGCGGGCCAAAGACGTCATCTTCGGGTACACCTGCGCCAACGACGTCACCGCGCGGGATCTCCAGCGCAAAGACGTGCAGTTCACCCGGGCCAAGGGGTTCGACACGTTCTGCCCGCTCGGGCCGTGGATCCAGACCGACATCGACGCCTCCGACCTCGCGCTGACCACGACGGTCAACGGAGAGCTGCGGCAGAGCGGGCGCACGAGCCAGCTCATCTTCGACATCCCGGCGCTCATCGCCCACGTGACCGCCGTCATGACCCTGCTCCCGGGCGACGTCATCCTGACCGGCACCCCTGCCGGAGTCGGTCCGGTCAAGCCCGGCGACGAGGTCTCCGTGGGCATCGAAGGCATTGGAACTCTCACCAACAGGGTTGTCTCTCGTGACTGAGGTACGTGTTCGCTTCGCGCCGTCCCCCACCGGCATGTTCCACGTGGGGGGAGCCCGCTCCGCCCTGTTCAACTGGGCCATCGCCGAGCAGACCGGCGGAAGGTTCGTGCTTCGCATCGAAGACACCGACGCCGCCCGCAACCGGCCCGAATGGACCGAGGGCATCATCTCGGCCCTGGCGTGGATCGGCATCCACAGCGATTCGCCGGTCTTCGAGGGCCCCTACTTCCAGTCGTCCTACGCCGATCAGCACCGCGAGCAGGCCGCCCGCCTCCACAAGGAGGGCCGCGCCTACTACTGCACCTGCACCCGCGACGACGTCAAGGCCCGCACCGGCTCGGAGCACCGGGGCTATGACGGTCACTGCCGCGAGCTCGGCCTGACCGAGGGCGCCCTGCGCTTCCGCACCCCCGACACCGGCATCACCGTGGTCGAAGACCAGGTCAGGGGCACGGTCGAGTTCCCCAACGACGCGATGGAAGACTTCGTGATCGCCCGCGCCGACGGCTCGCCGCTGTTCGTGCTGGCCAACGTGGTCGACGACGTCGAGATGCGGATCACCCAGGTCATCAGGGCCGAGGAGCACCTGTCGAACACGCCCAAGCAGCAGCTGCTGTGGGAGGCGCTCGGCCACACCCCGCCCGTGTGGGCGCACGTGCCGGTGATCGTCAACGAGAAGCGCCAGAAGCTCTCGAAGCGCCGCGACAAGGTGGCCCTGGAGTCCTACCGCGACGAGGGCTACCTGGCCGAGGCCATGGTCAACTACCTCATGCTGCTCGGCTGGGGCCCCGGCGACGACCGCGAGATCATGCCGTGGTCCGAGATGGCGCCCCTGTTCGACCTCAAGAACGTGAACCTGTCGTCGGCGTTCTTCGACGAGAAGAAGCTGCGCGCCTTCAACGGCGAGTACATCCGCGCGCTGTCCCTCGCGGAGTTCATCGAGCGCTGCGACCCGTTCCTCGACCCGTCGTGGGACCGCGCGCTCTTCGCCCCCCTCGCCGAACTGGCCCAGACCCGCGTCTCGGTCCTGTCGGAGATCACCTCCAACGTCGACTTCCTGTTCCTCGACCAGCCCGTCGACGACCAGCCGTCGTGGGACAAGGCCATGAAGCCCGGCGCCCAGGAGATCCTCACCGGCTACGCCACCCGCCTGGCGAGCACCGACTGGACCGCCGAGGCCCTGAAAACCGCCCTCGAAGAGGTCGGCGCCGAACACGGCCTCAAACTCGGCAAGGCCCAGGCCCCGATCCGCGTGGCGATCACCGGCCGCACGGTCGGCCTCCCGCTGTTCGAGTCCATCGAGGCCCTCGGCCGCGAAAAGTCGATCACCCGCATCAACGCGGCCCTGGCCAAGCTCAGCGCCTGACACCTCATCCGCCGGCCGCCTCCCCGCTCAGGGCAGGCGGCCGTTCGCGGCTTCCGGCGCCGATCGAAGAGCCTTGCTTTCGGTTACGGCTCCGCCCACCCCGGCCCCGACCACCGCCCCCGCACCGCCCCGTATCCGGCGCCCAGCACCCGCTCCCACCTCCCGCCGCCACGCCAGGAAGATCGCTGATGGACGAAGAGGAAAGCCTGCGCCGCTACGGCCTCCGCCCGACGGCAGGCGACCTGGCGGAGATCCGCACGCTGCTCAGGGAACACATCGCGCTCGAGCGCCGCTCCCAGGGCTATGGAGACACGGCCCTGATGAGACTCTGCTGCGTCCAGCTGTTCAATCGAGGCACCGTCGACGACGCACTGCTCATCTGGACCGCGAAACGGGCCAGCTTCGACGCGGGCTGCTCGATCGACATCCACCTCCTGCTAGGTCATGGCCTCGACGCGACCATGACCTACCTGGCCACCCACCCCTCGCCAGAGGCCGCCGCCGCCCTGGCCCGACTCCGAGAGGACGAGGCACACGGTTACTTCGACGACTTCACCGTGGAGACGGCATCCGCCAACGAAGACGGGTACTACGGCCGCTACTCCTGAAGCGGAGCACACCCGGAACACTGCGGGGCCTATGGCTTCGGGCGGCTCGCGCCGCCCGAAATTTCGGGACATTGCCCCGGCTCGATATGAGCAGGTGAGGCCTGGACCGCGGTGGTCTGAGAGGCATGGCGCGGCGGTCGGATGGCCCGAGAGGCGGCGGGAGCCGTAAAAGAAAGTCTTTAAAGGAGCCCGCGCCTTTCCAACAGCGGTTCGATGCGCGGGTCTCGGCCGCGGAAGGCGTGGAAGGCCTCCATCGGATCTGTGCTGCCGCCCTTGGAGAGCAGGCGGGCGCGGAAGGTGTCGCCGTTCTCCCTGGTCAGGCCGCCGTTTTCGGTGAACCAGTCGACCGTGTCGGCGTCGAGGACCTCGCTCCAGATGTACGAGTAGTAGCCCGCCGCGTAACCACTCGCCCAGATGTGGGCGAAGTAGGTGCTGCGGTAGCGCGGGGGGACCGCGGGGAGGTCGACTCCGGCGTCGCGGAGGGCCGCCACCTCGAAGGTCTCGGCGTCGCCGCCCTCGTAGTCGGTGTGCCAGGCCCAGTCGAGGAGGGTCGCGGCCAGGTATTCGACGGTCGCGTAGCCCTGGTTGAACTTCTGGGCCTCCAGCATGCGGTCGACCAGTTCGCGGGGCATCGGCTCGCCGGTCTCGTGGTGTTTCGCGTAGTTGGCCAGGATCTCCGGATGGGTCGCCCACATCTCGTTGACCTGCGACGGGTACTCGACGAAGTCGCGCGGGACCGAGGTGCCGGAGAAGCGGGGAAACCGCACGTCGGAGAACAGGCCGTGCAGGGCGTGGCCGAACTCGTGGAACATCGTGTTGACCTCGTCGAAGGTCATCAGGGTCGGCTCGCCCTTGACGATGTTGAGGTTGTTGACCACGACCGGCTGGTAGCCCGTCAGGCCCGACTGGTGGACCAGGCTGTTCATCCACGCACCGCCGCGCTTGGACGCCCGCGCGTGGAAGTCGCCCAGGAACAGGCCCAGCGGGGAGCCGTCTTCGTTGGCTACCTCCCAGACGCGCACCTCGGGGTGGTAGCCGATGAGGTCGGGGCGCTCGGTGAACGACAGGCCGTAGAGGCGGTGGGCGGCATAGAAGACGCCGTCGACCAGGACCCGGTCGAGCTCGAAGTAGGGGCGCATCGCGGCGCTGTCGATGTCGTAGCGGGCCTGGCGCACCTTCTCGGCGTAGAACGACCAGTCCCAGGCCTCGATGGGGAAACCGGCCTGCTCCTCCAGGGCCTCCTGCTCGCGGCGGGCGTTGGCGACGGCGGGGGCGACCAGTTTGTCGAGCATCTCGGTGACCGCGCCGGTGGTGCCGGCGGTCTGGTCGGCCAGGACGTATTCGGCGTGGTTGCCGTAGTCGAGCAGGTTGGCGCGCTCGCGGCGCAGCCGGGCGATGCGGGTGATCAGCTCGGCGTTGGCGGCGCCCCGGCCGGTGGAGGCGCGGTGGACGCGCTCGCGCAGCGCGCGGTCGGTCAGCGACGTGAGCGCGGGCTGGCCGGTCGGCAGGACCAGGGTGATCAGGTAGGAGCCGTCGAGGTCACGCTGGGTCGCGGTGTCGCGCAGGCCGGCGATCTCGTCGGTGCTCAGGCCGTCGAGGGCGGCCACGTCGTCGACCTTCACAGCGCGCTCGTTGGTGTCGTTGAGCAGGTTCTGCTGGAAGGTGGTGGCCAGGCCGGACAGTTCCTCGTTGATCTCGCGGAGCCGGGCTTGCTGGCCGTCGTCGAGCTCGGCGCCCGCGCGCACGAAGTCGGTGAGGTAGCGCTTCAGAAGCCACTGCTCTTCTGGTACGTCGGTCTGCACGGCCTTCAGACGCGCGTAGAGCGCCGCGTTGAGGTGGATGGAGTCACCGTGGGCCGCGAGCCTCGGCGTGATCTCCTTCTGGATCTCCTGGATCCCCGGAGTGGTGTCGCTGCCCGCCTGGTTGAAGAAGACGATCGAGACCCGCTGGAGCGTCTCGCCCGCCCGCTCCAGCGCCTCGACGGTGTTGGCGAAGGTCGCCGGGGACTCGTCGGTCGCGATGGCGTCGACTTCGGCGAGGTGTTCGGCCATGCCCCGTTCGAACGCCGGAACGTAGTGCTCCTCCCTGATCTCCGCGAACGGAGGCAGTCGGTAGGGGAGGGCGCTGGGCGTGAAGAACGGGTTGGTCATCGGCCGGGCTCCTTCGCGAATCGGGACTTTCAGCTTGTCACACCGGCTATCGGCGCGGCGATCGGCATTCGTTTTGGTAGTGAGCCCGAAGCTGGGCTATTCTTTCGGAGTCGCGAGCGCAAGGCCCTCCGGGGAACAAGTTCGCTGATGGGGTATGGTGTAATTGGCAACACGGCTGATTCTGGTTCAGTTGTTCTAGGTTCGAGTCCTGGTACCCCAGCGCACGTAGTGCAGCATTGCTCCCGTCGTCTAGTGGCCCAGGACGCCGCCCTCTCAAGGCGGTAGCGGCGGTTCGAATCCGCTCGGGAGTACGAGATTTCCCTCTCATCTGAAGTTCTAGGGCTCCGTCGTCTAGCGGCCTAGGACGCCGCCCTCTCAAGGCGGTAGCGGCGGTTCGAATCCGCTCGGGGCTACACATCGAAACGGACTCCCCTTCCGGGAGTCCGTTTTCTGTTGCCCTCAGTTTGGATAGTGCTACTATCGATACATGAGCTATCCAAGCGGAGTGACGCTGCTCGCCGACGGGCGCGAAGAGACCATCGCCGGAGCCGTGGTGCCACACGGTGTGACCTTGCTGGGCTGGGAGCGCAAGCCCCACGGGTGGTGCCGGGGCGACGCCTGCATCCCGGGGTTCCGTGCGGCCGCGGCCGAATCGGAAGAGGGGGTGGACGTCGCCAAGTTCGCCGAACTCCTCGGCCGTCCCGTGGTCACGGGCGACGGGGTGATCGCGGTAGGTGAACCCGAGCGGTCCTTCACGGCGGGTGGGCCCAGCCAGTCCTTCACGGTCGCCGGCGCCGACCAGGCCCCCACGGCGGGTGGCTCCGGCCAGTCCCTCGCGGTGGGTGGGTCCGACCGGCCTATCGCGGTCGGCGGCTCCGGCGAGTCGCTCGCGGTGGGCGGGTCCGTCGGTTCCGATGCGGGCTTCGCGCCCGACTTCACGCTCGACGGGTTCACGCTGTCGTCGTTGCGGGGGAAGAAGGTCGTGCTGGTCTTCTGGGCCTCGTGGTGTGGGTGCCGTTATGACCTCCCGGCGTGGCGGGCGCTCGGGGAGGAACTGCCCGTGGAGGTCGTGCCGATCTCGCTCGATCGTGATCGCGCCGACGCCGCCGCCTGGCACGACGGGCCCGTCGACGCCGAAGGGGTCGTGGCCGAGCTCTACAACGTCATCAACGTCCCGACCGTCGTCTGGATCGACGAGGACGGCCGGGTCGCCCGCCCCCAGGACACGATGACCGCCACCGACACCTTCCGGTCGATGAACGGCCTGTCGTCCGAGGCGGCCGTCGCGGCGCTGCGCCACTGGGCGCTGACCGGGGAGTCGGCCGCGTCGGGTCAAAGCCTGCGCCGGGCCACCGAGGAGGAGCGCACAGCCCGCCTGCACGCCAGGATCGCCGCCTGGGCGTTCCGGGAAGGGCGCCCGGACCAGGCGCGGCACCACCTGGCGCTCGCGGCCGAACTGGCGCCTCACGACGTCGCGATCAGGCGCGGCCTGATGCCGCTCGACGGGATCGACCCCTTCGGCGAGGCGTATTTCGAGCTCAGAGGCGAACTGGAGAGCGCCGGGATCGCGATCTACCGGCCGCTGCCGGACTGGTCCGACTTGCCTTAGAAGGTCCTGAGTATGAAAAATAGACTCATGACGACCACGATGCAGAGCCGGACGCACTCCTGGGCCCCCCCGACCATCCCCGCCGACATCGCCACGATGTCAGGCCTGGAGTTCCTTCAGGCCATGCTCAACGGGGAGATCCCGCCGCCCCCGATCGCGGGCACCCTCGGCTTCACCATGCTCAGGGTCGAGAAGGGCCTGGCCGTCTTCGAGGGGGAGACGGGCGAGCACCAGTACAACCCGATGGGCACCGTGCACGGCGGCTACTTCTCCACGCTGCTCGACTCGGCCCTCGGGTGCGCGATCATGTCGGCGCTGCCGGCGGGCAGTGCGTACACGACCGTGCAGCTCAACGTGAACATGATCAGGCCCGCGTTCGCGCACACCGGGCCGCTGCGCTGTGAGGCCAAGACCCTGCACGTCGGCCGGACCACCGCGACCGCGGAAGGGTCGCTCGTGGGCGTGAACGACGGCAAGCTCTACGCCCACGGCACCACGACCTGCGCCGTCTTCCCGCTCCGCTAGTCGCCTGAGCGGGCTTTGAAGAGCGCCCGCTTGGCGGCTTTACCCACGTTGCGGTCGGGGTGGGCCTCGGCGATCGCCTCAAGGAGCTCGTCGAGGTGGGGGTGGCGGACCTTCCAGATCACGTCGAGCAGGCTGATCAGGTCGGTCGACGGGCCGATGTCCTCGAGGCTGCTGACGAACTCGGTGCGGCCGAGGCCCGCCGAGATCGTCCACATGTCGAGAATGAGCCAGTGGGTGTCGGCCTGGGTGGGCTCGGGGGCGTCTTCGACCTCGAGCTGGGTGAGGTGGGTCGCGGCGTAGGAGCGCAGGGACTCCTCGTCGAGGGCCTTGCGCCAGGCCGGGACGGCCACCTCGCCGAGCTGCCCGACCAGAGACGCGGCCTGCACCCGGACGAGCGCGTCGGACTCGTCTTCCACGGCGGCGCCCAGCAGTTCTTCGGCGGCCTGGGCGGGCTCGCGCAGGCGCATCCAGGCGGCGAACTCGGCGTCGGCCTCTTCCTCGGACATGTCGGCGCTCAGCGACAGCAGGTCGTGGGCGGTCATGGCGTCGATCGCCGGACGGGCGTCGATGTCGAGGTCGGCCTCGTCGACCAGGTGGACGACGCCCTCGGTGCCGAGCGAGGTCAGCTTGATCGTCTCGCCGTCGACCTCGGCCATGCCGTAGCCGGTCAGCCAGGCGATCACGGAGGCCAGCGGGTCGCCGGCCGCCTCCCAGGCGGCGTCGCCCAGGTCGTCGTAGTCGCGGACGGCCTCGGCCAGCTCTTCGCGCAGTTCGTCGAGCGGCTTCTGGCCGCCCTTGAGCAGGACGCGGATCAGCGTCTCGCGGGTCAGGCCCGACAGGGCCAGGGTCAGTTCGTCGTCGTCGAGCTCGGGGTCGCCGTAGTCGACCGAGCCGAGGCCGAGCATCCAGGCGTCGAGGACGTCTTCGTCGTCGTCGAACGGCCAGGCGGCGGTGTCGGAGTCGATGCCCACGGTGTCGTCGCCCGTGGGGGCGACGAACTCGAGGTCGATCGCGAGGTTCCAGAGGTTCCAGAGCTTCTGCGGGCCTTCGAGACCGAGGGCGGCCACGGCCTCGTCGACCTCGGCGTCGGACAGCAGCGTCTCGGTGCCGACCTTGCGGTCGGTGCCGATCCAGACCGACAGGTCGCGGGCCTGCGCGATCAGCGGCACCTTGCGGGCCTCGGCGGCCAGTTCGTCGTCGGGGCGCAGGCGCAGGGTCGGGAGCTCGGCGAGTTCGTCGGCGAAGGGCTCGAAGTCGCCGAGGCCCTCGTCTTCGTCGCCTTCTTCCTCGTCGTCCCACTCCTGCTCGCCGAGGGCGTCTTCCATGCGGTCGACGAAGTCGTCTTCCAGGGCGTCGAGCTCGTTGAGCAGCAGTTCGAGCCGGTCGGAGCCGGCCGTCAGGCGGCCGGTCTCATGGAGGAACGTCAGGTAGGCGCGCAGGGACGGCACCATCACGTCGGCGGCGGCGTCGGGGTCTTCGACCACCTGGGGCAGTCGCTCCAGGAGGAGGGGGCGCAGATCGTCGCGGCGCCAGTGGCCCACGTCGGAACGCTGGCTCAGGCGGTGCCACAGGGCGGCCGAGCCGACGAGGTCGGGGTCGCTTTCGGGGGCGTTGACCGGCACCCAGAGAAGGAATTCCTGGAGCAGTGGACGCAGTTCAGCCGCGGCTGCCTCAATGCGATCTGTCACCCCGCCAGCCTAGGGCCAACGGGCCGGGCCATCTAACCGGTTCAGGCACCGTTCGCGCCCGCTCTGCGCATCGCCTCGGTGATGCGGTCGGCGGCGCTGACGACGGGGGCGGCGTGGAGACGGCCGGGGGTGCGGGTGAGGCGCTCGATGGGGCCCGAGACCGAGACCGACGCGATGACCTTGCCGCCCGCGCCCCGGATGGGCGCAGAGACCGAGGCGACGCCCTGCTCGCGCTCGCCGACGCTGTGGGCCCAGCCGCGCCGCCGCACGCTGGCGAGGGTGGCGGCGGTGAACTTGGCGCCGCGCAGGCCGCGGTGGAGGCGGTCGGGCTCCTCCCAGGCCAGCAGGATCTGGGCGGCCGATCCCGCGGTCATCGGGAGCGCCGAGCCGACCGGCACGGTGTCGCGCAGGCCGCTGGCGCGTTCGGCGGCGGCCACGCACACCCGCTCGTCGCCCTGACGGCGGTAGAGCTGGGCGCTCTCCCCGGTGAGGTCGCGCAACTGGGTCAGGACGGGACCCGCGACCGCGAGCAGGCGGTCTTCGCCGGCCGCGGTGGACAACTCGGACAACCTCGGCCCCAATATGAAACGCCCCTGCGTGTCGCGGGTGACGATCCGGTGGTGTTCGAGGGCCACCGCCAGGCGGTGGGCAGTGGGCCGGGCCAGCCCCGTGGCCTGGACCAACTGGGCGAGCGACGCCGGTCCGGCCTCCAGGGCGTTGAGCACGAGGACGGCCTTGTCGAGTACGCCGACTCCGCTAGAGTTGTCCATACCCCGATACTGCCGTCTCGCTATCCGAGATGCAACCGCAGTAGTGGCGGTATGAGGATACGCTGTCCATATCCCGATATTTCTATCTCATGATAAGAGATGAGGAGGCGTTGGAGACCATGGGACGCACACTGGCCGAGAAGGTATGGGAGCAGCACGTCGTCAGGCGCGCCGAAGGTGAGCCCGACCTGCTCTTCATCGACCTCCATCTCATCCATGAGGTGACCAGCCCGCAGGCGTTCGACGGGCTCCGCATGGCCGGCCGCCCGGTCCGCCGCCCCGATCTGACGATCGCCACCGAAGACCACAACGTGCCGACGGTCCGCGGCCCGATCTCCGACCCGGTGTCCCGCGCCCAGGTCGAGACGCTGCGCAAGAACGCCGCCGAGTTCGGCGTCCGGCTCCACCCGATGGGCGACGCCGGGCAGGGCGTGGTGCACATCATCGGCCCGCAGTTCGGGCTGACCCAGCCGGGCATGACGATCGTGTGCGGCGACAGCCACACCTCGACCCACGGCGCCTTCGGCGGCATCGCGTTCGGCATCGGCACCTCCGAGGTCGAACACGTGCTGGCCACCCAGACGCTGCCCGCCTACCGGCCGAAGACGATGGCGATCGAGGTCAAGGGCGCGCTGCCCTTCGGCGTGACCGCCAAAGACCTGATCCTGGCGATCATCGCCCAGATCGGCACCGGCGGCGGCCAGGGCTACATCGTCGAATACCGGGGCGAGGCCATCCGCGCCCTGTCGATGGAAGGCCGCATGACGGTCTGCAACATGTCGATCGAGGCGGGCGCCCGCGCGGGCATGATCGCTCCCGACGAGACGACCTTCACCTACCTGAAGGGCCGCCCCCACGCCCCCGAGGGCGAGGCGTGGGACGCCGCCCTCGACTACTGGAAGACGCTGCGCACCGACGACGACGCCGTCTTCGACAGGGTCGTGGAGATCGACGCCGCGGCGCTCACCCCGTTCGTCACGTGGGGCACGAACCCGGGGCAGGGCGCGCCGCTGAGCTCGGTCGTCCCGGCGCCCGAGACGTTCGGCGACCCGATCGAGCGCTCCGCCGCCGAGCGGGCGCTGGAGTACATGGGGCTGACCGCCGGCACGCCGCTGACCGACGTCGCGGTCGACACCGTGTTCGTGGGGTCGTGCACCAACGGCCGTCTCGAAGACCTGCGGGCCGCCGCCGAGATCCTCCAGGGCCGTCAGGTCAAGACCCGCACGCTGATCGTGCCGGGTTCGATGATGGTCAAGCTCCAGGCCGAGGCCGAGGGGCTCCACGAGGTGTTCAAGGCCGCCGGGGCCGAGTGGCGGGAGGCCGGGTGCTCGATGTGCCTGGGCATGAACCCCGACACCCTCGCGCCGGGGGAGCGCAGCGCCTCCACGTCCAACCGCAACTTCGAGGGCCGGCAGGGCAAGGGTGGCCGCACCCACCTGGTGTCGCCGCAGGTCGCCGCGGCGACCGCCGTCACCGGCAAGCTGACCGCCCCCGCCGACCTCGTCTGATTCCGGAGAATCCTGATGGACGCCTTCACGACCCACACGGGCACCGCCGTCCCGCTGCGGCGCAGCAACGTCGACACCGACCAGATCATCCCGGCCGTCTGGCTCAAGCAGGTCAGCCGCACCGGCTTCGAGAAGGGCCTGTTCGCGGCCTGGCGCGAAGACCCGTCGTTCGTGCTCAACGACCCCGCCTACGACGGCGCCTCGATCCTGGTCTCCGGGCCCGACTTCGGCACCGGCTCGTCGCGTGAGCACGCCGTCTGGGCGCTGCAGCAATACGGCTTCCGCGCCGTCATCGCCGCCCGCTTCGGCGACATCTTCCGCAACAACTCCACCAAGATGGGCCTGCTCCCGGTGGTCCTGTCCCCGGAGGCCGTGGAGACGCTCCAGAAGGCCGTGGAGACCGACCCGGCCACCGAGATCACCGTCGACCTGCGCGAGCGCCAGGTGCGGGCCGTCGGCGAGACCTGGTCGTTCGAGATCGACGACTACACCCGCTGGCGCCTGCTGGAGGGTCTCGACGACATCGGCCTGACCCTGCGGTACGCCGACGCCATCGCCGACTACGAGAGCGAGCGGCAGCCGTGGCTGCCGAAGACGGCCTGACCGTCCCGGAAGCGGAACTGGCGCGGCGGCTGCGCGACACGCAGCGCCGCGTCAGGGACCTCCCCGTGACCGGGGAGGAGCGCGAACGCCTCGCCCGGAGGCTGCTCGCGATCTGTGATGTGGCAAAGCGCGACATTCCCCACGCAATCACCCGGCTGGACGCCTTGATCGCCTTCCTGGACGGGGAATTCGACACGCCGAGTAGCGGTGAATTCACGTAAGGTGATTGAGTCGCGCGCGTTCCTCCCCTACTTTCAAAGCGCGTAAGGGGGAGGAACCACATGAACAAGAAGGAACTCGTCGACGCCATCGCCGACCGCGTCGGTGACAAGAAGACGGCCGCAGAAGCGATCAACGCCGTCATCGACGCCATTCAGCACGCCGTCGCCAGTGGCGACAAGGTCTCGATCACCGGTTTCGGCGCTTTCGAAATGGCGCACAAGCCGGCCCGCACCGCGCGGAACCCTTCCACGGGCGAGCCGATCAAGGTGGCCGAGAGCTGGGCACCGAAGTTCCGTCCGGGGGCCGATTTCAAGGAACTGGTCAACGCGGGCGGAAAGAAGCAGGCCAGGAAAAAGTAGCCGGACCTCCTGGAAAACGGCGCACCCGATACATTTCGTTTCGGGGGCGCCGTTCCTTTTACGGCACCGGGAAAGTGCTGAGCGTAATGAACGAGATCGCCCCGTCGGCCAGCACGATGTTGACCCGCTGGCCCGGCCGGAGCAGCCGCAGCGGCCCGGCGTCGAAGGCTGCGGCCGGGAACGGCACCTCGGTGCCGTCGTCGAGGTAGACCGACCCTGACCGGGTCTCGTCGTCGAAGGTCTTCACCGTCGCCTGCACGCCGTCAGGGTAGTCGATGTAGCTCGCCAGGCCCCGGAGGATGATGTCGAGGCCGAGCTCGAAGCGGTAGTCGTTGGACTCGTCGACCATGTAGGGCGCCATCGCCGCCAGGTTGGGGAACCGGTCGGGCGGCAGGTCGTTGAAGTAGCCCGCCATCTGCTCCCTGACCTCGTTCCACTCCTCGGGGGTCGAGCAGTTGAAACGCTGTTCCCACGAGCTCTCCTCCAGGGTGAAGCCCTCGAGGAAGGTCGACAGCAGGTCGCCCGCCATGGCCGAGACCTTGTCGGGCAGGCCGCCGGAGCGCAGGATCGCCATCAGCTTCTCGACGTTGGGCATCAGCTCGGGCGTGAACGGCACGTGCTGCATCGAGATCCAGGCCAGGTCGCGGTGGGCGCGCAGGATGTCGCGGCCCACCCGCGCGAAGTCCTTGATCTGCTCCATCCAGTTCGCCGGGTCGGGCTCGGGCAGGTCGCGGCCGACGAACATGCGTTCGTACATGAGCTTGAAGAGCTCTTCTTTGTTCTGTACGTGGGCGTAGAGCGCCGAGACGGCCACACTCAGCTCGGCGGCGACCTGGCGCATGCTCATGCGGTGGTAGCCCTCGCGGTCGAGCACGACGTAGGCGGCGTCGACGATGCGGTCGCGCGTGAGCGGGACCTTCGCCGGGCGCCTGGGTTCCTGGTCGTTCTTCTCCCACGGGGGCGTCGGCATGGTCATGGCGCCAAGCCTTTCATGTGAACAGTGTTCTTGTGTTCTGAACACTGTTCATGCTAGAACACTGTTCAGCACCCATTGAACACTGTTCTCCTCCCGGGGGTAAAACCATGTCCGTCACGGAAGTGACCCCGTCCCAGGGCTACCGCTATCGGTGGTACGCCCTGTTCGTCATCCTCGGCGCCGAGATCATGGACCTGATCGATTCCATGGTCACGAACATCGCCGGTCCCCACATACAGAGCGAGCTGGGCGGGTCGGCGACCCTGCTCCAGTGGCTCGGCGCCGCCTACACCCTGGCGATGGCCACCGGCCTGCTGACCGGCGGCCGACTTGGTGACGTCTTCGGCCGCCGCCGGATGTTCCTCATCGGCGCGATCGGCTTCACCGTGAGCTCGCTGCTGTGCGGCCTCGCGGTGTCGCCCGAGATGCTCATCGCCTCCCGCGCCCTCCAGGGCCTGTTCTCCGCCGCCATGCTGCCGCAGGGGCTCGGCATGCTGCGCGAGATGTTCCCGCCCGCCGAGGCCGGCAAGGCGTTCGGCATGTTCGGGCCGGTCATGGGGCTGGCCTCGGTCGGCGGCCCGATCCTGGCCGGATGGCTGGTCGACGCCGACTACTTCGGCACCGGCTGGCGCATGATCTTCCTCATCAACCTGCCGATCGGCCTGCTGGCCGTCGTCGGCGGCCTGCGCTTCCTGCCCGAGTCGAAGTCGCCCAACCCGCCCTCACTCGACCTGCTCGGGGTGGTGCTGGCCTCGGTGGCCGGGCTGCTCATCGTCTTCCCGCTGGTCCAGGGCCGCGAGCACGACTGGCCCGCGTGGGCGTTCGTGATGATGGCCGCCTCGGTCGCGGTGTTCGGGCTGTTCGGGTGGTACCAGGCCCGGCGCACCCGCACCGGCAGGGACCCGCTCGTCGAGGGCAGCCTGTTCCGCAAGTCGGCCTTCAACGGCGGCCTCGTCACCGGGCTCGTCTTCTTCTCCGGCATGTCGGGCTTCATGCTGGTCTTCAACCTCTACACCCAGATCGGGCTGCACTACTCGCCGCTCAAGGCGGGCCTCGCGGGCGTCCCGTGGTCGATCGGCATGATCATCGGGTTCGGGCTGGCGCAGCCGCTGCTCAAGCACGCCCGCGCCTGCCTCCAGTTCGGCACGCTGCTGATGACGCTCGGGGTCGTCGGCGTGTGGGTGACGCTGCAGCTCGCCGGGGTCGGCGTCACGCCCTGGCAGCTCACCCCCGCGCTGGTCCTCACCGGCATCGGCATGGGCCTGCTCATGTCGCCCTTCTTCAGCCTGGTGCTGTCGGGCGTGGAGGACCACGAGAGCGGTTCGGCGTCGGGTGCGCTCACGGCCGTCCAGCAGCTCGGCAGCGCGTTCGGGGTCGCGCTGCTCGGCACGGTCTTCTTCAACGCCCTGGGCGACGTGCCGACCCCCGACACGTTCGAGACCGCGATGGAGACCACGCTCTGGGCGGTCGCCGGGATGCTGCTGCTCACCTTCGCGGTGTCGTTCCTGCTGCCCAAGCACGTGAAGGACGGCGTCTCAGAGCACTAGCGCGGCCACGGCGGCGGTGTGGGGCCCGAGGCCCAGCGCCGCCGCCGCTTTCAGGTCGTCGATGGTGTCGACGTCGCGGCGGACCGAGGCGACGTCGTCGAGGCAGAGCTCCTTGGCGCCGCCGGTCAGGTGCCGGGCCCGCGACTCCCCGCCGAAGCGCGGGCGGAAGGGGATCCCGGGGCGGACGGCGTACAGGACGGTCCCGATGTCGGCGGCGTCGGGCAGGAACGACTGGTCGAACTCGGCCGCCGCCGTCAGCACCCGCGCGAGCTCGGGGGAGCGCAGCGCGGGCAGGTCGGCCTGCAGGGCCGCGACCGCGCCGGTGGCATGCGCCGCACCGGCCCGCAGGGCCGCGTTCAGACCCACATCCGGGTCGTGTACGACCTCCGCGCCCAACTCCGCCAGCACGGCCGCCGGTCTCGGGTCGGCGGTCACCACGATCACCCGGCCGACCCCCCGGGTCGCGAGGGCGGCCGTCACCGTGTCGGCGGCCACCGCCACCGCGAGATCCTCACGGTGCGGCCCCACGGCGGCGGCCAGCCGGGTCTTGGCCCTGATCAGGGTCTTGACGGGGATGACGATCGTCCACCCGAATCGGTGCATGCCCCCAAGCATCGCGCCTCGACATCGGCTCGGGCCAACCGGGAGACTGGGGGCCCTAACCGTCGTCAGTACGAGGTGTGTGAGATGAGCCGCCGTCCCGGACGACCGTCCCGCTTCTGGGAGTCGGTCGCCGTCGTGATCGTCAAGCCGCTCTCCGGGCTGCTGGTGCGGCACGACTGGCGCCGGGCCGACCGGGTCCCGCGCACCGGCGGCGTGATCATCGTGACCAACCACCTGTCGCTGACCGACCCGGTGCTGCTCGGCCACTATCTGTGGGCCGCCGGGCGCTGGCCGGTCGTGCTGGCCAAGTCGGGCCTGTTCGGCGTGCCCGTATTGGGAAAGGTCCTGGTCGCGCTGAGGGCCATCCCGGTCTACCGGGGCCGCTCCGACGCGAGCAACTCGCTGACCGACGCCGAAGAACGCCTGGCCGAGGGCGGCTGCATCCTCTTCTACCCCGAGGGCACCGTCACCCGCGACCCCGACTTCTGGCCGATGGCGGGCAAGACCGGCGCCGCCCGCCTCGCGCTGGCGACCGGCGCCCCGGTGATCCCGGTCGCCCACTGGGGGGCGCAGGAACTGCTGCCGTACGGACAGAAGAAACCCCGGCTGTTCCCCCGCAAGACCTTCACCGTGATCGCCGGTGAGCCGGTCGACCTGTCCGGTTTCGCCGACCGTCCGGCCGAGGCGACGGCGGAGATCATGCGGGCCGTCACGGCGCTGCTGGCCGAGCTGCGAGGCGTGAAGACGCCTGACATCTAGCGAGCGCGTACGGTGAGTTCCATGACCAAGGCTGCCGTTTTCGGTTCCGGTTCGTGGGGCACGATGTTCGCGCTCATCCTCGCCGAGGCGGGCACGGAGACCATGCTGTGGGGCCGCCGGCCCGATCTCATCGAGGCGATCAACGAGCGCCACGAGAACCCCGACTACCTGCCCGGACTCCGGCTGCCCGACCGGCTGCGCGCGACCACCGACCCGGCCGAGGCGATGGACGGCGCCGAGTTCGTCGTGCTGGCGGTGCCCTCGCAGACGCTCCGCGAGAACCTGGCGAAGTGGCGGGCCTGGCTGCCGCCCCGCGCGGTCCTGGTGAGTTTGATGAAGGGCATCGAGCTGTCCACCACGAAGCGGATGAGCGAGGTCATCGCCGAGGTCGGCGAGGTGCCCCAGGAGCGCATCGCGGTGGTGTCGGGGCCCAACCTGGTGGGCGAGTTGGCCAGGCGGCAGCCGGGCTCGACCGTCGTGGCGTGCTCCGACGAGACGGTGGCCGCCCGGCTGCAGGACGCGATCCACCTGCCCTGGTTCCGGACCTACACCAACACCGACGTGATCGGCGCCGAGGTCGGCGGCGCGGTCAAGAACGTGATCGCACTGGCCGTCGGGGTGTCGGCCGGCATGGGCATGGGCGACAACATGGCGGCGACCCTGATGACGCGGGGCCTGGCCGAGATCTCCCGGCTGGGCGTGGTGCTGGGCGCCGATCAGCACACCTTCGCCGGCCTGGCCGGAATGGGCGATCTCATAGCGACATGTACGTCCCCATTGTCCCGGAACCGCACCTTCGGTGAGAATCTTGGGCGCGGCATGACCTTCGACGAGGTCGTCTCCGTGACCAAACAGACCACCGAGGGGGTCAAGTCGTGTGAGTCGGTGCTGCAGCTGGCCCGCAAACACGACGTGGAGATGCCCATCACCGAGGTGGTCGTCGGGGTCGTCCACGACGGCATGACCCCCGGTGAGGCCGCGATGCTGCTGATGTCCCGCACCCCGAAACCAGAGCGCTACGTGTGAGAGCTGGTGACCCCCGGTGAGACGAGCACAGCGACGACTCGGCGAGAACACCAGGGCGGTGCACCTGCCCACGTCCCCGCCCGGCCGGCAGCCCGACGCCGTCGAGGCGTTCGCGGCGGCGGTCGCCGCGCTCGAGGGCGTCGCGGCCCCGCAGGACGTCTCCGGCCAGGCCTTCTCCTCCGGGATGGCGGCGATCACCGGCACCCTGCTGACCTTCCTGAGCGCCGGGTCCCACATCGTGGCCCCGGCGCCGGTGAGCGGCGCGACCTACGCGCTGCTGGCCAACGTGCTGGCCCGTTTCGGGGTCTCGGCCGACTTCGTCGACCACTCCGACATGCGCAGGGTGCGCGGCGCGATCCGGCCCACCACCAAGATCGTGTACGCCGAGACGCTAGCCAACCCCAATCTCGCGGTGGCCGACATCCGGGGCCTCTACAAGGTCGCCAAGGAGGCCGGGGCGCTGCTGGTGGTCGACTCGACGTTCGCCACCCCGGTCGTCTGCCGCCCCCTCGAACACGGCGCCGACCTGGTCGTGCACTCGGCGACCAAATACATGGGCGGCCACGACGACTGCGCGGGCGGCGTGGTGGTCGGGCGGCCCGACCTGATCGCCAAGATCCGCCAGACCCGCATCGACACCGGCTCGGCCCTCTCGCCCGACGACGCCTGCCTGCTCCGGCGCGGGCTGGAGACCCTCCCGCTGCGGGTCCGCCGCATGTGCTCGACCGCGATGGTCTTCGCGGCGGCCCTCGCCAAGCATCCCCACGTCAGACGGGTCGACTACCCGGGCCTGCCCACTCACCCGGGCCACCAGACCGCCCGCCACCTGTTCGACTCGGGCCCCGAGGGCACCCGGTTCGGCGCGGTCGTCACCGTGACCCCCCACGGCGGGTTCGAGGCCGGGGTCGCGCTGACCGACCGGCTGCGCACCTCGGTCATCGCGACGTCGCCGGGCGGCACCCACACCAACGCCGTCCACCTCGCCTCCGCCGACCGCTCCGACGAGGCACTGTCGGACGCCCTCTCGGACGCCGACGCCGGGGCCGTGCGGTTCGCGATCGGGCTCGAAGACGCCGAGGACCTCATCGTCGACGTCACCCAGGCACTCGACGCATTGGGCTCTTTGCCCCGGGCTCGGACCTGACGAGGCGTTTTTCCAACCTCGACAGGATAGATTCGGACCTCATGAACCGGATTCGAGTCGCCGTCGTGTTCGGCGGACGCAACTCCGAGCACGCGGTGTCGCTGATGGGCGCCGGGAGCGTCCTGTCGGTGATCGATAGAGATAAGTACGACGTGGTGCCGATCGGCATCGCCACCGATGGCCGATGGGTCATCGCGGCCGACACCCAGAGCTACGCCATCGAAGACGGCGCGCTGCCGGTCGTCGACACCAGCGGATCGGCCCTGGCCATCCCGCCGGGTGACGGTTCCCTGGTCGTTCTCGACGCCGGCGACATCCCGCGCTCGATCGGCGCGGTCGACGTGGTCTTCCCCGTCATGCACGGCCCCTTCGCCGAAGACGGCACCATCCAGGGCCTGCTCGAGATGGCCGGGGTCCGCTACGTCGGCTCCGGGGTCCTCGCGAGTGCCGTTGGTATGGACAAGGCGTACATGAAGGCGGTCCTGAAATCGGCCGGGCTGCCGGTGGGGCCCTACGTCGTGGTGGCCGACCGGGCCTGGCGCACCGACCGCCACCGGGTGCTCAAGGAGATCGAGGAGCTCGGCTGGCCGGTGTTCGTGAAGCCGGCGCGGGCCGGGTCGTCGCAGGGCATCTCCAAGGCCTCCTCACCTGAGGAACTGGAGACGGCGATCGAGTTCGCCCGCCAGCACGACCCGAAGGTCCTGGTCGAGGCGGCCATCGCCGGGCGCGAGATCGAGTGTGCCGTGCTCCAGGGCCTCGGCGACGAACCGCCGGCGGCGAGCGTGCCGGGCGAGGTGCTGGTCACGGGCGGGCAGGAGTTCTTCGACTTCGAGGCGAAGTACTACCCCGACCAGATGGCGCTGAAGGTCCCGACCGACCTGCCCGACGAGGTCTCGGAAGAGCTCAGAGCCATGGCGGTACGCGCCTATGAGTCGCTCGGCTGCGAGGGGCTGTCGCGGGTGGACTTCTTCTACACACCCGACGGCGACCTGGTCCTGAACGAGATCAACACGATGCCCGGATTCACGTCGCTCTCGGTGGCGCCCCAGTTGTGGGCGGCGACGGGGCTGTCCTACCCGGAGCTGGTCGACCGGCTGATCCAGCTCGCCCTGCAACGGCCTCTCGGCCTGCGTTAGGGAACCGTGGCCTTGATCGGGTCGGCGAGGTCGACCAGGACGCTGCCCGGCTGATGGTTCGCGGAGATCGTCACTTCGACGTAGGCCTCGCGGTTGACCGCGGTGAACAGGGTGGGGCGGGTGGGATCGGCGAACCAGCCGACTCCGTTGACGTCGCTCACCTCGGCGGTCGGCTCCATGGCGGCCGGGCGGTCGACGCCGCAGCGCAGCGCGATCTCCCCGGGCCCCCACACGGCGGTGTAGGGGGACACCGGATCGGTCTCGGTGCGCGTCAGCCCTTCGATGGTGGCCGGAAGCTTCGCCGTCAGGGCCCGGCAGGCGGTCGCGGCCGCCCCCTCGGGGGCGGGCGGGTCGAGGCGGACCGTCTGGGAACACCCCGCCGCCAGCACCACAACGATCAACCAGCCACGCTTCATATGTGGACGATAGGGCAGGTCAGTGTGCGCGTGATCCCCTTGACGGACTGGATCTGGGCGACCACCAGCTTGCCCAGTTCGTCGACGTTCCTGGCCTCGGCGCGCACGATCACGTCGTAGGGCCCGGTCACGTCTTCGGCCTGAGTGACCCCAGGGATCTTCGCGATGGTTTCGGCCACCGCAGCGGCCTTGCCGACCTCGGTCTGGATAAGGATGTAGGCCTGCACCATCAGGTCCTCCCGGGATTGATCACCACCGAAAGGTCAAGGTACCCCGAACACCAGGAGGTGTGACATCACAGTCGGAGAACTCGGCGAATTCGGTGTTGTTGGCCGGATATCGGGGCGTCTGCCCCAAGGTGCGACAGTCCTCCTCGGCCCTGGGGACGACGCCGCGATTCTGCGCGCGCCGGACGGCAGGGTCGTCGTCACGACGGACATGCTTCTTGAGGGTAGACACTTTCGTCGCGATTGGTCCAGTCCGTACGAGATAGGTCGAAAAGCCGCAGCTCAGAATCTTTCCGACATTTCGGCCATGGGGGCGGTGGGGACAGGGCTTTTCGTGGGGCTCGGCATACCCGCTGACCTGTCCGTGACCTGGCTCGACGGGTTGATCGACGGATTGCGCGACGAGTGCGCCGTCGTCGGGGCCAGCCTGGCCGGAGGCGACGTGACGCGCTCCGATGCGGTGGTCCTGGGCGTCACGGCTCTGGGCGATCTTGAGGGCCGCGCACCCGTGACCCGGTCGGGGGCCCGGCCCGGCGACGTGGTGGCCGTGGCGGGCACTCTGGGGCGCTCCGAGGCCGGGTTGCGGCTCCTCTCGGTGGGATTGTCAGGTTTTGACGATTTGGTGGACGCGCACCGGCGCCCCCGCCCGCCCTATCCCGAAGGGCCCCGGGCCGCCCTTCTGGGCGCCACGGCGATGCTCGACGTCAGCGACGGCCTCCTCCAGGACCTCGGCCACATCGCGGCGGCGAGCGGGGTCGCGCTGGTCCTCGACCCGATCGAGGTGCCCGGCGACCTCGCGGCGGCGGCCGAGGCGCTCGGCGCCGACCCCGTCGACTGGATCCTCACCGGCGGTGAGGACCACGCACTCGCCGCGACCTTCCCCTCCGGCGTTCTCCTGCCGCCCGAGTGGCGGATTGTAGGAAATGTGGCAGAAGGGGATGGAGTACAGGCCGGAGGGCGGGAGAATGTCCGCGGAGGTTGGGATCACTTTCGAGGATGATGGGAACTTTGTGACAGCGGCAGCGTGACCTGTTAAGAAGGTTGGCGGGTGCAATCAGGAAGGACCAGCAATGGGGCGCCACCGGGCCGGACGTACGGCCACGACCCCTGTCAAGAAAGCCACGGCTCCCGAGCCGGCGGTCGAAGAGACCGGCGGCCCCCTAGCGGGTCCGGCATCGGCCGCACCGGTCCCGAACCCGAGTGATCCCCTGCCCGCCGGTCCTCTCGCCGCCCCCGTCCAAGCTCCTCCCGGGCCGGCGGCCGACCCTTCGGCGGGCCCGCCGTCCGGCGGCCCCGCGCCGATCCTGCCGCTGACGGTGTCCGCGACGGGCTCACGCTACGTCCCCGGCCTCACCCCGACCAGGCCGGTCCCGGGCCCCGGCACGCCGTCGTCCGGCCCCGGCGCGCCTTCACCGGGCGCCTTCGCGGCGCCCGCCCAGGCTCCGATCCAGACTCCGATCCAGGCCCCGGTCCCCGGCCAAGTGCAGGGTCCGGCTCAAGGACCGGGTCAGGGCGTGGTTCAAAGCTCGGGCCAGGGTCCGCTTCAAAGCTCAGCGCATGGTTCGGTTCAAGGGCCGGGCCAGGGTCCGCTTCAAGGCTCAGCGCATGGTTCGGTTCAAGGGCCGGGCCAGGGCGCGGTTCATGGCTCAGGTCAGGGGCCTGGTCCGGGGGCAGGTCCGGGCCAGGGGCCGGCTCCGGTTCAGGCTTCCGGTCGGCCGGTGGTCGACTCCGGGCCTTTGTTCGGCCCCTCGACGGGACCGTTGCAGGCGTACGGCGGGCCGGCGACCGGGCCGATCACGGGACCGGTCACCGGTGTTCCCTCGACCGGCTCCTTCGCCGCCCAGGCTCCGGGTGGGCCGGTGGCCGACGCCGTCGTGGCCGGGGCGGTTCCCTCCACCGGTGCCTACGCTGCTCCGGCAGGACCGGGGGCGGCGCAGATGCCCTCGACCGGGATGTTCGTGGTCCCCGACTCTCCTGCGGGTGCCGACGACGCGGTGACCGGGCCCTTCACGGGGCCGATCACGGCCGATCCGCAGGGTCCCTACGACCCGGCGACCGGGCCGATCACGGCCCCCGTGCGGGCCACCCGGGAAACGCCCGCGGCGCAGCCCACGGCCCAGCTCTCCTACAAGTGGCCCGACGGCGACGAGGAGGCCGCCACCGGCGACGTGCCCGTCACCGATCCCGATGCGGCCGAGCCCGCCGGTCCCCGGCCGGGGCGGCGGCGCCGGACCAAGCAGGCGACCACCCTCGCCCGGTCGCGGCGGATGGCCCTGATCTCCGGTGTGGCCGTCGTCGTCGCGGTCTGTCTCACCGTGGCGGGGATCAGGCTGACCTCGGGGAGCACCGAGCTGGTCGTCGTGCCCACGCCCAGCGAGGCCCCGTCACCGCCTCCCTCGCCGACGCCCAGGAAGCCCTCGCCGAGTCCCACGCCGAAGGTCACCGAGTCGGCGCAGGCCACCTCGCGGCCGCATCCGCAGCCCGAGGTCACCAAGCCCAAGCCGAGTCCCAAGCCCAAGCCGCCCACGCCCACGCCCGAACCGCCCCCCGTCGAGGTCGACCTCGACCCCGGGCCGACCCAGCCGGGGCTCGGAGGGTTCGACTCGGGACGCGGCTGATTGGATGTCGGCATGACTCCACCGCGTGTGCTGACGATCGCGGGCTCCGATTCCGGCGGTGGCGCCGGAATCCAGGCCGACCTGAAGACGATGCTGGCCAACGGCGTGCACGGCATGAGCGTGTTGGCCGCGGTGACCGCGCAGAACTCCCTGGGCGTCCAGGGCTACTGGGAGCTGCCGCCCGAGGCGGTCAGGGCCCAGCTCGACTCGGTGCTCTCCGACATCGGCGTCGACGCCGTGAAGACCGGCATGCTGGCCTCACCCGTGCTGGTCGAGACGGTCGCCGGGGTGCTCGCGACGGTCGAGGCGCCGATCGTGGTCGATCCCGTCGGGGTGTCCAAGCACGGCGACCCGCTGCTCGAACCGGCGGCGGTCGACGTGCTCAAGACGCTGCTGCTGCCGCTGGCGACCGTGGTGACGCCCAACCTGTGGGAGGTCGAGCAGCTCACCGGTGTGAAGGTCGAGGCCGAGGAGCAGATGATGGCGGCGGCCGAGGCCGTGCTCGCACTCGGGCCGAAGTGGGCGCTGATCAAGGGCGGCCATCTGCCGGGTGAGCCGGTCGACCTGCTGACCGACGGCGAGACCGAATATCGCTACGGCGCCGAACGCCACGACAACCACCACACCCACGGCACCGGCTGCACCCTCGCCTCGGCCATCGCCTCGCACATCGCCCACGGCGAGCCGGTGCCCGACGCGGTCAGGCTGGCGAAGGACTACGTGACCGGCGCCATCGCCAACGGCTTCGCCCTGGGCGGGGGCATCGGCCCGGTCGACCACGCCTGGCAGTGGCGCCCTCTCGACGTCGTGCAGTGACAACGCCGTACACGAAGGAACACGAAAAGGCCCGCCCAGCAGGGCGGGCCTTTTCGAATGAGGTCTAGCGGGTGACCTTCCCGGCCTTGATGCAGGAGGTGCACACGTTCAGCCGCTTCGGCGTCCCGTTGACCGTCGCGCGCACGGTCTGGATGTTGGGCTTCCAGTTACGGCGGGTTCGGCGGTGCGAGTGGGAGACGTTGTTGCCGAAAATCGGCTTCTTAGCGCAGACGTCGCAGACGGAAGCCACGGTCATCGCTCCTTCAAGGAATCAGAGAGCCCGGGTCGTATCGGGCAGAAAGGCCAGGCCGAACGGCTGGCCATATGAGGATAGCCGATGTCGGCCAATGCATGTTAAACGAAGGGATCACCCATGCTGGACGTGCTCGACACGCAGGCGCTCCGGGCGTGGGCGCGCCGCTCGGCCGACGCTCTCGGCGCGGCCCGGGGCGACATCGACGCGCTGAACGTCTTCCCGATCCCCGATGGCGACACGGGCACCAACCTCCACCTCACCCTCCTGGCGGCGGCCGACGCCCTCGACGAACTGCCCCAGGACGCCGACCGCGAGACGGCGTGGCGCGCCTTCGCCCACGGCGCGCTCCTGGGTGCGCGCGGGAACTCCGGGGTGATCGTCAGCCAGGCGCTCCGGGGGATGGCCGAAGTCGCGGGTGACCTGCGGGCCGGGCTGGCCAGGGCGGCCGAACTCGCCACGGCGGCGGTGTCGCGGCCGGTCGAGGGGACCGTGCTGAGCGTGCTGGCCACCGCCGCCACGGCGGTCCGTGATCTCCAGGGCGACCTGGCCGCGATCGCCGCACGGGCCGCCGAGGAGGCGCGCGCGGCGCTGGCGAAGACCACCGGCCAGCTGGAGGTGCTGGCCAGGAACGGCGTGGTCGACGCGGGCGCGGCCGGCCTGGTGATCATCTTGGAGACTCTCGTGGACGTCGTCACGGGCGTCCACGGCCGCCACGACGTGCCCACGCCTGCGCGGCCGGTGACGCGCGAGGTGGACGCCTCCGACGGCTACGAGGTCATGTACCTGCTCGACGCCCCCTCGGTCGACGCTCTCCGGGCCGAACTCGACGCCCTGGGCGACTCGCTGGTGATCGTGGGCGGTGACGGGCTGTGGAACGTGCACATCCATGTGGCCGACGCCGGGGCGGCGATCGAGGCGGGGCTGGCGGCCGGGCGGCCGCACCGGATCAGGGTCACCTATCTGGGCGGCCGGGTGCACGCCACCGGTGGGCGCGGGGTCGTCGCGGTGGCCGCGGGAGACGCGCTCGGCGCGCTGTTCCGGCGGGCCGGGGCCGTGGTGGTCACCCGGGAACCCGGCTCGCCGCCGCCGCTGGCGGCCGTGCTGGCGGCGATCCGGGAGGCCGGGTCGGAGGTGGCGGTGCTGCCCAACGACGGCGGCACCCGGGCCGTGGCCGCCGCTGCCGCCGAGATCGCCCGCGAGGAGGGCGTGGCGGTCAGCGTGCTGCCGACTTTGGCGTCCGTGCAGGGCCTGGCGGCTCTGGCGGTGCACGATCCCGGGCGGCGGTTCGACGACGACGTGCTCGCCATGGCCGAGGCCGCCGCGCACACCCGGCACGGGCATGTGTGGGTCGCCAACCGGGAGGCGTTCACGTCGGCGGGGGTGTGCCGGCCGGGCGACGTCCTCGGGGTCGTGGACGGGGACGTCGCGCTCATCGGCGCCGATCTCGCCGAGGTGACCAGGGAGGTCGTGGGGCGGCTGACGTCGGCCTCCAGTGAGCTGGTGACGCTCGTGACCGGGGGCGAGACGGGGGAGGGGCTGGCGGAGGTCGTACAGGAGGAACTGGCTCTTGCGAGGCCCGATGTCGAGGTCGTGACCTATGCGGGTGGGCAGGGCGGATATCCGCTGCTCATCGGTGTCGAGTGAAATCTGTCGGCCGGGCGCGGTAGAACTGGGTCCTGTGACCAGGTTCGACGAGCCGTTGAAGCGGGTGGTCGGCGACAAGACCGCCGCGCCGCTCGAAAGTGCCCTCGGCGTCGCCACCGTGGGCGAGCTGCTGCGCCACTACCCGCGCCGCTACGCCGAGCGGGGTGAGCTGACCTCGATCGCCTCGCTGGAGAACGACGAGATCGCCACCGTCCGGGGGCGGGTGTCGGCGGTGCAGCGCCGGCCGATGAAGAACCGGCAGGGCACCTGGCTCGACGTCGAGGTCACCGACGGCAAAGACCGCATCCACCTGGCCTTCTTCGGCAAGGGCGCGTTCGTCGCCGAGCAGCGGCTGCTGCCGGGCACCGAGGCGACCTTCTCCGGCAAGGTCAACATCTTCGTCTCGCCGAAGGGCGCGAAGCGGCGTTCGCTCACCCACCCCGACTACGTCACCGACGACGAGGAGACGAGTGAGGAGTTCGCCACCGCGCCGGTGCCGATCTACCCGTCGGCGCAGAGCCTGGCGAGCTGGAAGATCGGGCGCGCGGTCCGGCTGATCCTCGACACGCTGTCGCTCGACGACCCGATCCCCTCTGACCTGCGCGGGCGCCACAACCTGATCGGGCTGGCCGAGGCGCTGACCCTGATCCACCGCCCGCGCGACCAGGGCGACATCGCCCGCGCGCGCAGCCGCCTCAAGTTCGACGAGGCGTTCACGCTCCAGGCCGTGCTGGCCCGGCGCCGCATCGCCGCCGACGCGCTTCCGGCCAAGCCGAGGCCCGGCACCTCCGACGGCCTGCTGGCCGGGTTCGACGGGCGGCTGCCCTTCGAGCTGACCGAGGGTCAGCGCACGGTGGGCGAGGAGATCTCCGCCGACCTGCGGCGCGACCATCCGATGCACCGCCTGCTCCAGGGGGAGGTGGGCGCGGGCAAGACCGTGGTGGCCCTGCGGGCGATGCTCCAGGTCGCCGACTCCGGCGGCCAGGCCGCGCTGCTCGCCCCCACCGAGGTCCTGGCCCAGCAGCACCACCGGTCGATCTCCGCGATGCTCGGCGACCTGGCGGGCGGCGGCATGTTCGGCGGCGCGTCGGTGGCGCTGCTCACCGGGTCGATGGGCGCCGCCGCGCGGCGGCAGAACCTGCTCGACGCCGCGTCCGGGGCGGCCGGGATCGTCGTCGGCACCCACGCGTTGCTGCAGGACAAGGTCCAGTTCGCCGACCTGGGGCTGGTCGTGGTCGACGAACAGCACCGCTTCGGGGTCGAGCAGCGCGACGCCCTGCGTGAGAAGTCGGTGTCCGGGCGGCCCCACGTGCTGGTGATGACGGCGACGCCGATCCCCCGCACGGTCGCCATGACCGTGTTCGGCGACCTTGAAGTGTCGACACTGTCGCAGCTCCCGTCGGGCCGGGCGCCGATCACGACCCACGTGGTCCCCGCCGCCGAGAAGCCCCACTACCTGGAGCGCACGTGGGAGCGGGTGCGCGAGGAGGTCGGGCTGGGGCGGCAGGCCTACATCGTCTGCCCCCGCATCGGCGACCTCGAAGGCGACGAGGGCGACCTGACCAAAGACGCCGACGAGCGGCGCCCGCCGCTGGCCGTGCTCGAAGTGGCCGAGATGCTGGCCTCCGGGCCGCTGGCCGGGCTGCGGGTCGAGGTCCTGCACGGCAAGCTCCCGCCCGAGGAGAAGGACGCCATCATGCGCTCCTTCACACGGGGCGAGATCGACGTCATGGTCGCCACGACGGTCATCGAGGTGGGCGTCGACGTGCCGAACTCGTCCGTCATGATCATCATGGACGCCGACCGCTTCGGCGTGTCCCAGCTCCACCAGCTCCGTGGCCGCGTCGGCCGAGGCGGCCTGCCGGGCCTGTGCCTGCTGGTCAGCGAGACCATGCCCGGCACCCCCGCCCGCGACCGCCTAGATGCGGTGGCGAGCACCCTCGACGGTTTCGAGCTCTCGCGCGTCGACCTGGAACAGCGCCGCGAGGGCGACGTCCTCGGCGCGGCCCAGTCGGGGCGCAAGTCGTCGCTCCGGATGCTCGCGCTGCTCCGCGACGAAGACGTGATCGCCGCGGCCCGAGAAGAGGCCCACAACCTCCTGTCCCGCGATCCGGATCTGGCCGACCACCCGGCGTTGAAGGCGGAGCTCGACGCGCTGGCGGCGGGGGAGCGCGCGGAGTACCTGGAGAAGACCTAGGCCGACCTGCCCGGCGTTGCGGTGCGGGGCGGGAGCGGGTGGTGAGCGCCGGTTACGTGAGCGGGGCGGGCGCGGGGGTCGGGGCCCGGGTAGGCGTAGCCGTAACGGGAGAAAGGCTTTTAGGGCTTTCGCGACAGGTTGCGAAATGGCGGAGATATGGGCGCGATCCGTGCAGGGGGCTGCCGGGCCGGTGGCCCTGGGTCATAGAAATGACCCAGGGCCCAGCCATGGGACGGCCTCCCCCCGAATGCCGTCCCCGGCTGGGCCCACCCTCGGGTCAGGTGCCGAGGGCGCCGGCGTGCGGAAGGGCTCACGATCACGCCGGCCGGCCTTCCCCTGGGTCACCTGAAGGCCGCAAACCCATAGTGCAGGGCCCCTGCCACGAACGGAACGACCCTGGCCGTTCCTTCGCCAGGCATTACCGAGAGTTTCCATTCCGGATCTCCGGGAGAATGGGCACGTGACGCGTCTCATCGCCGGAATCGCCGGTGGCAGGCGGATCGAGGTCCCGCCAGGCAAGGGAACCCGGCCCACCAGCGACCGCGCCCGTGAGGGCATCTTCTCGACCGTCCTGTCGCTCGTCGGCGTGCCGGAGCGGGTGGCCGACCTCTACGCCGGGTCGGGGGCCGTCGGGCTCGAGTCGCTCAGCCGGGGCGCGGGGCACGCGCTGCTCGTCGAGTCCGACGCCAAGGCGCTGCGCACGATCAGGGCCAATGTCGCGGCGCTGAACCTGCCGGGCGCGGTCGTGCTGGCCGAGCGGGTCGAGCGGCTGGTCGCCCGGCCGTGCGAGGGCGAGCCCTACGACTTCGTGTTCGCCGACCCGCCCTACGCCGTGTCCGACGCCGTCGTCGAGAAGATGCTGGTCGACTTGCGGGCCGGCGGCTGGCTGGCCGACGGCGCCCTCGTCGCGGTCGAACGCGAGACCAGAGGGAACGATCTGCGATGGCCCCCCGGTTTCGAGGAGGCCAGGGCCCGTCGTTACGGTGAAGCGACCGTTTGGTACGGTCACGCCAACCAGGCCGATTGAGGGGGTTGTTGTGCGCAGGGTCGTCTGCCCCGGATCTTTCGATCCCGTGACGAATGGCCACCTGGACATCATTGGCCGCACGTCACGTCTGTACGACGAGGTCGTCGTCGCGGTGTTGATCAACATCGAGAAGACCAGTCTGTTCACCGTCGAGGAGCGCATTGACATGCTCCAGGCGGTGACCAAGGAATACGGCAACGTGCGGGTCGAGAAGTTCCACGGCCTCCTGGTCGACTTCGCCCGCCAGCAGGGCATCCCGACGATCGTCAAGGGCCTGCGCGCGGTCAGCGACTTCGACTACGAGCTCCAGATGGCGCAGCTCAACTACCGGATGTCGGGGGTCGAGACGCTCTTCATGTCGACCAACCCCGAATACTCCTTCCTGTCGTCCAGCAGGCTGAAGGAGATCGCCCGCTACGGGGGAGACGTCTCGGGCCTGGTGCCCGATCTCGTCCTCGAACTGCTGGTGGAGCGCTTGCGCGGCTGAGCCCTTCGGCGGGCTGGTATTCTTGCGTTTCGGCCTTGCATGACGGCGTTCATTAGCCATGCCTAAGAGACCAGGATGAAAGTGCACACCCTCGACCCACGCGCTCCATGGGTGATTTCGACCCATGACCTCGGGCGCCGCCCGGGGTCGATGCGCACGATGAAACCCGTTCTCCCGGCTCCGGCGGATGTCGCGGTCGGCTTGATCGGTGTCCCCAAAGACGCCGACGTCGAGCTGGATCTCCGGCTCGAAGCAGTGATGGAAGGCGTGCTCGTCACGGGCACGGCGCTGGCCCCTCTCACGGGAGAGTGCTCGCGCTGCCTGGAACCGCTGACCTCGGATGTCGAGGTCGACTTCCAGGAGCTCTTCTTCTACACGGCGGAAGACGCCGGCGAGGACGACCAGATCCTCGACGGCGAGCTACTGGATCTTGAGCCGACTTTCCGTGACGCGGTGGTGCTCGCGCTGCCGTTGAGTCCCGTGTGCAGCGACGACTGCACCGGCCTCTGCTCGGAGTGCGGGGTCAGACTGGCCGAGGCCGGTCCCGACCACCGTCACGAGACGCTCGATCCCCGCTGGGCATCACTGCGGGGCCTGGTTTCCAACAACGACGAAGACGATCAGGAGGCCTGACGTGGCCGTTCCCAAGAGGAAGATGTCGCGGGCCAACACGCGCGCCCGCAGGTCCCAGTGGAAGACCAGTGCGGTCGCGCTCGTGAGCTGCCCGCAGTGTCGCTCCCCCAAGCGCCCCCACATCGCTTGTGGCGAGTGCGGCACCTACAACCGCCGCCAGGTCATCGAGCCCAACGCCTGACCCGGCGAGATTCGACCGCCGACCGGGATCGTCAAACGACCCCGGTCGGCGTTATTTTGCTCCACAGACGCGTCACACGACGCGGCTGCACTGCGCGCGGCGGCGGCTGTGCCCGCGGTCGTGGTGGACGCCGGGTTCAACCCGGCGTCCACCACGCCTTCGGGGCTTCGCCAGAAGTTCACTCCTGCCTCCGTGCCGGCTGTCGCCATGCACGAGGAGGAATTTCATGATCGGTAAGCCCGTCGCCGTCGAAGCCGTCCGGGACGAGCTCGAGGGCGTCCTCAAGGTCCGGCTCAACCTGGCGATCCTGGAACGCGCCCTGACCCACCGTTCCTTCGCCTACGAGAACGGCGGCCTGCCCACCAACGAGCGCCTCGAGTTCCTGGGCGACTCGGTGCTGGGGCTGGTGGTCACCGACACGCTCTACCGCGAACACCCCGACCTGCCCGAGGGCCAGCTCGCCAAGCTGCGCGCCGCCGTGGTCAACATGCGGGCCCTCGCCGACGTGGCGCGGTCGCTCGGCATGGGCCGCTACCTGCGGCTGGGCCGGGGTGAAGAGGGCACCGGCGGGCGCGACAAGTCGTCGATCCTGGCCGACACGCTGGAGGCCCTGATCGGCACGGTCTACGTCGACAAGGGGCTCGACGAGGCGTTCCGGGTCGTCCACACGCTGTTCGACCCGCTGATCAAACGGTCGGCCTCGCTGGGCGCCGGGCTCGACTGGAAGACCTCGCTCCAGGAGCTGACCGCGTCCGAGGTGCTGGGCGTGCCCGAATACCACGTCGAGGAGTCGGGGCCCGACCACGCGAAGTCGTTCGTGGCGACCGTCCGCGTCGGCGGGCAGGACTACGGCACCGGCGCGGGCCGCTCGAAGAAGGAGGCCGAGCAGCAGGCCGCCGAGGCCGCCTGGACGGCCATCCGCGCCATGCGCGACGCCCGTGAGGCCGCCGCCGCAGCCGCCGCGGGCGCCTGATGCCGGAACTTCCGGAGGTCGAGGTCGTCAGGCGCGGCCTCGACGTCTGGGTCTCGGGCCGCACGATCGAGTCGGCCGAGGTGCTCCACCCGAGGGCGGTCCGCCGGCAGGAGGGCGCGCTGCCCGACCAGCTGAAGGGCCGCCGGGTCGAGTCGGCCGACCGGCGCGGCAAGTACCTCTGGCTGCCGCTCGACGACGGCGCCGCCCTCATGGCCCATCTCGGCATGAGCGGCCAGATGCTCATGCTCCCGAAGGGCGCCCCCGACGAGAAGCACCTCCGGGTGCGGGTGACCTTCGCCGACGACGGGCCCGAGATGCGCTTCGTCGATCAGCGGACGTTCGGTCACCTCATGGTCACTCCGCTGCGGATCAGCGGAGGGCGCAGCGTCCCCGAACCGATCGTCCACATCGCCGCCGACCCGCTGGAGGCGGCGTTCGACGATGAGATGTTCGCCACAAAACTTCGGCTAAGAAATACGGGGATAAAAAGGGCACTTCTCGACCAGGCCCTGATCAGCGGCGTGGGCAACATCTACGCCGACGAGTCGCTCTGGCGGGCGAGACTGCACTGGGCCCGCGCCACCGAGACCCTGACGAAGCCGAAGATCTCCGAACTCCTTGCCGCCGCCCGTGCCGTCATGACCGAGGCGCTCGGCCAGGGGGGTACATCGTTCGACAGCCTGTATGTGAATGTGAACGGCGAGTCGGGTTACTTCGACCGATCACTCAGCGTGTACGGCCGTCGCGACGAACCCTGCCCGAGATGTGGCACGCCGATCCGGAGAGACGCCTTCATGAACCGCAGCAGCTACTCGTGCCCCGTGTGTCAGCCGCGTCCGAGGAACGGACGATGGTGAGACTCACCGCGTGGGTGCGCGGGCGGGTTCAGGGAGTGGGTTTCCGCTGGTGGACCCGGTCGCGGGCGCTGGAGCTGGGGCTCACCGGCTGGGCGCTCAACCTCGGCGACGGTCGCGTGGAGGTCGTGGCCGAGGGGTCCAGAGAGGCCTGCGAACGGCTCCTGGAGCGCCTGAGAAGCCCTGACACGCCCGGAGATGTCTTAGGAGTGTCAGAACGCTGGTCGGACGTCAAGGGCGGTTTGGTGGGCTTCGTGGAGCGGTAGCTCTTCCCCTAAACCGCCCAAATGAGGTATATTTACATGTCGACAGTGTCCAACGGCTGATCCTTACGAGGCGTTCAACTTGACCGACTTCGCAGCCGGTGCGACTCTTGGACAAGAACCACGCGCACCCCTCCCGCGGCTTGAAGTGCGCGAACCAGTCTGGTCACTCAGCGTGGAGGACCCTTAACCATGGCTAAGGCTCTACTCGGCCACGTCGGCGGTCCTGATCCTCGAATGGTCTCGGAAATGCGTCGCCTCCAGCAGCGCATCCGTGATCTGGAGGCAGAACTCACCCGACTCCAGGAACAGAACGAGGCCCTTGCGGCACAAACTCGTGACGAAGACCTGGCACGGCTGCAGGATCGCGAGCCGGCTCTCACCTGAGAGACCGGATTTCACGGAAATCAATTGCAAGGGGCGCCTCATAGGGGCGTCCCTCGTCATTTCACGTGCCCTGACGACGGTTCCGGTAGTCTTCCCCGGTACTGTCGGCGCAGGGAGGGGCACATGAGGTGTACCTGAAGACCCTCACCCTGCGCGGCTTCAAGTCCTTCGCGTCCGCCACGAAGCTGCAGTTCGAGCCCGGGATCACCTGTGTGGTCGGGCCCAACGGGTCGGGGAAGTCCAACGTCGTCGACGCCCTCGCCTGGGTCATGGGCGAGCACAGCGCCAAGTCGCTGCGCGGCGGCAAGATGGAAGACGTGATCTTCGCGGGCACCTCGTCGCGCCCGCCCCTCGGCCGTGCCGAGGTGACCCTCACGATCGACAACACCGACGGTGCGCTGCCGATCGAATACGCCGAGGTGACGATCAGCCGCCTCATGTTCCGGTCCGGCCAGAGCGAATACGCCATCAACGGCGACACCTGCCGCCTGCTCGACATCCAGGAACTCCTCTCCGACTCCGGCATCGGCCGGGAGATGCACGTCATCGTCGGACAGGGGCAGCTCGACCAGGTCCTCCACGCCGGTCCCGAGGAGCGCAGGGCGTTCATCGAAGAGGCCGCCGGAGTCCTCAAGCACCGCAAGCGCAAGGAGAAGGCGCTCCGCAAGCTCGACGCGATGCAGGCCAACCTCACCCGCGTCCAGGACCTCGCGACCGAGCTCCGGCGCCAGCTCAAGCCGCTGGGCCGCCAGGCCGAGATCGCCCGCAAGGCCGCCGTCATCCAGGCCGACCTGCGCGACGCCCGTCTGCGGCTGCTCGCCGACGACGTGGTCTCCCTGCGCGACACCCTGGAGCGGGAGGCGGCCGACGAGGCGGCCGTCCAGAACCGGCGTTCGCAGGTCGAGCGGGAGCTGGCCGAGTCGCAGGAGCGCGAGGCCGCGCTCGAAGCCGCCGCCGCCGAGGCCCAGCCGCGGCTGACGGTCGCCCAGGAGACCTTCTACGCCCTGTCGGCCCTGCGGGAGCGGCTGCGGTCGGTGGAGAACCTCGCGGCCGAGCGCGAACGCCACGCGACCGACGCGGCGGCGATCGAGCGCCGGGGCCGCGACCCCGAGGAGTTCGAGCGCGAGGCCGCCGAGATCCGCGAGAAGGAGCGGGTGCTCCAGGAGGCCCTCGACGAGGCCCAGATGCGGCTGGAGGCGGCCGTCGAGGCGCGCGTCCAGGCGGAAGAGGGGCTGGCCGGTGAGGAGCGGCGGCTGTCGATCGCGGCCCGTGCCGCCGCCGACCGCCGTGAGGCCCTCGCCCGGCTGCGCGGGCAGGCCGACTCGGCGCGGGGCCGGGTGCGCGCCGCCGACGACGAGATCGGCCGTCTGGAGGCCGCCGTCGCGCAGGCCAAGGAGCGTGCCGTCCAGGCGCAGGGCGATCTGGAGGCCCAGGCCGCCGCCGAGCCCGCGACCGACCCCGAGGTCGTCGCCGAGCTCGCCGTGGCCGAAGAGGGCGTCGAGCTCGCCCGTGCCCAGGTCGAGGCGGCCCGCGAGGTCGCCGAAGAGGCCAAGGCCGCCGTCGACGAGGCCCGCGCCGCGCTGGCGGGCCCCCGCGCGGCCCTGTCCGCCGCGTCGTCGGGGGTTTCCAGCGCCCGTACGGCCGATCAGGAGGCCCAGAAGGCCGTCACCGCCCTCCAGGCCCGCCGGGAGGCGCTGGAGCTCAGCCTGGCGGGAGGCGCCGACGGCACCGCCCTGCTGGCCGAGGGCGGTCATGCGCCGCTGGCGGCCGTGATGAGCGTCCGGGCGGGCGCCGAGACCGCCATCGCGGCCGTGCTCGGACCGCTGGCCGAGTCGGTCACCGTGGGATCTGGGGAGGCCGCGTTCGACGCCCTGGAGCTGCTCCGGGCGAAGGAGACCGGCCGAACCTCCCTGGTGATCGGCGACGCGCCGGTCGTGGTGAGGCCGTCGGGTTCGTTCGAGTGGGCCGCCGATCTGGTCGAGGTCCCCTCGGCGCTGCGGCCCGCTCTCGATCATCTGCTGTACGGCGTGGTCGTCGCCCCCGACCTCGAAGCCGCCCGCAAGATCGTCGAGTCGCGCCCCGACCTGAGGGCGGTCACCCGCGACGGCGACCTCCTGGGGGCGTTCACCGCCCAGGGCGGTTCGGGCGGCGGGTCGATCCTCCAGGTACGCGCCGCGCTCGACCAGGCCACCCGCGACCTCGACCTCGCCTTCTCCCGGGGAGAAGAGACCGGGCTGGCCCTGGAGGAGGCCCACGAGACCGAGGCCGCCGCCCAGGAGGCGCTCGAAGCGGCCCAGGGGGTCGTGGCCGAGGCGCAGGCCCAGCAGGCCGCCACCCAGAACGGAGTCAACACCGCCCGCTCCGCCCTCGACCAGGCCCAGGCGGCCCTCGACCGGGCCCGGGGCCGCCAGCGCGCCGCCGACCAGCGCCTCGCCGACGCCGCCAAGCAGCTCGCCCGGCTGGAGGCCAACGTCAAGGCCGCCCTCGACGAGGCCGAACGCGGCGGGAAGTCGGTGGAGTTCGCCGAAGAGGGCCGCGAACTGGCCCGCGAAGAGGCCCTCACGCTGGAGGAACGCCTCGCCGAGGCCGAGTTCGCCGCCGAACTGGAGTCGGAGCCCACCACCGAAGAACGCGACCGCCTGGCCGCCACGGTCGGCGTCACCCGCCAGGCCGAGATGGAGTCACGCCTCACGGTCCGCACCGCCGAGGAGCGGGTGCGCGGCATCGCCGGCCGGGCCGACAGCCTCATGCGCGCCGCCCAGCGCGAACGCGACGACCGCGCCCAGGCCGCCGCCCAGCGGGCCAGACGCCGCCGCCAGGCCGTCGTCGCCGCGAGCGTGGTCGTGGCCGCCCGGGTCGCGCTGATCTCGCTGGAGACCTCGATCATGCGGGCCGCCGCCGAGCGCGACGAGCTCACGGTCGCCCGGGAGGCGATCGACGGCGAGCTGAAGACCGTCCGGGTGCGGGTGCGGGAACTCGGGTCGGAGCTCGACAAGCTGGTCAACCGCGCCCATGGCAGCGAGATGGCCCGCACCGAGCAGCGCCTGCGGCTCGAACAGCTCGAAGAGCGCGCCATCGAGGAATACGGCGTCGAACTCGAGGCGCTGTCGGCCGAATACGGCCCGAAGGCGCTCGTGCCCGGAGATCCGCCCGTGCCCTATGTGCGCGAGGAGCAGGAGAAGCGGGCCCGGATCGCCGACAAGCAGATGCAGCAGCTCGGCAAGGTCAACCCGCTGGCCCTGGAGGAGTTCTCCGCCCTGGAGGAGCGCCACACGTTCCTCACCTCGCAGCTGGAAGACCTGAAGAAGACCCGCCGCGACCTGCTCCTGGTCGTGAAGGAGGTCGACGACCGGGTCGAGCAGGTGTTCTCGGCGGCGTACGAAGACGTCCAGCGCGAGTTCTCCGAGATCTTCGAGCGGGTCTTCCCGGGCGGTGAGGGCCGCCTGCTGCTGACCGACCCGACCGACATGCTGACCACCGGCGTCGAGGTCGAGGCCCGCCCGCCGGGCAAGAAGGTCAAGCGCTTGTCGCTGCTGTCGGGCGGCGAGCGGTCCCTGACCGCCGTGGCCTTCCTCGTCGCCATCTTCAAGGCCCGCCCGTCGCCCTTCTACGTGATGGACGAGGTCGAGGCCGCCCTCGACGACACCAACACCCAGCGCCTGCTGACCCTGTTCGAGGAGCTGCGGCAGAACTCCCAGCTCATCGTCATCACCCACCAGAAGCGCACGATGGAGATCGCCGACGCGCTCTACGGCGTGTCCATGCGCGGCGATGGCGTCACCCAGGTCGTCAGCCAGCGCCTCCGCGAACACGCCTGACGATCGCGGCAGGCCCGCCGTGCCGGAGGCGCGGCAATAGACACAGCTCTGCAAGACTGAGGTTTTGTGGATGGGTACATCGGCATCATCGCGATCATCGTCGTCGTTCTTCTGCTGGGCGTAGGCACGACCGCCCTGCTCGTCAGGCCTCGGTCGAAGACCCTGCCGCCGCCTCCGGCCCCGACGCCGCAGGCTCCCGCGCCGCCCGTCGAGGAGGAAGAGGCGGGGGCCGTCGAGACGCTCGCGCCTCCGGCTCCGCCGGCTGAAGAGCTGGTCAAGGCGCCCGAGGTCGAGGTGCCGCCGCCGTCCGCCGGGCGGATGGTCCGGCTGCGGGCTCGGTTGGCGCGGTCGCAGACGACGCTGGGGCGGGGGCTGCTGGAGCTGCTGTCGCGCGACCGGCTCGACGACGAGGTCTGGGACGAGATCGAGGAGATCCTGATCACCGCCGACGTCGGCGTGGCGCCGACCCGGGCCATGGTCGAAGACCTGAAGACCAAGGTGAAGGTGCTCGGGAGCCGTACCCCCACCGAGGTTCGCGCGCTGCTCCGGGCCGAGCTGCTCACCCAGATCGACCCCGGTCTCGACCGGACCCTCCACACCTCCGCTCCCGGCGAGCGCCCGGCCGTTCTTCTCGTCGTCGGGGTCAACGGGACCGGGAAGACGACCACGACCGGCAAGCTGGCCCGTTCGCTGATCGGCGACGGCAAGAGCGTCGTGCTCGGTGCGGCCGACACGTTCCGTGCCGCTGCGGCCGACCAGCTTCAGACGTGGGGCGATCGGGTGGGGGCTCCGGTGGTCCGGGGGCCCGAGGCCGGTGACCCGGCCTCCGTGGCGTTCGACGCGGTGGCTCGGGGGATCGCCGACAAGGCCGACGTGGTGATCGTCGACACCGCCGGGCGGTTGCACACCAAGACCGGTCTCATGGACGAACTGGGCAAGGTCAAGCGGGTCATCGAGAAGAAGGCCCAGGTCGACGAGGTGCTGCTCGTGCTCGACGCGACGACCGGGCAGAACGGCATGCGGCAGGCGCAGGTGTTCGGCGAGGTCGTGAACATCACCGGCATCGCGCTGACCAAGCTCGACGGCACGGCCAAGGGCGGCATCGTGATCTCGGTCCAGCGGGAGCTGGGGGTGCCGGTGAAGCTGGTCGGTCTCGGTGAGGGGCCCGACGACCTGGCGCCGTTCGACCCCGAGGTGTTCGTGGACGCGTTGCTCGGCGACGCGTAGATCCACTCGCTCGACGCCCGGTCTTTTCCCATCGGAAGGCCGGGCGTCGCTCGTTGCGCGACCGGTGCGGGAGCGGCCGCCGGGCGCCGGATACGGCGCTGGGCGGGGGCGGAGGGCGGTGCCGGGGTGGGCGGAGCCGTAACGGAAAAGGAGGCTTTTCAGCCGCGTGGGAGCCGGACCCCCGTCGCGCGGTCGGCCAGTGCGAGGGCTCGGGCCACGTGGTCTTCCGGGAAGTCGATCGACTCGCCCGTGAGGTGGAGGCGCAGGTCTTCGACCTCGGGGCCGAGGAGGTCGGGGGCGACGCCCTCGCGGAGGTTATAGGCGAACAGGCCGAACCTGGTGATCAACCGGCCGTCTTCGTAGTAGGCGAAGTAGTCGTCGTGGGTCGTGATCAGGACCAGCGCCGCCGAGGTTCCCGCCGACAAGAAGGCGGTCGCGCGGTCGGGGTGTTCGCTGAGTTCGCCGAAGAACACCACCGTGCCGCCCTCGGCCGGGGCGGCGTAGATCTCCTTCTCGGGGGCCAGCCGGGCCAGCGCCTCGTCGGGGGACAGGCCCCGGACGAACGCGACCTCCAGCCAGGTGTCGCCGGCGCCGTCGGTGGAGTCGCGGGAGAGCCACGTGTAGGTGCGGGCGGTCGCCTTCCTCATTGGGCGATCATGGCAGGAGTCAGCGGCGGAAGAAGGCCCGGAACTCCTCCAGGGCCGGGGTGATGTCGATGCCGTTCTTCTTCAGCCACGAGTCCTTCTCGTAGGTTCCCTTGTAGCGGCTGGAGCTGTCGCAGATCAGCGTCACGACGCTGCCCCGGACGCCGTGGCTGCGCATCTCACGGATGATCTCCATGGCCGCCGCCACGCTGGTGCCCGTGGACGCGCCGACCTGGTGGTGGGTGACCTCGTTGACCCAGCGCATCGCGGCGATCGAGGTCGCGTCGGGGACCGAGGTCATCCGGTCGATGATCATCGGGAGGAACGACGGTTCGACGCGGGGGCGGCCGATGCCCTCGATCCTCGACGGGGTTCCCGCGTGGGAGCCGCCCGTCACCCACGAGGGGTAGAAGGCCGAGCCCTCGGGGTCGGCGACGCACAGCCGCGTCGAGTGGCGGCGGTAGCGGATGTAGCGGCCGATCGTGGCCGAGGTGCCGCCGGTGCCGGCGCCCACGACGATCCAGGCCGGTTCGGGGAAGCGCTCCATCGCCATCTGCTCGTAGATGCTCTCGGCGATGTTGTTGTTGCCGCGCCAGTCGGTGGCGCGTTCGGCGTAGGTGAACTGGTCCATGTAGTGGCCGCCGGTCTCCAGGGCCAGGCGGGTGGACTCTTCGTAGATCTTCCCCGGATCGTCGACCAGGTGGCACTTGCCGCCGTAGAACTCGATGATCTCCCGTTTCTCGGGAGAAGTCGTGGCTGGGATCACCGCGATGAAGGGCAGACCCAGGAGCCTGGCGAAGTACGCCTCGCTGACCGCCGTCGATCCCGAGGAGGCTTCGATGATCGTCGTGGCCGGGCCGATCCAGCCGTTGGCCAGGCCGTAGAGGAAGAGAGATCGGGCCAGCCGGTGTTTGAGTGAACCGGTCGGGTGCACCGACTCGTCTTTCAGGTAGAGATCCACGCCCCACGAGGGCGGGAGAGGAAAGACGTGGAGATGGGTGTCGCAACTGCGGTTCGCGTCGGCCTCGACGGCGCGGATGGCGTCGTTGACCCAGGTCCGCGTCGCCGGGTCGTGCCGGTCCACGTGTTTCATGTGGCCCACTCTAGTGAGTGTGCTTTGACACATTTTACGACGAATAGGGGGTTCAGTGTTACGCTAATGAGACCTGTCCGGCTTGCGTGTGACCGAGGCCACGCTCGCTGATCCACCGCCTAACGCCCGACTTACGGGCCGGTTGAGACTATTGCGACGGGATCCACCGAACCCGCATGACGCACCAACGGACGGGTAATCGGGGGAGAGTTCAGCAGGGGGGATGACATGATCTCGATGACCGACGAGCAGCGTCAGGCCTGGTTCGAGCGCGACGTCGTGCCGGTGACCAGCCAGCTCTACGCGTCCGCCATGCGACTCACCCGCAACCCGGCCGACGCCGAAGACCTCGTGCAGGAGACGGTGACCAAGGCGTTCACCTCCTACCACCAGTTCCGCGAGGGCACCAACCTCAAGGCCTGGCTGCACCGGATCCTCACCAACAACTTCATCAACGACTACCGCAAGAAGCAGCGTTCGCCGAAACTGTCGGCCGCCGAGGAGATCGAAGACTGGCAGCTCGCCGCCGCCGAGTCGCACACCTCCACCGGCCTGCGCTCGGCCGAGAACGAGGCGCTCGACTCGCTGCCCGACAACGTCGTGATGAACGCCCTGCGCTCGCTGCCCGAGGAGTTCCGGGTGGCCGTCTACCTCGCCGACGTCGAGGGGTTCGCCTACAAGGAGATCGCCGACCGCATGGGCACCCCCATCGGGACGGTGATGTCGCGCCTGCACCGGGGGCGGCGCCAGCTCCGGGGGATGCTGGAGGGGTACGCCCGCGAGGAGGGCGTCGTGCGCGAGGCCGTGGCGGCTTAGGTAAAGTCTTCATCTTCGGCCGGCGCGTGCCGCCGGAGTCCTCGTAAGGCCCCCGATGAACCCTGACCGCCTCGACGCCGCGCTCGATCGTGTGGCCTCGACCTTTCGCGGCATGACCGCCCGGCCCGATGAGGCGAACTGCGATTGCCACTGGGGCGACGCGGAAGATCTCGCGATGCTGAAAACGCCCGACGTGGAGCTGCCCCTCCACCGTCTGGGCGGCGCCTGGAAGCCGGGCGACTGGACCGACCACGCCGCAGTGCTGCGGCGGGTGCTTCCCCAGCTCACCCGATGTCTCGTCCTCGGCCTGGTCGAGCCGTGGTCCGGCCTGGAGGAGGTCGGGCGATCCCTCAACCGTGGTAGCTGGCGGGAATGGCCGCCCGCGGAGTTCTCCGCGGTCGAGGAGTTCCTGTACGCCTGGTGGGACCACACCCTCACCGACCCCGATCCGGCGGTGCCGGCCTCTGAGGTGTTCGCTCTCTGCGTCGAGGCGACCGCCACGTTCACCCCGTGGCTGCGGGTTTGGGAGGCGCACACCCATTCCGTGGCCGACCGGCACCTGGTCGAGGCGGTGACGCGGTGGGAGTACCACCTGCTGGGAGACCTGTTCCCGTGGGAGACCTACAACGGGGACATGAGCTGGTACCGGGTCGAGACCTGGGGAGAAGGGCGCGTGGAGCTGACCGAATGGCTGCTGCGGCATGCGTCTGACCGACTCCGGGCGGCCGGTGCCTCCGAGGAACTGCTTCATCGAGTTCGGCTGCTCGGTCTTCCGGAGCCGGCCCGTTACGAAGACCCGCATTGGCCTGACCGCATCTACTGAATGGCGTGATTTGGCGGGCTTTATTCGTCCAGAAAATGGCTTTTGAAGATCGCCGACCGGTATAACCTGCCGGGCGTGCGGCGATTCGTCACGCCTCGGGCGTTGGTTCTGATTTCGGCCACCACCGCAATTGTGGTGGCCGCTGTGGTCTATTTCGCGCGGCGGAAACCGGAGCCGGTCGTCGTCCGGGAAATGGCTGACGAACCGGCCCCGTGGCCTCCCGTCCCGGTGCTCGGGCGGCCCACCGAGGAGGATTTCGCCCGCTTGCGGGGCGAGCGGGTGCCGCCGCGGCCCCGGAAGCCGGTGCCGCGCTGGGCGGTCGCGGGGGTGCTGATCGTCGTCGTGGCCGCTCTGGGGCAGTGGTTCGTGTACGCCGTCTTCGATCAGACCGCGATTCCGAAGGCGCCCGCATACGAGTGCGAATACCCGGAATGCGGCCCTGAACCGGCGGGGAACGACTACACCGAGACCGAGATGTCCTGGCTGGAACCCGGGCTCGTCTACGTGGAGTACTAGACGGCCATGTGCAGCCGGATCCGCGACTCCCGGCCCGAGGTCTGGACCTCCATCAGGTCGCACAGCTGGCGGCTGATCCAGAGGCCGTAACCCCGCAGGGACTCCTGCTCCGGCGGGATGTAACCCGGGAACTCGACCTCGATGCCGCCCCCGTCGGGGTTGGTGATCTCGCAGACGACGTCGGTTCCGGTCGTCCACATCGTCACCTTGCCGTGCCCGGCGCCGTGTTCGACCGCGTTCGCGGCGATCTCGGCGGCGGCCAGGACCAGGGACCCGGCCGCGTCGTCGTCGAGGCCCGCCTCGGTGGCGGTGCTGCGGACGAACGAGCGCATGTGCCGGACGGTCTCCAGGTCGAACTCCATCACCCGCGCGCTCTCCGGCGGGACCGAGAAGGGCGGGGGCTCCCAGTTCATCCGCTGCGGCGGGACGTACCCCGCGCTGCGGTGCTCCCCGGCGGTGTCGAGGAAGCGCGGATGGGTGCGCAGTGCCTCCTCGGCCGGACGCCGGTAGACGCACAGCGCGGCGCCCTTGAGCTGGGCGCAGACGATGTTGACGATCGCCTCCACCCTGGCCCATTCGGCCGCGTCGCGGGCCGAGCGCCACACCGGCTCGCCGACCAGCAGGGACGGGCCGCCCCTGCGCGCGTAGTCGAAGTATTCGGCCAGGACGCGGGCCGGATGGCCGTACCAGTCCTGGCTTCTGATGGAGCGGATGCGGGACGCGTCGGGGCCCAGGTGGGCCCGGATCAGGTCGAGGTTCTCCTCCGGGGCCACGTACAGGATGCGGTCGCCCCGCCGCAGCCCGTCGATGAGGGCCGGGAGTACCAGCCGGAGGTATTCCTCACTCGTCCCATATGGCACAGCAAGGTGCGTGAAGGCCACCGCACCGCGACTTCCCCGTTCGGCCTGCACGGGGATGAACGTAACAAGCGTCCCGCGTCGTGACAATGCGTCAGGAAGCGACAATAAACCGAATACAGCGGGAACTTCACGCCTCGGGCCACCTTGCGATGAATTCTGCTGCGCGATGACGGGATGGAGTCCCATGATTACTCCGTGCCGTTGAAGCGCGGTGTCCCAAATTTGGGTACATCCACCAATGTGCGTGTCTCGTCCTGGAGGTTGCCCCGGTGAGTGAGTCCCGCGCAGCTATTCAAAAACTGCATTCGGACTTGATCGAACTCGGCGTGAACGGCGCCTACGAGCTGGGTGACGACGCTACGCTCTGTGTGTGGATCAGCTTGGTGGTGGTCTATCGGGATGGCTATTTCCGCTGGTGGGAAGGTGCGTCCCGATGTCGTCACCCGGGGGATGATCCGCGTGGGTGCGCCGTCCGGGTCGCCCGGCGGCATGCCGGTCTGATCAAGGAAGTGCCGCCCTGGTGGGAGGACCAGAACGAGGTTCTCCGGGGGGAAGCCGTGGACGACCATCCATAACCCCCTTCGACGTCTGGGGGGACGAAATATGCGGGCATTCCTGCGGCTTGTGGCGGTCACGGTGTGTGTCATGGTGAACACGCCGCCGGTCCACGCCGACACCCCCGACCCCGAGTTGCTGAACCGCCGGCTGACGCTCGCCCAGCCCGACTTCCCCCGGCTCCCGTTCCCGCCGCGCCGCCACGTCGACTGCGCGAAGGCCAAGTGTGTCGCGCTGACCTTCGACGACGGGCCCGGCGCCGAGACCGACAAGGTGCTCAACCATCTGGCCCGCCACCAGGCCAAGGCGACCTTCTACGTGCTCGGCAAGCTGGTCACGCCCAAGTCGGCGCCGCTGCTGAAGCGCATGGTCGCCGAGGGCCACGAGCTGGGCAACCACTCGTGGGACCACGCGATGCTGTCGGGCCTGACCCGCCACGGCGTCGACCGGCAGCTGGCCCGAACCCAGAAGGTCGTGCGCGAGACGGCCGGGGTGCGCATGCGCACGATGCGCCCGCCCTACGGCGCCACCAGCAAGATGGTGGCCGAGGTCAGCAAGGTCCACGGGCTGGCCCAGATCATCTGGAGCGTCGACACGCAGGACTGGCTGGTCCGCCGGCCCGACCGGATCGTCCGGCGGTCGGCCTCGGCCAGGCCCGGCGAGGTGATCCTGCTGCACGACATCCACGAGTCGACCGTCCGGTCGGTGCCGCGCCTGCTCGACGCGCTCGACAAGAAGGGGTTCGTGTACGTCACCATCAGCGAACTCTTCGGCCCCATGACCCCCGGCCGGAAGTACTTCGACAACCGGCCGCCCAAATAAAGTGGGTCAATGGCATTCACCGGGTTCCCCGACGAGGCCCTGCTGTTCTACGAAGGCCTGATCGCCGACAACAGCAAGGCCTACTGGACCGCCAACAAGGACAGGTACGACAGCGCGGTCAAGGCCCCCATGCAGGAGCTGATGGCCGAGCTGGCGCCCGAGTTCGGCGAGCCTCACGTGTTCCGTCCCTACCGGGACGTGCGGTTCTCGAAGGACAAGACGCCGTACAAAGACCACCAGGGCGCCTATGTGGCCAAGCTCGACGGGGTCGGCTACTACGTCCAGGTCGACGCCGACGGGCTCTACGTGGCGGGCGGCTGGTGGTCGTCGGGCGAGATGACGCAGCGCTTCCGCGAGGCGGTCGACCACGACGACCACGGCGGCGAGCTGGAGAAGATCGTGGCCGGGCTGCCCGGCCGTTACGCGATCGAGGGTGACCGGGTGAAGACGCGCCCCCGTGGCGTCTCCCCCGACCACCCCCGGATCGAGCTGATGCGGCACCGGACTCTCTACGCGGGTCACCGCTTCGAGCCCGATCCCTGGTTCCACAGCGCCGAGGTGACCCAGAGGGTCCGCGCCGCGTGGCGCGAGCTCACCCCGCTGGTCGACTGGCTGCGAGTGCGGCTGAGCTAGCCGATCACGATGACGAGTAGGGCTATCAGAGCCCAGGCGCCCGCAAGCGCCGCGTAGGTTCCCCCGCTGACGATTCTCATGCTGTCAGCATCGCGCCGGGGGCTTGGAACTGACTTGCAGTTCAATCAGTGAATCACTTAACGGAGGACGCCGCAGGCCACCCGTCCGCCCGCGTCGCCGGTGCGCAGGGTGGCCGCGTCGGCCGCGCCGTAGCGGTCGGGCACGTGGGCGAGGTTGTCGGGCATGGCGTGCACGACGAAGGCGGCGCCGTCGGCGTCGGTGAGCTTGCTGATCTTGAACCGGTCGGTCGTGAACGACGCGGCGGCCACGCCGTCTTCTCCGGCCAGCAGCGGCGGCAGGTCGCCCGCGTGGTCGCCGTGGTTCTTCGGCGTGATCGCCACTGGCAAGACGGTCGTGTCGGGCTCGGCGGCGGCCTTGGCGATGTCGAGGTGGCCGCCGGCCGACAGGAACGCGGCGATCTGACCGGTCGTCGGGTCGACCGACTTGGGGTCGCAGACCCCGACCGAATGCACGTGGAACCCGTGGAAGCCCGGCGCCAGGCCCCTGACCTGGACGCCGATCCTCACTTTGGTGACGCCCCTGCGCTGCACCACCACGGTGCCGACGCGGGTTCCTGCGGCGTCGTGGAGCGCGATCGAGCGGCCTCTGGCCCACGGGCCGGCTTCGGCGACCGTGGTGGCCCCGATGACGCCGACCCCCGTGAGCAGCGCCCCGGCGAGCGCGAGATGAACCTTGCCCGGCATGCGAGCCTCCCCCTCAATCTCAACTCTGCGTGACTAGGCAAGCACAGAGAGTGGGAGGCTCGCACGGAGAAAGGCCGAAGCGGCGCCGTTATCTCAGTTGGAGCGCTTGGCCCGCGCGGCGGTGCGGCCACGCGTGGAGGCGTCGAGCACGACCTTGCGGATGCGCACCGACTCGGGGGTGATCTCGACGCACTCGTCGTCGCGGATGAACTCCAGCGCCTGCTCCAGGGAGAGCTGGCGCGGGGGGATCAACGTCTCGGTGACGTCGGCGGTCGACGACCGCATGTTGGTGAGCTTCTTCTCCTTGGTGATGTTGACGTCCATGTCGTCGGAGCGCGAGTTCTCGCCGACGATCATGCCTTCGTACACCTCGGTGGTGGGGCTGACGAACAGGATGCCGCGCTCCTGGAGGTTGGTCATCGCGAACGCGGTGACCGGGCCCGAGCGGTCGGCGACCAGGGAGCCGTTGTTGCGGGTGCGCAGCTCGCCGAACCAGGGCTCGTAGGCCTCGAACACGTGGTGGACCAGGCCGGTGCCGCGGGTCTCGGTGAGGAACTCGGTGCGGAAGCCGATCAGGCCGCGGGCCGGCACGATGAACTCCATGCGGATCCAGCCGGTGCCGTGGTTGGTCATGTGCTCCATGCGGCCCTTGCGGACGGCCAGGAGCTGCGTAACGGCGCCGAGGTACTCCTCGGGGCAGTCGACGGTCAGGCGCTCGACGGGCTCGTGACGCTTGCCGTCGATCTCCTTGGTGACCACCTGGGGCTTGCCGACGGTCAGCTCGTAGCCCTCGCGGCGCATCTGCTCGACCAGGATGGCCAGCGCGAGCTCGCCACGGCCCTGGACCTCCCACGCGTCGGGACGCTCGGTCGGCAGGATGCGCAGCGACACGTTGCCGACGAGCTCCTTGTCGAGCCGGTCTTTCACCATGCGCGCGGTGACCTTGCTGCCCTTGACCCGGCCGACCATCGGCGAGGTGTTGGTGCCGATGGTCATCGAGATCGCGGGCTCGTCGACCGTGATCAGCGGCAGCGGGCGCGGGTCTTCGGGGTCGGCCAGGGTCTCGCCGATCATGATGTCGGGGATGCCGGCGATCGCGATGATGTCGCCGGGGCCCGCCGAGTCGGCCGGCTTGCGCTCCAGCGCGTCGGTCATCAGCAGCTCGGTGATCTTCACCTTCTGGATGGAGCCGTCGGTGCGACACCAGGCCACCTGCTGGCCCTTCTTGATCTCACCCTGGTGGATGCGGCACAGCGCGATGCGGCCCAGGTAGCTGGAGGCGTCGAGGTTGGTGACGTGGGCCTGGAGCGGCGCGGTCGGGTCGTAGACCGGGGCCGGGATCGTCTTGTAGATCGTCTCGAACAGCGGCTCGAGGTTCTCCTCGTCGGGCATGCCGCCGTCGGCCGGGCGGTTCAGCGAGGCGCGGCCGGCCTTGGCGGAGGCGTAGACGATCGGGAAGTCGATCTGCTCCTCGGTCGCGTCGAGGTCCATGAAGAGCTCGTAGACCTCGTCGACGACCTCCTTGATGCGGGCGTCGGGGCGGTCGACCTTGTTGATGCAGAGGATGACCGGCATCTTGGCGGCGAACGCCTTGCGCAGCACGAAACGCGTCTGGGGCAGCGGGCCCTCGGAGGCGTCGACCAGCAGGACCACGCCGTCGACCATCGACAGGCCGCGCTCGACCTCACCGCCGAAGTCGGCGTGGCCGGGGGTGTCGATGATGTTGAGCGTCCGGCCGCCGTGCTTGACGGCGGTGTTCTTCGCGAGAATGGTGATGCCCTTCTCGCGCTCGAGGTCGTTGGAGTCCATGACGCGGTCGTCGACGTCCTGGTTGGCGCGGAACGCCCCGGACTGCCACAGCATGGCGTCGACGAGCGTCGTCTTGCCATGGTCGACGTGCGCGATGATCGCGAGGTTCCGCAGGTCGTCGCGGCTGTTCATAGGCATAGTTGAGTCTCGCTCTGGTTGTCGGGGCGGTGCCGCGTCTCGCTCCCGATCGGGAGACGCGTTCGGCCGCGCCATGGCACGGCGTTCCAAGTTTAGTTGATCGCCATTACCGCTCCGAGCCTGCCGCCCGCAAGAGGGTGACAATTCACAACGCCGTAATGTTGCGCCCATGATCTATGGGGCCATGTTGCGTACTCCCGACGGTGTCCGGATCGACGCGGCGCACCTGCCCGGCGACGGCGATCTCGGGATCGTGCTGGCCCACGGATTCACCGGAACCTGGCGTTCCCCGGCCAACCGGCGCATCGCCGCCGCGTTCGCGCGGCGCGCCGGGGTGATCGCGTTCGACTTCCGGGGGCACGGCCGTTCTTCGGGGCTCAGCACCGTCGGTGACCTGGAGGTCCTCGATCTCGATGCGGCCGTACGCCATGCGCGCGCCCACTATTCGAAGGTCGCGACCGTGGGGTTCTCGATGGGCGCGGCGGTGGCCGTCAGACACGCCGCGCTCAACCGGGGCGTCGACGCCGTCGTCTCGGTGAGCGGGCCCGCACGGTGGTACTACCGGGGCACCCGGCCGATGCGGACGGTCCACTGGGCGATCGAACACCCGCTGGGGCGGCTGGCCGCGAAAGTGGGCAAACGTACCCGGATCAAAGTGGGCACCTGGGACCCGATCCCGCTGGCGCCCTACGAGGCCGTGCCGCTCATCACCCCCGCGCCGCTGCTGGTCGTCCACGGGGACAGCGACGCCTTCTTCCCGCTGGAGCACGCCGAGCAGCTCTACGCGTGCGCGAACGAGCCGAAGGAGCTCTGGGTCGAGCCGGGTTTCGGGCATGCCGAGGCCGCCGCGAGCGCCCATCTGATCCGGCGGATCGAAGACTGGATTTTCGTCCGAACCAAATCGGCTCAGGCGTCGTCTACATGAAAGTGCGGGAGGGGCCCAGCGTCGCGGGGGCGCGATGGGCACCCTCCCGGTGGCCTCCGGCTAACCCAGCCGGGCGATGCTCTTGTACTCCAGGTAGCCCGCCAGTCCCTCCGGGCCGAGTTCGCGGCCGATGCCGCTGGCCTTGAAGCCGCCGAACGGGGTGCCGCTCTCCAGCGGGTTCATCATGTTGACGCCGTAGGTGCCGGTGCGGACCTGCCGGGCGATGTCCATGCCGTGGTCGACGTCGGCCGTCCAGACGCTTCCGGACAGGCCGTAGTCGCTGTCGTTGGCGATGCGGACGGCGTCGGCCTCGTCGTCGTAGGGGATGACGGTGAGGACCGGGCCGAAGATCTCCTCGCGGGCGATCCGCATGTCGTTGGTGGCGCCGGCGAAGACGGTCGGGGCGACGTACCAGCCCCGGTCGTGGGGGCGGTCGAGGCCGCCGACGACGGCCTTGGCGCCCTCTTCCAAGCCGATGCGGATGTAGCCCTCGACCCGTTCCTGCTGGCGCTTGGCCACCATCGGGCCGATGCCGGTGGCCGGGTCGGCCGGGTCGCCGACCTTCTGGCCCGCGGCCATCTCGGCGACCGCCTGCACGACCTCGTCGTAGCGGCTGCGGCTGGCCAGGATCCGGGTCTGCGCCACGCACGCCTGGCCGCTGTTGAGCAGCGAGGCGATCGAGAACATGCCCATGGCCGAGGGCAGGTCGCAGTCGTCGAGGATGATGGCGGCCGACTTGCCGCCGAGCTCCAGGCTGACCCGCTTGAGCTGCTCGCCGCAGATCGAGGCGATGCGCCGCCCGGCCGCCGTCGAGCCGGTGAAGGCGACCTTGTCGACGCCGGGGTGGGAGATCAGGTGCTCGCCGGCCTCGCGTCCGGCCGCGACGATGTTGACGACGCCCTCGGGGATCCCGGCCTCGCGGATCACCTCGGCCAGGATGTAGCTGTCGAGCGGGGTCTCGGGGGCGGGCTTGACCACGACCGTGCAGCCCGCGAGCAGCGCCGGGGCCAGCTTGGTCATGATCACGAACTGCGGGACGTTCCACGGCACCACGGCCGCCACCACGCCCACCGGCTCCCGGCGGACGGTGACCGCGCCGAACATGCCCGGCCGCTGCTCCTCGACCTGGAAGGTCTTACCGAGTTCGGCGTACCACTGGAGGACGCCGGTCGGCGGGCCGACCTGGCCGAAGTGGGAGAAGGTGATGGGCGAGCCCATCTCCAGGGTGATCAGCTCGGCGAGTTCGGCGGCGCGGGCCGCGTAGAGCCCGGCCAGGCGGCCCAGGACCTCGGCCCGCTCCGCCATGGTCAGGCGGGGCCAGGGGCCGTGGTCGAAGGCCCGGCGCGCGGCGTCGACGGCCCGGTCGAGGTCGGCGGGGGTGCCCTCGGGAACCCGGCCGACGATCTCCTCGGTGTGCGGGGAGACCACGTCGATCGTGCCGGTCCCCGCCGGGGAAACCCAGTCGCCGCCGATGAAGAGCGTGTCGTGCTGGATCATGGGATCCGCCTCCATTAGGTATGCCGGTCGCACCCGACCGAATCATGTTCTGTGAGGGCTTGGCAAGGATGGGACAGTCCCGGCGCATCATCTCGTCCCATACAAAATGTGGGAATCTTCGCCAAAGGCGCATGGGTTCCCTGGTTCCGGTGGCGACCATCAAGATCGTCTTCTATAGTTTCGGTCCGACTGGGAGAGGGAGGGACACATGCGGCGATCACTCGCGGCCGTCCTCGTCTCCGGTCTCCTGCTCGGTCTGAGCGTGTCGCCCACGGCGGCCGAACCCGACCGGCAGGCCAAGCTCAACAAGCTCACCAAACAGGCCGCCGACCTGGCCAAGGCCTATCGCGGCGAGATCGCCACCCTCGACGACACCCGCAAGGACGCCGAGAAGGCCGAGTCGAAGGTCAAGAAGCTCAAGCGAGACCTGACGGCGGCCCAGCGCCGGGCCGTGCAGTTCGCCCAGACCTCCTACATGGGCGGCGGCCTGGAGACGGTCAGCCTCTTCGCGATGTCGAGCGACCCCGCCAGCGCCGCCACCCTCGCCTACCTGTCGACCGAGAAGGTCGAGCGGCTCGGCAACGTCAAGCGCCTCATCGACAAGCAGAAGCTGGCCGCCAAAGAGGCCGACCTGAAGCTCGACCAGCTCGAGAAGGACATCAAGGAGCTGAAGTCGAAGCAGAAGGACGTCGAGAAGCTGCTGGCCAAGTTCGGCTTCCAGACCCCCGGTTCGCCCGACGGCCTGACCGCCCGCATGGTCAGCATCCGCGCCGCGATCCAGGCCCAGTTCCCGATGCCCTACGGCGTGGGGTGCCTGCGCCCCGGCGACTTCGGTGAACACGGCAAGGGCCGCGCCTGCGACTTCATGATGTCGGGCGGCGGCAGCTCAGCCGCGGGCGACAACAAGGCCCGCGGCGACGCCCTGCTCCAGTGGTGCCTCACCAACGGGCGCGCGCTCGGCATCATGTACGTGATCTGGCAGCAGAAGTACTACGACATCCGCACCGGCGCGCCGGGCAAGATGATGGCCGACCGTGGCGGCGCCACCGCCAACCACTACGACCACGTTCACGTGTCGGTGCTCTGAATCCGCTCCCTGAACCAGCGATACGACGCCTTCGGCGTGCGCACGCCGGTCTCGAAGTCGACGTGCACCAGTCCGAACCGCTGGTGGTAGCCCTCGGCCCACTCGAAGTTGTCGAGCAGCGACCACACGAAGTAGCCCCGCACGTCGGCGTCGGCCTCCAGGGCGGCCGTGATGTGCCCGTCGAGGTAGGCGATGCGCTCCTGGTCGTCGAGGCCGTCGTACGAGCAGCCGTTCTCGGTGACGTAGAGAGGGACGCCGTAGCGCCCGTGCAACCCGGTGAGGAGCTCGCGCAGGCCGTCGGGGACGACGGGCCAGCCGAAGGCGGTCAGGGGGTGGCCCTCGACGCCCGCGTCGGTGAAGGGCAGCTCGGGGGACTCGGGGGCGGAGATGCGGGTCGGGTTGTAGTAGTTGACGCCCAGGCCGTCGATCGGGCGGCCGATGACCGCCAGGTCGCCGTCGCGAAGGCCGGGCATCTCCTCCAGTCCGTACATGGAGAGATCCGGATACTTCCCGAGGAAGACCGGGTCGTTGAACATCCGGTTGTGCAGGGTGTCGTAGGCGTCGGCCGCCGCCAGGTCCTCGGGGGAGTCGGAGGCCGGCCACACGGGGGTCAGGTTGTTGGTGATGAGGACGGTCTCCGCGCCCGCCGCGCGCAGCGCGTCGACGGCCAGGCCGTGGCCGAGGAGTTGGTGGTGCGCGGCGGGCAGGGCATCCAGGAACAGCGCCTGTCCGGGGGCGTGGACGCCCAGCGCGTGGCCGTAGACGGTGTGCACGAACGGCTCGTTCAGCGTGATCCACGGGCCCACGCGGTCGGCCAGCCGACCGGCGACCAGGGCGGCGTAGTCGGCGAAGCGATACGCGGTGTCCCGGTCGAGCCAGCCGGGCAGCGCCGCGGGCAGGTCCCAGTGGAAGAGCGTCAGCGCGGGTGTGATCCCGGCCGCGAGCAGCGCGTCGACGAGCCGCTCGTAATGGTCGAGACCCTTCGTGTTCGCCGGGCCGACACCCTCGGGCTGGATCCTGGTCCAGGCGACCGAGAACCGGTAGGCGTTCACGCCGAGGTCCGCGAGCAGCGCGACGTCGTCGGCCCAGCGGTGATAGCTGTCGCAGGCGACCTCCGCCGTGTGACCATCGCGGATGGGGCCGAAGGAGTCCCAGATCGACGGCCCCCGGCCGTCGTCGGAAAGGGCGCCTTCGATCTGGTACGCGGCCGTCGCCGCACCCCACAGGAACATCGGCGGATCCCCCCTAGAACGCGAGTGCGACTCAGGTTAACTCGTTGGCAATCGAACCGGGAGAAAATGGGTTCATGACAAACACCGCCACCGGAACCCTGCGCCGCAAACCCGCCCAGCGCAGGAGCGCCGAGAGGGTGGAGCGCATGCTCGACGAGTGCGCCCGGCTGCTCGACGAGGTGGGCTACGAGGGCCTGACCACCAAAGAGGTCGCCCGCCGGGCCGAGGTCCCCATCGGCACCTTCTACCAGTTCTTCCCCGACAAGCAGGGGCTCGTCCGGGCGCTGGCGTTCCGCAACCTCGACGCGTTCCTGGCCCGGATCACCGCCACCCTCGCGGCGACCCGCATCTCCGAATGGACCGAGGCCACCGACCTCGTCATCGACGAGTTCGTCTGGATGAAGCGCTCGACGCCCGGCTTCAGCGTCTTCGACTTCGGCGTCGCGCTGGCCGCGCCGGGCACCTCGCGGATGCTCGACGAGGCGCTCGAGGACAACCTCGTCGTCGCCGACCGGCTGCGCGGGTTACTGATCAACCTGATCGGCGTGCCCGCCGGAGAAGAGCAGGCGCGCGCGTTCGTGGTGGCCGTCGAGGCCGCCGACGCCGTGCTCAAACTGGCCTTCCGGGCCTGCCCCGACGGCGACCCCGACCTGATCGCCGAGTGCAAGCGGTTGGTGCGCCGCTACCTGTCCGACCACCTCGGCTAGCTTGACCTGGAGCCGACTCCAGGTGTGATGATGCGATCCATGGCCGTTTACACACCCGGACAGGTCGTCGAGGAGACGGGGTTCAGCCTCGACACGCTCAGGTACTACGAACGGATCGGGCTGCTCGGCAACGTCGGCCGCAACGCGGCAGGTCAGCGCCGGTTCACCGACGGCGACGTCGGCTGGCTCGGCATGATCCGCTGCCTGCGCGACACCGGCATGCCCATCGCCGAGATGCTGCGGTTCGCCGAGCTCACCCGGCAGGGCGACCACACCATCCCCGAGCGCATCCGCCTGCTGGAGGCGCACGACCACCAGGTCGAGGAGCAGGTCGCCGACCTGCGCCACAAGCAGGGCGCCATCCAGCGCAAGGTCCAGTACTACAAGGACGTGCTCGCCATCCCCGAAGCGATCTAGTTCCCCGCTTTACCCATCGGGAGCCCCCTCTTTCCGGTCCGGCTGTTAGACCGGAGTCCGGAGGAGGGGGCGGTATGGCGGGTCCGCGCGCCAGGCGCATGAACGTGCCGCTGCGCGGCGTCGCGGCGGTGTCAGGGGTGATGCTGTTCGCCCTGCTCGGCAACGTCACCTGGGTTCAGGGGTTCCGGTACGAAGAACTGATGGCCGATCCACGCAACAACCGGACCATGATCCTGCGGTTCGACGAACCCCGGGGCGAGGTGCGGCTGCGCGACGGCACCGTGGTCGCGGCCAGCGAACGCGTCACCGACCAGCGCTTCGCCTACCGCCGCGTCTACCCCCAGGGCGCCCTCTACGCGCCCGCCACCGGCTACGCCTCGCTCTACCGCACGACCGGCATCGAGGGCGCCGAAGACGGCTCCCTGACCGGTGAAGATCCTCGTGTACGCGTCCGCGCGCTCCTCAAGGACATCGACCGGGGCGCCACCGTCACGCTGACGCTCGACTCGCGGGCCCAGAAGGCCGCCTACGACGGTCTGGCCGCCACGGGCAAGCGCGGCGCCGTGGTCGCCCTCGACCCGCGCACGGGCGCGATCCTCGCCATGGTCTCGCTGCCCTCCTTCGACCCCAACGGCTTCGCCACCTTCGACGTGGACGAACTGACGGCGTACGACAGGAAACTCCAGCGCGACCCCGCGCGGCCGCTGCTGAACCGCGCGATCGGCGAGAACTACCCGCCCGGCTCGACCTTCAAGGTGATCACCGCCGCGGCGGCGCTGGCCTCCGGCGACTACGACCCCGAGACCGAGGTACGCGCCCCCGCCCGCATGAAGCTGCCCGGCACCCAGACGTGGCTGCGCAACTCCGGCGGCGAGGCCTGCGGCGACGGCACCCCCGCGCTCCTGGACGCCTTCGTGCTGTCGTGCAACACCGCCTTCGCCGACCTCGGCCTCGAACTCGGCGAGGAGAAGCTGAGCCGCTGGGCCGGCGCCTTCGGCTTCGGCGACGCGGCCCTCAAGGTGCCCCTGGCGGTGGCCGAGAGCGTCTACCCGTCGGGCCTCGACCGCGCCCAGACCGCGATGAGCGCCATCGGCCAATATGACGACCGCGCCACCCCGCTGAGCATCGCGATGATCTCGGCGGCGGTGGCCAACGGGGGCTCGCTGATGCGCCCCTACCTGGTCGACGAGGTGCGGCTGCGCGACGGCACGATCGTCCGCTCGACCGACCCCGACGAATACCGCGACACGATGCCGATGGCCGTGGCCGACCGGCTGACCGAGATGATGGTCGCCGTCACCGGCCCCGGCGGCACCGGCACCGCCGCCGCGATCCCGGGCGTGAAGGTCGCCGCCAAGACCGGCACGGCCGAGAACGAGGGTTCCGACCACGCCATCTTCACCGCCTTCGCCCCCGCCGACGACCCGGTCGTGGCCGTCGGCGTACTGGTCGAACACGGCGGCTTCGGCGGTCAGGTCGCGGCCCCCATCGCCCGCGCGGTCATGCGCGCTCTGCTCTAGGCCTGGTAGGCGCTCGCTTGTAGTCCGTAGAGGTCGGCGTAGATGCCCTGGCGGTCGATCAGTTCGTCGTGGGTGCCCTCCTCGACGACCAGGCCGTGGTCCAGCACGTAGACGCGGTCGGCGTAGCGGACGCTGGCGAGGCGGTGGGTGATGAGCAGGACCGTTCGTCCGTCGGCGTGGGCGCGGATGCGGTCGAACAGGGCGTGTTCCGCTCTCGCGTCGAGGGCTGCTGTCGGTTCGTCGCAGATCAGGAGCGGGGCGTCGCGGTAGAAGCCTCTCGCCACCGCGATGCGCTGCCACTGGCCGCCCGAGAGCTCCTGGCCGTCTTTGAACCGCCGGTCGAGGAGGGTGCGGTAGCCGTGGGGGAGTTCGTCGATGACCTCGTCGGCCCCGGCGACCCCGGCGGCCCTCACCACGGCCGGTTCGCCCTTGTTCAGGCCCATCGTGATGTTGTGGCGGGCGGACAGGGGCCAGCGGGTGTGGTCTTGCGCGATGACCGCGATGCGGCCGCGTAGGGCATGGGCGTCGACGGTGGCCAGGTCGGTGTCGTCCCAGGACACGCGGCCTGACTGGGGTTCGTAGAGGCCCGCGAGGATCTTGGCCAGGGTGGTCTTGCCGGAGCCGTTCTCGCCGACCAGGGCGACCACCTCGCCCTGGTCGATGTGGATCGAGACGCCCTTCAGCGCCGGGGTGTCCTTGCCCGGGTAGCTGAAGACGACGTTCTCGGCCGTGATGCGGGCGAAGCCGTCGGGCGGAGCTCCCGAGCCCGCCATGACCGGCGCCCGTTCGGTGGTGGTGCAGAAGTCGATGAAGTCGGTGAAGTAGAGGCCGTTCTCGTAGCTGCGATTGACGGAGTAGAGAAGGCGCTGGAGAGCGCCCTGGCCGGTGCGGACGGCCAGCACCGCCGTGCCCGCGACGGCGAGCGGGACCGAGCCGCCCGCCAGCAGCAGGCCGAGGGCGAGGAAGACGAGCCCGGTGCCCAGGCCGCCGAGCGCCTCGCCGATCAGCCGGGCCGTGGTCTGGCGGCGGGCCAGGTCGACCATGACGTCCTGCTCCTTGCGGGCCACCATGTCGTAGACGCGCAGCAGGAAGCCGCGCATTGTGAACGAGCGCACCTCGGCGGCGGTGTCGCGGTCGGCCAGCAGCTCGCTGACGATCCACTTGCGGCGGAAGGTCGGCAGCAGCGACAGCAGCGTGGTGTAGCGCATGCGCGCGGCCCGCACGGTCGCCCACGCGTCGGGCAGCACCGCCAGCACCAGCAGCGGCAGCAGGACCGGGTGGAGCACGCCCAGCACACCACCGGCCGCGATCAGGCTGATCGACGCCGTGAGCACGTCGATGGCCGAGCCGACCACCTCGTCGGAGGAGTTGACCCCGCGCGAGCGGGCCCGCTGGAGCGTGTCGTGGAAGTCGGGGTCGTCGAACCGGGCGAGGTCGACGCTGGAGGTCAGCCCGTAGAGGCGTTCCTCGGCGATGCGGAGCACCTGGGGCTGGAGCCGCGACTGGGCCCATCCGGCGCCCGCCGAGAGCAGCGAGCGCATCACGGCCGCGCCCGCGACGACCAGCAGGGCGGGCAGCGCGTCCCGGACCCGCTCGGGGGTCGGGCCGGCGGCGAACAGCGCCTCCAGCACCCCCGTGGTGGCCAGCAGGCCGAACGCGGTGAACACGCCGCTCAGCAGGTTCAGGGTGATGGTGGCGACGGTGTCGCGGGGACTGGCCTCCCAGGCCATGCGGAACGCCTGATTGATGAGGGCGGGCAGGCGGCGGGCGACGGTGAAGAAGCCCACGCTGCTCATCAGGTCGTTGTGCGTGTGCCACTCGCTGGTGGTCAGATCGGAGAAGTCCGGTAGGTCATCGCTTTCTGACGGGTCGTCCCTGTCGATGGTGACGGTCATTCCGTCAGTGTGCGCCCGCCCACCGACAAAGCGGCACCGGTGATCTCCGGGGCCAAACCGGAATACGATCTGGGCACGTTCCGGAATTGGTGCGACACTTCCTGTGACGATGCACCCCCCGAAGCACACGTAAGGCGACTCCGAGGGCCGATGACCACTGAGATCTCCCACTCGATCGCCGTCGAGGGCAACCTCCCCCTGGAACCCAACGCGTTCGTCGGGCGCGGATCCGATGTCGAGGAACTCGTCACGCTGATGACGGCCACGCGGGTCGTCACGCTCTGCGGCGTGGGCGGCATCGGGAAGAGCCGGCTGGGCCTGCGGGTCGCGGCCGAGCTCGCGCGCGACCTGCCCGACGGCGCGTGGCTGGTGGAGTTCCCCGAGGGCACCCGGCCGAAGGAGACGATCCGGCGGGTCGCGTCGGTGCTCGGCGTGGAGGGCGAGCCGGGGCGTGACCTCGATCTGGCGATCGCCGAGGTGTTCGCCGGGCGCAAGGCGGTGATCCTGCTCGACAACTGCGAGACGGTGGTCGAGGAGTGCGCGCTGCTCACCCGGCGGCTGGCCGAGCACTGCCCGGAGGTCCGGGTGCTGGCCACCAGCCGCGAGCCGCTGCGGGTGCCCGGCGAGACGGTCTGGCGGGTGCCGCCGCTGGCGCTGCCGCCCGACCACAACGCGGGCGCGGCCGTCGTCGGCGGCTACGAGGCGGTCCGCCTGTTTCAAGACCGGGCGGCCTCGGTCCGGCCGGGGTTCACGCTGTCCGACGACAACGCCTCCGACGTGTCGCGCCTGTGCCACGCGCTCGACGGCATGCCGCTGGCGCTCGAACTGGCCGCCGGGATGACGCGGGTGCTGTCGATCCCGCAGATCGTGGCCCGGCTCGGCGACCGGTTCCGGCTGCTGTCGGCCGGCGACCGCACCGCCCCGCCCCGGCAGCGGACCCTGCGGGCCACCGTCGACTGGAGCTACGACCTGCTCGCCGAGCCCGAGCGGGTGCTGCTGCGCCGCGCCACCGTGTTCCGCTCCGGCTGGACCCTCCCGATGGCCGAACAGGTCTGCGCGGGCGGCCCGGTCGAGACCCCCGACGTCCTGGGCCACCTGACCGCCCTGGTCGACAAGTCGCTGGTCGTGGTCGACGGCGAACTCGCGGGGGAGGCCCGCTACCGGCTGCTCGACACCATCCGCCAGTACGCCGCCGAGCGCCTCGACGGCCTCGACGAAGACGAGACCCGGCGGCGGCACCGCGACTTCTTCGTCCGGTTCGCGCACGACTGGGAGATCGCGGTCGACGCAGGGTCGTGGCCGGCGGTGCACCGGCGTACCGAACGGCTGGAGCGGCTGCAGAGCGACCTGCGGGCGGCGGTCGAGTGGTCGCTCAAGACGGGCGACGCCGCGCCCATGCTCGACGCGCTGCTCGGGCTGCGGTGGATGCTGCTCGGCAGCGGCCGGTTCCAGGCCGAGCTGACCCGCTGGGCCGACCGGCTCGTGGAGCTCGCGCTGCCCGGCATCGACCCGGCCACCCACGGGCGGGTGCTGGCGTTCACCGCCAACCTGCTGTCGAACACCGCCGACTTCGCCGGGGCCCGCGAGCGCGCCACCCAGGCCCTCGACCTGTGCCGGACGGCCGGTGACCGGCTCGGCGAGGGGCAGGCGCTGCTGGTCCTGGCCATCAGCGACGGGTCGGAACCGGCCGAGACCCGGCTGGAGGCGACGATCGCGATCGCCCGCGCCATCGGCGAGCGCGTGCTGGAGGCCGAGGCCCACGGCACCCGCGCCTTCCTCGCGCTGGCCCAGGGGCGCCTGCGCGAGGCGCAGCGGTCGGCCGAACGCCTGGTCGCGCTGGCCAGCGAGCTCGACAACCACCTGGCGCTGGTCATCGGCCTGTCGGGGCTCGGGCAGACCGCCCGCCGCCGGGGCGACCTCCCGGCCGCCCGCCACCACTTCACCCGGGCGCTGCGCATCGTGCGCACCTTCGACGCCCGCCAGTGGCTCATCTCGTGCCTGGCCGGGCTGGGTTCCGTGGCGCTCGATGCGGGCGACCTGCCCGAGGCCCGCCGCCGGTTGGGCGAGGCGCTGCGGCTCGGCCGCGACGCCGGGCTGCGCATGCAGTCGGCCCGCCGCCTGGAGGCCTTCGCCGCGCTCTACCTGAAGCAGGGCGACACCCGCAGGGCGGTGCTGCTGGCCGCCGCCTCGGCCGGGCTGCGCAGCGGCCGTCCCGGCGCGCGGGTCGAGTCGATCCTGACCCCCGCCCGCGACGAACTGGGCGAGCCCGTGGTGGCGGCGCTGTGGTCCGAAGGGCAGAACCTGCCGTTCGACACCGCCGTCACGCTCGCGCTGGAGGAGTCGGCCGGGAGCCCGGTGCCGGTCGTCGCGCCGATCGCGGTCACCCCGCAGAGCAGCCTCACCGCCCGCGAACGCGAGATCGCCGGGCTGGTCGCGCGCGGCCTCAGCAACCGGGCCATCGCCGACGAACTCGTCATCAGCCAGGCCACCGTGGCCCGTCACGTCGCCAACATCCTGGCCAAACTCGGTTTCACCTCGCGCACCCAGGTCGCCACCTGGGTCGTCGAGCACGGTGTGTAGACGCCGCCACCCGGCCTTCTACACACCCACATGCGCACATCAGCCGATGTGAGGACGGTCCCCGCCGATCTACCGTGAACTCTGTGGTCGGGTGCGGCGCGACTCCGTGGCCGCCCACCGGCCCGCGAGGGCGGATGCCTACTGAAGCCGGACGTCAGGGGGGGCATCTGGAAACGGCCACGTGCCCGTCACGCCGGTCGAGGTCACCTCGGAGGGGTGGAGACCGAGACCGGGGGCACCTGGCCCGCGGGCCCGGGTCGCGCAGGACCCGGGCCCGCCCTCTGTTACACATCCGCCTACACACTTATGCGGATTCCGGGGCGGGAGCCCGGCCCGTACGGTCACGGACATGGAGTCAGGGGTCAACGGCGCGGTGTTCGGCCGATCCGCGCTGTGGGCCGACCGGCCGGCGCTGGTCGATTTCGGCGCGGGCCGGGCCGTCAGTCACGACACGCTGACGGCGACGGTGTACGGAGCCGCCTCGGGGCTGGTTCGGAGGGGGACCCGCCCCGGGCAGGCGGCCGCCGTCTACACCGACGGGGTCTACGGCCACCTGACGGCCGTCTTCGCGGTCATCGCCGCCGGTGGGGTGGCGCTGCCGCTGACCGTGCCCGATCCGGCCGAGCTGCTCGCCCACGATGTCCGGCTGATGTTCACCAGCGGGCGGCTGGCCGCCGAGGCGGTCGCGGCGGCCGACGCGTCGCGGGTGCGGCAGGTCGTCTCGTTCGGCGGCGGGCACGGCGCGACCGAGTTCGAGGACCTGCTCGGCCTGGACCCCCTGCCGCTTCCCGTCGTGGATTTCACCAGCAAGGCGATCATCGCGGAGGAGGGCGACCTCGGCCACGACGGGTTCGCCGAGGCGATGGCGCTGCTCGACGGCCATCTGTTCCTCTGCGAGCGCGACGTCGTGCTCATCGACTGGCCGCCGACGGGGTCGGCCGACCTGGCGGTGCTGGCCGGGCTGGCGTTCGCGAAGGGAGCCCTGGTGGTGACGGGTGGTGGGCGGGAGCTGGGGGTGACGGTGGCCGCCGTCGTGGAGTGCGGGAAACGCGGCGTGCGGCGTATATAGAACCGTTGCTTGACGAGGTACCTCCCACGGTGGGTTGATTGGCTGCCATTCACACCCGGAGGTCGGCCGCGATGAGGCGACGTTTGACCGCGGTCGCCGCGGCACTGCTCGTGCTGGTGACGTCGTGCAGCAGCGCGGCGACGGAAGCACCGGAGCCGTCGGCGAAGGAACGCGTCGAGGTGTTCTCGTGGTGGACGGGCTTAGGTGAGGCCGACGGCCTCAAAGCGATGCGCGCCCTGTTCGACAAGCAGAACCCGAAGTTCACGTTCGTCGACGCCGCCGTCGAAGGCGGCTCGGGAGACCAGGCCCGCGCCCTGTTATCCAGCAAGCTCCAGGCCAACCAGCCCCCCGACACCTTCCAGGGCCACGCGGGCGCCGAACTCCAGGGCTACATCACCGCAGGCAAGCTCGAACCCCTCAATTTCCTGTACGACGAGCTGAAGTTACGCGACGTCTTCCCGCCCCAGCTCGTCGAGCAGATCTCGGTCCACGGAGAGATCTTCTCCGTCCCGGTGAACATCCACCGTTCCAACGTCCTGTGGCTCAACCCGGCGGTGCTCAAGGCGGCCGGAGTGAACGGGGCGCCGCAGACCCTCCCGCAGTTCGTCGAGGCGCTGGAGAAGGTGCGGGCCACCGGAAGGATCCCCCTGGCCATCGGGCCGCAGTGGACCGTCGTCCACCTCTTCGAATCCGTGTTGCTGGGGTCGCTGGGGACCAAGGCGTACAACAAGCTCTGGACCGCCGACGGCGACTGGAACAGCGCGGCGATGAAGCGGGCGCTGACCGACTTCGCCTCGGTGCTGTCCTACGCGGGAACGCCGCAGGCCGACTGGCAGCCGGCCGCCAAGCAGGTGGCCGACGGCGAGGCCGCGTTCACCGTGATGGGCGACTGGGCCTACAGCTACTTCCACAACAAGCCCGACGGCGGGCTCGGCAAGACCTCGAAGACCGACTTCGACTGGGCGCCCTCGCCGGGCACGGCGGGCACCTTCATGTGGCTCTCGGACAGTTTCACCCTGCCGCGCGGCGCCCCCAACCGCGAGGGCGCGCTGGCCTGGCTCAAGGTGGCCGCCAGCAAGGCCGGGCAGGACGCCTTCAACCCGCTCAAGGGCTCGATCCCGGCCCGGGTCGACGCCGACGTCAGCCTCTACAAGGACTACCTGGCCTGGAACCTGACCGAGTGGTCGCGCGACGACCTGGCCGGGTCGATCCAGCACGGCGTCGTCGCGGGCGACGGCTGGCGGGCGGCCATCAACGACGCGGTCGGGATCTTCATGGAGAACCCCGATGTCACGGAACTGCAGCGGGCTCTCGTGCTGGCGGCGAAAAACAGCGGCCAATAGACCGTTTTGTCATAACATCGCCCGATGAGTGCGGTGGACGAACGGGGTGCGACCTTCGGGGAGCTCTTCCGGATCGGTGAGTTCCGGGTGCTGTTCGGCAGCCAACTGCTGCTGACGCTGAGCGAGTCGGTCAAGATGCTGGCGTTCTCCGTCATCGTCTTCGACCGCACCAACTCGGCCGGGCTGTCGGCGGTCTCGTGGATGCTCGGCTTCCTGCCGATGATGCTCGGCGGGCTGTTCCTGGCGTCGCTGGCCGACCGCGTCAGGCCCCGGGTGCTGATGGTCATCGGTGAGATCGTCCGGGGGGCGGTGTGCCTGCTCCTCGGGTTCGCCGGGCTGCCGGTGTGGGCGATGTTCGTGGTCGTGCTGGTCACCGGTGTGCCGACGGCGGTGTTCATGGCGGCGCGCAACGCCGTGCTGCCGGAGATCCTCGACGGCGACCGGTTCGTGCTCGGCCGGGCGCTGTTCACCATGACCGGCGCGGGGGCGCAGATCGCCGGGCTCGCGGTCGGCGGCGCCATGATCGCGCTGACCGGCGCGGAGGGCGCGCTGCTGATCACCGCCGGGCTCTCGCTCGTGGCGGTCCCGCTGATCCGGTTCGGGCTGAAGAACCGGCCACCGCGCGCGGTGAACGACGGCACCGGCGCGATCCGCGCCACCCTGCGCGGCAACTGGGAGCTGATGACCGACCGGACGATCAGGGGCCTGCTGCTGGCCGGGTGGCTGCCGCTGATGTTCATGGTCGGCTCGGAGGCGGTCTTCATCCCCTATCTGACCGGGATGGGGCAGGCCGGGGCGGCCGGGTTCGTGCTGGCCGCGGCGGCGGCCGGGATGGGGTTCGGGGAGTTCGTCGTCGGGCGGTTCGTGTCGCCCGCCGGGCGCGACCGGCTCGGGCTCGCGCTGGTCGCGCTGATGGGCGTGCCGCTGGTCGGGTTCGTGCTCGAACCGGGGCCGTGGTGGGCCGGGATCCTGGCGTTCCTGGCGGGTAACGGGCTTGCTTACCAATTGGTGTTGCAGAGGCCGTTCGTCGACGCGGTGCCGGAGGAGCGGCGGGGGCTGGCGTTCGGGCTGCAGGGGTCGGGGATGATGACCGTCCAGGGGCTCGGCGGGGCGGTGGCCGGTGGGCTGGCCGAAGTCGTCGAGGTGCACCACGCGATCGCGATCTGTGGCGGGCTGGTGCTGGTTTTCGGGGCGCTGCTGTGGCGGCCCTTGGCGCGGCGCTCTTGACGGGACCATTTCGCCCTGACAAAACGGGCTGAACCCCAATATTTCGGAGGGTCACATGTCTTTGCTGGACCCCAAACTCTGGACCGGCCGCATCCACAGCGACGGCTGGGTCACCTCTCAGGCGGGTGACGCGGCCGTCGTCGAGCCCGCCACCGGCGCCGAACTCGGCCGGGTCGGGATCGCGAACGCCGATGACGTGCGGGCCGCCGTCCGGAAGGCGGCCGCCGCGCAGCGGACCTGGGCCGAGACCAACTTCGAGGAGCGCGCCGCCGTGCTCCGCCGCGCGGGCGCCCTCTTCGAGCAGTACGCCGCCGACATCCACCACTGGATCATCCGGGAGACGGGCTCCGTACCGCCGAAAGCCGGGCTGGAGACCCACGTCGCCGCGCAGGAGTGCTTCGAGGCCGCCGCCCTCGCCTCCGGGACGACCGGCGAGATCCTGCCCACCAACCGCAAGCGGCTCAGCCTGGCCCGGCGGGTGCCGGTCGGGGTGGTCGGCGTGATCGCGCCGTTCAACGTGCCGCTGATCCTCGGCATCCGCTCGGTGGCGCCCGCGCTCGCGCTCGGCAACGCCGTGGTGCTCAAGCCCGACCCCAGGACCGCCGTCTCCGGCGGCGTGGTGATCGCCCGGGTGCTGGAGGAGGCCGGGCTGCCCGAGGGGCTGCTGCACGTGCTGCCCGGCGGGCCCGACGTGGGGGAGGCGCTGGTCGCCGACCCGCTCGTGCCGGTCATCTCGTTCACCGGCTCCACCGCCGCCGGGCGCAAGGTGGGGGAGGCCTGTGGACGGCTCCTCAAGCGCGCCCACCTGGAACTGGGCGGCAACTCGGCGCTGATCGTGCTCGACGACGCCGACCTTGACCTCGCCGTCTCGGCCGGGGCGTGGGGGTCGTTCCTGCACCAGGGCCAGATCTGCATGACCACCGGCCGCCACCTGGTGCACGCCTCCCTCGCCGACGAGTACGTCGAGCGCCTCGCCGCCAAGGCCGACCACCTTCCGGTGGGCGACCCCGCGACCGGACAGGTCGCCCTGGGGCCGCTGATCTCGGCGAGCCAGCGCGACAAGGTGCACGCCCTTGTCAGCGGCAGCGTCGAGGCGGGCGCCCGGCTGGCGGCGGGCGGGACCTACGAGGACCTCTTCTACCGCCCGACCGTGCTCGCCGGAACGGGCCCCGCCTACGACCACGAGGTGTTCGGCCCGGTCGCCCCGGTCAGGTCCTTCTCGACGATCGAGGAGGCGGTGGCCCTGGCGGGCGACAGCGAATACGGCCTCAGCCTGGGCATCCTCACCCGCGACGTCATGAAGGCGATGCACCTGGCCGAGCGGATCCCCACCGGGATCGTGCACATCAACGACCAGACCGTCGACGACGAGGCGGTCGCGCCGTTCGGCGGAGTGGGGGCCTCGGGCACCGGTTCGCGCTTCGGCGGGGCCCGCGCCAACGCCGACGCGTTCACCCACACCCAGTGGGTGACGCTCCAGGGCGACATCGCCTCTTACCCGTTCTGACCCATGTTGTAGGTTCGCGGGTCATGAGAAAGAACGGCTGGTTGTTGCTGGTCGCCGGGTTCGTCCTGGCGGCACTCAACCTGCGACCGGCCCTTGCCGGAGTCTCGCCCCTCCTCGGCGAGATCATGACCGACCTGTCCCTCTCCCCCGCGGCGGCCGGGGCCATCACCACGATCATGTTGCTGTGCCTCGGCCTGCTGGGCCCGCTGGGCCCGATCCTGTCGTCGCGGCTCGGCCTCGACCGCACCCTCATGGCAGGCATGCTGCTGCTCATCGCCGGAGTCGTGATCCGCAGCTCCGGCGGCGTCGTCACGCTCTATCTGGGCGCGGCGATGGCCGGCACCGCCATCGCGTTCATGAACGTGATCATGCCCGGCCTCGTCAAGCAGCACTTCCCCGACCGCGTGGGCCTGTTCACCGGCCTGTACGTCACCTCGCTGGTCAGCGGCGCCGCCCTCGGCTCGGCCGTGATGGTGCCGCTGGCCCACGAGATGGGCTGGCGCTGGGCCGCCGCGACCACGGCGATCTTCGCCCTGGTCTCGGCGATCGTCTGGCTGCCGCAGGTGCTCAAACCGCCGCAGCCCGCCCCGCCGCAGGCGCCCCGGCCCTTCCGCGCCCTGATGAAACGTCGGGTCACCTGGTACGTCGCCACCTACATGGGCGTCCAGAGCATGACCTTCTACATCATGCTGGCCTGGTTGCCGACGATCTTCACCGACGCCGGTCTCAGCGCCGACGACGCCGGATACCTGCTCGGGCTGACCAACGTCGCCCAGATCGCCGCCACCCTGACCGTGCCGCTTCACGCGGGGAAGGCGAAATCCCAGGTTCCCCACGTCGTCGGCGCGGCGATCATCACGATCGTCGGGTACATCGGTGTCCTGTTCTGGCCGACCACGGTGCCGTGGCTCTGGATGATCGTGCTGGGTGTGGGCCAGGGTGCCTCCATCGCCCTCGCCCTGCTGATCATCACGCTGCGCGCGCCCGACCCCCGCTCGGTCACCGCCCTGTCGGCGGTCGCCCAGTCGACCGGTTACACCCTGGCCGCCATCGGCCCGGTCGTCATCGGCGCGATCTACCAGGTCAGCGGCGACTGGACGGTTCCACTGACCGTGGGCCTCGGCGTGTGCGGGGTGCAATTGGTGTTGGGTTATCTCGCCGCACGTCAACCGCAGGGCACCTGATCTTCATGTGACGCGTTTACCGTCCGGCCCATGAGTCTCACGCGCAGAGGCGCGATCACCGTGCTCGCGGCCGGAACGGCCGCCGGCGCCCTGATGGGCACCACCCCCGCTCTCGCCAAGCGACGTTTCGGTGACGTCACCGTCATCGGCCACCGGGGCGCCAGCGCTCTTCGTCCTGAGCACACCCTGCTCTCGTACGAGGCGGCCATCGCCCTGGGGGCCGACTACATCGAGCCCGACCTGGTCTCGACCAAGGACGGCGTGCTGGTCGCCCGGCACGAGAACGAGATCGGCGGCACCACCGACGTCTCGACCAAGACGGAGTTCGCGAACCGTCGCGTCACCAAGATCATCGACGGCCGCCCGATCACCGGCTGGTTCACCGAGGACTTCACCCTCGCCGAGCTGAAGACGCTGCGCGCCACCGAGCGGATCCCGGACCTGCGCCCCGGCAACGCCGCGTTCAACGGCCTGGCCGAGATCCCCACGCTCGAAGAGGTCATCCAGCTCGCGCAGAAGCACGAGGTCGGCATCTACCCGGAGACGAAGCACCCCACGTACTTCGACTCCATCGGCCTCTCCCTGGAGGAGCCGCTGCTGGCCACCCTGGCGAAGTGGGGCTGGACCCGTTCCGGCGACCCGGTCATCATCCAGTCGTTCGAGGTCGGCAACCTGAAGGCGCTGCGCCCGAAGACCAAGCTCAAGCTGGCCCAGCTCATCGACGCCGCCGGCAAGCCGTTCGACACCGCCACCCTCACCTACGACCAGATGGTCACCCGTGAGGGCCTGCGCGAGATCCGCACCTACGCCAACGGCATCGGCGTCAACACCCGCCGCATCCTGCCGGTCGGCCCCGACGGCCGCACCACGGCGCCCACCACGCTGGTGCACGACGCCCACCGCGAGGACCTGATCGTCCACGCCTGGACGCTGCGCAACGAGAACTCGCAGCTCCCCGTCGACTACCAGTTCGGCAACCCGGCCAACCCGGTGTTCCCGCGCGCGGTCGGCAACGTGATGGGCTTCGCCGCGGCGCTGTTCGAGCAGGAGATCGACGGCATCTTCGCCGACGACCCCGCCATGCCCCGCGCCGTGCTCAGCTCCGACAAGTAACTAGTCGAGCGGGCGCAGCTCGTCGGCGTAGCTCACCGACTGGCGGCGCATCATGCCGTCGTCGCTGATCGAATACTGACCGAGCCGCCACAGGGGCGGGGAGTAGGCGTGGATCGACACGCTGCCGTGCTCCGCCCCTGTGAGGCGGTGGATGTGGTCGGGGCCGAAGCTGAACGAGGTCCCGGCGCCGACGCTGGTCTCCAGGTGCTCGCCGCCGATGCGCGGGTTGGCCTCCACCAGCGTGCCCCGCACCACGTTGACCGCGCCCGACGAGACGTCGTGGTCGTGCCAGCCCGTGTCGTCCTCCGGGCGCCAGCACAGCAGCCAGACGTCGACGTAGGAGTCGCGGTAGAGCGAGGCGTAGTGGCGCCCGCCGTCTTCCGCGCCCTCGAACGAGAGGTGCTCCTCCCACAGCTCGGGCTTGGTGGCCAGGTCGTCGACCAGTTCGCGCAGCTCACGACGGTCGAGTGAGCGTGGTGGCAGCGTCTCGAAGGGGGCCGCCGGACAGGTCGCGGGCACCGGGATCGTGGGCGTGCTCATGAGGACGGCTCCTTTCGTGTCAGCAATCTGGCCGGGTTCGCCACGGTGATGGCGTGCCGCGCCGCGTCCCCGAAATCGAGGGCCGGGGCTTCGGCGTAAGGGCGGTCGGACCCGTTCACGACGACGTCGATGCCGAGCTCGCGGACGATCGCGTCGACGGCCCGGCGGCCGTAGGACGAGGTCTCCACGAACAGGGCGGGATCGACGAGGCCGCGGCCCTGTCCACCGCGGGTGATCTGACGTTCCGAGTGCAGCGGTGCCAGTCCCGCCAGCAGCGCGAAACAGACCTTGAGCCGGGGGTGCCGGGGCCGCCCGAACGCCTGGAAGGCGTACCAGGAGGCGTGCATCTGCTGCACATACGGCACGACGGCGGGCCACCAGCCGGGAGTACCCGGCGCGGCGGCCGGCCCGGGGTGGATGAAGAGCGGCCGGTCCCCGAGGGTGTCGAGCAGAGGTGCGAGGGCGGCGAGGCCCTCTGCGTCCTGCACCGCTGTGGCCGGAAGCTGGAGGCCGACCGCTCCCGCGTCGAGCGCTTCTTCAAGCTTCTGTACGGAGATGTCGGTCACCGGGGCCGACGCCCAGAAGCCGAAGGGCTCGGGAAGCTCCGCCACGCCCTCGTGGAAGGCGTCGATCAGCGGCCACGCCTCGTCGGGCGGGAGGTGCTCGATGCCCAGCGGGCTCGACAGCGAGACGAGCGCGAGATCGAGTTCACCGTTCAGCTTGGCCCGTGCGGCGGGGTCGTGGTCGGCCGGGTTCACTTCGTAGGCCGGTTCGCCGTCGAGCAGCAGGGTCCAGCCGTCGAGGCGCGGATTTTCGGTGCGGGAGCGCAGCGCGTCGAGGAAAGCCGCAGGCCAGAGGTGCTGGTGCACGTCCACTGCCATCTCCGCCTCCTCTAACCCGAATTCCCTACCCATAATACAGGTATATCGATCTGAGGCTAGTGAAACGGTTCACTGATTCGCTTCAGTGAACCGTTTCACCCCATATGTGTCAAGTAGTGTGGACCGATGCCCCAACGGAAGCGCGCGACGATCCGTGAGGTGGCCCAGGCGACCGGGCTGTCCACCGCCGCTGTCAGCTACGCGTTGCGGGGTCTCCAGGTCTCTGAGGAGACCATGCACCGGGTCCGACGCGCCGCGGCCGAACTCGGTTACGAGGCCGATCCCAACGCGCGGGCGCTGGCGAGCGGGCGTACCGGAATGATCGGTGTGCTCTGCGGATCGCTTGAGGACCTCTGGCAGCAGTCGCTGGCCGTGGGCATCGGCCGGTCCCTCCGGGAGAAGGACCACTACGGCCTGATCCTCGACGCCGCCGGTGACCCCGACCGCGAACGCACCCTGGCCCGGCAGCTCCGGGGGGTCGACGGGCTGATCGTGCAGCCGGTCGACCCGGCGGCGCCGTTCTGGGCGGAGATCGCGGAGAACGTGCCGCTGGTGACGATCGGCGACGCGCTGAAGGAGACCAGGACCGCCGCCGAGGTCGTCTTCGACAACCAGAGCGGGGTGACCCTGGCGCTGGAGTACCTCGCCGGTCGCGGTCATAAGAGGGTCGCGGTGCTGACCTCGACCTTGGCCGAGACGCCCGACCGGCCCGCCGACCGGCTCGTGGCGGCCGAGGCTTCCCGGCTGGGGCTTGAGGTGACCGTACAGACCTGCCCTCAGGGTCTGGGACCGGCGGCCGAGACGGCCCGCGCGGTGCTCAGAGACCGGCCGAGCGCGGTGTTCTGCTTCTCCGACTCGATCGCCTACGGGGTGCTGAAGGCGGCAGGTGATCTGGGGCTCTCCGTGCCGGGCGACGTGTCGGTCATGGGCTACGACGACCACCCGATGTCGGAGCTGCTCGGCCTGACCACGGTGAGCTGGGACCTCGACACGATCGTCCGCTCGGCGGTCCGGCTGGTGCTCGGCGCCGCCGACGGAACGCTGCGCCGCCGCCGGGTGGTCCAGGCCCCCACGCTGCGAGAACGCGGGTCAGTCGGCCAGTGCTGACCGGGCCGCTTCGATGTCGCCCTCCAGCGACCGGTCCTTCTCCACTTCGCCACGCCGCATCGCCAAGGCACGGTCGGCGGCGACGAGTTCGCAGGCCAGGATGATCTCGTAGGGTTCCCGTGCGGCCAGGCAGGCTCGTGCGGCCTGGGTGCCGAAACCGGCGTGATCCTCCACGCTTCGGGACAGGACCGCCCCGCCCAGGGTCACCGGGGCGGCCAGCTGACGGAGTGAGGCGAGGGCGTCGTGGGCGACGTACTCGAGGATCAGGACGCCTGAGCCGCCGGGGGAACCCGCGAGGAAGGGGTGGAGGCCGGTGTAGGCCGGTTCCATCAGCGTGGCCAGGCGAGCCGTGGACAGGGAGGCCGTCTGGACGAGGGCGGCGCGGAGGGCGTCGAGGGCCAGGGCGATCGGGGCGGTGTGGAAGTTGCCGTTGTGCCAGGCCGCGTCGCCCGCGATCAGGGGGTTCTCGGCGGCCGAGTTCATGTCGATGGTGACCGCGCGGCGGGCGACGTCGAGCGCGTCGAACGCGGCGCCGTGGACCTGCGGCAGGGCGCGGTAGCCGTAGGGATCCTGGAGGCGTCCGGCGGGGGCGTGGTCGTCGAGGAGGGCGCTCAGCGCGGCGGCGACCCTGGCCTGGCCGGGGTGGCGGCGGGCGCGCTGGACCTCGTACGCGAGCGGTTCGACCGAGGCGCCCGCCGCGCGCCAGGTGCGGGCGGCGACCCGGACCGAGGCCTCCAGCAGGCGGGCCAGGTCGGCGCAGGCCATCGCGGCGTCGGCCAGGGTGAGCGCGTTGGAGCTGATGAAGGGGAGCGCGTCGGCGGAGGTGAGCGGGAAGCGCGGACCGTTCCAGGGGACCTCGCCGAGCAGGCAGAGCGCGGTGGTCGACAGGGCGGTGAGGTCGCCGGTGCCGATCGCGCCGTAGCGCCTGATCGGGGGCGTCGCGCCGGTGTTGATCGCCTCGGCGAGCGTCGGCAGGATCGCCGGGTCGAGGCCGGAGCCGCCGCGCAGGAGCTGGTTGAGGCGGACCGTGAGCATCGCGGTCGCGCAGGCCGGGTCGATGAGCGGGCCGGCGCCCCCGGCGTGGCTGCGCAGCAGGTCGAGGCCGGGTTCGTGCACCTCGACGTCCTTGTTCGCGCCCACTCCGGTGGTGCGGCCGTAGACGGGGCCGGTCTGCGCGCGGGCGGCCGCGAAGGCCTCCTCGGCCTGGGTCGTGGAACCGAGGACGACCTTCGCCGTGCCGTGGGCGACGGCCCTGACCTGATCGCAGGTCAGGGTCGAGCCATCGAGGAGAACGGTCTTAGTCGTCAATTCCGAAGATCAGGTCGAGCAGCCAGGAGATGATGCCGATGATGAGCGCTCCCCAGAAGGCCGCCCAGAATCCGACCACCTCGAACGGGAGGGTGAGCTGTTCGGCGATCCAGCTCGTGAGCAGGAGCAGGCCGGCGTTCACGACGAGCGCGAACAGGCCCAGCGTCAGGACATAGAAGGCGCAGCCGATGGTCTTGATGATCGGCTTCAGGAGGGCGTTGATCACCCCGAAGATCAGCGCGACGGCGAGCAGCGTGCCGATCTCTTTGGCGGTCGTATCGCCGCCGATCGTGATGCCGTCGACGACACGTGTGGAGACCCACAGAGCCGCCGCGATCACGATGATCTTGACGATGACTTTCACGAGGGTGATCCTCGCATGTCGAGCCGGTCTCCGCGAAGGTCGCGTGACTCTGACCCGTTGTTGGGCATAGGTGGTGATCGTCCCGGGAAATCACCGCTTGGGGGTGGGCCAGATCATGAACGTCGACCAGCTCGAACAGCTCTCCGCGAAGGAACTGCACGACCGCGCGGTCCGATATGCCGTGAGGCATGGCGATTTCGGGTTCCTGTGGGACCTGCTGAAGGTCATCCCGGCGGCCCAGGGCGCCAGCGGGAGCGAAGACGAGACGGCCAACGACCTCAGCCGGGTCTCCGCGCTGCTGAGCGACGCCCTCGCGTCGGGCGAGGGCAAACTCGGAGAGGCACTTCGCCCGGTCTACATCGAGTACCTCTCCAAACACGACGTCGATCTCGACGACTAGCTCGCTTTGACCTCGGGCCCGTACACGAGGAAGCCCGGCGTGCTGGTCACCTTGCCGTCGAGGCCGGTGAGCATCACGTCGTAGGGCGTCGCCTGGACGTCCTTCGGCAGGGCGATCTCGCGAGCGAAGCGGCGGGCCCGGACCGAGCCCATGGCGTAGAGCGCCGCGGCGTACGCGCCCGCCGTGGCCAGGTCGGGCCCGACGACGGTGACGGAGGCCAGGTCGCTCTGCCCGCCGGAGCCCCCGGGACGCTCGGTGGTGGCGACGGCCAGGTCGTGCGCGAACACGACCCGCGACACGGCGCCCTCGTTGGCGTCCTTGAGCCCGACGCGCCACGGCACCCCGGGCCGGGCGGAGCCGCGCACGCGGACGTCGCCGTCGGCGCTGACACAGTGGTCCACCGCGCCCGCGGCGGCGAGCGCGCGGGAGACCCGTTCGAGGGCCCAGTCGCGCACGTATCCGGCCCCGGCCGCGGCGCCCGCCGGGTCGCCCGCAGGGCCGCCGAAGAAGCCGTCCGTGGTCTTGCCGATCTCCGCGATCCGCTGGAGGACCTCGGTCAGTTCGGGCGCGGCCTCCTCAAGGGTGATCTCCCCCCGGGCCAGCCGGTTGAGCTCGCTGTCCTCCCGGACGGTGCTGAACGTTTCTTCGACCCAGCGCAGCCACGTGAACGCGTCGTCGAGGAGCGGCCGCAGCTCCCGCTGCGGGAGAGCCGTGCGGATGTCGATCCCGACATGCGATCCCATGAGGTCCTCAGCTCGGTGAGCACCGGGAAAGCGGTCGATGCGGCGGGTGGTGGTGTCCGTAGAGGTAGTCATCGCACTCCTTCGTCTCCGACGGGAGGTACGCGCCGGAGCACGGACGCGTTCAACCCCGATAACGATTCAATCTCAAACCCTTCGTCCCTTTTAAGAGGTATGTCGGATTCTTTACGTTCCTCAGCGACTTTTCATGAACCGGCGCCACAATGGCCGACGTGCCAGAGACCCGAGTGCTCGTCGTGGACGACGAGCCCGAAGTGCGGACCGCCATCGCCCGTGCGCTCCGCGTCGAGGGCCACCGCGTGGCCAGCGCCGTCGACGGCGTCACGGCTCTCGCGGCCATCGCCGGGAACGCCCCCGACGTGGTCGTCCTGGACGTGATGATGCCCGACATGAACGGTTTGGAGGTCTGCCGCCGCCTGCGCAGGAACGGCGACCGCACCCCCGTCCTGATGCTGACGGCCCTCGACGGCGTGGGCGACCGGGTCGCGGGATTGGACGCCGGCGCCGACGACTACCTGGTCAAGCCGTTCGCCCTGGAGGAGCTGTTCGCCCGCGTGCGGGCCTTGTTGAGAAGGGCGGCCCCGCCGCCCGAGACCTCGTTCGCCGACCTGCACCTGCTGCCCGACCGGCGGCAGGCCCGGCGCGGCACCCGGGTCTTCGACCTGACCCGCACCGAATACGCGCTGCTGGAGCTGCTGATCCGCAACGGCGGGCAGGTGCTGACGCGCGAGGTCATCCTGGAGAGGATCTGGGGCTACGAGTTCACCCCCGGGTCGAACTCCCTTGAGGTCTACATCCGCTACCTGCGCCGCAAGACCGAGGCCGACGGGGAGACCCGGCTCATCCAGACCGTCCACGGTCTGGGCTACGCCCTTCGGGAGCGTCCGTGAAACTCCACTGGCGGATGGCCCTGGCCTCGGCGCTGGCCGGGGCGGTGAGCGTGATCGTGGTCATCTACGCCGCCTGGCGGATCACGTGCAACCGCGTCGAGTCGGCGATGGGCGGCTACACCGGCGACTACCGTCCGCCACCCGGGGTGCTGACAGGGCTGGCCGAGGTCACCGACCTCGGCTGGCCCTTCTTCGCGATCGCCCTCTGCGGCCTGTGCCTGTCGGGCGCGTTGGGCTGGATCGCGGCCTGGACGGGCCTGCGCCCGGTCGGCAAGTTCAAGAACGCCGCCCAGCGGGTCGCCGCCACCAGCGACCTCACCACCCGCATCGACGTGACCGGCGACGACGAACTCGGCAGCCTGGCCCGCAGCTTCAACACCATGCTCGACGCCCTCGAACGCTCGGCCAAGGCCCAGAAACGCCTGGTCGCCGACGCCTCCCACGAGCTGCGCACCCCGCTGACCGCCGTCCGCACCAACGCCGAACTGCTCCAGCGCGGCAAACTCCCCGCCGAGGAACGCGAAGAGGTCGCCGCCGCCGTGATCAGCGGCCTGGAGGAACTGACCGGCCTCGTCTCCGACATCGTGGAACTGGCCCGCGACGAGGAACCCCAGGCCCTCGTGGAGTCGTTGCGGCTCGACGAGATCGTCTCCAGGGAGATCTCGCGCGCCTCGGCCCACTGGCCCCTGACCAGGTACGCCTCCGAACTGGAACCCGTGGTCGTCCAGGGCGTGGCCGACCGGGTGTCGCGCGCGGTGGGCAACGTCCTCGACAACGCCGCCAAATACAGCCCGACGGGCGCGGCCGTGGAGGTCCTGCTGCGCGACGGCGTCCTGACAGTCCGCGACCATGGCCCCGGTATCGCCGTCGACGACCTCCCTCATGTCTTCGACCGCTTCTACCGTTCCTCCAGCGCCCGCTCCATGCCCGGCTCCGGCCTGGGCCTCGCGATCGTCCGCCAGGTCGTCGACAGCCACGGCGGCTCCGTTTCCGCAGGTCCCGCTCCCGGCGGGGGCACGCTGGTCCGGCTCGCCTTCCCGTAGGGTTTCTTTCATGGGAGATGTACGGGTTTCGCGGACCCCGTCCGGCTTTGTCGCGACCAACGAGCGGGGCGCCTCCGTCGCGTTGGGCCATGGTGAGGGTGAGTTCGGGGCGGTCGAGCTGCTTCAGGTCGCCGTCGGGGCCTGCAACGCCATGACGGTCGAGCCTTTGACCGCCCAGCGGGGGCTCCGGTTGCCCTCGCTTTCTGTGACGGTGAGTGCCGAAAGGTCTGCTCCGACCCTGCTGGGCAAAGTGACGGTCAGCTACGAAATCGAGCTGCCCGAGGGCATGACGATGGCGAAGTTCCACGAAATAGCCCAGCGTGTGCACGACAGGCACTGCATCGTGAGCCGATCCCTGGAAGCCGGGACCGAGGTCAAGCTCGACCTGCCGGACTCCTGAGAGTTAGACCAACATCCGGCTGTGGCATTGCGTGGTCCTTAAGGTCGGTTCAGTAACGTGGAAGCAGGTCAAGGGGGCTGGAAAGCCGCCACACAAGCCTTTTTCCCATAAGGGCGCGGAGGGGGAACCGCGCCCGAGAGCGGGGGAAGCCGTCCAGACGTCTTTGGGGGAGGACGTCTCGGCGGCACCGCTTGGAGTCGGGGCCGGCCGCAGTTGGGGGACTGCGACCGGCCCCGACGTATGTTCGAAAGAAGTCGCGACTCTGTGCGACGTTGACGCTACTGATGGTAGCTTGCTATAAAAGAGCCACTGTTCCCCGTCATCTGGCTCTGCTGGATTGGCGGGGCTATTTTTTCGTGAGGCACCCCCCATGCCTGATCGCGTGATCCTCTTCCTCGACTACCAGAACGTCTATAAGGGCGCTCGTGAGACGTTCCACGAACCGTCGGCGGCGCCTGGCCGAGACGGACAGATCGATCCCCTCCGCCTCGGGACCTGGCTGATCGATAACAGCCGCTTCGAGCGCGAGCTGACCGAAGTGCGCGTCTACCGAGGCCAGCCTCACCCGTCCCGGGACGCCAGGGGGCACGCCGCTTTCGTCCGGCAGCGAGTGGCCTGGGAGGCTGACTCGCGAGTGGTCGGCGTCTTCCGTGACCTGCGTTACCCGCGCGGATGGCCTGACCGCTGCGCACCTGGCGTGAAGCCGCAAGAGAAGGGCATCGACGTCGCCCTCGCGATCGACTACGTCAGGCTGGCGCTGGAGGGGCGCTATGACGTCGGCATCCTTATGTCCACCGACACCGACCTGAAGCCGGCGCTCGAAATCGTCGCCGAGATGAGGTCGAGGGGCGGGCCTCGAGTTGAGGCGGCAGCATGGAATGGGCCGGGCGCTCAGAGATCGTTGTCGCTCACCCAGCCGAAGATCTGGCGCCATCTTCTCGACAAGTCCTGTTACGACGTCGTCCGAGATCCGACCAACTACGCCCTGCCCTTCTGAGGGCGGCACATGGAGCAGGTTGCGATGACAGGGTGACTCCTGGTAGTCTTGACCTACTGTTCCCCGCCATCCACTGGATTGGCGGGGCTATTTTTTTGCGCTGATGGCGTCCATGAACTCGTCGTGGTGGCCGTACCAGACGTGGTGGTCGGCTCCCTTGACGGTGATGGCGCCCTCGGTGTCCTCCGGGACGAAGCGGCTGCCCTCCGGTCTGATGACCAGGCCCTTCTGGGGCGGGGTGAAGTCCTTGCCCGCCGCGTTCAGGAGCAGGGCCACCGCCGTTTCCACGTCGAAGCGTTGGGCCGCCTCGGCCTCGGCCTCGCGGTCGATCTCGTGCCAGTTCGGGTGTTTCTCCGTCAGGGCCGCCAAGGTCCGCTTGGACTTGGCCTTCTCGTAGGTCGCGCGGAGCGCGTCTTCGGGGATCGTGTAGCTCGGGCCCGTCGGAGTGTCGACGTACACGACCCGGCCTGCCATCAGGGCGGTGCCGAGGATGAAGGAGCCCATCGAGTGGGCGATCGCCAGGTCGATCTCGGCCGGAACGGCCTGGAAGAGTTCCAGCGCCATCCGCTCGACCGTCGCGTCGCGCATCGGGGCGCTGCGGCCGTGGCCGGGAAGGTCCACGGCCACCACGTGGTAGCCACGTGAGGCCAGGTCGGGGCCCACCTGCCACCAGCAGCCCGAGTCCGACAGGATGCCGTGCACCAGGACCGCCGTCTTCGGGCCCGTTCCCCATTCGCGGACGTTCAGCATGTCGCCGCCTCTCTCGTCAGTCGCGTCAGCAGGTCGGCCAGGATCTCCACGCCGTTCCTGGTCAGGACCGACGCCGGGTGGAACTGGACCGACGCGAAACCCGGGCCCATCAAGGCATGGACTTCGTCCTCTTCCCTGGAGACGGCGATCTCACCGAGAAGGTCCGTTGAACACCGTGCGGCGAAGGTGTTGTAGAAGCCGACCTGCTCCATGCGGCCGAAGAACGGGATGGTCCGCTGGACGCCCTGGTTGGGGAACGGGTTCCGGGTGATCGACAGGCCCAGCAACGTGCAGAGCACCTGGTGGCCCAGGCAGACGGACAGGAACGGGATGCGGCGGTCGAGCAGTTCGCGGGTGGTCTCGCGCAGGCGGGCGATCTTCGGGTGGTCCACGTCGCGCGGGTCCCCGGGGCCGGGGCCGACGATCACCAGGTCGTGGTCGTCCACGACGTAGGGCTCGTCGTAGCGGCTCACCGTCACCTCGCAGCCCAAGGCGCGGATGATGTGGCGGGCCATCGCGGTGAAGGTGTCCTCGGCGTCGATGACCAGGACGCGGAGGCCGGTCAGTTCCGGCACGCGGCGGTCGCGGCACTCCGGGCCCTCGAACCAGAAGCCCGCCAAGGGCTCGTTGCGGGACATCAGCGCCTGGTAGATCGCCGGGTGGCCGTCGAGGCCCGTAACGGCGTCGCGGCAGGTGCCGCCTCGCAGCGCTTCCAGCAGGCCGGAGGCCTTCGCTCTGGTCTCGGCCGCTTCCGAAGCCGGGTCGCTGTCGCGGACCAGGGTCGCGCCTACCGAGATGCGCATGTCTCCGGAAGGGGAGATGTCGGCGGTGCGGATCAGGATCGCCGAATCGAGGGAGCGGTCGCCCGCACCATCTCGGCCGATCAGGGCGACCATGCCGGCGTAGTAGTCCCGCCCCTCCGGTTCGAATTTGGAGATCACGCGGCAGGCGCTCTCCAGCGGGCCCCCGGTCACGGTCGGGGCGAAGAGGGTTTCGCGGAGGATGTCGCGGACGTCCAGGGAGCTGCGGCCCTCGATCAGGTATTCGGTGTGGGCGATGCGGGCCAGTTGCTTCAGGTGGGGGCCGATCGCGCGGCCGCCCTGGTCGCAGACGCGGCCCATCATCTTGAGTTCCTCGTCGAGGACCATGTAGAGCTCGCCGGCCTCCTTGTCGTCGTCCAGGAAGTCGAGGACTCCCGGGAGTTCGGGGCCGCCTCTCGGGTATCGGTAGGTGCCGCTGATGGGGTTCATCACGACGTTTCCCGATTCGAGGGTGATGTGGCGCTCCGGGGACGAGCCGACGAACGTCCTGGTGCCGGTCCAGATCACGAAGGTCCAGTGGCAGCCGGGGTCGCGGCCCAGCAGGCGGCGGAAGTAGGACAGCGCCGCACGGTGGGACCAGCCGTCGATCGAGGCGCCGAAGGTCCGCTTGATGACGAAGTTGGCGCCGGTGCCCTCGCCGATCTCCTCGGCCAGGACTCTGCGGACGACCTGCTCGTATTCCTCGTCGGAGGTGTCGAAGCCCTCGTCCCGCAGGACGATCGGTTCGTCGGGGAGGACGGTCAGCGCCTCGTCCACGGACAGGGTCGACTGGCCGGTCACGGTCATCGCGAGCAGTGGCGCGGCGTCGTCGGGGCAGGCGTAGCCGCGCTCCCTGATCTGGCGGTAGGGGAGCAGGACGAGGGTCTCGTGTCCCGGAAGGACCTCCGAGGAGAGCGGGATGTCGGCGATGTGCTCGTACGACGAGATGTCGCCCACCAGCACGTCGATGTCCGCCACTCCCGATCCCGGGCGGTGGAGCAGGGCGAACGGGGGTGGGTCGGTGCCCAGCAGCGTGTCTAACATGTCGCCCCCAGGACGTCCCGGGTCGAGAGGGTCACGGCGCAGCGGGAGGCCGCGTAGTCGAGGGCCAGGCGGTGGAAGTCGGGGGTGAAGTCGGCGATCGCGTCGGCCACGACGAAGGTCTGGATGTCGTGGGAGAAGCTCTCGTGGGCGGTCATCAGGATGCCCACGTGGGCGTACACCCCGCAGATGACGAGCTGGTCGCGGCCCTGCTCACGCAGCAGGCGCAGCAGGTCGGTGCGGCAGAAGGCGCTCGGGCGCCACTTCGTGAGCACGACGTCCTCGGGAGAGGGCTCCAACGAGGGGACGATCGCGCGGTGCGACGGGTCGGCGGTCATGCCGGGGCCCCAGAAGTCCATCAGGAGACCGCGGTCCTCGGTGCTCATGCCGCCGGGCTGGGCGGTGTAGAAGACCGGCGCGCCCCACGAGGCGAACCGCGACTTCAGCGAACCGACGTTGGCCAGCAGCGCCGACGGGTCGGTGAACGGGCTCAGGAAGTAGTTCTGCATGTCGTGCACGAGCAGCGCGGCCCGTGCGGGGTCGACCCGCCATCCGGCGATGTTCTCCGGCAGCTCGGTCGGCATCGGATACGGCTCGATCGCGGGGATCGCCATGGTGGAACAGCTCCTTTCAGACGCCCAGGGAGGCGCCTCCGTCGACCGTGAGGTCCTGCATCGTGATGTGGGCGGCGCGGTCGGAGAGCAGGAAGGCGACCGCGTCGGCGACGTCGGAGGGCCGGGCCACCCGGCCCAGCGGGATTCCCACTCTGTACGCCCCCGGCGCCCCTTCGACCGAGGTCCGGAGCGCATCGGAGCCGTCCCAGAGACCGGTCAGCATGGGGGTGTCGGTGGAGCCGGGCGCGACGACGTTGCACCGGATGCCGAACTCGGCCAGTTCCAGGCCGAGGCACTTGGTGAACGCGGTCGCGGCGGCCTTGGAGGCGGCGTAGGCGGCCATGTTCTGGCGGGCGGTCCTCGCCGCGTTCGACGCCACCGTCACGATCGCGCCGCTCCTCCGGGGGATCATCCGGCGGGCGACCGCGCGCGAGACGTGGAAGACGCCCGAGCAGTTGACCGCCAGCGTGTCGGACCAGTCGGCGTCGGAGAGCTCGACGGCCCGGCCGGTGCGCAGGATCCCGGCCGTGTTGACCAGGGCGTCGATCGGCCCTCGGGAGGACTCGACCTGGTCGACGAACGACTCGACCTGTTCGGCAGAGGTGACGTCGGCGTCCAGTTCGACCACGGTGAAACCGTCGTCGGTCAGGCGCTTCACGACCGCGGTGCCGATGCCTCCGGATGCGCCGGTGACCAGGGCGATCATGACAGGTCCACCCCCAGGCAGCGCACCGAGAACGAGCGGAGCGCCTCCAGATAGTCGTCCTTCAGGGTCCTCTCGTCGGCCTTCACGACCTTCCCGTTGACGATCACGGTGTCGACGTCGGCCGAGCCGCCCAGGGTCAGGAACGCCTCCAGCGGGCGCGGGTTGAGCAGGTAGCGCCAGTCGTCGGCCCTGATGAGCACCAGGTCGGCGCGCTTGCCCACCTCCAGCGACCCCACGTCGGTGAGGCCCAGGCCCCGGGCCGCGATGCGGGTGGCCATGGCGAGGGCGTCGCTCGGCCGCAGCGCGGTCGGGTCGGCGGCCATCTCCGTGTACGTCTGCCACGCCGCCGTCATGTTCTCCGCCATCCCCGGCACGGGCATCGAGGCCCCGTCGGTCGACAGCGACACGTCGAGCCCGGCCTCCCGGAAGGCGGGGATCCCCCGCGTCTCGGTCATGGTCGACTCCCCGGCCGGGCCGTATTTGGCGGGGGAGTGCGTGATGTGCGCGCCCGCTTTCACGAGCAGATCCCGGTCCGAAGGGGAGGCGAACGCGCAGTGCACCGCGGTGAACCGTTCGTCGAGCAGCCCGAGGTCGGCGAAGCGGCGGACCGGGGAGACCCCGAACCACGCCTTCATGGCCTCGGCCTCGTTGCGCAGGGCGCCCACGTGGGCGGCGAACGGGAGGTCGTGCTTGGCGCAGAGGTCCCGCAGGCCGGAGCCGAGTTCGTCGGACATGTTGGTGCCGTACACGGCGGTGGGTCTGACCCGCACGAATTCGTCTTCGAGATCCATGAGCCCGGAGACCCGGGCGAGGACCTCGCCGGCGTCGCGGGTGCGGCGGCCGCAGGCGGTGTCGGAGACCCAGGCCGAGACCGACAGGCGCATGCCGAACTCGCGCGCGGCCCGCGCCAGCGCGGCCGGTTTGTTGACCGAGCCGACGTCGCCGAGGGTCGTCACACCCGAGCGGAGCTGCGTCCACAGCGAATAGCGGGCGACGGCGAGGGCTTCGTCGTCGGTGAGGGCGCCGACCAGGCCGTGGAAGCGGTCGAACGCCATCGAGATGGCCGGGATGTCGCCGCCGTGGGCCATGAAGGCGGGCTTGTCGTCCCGGTCGGAGGCCGGCCGGAGCGCGCCCTTGAACGGGTAGCGCAGTGCGAACATCTCGTGCCAGTGCGGGTTGACGAAGCCGGGCAGCACCAGCATGCCGGTGGCGTCGATCACCTCGGCGTCACGCGCGTCGGGCGCGAAACCGGCGATCAGGCCGTCGTCGATCAGCACGTCGGAGACGATCCGATGGTCGGAGTCGGCGGTGTGGACGGTGCCGCCCTTGATCAGCAGGCGGCTCATGCCCTCGCCTCCTCGATCCGCTCGGCCCACGCCGAGATGGTCGGGGTGGCCGCGAGGTCGCGGAACTCGACCTTCAGGCCGTCGCGCCGCCACCTGGTGACCAGGCGCATCATCTCCAGGGAGCCGAGGCCGAGGAAGACGAGGTTGTCGTCGTCGGCGACGGTCGCCGGGTCGGCGCCGACGATGCCGGCGACGGTGGTGCGGAGTTCCTCCTTGACGTTCATGCCTGTTCCTTCCAGTCACGGGCCGTCATCGGGTCGGCCGCCGCCGCGGCCAGGGTCTTCTTGTCGACCTTGCCGAGGGGGGTCAGCGGGAAGGCGGTCACGAACTCGACCCGGTCGGGCAGCTTGAAGTCGGCCAGGCCGCGCTCGTGCAGCGACCGCTTGAGCTCGGCCAGCGACGGCTTCCCCCGGTGGCTGACGAGGAAGGCGTAGATGCGCTCGCCGAGGAACTCGTCGGGCACCGGCACCACGGCCGCGCGGTCGACGTCGGGGTGGGCCAGCAGATGGCCCTCCACCTCACCGGCGGCGATCTTGTCGCCGCCCCGGATGACGACGTCCTTGATCCGGCCCTCGATGACTAGGTCGCCGTCGGGGGTGACGGAGGCCAGGTCGCCGGTCCGGTAGAAGCCGTCGGGGGTGAACGCCGTCGCGTTGTGCTCGGGCGCGTTGTAGTAACCCCGCAGTGTGTACGGCCCCCGCGCCAGCAGTTCGCCGTCGACGATCCGGATCTCGTCGAACGGGCTCACCGGACGGCCCTGGGTGTTGACCACCCGTTCGATCGGGTCGCCGGGGCGGGACATCGACAGCAGCCCCTCGGCCATGCCGAACACCTGCTGCAACCGGCAGCCGAGCTCCGGTTCGATCCGGGCGGCGAGTTCCGGCTGGAGCCTGGCCCCGCCGATCTGCACCAGCCGGAGCGACGACAGGTCGTCGTCGAGGAACTCGCGGGCCTCCAGCCAGAGGTGCGCGACCGTCGGGACGACCGAGGTGACGGTGACCCTCTCCCGCGCGATCAGCGCGAAGCAGCCGTCGGCGCCGGGGTCGTCGGCCAGCACGACCGTGCCACCTTTGTGCAGGGTGCCGATGACGCCGGGGCAGCCCCAGGTGAAGTTGAACTCGACCGGGAGGGCGGCCAGGTAGACGTCTTCTGCGGTGATCTCGCAGAGGTCGGCGACCGTGCGGGTCTGGTAGGCGTAGTCGTCGTGGGTCCGGGGGATCAGCTTCGGCAGCGCGGTCGTGCCGCCGGAGAGCAGGAAGAACGCGACGTCCGAGGGGTCGGCCGCCGGATGGGCGACCGGGGTGGCGTCGAGGTCCTCGGGCGAGAGCACATGCTTGATCCGCAGCGCGTGGGCGATGTCGTGGTTCGGGCCGACGTAGCCGATGGCGCCGGAGGTGTCCGACAGGTGGCCGACCTCGTTCGACCGGTGGGAGGCCAGCGAGAAGACCGCCTTCACCCCCGCCTTGAACGTCGCGAACGCGACGATCACGAAGTCGGGCGTGTTCGGCAGCTGGAGCACCACCCGGTCACCGGGCTCGATGTCGTGCCGGGCGAACCCGGCGGCCGTCCGGGCGACCCTGATCGCCAGTTCCCGGTACGAAATCCGCTCGTCCCCCCACACCAGAGCGGTGGCGTCCCCGTAGCGAGAGGCCCACTCGGACGGGAGGTCGCCGAGGGCGACGCCCTGCCAGACGTGCTGGGATCGGTAGTAGGCGGCCAGGTCCTCCGGCCACGGGGTGCAACCGGGCAGCATCACGTGCTCCTTTCGGTGATCTCGACGACCGCGCAGCCCGACTCCATGCCGGGCGCGGTGCCGATGAGCAGCACGTGGTCGCCGGGCTCGACGTCGCCCCGCGTCCACAGCCACTCCAGGCCGATGAACGGATCGGCGGCGCCGGCATGGCCGGTCGTCCGGGTCAGCTCCCACGTGCCCTTGGCGGCGTCGATGCCGAGGGGGTCGAGGTAGATGTCGTTGAGCGGCCCCTCGGTGAAGCCGACATGGCAGACGCGCTTGACGCGGTCGATGGAGCTGCCCGCCTCTTCCAGGGTCTTCAAAGCGACCTCGCTGACGAGTTCGCCCAGGTGACCCATGGGCGGGGTGACTCCGGCGGCCCACTGCTCCCGCCACCAGCCAACCCGCTCCTCGAAGTTGAGACCGCGGGAGAGGTCAGGCGGGAACAGCGTCTCGCCACCCCGGTGGAGCTCCTCCATCTCGGGATGCGACACCGCCCCCGCCGCCAGAACCTTCGCGAACCCGCCCTTCCGCGACACGACCACGGCCGCACCGCCATCGGCCAGCAGGAACATCCGCGACGCCTTCCACCGATCGACCAGCGGGGTCCCGTAGTTGTCCCCGGTGGTGAGAAGGACGGCATCGCTGTTGCGGCCCAGCCGATCTGCATCGGTTTCGCCGGTTGGCTGAGCTGCGTCGGTTGCTCTGGTCCGGAGAGCGGCGGTGTCTGCTCTGTTCGGCGGGGCGGTGTTGTTTCCCTCGTTGAGCAGGCCGGCGGCGATGCGGAGGCCGGACAGCATGCCGAGGCAGCCCTGGCGGACTTCGAGGGCGGTGATTGGGCGGTCGATGGTGTTGCGTAGGACGTAGTGGGGGGCGGACCAGCCGTCGGGGCCCTGGTGGTAGCTGCCGCTGTGGAGCAGGGCGATGAAGTCGTCGGGATCGTGGCCCGAGCGCTTTATGGCGATATTTCCGGCGTGGGCGGCCATCTCCGGGGCCGGGGTGTCACCGGCCACCATCACGCTGAGCATGCCCGACATTTCGCGATCTGCCGCGCTGTAAAGGCCCCGGGAGATGGCGTCGCTCGTCGTGACCGTACCGGGAAGGTAGGAGCCGAGCCCGGACAGGTAAAGGTCGTCGAATCTCATGCCGCGCTCCTCACCAGGTAGCGCGCGACGCTTTCCAGCTTCTCGCACGTCTCCTCGAACTCGCGTTCCGGTGTCGACTGGCCGACGATTCCGGCGCCGGCGCGTAGCCAGGTCCGGCCGTCGCGGCGGTAGGCCGAGCGGAGGACCAGGGCGGCGTCCATCGTGCCCGTGTGGTCGACGGTCATGACGGCGCCGCTGTAGAGGCCGCGGGCCTCCGGTTCGTGGGCGCGGATCGCCTCGTAGGCGGCCTTCTTCGGGACGCCCGACGCGGTGACGGCGGGGAAGACGGCGCCGAAGGCGTCCCAGGCCTGCATACCGGAGGACAGCCGCCCGGAGACCCGGGAGGCCAGGTGCTGGACGCTGCCGCGTTCGCGGATCGCCATGAACTCCGGCACCTCGACCGAGTGGGGCTCGCACACGTCCACCAGTTCGTCGGTGCCGACCTTCACCGAGATGGCGTGCTCGTAGACCTCCTTGGCGGAGCCGTAGAGGTCGGCCCGCAGGGTCGCGTTGACCGACTCGTCGGGGGTCAGCGCGCGGGTGCCGGCGAGCGGCTGCGAGACGACGTGCCCGTCTTCGGAGACCTGCACGACGATCTCGGGGCTGAACCCGGTCGCGGCCAGGCCGCCCAGGTTGAGCAGGAACGAGCGGGCGGGGGTGTTGCAGCGGCGTCCGGCCAGGTAGGTGGCGGTCAGGTCGACCTCGTCGGGGACCTCGACCACCCGGGACAGGATGACCTTGTGCAGCTCCCCGGCGTTGATCGACTCGACGGCCAGTTTCACCGCCTCGCGGTAGGCGTCTTCGCCGGTGCACCAGACGTCCAGAGGAGTGGGCTTGGTGGTTCTGACCGCTGAAGCGGCATTCACGATCCCGAGCAGCGCGGTCAGGGTCCCGGTGTCGACGGCCCGCAGCCGGGCGTGACCCTCCGAGATGCGCGCCTCGGCCTGCGGGACCACCAGGTGCAGCAACCGGCCGTCGCCCACGTGCTCTTCGGTGTACGACAGCTCGAACGCCGCCCACCCGTAAGCGCGCCACTCGGGGATCGACACGCGCTCCAGCAGCCCGGCGACCTGGTGCAGCGGGTCGCCGTTCCACGGTTCGACGACGTCGTCACGCCCTTCGTGGACGAGACGCGCGCCGGTCCGGTCGAGGGTCAGTTCGGCGCGGGCGCCGCCCGCGTAGGACCAGACGCCGCCGTTCTCGTAGACGACGTAGTCGGCGAACAGTCCCGAGTCGGCGAGCCGGGCAGCGACCTCGACCGCGTCCTCGGTGAGGGGGACCTGGGTCTCGAAGTAATGCATGCCGTCCTCATTTCGCGGCGATGGCCACGGCCATGCGCTCGATCGTCGGGTCGTCGAAGAGGTCGTCGATGTCGGTGTCCACGGAGAACCGCGCCCTGATCCGGTCGGTCAGCGCGGCAGCGCGCATCGAGTCGCCGCCCAGGTCGAAGAAGTTGTCGCGCACCCCGATGCCGTCGAGGTCGAGCGTGCTCGACCACAGGTCGCGCAGCGCGAACTCGACGTCGGTGCGCGGCTCCTCGTAGGGGCTGTCGACGTCGGGGCGCTCCTTGGGCGGCTCGGGCAGCGCGTTGCGGTCGATCTTCCCGTTGGTCGTGAGCGGGAACTGCCCGACGACATAGGCGGAGGGGACCATGAACGACGGCAGGGCTTTTGCCAGCGCCTTTCTGACCTCGCGGATCGAAGGGTCGCCTTCGAGGTAGGCGACCAGCCGGGTGTCCCCGGAGGCGTCCTTCTTGGCCAGTACGGCCGCCTGGCGGACGCCGGGCTGCGCGGCGATGGCCACCTCGATCTCGCCGAGGTGCACCCGGTTGCCACGCACCTTCACCTGGTTGTCGGTACGGCCGACGATCTCGATGCTCCCGTCGGTCCAGAACCGGGCCAGGTCACCGGTCCGATAGAGGGTGCCGAGGGCATGCTGCACCCATTTCTCGGCGGTGGCCTCCGGCCGGTTGAGATAACCCGACGACAGGCTCTCCCCGGCGACGCACAGTTCGCCGACGACACCCGGAGGGACGGGCTTGAGCCGCTCGTCCAGGACATAGGTCCGCACATTGGGCGTCGGGCGGCCGATCGGCGGCAGGCGCCGGGCCCGCTCGCGTTCGCCGAGTTCCCGGCCCAGGTCGGTGATGTCGCAGGTCGCGACGACGGTGGCCTCGGCGGAGCCGTACAGGTTGAAGACGTGGAACGGGAGGTCGAGCGGCCACGACTGGACGCGCTCGCCGCAGATGCGGATGTTGGTCAGCGCCGTCTCCGCCGGCCACTCCAGGGCCCAGAGACGCTCGCACATCGCCTTCATGAGCAGCGTGTGGGTGATCTCCTGACGCACCAGCCAGTCGCGCAGCCACTCGGGCGACGTGACGACCGACGGTTCGGGGATGAAGACGGGCGCCCCGGCGGCCAGCACCGAGAAGCACTCGACCTCGACCATGCCGTAGCCCGGTGCGGCCAGCCAGGTGCCGCGCGACGACGGGGTGACGCCGCAGATCGTGCGCATGGAGAAGATGAGGTTGCGGGCCGCGCCGTGGCGGACCATGACGGCCTTCGGCTTGCCGGTCGAGCCGCTGGTGTAGCAGATGTGGATCAGGTCGTCGGGATCGACGACCGAGTTGATCGGCGTGGGGGGCTCCAGCCACCAGTCGTCGCCGTCGAGGGTGACCACGTGGCCGGTGACGACCTCACGGTGCGCCTTCAGGGTGAGGGTGAGCTTCGCCTGGCCGTCCACGATCATGAACTGCACGCGGTCGGCGGGGAAGTCGGGGTCGAGCAGGATCGCGGCGGCGCCGACCTTGAAGCAGGCGAGCTGGGCGATCAGGCTCTCGGGGCCGCGCGGGAAGCAGGTGCCGACGCGGTCGCCCCGGTGCACGCCCAGCCTGGTCAGGCGGTGGGCGAGGCGGTTGGCGTCGTCGTCGAGCTCGCGGAAGGTCATCGTGCCGCCCGGCCAGACGACGGCGGGGGCGTGCGGGGTGGCCTTGGCGATCTCGGCGACGCGCTCGTGGAAGTAGGGCGCCGGAACCGGCTCGTCGGTCTGGTTCCAGGCGACCAGCATGCGCTCGGTCTCGTCGGGGGTGAGGATCTCGACGTCGCGCACCTTCGCCGACGGGTCGGAGAAGCGGGCCAGATGGGTGGCGTACTGGTCGGCGGCGTCGGCGTCGAACTCCGAGCCCTTCATGACCAGCGTGCTCCCGTCGAACGAGAGCGGGCCGATCGTGATGGGCAACCCGGCGGTGATCTCGCCGATGGTCATGTCACCGGTGACGTGAGCATCGGCGATCTCGGTCTCGCCCGTGTAGCGGTGCAGCAGGGCGACCAGGGCGCGGGCCGGTGCGTCGACCGGGCGCTCGTGGACGACGGCCGGGTCCCCGCCGGGACGGGCCAGAGGGAGTGCGGTTTCCATGATCAGGTCCTTTCAGGCGGCGACGGAGGCGGCGCGGCCGGCGGCGACGGCGTCGGCGAGCTGGGCGACCATGCGGGTCGTGCGGTCCCAGCCGACGCAGGCGTCGGTCACGCTCTGGCCGAAGGTCAGCCGGTCGGATTGGCCCAGCACGAGGTCCTGCCGTCCCGAGGCCAGGAAGCTCTCGACCATCAGGCCGGCGATGCCGCCCTCACCTGCGGCGATGCGGCGGGCGACGTCGGCGACCACGACCGGCTGGCGTTCGTGGTCCTTGCCGCTGTTGCCGTGGCTGGCGTCGATGACGAGCCGTCGCGGAAGCCCGGCGCCGCCGAGGGCGTCGAGGGTCCGGGCGACGTCGAGCGGGCCGTAGTTCGGGCCCGACGCGCCGCCGCGCAGGACGATGTGGCAGTCGGGGTTGCCGCTGGTCTCGATGACCGAGGCGAGGCCGTCGTCGTCGATGCCGGGGAACACGTGGCCCTGGGCGGCGCAGACGATCGCGTCGATGGCGTCGCCGACCGCGCCGGTCGTCGTGTTCTTCATGCCGACCGGCATCGCCAGGCCGCTGGTCAGCGCCCGGTGGGTCTGGCTCTGGACGGTCCTGGCGCCGATCGCGCCCCAGCAGACCGCGTCGGACAGGTAGCGGGCCACGGTCGGGTCGAGGAACTCACACCCGGTGGGCAGGCCCAGCTCCAGCACCTTCGTCAGCAGTTCGCGCGACAGGCGCAGGCCCTCGTTGACGTCGTGGGAGCCGTTCAGGTGCGGGTCGCTGACCAGGCCCTTCCAGCCGAGGCGGGTGCGGGGCTTCTCGACGTACACCCGCATGACGAGCAGGAGCGTGTCGGAGACCTCCTCGGCCAGGTGGGCCAGCCGCTCGGCGTAGGTGAGGCAGGCGGCCGGGTCGTGCACCGAGCACGGGCCCGTGACGACGAGCAGCCGGTCGTCGGTGCCGTCGAGCACGCGGGCGATCTCGGCCCGGCTCCTGACCAGGGTCTGGACGGCGAGGTCGCTCACCGGGACGGTGGCGCGCAGTTCGGCCGGGGTGAGCAGCGGCTCGACCGCGGCGATGCGGGGGTTCACCGGACGCATGTCGGGTCCTCCTTGGTGAGCACTGCCGCGGAGAAGGTGAAGCCCATGCCGGTGCCGAGCACCAGCACCGAGGCCCCCGGTGCGAGCAGGTCGTCGCGGATCAGGTGGTGGAGCGCGTAGAGGCCGTCGGCCGGGCCGAGGTGCCCGGTGGTCAGGCCCAGGTCGAGCAGGGTGTTCTTCGGCGTGAAGCCGTCGAAGGGCCGGATGAAACCGTCCTGGTAGAGGGCCCGCCCGACGAAGGGCGTGACGAACCAGTCGATGTCGTCGAGGCTCTGATGAGCTTCGTCCAGCGCCCGGGTGACCACGCTGTGGGTGCGGTCGGCGGAGCGGCGGCGCACGTCCTTCAGCGACAGGCCGCTGTGGGCGAGGAACGCCCGGGTGCGGCCCCGCATGTCGGCTCCCGGCTGGGGCGCGGAGCGGAACGGTTCGTCCCCCCGCGACAGACCCTCGAGCGTGGCGTCGGTCTCCGACACCAGGCTGCGGAGCCGGAGCCGCCCGCTTCCTCTGGTCAGTACGGCCGCCGCCGCGCCGTCCCCGAACACCATGCCGGGGGACAGGTACCACCGGTCGGCCGGCGGCGCGAAGCGGTCGGCGACGGTGATCAGCGCCGAGGGGACCTCGGGCCGGGCGTTCAGCATGTTCGCCGCGATCTCCAGACCGGCCAGCGACCCGTTGGAGGCCGCCTGGACCGTCATCGGCATCCCGCGCAGATCGGTGCCGAGGAGTTCCCCGCCGATCCAGCAGGCGGCCGGCCACATGTCGACGCCCTGGAAGTGGCTGTGGCTGTGCAGGTAGAAGGTGTCCGGCGTGATCTCCGCTCCGGTCTCCTCGGCCGTCTTGACCGCGCGGCGCCCGGCGGAGACCGCCATCTCGGGCGGGGCCTGCCGCGACATGGAGACCGAGACCTGCCCGGTGCTCTTCGCGGCGTCGGCCGAGTAGTCGCCGCAGGCGACGGCCCGCTCGACCGGGACCCGTTCGCCGAGCGTGCCGCCGGTTCCGGCGACCCAGATGTCATCGAACCGCATCGCTCGGGATCCTTTCTGTGCTGTCGAAGGCGTGTAACCAGGCCACGTGGTCGTGCAGGTCCGTCTCGGACAGCGCGGCCAGCATGGTGTTCCGCTCGCGGGCGGCCTCGCCCGCCGGGTGGTACAGCTCCTCGCCGAGCCACCGGGCGGTGCGCGTCGCCTTCGCGGTGCGCTCCCGCCGCAGCCCGGCGTAGGTGTCGAAATCGGGGAAGACCCTGCCGAGCACGACCGCGTCCTCCAGGGCGGTGCAGGCGCCCTGGGCGGCGTACTGGAGCATCGGATGCGCCGCGTCGCCCAGCAGGGCCACCCGGCCGTCGGTCCAGGTCTCGACCGGTTCGCGGTCGCAGAGGACCCATGTCCGCCACTCGTCGCCGAGCCCCAGCAGGGCTCGGGCCGTGCGGCTCAGATCCGGAAAACGGTTCTGTACGTGGTCTCGCGCGACCGGTGCGCCCGCGACCTCCCGGGTGGCTCCGTCGTCGACGGTGGCGGCCAGGTTGAGGAAGGCGCCGCCGCCGATCGGATAGTGCACGAAGTGCCACTTGGGCCCGGCCCACAGGGTGACGACGTTCCACCGCAGCTCGGGCGGGACCCGGTCCATCGGGATGACCGACCGGTAGATCGTGTGACCGGACACCCGGGGGCGGCCGTCGCCGACGAGCTGGGCCCGGACGGCCGAGCGGATGCCGTCGGCGCCGATCAGGTAGTCGGCCTCGAACCCGTCGGCCCGCACTTCGGTGGCGGTCTGGGTGTAGCCGGTGACCGTCCGGCCGGGGAGGAGTTCGATGCGGCCGTCGGCGCGGCAGGCGTCCAGCAACGGCTGGTAGAGGTCGCCGCGGGCGACGACGGCGTAGGGGTTGCCGAAGCGCTTCCGGTAGGTCTCCCCGAGAGGCAGCCCGGCGACTCTGCGGCCGGTGGTGCCGTCCATGAAGCGGAGTTCGTCGATGAAGACCGCGCGCTCGCGCACCCGGTCGCCGACGCCCAGCAGGTCGAGGGCGCGGAACGCGTTGGGCGCGAGCTGGATCCCGGCGCCGAGCTCGGCGAACCGGTCACCGCGTTCGAGCACGGTCACGCGATTGCCTTCTCGGGCGATCGAGAGTGCGGCCGCCAGGCCGCCGATCCCGCCGCCGGCGATCAGTGTGTTCGCCATGTCCGTCCTTTCGCTGTTACCGCTTACAACGCTATGGCGGTAACCAAGGGCAAACAATGGCGTGGTGATTAGCGCTCGTTATGCAGGAAAAAGGCCGGACCCCTTATCGGGGACCGGCCTTTTTCCTCAATGCGTCGTTATGCGTCGACCTTCTCCTGCTCGGCCACGGGCGCGGCCTTGCGGGCGGGCAGGACGGCCGCCGCGATGATCGCGATCAGCACCGACAGGACCGTGCTGATCCCGAACGCGACGTGGTAGCTGCCGATGTTCTGCGGATCGGTGCTGGGCACCGCCGCCGTCACGGCGATCGCCAGCAGCAGCCCGACCCCGAGCTGGCGCAGCGAGTTGTAGAGGCCGCTGGCCAGGCCCATGCGCGGGCCGTCGACGCCGGTCGTGGCGGCCACGGCGGTGGAGATCATCATCACCGTGACGCCGAGCCCAATCAGGACGCCGCCGGGCAGCACGTGCAGCCAGTAGCTCCCGTTCACGGGCACCGTGAGCAGCCAGGCCGAACCGGCGGTCAGGAACGCGGCGCCGCCGATGAGCACGGGCCGGGGGCCGATGCGGCCGGTCAGGTCGGCCACGAACTTCGCGGCCAGGATGGTGACGACGGCCTGCGGGAAGAACGCGACACCCGTCTGGATGGCGGAGTAGCCGAGGCCGTGCTGCATGTAGAGGGTCAGGAAGTAGGTCGAGATCGACATGACGCCGCCCGACAGGAACGCGATCGAGTCACCCGCGACCACGCCGCGGATCTTGAAGATCGAGAGCGGCACCAGCGGGTTGGCCGACCGGGTCTGGAGGACGAAGAAGGCGGCCAGCAGCACCGCCGCCCCGACCAGCGGGTAGACGACATTGGGCGCCGACCAGCCGTGGTCGGTGGCGGTGGTGAGGGCGTAGGTCAGCGCGCACATCCCGGCCGTGACCAGGATGGCGCCGGGGATGTCGATCTTCTGGGTGCGGGTGGTGACGTGGTCGGCGTCCAGGCGCCTGATCGCCCGGAGCACCAGCGCGACGCCGACGGGGACGTTCACGAACATGACCGCCCGCCAGCCGAACAGCTCGGTCAGGACGCCGCCGAAGAGGACTCCGCCGGTGAACCCGGCCGAGGCGACCGCGCCGAAGATGCCCATGGCCTTCGCGCGCTCTTTCCCCTCGGGGTAGCCGCCCGCGATCAGCGCCAGCACGGCCGGCGAGACCATCGCCGCCGACAGGCCCTGGAGGGCGCGGGCCACGATGAGCACGATCGGCTCGGTCGCGATCCCGCCCACCAGCGAGGCGGCGGTGAAGACGGCCAGGCCGCCGACGAACATCCTCTTGCGTCCCACGATGTCGCCGAGCCGCCCGCCGACCAGCAGGAACCCGCCGAAGAACAACGCGTACGCGCCGACGACCCACTGCAGGGCGCTGTCGGTGAAGCCGAGGTCCTGCTGAATGGAGGGCAGGGCGACGTTGACGATCGCGAAGTCCAGGACCAGTACGAACTGGGCCATACACAGCAATGCCAGGGCCGGCTTCCGGTTCTCCTGGAACATGGTCTTTCCTCCTCTTACTTGATTGTTACCAGTGAAATCCGTTTACTGGTAAGCATGAAAGGTCAGCCGGGAGACAGGGAGATCGCGCCGGGGCCGCTGGCGCTGGTCCAGTCGTTCGTGAACAGCGTCAATGTGGAGTTCGGGCCCGACGAGTTCGCGACGACCGAAGGGGTCGAGCGCTGGCTCGCCCGCAACGGCTTCGCGCTTCGGGGCGTCGGGGAGTTCGATCGGCGCGACGCCGTCACCCTGCGGGAGGCGCTGCGCGCCGTCCTCCGCGAGAACAACGGCTCCGCCCCCGACCGGGAGGCGCGGCTGACGATCGACCACGTCGCCCGCGACTGCCCGCTGGTGCTGTCGGGCGAGACCCTGGGCCTGCGCCCGGCCCAGCCGGATCTGCGCGGTGTGTTCGCGACGGTCCTCGGCGCGGTCGCCGCCGCCGTGGCCGACGGCTCGTGGTCCCGCCTGAAGGCCTGCCACGAGCACCGCTGCGAATGGGCCTTCTATGACCGCTCGCGGAATCGGGGGAGCCGCTGGTGCTCGATGGCCGTCTGCGGCACTCGCGCGAAAATGCGCACCTACCGGCAGGCGACGGCCGACCGGGTGAAGCCCTGACCGGCCATGGGGCTGGATTCGGGTGATCACGGGGCTGCCTCCCGACCTAAGAGTTGGCGGGCGACGACGAGTTTGGTCGCGGCGGCGGTGCCGTCGGCCAACTGGAGGCCGATGACGTCGCGGAACCGCTGGGCCACCGGGCCGTCTTCCGACCAGCCGACGTGGCCCATGGTCAGGAGTGACTGGTGGACGGCTTCCATGGCGGCCTTCGGGGCCCACCATTTCGCCATGTTCGCGGGGAGGCGGGGATCGCGGCCCGCGTCGGCGGCGGCCAGCGCCTCGTAGGAGACCAGGCGGGCGGCGTGGAGCATCGTCGCGTGCTCGACCAGGGGGAACGCGACCGACTGGAACTTGCCGATCGGCTGCCCGAAGGCTTCGCGCTGCCCGGCGTAGGCGATGGCCTCGTTCAATGCGGCCTGGCCCACGGCGATGGCCATCAGGGAGATCAGCGCCCGGGAGACCCCGAAGCCGCGCATGACCTCCACGAATCCGGCGCCCGGCCGGCCGACGAGGTCGTCGTCGGCGACGCGTAAGCCGTCGAGGGTGAAGCGGCCACGACCGCCCGAGCGGCAGCCCAGGTCGGAGTGGAGTTCGCGGCGGATGCCGTGCAGCGGGGTGTAGAAGGCGCTGATGCCGCGTGCTCCGGACTCGCCCGTGCGGGCGAAGAGGAGGCCGTGGGTGGCGTAGGCGGTGGCCATGATGGAGGTCTTCTCGCCGGTCAGCCGCCAGCCGTCGGTGCCGTGTTCGGCGATGGTCTCGATGGCGGCGGCGTCCGTGCCGTGGCCCGACTCGGTGAGGCCGAGGGCGACGATGGACGTACCGGCGGCGATTCCAGGGAGCCATCTGGCCAGCTGCTCCGGGTTCCCGTTCGCGGCCAGGACGCCGCCGACCAACGCCGCGTTGAGCACCGGGTAGCAGACCGACAGGTCGGCCGCCGCGAGCTCCTCCAGCACGATGCCGGCGCTGACCGCGTCGAGGCCCTGGCCGCCGTACTCCTCGGGGACCCGGATCGAGAACAGGCCCTCGGCCGCGAGTTCCTCCAGCAGGGCGGGGCGGTATTCGCCCCGGCGATCGCTCTCGGCCCGGAAGGGGGCCACGCGGTCGGTGGCGAACGCGCGGACGCGTTTGGCCAGGCTCTCCTGCTGGGGTGTGAAGTCGATGGTCATCGCAGCCCCTCCCGCAGGGCGAATTTCTGGATTTTTCCGGACGGCGTGCGCGGCAGTGCGCCGACGAGCTCCAGCCGTTCCGGCCAGTACTGCTTGGCCATGCCGAGCCCGGCCAGGTGCACCCGCAGGTCGTCCAGGCTCAGCCGAGAAGACGCGACCAGCACGGCGCAGGCGCGCTCGCCGAGCCGCTCGTCGGGGTAGCCGACGACCGCGACGTCACGGACCGCATCCAGTCTGAGCAGGGCGTTCTCGACCTCGACGACCGGGATGTTCTCGGCGCCGCGCATGATGACGTCCTTCACCCGGCCGGTGATCCGGATCCCGCCGTGCCCGTCGTCGCGGGCCAGGTCACCGGTGTCGAACCAGCCGTCGTCGGTGAGGCACGCCTCGTAGACGTGGTCGCGCCGGAAGTAGCCGAGACACTGCGACGCACCCCGGACCTGCAACCGGCCGTCGGGGGTGATGCGCACCTCCATGCCGGGCACGGCCGTCCCGTCGCTCTCGGCCGCCCGCATCGGCGGGTCCTCCGGCCGGGTGATGGTGACGCAGCCGTTCTCGGTCATGCCCCACAGGGCGTAGAGGCGGCAGCCCAGCACGTCGCGGGCGCGTTCGACCAGGTAGGGGGCGATAGGGGCGCTTCCGGTCGCGAAGGTCTCCAGCGACGACAGGTCGCGAGGGCATGAAGACTGCGCGTCGATCAGGTCGGACAGGAACGTCGGGGCGCCCATGAAGAAGGTCACCCGATGCTCCTGGAGGAGGTCGAGCATCCGGTCGGCGTCCCACGACTCGACGTGGATCGCGGTGCCGCCGAGCAGCAGCGGCATGAACAGGTTCCAGGTGAACCCGGCCTGGTGCGTCGTCGGCGACCCCATGGCCGTCACGACGTCTGAGGTCAGGTGCAGCACGTCGGCCTGCGCCCGGTTCATCGCATGGAGGGTGTCATGGCTGTGGACGACGCCCTTCGGCTCCCCGGTCGTCCCGGAGGTGAAGGCCACCTGCGCGGGGTCGCCGGGGCCCGACTCGGTGACGCCCGCCAGATCGGGCTCGGGAAGCGACAGCTCCTCGGCGAACAGGGTGTGGCGCAGCGCGGGCGCGTCCACGGACGCGATCATCTCCCGGTACGAGAACCCGCGGAACTCCGCCCGCGCGATGTAGACCGGGCTCTCGGTCAGGTTCAGCATGAACTGGACCTCACGCCGCCGCATGATCGGCACGACGGGCCCGGGGATCGCCCCGATCCGGTAGCACGCCAGGATCAGCGCCGCGAGCTGCCACGAGTTGGGCAGCTGCAACGTCACGACCTGGCCCCTGGTCACCCCGAGGCGGTGCAGCAGGGTGGCCAGGCGGTCGACGCGGTCGAGCAGGTCGCCGTAGGTGAGTTCGACGGCGGTGCCGTCCTGGTGGGTGACGAGGGCGAGCTTGCCGGCCGGATGGTTCCTGAGGTCGTCGAGGATCATCGCTGGTCCCTCCCGAGGGCGGTGCGGACCTTGCCCGCGACCGCGGCCGAGGTGACGCCGCCGCGTTCGGCGAGGTACCGCTGCCCGCCGGAGACGGGGACGAACGCGTCGGGCATCGCAACCCGGAGCACCAGGCTGGGCATGATCTCGGCGAGCGATTCGGCGACGGCCGAGCCGAACCCGGCGTTGCGCCAGTGCTCCTCGACGGTGACGACCACGCCGGAGCGCTGAGCGTGGGCGGCGATGGTGGCGACGTCCAGAGGCTTGACGGTGTGGACGTTGAGCACCGACGCGCTGATGCCCTCCTCTTCCAGAACCAGAGCGGCGTCGAGCGCCGCGAGCACCGGATAGGGCCCGCACGCCGCGAGCGTCACGTCGGTGCCGTCCTTCAGCACCTGCGCCAGGCCGAGCACGGCCGGGGGCGCGTCGGGCAGTTCGGGCGTGGCGTTGCGGCCGAGCCGCAGGTAGGTGGGGCCGTTGACGCGCAGCGACTGCCGGAACAGGGTGCCCGTCTGCGGGCCGTCGGCCGGGACGACCACGGTCATGTTGGGCAGCGCCCGCATGACGGCCAGGTCCTCCAGCGCGTGGTGGGTCGGGCCGAGATGCCCGGCGGAGACGCCCGAATGGGTCGCGGCGATCCGCACCGGCAGGTCGTTCAGCGCGATGTCGATCTTCACGGCCTCGTTGGCGCGCGACGCCGCGAACGCCGCGAAGGTGTTGACCAGCGGCATCCGGCCCGACTTGGCCAGACCGGCCGCCGCGCCCATCAGGGTGTGCTCGGCGATGCCGAGGTTGACGTAGCGCTCGGGGAACGCGGCCTTGTCGAACAGTCCGGTGTCGGAGTCGAGGCAGACGAGCCGCTCGTCGCCGGGAAGCAGTTCGAGGACGGCCTCCCGGTAGACCTCACGGGATGACGCGGTCATGATCGGGTCCCCCTTCGCAGCGCGGCGAGGGCCTTGGCGTGCTGGCGTTCGCCGAGCTTGGCGTAGTGGCTGCGCGGCTGGTCCTCGACGAACGGGATGCCCTTGCCCTTCACGGTGTGGGCGATCACGACGGTCGGACGGCCTTGCACAGGCGCTTCCGTGAGAGCGGTCTCGAGTTCTTCAACGGAGTGGCCGTCGACTTCACGTACCGACCAGCCGAAGGCCGACCAGCGATCGGCCAGGGGTTCGAGGGCGTCGATCGTCTCGGTGGCGCCGGTGATCTGGAGCCTGTTGCGGTCGACGATCGCGACGATGGAGTCGAGCCGCTGCGAGGCGGCCACCGAGGCGGCCTCCCAGACGGAGCCCTCCTGGAGTTCGCCGTCACCCATGACGACGAAACACCGCCGGTCGGAGCCGTCGAGGCGGAACCCGAGGCCGAAGCCGACCGCGAGCGCCAGGCCGTGGCCGAGCGATCCCGAGGGCATCTCGACGCCGGGGATCTCGGCGTGCGGGTGGGCCATGAACTCGCTGCCGGGCTGGGCGTATTCGTCCAGGCGGCTCGAAGGGAAGAACCCGGCCTCGGTCAGCGCCGCGTAGAGCGCCAGCCCGCCGTGGCCCTTGCTGAGCAGCAGGATGTCGCGGTCCGCCCAAGAGGGTTCCGACCGGTCGACGCGCAGCACCCGCGTGTACAGGGTCGCGAGGATCTCCGCGAGCGACATCGAGCCGCCCAGGTGGCCGCCCTCCGCGCTCGCGCACAGGTTGACGATGTGCTCCCTCATCCGGGCGGCGGTCTCGGCCGCCGTCCCCGGAGGGGCACCGATGGTCGTGGTCATCGAGACTCCTAGTTCGGGTGCAGGCCCACGAACTCCAGGCCCTCGCGTTCGGGGCGGCCGTGGCGGATGTTCATGCACTGCACGGCGTTGCCGGCGCCGCCCTTGACGAGGTTGTCGAGGGCCGCGATCACGGTGACCGTGGTCGACCCGGGGTCGAGGGCGAAGCCGACGTCGCAGAAGTTCGAGCCGGAAAGGATCTTGGCGTCGGGGAAGCGGTGCAGGCCGCGCCGGTGGGCGACCACGCGCACGAAGTGCTCGTCGGCGTAGCGGTCGCGGTAGGCCGCGCGGATCACGCGCTCGTCGGCGCCCTCGGTCAGCCGCGCCTTGCAGAGCAGCTGCACCCCGCGCACGGCCTCGACCCCGGTGGCGGTCATCGCGACCGGCAGGCCGGTGGCCTGGGAGATCTCCGCCTCGTGGCGGTGCCGGGTGGGCGCGAACACGCGCAGGGCGCCGCTGCGTTCGGCGTGCAGGTTCTCCGCCCCGGCGGTCGCGCCGGCGCCGCTGGAACCCGTGCGGGCGTCGACGGACAGTTCGCCGTGGATCAGCCCGGCCTCGGCCAGCGGGGTCAGCGCCAGGATGCCGGCGTTGGCCATGCACCCGGGCACGCTGATGCGGCTCGCCTTCTGGAGTTCGCTGCGGTGCAGTTCCGGTACGCCCGTCGTGAAGGTCCCGATCAGGTCGGGGGCCATGTGGTCGACGCCGTAGTAGTCGGCGTAGACCTTCGGGTCGTGCAGCCGGAAGTCGCCCGACAGGTCGATCACGGTCGCGGCCAGCCCGAGGAACTCGGGCATCCGGCGCATCGTCTCGCGGTGGGGCGTGGCCAGGAACAGCACGTCATAGGGGCCGTCCTGGTCGAGCTCCTCCTCGGAGACGAACGACAGGCGGGTGCGGCCGCGCAGGTTGGGGTGGGCGCCGTCGATCAGCCGTCCGCGCAGCCGCCGTGAGGTGGCGGCCACCAGTTCGGCCGAGGGGTGCCCGGTGAGGATGCGCAGGAGTTCGCCGCCGATGTAGCCGGCGCCTCCCACGACGGCGCATCGGATCATGCCTCTGCCCTCGCGACGGCGTAGGACGCGATGACGTCGGCGACGTCGATCTCGTGGGCCTCCTGGAAGCCGCGGAACTCGACCCGGTCGTTGACCTCCAGCACCGTCAGGTGCCCGTCGGCGTCTTCGAGCAGGTCGACCCCGGCGATCTCGGCGCCCACCGCCTCGGCGGCGGCGACGGCGAGTTTCGCGTGGACGTTGGTCAGCTCGCACTTGGTCGAGACGGCCCCCCTGGCGACGTTGGTGCGCCATTCGTCACCGCGCCGGTAGGTCGCGCCCAGCGCCTCGCCGCCGACGACCAGCACCCGGATGTCCCGGTCGGCCTTCTCGACGAGTTCCTGCACGTAGACGATGTGCTGCTGGGGCGAGGGCAGCGCCGCGACGTGTTCGAGGATGCCCACGGCGGTGGCGCGGTCGGGGAGCGCGGTGACCAGGCGTCCCCACGATCCGACCAGCGGTTTCACCACGGCCGGGTAGCCGATCTGGTCGAGGGCGTCGAAGGCGGCCTCCGGCGTCATGGCCAGGGCGGTGCGGGGGGTCGGCAGGCCCTTGGCCATGAGCGCCGAGGTCGTCAGCCACTTGTCGCCGCTGACGTGGGTGGCGGCGGCGGTGTTGAGCACCGCCGCCCCCGCCGACTCCAGCGCACTGGCGGCGTAGAGGGCCCGGTAGTGGCCGACCTCCCGGTTCAGCACCGTCTCGTCGCGGTGCGTTCCGTCGGCGACGACCAGGGTCCGGGGATCGATGTGGACGAACGGGACGCCGCGCCGGTCGAGCGCGGCCATGATCTGTTTCTCCTCGAACCGCACGCGTGACGCGAGCACGGCTAAACGCTGGTCCATTACTCTCCCCAGTCCTCTTCGACCTCGGGCGCGACCGTCAGGGACGGCGGCGTGACGGAGGCGATCTCCAGTTCACTGCGGCAGTCGTGGCATTCGACGATCTCGCTCACCCGGGCGTCGGCGTCGAGGGAGACCTGCGCCGCGCACTCGGGACACTCGGGGGCGTTCACAACCTTCTGCATGGCTCGTCCCTATGTCGGTCGGGGAAAATTTCGGCGTTTCCACCGTAACCAGAATCGGCGCCGAATCGCCAATAAGGGTTGCCGATCGAAGTGAATTCCCACGCTTATCGGGGGCCGTATAAACAGGTTGTCCCACGAGCATAAGCGCTCCTACTGGATTTGCCGAAGAAATTGATTGAACGCGTTATTAGGCTCGGCTGGAGTCGTATATATCTAGGAGGGCTCATGCGAGCGATCGCCCTACAAGAAGCCCCTGTGGCGGCCTCCCCAGGGGAGCGGTTCGCCGCCGAGGTGGCGGCCGGGGCCCGTGAGGTGCCGTTCGACCTGCACCTTCCGGCCGCGTTCCCGCTGTTCGCGGCCCGGCCGCGCTACACCGTCCGGCATCTGCTGAAGACCAGTGACGTTTCCGACGGCGCGGTCTCCTACGTCCACGAGCCACCGAAAGGCCGGCTTCAGAACGCCGGGACCGCTTATGGCGCCACGCCCGAGGCCGCTTTCGCGCCGCGGTTGATGAAAGCGCCGCTGACCGATCTTTCCGTCGAGGTCCCGCTTCCCGACGGCGTCGCCGCCGAGCCTTCGCTGCTCGCCGCTTATGTGGACTACCGCGTTCTGGTACGTCTCTCCGTCGTCGAGAACGAATCGCTGCTGCACGGCACGTCCGACGGCGCGATCACCGGCCTGCTCGGCCTGCCGGGCAGCCGTTCGGCCGAAAGCCACGACGATCTCGCGACCACGGTCACCCGGGCCGCGGGGGAGATCGAGGAGACCGGCGGGTCGTGCGACGGGGTGGTGGCGCATCCCGAGACGTACTGGAAGATGGTCCGCGACGATCTGCTGGGCCGGTTCCAGAACGCCGGGATCACCGTCTCGCGCACCCGGATGATGCCGAAGGACACCCTGCTCATGGGCGACTTCCGGGCCGCCTGCACGCTGCTCATGCCGGGCGTCGCCTCGATCGCGCTGGTGCCGGGGGCGGTGCGGGCGACGTCCAGGATCGGGCTCGCGGTGCACCTGCCGCAGCACCTGATGGCGGTGAAGTGGCATGGGTGAGCCGCGCGTCCTCTACATCACCGGCTGGCTGCGCAGCGGCAGCACCATGCTCGGCAACGTCCTGGGCGAACTGCCCGGCGTGCTGCACGTCGGTGAGCTGCACTACCTGTGGCAGAACGGCATCCTCAAAGCCGGCACCAACTCGACCTGCGGCTGCGGGGCCGACGTGACCGCGTGTGACCTGTGGTCGAAGGTGATCACGTCGTCCGCGGGCGAGGCGCGGCTGATGACGCTCCAGCAGCGTTCTCTGCTGCGCACCCGGCACACGCGCGACCGGATCGCCGAGTCGACGGGCCGGACCGCCGCGGCTCCGGGGGTGGCCGAAGCGGTCGGCCGTACCGCCGACGTCTATCGGACCCTCGCCGCGCACGGCGGCGAGCGGCTCATCGTCGACGGCTCGAAGTTCCCGGCCGAGGCCGCGGCCCTGCTGGGCCGCGCCGACCTCGACGTGAAGGTCCTGCACATGGTGCGCGACCCGCGCGCGACCGCCTTCTCCTACGCGAAGGCCAAGGACTACATCGACCCGATGAGCCCCTCGCGCAGCAGCCGCTTCTGGACCGGGTTCAACCTGGCCTCCGAACTGTCCGGCCACGCCGCACCCGACCGCTACCTGCGCGTTCGCCACGAAGACCTGTGCCGCGACCCGCGCGGAACGCTCGCCCGGGTGCTCGCCTTCGCCGGGCTCGACGACGAACCGCCCGCCGACGCCGACGGCAACGTCATGTTGAGCGTGAACCACACGGTCACCGGCAACCCCGACCGCCTGTCGGCCGGCCCGGCGCGCATCCGCGCCGACGAACGCTGGCGCACCGGCCTGTCACCCCGCGCCCGCGCCGCCGCCACGGGCCCCGCGCTCCCGCTGCTCGGCCGATACGGCTATCCGATTCTGACCTGAGGGGACATTTCCCATGGATCTGCGCCTGAAGGGACGCGTCGCCCTGGTGGCCTGCTCCAGCAGCGGCCTCGGCCTGGGCGTCGCCAAGGCCCTGGCCGCCGAGGGTGCCAGCGTCGCCATCTGCGGCCGCGACCCCGACCGGCTCGCCCGCGCCCACGTCGAGGTGAGCGCGATGGGCGACGGCGACGTGCTGAGCGTCCCGGTCGACCTGTGCGACGAGAACGCCGCCGCCGCCTGGGTCAACGACACCGCCGCCACGCTCGGCGGCATCGACATCGTCGTGACGAACTCGGGCGGCGTGCCGTTCGGCCCCGTCGACGCGTTCGGCGTGGCCGACTACCGCGCCGCCCTCGACGCCAACCTGATCCCGCACATCGCCCTGACCCTGGCCGCGCTGCCCCACCTCAAGAAGGACGGCTGGGGCCGGGTCCTGATGATCGCGTCGGAGTCGGTCAAGCAGCCCCACCCCGAGAGCGGCCTGTCGTCGGTGGCCCGGCTGGGCCTGCTCGGCTACATGAAGGGCCTGGTCTCCGTGCTGGGGGCGAGCGGTGTGACGGTGAACGTGCTGGCCCCCGGCTTCCACCGCACGCCGATCCTCGACGAACAGTTCGGGGACGCCATCGAAGAGGAGCTGGCCGAGGTCGCCCGGCGGATCCCGCTCGGCCGGATCGGCGACGTCGCCGACCTGGGCGCGCTGGCCGCCTTCCTCGTCAGCGACCAGGCCTCCTACGTCACCGGAACGGTCTTCGTGGCCGACGGCGGCAACACCAGAGGAGTGTGAATCGTGTCCGTACTCGGTGAGGTCGCCACGACCCATACGGCGGCCCTCTACGTTGTCAAGATCGGCAGCGCGAGCCTCGCCCACGAGAAGATCTTCGACGAGGTGGCCCGCCTACGCGGCCGCGGCGCGAGGATCCTCCTGGTGGCGGGCGGCGCGGCCGGAATCAGAGCCCACTACGAGGCGATCGGCCGCCCGGTCCGGAACCTCCTGTTGAAGAACGGCTCCGAGGCGCGGTATTGCCCGCCCGAGGAGATGTCCCACATCGTGGCCGCCTACGAACGCGTCACCCTGCCCCGGGTCCGTGAGGCGCTGACCTCGCGGGGTCTGACCTGCTTCACCTCGACCGCCCAAGCGGGCTCGTTGGTGACCGCAGACCCCAACCCCCCGCTGAGAGCACGGCTGAACGAGCCATCGGTCACAGACCTCAACCCCCCGCTGAGGGCGCGACTGAACGAGCCTTCGACCGCAGACCTCAACCCACCGCTGAGCGGGCAAGAACTCTCGACCGCCGACCCCGACCCTGCGCTGAGGACCGGGGTGAACGGGCACGAGCTCTCACCCGCCAACCCCGACCCGGCATCGCGAGCGCGGGTGAGCGGGCAAGGACCCTCGACCGCGGATCCGTCTTCGCATGCCTCGGGCCCGGGGCGGTCCTTGATCATTAGGGATCACCGGGCCGGGACCGTGGCGGAGGTCGCCACCGAGTGTCTTGTGCAGTTGCTCGATGCGTTCGATGTCGTCTGTGTCGCGCCGCCCGTTGCCGCGTCCGATGGTGGGGCGCCGCTCAATGTGGATGCCGATGTGCTGGCCGCTGAGCTGGCCAATGCGCTCGACGCCGACCACTTACGGCTGGTCACCGGGACACCCGGCCTGCTGGCCGACCCCTCATCCGACATTTCGGGAATTCCGGATATCGGCCGTGGGGAAGGGCTGCGCTACGCCCAGGGCCGCATGCGGCAGAAGGTCCGCGCGGCCGAGATCGCGCTCGACGGGAACGCCGACGTCGCGATCACCGGTCCTCACTCGCTCCAGGTCGGCACCCGGTTCTGGCGGGCCGACCCGCCCGCCGACGACCTGACCCTGCTGACCCGCGCCGTCGAGATCTCCTCGGTGTCGCGGGACGAACGTGAGCTGGCCGAATACCTGGTGGAGTGGTGCCGTCAACGAGGGATCGAGGCCGACGTCGACGACGCCGGGAACTTCGTGGCGTTGAAGGGTTCGGGCCGCCGCCGGCTGCTCATGCTCGGCCACCTCGACACCGTCCCGCACCGATGGCCCGTCCATTGGGATGACGGCACCATCTCCGGCCGGGGCTGTGTCGACGCCAAGGGCAGTCTGGTCGCCTACCTGGAGACCCTGCACGACCTCGACGTCCCGCCGGACATCCAGGTCAGGGTGGTCGGCGCGGTCGAAGAGGAGATCACCTCGGCGGGGGCGTTCTTCGTCCGCGACCACTACAAGGCCGACGCCGTCGTCATCGGCGAGCCCTCGGGCGCCGGCGCGCTGACCATCGGCTACTACGGCCTGCTGAAGGTCCGGATCGGCGTCGCCGACCCCGTCGGGCACACGGCGGGCCAGGGCGTCACCACGGCCGCCGACCAGATGGTCGACGTGCTGGCCCGGCTGCGCGACGGCCTGGCGGAGGAAGGTCCCGACGCGCTGCTGGCCGTGCTCGGCATCCACGCCGTCAACGGCGGCGACGTGCAGCGCGGGGAGGCGGTCGTGGACGTCCGCGTGCCGTCGACGATGTCCCTGGACGACCTCATCGGGCACTTCCGGCAGGTCGCCCACCCCATCGAGATCGAGGTGCTCCGGGCCACCCCCGGACACGTCACCGCGCGCACGAGCCCGCTGGTCAAGGCGTTCTCGCGGGCGTTCAAGGCCGAAGGGGTGGTCAACCGGTTCCTCGCCAAGAAGGGCTCCAGCGACATGAACACGCTGGCCACGACCTGGCACGGGGTGCCGATGGTGGCGTACGGCCCCGGCGACGCCAAGCTCGACCACACCCCGCACGAACACCTGGAGGCCGCCGAATACCGCCGCGCCCGGAGCGTCCTGTCGCGCGCGGTCGCCGAGTGGATCGCCGCCGAGACCCAGACGATCAGGAGGGCCGCGTGATGAGAACGCTGGAGATCGGCGCCACCACCCACCTGGAGACGCTGGAGGCCGAGGCCGTCCACATCATCCGCGAGACGGCGGGCGAGTTCGAACGCCCGGTGCTGCTCTTCTCGGGCGGCAAGGACTCGATCGTCATGCTGCACCTGGCGCGGAAGGCCTTCGCCCCCGCGCCACTGCCCTTCCCCCTCCTGCACGTCGACACCGGCCACAACTTCCCCGAGGTCATCGCCTTCCGCGACGAGATCACGCGAGACCTGCGGCTGAACGTCGCCTCGGTGCAGGACTACATCGACCGGGGCGCGCTGCCGGACGTACCGGAGAGAAACGGCCTGCAGACCACGCCCCTGCTGGACGCCATCGAGTCGGGCGCCCACGACGCCGTGTTCGGCGGTGGCCGCCGCGACGAGGAGAAGGCCCGAGCGAAGGAACGCGTCTTCTCCCTGCGCGACGAGTTCGGCGCCTGGGACCCCCGCCGCCAGCGCCCCGAACTCTGGAACCTCTACAACGGCCGCCACGTCCCCGGAGAGCATGTCCGCGTCTTCCCGCTGTCCAACTGGACCGAACTGGACGTCTGGCAGTACATCGCCGCCGAGGACCTCGCGCTGCCCTCGATCTACTACTCCCACGAACGGGAGGTCTTCGACCGGCGCGGCATGTGGCTCTGCCCGGGTGCGTGGGGCGGCCGGGCCGAGCCCGTGGTCCGCAAGACGGTCCGCTACCGCACGGTCGGCGACATGTCGTGCACCGGCGCCGTCGAGTCGACCGCCCGCACGCCGCTGGAAGTGATCGAGGAGATCGCCGCCTCGCGCATCACCGAACGCGGCGCGACGAGAGCCGACGACCGCCTCGCCGAGGCCGCCATGGAGGACCGCAAACGAGAAGGGTATTTCTGATGTCCACGCTGCTCAGACTGGCCACGGCGGGCTCCGTCGACGACGGCAAGTCCACTCTGGTCGGACGTCTCCTGCACGACTCCAAGTCGGTCATGTCCGACCAGCTCGCCCAGATCGCCTCCCCCAGCGACCTGGCCCTCCTGACCGACGGCCTGCGCGCCGAACGGGAACAGGGGATCACGATCGACGTGGCCTACCGCTACTTCGCGACCCCGCGCCGCCGCTTCATCCTGGCGGACACGCCGGGGCACGTGCAGTACACGCGGAACATGGTGACCGGCGCGTCCACGGCCTCCCTGGTCGTCCTGGTGGTCGACGCCCGGAAGGGCGTGACCGAACAGACGCGGCGGCACGCCGCCGTGGCCGCCCTGCTGCGGGTGCCCCACCTGGTCCTGGCGGTCAACAAGATGGACCTGGTGGGCTGGTCGGAGGAGGTCTTCGCGGGCATCGCCGACTCCCTCGACTACCCCGGCGACCTCACGGCCATCCCCATTTCGGCCCTGACCGGCGACAACGTGGTGGTGCCCTCCGCGCACATGGACTGGCACACCGGCCCGACCGTCATGGAGTTCCTGGAGACGGTCGAGGTCTCGGAGGACCTGACGGCGCTTCCGGCGCGGCTTCCGGTCCAGTACGTCATCAAAACGCGCGGCCGCCGCGCCTACGCCGGCCAGCTGAGCGGCGGCATCCTGCACGTGGGGGAGCGGGTGACGGTCCAGCCCGGCGGCCAGACCACGACGGTGACCGGCATCGACGTGCTGGGCGAACCGGCGGCGATGGCCTGGGCCCCGCAGTCGATCGCCGTCCGGCTGGCCGACGACCTGGACGTCTCGCGCGGCTGCCTGATCGCCCCGGAGGCGACCGCGCCCGAGGTGACGCGGGAACTGCGCGCCACCGTCTGCCACCTGCACGAGAAGGCGCTGCGGGTGGGCGAGAAGATCCTGGTGAAGCACACGACCCGGACCGTCCAGGCGGTCGTGGCAGCGATCGAACCGGGCGGCGCGCTGGCCGTCAACGACATCGGCGACGTGATCGTCCGCACGGCCTCCGACCTGGCGGTCGACGACTACACCGAGAGCCGGACCACGGGCGCCTGCCTGCTGATCGACCCGGCGGACGGCGCGACGCGCTCAGCCGGAATGATCTCGGCCTGAGCCGAGCCGGGCGGCCACACCGTCGAGGACCCACTCCAGGCCCGTCGTGAAAGACGTCTCGGCGTCCACCTCACCGCCGTCGTGGACGAGTCTGGCCAGCATCGGGAACCGGCCCGTGGCCAGCAGCTTCACCATGTGGGGCCCGTGGGCGCGCTGCCATTCGCGGTCGCTCAGCCCCGTGGCCCGCTCGGCCCGCAGGTGGGCGATCTCCCGTCTGATCGCCCCGGTGAAGTAGGCGGCCACGGTCTCCACCACACGCATCACGGTGTCGATGTCGGCAAGGCCATCGAGCGCCCCCAGCGTCGACTCGGCCACCGAGAGAGCATGCGGCCCCAGCGCGGGACGCCCCCCGAGCAGGTCGGCCAGCCATTCGTGCCGGAGCGCGGCCCGCCTGGTCAGACAGGCATGAACGCGCAGCGCCTCTCGCCAGTCGCCGGGCCGCTCCTCGGGCAGGATCTCGGCGTGCACCTCGTCGACCATGAGGTCGAACAGTTCTTCCTTGGTCGCGATGAACCCGTACAGCCGCATCGGCCCGGCGCCCAGCCGGGCGGCGACCTTTCGCAGCGACACCTCCTCCAGCCCGCCCTCGTCGGCGAGTGCGATGGCGGCGGCGACGATGCGCGCCCGGTCGAGCGGCACGGGGCGCGGTGGTTCGGGGCGGTCCCAGACGGTCACCGATACACTGTATCGCTATGAGACACCGTATCGCCGTGGTGGGAGCTGGGCCCGGCGGGCTCACCTTCGCCCGGGTCCTGCACCGCCACGGCCACGCCGTCACCGTCCTCGAACGCGACCCCTCGCCCCACGCCCGCCCCCCTGGCGGCAGCCTCGACCTGCACGAAGGTCTCGGTCAGCTCGCGCTCGACAAGGCCGGGCTGCTGGCCGGGTTCCGGGAGCTGTCCCGCCCCGAGGGGCAGGCCATGCGGATCCTCGACACCGACGGCACCGTTCTCCGCGACTGGCGCCCCCGGCCCGGCGACCACGCCAATCCCGAGATCGACCGGGGACAGCTCCGCGATCTGCTGCTCGGGGACCTCGACGTCCAGTGGGGGCGAGGCGTGCGGGAGGTCCTGCCGGGCGGGCGTGTCCGGTTCGACGACGGGCGGGAGGAGACGTTCGACCTGGTCGTCGGTGCCGACGGTGCCTGGTCGCGGGTCCGCCCTGCGGTCTCGGCCGCCAGACCGGGCTACACCGGCGTCACCATGGTCGAGACCTCCCTCGACGACGTCGACACACGGCTGGTCGGCGACGGGGCCTTGGCCGTCTACGGCGTGAACCGCAACCTCGTCGCCCAGCGCAGTAGCGGCGGCCACGTCAAGGTGTACGCCCAGTTCCGCGCCCCGCTCGACTGGTACACCCCCGAACGCCTGCCGGCGCTGTTCGACGGCTGGGCCGAGCCCCTGCTCGACCTGCTCCGTGGCGGTGGCGAGTTCGTCCACCGGCCTCTGTACGTCCTGCCCGCCGGTCACACCTGGGCCCACGTTCCGGGTGTGACGCTGCTGGGGGACGCCGCCCACCTGATGCCGCCGCTGGGGGCGGGCGCGAACCTCGCGATGCTGGACGGAGCCGAACTCGCCGAGGCCATGGCCGGAAACCCGGGCGAGCTCGACGCCGCCGTCCGCGCGTTCGAGGAGCGGATGCAGGCACGGGCCGGGCGTTGGGCGGAGATCACGACGAGCGGGCTCGACCGGCTCGTCAGCCCGGATCCCGCCGCGGCCATCGCCCTGTTCGACGCGGTTCAGGTCTCGTAGAGGTCGGTCTCGCTGAGGACCGGGGCGCCGTCGTCGTCGGTGCGGCCCAGGCGGGACGCCGAACCGAACATGGGGCCCCGCGCGCGGCGCACCCCGGCGAAGCGGCCGAAGCCGATCGCCTTGGGGACGTCGTCGTAGACGGCCTCCATCCCGCCCCTGGCCGAGTAGGTCTCGTGCCAGAAGCCGGTGCCACCCGAGTCGCGCAGGAAGTCGAGCCACCACTGGCGGTGCGGCTCCGACCGGGCGAAGGCGAGCAGCGACGGCAGATCCCGCCAGTACTGGCGCATGCCCATGTTCAAAGGAAAGAACGAGTAGTAGATCGGTTCGTGCAGCAGCAGGCCGTCAGGCTTGCCCGCGACCGAGTCCTGGATCTTCTTGCCGAAGCCGAGGAAGGTCCGGATCCCGTACAGGTGGTTCACCCGCATGCCGAGGTAGAGGACCATGAGGTCCGGATATTCCGACAGGTCGACGGTCTGCCGGGTCACTCGAGTAGGCATCTGACGCTCCTTGGGGCTCGGGTTCGGACTCAATGTACGAACGCCGAGTTGACTCGTACTGAACGAAGTCTTCCCAAGGAGGTCAGTCGAGGTCGGCGGCCTTGCGGAGCAGCACCGAGCGCTCCCGCCGGTTGGCGCACAGCCGGGCGGCCAGCTCCAGTTCGGACCGCGCCTCCGCCCGGCGTCCGAGGCGGGTCAGCAGTTCGCCGCGTACGGCCGGGACCAGGTGGGACCCCGGGAGCCGGTTCGAGGCGATCAGCTCGTCGACGATGACCAGACCCTCTTCGGGACCCGAGGCCATGGCGACGGCGACGGCCCGGTTGAGCTCGACCACCGGCGAGGGTGCGACCCGGCCGAGCATCTCGTAGAGCCGCACGATCGTGTCCCAGTCGGTCGTCCCGACCGAGGGCGCCGACGCGTGGACGGCGGCGATCGTCGCCTGCAAGCCGTAGAAACCCAGGGGCGTCGCCCGCGTGAGCGCGGCCAAGCCGCGGTGGATCGCCGGGGCGTCCCAGAGCCGCCGGTCCTGGTCTTCCAGGAGGATCGGCGCGCCGTCGTGGTCGGTGCGGGCCGGGAAGCGGGCGGCCGTCAGCTCGCACAACGCCAGCAGGCCGTGCACCTCCGGCTCGCCGGGCTGAAGGTCGGCCAGCGTGCGGACCAGCCGGATCGCCTCGTACGCCACGTCGGGCCGCAGCAGGTGATCGCCCGACGTGGCCGTCGAGCCCTCGGTGAAGATCGAGTAGAGCACACCGAGCACCCCGGCCAGCCGTTCGCGGCGCTCTTCCGGCGGGGGCAGCTCGAACGGCACCCCGGCCGCCGCGATCGCCTTCTTGGCCCGGGTGATGCGGGCCTGCACGGTCGGCACCGGCACCAGGAACGCCCGTGCGATCTCCTCGCTGGTCAGGCCGCCGACCACGCGCAGGGTCAGCGCCACCCGGGCCTCGGGCGAGAGCACCGGGTGGCAGCTGACGAACATCAGCGCCAGCACGTCGTCGCCGATCCCGTCGGGATCGACGTCCCCCTCGGGCGGGGGATCGGCCGCCAGCAGGGCGTAGCGGTCGGCGAGGGCGGCCCGGCGGCGGATCGCGTCGATCGCCCGCCGCCGGGCCGTGGCCATCAGCCATCCGGCCGGGTTGGCCGGGGAGGCGCGCGGCCACGACACCAGCGCCTCGGCCACCGCTTCCTGGGCGGCGTCTTCGGCCAGCCCGAAATCGCCGGTGAACCGGGTCAGCGCGGCGACGATCCTGGCCGACTCGACCCGCCAGACGGCCTCGACGTCGGCCGTGCCCATCAGTTCGGGGTCTCGTCTTCCCCGGCCACCCGCCGGACCTCGATCTTCGACCCGGCGACGGCCGGAACCCGGGTGGCCCAGGCGACCGCTTCGTCCTGCGTGGCCACCTCGACCAGGAAGTAGCCGCCGAACAGCTCCCTCGTCTCGCCGTAGGGGCCATCGGTGACCACCGGAGTCTCGCCGCCGAAGTGGACCACGGCGCCCCGGCCCGGGTCGTCGAGCCCTTCGGCGGCGAGGAGGACCCCGGCTTCGAGCATCTCCTCGATGAACTTCCGGGTCGCGGCCATCGCCTCGTCGATCGACGCCATCATGGCCGCGTTCGACTCGTCGGTGCCCCGCATGATCAGCATGTACTTCGCCATCGTGGTCTCCTCATCCCGCGGGGCCGTCTCTCGGCCCTCGCACCCTCAGGTCGAACGGGCGGGCCGCGGATCGACAGACTTCGGGAAAGAACTTAGACGAGTGCGCGGTCGAGTTCCTCGAGCACGATCCGGTGCACCAGCGGGTCGATGTTGACGGCCAGGTGACCGCTGAAGTCGAGCGGGAAACGGTCCTGGAGCAGGATGTTCCTGACCGAGTCTCCGGTGAGGAAACTCGACGTGTACGGCGTCACCACCAGGTCGTACCTCGTGGCGATCACCGAATATTGAACTCCGGGCACCGTGTCGCCCCCGTCGTTCAGCGTCTTCATGAAGTCGGAGTCGACCATCTGCTGCTGGCACGACTGGCAGACCAGCGCGATCGCGGGGCTGAGCCCGAGCAGCCGGGCGAGGTTGACCCACCCGCCCGAGTTGGTGCCGTGGTTCGACGGCGTGACGCCGACCAGCCGGTGGACCTTCGCCGCGCCGCCCAGGAACTTCAGGTAGTGGCGCGGCATCATCCCGCCCTGCGAATGGCCGACGATGTCGACCTTCGACGCCCCGGTCGCCGTCAGCACCTTGTCGACGAAGTCGGACAGTTGCCGGGCCGATTCGGGGATGTCCCCCATGGCCTGGAGGGGGCCCGCACCACGTACACGACCGTAGTTGAGCGCGAAGACGCAGTAACCCGCCGCTTTCAGCTTCGGCGAGAGGGTCGCCCAGTTCCCCAGCATGTCCTCGAACGTGCCGTGCACCAGCACCACCGGACGCGGGCGGAGCTCCGACGGCTTGCAGGTCCAGATGTTGGCCCCGAAGGGCGAGATGTCAGCGGACGCAGGGGCGGCGGTCAGGGTCAGGGCCATGGCCAGCGCGGCGGCCACCATGCGATGGATCTTCATGTGCCCATTGCGACGCCTCACCGGGAGGGAACCGGGCACCCCACGCCGACCCAGAAGATCATTTGAACGTGATCGTGCCGACTCCCGTCACCGAGCGCAGGCCGGTCAGCGCGCAGCCCCCGGTGTCGGAGGTCGGCGTGGCGGTGCCGCTCGCCTTCGCGCCCTTCAGCCGCCCCTTGGTGACGTGGGCGTTGAGCAGCAGGTCGGCCGGGTTGGCCATGGTCACCTCGCTGGTGACCAGCCGGACCGTCGAGCGCGCCTCCACGTCGCCCTTGCGCCCGAACCACTCGATCCGGCCGTCGCCCCGCATCTGCCGCCCGCCGACGCACGACGCCTGCGCGGTGCCGTCGACGACCATCGTCGCCCCGTGGCGGCAGTTGCCCAGGTTCAGCACGGCCCGCACCCTGACCGCGCGCGGCAGCAGCCCGAGAGGCGGGTCGAACGTCACCGAACTCCCGGGGGCGGTGGAGACATCGCAGGTCAGAGCGGGTGCGGCGGGTGTGGGTGCGGTCAACAGGGCGGCGGCGAGCGCCACGGCGACAGCCGACATGAGTTACCTCCCGTGATCGGTGAGCTCCAATTCGTAGCAGGGCGCGGGTGATGGGGAGGTCACAGGCCGGCCAGGGAACCAGTTCCAGCGGCCGAACAAGCGCATCAGGGCCGGGACCAGGACCATGCGGATCAGCGTCACGTCGATGACGATCGCGACGGCCACCGCGAAGCCGGTCTGCCGGATGTCCTCCCGGTGGGTGAACATGAGCGCGCCGAAGGTGACGGCGATGGTGGCGGCGGCGAGCGTGATGGCGTGGGCGGTGTGGCGCAGGCCGTACACGACCGAGGATGGGGTGTCGCCGGTGCGGCGCCAGTGCTCGGTGACGCGGTGCGCCAGGAACACCTCATAGTCCATCGACAGGCCGAAGACCAGCGAGAACGTCAGCAGCGGCACCAGCGCGCCGATCCGCCCGTCGAAGGCGAGCGACAGCAGCCCGAAGGTGGCGGCGACGGTGAGGACGTTCATCGCGATCGCCTTGAGTGGGATGAGCAGGCTCCGGAACAGCACCATCAGCAGCGTGAACGACCCCGCCAGCACGACCCCCGCGACCTGCCAGACCCGGGTGCCCAGCTCCCGGGTGAGGTCGTCGAGCTGCGCGGCCGGTCCCGCCACCAGACCGCGCGGAGCCAGCTGCCGATAGCGGGCCAGCAGCGCGGCCGCCTCGGGATGGTCGGCGGGATGGCGTTCGGCGACGGTGATCAGGGTGAGGTCGCGGCCGTTGTCGAGCGCGGCCACGGCCGACACGCGCGGGTCGGCGCGCAGCGCGGCGGTCAGCGGCGCCGTGTCGACGGGTGGCCCCGGCGGATGCGGCAGCGCGAGCAGGGTGAACCCGGCCAGGCCGTCGGCCTCCATGCGGGCCAGCCCGGCGCCCGCGTCGGTCCCCGCCAGCACCGACCGGTCGTACCGCAGCCCGAGCGTGGCCCACGCGGCCGGGAGCGCGGCGATCGCCAGCAGTGCGGTGACGGCGAGCGTGTAGCGCCAGGGATGACGCATCAGATGGGTGGCCCACCGGGCCCATCGCGGGTTCTCGCCGGTACGGCCGATCGGCACCCCCCTCGCCAGCAGCGCGGGCGCGAGGGTCAGCGCGGCGGCGACCGTCACGACGGTGGCCAGGATCGCCGCGCCCGCGATGCCCCTGATCTGCGGCGCGGGCACCACGAACAGCCCGGCCGCGGTCAGCACCACGACCAGCGCGCACCACGAGACCGTCACCCCGGCCGTCCTGACCGCGTGCGCGGCGGCGGCGACGTCGTCCATGCCGTCGCGTCTGGCCTGCCGGTGGCGGAGCAGGAGCAGCAGCGCGTAGTCGAGCCCGAGCCCCAGGCACACCGTGACCGTCACCGTCACCATGAACGTGTCGACCCGGCCCGCCGCCGCCAAGGCGCCGAGCCCGGCGAGCACCGCCGCGCCCGCCACCGCCAGCGGGATCAGCGCAGCCCGGAGTGACCCCAGGCCGAACGCCAGCAGCACCAGCACGACGGGGACCGTGACCAGCTCGACCACCCGCAGGTCGCGCACGTCGGTCCCGGCCAGCTCGGTGAACACCGCCGTCGACCCGGTCAGCGACACCTCCACCGCGCCGCCCGCGGCCCTTTGCGCCGCCTCCTGGGCCACTCTTCGCTGGCCGGGGAGCAGATCCCGGCGCTCCTGCTCGCCGCCGCGCACGCCGACCAGCACGTACACATGCCCGGGGTCCTGGGCCGCGACGGCGGGGAGCGGCCGCAGATCGCCGATCTCCGGCCGATCTCCGAGATCTTGTACGACCGCCACCAGCGCCCGCTGGTAGAGCACGTCGTCCGAGGTGAGCGTCGGCGAGGTGAACGCGAGCATCATCTGCTCGTCGCCCAGCCCGGGGAACCCGGCGGCCACCACCCGCGCGGCTTCGGCCGACGGCGCCCCCGGGACCTGCAACGACGGCGGCACGAGCCGCTCCAGCAGCCCGGGAAGGGACATCAGCGAGGCGAGCGCCACCAGCGCCCACACCACGATCACCGGCGTGCGGGCGGTCATCGGTGCACCCCCACGGGGAGCGCGGTCACGCGGGTGAACACGAACCCGCGCCGCAGCACCGGCCCGGCCACGGTGAGGGGCGGCCGGTCGAGCAGCAGACGGAGCACCACGCGCGACTGGAGCTGGGCGAGCCGGGCGCCGACGCAGTAGTGAGGACCGTGCCCGAAGGTGAGGCCGCGCACCGGCGCGCGGGTCAGGTCGAGCCGGTCGGGGTCGTCGAGCAGCGCCGGATCGCGGTGCGCCGAGCCGATCAGCAGGTGGACGACCTGACCCGCCGCCACCGCCTGCCCGGCGACGACGGTGTCACGGGTGGCGTACCGGCTGACGACCTGGATGAGCGGGTCGTGCCGCAGCACCTCGGCGACCGCGCCGTCGAGGCGGCCGGGATCGGCCCGCAGCCAGTCGGCCCGGTCCGGGTCGGCGGCCAGCACCTCGACCAGCGACGACAGGGCGCTCGCGGTGGTGTGCCACCCGGCCAGCAGCAGCGTCGCGGCCAGCAGGTCGTCGACGTCGAGCGCGAACGCGCGCCCCGCCAGGTAGGCGCCGAGCTCCCCGGTCGCGCGGTCGGCGGCGTCCAGTTCGTCGTGGGTGGGGAACAGCTCCAGCGCGGCGGAGACCTCCCGCACCATGTCGGCCAGCCGGGCCGCGTCATCGGGGGGCAGCCCGAGCAGCGCGCACATCACCGCCATCGCCAGCGGATCTCCGACCAGGCGGGCGAAGTCGGCGCGGCCGTGCGAGGCCAGCTCCCGGTCGAGGGCGTCGAGGTGGACGACGGCCAGGCGCTCGATCTCCGCCTCCAGCCGGGCCAGCGCCCGGGGCGAGAGTCCCGGCAGCGCGGCGGTGCGGACCGTGGTGTGCTCGGGCGGGTTGAGCTGCATCATCGTCCGGCCCGCGTAGTGCAGGGAGGGCCGGTCCCGCCAACCCGGAACCCAGGTGTCCCGCCAAGCCGGGTCGGGCACCAGGAACTCCGGCCCGGTCAGCACCGCGCGGCAGGTCGCGTGGTCGGTGGCGAGCAGCCCGCCCCACAGCGTCGGCAGCAGCGGCCCCATCTCCCGCAGCGCGGCGTAGGCCGGATAGGGATCTCCGGACCGGGCCCGCCGCACGAGGGCCGTCACCTCTCGGGCCAGGGTGTGCGTCATCTGGTCGCTCCTTGATCAAGTCCGGGTAAACCCGCCGCCGCCGGGGTGGCGGCCCGTTAGGACAGGGCCATGAGCCATGTCATCCCGGCCGACGTGTACGACCGGTTGCTGCTGCTGGAGGCCGACCGGTCCGCCGACGAGACGCACTGGTACATCGGCGCCGCCGCCCGCCTGCCTGGCCCGCCGCCGAGGCGGGAGGACCTGTACGCGCTGCTCGCCGACGGCGCGGCCAGGATCCCGGCGCTGGCCTACCGCCCGTCGGGGAACCTGCGCTGGGAGCACGACCCCGGCTTCGACCCGGCCCGGCACGTCACCTTCGTCGACCTGCCGCCCGGCACCGACCTGAACGAGGCGCTGCTCGCGGCCAACGCCGAGAAACTCCCGCGCGACCGCCCGCTCTGGAACCTCCTGGTCCTGTCCGGCCACCGCCCCGGCGAACACGTCATCTGCTACCGCGCCCACCACGCCTTCCAGGACGGCGCCGCCGTGGCCGACGCCGTCGGCGCCCTGCTCACCGGCGGCACGCTGCCCGTCCCCGAGCCGCAGGCCCGGCCGGAACGGGGCCCGTGGTGGCCGCCGATCCGCAACCTGCTGCGCCTGTGCGCGCCCAACCCGAGATGGAGCGCCGGCGGCGGGACGGGCCCGCTGATGGTCACCGCCACCCTCGACCTGGAGCTCTACCGGACCGTCACAAGAGCCACCGGCGCCACCACCGCGCAGATCAGCCTCGCCGCGCTGGCCGGGGCGCTGCGCGAGTGGTGCGCGCCGCGACGGGACATCACCGTCGCGCTGCCGGTGCTGGAGACGGGCGGCCCGGCGCGATCCTCGGTGCGGTCGGGGCTCGGCAACCGCGCGTTCCTGCTGGCGGTCAAGCTCCCGTGCACCGACCCCCACCCGCGCCGCCGCCTGTGGAAGGTGATGACGCAGACGGGATACGCCCGCCTGGCCGAGGTGCGGCACCGCTCGCCCGTCGCGGTCGCGATCCTGCGCTCCCTGCTGGCCGCCCGGATCCCGCCGACCGCGCTGGGCTCGGGGAACCGGTTCGACGTCACCACCCCGCTCGGCGGCCCGCCCCCGGAGGGCGCCCTGGAGGTGCTCTCGCTGCCGCCGCTGGGCCGGGCCAGCCGGGGCGTCGCGGCCTTCACTCAGTACCCCGACCGGGTGGATGTGACCTGCCGGTTCGCCGTCCGCGAGGCGCGCAACGCGGCCCTGCCCGGCCTGCTCGAACGCGGTCTCCACGACCTGGCCGCCCTCCCCGCGATTCGAGATGCGCTCATAGTCCGCGGAGGCTAGCCGCCCGCCGGACGACGCCGGGGATCCTTGGCGAGGACCTTGCCATCACCACACCGGGGCCACAGTCCCGGTCTTGCACAATCGGCCACGATGAACGACGACGAGATCCTGACGATCCTGCGCGACACCTGCGCGCGCATCCTGAAGGTCGCCCCCGGGGAGGTCGTCCCGGAGGCGGGCTTCCGCGAGGACCTGGGCGCCGACAGCCTCGACCTGGTCGAGCTGCACGCCACCCTGGAAGATCTGTGGGGCCCGATCCCGCGCGAGACGTTCGCCCAGATCCGCACCGTCGGAGACGTCCTGGAGCAGGCCCGGCAGCTGGTGTCCCGATGAGACGCGTCGCGGTCACCGGCCTGGGGCTGCGCACCCCGGCGGGCGGCAGCGGCAAGGAACTGTGGAACACCCTGCTGGCGGGCCGGTCCACGGCCCGCCCCATCACCGATTTCGACGTCGCGGGCCTGATGGTCGGCGTCGCCTGCCAGACGGTCTTGGACGTCGAGGGCTACCTCACCCCCAAAGAGGCCCGCCGCTACGACCGCCTCACCCAGCTGGCCGTCTGCGCCGCCGCCGACGCCCTGACCGACGCGGGCGACCTCGCGGCGTCACCGGAACGCCGGGGCGTCGTCACCGGCTCGGGCTTCGGCGGCACCGCCACCATCGAGTCGGGCATGCTCGACGGTCGTCATCCCGGCCGGGGCAACCCCGGCCCGCTGCACGTGCCGATGGTGATGGCCAACGCCCCGGCCGCCGCCGTGAGCATGCGCCACGACCTGCGCGGCCCGAGCATGACGGTCACCACGGCCTGCGCGTCGGGCGGCCACGCGATCGGCGAGGCGGCCCGCCTGATCCGCGACGGCACCGCCGACGTGATGGTGGCCGGGGGCGTGGAGGCGAGCGTGACGGCGACCGTCCTGCTCGCCTTCGACCGCAGCGCGACCCTGTCCCGCACCGAGGCCCGCCCCTTCGACGTGGAGCGGGACGGCTTCGCCCTGGCCGAGGGCGCCGCGTTCCTGGTGTTGGAGGAGCTCTCTCACGCGCGGGCCCGGGGCGCCCGGATCCACGCCGAACTGGCGGGCTACGCCAGCACCTCCGACGCCTACCACCTGACCGCTTCGGCTCCGGGTGGCGAGGGCGCCCACCGCTGCATGGCCGCGGCGATCGCCGACGCCCGGCTGACCCCCGCGGACATCACCCACGTCAACGCCCACGGCACCGGCACCCGCCTCAACGACCTGAACGAGGCCCAGGCCATCACCCGCCTGTTCGGCGCGGGCGGCGTCCCGGTGACCTCGATCAAGGGGGTGACGGGTCACGCCATCGGCGCGGCGGGCGCCGTCGAGGCGGTGGCCTGCGTCCTGTCGATCGTGGAACACGTCGTCCCGCCGACCGGAGGGCTACGGAATCTGGACCCGGCCTGTGAGATCGACGCGGTGCTGCTGCCCCGCCCGATGCCGGCCGGACCGGTGCTCTCCAACAGCTTCGGCTTCGGCGGCCACAACGCGGCGCTGGTGTTCACCCCTGTTTAGGGCTCGCCGAAGCCGAAGTTGCGGTGGATGACGTTGGAGCTCTTGGTCATGCGGGAATAGCCGGGCGCCTCGAAGATGATCTTCGTGTAGATCTCGTCGCCGTAGTCGAACGGCGGCTTGTCGTCCTCGTCGAGGTAGCTGACGCACGACAGCTTCACGTCGGAGACGATGAAGAGCCCGCCGCCGTTCCTGTCGGAGATCGCGCTGAGCATCGCCTTCGGCGCCTTGTAGACGCGGTTGTCGTAGATGGGGTCGTCGGCCCAGACCTCGACCCGGGCGGTCGCGCCGTTGTCGACCAGGTACTGCGCCTGCGCGTTGGTCATCCCGACCTTGCCGACCGTGAGCACCCGGCACTCGCTGCCGCTCCCGGTGATGGTCAGGCGGGCGGTCAGCTTGCCGGCCTCGTCGGCGGCGTGGGCGGGTGCGTTGCCGAGGGCGAGCACCGCCACGGTGGTCAGGGCGGCCACTCGGACGGCCTTCGTGATGGGGGACACCATTCCTCCTGCGATAGCGGCCCACCGGGATCCCGGCGGCCGATCGCACGGTCGGACGGCCCGCTTGCACCGGGCTTGACGCGTGGCGCTGTGCGTCCGGGAAAAGCGCTTTTGACCTGGGGATTCATGGGTGGACCACTCTGGTGCGCCACTTTGAGTAAAGGCGTACTCAAGCCCTCAGCAAGCCGCCGATCGCACCATGAGCGCATGAAACACCTCGCGCTCCTCGGGGCGGCCGCTCTCGTGGCCGCCGTCGTCACCGTTCCCGCCTCCCCGGCGCTGGCCGCGGCACCCCTCGCCGGTGCCGCGGCCTGTGCCGACGTCGATCTCGTCTACCAGCCCAGGTCCGCCTTCCCCGCCACCGCCAGGGGCGGGTACGACCATCTGATGCAGGGCAGCAGGATCGAGAACGCGGTCCTGTGCCTGGTGAACGCCGAGCGCACCGGCCGTGGCCTCCAGCCCGTCAAGCGCTACCTCGCCCTGCGCGGGATGACCGTCCCGCTGAGCAGCGCCACGGCCAAGCAGGTCGCCGCCGCCGTGCGGATCCGCTGGTGGGGCACGGTCGCCCAGGTCGGCAACTGCACGCCGCTCAAGTCGGACCCGACAAGATGCGACGTCCACGTCAACCCCGAGACCGGGACCGACCCCGCGGCCAGGGCGAAGGCCGCGGGTTACTGCAAGCGGGGCACCTCGTGGGCCGTCGCCGAGAACGCCTACTTCGGCTGGGGCCGCCCCTCGGTCACGCCGAGGGCCGCTGTCACGTGGTGGATGGGGAGCGCGCCGCACCGGGCCACGATCCTCACCCCCGGCTACACCGAGATGTACACGAAGACCGCCTACGGCAGCGCCGACCCGTCCGTGTCGGCGACCCCGGCGGTCACGTACGTCCAGATGTTCGGTCGTTGCAGCTGAACGGGAGAGCCTCCGGCGCGGAGGCTCTCCCGGGTCGATCAGGAGTAGACGTCGAACGCGTCGACCAGCATGTACTGGCCCGATCGCTTGACGCCGCGCAGCGTGTGCGAGCCCGACGTCAGGTTGCGGACGCCCCAGATGACGGCGGCGGCCTGGCGGGTGGTGCTGGTGGTGTCGACGGTGGCCCGCAGGACGTTGTCGAGGTAGATGTCGACGAGGCCCTGGTCGGAGTACTTCTCCGACAGGAAGTCGATGCCGGTGCCGGTGAAGGTGTAGCTGAACGACGCGCCGTTGGTGGTGGTGTACTGCACGTCGTCGTTCACGTCGCCGTAGCCGCGGCCGCTGCTGGTCGACCAGCCGCTGCTGTACGTCGCCTCGTTCTGGTTGACCCGGCGGACCGTCGGGCCCGTGGTGTAGAGCTGGGTCGCGGGCACGATCTCGGCCGGGGTGTTGGGGCTGGCCCAGGCGAGCTTCATGAACGCCTCGCCGGTCCGGTCGGTGTAGTCGATCCGGATGTCGTGGCGGCGACCGGCGACGAGGGTCACGTTGGCCTGGTTGACGGCCGCGGTGTGCGCGGTGTTGTTGTTGATGACGAGCTGCCCGTCGATCCACACCTGGACGGTCTCGTCCGAGCCGACGGTGAAGGTGTAGCGCTCGGAGTAGCGCGGCTCGATCGTGCCGGTCCAGCGGGCCGAGAAGTTGTCGGTGTTGACCTGCGGGGCCGGCGAACCGCCGAACTTCCAGGCGTAGTTGACGGTCGGGTCGGTGCGGATGAGCGCCGGGGTGCCGGAGAACGTGGTGTTGTTCCAGTACGTCGCCTTGAGGCCGGTGCCCGTGCCGACCGCGCGGGGCGCCGTCGGGGTGATGTCGGCCTCGATGACGGTGGCGATCGCGTTGGTGGCCGAACCGCTCGGCCGGAAGTCGTAGCCGTCGCCCGCCGCCGCGAAGGTCACCGGTGAGCTGCTGCCGATCACCCGCGCGCCGGTGACGGTGAAGGGCGCGGCCCGGGTGACGTGCAGGGTGCTCGCCCAGTTGTTGACGATCAGGTAGAGCTTGTTGCCCTTACGGGTGATTCTGCCCCAGCTCGGCTGGGTGACCAGGCCGGTGTGGCCCGCGCCGTGGATGGCGGTGCTGTTCACGGCCATCCAGTTGCCGATGCCGCTCAGGCCGCTCGACTGGCCGGCGGTGACCGCGCCGGTGTCGGTCGGGCCGATGTTGAGCAGCAGGTTGGCGCCGTTGCTGGTCAGGGTGGCCAGGTCGCGCACCATCGAGGTCGGCGTCTTGAAGTTCGTGTCCCAGGCCGCGTAGCCCCAGGTGTTGTTGATCGTGATGCACGACTCGTTGAGCTGGATCGAGGGCGCGGAGCCCTGGAGCGCCTGCTCGGGGGTGCCGAAGTCGCCGTCGAGGGGGCGCCGCTTGCCGACCCGGTTGTTGATCACGGCCTGGGGGGCGATGCTGCGGACGTACCGCTCGAGGTCCTCGCCGTTCTGGGCCGACCACGGGTTGGTCGGGTTGCTCTCGGTCCACTCGCCGTCGAACCACAGCACGGCCGGGTCGTAGGCGGTCACCAGCTCCTGGAGCTGCGCCTTCATCTTGGTGATGTAGGCGGGGAAGTTGCCGGTGAAGTCGGGGTCGTGCCAGTCCCAGATGGAGTAGTAGAAGCCGAGCTTGATGCCGTTGGCGGTCGCTGCCGTCTTCAGCTCGCGCAGGATGTCGCGCTGGAAGCCCGAGTGGTCGCGCAGGTTCCACCGGTTGACGGCGGTCGGCCACATGGCGAAGCCGTCGTGGTGCTTCGAGGTGATGACGATGTACTTCTGACCGGCCTGCTTGGCCATCTGCACGATGGCGTTCGCGTCGAACGAGGTGGGGTTGAACGCGGCGGCCTTCGCCTCGTAGTCACTCCACGGGATGTTGCACTGCCGCTTGATCCACTCGACCTCACGGCAGTTGTTGTACGTGCCGCGGTACATCGCGTAGGGCCCGAAGTGGATGAACATCCCGAAGCGCGCCTCGTCGAACCAACGGGTGCGCGAGGAGGTCAGCGCGTCGTCGACGACGTAGTTGTCGCCGGGAGCGGCGGCGGCGGGGGACGACTGCGCGACGACGGTGCCCGCCAGCGCGACGAGCAGTGTCAGGGCTGCTCGCATGAGTTTCGACCGCATGAAGTCCTCTCAGGTGGCTGGATGCGATCAGCTCGCCGCCGCGTGTACGCCGCTACAGCGGAGGCGAACCAGAGGAATGTACGGTGCTATTAATCCCCTGGAAACATCGGACCTGTCAAGGATTGATTAGTAATGTATTCAAGCAATCACCCGACAGGATAGGGCCTGTACGTGCCCTAGAGCACCGCACACATTGGATGTCTTGGCCGGTGGGGTGGCCCGTGTGCTATCTCTTGATCTTGATCTTGCCGAGAAGATCGGATCTCCCCGTGTTCGCGTCGCTCCTCCGCCGGATCGCCTTCGTCGGCCTCGCCCTGCTCCTGCTCTCCGGCGACGCGTTCGCCGGGTTCCAGAGCCGCGCCCGCGAGGTCGCCGCGCGGTGGCAGGGCTCGGCCCTCGACCGCGCCTGGCGCACCGGCTTCGTCTCACTGGAAGTACTGAACCCCTGGGGCTGGGATCGCGCCGGCCGGGTCCCCTACTGGGCGGCCCGGAGTGCCCACAACGGCGCCTGGGAGCTCGATGCCGAGTTGCCGGATGAGGCTCCCGCGCCCGTCGAGCTGAGCTGGCCGGACGGTTCGACCTCACGGGTGCCCGTGGTCCCCGCGGCGGCGGCCTTCGAGAAGTTCCGCCACGGCCCCGACCTCAACGAGGACCCCTGCCCGAAGAAGTGCCGCCCGCTGGTGGTGACCGGAGTGGAGCTCGGCCGGGTTCCGCTGGAGACCAGCCGGGGCGTGATCCAGGTTCCCGCCTGGAAGTTCGCCGTCAGGGACGTCGACCGGCCGTTCGTCCACGTGGCCGTCGAGCCGTCGGCCGTGACCGAGAAGCCGCGCCCGGCGAAGGGGTTCCACCGGCACTTCTGGAAGGCCGAACCGGTCGCCGGGAGACCGGCGGAACTACGGGTGCGCTACGGCTTCGGTGAATGCGACGTCGTCCGGGGCCCGTTCGTCCACGAGACCGACCAGGTGGTGGTCATCGGGATGGAGACGACGCTGCGGCCCGATGCGGGGGCCTGCAACGAGATGCTCCTCACCGACACGGCGACCGTGCGACTCTCCCGGCCGCTCGGCGACCGGATCGTCCTCGACCTCGGCACCTGGCTCCCCGTGACCGACGATCACTAAGCGAACGGATAGTCGCGCAGCGCCTGCTGGAACGCCCGCTCCGCGATCGGCACGTACTCCGAGTGGGTCGCGTTCGCCGACAGGGCGACCGTCACCGGCAGCGGCCCCGGCGCCGACGGCAGCGCGAGGCGGGCCGCACGCGGCAGCCCCCACAGCTCGTCGCCGTTGGCCACCAGGCAGGCCACCCCGAGACCGGCCTTCGCGGCGGCCCGCAGCCCGACGAGCTCGGGCCCCTCGTAGGCCACCCGCCACGGCACCTCCGACGCGTCGAGCGCGTCGACGATCCGCCGCCGCAGCGTGCACGGCTCGGTGAACAGCGTCAGCGGCAGCGCGGCGCCCTCGCCGTGGGCGGGACGGCCGAACCAGTCCATGCGCATCTCGCCCAGCTGATGGGCGGGCCCGGCGACCGGCTCCGACTGGAGCAGCAGGGCCAGATCGAGCTGCCCCGACGACACCTGGTTCTCCAGCGACTCGCTCAACCCCGTCTGCACGCCCACCTGGACGTGCGGCAGCCCCCGGTTCAGCAGCCGCAGGATCTCCGGCAGCGCCTCGGCGAGCTGGTTGACCACCCCGATCGTCAGCCGCGCCGTTCCCGACGGCGGGACGAACCGGCCCACGGCCTCGTCGTTCAGCGCGACGATCCGGCGGGCGTACCCGAGCAGCTCCTCACCCTCGGTGCTGAGCTCCAGGATCCGGCCGGTCGAGGTGAAGATGGGCCCCTTGACGAGACCACCGAGCTGACGGATCTGCTGGCTCACCGCCGGCTGGGTGACGTGCAGCGCCTCGGCCGCCTTACGGAACCCGCCGAGCTCGACCACGGTCACCAAAGCCCTCAGCCGATTGATTTGCAGATCGTGATACATGCCATTTCCCTCAATAAGGCAGATGGACGCCGGACGGCGTGCGCGTGTCGATGTCCCGGACCGTCCCGGGCCGCGGCCTCACGGGGCGGCGGATTCGAATGCGATTCACGCGGCTCAGCCTAGAAGCGCTTACACCCACGCGTCTGTACGTCGTTTCACGTTCCCGATGTGAAAATCTCACACCCGTCTCGTGAATCGCTGAGTGTCGGCCCGCGCACGCCCTGCGGAGAATCGATGACATGGCCACGATGACTCATGCAGACGAAGACTGGCGTTTCGCCGAACTGGTGATGCGGGCGTGGACCGAACCGGCCCTGGCCGCACGCTACGAAGACGACCCGGCCGCCACCCTGGCCCAGTTCGGCATCGACCTGGGCCCCGACGAGGCACCCCCGCTCGCGGCGGGCGGTGACCCCCTGCGCATCGCCGACCTGTCCCAGCCCTCGCTGAAATCAGCCAAATGGACGTATTGCGGATGAAAGTCGGATTCAAGCGGCACTGGCGGGCGGTGACCGTGCCCGGCGACGGGGTCTACCTGACCTCGGCGCGGGCCACGGTCGCCCTCCACGGTGACCACATCGAAGAGGTCGCGCCCCTCCTCGACGGCAGCCACGACCTGGCCGACCTGCACGAACAGACCGGTCTGGGCGCCGCAGACCTGGGGCGGCTGCTGGGACGGCTGTCCGAGGCCGACCTGGTGGCGCCGCAACCCGACGACTCCGACGACACGCCATCCGAGGTCCGGGCCTACTGGGACCTGGCGGGGCTCGAAAGGCCCACGGGCGCGGTCGAGGTGATCTCCCTTGGCGACTCCGCGCTCGAACCGGCCCTCCACGATCTGGGGCTGCGCACCGGCGAGGCCGCCGACAGGGTGCTGGTCGTCTGTGACGACTACCTCGACCCCGCGCTCGCGCAGGTCAACGCCGACCGGCTCACCGACGGGCGGCCCTGGCTGCTCGCCGCGATCGACGGCCCTGACCTGTGGATCGGTCCGGGGTTCCGGCCGGGGGAGTCGGCCTGCTGGGAGTGCCTGGCGGCCCGGCTGAGGATCCGGCGACACGGCGTGGCGCCCCCGGCCGCGCTGCCGCAGACGAAGGAGATCGGGGCCCGGCTTGCGGCCCTCCAGGTCGTGCGGTGGCTGGCGGGCGACCCGCTCGACGCGTTGTGGACGTTCGACCCGCTCACGCTCGACGCCGCCCACCACTCCGTGACCCGGCGCCCGCAGTGCCCGGCGTGCGGTGATCCCCGGATCACGAGCGGGCCGGTGACGATCACGTCCAGGCCCAAGGTCCACGCCCACCGGGCGGCCGGGCTCCAGGAGACCTGGGATCGCTACGTCCACCTCACCGACCCCGTCACCGGGGTCGTCGACCGGGTGCGCCGTGATCCCCGCGCGCCCGAATTCCTGCACGCCTACCTCTCCGGACGCAACCTCGCCCTGCCGGTCAGCGGGCTGCGGGCCAACAGCGGCGGCAAGGGCGGGACCCCGCTCGAAGCCAGGGTGGGTGCGCTGTGCGAGGCCGTCGAACGCTACTGCGGTTCCCGTCTCGGAGAGGAGGAGGTCGTTCTCGACTCCTACCGGAACATCGGCGCGGAGGCCGTCCATCCCGATGAGGTTCTGCTTTTCGATCCGCGTCAGCGGGCGCCTTTCGACGAAACGCGGGAGACCGAATGGACCCCGCTCTTCACGCTCGAAGGGAAGCGCCGCTACCTGCCCACCGACCTGCTCTATTTCACCGAAGGCGGCCAGGCCGACTCGAATGGGAACGCCGCCGGAACATGCGTCGAGGACGCCATTCTTCAAGGCTTTTTCGAGTTGGTGGAAAGGGACGCCGTCGGCATCTGGTGGTACAACCGGACGCGGCAGCCCGAGGTCGTTCTCGACGATCCGTGGAGCGAAAGGCTGAGAGACGACTACGCCACGCTCGGCCGTGATCTGTGGGTCCTCGACCTGACCACCGACCTCGGCATCCCGGTCAGGGCGGCCGTCTCGACCAGGGGCGGGCACGAGGTCATGCTGGGGTTCGGCGCCCATGCCGACCCGGCGACGGCGACCCGCCGCGCGCTGACCGAGCTCGGCCAGCTGCTTCCCGCCGCCACCGACATCGACATGCGCCCGTGGTGGGGCCGGGTCTCCACCGCGAGCCATCCCTGTCTGCTTCCCGACGGGGTGGCGGCGCCCTGTTCGTACAGAGAGAACCGAGATCTGAAAGCCGACGTCGAGCTGATCCGGCGGTTCGATCCGCTGATCCTCGACCAGACCCGCCCGGACATCGGGCTTCCGGTCGTCAAGGTCGTCGTGCCGGGACTGCGGCACTTCTGGCCCCGGTTCGCGCCGGGCCGGCTGTTCGACGTCCCGGTGAAGCTGGGGCGGCTCGACCGGCCGACCGCTTACGACGACCTGAACCCGGTCGCCCTGTTCATGTGAGAGGAGCCGACATGCACGACACGCTCCCCCCATTCCCGTTGTGGTCGTTCCGCGAGGACGTCTTCGTCGAACCCGACACCGGCGAGGGCGTGGTCGTCGTGCACTCACGCTGGGAGGACACCGTCCTCCCGATGCCGGCGCCGCCCGTGATGGAGGCGCTGCGCCGGATGAGCCTCGGGCCCATCTCGCTCGGCAACGTCATCAGGTCGGGCGCCGACCGGCTGGCCCTGACGGCGATCCTCGACCGGCTGGCCCACCTGGTGGTGCGGTCGTTCGGCGTCGACCGGGAGCAGCCGCTCGTGTCGGTCGTGCCGCTCACCCCGCAGGCCGCCTTCCACCTGCCCGACGGGCCGCTCGACCATCCGGTACGCCTGTCGCGCTTCGCCGTCCTCACCACCGACGGCACCAACTACCTGCTCGAATCGCCGCTGTCGCAGCACCGCGTGATCCTGCACCGCGCCGACGCGATGGCCCATCTCGGCGCTCTCATGCGCCCGGCCGTGCCCGCCTCGGTCGGCCCGGAGACCCGGTCGGTCATCGCGTTCCTCATGGCGGCCGGGATGGTCGTCGAGGCCGCGACCGGCGACCCGTTCCAGCGCATCGAGTTCGCGGAGGACAGCGATCCGGCCCTGACCACCTGGACGCCGATCGACCTGATGTTCCACACCCGCTCCACGCTGGGCCGCCACGACCAGGACTTCGGCGTGACCTACCCGCTCGGCGAAAGCGGCGGCGTCGAGCCGGTCGTGAAGGAGGCGGCGGCGGGCATCCCGCTGCCCCGGCCGTCCTGGGACGACCTGGCCGGCGATCCGCCCTTCTCCGCCGTCGTCGAGGCCCATCACCCGGCCGAGGCGTTCGCCGACCGGCCGATGACCGTCGCCGACCTGGGCGCGCTGCTCTACCGGACCGCCCGGGTCCGCGCGCTGACCGGCTCGGCCTCGGCGAAGGCGACCAGGGCCACGAGCGACCGCCCCTGCCCGACCAGTGACGACCTGCACGAACTGGAGCTCTACGCCGTCGTCGACCGGTGCGCCGGGCTGCCCAGGGGCGTCTACCACTACGACCCGTACAACCACGGGCTGACCCTGCTCGACGGCGATCCCGACGAACTGCTCGTCTCCGCCAACCTGGCCTCCACCCCGCCCGTGCTGCTGATGATCACCGCGCGGTTCCGGCGGCTGTCGTGGAAGTACAACGGGCTCGGCTACTCGCTCGTGCTCACCGACGCGGGCGCGCTGGTGCAGACGTTGTCGCTGGCCGGGACGGCCATGGGCCTGGCCGGGCGCCGGGTCGACGGCCCCGACATCGACGCCTCGGCGCACGTGTTCGGGCTCGACTGGCGGACCGAGTCGAGCGTCTGCGGCTTCGCCGTCGGCCACGCCAGGGAGCGGGTCGCCGACGACGGTTTTCCGGTCAACGACGCCGATTGGCCGATGCTCGCCGCCGCCCTTCTCGCATAAGCCGACATATCCGGGTAGGTGGGGGCGCTGTGATGGTGTCGTCAGGAATACGGCCCGGACTGATGGCGCGTGCCGTCATCGTCGTCGTGCTGTCCGCCTACACCTTCAACGCCCTGATGTTCGTCTGGGGTGAGGGGCTGCGCGGCTGGTCGCTCGGCGGGTTCATCGTCTGCCTGCTGACCGGGTTCGGGCTCCAGCTCGTCCACTCGACGCGTGACGTGCTGTCGTGGCCGGGGCCGCTGAAGGCGGTCACGCTGTCGGCGCAGGCCGTCGTCACGTTCGCGCCGTTCGCCTGGGCCGGGCCGCAGGCCGGGTCGCCCGCCGGGTTCCTGGCCGGCTCGATGCTCCTCGCCGTCGCGGGTCCGCTGCGCTGGGCCCTGTACGCCGCCGTCCCCGCCGCGATGTTCCTGCTGCTCACGGCGGCGGGCATGTCCCTGCTCGACGTGGTCTACGGCACCTACTTCACCGCTCTGACCGGCCTCATGGTCTACGGCGTCAGCTCGCTGGCCTCGCTCGCGCTGACCGTGCACGCCGCCCGGGGCGAGCTGGCCGGGGTCGCGGTCGCGCGGGAGCGGCTGCGGGTGGCCAGGGACGTCCACGACCTGCTCGGCTACAACGTCTCGGCGCTGACGCTGAAGAGTGAGCTGGCCTACCGCCTGCTCCCCGGCGCGGCCGACCGAGCCCGCCGCGAGCTGCGCGACGTGCTCACCCTGTCGCGCCAGGCGCTGGGCGACGTCAGGGTGGTCGCGGGCGGCAGCAGGCCGATGTCGCTGGCCGCCGAGGTGCGTTCGGCCGAGTCGATGCTGATCGCCGCCGACATGGACGTCGAGATCACCCTGTCTCCCTGCCCGCTGCCCGAGGAGGTCGACACCGTCCTGGCCATCGTGCTGCGCGAGGCGGTGACGAACGTGCTGCGGCACAGCAAGGCGAACGCGTGCGCCATCGCCACGGAACTGGCCGGCGACCGCATGGTGCTGCGCGTGGTCAACGACGGCGCCGACCCCTCGATGCCGGACCCCGGCGGGGGAGCGGGCCTGGACAACCTGTCGGCCCGCCTCGACGCCGCCGGGGGCGTCACCACCACCGTCCTGGACGACGAGCGCTTCACCTTCACCGCCGAGGTCCCACTCGCGGGCCCGGCCCCGCCGGTCGTCGACGACCCGGTGACCAGGACGTTCGCCCAGCTCACCGGCCAGCCGTGGCACCTTCGGGTGGCCCGCACGATCGCCGTCGTCGTGCTGTCCGGCTACGGCGTGCTGATGGTCGTGAACGTGCTCGCGCAGAGCCCCGGCTCGCTCGGCCTCATCGAGTTCGCCCTCTGCGCGGCCGTGCAGGTGGGCGTGCAGATCGCCCTGTCGCTGGGCCACTTCCGGCGCGCGGCGCTCCCGGTGCAGGCCGTGGCGACGTATCTGCCGCTGCTGTGGATCGGCGCGCCCTGGGGCTCGATGGGCGGATTCCTGGCCGGGACGGCGCTCACCGTCCTGTCCGGCGCCTGGCGCTGGTGCTGCTACGCCGCGGTCGGCGTCAGCGTGGCCGCCCTGTCGGTGGTCAACGGCGACGCGGGGGAGTGGAGCGCCTACCTCACCCTCTCGACCCTGCTGACAGGCCTGGTCGTGTACGGCATCAGCTCGCTCACCGACCTCGTCGCCCAGGTCGACCAGGCCCGCGACGACCTGGCCAGGGGCGCCGTCACGAGGGAGCGATTACGGGTCGCCCGCGAACTCCACGACGTGCTCGGCCACGACCTGGCCGACATGACCGTCAAGAGCGAACGCGCCTACCGCCTGCTCCCCGGCTCGGCCGACCGCGCCCGCGCCGAACTCGCCGAGGTCCTGGACGTCGCCCGCCGCGCCGTCGCCGACGTCAGATCGGTCGCCAGCGGCTACCGCCACATGTCGTTCGCCGCCGAACTCGACTCCGCCCGCGCGACCCTGGCGGCGGCCGGGGTGTGCGTGGAGGTCCGCGCCGACCAGCCCCCGGAGGAGGTCGACGCGCTGCTGGCGGTCGTGCTCCGCGAGGCGGTCACCAACGTGCTGCGGCACAGCGCCGCGACCAGGTGCGAGATCGTCGTGACCCCGGCCGTGACCCTGACCGTCTGGAACGACGGCGTTCCCACTCTCGTGCTTCCCGGTGAACCCGGCACCGCCCTTGATGACCTGGCCGAACGCCTGAACTCCATCGGCGGATCGTTGAAATGTGTACGAGATTCCGGCGCGTTCCAACTAAAGGTCGACATCCCAAAATGACGTTCTGTCAAGAATGTCGGCATTGCCTATATCCGCCGCCTCGGTACAAGATTCATTTTGACCTTTTGAACCGGCCGGGGGAATGGACGTGCTCACGTTACGGATCCTCCTCGCCGAGGACGTTCGCATCGTCCGGGGCGCTCTGGCCGCACTCCTGGAGATCGAGCCCGACCTCACCGTGGTCGCCCAGGTGGGCAGCGGCGCCGACATCGTCCCGGCCGCCCTGGAACACCGCCCCGACGTGGCCATCATCGACGTCGACCTCCCCGTCATCGACGGCCTCTCGGCGGCCGAGGAGCTCCACGCCAAACTCCCGTCGTGCCGCACCCTGATCCTGACCGGCCTCGGCCGCCCCGGCACGCTGCGCCGGGCCCTGTCGGTCTCGGTCTCGGGCTTCCTGCTGAAGGACACCCCGTCGGAACGCCTGGCCCAGGCGGTGCGCGAAGTGGCGGCGGGCCGCCGGATCATCGACCCCCAGCTGGCCCTGACCGCCTGGGACGTCGGCGAGATCCCCCTGTCGGGCCGCGAGATCCAGGTGCTCCGCCTGGCCGCCGGGGGAGCGGAACCTCCGGAGATCGCCGCGCAGATGCACGTTTCGGTCGGCACAGTGCGCAATTACCTGACCAAAATCGTGACCAAGCTCAATGCACGAAATCGGGTGGACGCGATACGCATAGCCACGGAAGCGGGCTGGATCTGAATTCCTGACCCGGTTATTCTCGCCACGGGGTGATAGGCGATGACATATACAGTTCTACGCGGCAATTTCGTGATCAGATATCCCGATCTCCCGCGCCAGGGCCCCGAGCCCGACGGTGACACCATCAAGTTCCTCCCCGACACACCCGCACTGGTCGAGGCGCTCCCGAGGCCGTCCGGGACCTCCCCCGACCTGAACCGGCGCGGCATCTCGGTCCGCCTGGAGGCCATCGACGCCCTGGAAACGCATTTCGAAGAGACCCACCAGCGGCTCGACTGGGCCTTCGCCGCCCGCGACCGCCTGCTGGGCCTGCTCGGCTTCACCGGCGTCGAGTTCTTCGACGACCTCCCGAACAAGGTCCGCCGCGCCGACCAGGACTCCATCCCCGGCTACGTGCTGACCAACGGCATCGACGCCAACGGCAGGCTGATCGCCTTCGTGTACGGCGGCACCACCGACACCCCCGACGGCGCCCCGGTCTTCCTGACCTCCGCGCTGGCCGACGCGTCCGCCAACCGGATCCTGCTGGCCGAGGGCCTGGCCTACCCGGCCTACTACGCGACGCTGCCCGTCGAACTCCGCGACCATCTGGCCGGGATCTCCCGCGCGGCCCGGCCCTCCATGGGGTTGTGGCCCGTGGCCGACGGCCATCCCGGGCGCCCGGCCACGGTGACGGCCGACACGCTCGACGAGACGGTCATCTGGCCGAAGCTGTTCCGGCGACTGGTGCCCTACTTCGCGGCCGGGTTCACGACGTTCGACCAGTTCGACACGTGGCTCCGCGCCGACCCGGTGCATCGCGACGACGCGGTGTGGCTGATCGAGAAGCAGGAACGCGGCAACCTCCACGACGTGGTCAGGGCGGGCGGCACCACGATCGAACTCACGGTCTGGCCCGAGGACTTCGTCATCGCCCCCGACCCGGTGACCGGCCCGACCACACCTCCGGCCATCGTCACGGGCGACCTGCTCATCGTGGCGGCGCTGCCCAAGAACCCCGGCGCCGAAGGGATCACCCTGCTCAACGTCACCCCCGACGCCCTCAAACTGGACGGCTGGACCCTCCGCGACGCCGCGGGCAACAAGACCGCGCTGACGGGCGCGATCGAGGCGGGGACCGTGAAAGTGGTGACCGTGAGCTGGCTCGACAACGACGGCGACTCGATCATGATCGTCGACCCGAAGGGCGTCGTGATCGACACCGTCACCTACAGGTCCGACCAGGTGAAGAACGGCCGCACGATCGCCTTCGGCCGCTGAACGCTCACACCCACCGATCATGTGCCGATCTGGCGGGTGATCGTCGGGTCGGTGATGGCGGTGTCGTCGGCGAGGAGGAACGCCTTCGACAGGATGATCGACAGCATGCCGCCGTCCTCCTCGAACGGCAGGAACACCCGTTCCCGCGACCGGTCGGTGCCCGGCACGATGCAGAGGTAGGCGTCGTTCGGTTCCATCAGGATGTTGCCCGAGCCTAAGTGGATCTTGTAAGTGCGCAGGTCGCCGCGGACCCGCAGGAAGCGTTCCGTCAGCTCGGCGCGCTCGGAGATCTTCAGGCGGGGGAGCAGCCGGGCCAGGGCGTCGCGGCGGGTCCGGGCCGTCTCGGTCAGGTCGCCGAAGCCCTGGGAGTGCCAGGAGGTCTCGTGGCCCGTGACGGCCTGCGGGCCGAGGCCGACCGAGGACACGCCGACGGCGAGGTCGGCGTCGCGGAGCGCCTCCGACAGCACCAGGGGCGGGACCTCCGTCAGCGGCAGGCCCTCGCGGGCGTAGCCGTAGAGGTCGGTGTCGGGCTCGTCGGCGCGGTAGAAGCGGATCTGCTCGGCGGCGCAGAACGACGCCGTGCCCCAGCCGTCGGCCTCCGGATCGCTGTTGACGTGCATCTCCCAGCGGACCCGGTAGCCCGACAGCTCCTTGATCGCGGCCCCCGCGTCGCCTTCGCACTCGTAGTCCCAGTGGCCGATGGACAGGCCGGTCCAGCCGCGCTGGTTGAGCAGCGCCTTGGCCTGGCCATAGTGCAGAGTGTGGCCGGCGAAGCGGTTGGAGAGGGTGCGGGTCCGCTCCTCGGCGGGGGTGAGGAGGTAGACCTCGCGGAACGCCTGCTTGAAGGGCTGCCGGATGCCCGCGTCGAGCAGGTGGTCGCGCCAGTTCCGCACGCTCTCGGCGGGCTCGTCGATGGGGTGCCACAGCAGGACGGGGGTGTCGGGGTTCGGCTGGATGCGCCGCCCGGCCGGGTCGGTGAGCTCCCACCCGTCGGTGGTGCGGACCGGGATTCCGGCCGGGCCCTGGAGGATCTTCCAGATCAGGGAGCGGGCGAACAGGCCGGTCACCGGGTGGTCGAGGAAGAACTCGGTCACCTGGTTCCAGCGCCAGATGCGTTCCTCGATCAGAGCGCGCTCCAGCCGGAACCGCTCGGCGGGGAGCATCTGCTTCAGCTCTTTCAGAGAGGTCTTCAGCTCGGCCAGTGCCGGGTCCTTCCGGATCGCCGCCGGAGCCGCCTTGACGATCTTGCCCTTGGCGTTGACGAACTCCAGCGCCTGCGTCTCGGCCCGCAGCCGCACCAGGCAGTCGCCGATCCGCTCCTCACGAACGCCGTCGGCGCCGAAGCCGAACGCCGGGACCGTGCGGTCGAGGAGTTGCTCGGGGGAGAGCCCGGTCGACTCGGCGACCGTGTCGAGGGCGCGGGCGACCGCGGCGAGCACGGACTTCTTCCGGACCTTGGCCTGGACGCGGGCCAGGTGGGGGACGGCGCTGAGGTCGCCCTTGTGGTCGAGGGTGCCGACGGCGGCGTTGGCCAGCTTCTCGCTACGGGAGTTGGCGCCCGCGCCGCCGATGCCGGTTCCGCAGGTCACGGCGCAGTCACCGAGGAGCGGGATGACCCACGGCTCGTCGATCAGCCGGCAGGTCCACAGCATGCCGCGCAGGGAGACGGCGGTGCGGTCGTGCAGGAAGACGGTCTCGGTCCACTCGTGGCCGTCGTGACGACGGCCGAACGACCTCTCCCGGTGGGCGGCCAGGCGCTGGAGGATCTCCCGGATCAAGGGGACGGCCTCGGGCCGCAGCAGCGCCTCGGCCGTGGCGAGCCAGCCGATGCCGGGCCGGGCCGCCGTGGCGGTGTTCCAGCGGCGCAGCAGCGGGAAGACACCGGGAGCCGCCAGCCGGTCGCCGAAATCGGCGAGCAGCGCCGTCGCGAAATGGTCGTGTTCGCCGATCAGCGCCCGCACGGCCGACGTGTCGCCGGTGCCGCCGGTGTGCGCGGCCAGGAAGTCGTCGAGTTTCCGGGTGGTCTGGTCGCGGAGCGTCCAGTCGTGGTCGCCCATCGCCTCGCGCGCCCGCGCCGCCTGCTCGACGAAACGTTCGCGCACGTCGGCGGGGAGCGTGGCGGTGGCCGCCAGCGGCAACGTCACCAGCTTCGTCGTCACCCACCAGGTGTGCTCCCGGTTGAAGACCAGGTGCCACAGGAGTTCGACCTCATCGGCCGTCCAGGCCAGCTTGCGGCGGGCCACCCGGGTGATCAGCTCTTCGAGGAGGTAGTCGTGGCCCTTCACGGACAGGCGGCGCTGGACCCAATGTCCGAGCACCCGCCACTCCTCGTCGCCGAACCGGGCGATGTGGCGCCCGAACTCGGTCTCACCGAGAGGGGAGCGCTGCCACTGCCACTCGCGATCGGCCGGCACGGTGGCGATCAGGCGGTCAAGGACGACATCGGTTTCCATGGCCGCAATTGGTATCAGCGCGGGGCGACAATTCCGGCGTACACAAAAGGAAAACCCAGATCACCGAAGTGATCTGGGTTTTCATTGGTGCGCCGCCAGGGACTCGAACCCCGGACCCGCTGATTAAGAGTCAGCTGCTCTAACCAACTGAGCTAGCGGCGCCCGCGAGGAAAACTTTAGCAGCTCCCCCGCCCGCATCGCACATCCATAGACGTCAGTGCTTCCACGCGCCGACCGAGAACGGCACCGGGGCCGCCTTGAGGCCGGTTCCGTCGCCCCACTTGGTGATGTGGTATTCGATCGGGATGTGGCCGAAGCCGCCGTTGCCCTTCACGGCCAGGGTGTTCATGTCGAACGTGCCGCCGGTCAGCTCGGCGAAGGTCTGGCCGTCGAGGTCCAGCATGACGCCCTTCGACGAGGGCACGCCCGGGCCGCGGTCGCCGACGAAGAACGGCTTCTTGACGCCGTTGTAGACCACGTAGCCCTCGGTGCCGAGCGGCCAGCTGGGGGAGGCGGCCATGCCCTTCTGCATCGGCTTGCCGCTGGCCGGCAGGCCGGTGTCGCCGGCGCGGCCGGAGGAGTCGTCCCAGAAGTAGGAGGCGGTGGTCTTGCCCGTCAGGACGGCGGGCTTCACGAACGACGGCTCCTTCAGGTCCGGCTTGGCGGGCTGCACGATGGCGGCCGGCTTGGTGTGGATGCGGACGTGTCCGGCGTGCGGGGGAGCGGCCAGGGCCGTGGTGGCGCCGGTGACGCCGAGGCCGAGGACGGCCATTCCGGCGGTGACGAGGGCAGTGGTCGCGGTCTTGTTCTTCAGGATGCCTTTGATGGCGTACATGAAAAAGGGAGATCTTCCGTACGACGACAGGACTGCCACGCAGGTCAGATGGGGTGGCTTGTTGCCGGACACGATGGTCAAGCGCTGGCTAGTGGGATGGTCAGCTCTTGGCAACGAAACCGACACTAGCCACCAAACCATGACATGGCAAACGTAAGACAGTAAAACATCCCAGAAGGCCATGAAGTGCCCATAAATAAGGGGATTCCGTGGTCAAGCGCGCCGTTTGCACTCCCGTGACCGGTCGGCTGCTGGACTCGAAGAAGGTATGGACGAAGGGATCGGGAGCCCTGGATGGAAATCCTGCTGCAGGGGGCCACACGGCTGTTCGCCGCACTCGGATACGACGCCACGACCTTGAAGCAGATCGTCGACTCGACCGGGCTCGACCCGGCCAAGGAAGGCTTCGACGGGTCCAAGCGGGACCTCTACCTGGCCGTCATCGAGCGCGCCGCACGGATCGAGACCGAGGCGCTCGAAGGAGTCGTCAACGACATGATGGCGGCCGACCACGTGACGGCCGCGGGGGCGGTGCACGAGATCGTCGACCGCTACATCGACTTCTGCGTCGCCAACCCCGAGTTCCCGGCCCTGTGGATCCACCGCTGGCTGTACGACGCCGCCGACCTCACCGGGCTGGAGCGCCAGTACTCCCAGCCGTTGATCACCATGACCACCTCCGTGCTGGAGCAGGCCGCCGACGCCGGGTACATCGACGACACGGCCGACATGGAGTACTGCGTGTGGACGCTGATCTGGTGCGTGCACGGGTTCGTGCAGGGCGGCGTGCTCGACGACGCCGGTGACCGGATGGGCGCGGAGAACCCCGAGGTACTCGCCCGATTCCGGCGGCATCTCCACCGGCTGGCCGAGCGGACCCTGAATCTTTCATAGGCATCCTGGCCATATCTCGTCGAAACCGGAAACACGCTGTACACCTCGGCGAAACGAACCCATGTTGGGAGCGCTCCCAATCGTGTACGCCGAGGAGAAGAGAAAGCTATGGGACCCCGATTGAGTTCCTGGCGCAGAGCCCTTATGGTCGCGGCCGCCATGCTATTGGCCGTCACCGGGCTCGCCGTCATGCAGGCCCCAGCGGGCGCGGCCGTCGCCTGCCAGGTCACGTACGCCAAACAGTGGGACAACGGCAGTGGTTTCGGCGCCAACATCACGATCAACAACCTCGGTGACGCGGTGAACCCGTGGCGGCTCACGTACACGTGGCCCGGGAACCAGACCGTGCAGCAGGGTTGGAACGCCACCTGGTCCCAGTCGGGCCAGAACGTGACCGTCGTGGCGCCCTCGTGGGCCGGGAACCTGGGCACCGGTCAGTCGGTGCAGATCGGGTTCAACGGGCAGTTCAGCGGCACCAACACCAACCCGACGTCGTTCTCGCTGAACGGGACCGTCTGCAACGGCGCGAACCCCTCGCCGTCGCCGTCGCCCTCCCCGTCGCCGAGCCCGTCGCCGCAGCAGCAGTCGCTGATCGTGACGCCGACCAGCGTGAGCGTCCCCGAGGGCGGCACCGCCACCTACTCGGTGCGGCTCAACCGCCAGCCCACCTCCAACGTGACCGTGACCACCACGGCCGGCAGCGGTGACACCAACCTGACGGTCAGCTCGGGCTCCAGCCTCACCTTCACCACGAGCAACTGGGCCACCGCGCAGAACGTGACCCTCGCGGCCGCGCAGGACAGCGACACGACCAACGGCACCCGTCCGTTCACCGTCGCCTCCAGCGGTCTGACCAGCGTGACCGTCAACGCCACCGAGGCCGACGACGACACCACGCAGACCCAGTCGCTGGTCGTCTCCTCGACCGCCGTGACCGTGAGCGAGGGCGGGACCGGCACGTACACCGTCCGCCTCGCGACCGCGCCCAGCGGCAACGTGACCGTGACCAACACGGCCGGCTCCGGTGACACCAACATCACCGTCTCCTCGGGCGCCAGCCTGACCTTCACCACGTCGAACTGGCAGACCCCGCAGACCGTCACCCTGGCCGCCGCGCAGGACAGCGACCAGACCAACGGCACCCGCCCGATCACCGTCGCCTCCAGCGGCCTGACCAGCGTCACGGTCACCGCCACCGAGGCCGACGACGACGTCGACCCGACGGTCCGCGTCGACAACCCCTACGCGGGCGCCGCCGGCTACGTGAACCCCGACTGGTCGGCCCAGGCCGCCTCCGAGCCCGGTGGTTCCGCGGTCGCCAACACCTCCACGGCCATCTGGCTCGACCGGATCGCCGCGATCAGCAGCGGCTCGGCCGGCAGCAACACCAAGGGCCTGCGCGACCACCTCGACCTGGCCGTCGCCCAGGACGCCGCCAACGGTTCCACCCCGGTGATCATCCAGGTCGTGATCTACAACCTGCCCAACCGTGACTGCTCGGCCCTCGCCTCCAACGGTGAGCTGCTGATCGCCAACGACGGTCTGAACAGGTACAAGACCGAGTACATCGACGTGATCGCCGGGATCATGGCGGACACCAAGTACCGCAACCTGCGCATCGCCGCGATCATCGAGATCGACTCGCTGCCGAACCTGGTCACCAACCTCAACGTGGCCAAGTGCTCGGAGGCGAAGTCGACCGGCGCCTACGAGCAGGGCGTGGCCTACGCGCTCTCCAAGCTGTACGCCGTCCCGAACGTCTACAACTACGTGGACGCCGGTCACCACGGCTGGCTCGGCTGGGACACCAACTTCGGCCCGTCGGCCGACCTGTTCGGCTCCACCGCCGACCTGGCCACCGGCGGCAAGGCGACCGTCCACGGCTTCATCACCAACACCGCCAACTACAGCGCCCTGACCGAGCCCTTCTTCACGGTCAACGGTTCGGTGAACGGCCAGCAGATCCGCCAGTCGCGCTGGGTCGACTGGAACTTCTACATCGACGAGCTGTCCTTCGCCCAGGCCTTCCGCACCCGGTTGGTCCAGGAGGGCTTCTCCTCCAACATCGGCATGCTGATCGACACCAGCCGCAACGGCTGGGGCGGCTCCGCCCGCCCGACCGCGGCCAGCACGTCGACCGACCTCAACACGTTCGTCAACAACTCGCGCGTCGACCGGCGCATCCACGCCGGCAACTGGTGCAACCAGAGCGGTGCCGGCCTGGGCGAGCGTCCGAGGGCCAATCCGGCCACCGGCATCGACGCCTACGTGTGGGTCAAGCCGCCGGGCGAGTCCGACGGCTCCAGCACCCAGATCCCGAACGACGAGGGCAAGGGCTTCGACCGGATGTGTGACCCGACCTACGGCGGCAACGAGCGCAACGGCAACAGCGCCACCGGCGCTCTGGCCAACTCGCCGCTGTCGGGCCACTGGTTCTCGGCCCAGTTCCGTCAGCTCCTCGCCAACGCCTACCCGCCCATCAGTTAAATGAGGACGTCGTGGTCTCGCCGAGGTTGGGGGTCCTCCTCGGCGGGACCACGACTTTGACGGCTCGTACGTCAGACCAGGTCGAGGCCGGGTTCCCGGCAGCGCATCAGGAGCATGGCCGCGTCGTCGGTCGGGGGGCCGTCGATGTGGGAGATCAGATTGCGGCGCAGGGACTCCAGCGCCGCCTCCGGGTCGTCGTCGTTGAGCAGATGGACCCGGTCGTCGAGCGGATAGAAGCGGCCCAGGGCGTCGCGGGCCTCGATGACACCGTCGGTGTAGAAGAGGATCTGGTCGCCCGGTTCGAAGGTGATCGAGTAGGGCGCCGGCCCCATGGGCCCCAGGACCGCGAGCCCCAGCGGGGGCACGTGGTCGTCGGGGTCGGCGAACTCGATCTCCCCGTTGGCCCGCAGCACCAGCGGCGCCGGATGGCCGTAATTGAGGAGCGTCATCGTCGTCTCCTCCAGGTTGAACTCGGCCAGCACGGCGGTGACGAACTCCTCACCGGAAAGCCGGCGGTTCAGCGCCTTCTCCAGCCGGGCGCTCACGCCCTCGAGGTCCTTCTCGTCGTGGGCCGCCTCGCGGAAGGCCCCCAGGACCAGCGCGGCCGTCTCGACCGCCTCCAGTCCCTTGCCCTGGACGTCGCCCACGATCACCCTGACTCCGGTGGGGGCGACGACGACCTCGTACAGATCACCACCGATGTGCGCCTCGGCCATGGCCGAGGTGTAGGAGACCGCCACCCGCATGTGCCCGGCGCGGCGCGGCACCGGGCGCAGCAGCACCCGCTGCGCGACCTCGGCCACCGACCTGACCTGCGCCAGTTCCCGTTCCCTGCGCCGGCGTCCCACCGTCGCCAGGGCGCTCGCCGCCGTGACACCGGCGATCGAACCCATGGTGATGTACGCCCTGCGCAGCTCCAGATGGTTGTACGCCGCCAGCCCCAGGGCCAGGACCAGCGCGGTCACCCCGACGAGCAGGGTCCGCCTGATCCCCCCGGTGAGCGAGGCGAACGCCGGGCCGACCGCGAGCAGGGGCAGGAAACCGATCTCCGGCCCCGTGGTCAGATCGAGCACCGACACCAGGGCCATCATGAGGAACGGCAGCACCGCGAGAGCGAACGCCGTGCGGGCCCCGGCCGCCCGGCGCCGTCCCTTGCCCGGACGCAGCGGTCCGGCGAGGCGCAACGGCATCCGGCGAATCCCCTCTAATCCCGTCTGGTTGGCGCTTGCGACCATACTTCACGATCCAGCCTGGGATGCGAAGTCGCGAAAACGAGAGGCGCCCGCATCCCTGTGGATACGGGCGCTCCCAAATCAGCTGGTTAGAGGATAGAACCAGACCACACGTTCGCCGCCTGCTTGTAGACGCCGTAGGTCTCGCCGTCGAAGTAGGCCGAGACGGAGGTGTCGATGCGCTTGTTGCCGTCACGGTCGGAGACCGCGATGGTGACGCCGTTCAGGTAGCCGAGACGGCGGGTGTTCTTGTAGCTCGCCAGCCACGAGGAGCCGATGGCGCCCTGGCCGGTGAACGACGACTTGATGCCGACGAGCTCCTGCGCCTTGATCGCCGACGCCGAGGCGGCGAAGGTCTTCCCGTAGGTCCACTTGAGGGTGTTCCCGGAGAAGACGCGGTTGCCGTCGGGGTGGGCGCCGCTCGGGTAGCCGAAGACGTAGTGGGCCTTGCCCAGCTTCTGGTTGTACGCCAGGCCCTGGCCACCGACGTTGTCGCCCAGGCGGCCGACGTCCTCGACGCCGCGGACGATGTAGTGGTCCTTGAAGTAGGCCTCGGCGACCGAGGTCTTGACCCACTTCTTCACGAACCATTCCTTCTTGAAGAACTGGTTCTGCTCGGTCTTGCGCAGCACACCCTTGAAGGCGGTGTCGGCCTTCAGCTTGTTGTAGGTGGCCTCGTCGATCGGGTATTCCTTGCCCGAGTCGGGCCCGCACCAGGTCGGGCACTTCTCGCCGTTCTTCATGGCGTTGGTGCCGTTGGGCGCGGCGTTGTAGGTGGCCTCGGCCACCGACTCGGTCGTCAGCTTCACGCCGTCAACGCCGTCGGTGTAGTACTTCTCGGCCTCGGCCTGCGAGAACGACGCCTTCGGCGGGTCGACCGGCGCGGTCACCGGCGCCAGGGTCTTCTTCCAGTAGGGCCCGCCGTCGGTGTACTTGGCCTCGAACTCCTCCTTGGTCACGACCTCGGAGAGGATCTTCTTCTGGCCCTTCCACTTGTCGTAGGCGGCCTTGTCGACCTCCTTGTCACCCGACAGCTTGACACCGTTGTAAACGGTGACGAACGCGTAGTTGCGGTCGCCGTCCTCGAAGACGTCGTAGTCGTAGTGGGTGTACGCGGTCTTGCCGACGTAGATGCCCCAGGGGGTCTTGCCCTGGTAGTAACCGGGCACGAAGACCCAGTTGTTCAGGACGGGCTTGTTGCTCTCGGTGTCGTACACACACTGGCCTGCCGTGGCCACCAGGTTGCGGTACTTCGACTGCAGCGAGGTGCCGGAGCACCAGTGGGGCTTGCCGTCGGCGCCCATGAAGAAGACCTTGCCGCTCGTCCGGGGCAGGTTCACGTTCTTGGACGTGCTGGTCGACTTCTTCTCGTCGCCGATCGCGGGAACGGTGCCCGCCTTGGTGTCCGCGGTGGGACCGCCCGTGGAGATGTGCTTGGCCGCGACCGTCGTCTCGACGTTGTAGGGGGTCGCGTCCTGGAGCTGCGCCTTGTCCCAGAAGTAGGCGATGGCCTGCGCCTCGCTGGAACCGGCGAGCACCTCCTTCTCGATGTACTGGGGGGCGGCTGCGGCGGGGCTCGCGACCAGCGCTGCGGCCAGCAGTCCGATGGATCCGGCGAAGGTGCTGCCGATGAGGAGGGTGCGCTGCACTGCGGGGTCTCCCTTGCTCTGCCGTGGGACGTCACTCGCGCCCCATCCGTCAGTAAATGGATTGGCAAGGACGTTACATGTGACGATTCGGATAGTTCCCGCAGCTTGTTATAAGTGTGACCCAGATCACATTCCCAGAATGGAACCGGATGGGATTGGACACCGTCCAACTTCGCTCGGGGGGCGACCCCCGAACCCCCGCTGTCAGGGGGCTTGCGCCCCCTCACGCTCCCCCTGGTCCGCTGGCGCGGCCCCGACGTCGCGTTCGCTCCGGGTCGCTGCGCTCCATGCGAAGGGCTCCGCCCCTCGCGCTCCCAGGCAGGGCCTCGCTCCGCTCGGTCGGCACTCGCTCCGCTCGCCGATTCCGAAATCCGGCCATGGGCCAACCACGGGTGTTGGAGCCTTCCGGTGTCAGGCTTCACGGCGCCCGGCGGCCCGGAACCTTTCGCGTGGGCCGGTCAGTTCAGCACATGGGGAGTGTGCGGCGCACCGGTGGTGATGACCTCGGCGATCAGGTCGGCCAGGCCGGTCGGATAGACGGTGTCGGCGGTGTTCCGTAGTTCATCAAGGGTCCACCAGCGGAACCCGCGAATCGTGTCGGGCCGGGTGGCCTGAGCCGGATTGATCGCGGAGGCCGCCATGTGGGCCAGGAAGTAACGCTCGACCTGACGGACGTCGCGATCCCCGACCTGATGGACCTTGCTGCGCTCGGCGATGAGCGCACCGATGCGCACCAGCGTGTCATCGACGCCGAGTTCTTCCCGCAGCTCGCGGTGTGCCGCTGCCGGGTGATCCTCCCCTGGGTCGAGGGACCCGCCGGGGGTGGCCCAGAATCCGCCGTGTTCGTCGTAGCGCAGCAGCAGGACACTGTTCTCGTCGTCCAGCGCGATGACGCGGGCGGCTGGCCGCAGCGGCAGGGCCGTCATGAGATCGATTGTCGCAGCTCGACGGCGATCCCTCAGTCGTTCCGGCCCTGACCCCGGCGCTCAGCCGCTCGTCCGGCGCGATCCAGGTTTGCTCCCGCCGGTATGTCTTCCGCAGGTGTCGAGGACCAGCCGCTCCACCGGGTAACGGTGATGTCGATGACCGGTCCTTGAGGGCGGTGTTCGGCGTACTGCTCGTACCGTTCCGCCAGCAGCGTGAGCGCGGGTTCCCGTTTGGAGCCGTCCAGGATTCGGGCGGTGCCGTCGGCGCGTGCCCACCACAACCGTGTCCAGTCGGCTTCGTAGTGGTCGGCCAGGAGGCTGACGCGCGGGTTGTCGCGGATATTGCGGAGTCGGCGCAGGTTGTGAGTGGTCTTCGGCTTGTGGTCGATGGCGATCACCACCTGATCTCCGGAGACGGCGAACGTGACTGGTACCAGGTGCGGGGTGCCGTCGGCTGCGGCGGTGGCCAGCCGGGCGACGGGAGAGGCCGCGAGCAGGGCGCGAGCGCGATCGGTGTCCATCCCTTCATCTGACCCGACGGCGCACGCGGGAGCGAGGTGCAATGGTCTTTCATCGGGGTGACGGCCGGCGGAAGGCGTGGCGGGTCCGCGTTCCATTGGGACCGTGTGGAACGCGGTTACGAGTCGCCCAGGACGAACCAGACGATCTTGCCGCCGCGTACTCCCGGCGCGTAGCCCCAGGATGCGGCCAGGGCGCCGACGATGAGCAGGCCCCGGCCGTCGGTGGATTCCGGGCGGGGGTCGCGGGCGCGCGGAGGTGTCGCGCCGGTGTCGTAGACCTCGCCGTAGATCCACGCCGTGGTGCCGCGCAGGCGGAGGGCGAAGGCGGTGCCCGCGTGGCGGACGGCGTTGGTCACGAGTTCGCTGACGATGAGCTGGCAGTCGTCGACCAGGCCGGTGTGGCCACGGCCGGTGAGCTCGCGCCGGACCAGTCTGCGGGCCTCGGCGACGCTGGCGCCGACGGCGGGGAGCAGGCATTCGGCCGACCAGGTCTCGAAGTCGTCGAGCCCGTCGAGCGCCGCGACGGCGAAGGGGACTGTCATGCCGGCGTCCTCTCTGACCGTCTCTTTGGGAGCGCTCCCATCTGGTTCCAAGGTACGCGACCAGGGCTCACATGTGAACCGAAAGCGTCGAACTTGTTACACGCGACTATTCGCTGAATGTATAGTCTTGATCATGACAACTGGTCATGTGCTACTTGGATTCCTCGTCGAGCGCCCGAAGCATGGCTACGAGCTCAAGAAGGAGCACGACCACCGGCTCGCCGGCGCCAAGCCGCTGGCGTACGGGCAGGTCTACGCCACGCTGCAACGCCTGGAACGCGACGGCCTGGCCGAGGTGGCCGAGACGCGGCAGGAGGGCGGTCCCGAGCGGACCCTCTACGCGATCACCGACGAGGGCAGGGCCGAGCTCGACCGGTGGCTGAACACCGTCGAACCGTCGGCGCCGTATGTCTCCAGCCCCTTGTTCGCGCGGGTCGCCGTCGCGGGGAAGGGCGCCGACGACTATCTCGTACGCCAAAGAGAGGCGCATCTCGCCCGCATGCGGGAGCTGACCGCGGAGAAGGCGTCCGGCGCGCCCGCCCAGGTGCTGGCGGCCGACTACGCGCTCCAGCACCTCGACGCCGACCTGCGCTGGATCGAGACCGCGCTCGCGCGGATGAAGGAGCACAGCAATGCTTGAGGCCAGGGGCCTGGGCAAGTCGTTCGGCCGGACGAGGGCGCTGACCGACGTCTCCCTGACGATCGCGGAGGGCGAGATCGTCGCCATCACGGGCCCGAGTGGCGCGGGCAAGTCGACGCTCCTTCACTGCCTGGCCGGGGTCGTCCGGCCGGAGTCCGGGGAGGTCGTCTTAGACGGCAGGCGGATCGACACGCTGCCCGAGGCCGAGTCGACCAAGCTGCGGCGCGAGACCTTCGGCGTGGTCTTCCAGTTCGGCGAGCTGGTGCCCGAGCTGACCGCGCTGGAGAACGTCGCGCTGCCGGTGCTGTTCAACCGGCACGGCAGGCAGGAGGCGATGGCCCTCGCGGCCGAGTGGCTGGCCTGGCTGGAGGTGTCCGGCTGTGCCGACCAGCGCATCGGCGAGCTGTCCGGAGGGCAGCGGCAGCGGGTGGCCGTCGCGCGGGCGCTGGTGACCCGTCCTCGGGTGGTCTTCGCCGACGAACCCACCGGATCGCTCGACACGATCGGCGGCGAGCAGGTGATGAACGCGCTGATCGGCGCCGCCCGCACCAGCCGGACCGCCGTCGTCCTGGTCACCCACGACAACCGGGTGGCCGCCTACGCCGACCGCGAGATCGCCCTGCGCGACGGAACGGTCCTGGCGGGGGTGCCGCGATGATCACCGTGCTGCTGATGCTGAACAGGGGACGCTCACGGGCCGAACGGGTGCGCGCCGGGCTCGTCGCGGCGGGCGCGGCGGCGGCGACGTTCCTGGTCTGCGTGGCCGTCCGCCTGGCCGACTTCGACGACGAGGGGAGTTCGCTGACGGGGCTCGGTCTCGCGCTGCTGGCCGTGCCGGTCGCCGGTCTGATCCACCAGGCCAACCGGCTGGCCTCGGCCACCAGGGAACGGCGGCTGGCCGCCCTGCGGCTCGCGGGGGCGACGCCGGGTGACGTGCGGCTGCTGGGCGCCCTCGAAGGAGGCGCGCTGGCACTGGCCGGGTCGCTGGGCGGCGGCGCGCTCTACGTGGTCACCCATCTCTCCGGCCCGCTGCCACAGGTGCCGGTCGTCGTGGCCGTGGTGACGCTCGGCGGGGTGCTGTCGGGGGCCCGCGCCGGGCGGCACGTCGTCTCCTCTCCGCTGGGATTGGTCCGCCGGGCGCGCGTGCGGGGGCCGCGCGTCCGGGATCTGCTGCTGTTCGCGGCGGGCCTCGGCCTCTTCGCCCTCGGGGCCGTGGTGAAGGGCGGCTTTCCGCTCGCCGGTAAGTACGGCTCCGCGCTGGTCATGGCGGCCGGGCTGGTGCTGCTGCTGTTCGGAGTGACCTTGGCCGCGACCTGGCTGATCAGGGCGTACGCCCGCCGGGTCGGTCGGCGGGCCGGTACAGCGGAGGCGCTGCTGGCCGCGCGCCTGGTCGAGGCCGACCCGCGGGCGTGGGCCAGGGCCCTGTCCGTGGTGGGCCTGACGGTGTTCTTCGGCGCGGGAGCCGGGGCCCAGCAGGCGGGGACCGGCTACTTCCAGGCCCATGCGCTGGTGGACGTCGCGCTCCTGGTGGCCCTGGTGACCTCGGCGGTCGCCCTGGTCGTCCACCAGGCGGAGGAGTTGATCGACCTGCGCCGCTCGTTCTCCGCGCTGGCCGCTTCCGGGGTGCCGGAACGGGCGCTGGGCAGGGTCCTCCTGAGGCAGGCGGTCATCGCCGCGCTGCCGGTCTGCGCGGTCGCGGCGATCTCGGGAACCGCGATCGTCGTCTTGACCCTTACGGACATCTACCAGGTGCAGTGGCTCGGCTGGGCGGTCGGCAGGGCCGTGGCCATGGCGGGCGTCGGGGTCGCCGCCGCGGTGCTCGTCGCCCTGGCGGCACGTCCCCTGCTGCGCGGCGCCCTCCGGTTCGAGACGATCAGCGGAACGCGGCCAGTACCGCCGTCGTGATCTCGTGGGGCGTCCGGGTCGCGTCGGCCATGTGGTCGGCGAACTCCTGGAACTTCGGCAGGCGCTTGTCCCGCTGGCTCTTCAGCATGTGGACCAGGTCGGGCTCGAAGTGTGGCCGGTGGCTGCTCGACAGCATGCGTTCGGCCAGGACCTCCGGAGGGCCGTCCAGGAAGACGACGAACGACGAGGTCAGGGCCTCGCGCGCGGCGGGGTCTTCGACGGTGCTCGCCGCTGCGGCGACCACCACCGGGGGGCGGGCCGCGACCGCGTCGAGCAGGACCTCGGTTTCGCGGTCGTGGAGGACGTCGGCGCCGACCGTCTCGTTCATGCGGGCGGCGGTCTGGCCGTAGCGGGCTTCCAGGTCGCCGTCGCTGTCGCGCATCTCGCGGCCCAGGGCCTCCGCGACCAGGCGTGCGACCGTGCTCTTGCCTGCGCCCATCAGGCCCATGATGACGATGGGGGTGTCGTTCATGACGGGCATTCTGCCCTTGTGGTGCTGATTTGGTCCCGTCACGTTTGAGATTCCCTGACGGGATAGTGCACCGGGCGAAGGAGGGAACGCCATGACCATCGCCGGAAGCATCATCCTGATCATGTTGGGCGCCATTCTCACCTGGGCTGTCGAGTTCACCCTCGCCGGGCTCGACATCCAGGTCATCGGGGTCATTCTCATGGTGGGCGGCCTGGCAGGGCTGCTGTTCGGCCTCTACCGGCTGAGCACCGTCCGCCGTGCCGCCGCCACCCCCGTGGTCGCCCCCGTGGACGAGGTGCACACCACCCAGCGTCGCGTTTACGAGGAGCGCCGCTACGACGACCCCATCTAAAGCTGCACGAGTGAGAGGAGCCGGGTGTCCCGACCCGGCTCCTCTTGTTTGTATCCGAGATCACCGGCGTTTGCGGTAAGTCATATTCGAGTAACGGCGTTCCATTGAAGATCTCCCCAGGTAAAGCCGACATTCGGGCATATGTGGACATCGTGTGCTGCGCGAGTACTGTGGGCCGGGTACGGCTTCATAGTTCATCGCCCGAACTGTAAATATGGCCAAACCGAGTCGTAGTCGGAGGAGATTCTCGTGCCTTTCTCGCAGCCGACTCAGGGCTTCCGGAATTATTACGAGCGTTCAGGCGGCGGAACGCCTGTCGTGCTCGTGCACGGCAATCCGGGAGACCACGAGGAGTTTTCGCGTGTGGTGCCGCTCCTGGGTGACGACGTCGATGCGGTGACGCCGGACCTGCGCGGATACGGGAAGTCCGATAAGCATTTGGAGGACGTCGGAAACGCTTATTCGGTCGGCAGTCAGGTCGACGGCGTCATCGCGCTCATCGACGAACTGGGTATCAGTGACGCCGTGCTGTGCGGGTACGACATCGGCAGCTTCACCGTTCAGGCCATCGCCATGAAGCGCCCGGATCTGGCGCACTCTCTGGTCATCGCACCGCCGACCATGGGCGTCGGGCGGCGCATTCTGGAGGAGAAGGCCGTCAACGCCTTCCTGCACGCGATCATGTACAAGACCAGGCTGGTCGAGGACCTGATCGACGGGAAGCCGGAAGCCGTCCGGGCCGCACTTCGGGAGAACCTGGAGAAGTGGTCGCCCCCCGGTTCCACCGCGGTCGATGAACTTCTCGACCACCTCACCGAGAATCACTCGGCACCGGGTGCGTTCCTGGCGGGAGCGATGTGGTTCCGCCACCCCGAAGGTAATCCCATCACCGCTTACGCCAATGAGACCAGGCCGGCGCGAGGTGACAGGTTCTCGAAGAACATCACGATCCTGTGGCCGGACAGCGACGCGCTTTTCCCGACGGAATGGTGCGACACGCTGGACGACTTCTACAGCGATTACGACCTTCATTTCATGGAGAAGACCGGGCATTTCAGCCCCGTCGATTCTCCGGAGACCTGGGCGGAGCACATCCTGAAGCATGTGGAGGTCGCCGCCAAGTAGCGGAGGTCGGCGCCCGAAATCGTACGAGGAGGAGCTGATGATCATCCTGAACGTCTACTTCGACGTGGCCCAAGAGCATGAGGCCGAGTTCCTGAAGCTGCTGAACCACATGGTGGTGGAGTCCAACAAGGAAGACGGGTGCAGCCTGTATCAGCTGTGGCGCAACGCCCATGATCCGTACAGCTACGTCCTGGTCGAGCACTGGGAGACGCAGGAGCACTTGAATGTGCACGGCAAGACGCCTCACTGGATCGATTTCAACGACACCGTCAACGGCTATCTGAAGTCGGACTACGACGAGCACCACTACGAGGAGATCTCTCGTTAGTCGTCAGGAGGAAGGGCCATGCACGGAATCCACCACAACATGTTCGATCACGCCGATGTCCGCATCCACTACGCGACCGCGGGGACGGCGCCGAGTCACGGTGGAGACGACAGGGCGATCGTGTTGCTGCACGGATGGCCCGAGACCTGGTGGGAATGGCGCCACGTGATGGAGCCTCTCGGTTCCGACGGCCTGTTCGTGGTGGCCCCCGACTATCGAGGGGCGGGCGCGTCGTCGAAGCCCGCGAGCGGTTATGACAAGCAGACCATGGCCGGAGATATCAGGGCGCTGCTCGACCACCTCGGGGTGGAGAAGCCGATCACCCTCGTCGGGCACGACCTCGGGATGCTGGTCGCCTACGCGTTCGCCACCCTCTACCCGGATGACGTCGAGCGTCTCGTGCTCATGGAGGCTCCGATCCCCGGCACCGAGGCGTACGAGGGCAGCCTGGCGACGACCAGGTACAGCGAGAACAAGTTGTGGCACTTCCACTTCCACGGCGCGGCGGGCAACGAGGCCGAGACGCTCATCGCCGGCAGCGCCTATCCGTATCTGCGCAACTTCTACGTCAAGCTGAGCGCCAACCCCGACGCCATCTCCCTGTCGGACGTGGAGCGGTATGTCGCCGACTACACGGCTCCCGGTGCCATGCGGGCGGGGCTCGAACTCTTCCGGGCCTTCGAGAAGGACGCCGACGACAATCGGCGCATGCTGTCCGAGAAGGGCAAGCTCAAAATGCCCGTCCTCGGGATCGGCGGGACCGCGAGCTTCTTCCTGCCCGTCGCCGACAAGATGCTCTCGGAGGTCGCCGAGAACGTCACCGTCCGGCCGATCGATGATTCGGGGCACTGGATCGCCGAGGAACAGCCGGAGATGCTCCTGCACTGCCTGCGCGAGTTCATCCCGAAGGCCGGCTGAGGCTCTTTCTTGGTCATGAATACGTCCCGCCTGGTTTCCGAGGGGCTCGCGACCGACGAGACCAGGACAAGGTCTGGGTGCGCGGCCCCGGCGACGAGCCGTGGGAGGCCTCGACACTGACCAAGCCGGGTGCGGTCACCAGTCGGTGCTGAGGAGGCGCTCGGGCGGGGCCGTGATCCTGGCTCTGGTTCCCCAGCCTCGATAGATGATGTTCATCGTCATGGTCTCGACCTCGACGTCGTCGGTCCATTTCGCGTGGTGCCGCATGATGGCGTGGAAGCGTCGCGGCAGGTTGTCGGGGCCTACCCAGAGTTTCCAGATGATCGGGCCGCGGTAGGAGCCGTCGTCCTCCGCCAGGTCGAAGAACATCCCGGCCTGCCGCTCGCCCAGCACGGGAACCGTCACTGTGCCGCTGTGGAGGGTCGTCTTCACTCCCTCGAACGTGCCGCCGTCGGTGGTGGTCACGCCGGTGGTGGCGGCCAGCTCGAGGAAGCCGGGGTTGATGCCGTTGATCAGGTCGTCGCCCCAGATGACGCCTGCCAGGTGCCGGCCGTGGCGCCACTTTCCCAGCTGCGAAGGCGACTTGTGGGTGTACTCGCCGGTCTTGGAACGCACATAGGACTGTGAGTAGAACTCGTGGCCGATGCTGATGCCCCGGGATCGGCCCGTTCCGCCGGAGGGCTCGCGGGTGATCTGCACGGTGTCGGCGGCGTACACGCCCGAGGCTCGGAAGCGGTAGGTGCCGGACCCCTTCATGTCGAACGAGTACGGGGGGCCGCCCTGGCGCTTGACGGTGAAGCGCACGCCGCTCTTCTTCGCGAACTGGGTCTTGAGGGCTTTGACGACGGGGTCGAGAGAGCCGGGTTCCGCGGCCGCGGGCGTCGCGACGCTCAGCAGTGCGGCCACCAGCAGCATGACGCCCAGGCGTTTCATGCGCCGATCTTCACAGAAGATGATCTCTAATGCGTCACGGGCTCCGGCACGATGACGACCTTGCCGAAGACGGTGCGCGACTCGGCCAGGGCCAGCGCCTCGGCCGCCTCCGAGAGCGGGACGCGGGCGGCGATCCTCGGGGTGACGGCGCCCATGGCGACCAGGCGTAGGACCTCGGTCAGGTCGGTGCTCAGGCGGGCGCGGAAGGACGACGTGCGGAAGCGGCGGCCCGCCCAGAAGTTGTAGAAGTGGGCGCTCCTGCCGTTGGGGAGGTAGTTCCAGAGCAGCAGGCGGGCGAACAGCTTGAGCACGGGCAGGGCGGCGTTGCCCTTGTCGTCCTTGGTGGCGGCCGAGCCGTAGTTGACCAGGGTGCCGCCCCGGCGCAGCAGCTTCCACGACTCGGTCAGGCCCGCGCCGCCGACGTGGTCGAAGACGGCGTCCACTCCCTGGGGGGCGAGGGCGCGGATGCGGTCGTACAGCTGAGGGTCGCGGTAGTCGACCGGGGTCGCGCCCAGGTCGCGGACCGTCTGGTGGTGGCGGGGCGAGGCGGTGCCGATCACGGTGATCCCGGCGTGGTGGGCGAGCTGGACGAGGATCGAGCCCACACCTCCGTTGGCGCCGAGCACCACGATCGTGCCGCCGGGGCGGACTCTGGCGGTGCGGTGCAGCATCTGCCAGGCGGTGACGCCGTTGACGGCCACCGTCTCGGCGGTGGCGGCGTCGACCTCGTCGGGGACCGGCACCAGGTCTGCGGCCTCGACGAGCAGGTGGCTGGCCCAGCCGCCGACCTTGACGACGGCGGCGAACCGGCGGCCGGTCAGCCCGGGGTCGACGCCGGGGCCGGTGGCGGTGACCGTGCCGACCACGTCGTAGCCCGGGACGAACGGGAAGGGCGGCTGGTCGTAGTACTTGCCCAGGCGCATCTGCTGTTCGGCGAAGGAGACGCCGGTGGCGTCCATGCGCAGGATCACCTGACCTGAGGCGGGTTCGGGCAGGTCACGGGTCCGGACCTGGAGGCCGCCGGGCTCGACCACTCCGGGGAGGACGATCTCTGTCGCGTTCATGGTCAACCTCTCGTCTGTGTACTTACAGTCGTAACGTAACAAGTGTAAGTTTAAGAAAGCAAGAGGCAACACCTGTAAACTTCGCGGTGTATGGTTACGGCGTGAAGAGCACTGAGCCACGCAGGCGCAACCGCCGCGGCGAGGGCGGGAAACTGCGCGACGAGATCATCGCCGCCGCCGTGGAACTGCTCGACGAGGAGGGCGACGAACGCGCGATCACGCTGCGCTCGGTCGCCCGCCGCATCGGGATCGCCGCGCCCTCGATCTACCCGCACTTCCCCGACCAGCCGGCCATCATGCTGGCCGTGGTCCGCCAGGAGTTCGACCAGCTCACGGCCGCTCTGGTCGCCGCCGTGGCGAAGGCCGGCGACGACCCGGTGGCCCGGCTGACCGCCGCCTGCCACGCCTACCTCGACCTGGCGGCCACCCATCCCGGCCGCTACCGGATCATGTTCGGCGGGCTGTGGATGCCCGATCTGGGCGAGGGCTCGGTCGGCCAGTCGGACATGGACGCCCTGGGTGCCGAGACGCTGCAGACCCTCGTCGACCTGCTCGGCGCCTGTGTCGAGGCGGGCCGCTCCACCAGCACCGACCTGTTCGGCGACGCCGTCGCGCTCTGGCTCGGCCTCCACGGCCTGGCCCACCAGCGCATCGTGGTCCGCTACTTCCCCTGGCCGGAGAACCTTGAAGGTCGCATGATCGCCGCGCTGGCCCACCTGGTCATGGAAGAAAGCTGACCGTTCGCGGGCGCGTGGCCGACGGCCGGTGACAGGGGGCCGCGAAGATCATGGGGCGCATGCGTTCACTCCTGTGGTCCGCCGCCGTCCTCGCGTTCGGGCTCACTCTCGCGCCCGCCCCGTCGGCCGTCGCCGAGGACATCGGCGACGTCGCCTGTATCGGTGGCAGCCTCCACGTGCAGTTCAATCCCGGTGTCACGTTCAGCAGGAACACCGTGCGCCTGACGGCCAACGGTGACCTGGGCGTCTGCGCCTCGCAGAAGCACCCGAAGATCACCGGAGGGATCATCCGGGCCGAGGCGTCCCTCACCGCCGCGTGCCCGGGGCCGTTCGGGCCCGGCTCCGCCAAGGTGACGATCAGCTGGAACGACGGCAGCAGGACCGTGGTCGACCAGTCGACGTTCCGGGGCGACTCGTCCTCGTTCGGCTTCGAGGGCGGCAGCATCGCCACCGGCGCCTTCACGGGCGGGCCCGCGCGCGCGAACGGCCGCACCACCAGCAACCTCATCGAGCTGGGCGCGGGCTGCGTCCTCGGCGGGGTCACCTCCTACGCCGTCTCGATCGATCAGTTCGCGGTCGGCGACCTCTAGAAACCCCGAGGGCCGGAACACCTGTCCCGGCCCGGCTTTCTTTTCCCGTACGTTCCCCGCTACCCCGCCTCCGACTGCGGCCCGCCCCCCAATGACTGCTGGCGCCGGGTCGCGACGTACATGTCGATGCCGATGGCCACGGCCGCCACGATGCCGACGATCATCAGCCACCACACGTGGCTCAGCCCCGCGATCACCGCCACGGCGATCGCGATCACCAGCCCGAACGACCCGAGCCTGACGTGAACGACGTCGCGAGGCGTCGCCGGCACCATGGGCTTGCCCCTGGGGTCGACCTGCTCTTCGGTCCTTCTCGGCTCTGTCATGATTTATCCCCTACCCTCCGATTTGACCTGCTACCACCGCTCGACCAGCCGGACCTCGCCGCCGAGCTCGCGCACCAGCCGGGCCTCCGGCACCAGGTCGGGGTGGCCGCCGTCGCCCCTGACGTACACGTCGGGGCGGATCAGGCGCAGCAGGGACGCGGGGGAGTCGTCCTCGATCAGGGTGATGTAGTCGACCGAGCCCAGGCCGGTCAGCACCGCCGCCCGGTCTTCGGCCGAGTTGACCACCCGGTCGGGGGCCTTCCTGCGGGCGGCGCTGGCGTCGTCGCGTACACCGACGACCAGCACGTCGCCCAGCCGCCTGGCCTGGTCGAGGTAGGTCACGTGGCCGGGGTGCAGGACGTCGAAGCAGCCGTCGGCGAAGACGATGCGGCGGCCCTGGGCCCGCTCGGTGGCGACCCGTTCGGCCAGGACCTTGGCGGGCATGGCCGGTCGGGGTCCCAGCTCGGCGAGCAGGTCGTCGGCGTCGCAGACGGCGGTGCCGGGGCGGCGGGAGACCACGTCGGACCCCGCCTGGGCCAGGTCGGCGGCGGTGGCGGCGTCGGCGCCCGCCGCCAGGGCCAGCGCGAACACCGCCGTGAAGGTGTCGCCCGCCCCCGCGCCCAGCAGCTCGCCGGAGCCGGGATGGGTGCGGTGGGGCGGGCGGTCCTCCCGGTGCACCACCGCGCCTTCACCCTCGTCGGTGACGACGATCGGGGCGCCGGTGAGCTCGAAGGGATCGTCCGCGACGAGCTCGCAGGCGTCGTATCGGGCCAGCACGGCCGCCGGGGCGGCGTCGCGCCAGAGTTCGGGGTCGTAGGCGTCCACGACCAGCAGGGGCAGGCCCGCGAGGGCCTGGCGCACGCCGTCGGTGCACACGCCCGCGCCGGAGTCGCAGACGACCACGACGTGGGCCAGTTCCGCCATCTCCCGGATCTGGGACACCAGCTCGCGTTCGACCGACGCCGGTACGGGGGAACGGTCCTCTTCGTCGTAACGGGCCACCATCTGGCCGCCCGACATGACCCTTCGTTTCACGGCGGTCCGGCGGCCCCGGGTGATGATGGGGCCGTCCACCTCGTGGCGGAGCAGCGAACCGATGAGCGCGGTGCCGGCCGGGTCGGCCCCCGCCACACCGAGCAGGTGCACGCGGGCGCCGAGGGCGGCCAGGTTGGCGGCGGTGTTGGCGGCGCCGCCGGGGGCGTCGTCGATCTGCTCGACGCTGACCACCGGAACCGGCGCCTCCTGCGCCATCCGTCCGGCCCGGCCCTGGAGCCACGAATCGAGCATTACGTCCCCGACGACCACGGCGGTGAGGCCGGGGAAGCGGCGGACTGTCTCTTCCGTCATGGTCATCCCTGCTGCCCGAGGGTGCGCGGGGAAAACCGCAGCGTGTTTGCTCATCAACCCCTCGGGTAACCGGGCCGGGGTACCGAAAACGAACCGAGCGAAGGCCAATCGATGAACCTCATTGTTGAGAGCGTCGAGCGGATCGCCGTTCTGCGGGCCACGGCCCTGGGTGACCTGCTGTTGATCCTCCCCGCTGTGGAGGCGCTGCGCCGTACCTATCCGGCCGCGTCGATCACTCTCCTCGGCCGGGAGTGGCAGGTGCCGTTCCTGCGCAACCGCCCCGGCCCCGTGGACGAGGTGGTCGTCGTGCCCGCCATGGAGGAGTCGCCGTCCGCCCCACCCGACCTGGTCGGACGCTTCGACCTGGCGCTCCAGATGCACGGCGACGGGCTGCACGCCAACGCCTTCGTCAACGGCCTGGGCGCCCGCGTGACCGCCGGGCTGCGCGGCGACGACGCCCCGCCGCTCGACCGGTGGCTGCCCTACGTCCCCTACCAGCACGAGACCCTGCGCTTCCTGGAGGTCGCCGGGCTGGTCGGGGCGAGCTGCGACTACGTCGAACCCCGCATGCAGGTGACCCGCGCCGACTACGCCGAACTCCGGTCGGCGCTGGGCGAACTGCCGCGCGGCCTGATCGCCGTCCATCCGGGCGGCAAGGACGCCCGGCGCCGCTGGCCCGCCTCCTGCTTCGCCGAAGCCGCCGCCCGTCTGGGGCGCCCGGTCGCGGTGACCGGCGGGGAGCACGAACGCGACCTGGTCGAGGAGGTCTGCGCCCTGATCCCGAAGGCGATCCCGGTCGTCGGCACACTGTCGGCCGGTGGCCTGGCCGCCCTCTACACGGCGTGTGACGTGGTGATCGCCAACGACAGCGGCCCCCGCCGGCTGGCCGCCGCGATGGGAACGCCGACGGTCGGCGTCTACTGGTGCGGCGACCTGATCAACGCCGGTCCGCTGACCCGCAGCCACCACCGCCCGCTCATCTCCTGGACCACCACCTGCCCGGCCTGCGGCGGCGCGGGCCTCCGCGAACCGGGCGGCTGCGCCCACCCGGTCTCCTGGCTGACCGACGTGGAAGCGGAGGCAGTGGCCGAACAGGCCGACGAGTTGCTGAGCGCCTGAGCGACGCACCGCTCACGCGCGCCGAGCATGCGGGTGACGCGTCTCACCGACTCGGCGCGACAGAGGCTTGGAGCGACAGACGCGCGGCGCTACAGACGCGCGGCGCGCTATTCGCGCTCAACGTCTCACCAAGCCTTCGCTCAGCACTTCCGCCGCCGCCGACAGCACGTCCTTGGTCGTCACGTCGGCCGGGTCGGGGCCGTTTCTGAGGGCCTGGTGGCGGGGGCGGTCCTTCGGCGGACCCCAGCGTTCGGGGCGTTCCGGGCCGAAGATCGTCACGGATGGGGTGCCGTAGGCGGTGGCCATCTGTGAGACGCCCGTGTCGGAGCTGATCACCAGGCGGGCACCGGCCACGATCGCGCACAGTTCCCTCAAAGAGGTGCGGCCCGCGTACACGATCTGCGGGGGTAAGACCGCCTGGTTCGCGACCAGCAGCGCCAGCGGGCGTTCCTTGCGCGACCCGGTCACCACGACCGGGAGGCCTTCGCCCGCGATCGCGCGGGCCACCTCCGCGAACCGGGCCGGGGGCCAGCGGCGGGACAGGCCCGTGCCGCCCGGGTGGATGACGACCGCGCCCGGTGCGGGGCTCGGGGTCGTGGGGGAGGGGAGCAGCAGGTCACGGGGGTCGGCCTTCAGGCCGTACCACTCGACGAGGCGGCACCAGCGCCGCGTCTCGTGCTCGTCGTCGTCCCACTTCGGGCCGGGGGGATAAGCCTCCTCCGCGTACGCCCACAGCCTCCGGGGCCGCAGATCGGCCAGCAGCTCCGTGGATCGGGGGCCCCGGCCGTGCAGGTTGACCGCGATCTCGGGGAAGAAGGGCAGGTCGGAGTTGCGGTCGGTGAGGCCGGGCCACAGGATCGGCTCCAGACCGTAGGCCGGGATGAGCCGGTCGACCACCCCGGTCAGCGCGGCCAGTTCGCTCAGCTCCGGCGGGCAGGCCAGCGCGATCCTGATGCCGCTGCGGCGCAGGGCGCGCAGGGCGGGCACGGCCGTCAGGAGATGGCCGATGCCCTGCGCGCGGAGCACGAGTGCGGTCGTCATGCCGTCGCCTCCAATCTGACGCCGACCTCTCGATAGGCGGCGACCGTCTCTGTCGCGATCCTGTTCCAGCCGTAGCGGGCCTTGGCCCGGTCGGCGCCGGCGATGCCGAACGCGCTGCGCCGCACCGGGTCGGCCAGCAGTCTCTGGACGGCCCTGGCCAGCGCGGTCGGCCGCTTCGGCGGCACCAGCACCCCGGTGATCCCGTTGACCACGGTCTCCTTCTGGCCGCCCACGCACGACGCGATCACCGGCACCCCGCAGGCCATCGCCTCCAGCGCGACCATGCCGAAGGGCTCGTACCAGGGCACCGTGACGACGGCGGCGGCCGAGCGCATCAGCGCCGGCACGTCCTCGCGGGCGACCTGGCCGGTGAACGTCACCCGGTCGGCCACCCCGTTCCGCTGGGCCAGCCAGCGCAGCCGGGTCACCTCGGCGTCGTGGTGCAGCGCCGAGGCGGGCGGCCCCCCGGCCACCACGAGCTCGACGCCCTTGACCCCGCGCAGCGCCTCGATGATCGTCGCCACGCCCTTGCGCGGGACCAGGCGGCTGATCGCCACCAGGCGGGTCCGGGCCGTCTCCCCGGTTCCGGCGTGCGGGTGGAAGTGGGCCAGGTCGACGCCGCACGGCACCACCCGCGCCCGACGCCGGTTGACGCCCATGCGGCGCAGTTCGTCGACCTCGTCGGTGCAGGTCGCGATGATGGCGTCGGTCTCGCGGCCGATGCGGGTCTCCGCCTCGATCCGCTCGCGCGGGCTGGTGTCGTCGGCGCCCTGGTGGCGGCGCTTGACCGCGCCGAGCGCGTGATAGGTGTGCACGACCGGGATGCCCAGGTCACGGGCGGCGCCGAGGGCGGCCAGGCCGCTCATCCAGAAGTGGCTGTGCACGACGTCGGGCCGGTCGAAGAGCCACTGCTCCCGCAGCCACTTCGCGAAGTGCGGCACCCACGGGAGGATGTCGTCCTTGGGGATCTTGCGCGCCGGTCCGGCCGGCACGTGCACGACGGTGACGCCGGGAGCCAGTCGTACCCGCTCGGGAACCCGCTCGTCGTCGCGGCGGGTGTAGACGGTCACTTCGTGGCCGAGGGCGGCGATGGCCCTGGCCAGGGCGTCGACGTGGACGTTCTGGCCCCCGGCGTCGGTCGTGCCGACGCAGGCGAGCGGGCTGGCGTGCTCCGAGATCATGGCGATCTTCACGGGGTTACCTCCGGGAACGGCTGGTCCCGCTCGCGGGCGGGATCGCTAGCGAGCGGGGAGCCCAGGTCCGGGGTCACGGGAACCGGGAGGAGAGCACGCCGACTGGATGCGGCGAAATGGGGGAGATGTGCGGGGTGCAAGGGACCTCCGGGACGGCATGCGTCAACACGGGAGGTGCCTGCTTCCTAGGCACAGATTTGCTTCCACTTTAACCTATAAAGCTCTTCAGAAAACATCCTGTTTCGCCGGAAAAGGCGCGGGCAGGCGTTTTCTCTATGGACACACCTCACTATGTGGCCGCCCGCGTGCAGCAAGCCATCGCGGAGGACGGCCGCACCAACGAGCTCGGCATCCGGGTCGACGTGCGGGGGGACCAGCTCTTCCTGCGCGGCCAGGTGACCGGCGAGGAGCAGCGCGACCTGCTGACCGACGTGGCGCGCGAGGCCGCCCCGGGGCTCACCGTCCACAACGAGGTGACCTGTGTGGAGGTCCGTGCCCCCGGCGAGGAGGAGCAGCTGTGAGCATCCGTGTCGCGGCCGTCGCCGACATCCATCTGGACCCCGCCCAGCGCGGCTCCTACCGGGAGCGGCTCGACGGCATCGAGGAACGCGCCGACATCCTGCTCGTCGGCGGGGACCTGACCCGCCACGGCACCCTCGAAGAGGGCAAGATCGTCGCGGACGAGTTCCGCGACCTGCCGGTGCCCGTCGTGTTCGTGCTGGGCAACCACGACTACCACTCCGACGCCGACCAGGAGATCATCTCCGTCCTGCGGGAGTCGGGCGCGATCGTGCTCGACGACAGCGCCGAGACGCTCTTCGACGGACGGCTCGGCCTCGCCGGCGGCAAGGGCTTCGGCGGCGGGTTCGCCGGCAAGTCGGCCAGCGAGTTCGGCGAGCCGGAGACCAAGGCGTTCGTCCGGCACACCCGGGAGATCGCCGACCGGTGGCGGATCGCGCTGAAGAGCCTCGACACCGAATACCGGGTCGTGCTCAGCCACTATTCGCCGGTCAAGGAGACCCTGGCCGGGGAGCCGCCGGAGATCTACCCGTTCCTCGGCAGCTACCTGCTCGCCGAGGCGGTCGACGCCGAGGGCGCCGACCTCATCGTCCACGGCCATGCCCACGCGGGCACCGAGAAGGGCATGACCCCGGGCGGGATCCGGGTCAGGAACGTGGCGCTCCCGGTGCTGCGCCGGGCCTACGCCACCTACTGCCTGGGTTCCGAAGAGTGCTGAAACACGTTAACGGCGGCCGGGCTTTCCGGCCGCCGTTGTCGTGTTCTCATGGTCGCTACACGTTGAAGATACTGACGCCGCCGGGTCCGACGAGGAACCCGAGGACGATGAGGACGATCCCCCAGAGGATGTCCCTGCGCGCGAGGATGACGTAGATCCCGGCGATGACGAGTACAACTGCGATGATCCAGAGCAAAGTAGCCATGAAGCCCGACTGCCCTGTCGAAGGGGTCATTAACGTCATGGAACGTGGGCAAGTGGATTGCCATGACACGTTTTGGTTACATGCTGAGCTCCGAAGAGCACGGCCCGAAAGAGCTGGTCAGGCAGGCCGTCCTCGCCGAGCACGCCGGTTTCGAGGGTCTGTGGGTCACCGACCACTTCCATCCCTGGATCGACGAACAGGGCGAGAGCTCCTTCGTCTGGACGGTGCTCGGCGCGCTCTCGCAAGTGGTCTCGCTCCCGGTGACGACGGCGGTGACCTGTCCGCTGGTGCGGATCCACCCGGCGATCGTGGCGCAGGCGGCGGCCACCGCACAGGTCATGTTCGACGGCCGGTTCCGCCTCGGGGTCGGCACGGGCGAGGCCCTCAACGAGCACATCTTCGGTGACCCGTGGCCCCCGGCCTGCGACCGGCAGCGGATGCTGGAGGAGGCCGTGGGGATCATCCGTGAGCTGTGGGAGGGCGGCGTGGTGACCCACCACGGTGAGTTCTACGACGTGGAGAACGCGCGGCTCTACACGTTGCCCGACGAACCTCCGCCCATCCTCGTGAGCGGTTTCGGCCCGGCGTCGGCCGAGCTGGCCGGACGCATCGGCGACGGCTACGTCAATGTCGCGCCGGATGCCGACCTGCTGGAGGCGTACAGAAAAGCGGGCGGGGCCGGGAAGACGGCGCAGGGCGGCCTGAAGGTCTGCTGGGGCACCGACGAGGACGACTCCCGCCGCCTGGCCCACCGCCTGTGGCCGATCGAGGCGATCACGGGCGAGGCCCATCAGCTGCTGCCGATGCCCCGGCACTTCGAACAGCTCGCCACCCTGGTCAGGCCCGACGACCTGACCCTCCCGGCGGGCCCCGACCCCGAGGTGCACATCGCCGCGATCCAGCAGTATGTGGACGCCGGCTTCGACGAGATCTACATCGCGCAGATCGGGCCCGACCAGGAGGGCTTCTTCGAGTTCTACGAGTCGGCGGTCCTGCCCCGGTTCCGCTGAAGGGTCACCAGCGGCTGTACGAACCACAGCCACGTGCTGAGTAACACCACCGCGGCGGCGATCAGCACCGCGGGCCAGGTGCCCAGGTAGACCTCGACGACCAGCCCGGTCGAGCACGTCATCGAGATCGCCAGGGCGATCCCCCCGACCACGGCCAGATCGTTGGCCCGATGCAGCATCAGCTCCTTGAGCCCCGACCGGAACATGATCCGGTTCTGGATCGCCGGGGCCATCAGGCAGATCGACGCGATCGCCGCCGACACGAGGGCGGCGTAGAACAGCCACCTGCCGAACACGTCGACCCGCCCGAACCCGGCCGAGAACGGCAGCGTCAGCAGGAACGCGAACAGCACCTGCACCCCGGTCGACTGCACCCGGAGCCCTTGCAGGAGTTCACCGAGCTCTCGGTCGACCCGTTCCTTCGGGTTCTCCTCGGGGTTGGTCAGCAGGACCCTGTGCTGCTCTTCCATCATTTCGCTTCCTTGATCATCCGGGCGTACGCCAGCTGTAACCAGTCGGACACCGCCACCGCCGTCATCGTGGCGCCCACCAGCCGGGTCAGCCGGGGCGCGAAGACCATCCCGGCCGCATAGCCCGTCGCGATCCACTGCGCCAGGCAGAACGGGCAGCTCAGCAGCTCGCCCATCGCGTGACGGTGGCCCTCGCCCCGGACCTCCTCCTTCAGCTCCGACGGGCCCGAGACCCCGACATAGCGGGTGAAGGGCGCCCGGAGAGGGCTGGTGACGGTGTCCTTGGCGATCGTGCGGGACAGGCGGTGGGTGGCCACGGACATCAGCGCGAGGTCCATGACGGCCACCCGGTCGGGGGCGTCGCGGCCGGTCAGCTTCCCTGCGGCCAGGAGGGCGGCGACGGCGGTGCCGTACACGCCGAGAACCCTGGCGTAGGAGGCCAAGGGACGCTCCTCGGAGTACGCGTCGTTGATTTCCCTGAGGGTCTCGGTCATGGCGCGCCGTAGTACCCGAGATTGTTTGGGTCGAACGTTCCGGGGCAAACGGTGCGGCGTGGGTAGTCACAGTCACGAGGTAACCGACGCCATCCTGGACACGCTCAAGCGGGCGGGGTCCGGCCTCAAAGAGGTGGGCGTCCGCTTCGCCCTGGCCGGCGGGTGCGCCGGATACGCCAGGGGAGCGGCCCCCTCTCTGCACGACGTCGACTTCGCGCTGGTCGAAGAGGACGTCCCGCTCGCCCTGAAGACGCTGGAGAACATGGGCTTCCGCACCGAACGCCCCCCGGAGGACTGGCTGGTCAAGGCCTTCGACGAAGAGGGCGTGCTGGTCGACCTCATCTTCCAGCTCGCCGACCGGCCCGTCACCCCCGAGATGATCAACCGGGCCACGATGATCAACACTGCCGCGCTGAGCCTGCCGGTGCTGGAGGCGACCGACCTGGTGATCTCCTGGATACTGCCGCTGTCGGAGCACAGCTGCGACTATTCGGGCCTGCTGCCGACCGTCCGCGCGATGCGCGAGCAGGTCGACTGGGACCGGGTGGCGGGCGTGGCCGAGTCGTCGCCGTACGCCTCGACGTTCCTGGTCCTGCTGGAGCGGCTCGACGTGATCGCGAAACCGACCCCCGTACCGGTCGAACGCTGGCCGTGACCTTGTGCGGAAAGCCCCGCCCCCTCGATGGGGACGGGGCTTTCGCGCTTTACGGGATGCCGTAGGGGAAGCGGTCGGGGTCGGGTCTCGGAGGCGGGTCGTCGGTCATGATGAAGTCGGGGGCGTCGTTGATCTCGTCCCGGGTGCGGTCGACGAAGATCTTGCGGTGGGTGGCGTCGACCTGAGTGATCACGCTCGCGGGGAGCATGACCCGGTGCCCGAAGATCCACGGCCCGGTGTCGACGACGAGGTAGCCCTCGCCGATCTCGTCACTGACCGCGTCGACCGTCCCGATCGCGCCGTCGACGGCCTCGACGTGGTAGCCGATGAGGTTCACCGTGTTCTCGTCCATCGGCTCCCCCTACCCGACAATCAGCACGACCTTCCCCCGTCCGTGCCCCGTTTCGATGTCGGCGTGGGCTCTCGATGCCTCCTCCAGCGGGTACGTCGCCCTGACGGTCACCGCCAGCTCGCCCGACGCGACCAGGTCGAGCAGCTCGGTGAGCCTGGCCTGGCTGCGGTCGCTCCCGATCCACAGGCAGCCGAGCTCGCGGGCCAGTTCCCAGTCGGCGATCGTGCCGATCCTGCTCCTGTCGGAGACGAGCTCGACGGAGGTGCGCAGGTTGCCGTGCCCGGCGGCGTCGAGCACCGCGTCGAACGGGCCGAGCCGTCGGAGCCGTTCGAGCTCCCCGTCGCCGTATTCGACCGGGGTCGCCCCGAGGCTTTCCAGATACTCCTGGTTGGCGGCGGACCCCGTACCGACGACCCTGATCCCTCTGAGCACCGCGAGCTGGGTGATCATGGTCCCCACGCCCCCGGCCGCGCCGTGCACCAGCAGGGTCTCGCCCTTCCGCAGCCCGAGGCGCTCCAGGGCGGTGTGCGCCGTCTGCCCCGACGCCGACAGCGCCCCCGCCTGAGCCCAGTCAACCCCTTCTGGTTTCGGTACGACCTGCGTCTCCGGCACCGCCACGAACTCCGCGTAGCACCGCATCGTCCGGAACCCCACCACCTCCTGCCCGGTCCCCTCGACGACCCCCGCGAACTCGTTCCCCGGCACCACGGGGAACTCCGCCGGCGGCGCCCCCGGCGGCAGCCACCCCGACCGCACCGCCGCGTCGGCCGGCTGCACCCCGGCGGCCCGCACCCGGACCAGCACCTCACCCGGCCCCGGAACCGGCCGGGGCACCTCCACGATCCGCAGCCGGTCGGCCGCCCCGAACTCGGCCACTCCGGCCGCCCGCATCAGTCCCATGGATAGAGTCCACTTCATCAAGCGCACTTGACGTCAAGGGGGGACGGTGCTCGATCCCGACGCGGTCTGGCTCAAGCCGGGCCAGGTCGCCGAACGCGCCGGAGTGGCCGTCTCGGCCCTCCACTACTACGAGAGCCTCGGCCTCATCCACAGCCGCCGCACGGCCGGCAACCGCCGCGAATACCGCCGCGACGTGCTGAGAGTGATCGCCTTCATCCGCGTGGCCCAGCGGGTCGGCGTCTCCCTCGACAAGATCAAGGAAGCCCTCGACCGCCTCCCGGCCGAGTCGGTGCCGGGCAAACGCGACTGGGCCAGGATCTCCCGCGAATGGCACGACGACCTGACCCGGCGCATCGAGGAACTCACCGCCCTGCGCGACGACTTCTCCAACTGCATCGGCTGCGGCTGCCTCTCCCTGATCTCCTGCCCCTACTCGAACCCGCGCGACGTCCTCGGCCGGAAGGGCCCGGGACCGCACCGTTTCCCCTGAACGTCAAGAACGTCCCTTATCTGGACGGAAACCGCGTCACGGGCGGGCCGACGGGCGATGACCAGAGGTGGAGCGAAAGGAGCCTCGCGTGTCGCATGGTCTGCCGGAGCTGGGTGACGACTATCTGCGGGATCCCCACGGCGCCTATCGGGCGCTCCGGGTCGAAGGGCCGGTCGTCCAGGTCGTGATGCCCAACGGGATCCGCATGTGGCTGATCACCCGTTACGACGACGCCCGCGAGGCCCTCACCGATCCCCGCCTGCGCAAGGACGCCACGCTGATCCGCGAGGCGGTGCAGCGGGCCGCCACCTCGCCCGACGCGCGGGTCCAGCCCGCCGAGCTCGCCTCCCACATGCTCAACTCCGACCCGCCCGACCACACGCGGCTGCGCCGGCTGGTCAGCAAGGCGTTCACGCCCAGGGCGATCGAGCGGCTGCGGCCCCGGGTCGAGGAGATCACCGCCGGGCTGCTCGACCGGATGGACGGCGACGTCGACCTCATCGACGCCTTCGCCTTCCCGCTGCCGATGACCGTGATCTGCGAGCTCCTCGGGGTGCCCGAACAGGATCGGGACGAACTGCGGGCGCTCATGCGCGAGATCCTGGCGCGCCCATTTCGTACCGGAGACGACCCCGAAGAACGAGACCGCCGCATCGCGCGCGTGGTCGAGCGGTTCGTGGCGCTCATCGAGCAGAAGCGGGCGAATCCGGCCGACGACATCCTCACCGGCCTGGTGCAGGCCCGGGACGAAGGGGACAAGCTCGACGACGTCGAGCTCATCTCGACCTGCTTCCTGCTGTTCCTCGCCGGGCACGAGACCACGGTCAACCTGATCGGCAACGCCACCCTCGCCCTGCTGACCCACCCCGACCAGCGCATCGAGCTGCTGAAGAACCCCGACGTGATCGACAGCGCCGTCGAGGAGTTCCTCCGCTACGACGGGCCGCTCAACTTCGCGCCCCAGCGCGTGACCGGCGAGGACGTCACGATCGCGGGGGTGACCATCCCGAAGGGCGAACTGGTCGCCGTCGCCCTCTCGTCGGCCGACCGGGACCCCGGGGTGTTCCGGGAGCCCGACCGGCTCGACCTCGACCGCGACGAGGCGCCGCATCTGGCGTTCGGGCACGGGATCCACTACTGCCTCGGGGCGCCGCTGGCCCGGCTGGAGGCGCGGATCGCGCTCGCCCGGCTGTTCGAGCGGTTCCCCGAGATGAGCCTGGGCGCCCGGCCCGACGAGCTCGAATGGCGGCCATTGCCGCTGCTGCACGCCCTCGAACGGCTACCGGTGCGCCTCCGGCCAGACGCAGGGTGAGGTCGCGGCCAGATAGATGTGGTCGCCGGAGGCCCAGGTCAGGGCGACGATGAACTTGTCGGGCTCGGTGACGCCGCTCAGGTCGGGGTTGTCGGGCTCGGCGCTCTTGGCGATGACCTGGTAGCCCAGGTCCTTCCAGTAGTCGGCGACCTGGCGGGAGACCACCATGTGCTGGGCCTTCCCGACGCCGCGCAGCCAGTAGGCCCGGCTGACCACGATCTTCTGCAGCGACTCGCTCTTGTCGAGGCAGGCCGTCGGGGTCACCGACACCGGGATGAGTTCGAGCTGGGGCTGCGGCGTCAGCGCGGCGGCGGTGTCGCGGACCAGCTTCTCCACCCGGTCGGTCGCGCGGTTCTGGGTGAGCTCTTCGTCGGCGGACATGCCACATCCCGTCAGCGTGAGGAGGTACACCAGCACGAGCACGATCTTCACCGCGGCCCCGATCCGTTGACGATGGTGGCCACGTCGCGAAGGGCGGCGGACTCCGGCCGCCAGTCACCGTCGCCGTGGTCGATGATGATCACGTCGTCGGCCAGCCCGGCCCCGCCCGCCAGCGCGCGGTGCACGGTCAGCGCGCCGTCGCCGTGGCCGATCAGCACGCTCCGCGCGGTCCTGGACGGAATGTGCGCGGCCCGCAGCCCCAGGCAGAACGCGGTCAGCGCCTGCCCGCCCAGGTGGGTGCGGTCGGGGGAGAAGGCGCCGAAGTCGACCAGCGGGGCGTCGTAGCCGTCCCAGGTGACGCAGGCGACGGGGGTGCCGCCCATGGTCGAGGCCTGCCGCCACAGCAGCTGCGCCCGGGTGATGCTGGTCATGGCGTCGGCCAGCCCCGAGTTCAGGCCGTGGACGAAGATCACCGTGGTCTGCGCGGTGTCCGGGTCGCCCCACGAGACCGTCAGGCGCCCCTGGCCGGTGACGTCGAAGCCGAGCAGCATCGGATCGGGGTAGCCGGGCACCGGCGTCATCGCCGACTTGATCTGCTCCAGCCGTTTGAGCTGGACGTTCACCCGATCCCAGCTCCGGGGCAGGTCGCGGTCGGACTGCCACATCACCGAGGCGCCGAGCCGGTGCAGGTCGTGGGTCAGCAGCCCCTGCTCGACCCGGAGGAACTCCCGGTTGGCCGAGTTGCGGACCACCCCGGGAAGGCCGTGCAGACCGCCGAAGCCGGGCAGGCCCAGCGACATCATGCGGGTCTTGGGGGGCTGCATCGTCCACCACGAGTTCACCCGCGCCCCGAGACCGGGGTCGGCGCAGCGGTGCTGGACGCCCAGCAGGGTGTCGACGGCCGCCGGGTCACCGGCCGAGACGCGGTCGAGCAGGCGCCCCGACCCGGCGGTGTCGCCGGCGAAGTCGCCGAACATCCAGTAGGCGGCCAGCGAGGCCGGGACGATCTTGCCCGGCGGCAGCTGGAGGAGCCGTTCACGGAGGACCGCGGCCCGTTCACCGGACCAGAACGCGATGTCGGCGATCACCCGCGCCGCGCGGTCGGGTTTTCCCGCCCTCGTGAACTCGTCTTGGAGGAATCCGGCTATTTCCTCCAGATTCCGTGCGGCGGCGCACAATTCTCCGGCGAGGGTGGGCAGCACATCCCGGGAGAAACCCGCGAATGTGCCATTCGGCCGGGGGAGTAAGGGAATGGGGGCGGCGAGTTCGGTCGTACCGGAGAAAAGGGATATCGATTCGGCGAGGGCCATGCGCAGAGCCGCGCGTTGCGTGGTGAGCAGTTCGGCGAACGCCGAGGTGCCACCGCCGGTCCAGGCGATGGCATGCACCAGGCGCGTCGCCTGATCGAGCGCGGTGTGGTGCTCGACGGCGATGGCGGTGACCCGTTCGAGGGAGGCAGTCTGGTCCACCATGACCGAGACAGGATCGCAGTCCGCTTTGCTCCTGGTCAGGCGCTTGCCGCTTCACCCACATTCATCCGAATAATCCGCGCTAAGATCGTCTCTTTGCGACCTGAAAAAGGATGAATGGCATGTCAAAGCCGTTAGTTGCGGCAATTGTCGGCATTTACAGTGCACTGCTGGCCTATCTCGCGCTGGCCGGCGAGACCCGCGCCCTGCACAGCCTCGTGACGCTCAACGGCTGGTGGGACCGGGACGCGGGAGGGTGGGCGCTGGTCCCCGGTCTGCTGGCGATCGGGGCGTTGCAGGCGTGGATGATCTGGGCGCTGCTGCGGATGCCGCCGCTGACCGTGCACCGGGGGCTCCGGCAGGCGCTCATCGCGCTCGCGCTGACCTATACGGTGCTGTTCCCGCTGCTCCCCGAGCTGCTGCTCCTGCTGCTGGGCCTCTTCCTGATCATGACCGTCGTGATCTTCCTGCCGGCGGTGTTCGCCGACTGGCCCCTGAACGTGCGGAACACGCTGGTAGCGCTCGGCCTGGCCGGTGTCCTGCTGTCCCCGCCCCTGGGGATGGTCGTGGTCGTCTGGTGGGGCGCGGTGCTGCTGCTCCAGTTCCTCGACGGGCGGTGGAGCACTCCGACGCTGGTGGCCGGGCTGCTCGCCATGGGGACCACCCTGCTGGGGCTGATCGTCCCGGTGCCGCCGTGGTTCCTCGCCGACGGCCCCCACTGGGCGACCTACGAAGTACTCCTCGACGCCACGGCCGTGACCGACGCGCTCTGGCTGGTGCTCACCGCGCGGGAGCTGACGACGCTCTCGCCATGGGAACCGGTGGTGACTCCGCATAGAAGTCGATCACTCGAACCTCGGCCCGCCGCCCGAGCGGCCGCGTGATCGTGATCGGCTCGCGCAGGGTGACGCGGGTGTTGGTCTGCGACCCGACCGGCACGACGAGCCGGTCGCCGTCGACCTTCAGCGAACTCTCGAAGGTGGTGACCCGGCGGGTGCCCTCGATCAGCCCGGCGGGCACCCGCACGTCGAGGTAGTGGCCGAGCCGGACGCGGAGCTCGGTGTCGGTCACCACATGGGGCCTGACCACGCCCGACGCGATCATGCCCGCCACCGTGACCGACCCGTAGACGCCCAGCGCCAGCAGCGGCAGCCGTACCGCCTCGGGCACGCCGAGCCCCCGGAGCAGCAGCTCCACCCCGGCCGTCTCGACGACCTGGATCACCAGGAAGACGGTGAGCAGCATGTTCTGGGCCTTCGCGTACGGCACCGCGACACCCCCGGCCGGCACGTCGGGCCGCCTCAGCAGCCACCGGCCGACCGACACGAGCCCGTCGACCTCGAACCGCAACAGCCGCACGATCATCGGTTCCGCTCCTTCGCCATCGCCATGACCTGGTGGAAGACCGCCGCCTGGGCGGGGGAGACCTCCACACCGAGCTCACCCAGCCAGCGGTCACCGGCCTCCTCGCCGAGCCCGCCGAGCATGGACGCGGGCATGACGCGCAGGAGGTCGGCGGCCAGCGCGGCCACCCGGGGATCATCGGGTGCCGCGTCGTGGAGGGCGTCGAGCCGGACGTAGAGGCCGGCCGCGCCCTCGACCATGGGGGCGAGCTCGGCCAGCACCTCGGGCGGGAGCAGCGACATCATCTCCCGGTCGAACTTCGCGAAGCCCTCGCCGGGCAGGGCGCGCAGCACCTCGGCCATCTCCGGAGAGACCACCGCGTCGGCGCTCAGATCGCCCTCGGTCGCCAGCAACCGGGACAACCGCGCTCGTTTCGCCGCCAGGGCCTGCTGCTCGCGGGCCAGGTCGGCGTCGAGTTCGAGCAGGACCTCGCGCAGCTCACGGCCCTCGTCGTCGGCCAGGACGTCGCGGATCTCGTCGAGCGAGAGGCCGAGCTCGGCGAGCCGGCGGATGCGGGCCAGCACGACGGCGTCGCGCAGCCGGTAGTCGCGGTAGCCGTTGGCCCGCCTGGTGGGTTCGGCCAGCAGGCCCACGTGGTGGTAGTGCCGGATGGCCCGGGTGGAGACCCCGGCGATCTCGGCGAGTTCCCCGATCCGCATGCCCTTGATTAGAAACGTTGCCGCTACGTCATGGTCAACAGGGGCGTGATGGCGGTCGTCGCGGAGTGCTGGAAGACGACCAGGGTGCGGAAGCTCACCACCTCCTTGCGCTTGGCCAGGTGGTCGATGAGGAAGGCGTGCAGGTGCTCGTTGTCCTGGACGGCCACCCTGATCAGGAAGTCGTCGCCGCCCGCCACGACCAGGACCTCCAGCACCTCGGGGCGCGACCGGGCCCAGTCGTGGAAGCTGTCGATGACGGTCCGGCTCGACGGCCTGACCTGCGCCGCCACGATCGCCTGGACACCGCGGCCGATCTTCGACAGGTCGAGCCGGGCGTGGTAGCCGGTGATGACGCCGCGTTCGTGCAGCCCCCGGACCCGCTCCAGGCAGGTCGAGGCGGCGATGCCGACTCTGCGGGCGAGCTCCCGGTTCGACTGCCGTGCGTCGAGCTGCAATTGGGCGATGATCGCCGAATCTATGTCGTCCAGATCCATGAATTCGAGCCTATCGCCGATCAAACGTTCGGCCAGAGGGGTTCGGTGGCCAGCATTTGCCTAGGGTCGTGCTCGGGAACCACTCGATTGGACGGAATCCGATGCAGACCAAACTCGTCATGGTGCTCCGCGACGACCTGCCCCCCGGCCTGGCCGTGAACGCCGCCGCCGTGCTGGCCCTCAGCCTCGGCGACGCGCTGAACGGCTGGCTCGGCCCCGAGGGGAAGGACGCCGACGGTAACCTCCACCCCGGCCTCAACACCCATCCCGTACCGGTGCTCACCGCCACCGCCGAGGGCCTGCGGGAGCTGCACGACGCGGCGCCCGAGGAGGTCACGGTGGTCGGCTTCAACGAGGTCGCCCGCCGGGCCCGCGAATACGGCGAGTATCTGCGGACCCTGGCGGAGACCCCGGCCGCCGAGATCGACTACGTCGGCATGGTCGTGTTCGGCCCGAAGGCGCAGGTCACCAAGCTGACCAAGAGCCTGGCCCTGATGCGCTAGTTCGGGTTCTTGGCGTGGGTGAGGGTCTCCCAGGCGACGAACAGGTAGTTCGTGCCGGCCGGACGCTGGCGCTCGGTCAGCGTCTGGGTGTTGGTCATCCCGATGCCCATGCGGGTGTTCAGCGCGTTGAAGCCGACCTCGGTGATCGGGCCGAGCCCCAGGTGCAGTGAGCCGCCGCAGAGCCAGGAGGGCACGGCGGTGCCGAGCTGATATTTGGCGTGGAAGCCGAGGGCGTGCCGGAGCCGGTCGGCGAGTTCGGGGTAGAGGTCCTGGCCCTGGATGCGGCTGGTCTCGGCCACGTGGGAGATGGCGCTGATGCCGTAGCCGGTGTGGGTGAAGTCGCGGCAGGTCTCCTGGGCGAGACCGTCGACGAACGTGGTCTCGCCGTGCCAGAAGGAGACCAGCTCGCTGTAGGTGTCGACGCTGCCCACCGGCGGATATTTGGGCTGGGGGCCGTCGGCGGTGACGTACAGGAAGGCGGCGGCGCGGGCCTTGAAGCGGGTGACGGCGCGGTCGTAGACGGCCTTGTCCTCCAGGAAGACGGCGATGCCGATGGCCGCCTCCATCATCGACAGCTCCCAGTTGCCGTTGCTGGACGACCCGTTGACCACCTCGGGCAGGTAGACGCTGCGGAGCATGGTGGCGAACCGCTGCATGTTCGGCCACCCGCCCGTGTACGTGTACCTGATGATCTCCGCGGCCCGCGGCCACGTGGAGGCGGCCCAGGCCGACTGGAGCGGGGCGTTGCTGTTGGTGTGGTCGCGCAGCACGGCCGACCAGGCGTCCATGATCGAGATGGCCTTGGTCGCGTAGCGCGCGTCACCCGTGATGTACCAGCGCAGCGCCAGCGTGTACGCGGCCAGCGCGTCCTGCCGCTCGTCGGTGCACCCGATGTTCGGGTTGGAGTAGGACCCGCACTCGACCACCGCGCGCGGCGTGGGGTTACGGGTCAGCGAGGCGAACGGCGAGGCCGCCATCTGGTCGAACGCGGCCTTCCACGGCTGCGCGTTCGCCGCGACCCGGCCTTTGACGAAGTCGAGCTGGGCCCGGCTGACCATGACACCCGGATGGGCGAAGACGGCCGGCGCGGCCTGGGCGGGCAGGGCGACGAGGGTGGACAGGAGCACCACGAGTGTGGCTAACAAGCGGGCCATCGGCTGACTCCGGACAGGGGGGAACGGTTTGAGCGCCCATGAAACAGGCCCCTGACATGCCGAGTCAATATCGTTAGGAAACTTTCCTAAGAAATAGCAGGTACGAGAAGGCCCCGGGAGGCTCTTGCCTGCCGGGGCCGTGGTTGGAAGCGGGGCGTCCGTCTGGTCATCGCGACCTCCTTCCTAGGCGAGCACCTTCGCGACGAAGTCCTCCAGGTTGAGGGTCAGCCTGGTGACCTTGTCCTCCACCGAGAGGGTCTCGGAGCCGGACAGCCGGTCGGTCGCCTTCAGGCCCCGCACATAGAGCGAGCAGGCCAGGTCGGAGCACAGGTAGGCGCCGACCGTGTTGCCCTGCCGTCCGGCCGCGCCGACGCGGGGCGCCACGAAGAGCGCCACGCCGGTGCCGCCGTGCGAGGTCACGCAGACCGAGCAGACGGTCGTCTTGACGACGCTGCGCTTCACGCCCTGCGGGAAGCGCATGACGATGCCCGTCAGGCTTCCGTCGTGCTCGGCGACCAGGTAGCCCCGCTCGGGGGACTGCGGGTCGCGCCAGCCGAGGAAGTCGAGCGCCTCCCAGTTGGTCTCACGCAGGTCGCGCGGAAGGTTCAGGCGAGTCGCCTCGCCCTTGGAACAGTTCACGAACGAGGAGCGGATCTCTCGTTCTACCAGCGGAATCACCCGGAGACGGTAGCCGACCCCCGCGAGTGGATTCACCTGGTTTTACCGTTTGACGACCTCGATGCCCTCCGGAACGGTGATCGTGTAGCGGGACACGCAGCCCATGCAGGGGGGCGCGTCGATGATCAGGGTCCGGCCGTCCCACGATTCGTATCGGCTGGGCCGCTCGAAGCCCCAGGAGACCTCCCGCTCGATCACCAGCCGGCCGGTCTCGCCCTGCTCGACCTCGACCGACGACCCCATGCCGCTGTGGTTGACGACGGTCAGCACCGGCTCGGTGAAGGCGTATTCGTGGCGGGCCGTCTCGGTCGACCGGGTGGCGAGCAGCTCGACCGGGGCGCCCGGTTCGTCGAGGACGGCCGTGGCGAAGCCCGCCGCGGCCAGGGAGAGAAACCCCGCGGTGAGCAGACCACCCGCGATGCGCCAGCGCAGGCGCGACTCCCTCTTCACGAGACCCTCAGGAAGCGCAGCACGGCCAGCACCCGGCGGTGGTCCTTGTCGTCGCCGGTCAGGTCGAGCTTGGCGAAGATGTTGTTGATGTGCTTGCCCACGGCGCTCTCCGAGACCGTCAGGGCCTCGGCGATGCCGGTGTTGGAGCGGCCCTCGGCGATCAAGGCCAGCACCTCCTTCTCTCGTCGGGTCAGGCGGTCGAGCGGGTCGCTGTGGCGGACCAGGAGCTGGGCGACGACCTCGGGGTCGAGGGCGGTGCCGCCCTGGGCCACCCGGCGCAGCGCGTCGAGGAACTCGGGGACGTCGGCGACCCGGTCTTTCAGCAGGTAGCCGACCCCGCTGGTGGTGGTGGAGAGCAGAGTGGCGGCGTAGCGCTCCTCGACATACTGCGAGAGCACCACGATCGACATGCCGGGCCACTGCCGCCGCAGCACCAAGGCGGCGCGCAGGCCCTCGTCGGTGTGGGAGGGCGGCATGCGCACGTCGGTCACGACCAGGTCGGGCCGGTGTTCGTCGGCGGCGCGCAGCAGCCCCTCGGCGTCTTCGACGGCGGCCACGACCTCCATGCCGGCCGACCGGAGCACCCAGACCAGGCCCTCGCGGAGCAGCACGGAGTCTTCGGCCAGCACTACCCGCACGGCAGATCGGCCCTGATCGTCGTCGGGCCGCCCTCGGGGCTGAGGATCGTCAGCGTGCCGTCGACCGAGCCGGTGCGCTGGATCAGCCCGCGCAGGCCGGTGCCCTCGGCGGGGTCGGCGCCGCCCGCGCCGTCGTCGAGCACCTCGACGACCAGCCGGTCTCCGGTGCGGCGCACCGTGACGAACGCCTCGTGGGCCTCGGCGTGCTTGGCGACGTTGGTAAGCGCCTCGGACACCACGAAGAACGCCACCGCCTCGATCGTCGGCGACGGCCGCCTCCCGACGTCGACCGTGAGCCGGACCGGCACCGGCGACCGCGCCGCGACCCCGGACAGCGCGGCGTCGAGGCCCTGTTCGTCGAGGACCGCCGGGTGGAGCCCGCGCACCAGATCGCGCAGCTCCTTCAGCGCCAGCTTCGCCTCGTCGTGGGCCTGCGCGATCACCTGGGCGGCCGGTTCCGGCAGGTCGGTGAGGGTGGTGCGGGCCATGCCGAGGTTCATCGCCAGCCAGACCAGGCGGCGCTGGGCGCCGTCGTGCAGGTCGCGCTCCATGCGGCGGCGCTCGGCGTCGGCGGCGTCGATCACGTCGGCCCGGCTCTCGCGCAGGCTCTCGACCCTCTCTTCCAGGACGTCGCGGGCGCTCGGCCCCAGCAGCGACACGGCGGCCATCTCGTCGACCGAGGAGATCAGCCGCGCCGCCCACGGGCCGGCCACCGCGAGCGCCGCCGCCAGCAGCGCCCACAGGGTGCCCTCGACGTCGAAGTCGTCGCGTGACCAGTAGGCCACCGCCAGCACGACCGACGCCAGCATGCCCGACCAGGCCACCATCACGGCGAACAGCCCGATCCCGGTGATCACCGGGGCGAGCAGGTGGTAGGCCAGCTGCCGCCAGGTGCGGGGGTCGCGAATCTCGGCGTACAGGAACTTGAAGGGGTTGCGGGAGCCGTGGCCACGGCGGACCGCGGGGATCTCGACGGACAGGAACGCCGCGAAGCGCCCCCGCTGCAGCCCGCTCAGCCGGGGGAGCAGCCAGAACAGCAGAGACAGCGCGGCGAACGGCACCACGATCGTCCAGATGAAGACGATCGACACGGCGGCCAGGGCGCCGATCACGGTCAGCGCCAGCAGCGCGATGGGCACCCCGGTCACCACATGGGCGGTGCGCAGCCAGGTCGGGGCGGCCCAGTGGGATCGCATGCGGTCCCACGGAGTGAGCGTCTGGGTGATGAGGGCCATGGGACCACCGTAGAGACCGCGGGGCGGGGGCCACCATCCACGAGGTACCCGCGAAAAAGGTGGTGCTGGCACCACCCTTGTGGCGGGCACCGGTGATGAGTGAAAGAGTGGTGATTGTGGAGGATCATCGTCGTGCCGCCGAGCGCGTACGCCAGGACCAGCGGCAGCGTGCCGCTCACCCGGCCGAACGCCGCTACTCCGGCGCCTACCACCTCGCCCATCTGGCGGAGTGGCACGGCGGGGCCGACCTCCGCGAGGCCGCCCGGGCCGTTCTGGAGAGAGAGCGCGAATTGACGGCGGAAGACGACGGCGAGCCCGGTCTGGCGGGCCGCACCTTCCAGGTCACCGCCCACCGGCGCGGTGCCGACGTGATCATCGTGGTCGACGGCGAGATCGACGCCCTGGCCGAGCCGGGCTTCCGCGACTACGTCCGGGAGCGTTCCGGCGGACGGGTGGTCTTCGACCTGTCCGGGCTGACCTTCATCGACAGCGCCGGGATCCAGGTCCTCATCGACGCCCACCGCCGCGGCCCGGCCGCCTACTGCGGGCTCACCCCCCGGGTGGCGCGCCTGTTCGACCTCCTGGGCTTGAGAAGCCGCATGAGCGTCTACGCGACGGTCGACGAGGCGTTCGCCTGACGAAACCCCGTGACCGGCGGGTCACGGGGTTTCATCACGTGGGGGCTACACGGGGCAGGTGCTGCGGTACTCGTCGATCGCCGAGCCGCTCGGGCCGGGGCAGATGAACTGCGAGTAGCGGGTGTCCTCGTCGACGAAGCGCTTCAGCCAGGCCACCATCTGCTTGGCCAGCGGGGTGTTGACGCTCTGCGGGAAGAAGTGGCTGGCGTTGTTCAGCTCCAGGTACGCCTTCTCCGTCTGACTGATGCTGTTGTAGAACGGGCTGGCGTGCGAGCTCGCCGGGGCGACGCTGTCGCTCTCACCGGCCACGATGAGGGTGGGGACCCGGACGGTGTTCCAGGTCTTGTCGGTGTTCCACGGCGCCATCGGCACGGCGGCCTTCAGCGACGGACGGTCCTCGGCGGCGTGGAGGGAGCCACCGCCGCCCATCGAGTGGCCGGCGACCGCGAGGCGGTTGCGGTCGATGCGGCTGCGTACCGTGGTCGAGCTGCTGTTGACCAGGTAGTCGAGCGCGGCCAGGAGCTGGGAGCCGCGGCTGGAGGGCTGGTCGAGGGTCGAGTTGGTCTCGATGCCGATGACGACGAAGCCGTGCGAGGCCAGGCGCGGGCCTAACCATTCGAGGCTCGACCAGCGGGCGGTGTAGCCGGGGGAGATGGCGATGGCGCCGAAGGTGCCCTGGCTGGTGTCGGTCGGGTAGTAGATGGTGCCGCCGCCGAAGCCGGAGACGAGCGACGAGACGCTGGCCGTGGCGACGGAGAACGGGCCGCGCGAGGCCTCCAGGATCGCGTTGGTGGGCGCCGGGCCGCGTTCGAACCCGGCGGCCTGCGCGGAGGGGGAGAGGGTGACAGCGGTCCCGGTCGCCAGGGTGAACGCGAGGGCGGCGGTGGCGAGGCGGGACAGACGGGACGAGAAGTGGGGTCGCAAGGGGTCTCCCGGTTTCGGAGAGAGCCGCTGTGTTGCGGGCGCGTTACCGGCTCCGCACGACGGCCCAATCGGAATTGCTGACTGCGTCATCGTCGGGATCGACCCAGGGGTGGCGCATCGGCGAAATCACCGGTCCGGCGACGCCGGATGCGCGCAAAGAAAAAGGAGCTATCCTGGTGAGTCGCAGCCCTCGCGCTGCAAAAATCACATAGCTCCGTTGGAGAGGATAGCACTCGCGTGGCCAATCGTCAAGTGCTCGAATTGGAGCAGAGCCGGATCACCCAGCTCTACGAACGGCTCGACAGCGTCCGGCGGCGTACGGCCGAGGCGCTGAAGGCCGAATACGCGAAGGGCGTCTCCGGCGGCACCCACCAGGCCCGCGTCGAGCGTGAGGTGTCGGCCAAGGAGCACGCCCGGCGGCTGGCCCAGCTCAACGGGGTCGAGCGCGGCCTGTGCTTCGGCCGCATCGACGACGTGCTGGAGGAGACCCTCTACATCGGCCGCGTCGGGCTGCGCAACGACGACCACGAGACGATCCTGGTCGACTGGCGCGCCCCCGCCGCCCGGCCCTTCTACGCCGCCACCCCCAGCTATCCCGGCACGCTGGTCCGCCGCCGGCACCTGCGGACCCGGGGCCGTACCGTGGTCGGCGTCGACGACGAGGTGTTCGACCTCGACCGCGAGAACGTCGACGGCGGCTTCGTCGGCGAGGCCGCCCTCCTGGCCGCCCTCGGCCGCAAGCGCACCGGCCGCATGGGCGACGTCGTGGCAACCATCCAGACCGAACAGGACCGGGTGATCCGCTCGGGCCTGCACGGCACCCTCGTCGTCCAGGGCGGCCCCGGCACCGGCAAGACCGTCGCGGCCCTGCACCGCGCCGCCTATCTCCTGTACGCCTACCGCGAGACCCTGGAGCGCCGGGGCGTGCTCGTGGTCGGCCCCAACACCACCTTCCTGCGCTACATCAGCCAGGTGCTCCCCTCTCTGGGCGAGACCGACGTGGTGCTCGCGGGCGTCGGCGACCTGTTCCCCGGGGTGCGCGCCACGGTCGACGACGAGCCGTTCGAGGCCGTCATCAAGGGCGACCTCGGCATGGTCCTCGCCGTCGCCAACGCGGTGGCCGACCGGCAGCGGGTGCCCGAGGGCGACCTGGAGATCCACGTCGACGGCATGGACCTCGCGGTGCCGCACCACCTGTGCGTCGCGGCCCGCGACCGGGCCAGGAGGTCGGGCCGCCCCCACAACGTGGCCCGCAAGCTGATGGTGCTCGACCTGCTGCGCGCCCTCGCCATCGACGAGACGGCCAAGCTCGACCGGCCGGTGGACGACGACGAGCTGGCGTACATCAGGAAGGTCCTCTGGCACGAACCCCCGGTCAGGGCCGCGATCGACGCCCTGTGGCCGGTCGTCACCCCGCAGGAGCTCGTGCGGGACCTGCTCGGCAAGGAGCCCGGCGACCCCTGGACGACCGGCGACGTGCCGCTGCTCGACGAGGCCGCGGAACTGCTCGGCGAGGAACCTCGGCCTGAAGCCAAGAAGGACGAGAGCGCCGAGCTGTTCGCCCGGGAGGTGCTCACCGTGACGGGCGTCGAGGAGGTCGAGGCGGCGCTGCTGGCCGACCTGAACGCCACCCCCGGCGAGGAGGTCACCACCGCCCAGCGCGCCGAGCGCGACCGCAAGTGGATCTACGGCCACGTGATCGTCGACGAGGCCCAGGAGCTGTCCGCGATGGCCTGGCGCATGATCATGCGCCGCATCCCCACCCGCTCGATGACGATCGTCGGCGACATCGGCCAGACCGGCTCCCCGGCGGGCGCGACGAGCTGGGCCGAGATGCTCGACCAGTACGTCACCTGGCGCGAGGAACGCCTGACCGTCAACTACCGCACCCCCAGGGACGTCATGGACGCCGCCGCCGAGGTCCTCAAGGAGTTCGCCCCCGATCAGGAACCCCCGATTTCGGTACGTCCCGCGGAAGAGCCGCCCCGAGTGGTCCCCATCGCCCAGACCGGGCTGAACGACGTGCTCAGGGCGGAGATCGACGCCGCCACGCGGGATCTCCTCGTCGACGGCGAGGGGAGATTGGCGATCATCACATCGGGTGAACGGTATGCGGAAGTCGCGTCCTTGGTCCCGGAAGCCGTTACGCTCGATCCGCTGGACTCGCCGGTGGCGCTGATGACCGTGACGACCTCAAAAGGGCTCGAATTCGACGGCGTCATCGTGCTGTGGCCCGAAGAACTGGCAGGCCGCGACCTCTATGTGGCGATGACCCGGGCGACCCGCCGCCTGGTGCTGATCCACGAGCAGGAGCTGCCGCCCGCGCTCGCCGGGCTCACGAAATAAGACTACTATCCTTGTAGGAAATACCGGGAGGCGACATGGGGCGGACGGAAGCCGACACGCCGGTCACCGCGGCGATCCACGCCGCCCGGTGGATCCGCGAAGCCGCCGTCGACGACGACCTCGGCCACCACTGGCGCGCCAACCCCGACCCCGGCGGCCGCTCGGCCAACGCCGGCCACTCCGCCACGCTCTACTCGGGCGCGGCGGGGATCGTCCTGTTCCACCTGGAACTGGCCGCCGCGACCGGCGACCAGACCTACCTCGACGAGGCCGTCGCCGGAGCCGACCACCTGGTCACCATGTCCGGCTCGATCAACGACCCGACCTTCTACCACGGCCTGATGGGCCTGGTCTTCGCCCTGACCGAGTCCTACTGGGCCACCGGCGACGCCACCCACCAGGTCGCGGCGGAGCGCATCGCCGAACGCGTCCTCGCGGCCCGCCGCCCGTCGAGAGACGGCACCACCTGGACCGGCGACGTCTCCCAGCGCGGCGACGGAGGCATCGCCCTCGGCCTCCTCCACATCGCCGGCATGCTCGGCCGCGACGACTTCGAGAAGGCGGCCATCACCACGGGTCGCCATATCGCCGGCCAGGTCGTCCCCGGCCACCAGTTCGGCGGCGAGACGAGCGACCTCCCCGTCGACGCGGTGACTCCAGGCTTCCTTTCCGGTACGGCCGGATCGGGCTTCCTCATGGCCCGCCTCTACGGCGTGACGGGCGACGGGATGTTCCTGGCGGCGGCCCGCCGGGCGGCCGACTTCGTCCGGATGGTCAGCTCGGTGAGCGACAAGTGCGCGCTGGTGCCGCACCACGTTCCGCACGCCCGCGCCCTCAACTACCTGGGGTTCTGCTCCGGCTCCGCCGGGGTGGCCCGCCTGTTCCACGAGCTCTACCGGGTGACCGGGGACCCCGGTGACCTCGACTGGGTGGAGCGGCTGGCACGCGGGATCATCAACAGCGGGGTGCCGGAACGGCGCAGCGAGGGCTACTGGAACGTGGCATGCCAGTGCTGCGGGGCCGCCGGGCTGGTCGAGTTCTTCGTCGGGCTGTGGGCTGCCACCGGGACGCGGGAATACCTCGACGTCGCGGGGGAGCTGGGCGACGACCTGATCGAGCGGGCGACGCGGGACGACGGGCGCGGGATGCGCTGGTACCAGGCGTACCGGCGGCTGCGGCCTCACGAGATCACCGCCGACACCGGCTACATGGTCGGCGCGGCGGGGGTCGGCGCGGCACTGCTGCACCTGGCGGCGGCGCGTGAAGGAAGGGACGCCCGGAGGGTGATCCTCCTGCCGGACAATCCCTTCCCCGCGATCCCGGTCCCGGCCGACTCGCTCTAGCGATACTGCGTGTACGCGTTGGGGTACATGCGGATCCAGTCGACGTCCTGACGGGCCGGACGCATCAGCGTTCCGGTCGCCGGGAACATGTCCATCTGGGCGCCGCCGTTCGACGAGCTGAAGTAGTCGATCGAGGCGTTGACGGCGCAGACCAGGTTGCCGTCGACGTACCACTTCACCGAGGTGGGCTGCCAGTCGATCGCGTAGTTGTGGAACTGGCTGGAGTCCACGGTGAACGAGCAGGGCGTCTGGCCGCCGTTGTGGTGCACGAACAGGTGGACGCTCGGCGCCGCCACGTCGCGTTCGGCGAAGTCGATCTCCGCGTTGACCCAGTCGGGGTCGTTCTCGGGCCACATCAGCGGCACCACGTGGTAGGCCCGCCCGCCGTTGCCGGTCAGCGGGACGGCCCGTTCACGGACCTCGACCCGGCCGTATTTGAACGCCCGCATCCGGCTGTAGAGGCCGCCGGTCTTACCGTCGGCGGTGCCGGTGACCGACAGGTAGCCGCCGCTCTGCGTGGTCTGCGAGGCGCAGCGCTGCCCGTTGCCGTTGTAGCCGGGCGAACACCCGGTCGTCTGGCCTGGACCGGCGCCGAACAGGCCCCACTTGGTGAGGTCGACGGATGATCCGTTGTACTCGTCCGACTGGCCCGCGACGGGGGTGCCCCAGCCGTGGCGGACGGCCGCCTGGTCGCTGGGCGGCGCCGCGGCGAGCTGGTAGTCGCACTTGGTGGCCTTGAAATTGGTGCCGGTCGCCGAGCCGAAGTTCCCCAGTTGCAGCACGTGCGCCGAGGTCGCTCCGGCCGGGACGGTGAAGGTCGCCGACACCGGCGTCCAGGTGCCGCCGTTGGCGGTGGAGGCGGGCAGCGTGGTGAGCGGCCCGTGCTGTTCGCTGAGGTACTGGCCGCCGGAGGAGTACCACTCGACGATGATCTTGGCGGTGCCCGAACCGAACACCACCCGGTCGTGGGCGGAGAAGGTCCAGGTCTGCCCGGCGGTCACCGCCACCTGCGGCATGTAGAACTCGCGGCCTCCGGTGTCGAAGGCCCAGTTCACCCCGGCGAGGTCGCCGACGGGGTCGCGGGTGACCCAGCCGCCGTCGAGGGAACCCCAGCCGTTGAGGTTCGAGGCCAGGACCGGGTTGGCGCACGCATTGGCGGCGGCCGCGGGTGGTGCGACCGCGACGAGGGACGTGAGGGCGACCAGGGCGCCGCCGACGGCGGCCGCCCACTGGCGGAAACGGGTGGATTTCATGCCCGCATTGAATGGTCGGGCCATGAGCGGTGACAGTGCGGGGGTGCACTGGTCACGGGCCCGGACCTTTGCAGTCGTTCACCACGGTGCCGGAGATGCGGTGGACCCGCACGCTGGCCAGCACCACGCCGGAATTCACCAGCGGTTCGCTGTTCGCGGTGGCCGATTCGCGGTCACGCCGGGCGTCCTCCAGTTTCACCGCCATCAGGTCGACCCGGTAATTCTGTCCGATTCCATCGCGGACGCCGCCGAAATACTGTGCCCCTTTCCACTGGGAAAGAGTGGTGGGTTTGGTCCAGTTGAAGACGACCTGCACATATCTGTTCGGGTCGCCGTTGTCGAGATTCTTCATCGCCAGGATCAACGTGGTATCGGGCGGAAGCGTCGCGGTTCCGGAGAAATAGGCGCACATCTTCACGTCGGCGCCGTCGGCGGGGGTGGTGATGGTGCCGGTCGCCCGCGGGGCGTTCCCGGTCGGCGGTGGCGGTGGCGTCTCGTCGGTCTGGCTGGCGTACAAAACCGACAGGAGGACGCCGGTGGTGACGGCGACCAGTGCGGGCCGCGCCAGCCGCCGGGCGGGGCGCGGCGGGGGAGTGGTCAGTTCTCCCGCCCAGGCCCGCAGGTCCACCGGACGCCGGGCGGGGTCGGCGTCCAGAGCCGTCATCAGGTGTGAGGTCAGCCGGACGGGGTCGGGGGCGCCCGCCTCCTCGGCCACGGCGTGGAGTTCCCCGGCGATGCGCTCGGCGTCGGGCGGCGGGTCCTGCCCGGTGAGGCAGAAGAACGCGAGGGCGCCCAGCGAGTAGACGTCGGCCGACGCGGAACGCGGCAGGTGCGGCGCGGCCAGTACCTCGGGCGAGGTGTAGGCGGGGGTGTGCCGTCCCAGGTCGTCGTATCCGTCGTCGATCAGGCGCAGCGTGCTCACGTCGATCAGCACCAGCCCGCGCTCGGCGTGCACGACGCAGTTGGCCGGTTTCACGTCCCGGTGCAGGCTCGGGTTGCCGCCCGACCGGGTCGTCGAGGCGAGGCTGGCGAGGGCCTCGGCCGCCTGGGCCACGTATCCCAGGCGTTCCTGGAGCGTTCCAGGGGTGGCGCGAACCCCGCTGAGCAGGGCGTGTAGCGTCGGGCCCTCGACCCACTCCATCACCAGGTAGACGACGGTCTCGGCGTCCGGGTGACGGTCGCCGGGCAGGTGCGGCGGGGCGCCGGGGAAGATCTCGTCGAGCCGGACGACGTGCTCCAGATCCAGGTGGCGCAGGAGCACCGCCTGGTCGTGCCAGCGCCGCCGGTCGCGCTCCGACGGCCAGCCCGGCCCGGCGCCGCGGGGCGGATGGAGCATCTTGACGGCCAGCGGCAGCGGGGAGGCGAGTTCGCCCCGGTAGCGCGCCTTCCAGGTGATCCCCTCGCCGCCGTGCAGGCCGTGGCCGAGGAGTTCGTATCGGTCGGGGTCGTCGGGCGGACCCGCGAACAGGCCGTTCGCCGGGAGGTCGGGGCCGCCCCGGGTGGTCGGCTCGCTGTCGCTCATCGGTCTCCTCTCTGGAAGGGCAGATCTTCGAGGTCGGTGGACGTGATCGTCCCGGTGCGCACCGCCCACCGGGCCAGGGCCCACCGGAAGTCGTCGTGGGCGGCGGCGTCCTCGTCGTCGGCGACCAGGCCGGGGACGCCGTGGCCGGTGAGGCTCTCGCGCAGCGACTTCAGCACGTTGCGCACGTATCTGGGCTGCCGGTCCAGCCGGGCGCCGATCTGCGCGTACGTCGCGGGTACGGCGCCGGGCCCGGCCCGCACCAGCAGCGGAGCGCACAGCGCGGCCAGCATGAGGCGCTGCACCCGGGTCAGCGCGAGCGGCGGCGTGACGGTCCGGGGCGAGGCGGTCGGCGGCTCGTCGGCGGTCCCGGCCGGGTGTGGCGTCACCGCGCGGGCGTCGACGTGCACCGTCACCGCCGCCCCGGCCGTCCCGGCGAAGACGACGGAGAAGATCGGGAACGGCAGGGACGCCGTGGCCGCCCCCGGTTCGACGATCCGGTCCTCCCCGGCCGGTGGCCGCACGACGAGCGGTTTGCGCCGCGATTCATTGCGAATCAGCACGCAGTCGTCGAGGACGAGAAGGGAACCCGCCCGGCGCGACAGATGTTCGTCGTCGGGAAAACGCACATCGCATTGGTGACTGCGGCCCAGCGTCAGCACCTGACCGAGAGAGATCCGCCATTGCCCGCCCATGAACGCCACGAGAACCGCAGCTCCACCGGTCATATCCCGCGCCCGCCATATCGGTTTTTCCCGGACCCAAGATATTGGCGGGCCCTGCCGATCGGAGCGCATTCCACAAAAGAGGGTGCAGGGCTGCACTGTCCGACCTGTCCGGCGAAACCTTTCACTTCTCCCAGGACTCGCCCAGATCAGGAGGAAACACAGTGCACATCAACGTACGCCGCTTATTGGCCGCGATCGGATTCGCCTTCATGCTCGTGACGCTCGTCGTCTCGCCCGCCCGCGCGGGAGCGGGCGGCGACACGCTGTGGGGCTCGTCGAACGAGACCCTCCACGGCGCCCAGAACCAGTCGATCTTCTCCCCGGGCCGCACCTACGAGGCGCGGATGCAGAGCGACGGCAACTTCGTCGTGTACGGCCCCTCGGGCCCCATCTGGTCGACCAACACCCGGGGCACCAACGCCCGCCTGGTCATGCAGTCGGACGGGAACCTCGTCATCTACGCCGACTCCGGCGTGATCTTCTCCACCAACACCGGCGGCCGGGGCGGCACCCGGCTCGTCATGCAGACCGACGGCAACCTCGTCATGTACGGCGGCGGCCCGATCTGGGCCTCCAAGGACGCCGGTGAGCGCGCCATCCAGTGGTTCTACAACAACCTCGGCCGCACCGACCGGGAGGGCCAGTGCGAGAAGGCGGTCGAGGAGTCGTTCGGCTACGTCAACCCCCACTACAACCGGGCCATCGACAACTGGAACGCCCGGTCGCAGCAGCGGCCGTACACGCAGGCGCCGCGCGGCACGCTGGTCTTCTACGACACTCGTACCGCCACCAATTCGGCCGCGCACGTGGCGGTGAGCCTGGGCAACGGCCAGGTGGCCTCCACCAGCGCGGGCGGGCGGATCGGGATCGTGCACATCTCCTACTTCCAGAACCCGCTGGGCTGGGCCCGCGCGCCCTGGTAGACACGTTGACGCCCGGGGGGAGGGGCGTCCTCCCTCCTCCCGGGCGCCGGTCACGTGGTCCGGGTTACGAGGCGTACACCTCGAACTCGGAGATCTGCGCGGCCGGCCAGCCGGTGTTCCCGGTGACGTTCAGGCGCAGGTAGCGCTGGCTGCTCGCGGTGAACGTGATGGTCACCGTGTTGCCGCTCGCGGGGTTGAAGACCCGCCCGGCGGAGGCCGAGAGCGTGTTCCACGTCGAGTTGTTGGTCGAGCCGAGGACCGACAGGGTCTGGGTGCGCGTTGCCCACGCCGCCGCCGGGGGCAGCTTCAGGACGACGCGGCCGACCGTGCGGTTCTGGCCCAGGTCGACGGTGATCGTCTGGGGGAAGGCGTTGTTGGTGCTCTCCCAGTAGGTGTTGGCGTTGCCGTCGACCGCGTTGCCGGGGCCGTAGTTCTGGGCGACGCCGCTGGCGGTGGCGGGCTGCCCTTGCGCCAGGTTCCCCACCGGCTGTGGGGAGGGCGACGGCGAAGGTGACGGTGAGGGCGAAGGTGAGGGGGACGGCGACGGCGAGGGGGAGGCCCCCGGGGTGCCGTACACCTCGACCGAGGAGAGTTGCGCGGCCGGCCAGCCGGTGTTGCCCGTCACGACCACTCGCACGTAGCGGACCGTCGCCGGGGTGGTGTTGATGGACACCGTGTTCCCGGTCGCCGGGTTGAACGTGCGGCCCGCGCTCGCCGACAGCGTCGTCCACGTCGAGTTGTTGGTGGAACCCTCGATGGCGATCGTCTGCGTGCGGGTGTTCCAGGCCGACGGGGGCGGCAGCTTCAGGTCCACGCGCTGGACGTTCACCGGCGCGCAGAGGTCGACCGTCAGCGACTGCGGGAAGGCGTTGTTGGCGCTCTCCCAGTAGGTGTCGGCGTTGCCGTCGACCGCGTTCTGCGGCACGAACGACATGTTCGTGCTGGTCGCCGTGACCGCCTTGGTCCGCGCCAGGTCACCGGTGCCGGGGTTGCAGGCTGGCGGGCTCGGCGACGGAGACGGGCTCGTGGGCGGCGACGGGGAGGGCGAAGGCGAGGTCGGCGGGGACGGGGAGGGCGAGGGGTTGCCGCCGCCACCGCCCGGATAGATGTAGTTCGGGTTCGGCCAGGTGCCCGTGCAGGTCGTGCTGCTCGGGGACCAGCCGGTGTTGCCGCCCAGGTCCGTCATGACGAACCCGCCGCCCACGCAGTTGTGGATCGCGGTCCCGGCGCCGATGTAGCTCGCTCGGACGTTCTCGAACGTCATCCGCCCGCCGGACTGGGCCTGGATCATGTAGGTGCCCGTACCGGCGATGTTGACGTTCTTGAAGTTGACCGTCTGGGTGGTGCCCTCGATGAGGTGGATGGCGGCGTACGAGCTGTCGATGATGTCGGTGTCGGTCACGTTGATCGTGGCGTTGACGCCCTCGTTGAGGCCGGAGAACCAGATCGCGCCGACGCCGAAGCGCCAGTTGTAGTCGTTGTTGCCGGTCCGGATCAGGGTGTTCCTGGCGACCGTGTGGACGCCCGCGACCGCCGTGCCCTGGCCGGAGTTGACGCCCGGATAGCGGTTGGCGATGTGGATGCCGCCGCCGTTCGACAGGGTGTCGGTGACCACGTTGTCGGTGATCTTGATGTCCCGGCCGCCGTACGTGACGATGTTGTTCGCCAGGATCGGCGCGATCACCGTGTTGAACGTGAACGAGTTGTTGACGTTCGCGATCCGGTCGGGCCACATGGCCAGGCCGTCGTCGCCGGTGTTGCGGACGAAGGTGTTGGTCACCGTCGAGTTCGTCACGCCGGTGTGGAAGTTCACGCCGTCGGCGATCTGGTCGATGATCCGGCTGTTGCGGATGACGAAGTTGTTCATGGGGCCGTCCATCCAGGCCCCGACCTTGGTGTTCTCCATCCAGACGTTGTCGATGACCGAGTCGGTCATCGCGCCGCCGAAGGCGTTCACCTGGTCGTTGTCCTCGCGCTCGCGGATGTCGCCGAGGATCGCGAGGTCCTTCACCACCACGTTGCGGCTGGGGCCGCCGGCCTCGTGGGCGCGGATGCCGCCCTGGTAGCCGCCGCCGGCGACGTACTTGCCGTAGATCCCGACGGCGCGGTTGCGCTGCGTGGGGTGGCGGCCGGTCAGCTTGGTGTGCCAGGGTCCGGCGCCGCGCAGCGTGACGCCGTCGACCACGACGTGGTCCCAGAGGGTGTACGTGCCCGCGGGGACGTACACCTCCTTGCCCTGGGCCTTGCCCGCGTCGACGGCGGCCTGGAAGGCGGACGTCGAGTCGGTCGCGGAGTTGCGGGCGGCGCCGAAGTCGTCCACGGAGAGAGAACCGGCGGGGCGCGCGATCGGGTCGGGGGCGATCTCGAAGTCGGCCAGGTCGACCGTGATCGGGACGTTGCCCGCCGACTGGACCCGGATCTTGGTGCCGGCCTGGTAGGTCTGGCCGAACAGGGTCTGGGTCTCGTCGTAGAAGTGGTGGGGGTTGGTGTCACCCGGGTTGTTGTTGAACGGGTAGCCACCGTAGAACCAGCCGTACACCGAGGTCAGGGAGATGTCCTTGAGCTTGGTGCCGCCGACGCGGATGTCGGCGTTGATCGTCTGGCCCTGGCCGCCGTTGGCGTCGGGGATGCTGTAGCGCACCGACATCGCGTTGGCGGGCTTGGTCAGGGTGAACTCGACGTACTCGCCCGGGGCGTCGATCGTGACGGCCCGGCGGCCGGAGGCCTCGGAGGGGAGCGTCGTGTAGATCCGGTTGGGCCCGATGACGGTGCCGTTGTGGGCGACGTCCTCGGCCTCGAACTCGGTGAACGGGACGGTCGCGCCGCGGCCGGGGACGCCCCAGGGGGAGTCGGCAGAGGCGGCGGCTGAGGCGGTGCCGGTGAGACTGGGGATGGCCACCGCGCCCGCCGCGATCAGGGCGGCGCTCGCGAGGACGGCGGACAGACGACGTGATCGGTTTACCGATGTGGGCATCGGCGGGCCCTTCTGTCAGGTGCGGGCCCGCGCCGTCGCCGGGGGGTCGGCGGATGACACGGACCATAGGGGGTGCTCGGTTCCGCCGTCGCGATCGGTGGTGCCGAGATGTCCACACCATAGGATGGCCAACAGAAGTCCGCAATATTTCAACTTGATTTCGCAAAAGGTCTCCTCTGGGGGCATCTGACACGCCCTGACCAGCGTGGTCATGGGACGGGACCCGTCCCACGTGCCCGGCCTTGCTCTCCGACAGCACCGCTGACCTGGCCTTTTGGGCCCTTCATCGGGTTCTGTACGCAAACTTTCGGCCAACCGTCAGGGATGTGACCTGTGTAACGTTCACGTGTCCTGACGCGGGCGGACAGAACACGTAAGCGCGCGTATCTCCGCGCAAATCATCGTCTCGACGGTGCTACCTGGACTGTTGGTGAACAAAAGGTGATTCCATGATCGTGACCTGAAGGGTGGAAAACGCTCTCATGACTCGACGGCATCGCCGGAGTGCAAGCAGGTTGCGTGGATCAGGCGTATAGTTTGCGTTGTGACACGTCGACTTGCAGAAGTGGCGAAGAAAGTCGGAGTCAGCGAGGCCACCGTCAGCCGGGTGCTGAACGGCAAGCCGGGCGTCTCCGACGCGACCCGCGCGGCCGTGCTGACGGCCCTGGACGTCCTCGGCTACGAGCGCCCGACGCAGCTCCGGGGGGAGCGCGCCCGCCTGGTCGGCCTGGTCCTGCCCGAACTCGGCAACCCCATATTCCCCGCCCTGGCGGAGGTCGTCGGCGGCGCCCTGGCGCAGCGCGGCTTCACCCCCGTGCTGTGCACCCGCACGGCGGGCGGCCTGTCCGAGTCCGACTACGTCGAGATGCTCCTGGAGCAGCAGGTCTCCGGCGTGGTCTTCGCGGGCGGCCACTACATGGAGGCCGACGCCCCCCACGAGCACTACCTCCGGCTGCTCGACATCGGCCTGCCGGTCGTGCTCGTGAACGCCGCGAGCGACAACCTCGAGTTCCCGCGCGTCTCCACCGACGACGCGGTCGCGGTCGAACAGGCCTTCAGCCACCTGGTCTCGCTCGGCCACGAGCGGCTCGGGATAGTGCTGGGCCCCGACGACCACATCCCGTCCCGGCGCAAGCTGGCCGCGATCACCGCCGCCGCCGAGAAGGCCGGCCTCGAAGAGGTCGCGGTCGAACACGCGATGTTCTCGCTCGAAGGCGGCCAGGCCGTGACCAACCGGTTGATCCGGCTCGGCGTCACCGGCATCATCTGCGCGTCCGACCCGCTGGCACTTGGAGCGATCCGGGCGGTCCGCCGCATGGGCATGTCGGTGCCGGAAGACATCTCGGTCGTCGGCTTCGACGACTCGAACTTCATGAACTGCACCAACCCGCCCCTGACCACGGTCCGCCAGCCCATCGAGGCCATCGGCCGCGCGGCGGTCACCCTCCTGGTCAACCAGATCGACGGCGCCCAGGTGACGGCCGAGGAACTCCTCTACGAGCCCGAGCTCGTCGTCCGCGGCTCCACCGCCCCGGCCCGAGTCCGCATCGGCGTCTGACCCCACCGCCAGACCTTCTGAAGCCCCGCCTTCTCCGGAAGAGCGGGGCTTCTTCTTGCCCGCACACAGGTAGTGATCGACTGTCCGCGGGCCGGTGGGGCTGTCCCGCAGTTCATCGCCCTGATCGTGTAAGTGTCGGGCAGGTCTGCTGCACTCTCGGCCAGCAAGTGTCGTTTCAGTTCATCTGTTCGTCGTTTCCGTGCGTGCTGGCGGGAGCTTGTTTGCGGGGCGATCTCGGTGTTTGACTGGAACGGTCATGGACCTGTCAGGCGGCAGCTCAAGCATGACAGCGTCCTGCGCGCGACCATCGAGCCAGGTCACCTCCGCGACCTGCGGATTCTTGTTTCAACCACGTTCACTGCGTCGCACTGTCACTTTTTTGCATCTTGAGTGCCAGACTCTTGCTAGGCAATGTCCGTCTCTGTATGTTTCTCGCAACCGGTAACACGAAGCGGACTCGTAACTCCACCTTCATCGATCGGGCCTTCGGGGGGCTCGTTCCGGAACTTGCCAGACGGACAGGTGCTCTCAAGGTGTCGTGGTTGGCCACGGCAGGAGGGAATCATTGATGCAATCCCGTAAATTCGCGACGTTGCTGGCCGTGGCGGGGCTTACCCTCGCCGCTGCGGCGTGTGGCTCCGAAGACACCCCGGCTCCGCCGGCCGCAGGCCCCGCAAGCGGCTCGGCCCCCGCCGCCGTCGAGAACGCGCCCGTGTCGATCAGCGTGGGCTGCCAGCCTCCGAAGACGAACCCCAAGGAGCGCGCGCAGTGGGACGCGGACGTCACCGCGTTCCAGGCGAAATTCCCCTACATCACGATCGAGAGCAAGGACGCCTTCCCTTGCATCGTTCCGGAGACCTTCCAGGCCAAGCTCGCCGGTGGCCAGATGGAAGACCTGTTCTACGTCTACTACACCGACGCCGCCCGCATCATCGGGGCCGGTCAGGCCGCCGACATCACTCCCTACCTGAGTGAGTCGCCGATGCTGGCGCAGGTCCGTCCCGACGTGAAGGGCGTGTTCGAGAACGGCGGCAAGACCTACGGCGTGCCGCGTACCAACTACGCGACCGGCCTCGTCTACAACCGCAAGCTCTTCACCGAGGCCGGCCTCAACCCGGACATGCCGCCCAAGACCTGGGCCGAAGTCCAGGACGCCGCCAAGAAGATCGCCGGGCTCGGCGCCGGTTACGTCGGCTTCGGCGAGTACTCCGCGGGCAACACCGGCGGCTGGCACTTCACCTCGTCGATCTACGCCCGCGGTGGCGCGATCACCAGCGAGGACGGCAAGACCGCCGCGTTCAACAGCGAGCAGGGCAAGGCCGTGCTGGAGAACCTCCGCAAGATGCGGTGGGACGACAACAGCATGGGCACCAAGCAGCTGCTCCGCTGGGAGGACCTCATGCGGATGATGGGCTCCGGCAAGCTCGGCATGATGATCGGCGCCCCCGACGTCGTCCAGGCCGTCAACAACGACTTCAAGGGCAAGTTCGAGGACTACGGCGTGACCGCGCTCCCCGAGTCGACCCAGTCGCTGTCCGGTGGCGACGGCTACATGTTCAACGCGAAGGCCACGCCCGACCAGATCAAGGCCGGTCTGAAGTGGCTGGAGTTCAAGTTCCTCACCCCGGGCCAGGGTCAGTTCGACTACGCCCGCAACAAGGCCGACGGCCTCCCGACGGGCCTGCCCCTCACCGACCTCTACGGTTCGGCCGCCCCCGGCGCGCAGATCCAGAGCGACCGTGAGGCCAACGCCAACGTCCCGACGGAGCACTTCGCGCCGTACGTCGAGGGCACCAAGACGGTGACCTTCAAGCTGGAGCCGGGCAAGGCCCAGGAGATCTACGCCATCCTCGACACCCCGATGTCGGCGGTCCTCACGCGCCAGGACGCCAACATCGACGAGCTGCTGGCGGCTGCGGAAGAGAAGGTCAACAAGCTGCTGGCAGCGGGCTGACCTTGAAGTTCGGGGGCCGGTCACAGAGCCGGCCCCCGATGGTCACGTTTGAGATTGTGAGCGCAAACCGATGACGACTCTCTCCGCGAAGGGCGCCCGCCGGCGACCCCCCGGGGCCCTGCGGCGCGCGGTGAGCCGGAACCTCACGGCCTACGGCTTCCTCTCCGGGGCGCTGATCTGCTTCGCGTTCTTCTCCTGGATCCCCATGGTCCGGGAGTTCATCCTCTCCTTCCAGAAGACCAACTTCGTGAACTCGACGGAGTGGGTCGGCCTGGAGAACTTCCGCACCGTCCTGGACGACCCGGCCTTCATCTCCGCCTGGGTGAACACCGGGATCTTCACCCTGCTGGCGCTGGTCTTCGGCTACGTCGTCCCGTTCGTGTTCGCGGTCGTCCTGAACGAGCTCCGGCACGCCCAGGGCTACCTGCGCCTGATCGTCTACTTGCCGGTCATGCTCCCCCCGGCCGTGGCGGTGCTGCTGTTCAAATGGTTCTACGACCCCGGCACCGGCCTGTTCAACCAGATCCTCGGCGTGGTCGGCATCCCCCCGCTGGCCTGGCTCGACTCGACCACGACCGCCCTGCCCTCGCTCGTCATCGTCTCCACCTGGATGAACCTCGGAACCGGCACGCTGATCTACCTGGCGGCACTCCAGAGCATCCCCAGTGAGCTGTACGAGGCGGCCGAGCTCGACGGCGCGGGCATCTTCAAGCGCGTGTGGCACATCACGATCCCGCAGACGCGGCTGATCCTGCTGGTCATGCTGCTGCTGCAGATCGTGGCGACCATGCAGGTCTTCATCGAGCCCTTCCTGCTGACCGGCGGCGGCCCGGAGAACGCGACCGTGACGGTGGCCTATCTGATGTACCAGTACGCCTTCAGCTTCGGGAACTTCGGCGGCGGCGGCGCCCTCGGGCTGATGCTGATGCTCGTCCTCATCGTCTTCTCCGCCTTCTACCTGCGCGTCTCGCGCGAACAGAACTAGGGAGGAGGAACACCGATGTCGCAGAGCACCGTACAGAGGCCGATCGAAAAGGCCCCTGCTCCGAAGACGGCGACCAGACAGCCTCGAAAGAGGAAGAAGGAAGCGCCGCAGCAGTTCCGTGGCCTGGTGTCGCCCCACACGCTGACCACCACGCGCGGGAAGATCGTCTACTGGACCGTCCTGACGGTCGTCGTCGTCGGGTTCACGCTCGCCTTCGTGTTCCCGCTGTACTGGATGATCACCGGGGCGATGAAGTCGCCCGAGGAGCTCGCCACCGTACCGCCGACGTTCTTCCCGACGGAACTGAACACCGGCGTGTGGGCCGAGGCGTGGGACCTGCTCGACCTGGGCCTGTTCCTGAAGAACACGCTGATCTACGCGGCCGGCGCCTGGTTCTTCACGCTGACGTTCGACGTGGCCGCCGCCTACGCGCTGTCGAAACTGCGGCCGGTCCTGGGCAAGCTGGTGCTGGCGCTGGTCCTGTCGACGCTCATGATCCCCCCGATGGTCATCCTGCTTCCGGCGTACCTGTCGGCGGTGGAGCTGCCCATCTTCGGATGGAGCCTGCTGAACACCCCGTGGGCGATCTGGCTCCCCGCGGCGGCCAACGGGTTCTTCATCTTCCTGCTCAAGCGGTTCTTCGACTCGATCCCGCGTGAGCTGCTGGAAGCCGCCCAGATCGACGGCGCGTCGCCGATGCGTATCCTCTGGTCGGTGGTCCTTCCGGTCTCGCGGCCGATCCTCGGGGTGGTCTCCATCCTCGCGGTCGTCAACGTCTGGAAGGACTTCGTCTGGCCGCTGCTGGTCCTGCCGGACAGCGACAAGATGTCGATCAGCGTCGGCATCTCCTCGTTGTCGGCCCAGATGCCGCAGAACGTCCTGATCGCCGCGCTCGTCATCGCGAGCATCCCGGCGATCCTGGTGTTCCTGGTGTTCCAGCGCAGCATCATGGCCGGTCTGACGGCGGGAAGCCTAAAAGGCTGACCCCGTCGTCGGTGTCGCCCACTCTCCAATAAAGCCTAAGGAGTTGTTCCAGCATGCCCGAAACGTGGTGGCGGGGGGCCGCGATCTACCAGGTCTACCTGCGCAGCTTCGCCGACGGTAACGGCGACGGCATCGGCGACCTCGCCGGTCTGCGCAGCCGCCTGGCCTACCTCGCGGAGCTCGGGGTCAACGCCGTGTGGCTGGTCCCGTGGTATCCCTCCCCGATGGCCGACGGCGGCTACGACGTGGCCGACTACCGGGCCATCGAGCCGTTGTTCGGCGACCTGGCGGAGGCGGAGGGGTTCATCGCGGAGGCCCACGAGCTGGGCATCAAGGTGATCATCGACGTCGTGCCGAACCACCACTCCGACCAGAGCGAGTGGTTCAAGGCGGCGCTGGCGGCCGGCCCCGGCTCGCCCGAGCGGGAGCGGTTCTGGTTCCGCGACGAGCCCGGCGACTGGAAGTCGATCTTCGGTGGCCCCGCGTGGACCCAGGTCCCCGACGGCCAGTGGTACCTGCACCTGTTCGCGCCGGAACAGCCCGACTTCAACTGGACGAACCCGGAGGTCCACCAGGAGTTCCACGACGTCCTGCGCTTCTGGTTCGACCGCGGCGTCGACGGCATCCGCATCGACTCGGCGGCCGTGCTGGTCAAGGACTTCGAGGGCGGCGACCCCGACGGCTACACCGACCAGCCCGCCGTCCACGACGTCTACCGGAGCTGGCGGCGCCTGGCCGACAGCGAGTACACCGACCGGATCTTCATCGGTGAGGTCTGGTTCCCCGACCAGGAGCGGTTCGCCCGCTACCTGCGGGCCGACGAGCTGCACACCGCGTTCAACTTCGACTTCCTGGCCGCGCCCTGGGAGCCGGAGGCGCTGCGGAACTCGATCACCACGACGCTGGAGACCCACGCCCCGCTGGGCGCGCCGCCCACGTGGGTGCTGTCGAACCACGACGTGACCCGCGTGGTGACCCGCTACGGCCGCGAGATCACCTCGTGGGACCACGGCGCCCGCCGTGACGGCTTTCCCTCCGACCTGGAGCTCGGCTACCGCCGGGCCAGGGCGGCGGCGCTGCTGGCCATGGCCCTGCCCGGTGGCGTGTACATCTACCAGGGCGAGGAACTGGGCCTGCCCGAGGTCGACGACATCCCCGGTGAGCTGCGGGAAGACCCGATGTGGGTGCGCTCGGAGCACACCGTGCCGGGCCGCGACGGCTGCCGCGTCCCGCTGCCGTGGTCGGGCCAGGAGAAGCCCTTCGGTTTCGGTACGGGCAACCCGTGGCTGCCCCAGCCCGCCGACTGGAACAAGCTGACCGTCGAGGCCCAGAGCGAGGACCTCGGCTCGATGCTGACCCTCTACCGCAACGGCCTCAGGCTGCGCCGCGAACACCTCGGCGACGGCACCCTGACCTGGTGCGAGTCCCGCGACGACGTGCTCGCCTTCCAGCGCGACTCGGGCCTGGTCTGCGTGGTCAACCTGGGCACCGAACCCGCGCCGCTGCCGCCGCACACCGAGGTGCTGCTGGCGAGCGGCCCTCTGGAGGGCGACGTACTGCCCTCCGACACCACCGTCTGGCTCCGCTGACGGGGGTTCACCATCTCGGGTCCGTGACCGCTCGTGGGAAGGCGGTCACGGACCCGCGCCATCCGGGGGGATCTTCATGGCATTGATCGAGGCTTCGGAGCTGGAAAAGGTCTATCCGGGGACCGATGTGAAAGCGGTCGCCGGGATCGGGTTCCGGGTCGAACGGGGGGAGGCCTTCGGCTTCCTGGGGCCGAACGGGGCCGGCAAGTCGTCGACGATGCGGATGCTGGCGTGCGTCTCGCAGCCCAGCGGCGGGACCCTGCGCATCCTCGACCAGGACCCGGTGGTCCACGGCCGCGCGTTACGCGCCCGCCTTGGCGTCGTCCCGCAGGACGACGCGCTCGACCTCCAGCTGACGGTCCGCGAGAACCTGATCGTGTACGGCCTGTACTTCGGGCTCTCCCTGAAGCACATGCGGGCCAAGAGCGCCGAACTGCTGGAGTTCGCCCAGCTCGCGGAGAAGGCGGGTGAGCGGGTCGAACACCTCTCCGGCGGCATGCGGCGGCGCCTGACCATCGCGCGCTCCCTGGTCAACGACCCCGACATCCTGCTCCTCGACGAGCCGACCACCGGCCTCGACCCGCAGGCGCGCCACATCCTGTGGGACCGCCTGTTCCGCCTGAAGAGCGCGGGCGTGACCCTGATCCTCACCACCCACTACATGGACGAGGCCGAACAGCTCTGCGACCGCCTGGTCATCATGGACAAGGGCCTGATCGCCGACGAGGGCACCCCACGTGAGCTGATCGACCGCCATGTGACCCGGGAGGTCCTGGAACTCCGCTTTCCCCCGGGCGAACAGCACCAGGCGGCCGAGAAACTCGGCGGCGACGTGGAGGTCCTCCCCGACCGCCTCCTCTGCTACGCCGACGACGGCGACGCCGTCCTGGCCCACGTGACAGAGGTCGGCCTGCGCCCGATCACCGCTCTGGTCAGGCGGGCCACGCTGGAGGACGTCTTCCTCCGCCTCACCGGCCGATCGCTGACCGACTGATGGCCAGGCGGATGCGCGGGCCGATCAACGGGCGATCGTCGCCTGCCGCGGGATGTGGCTCTCTTCGTACACGACGGGGGTTGAGCCGATGTTCCGGGCGCTGACCTACTGGCTGTTCCGGTATCGCCGCACCTGGCAGGGCACGGCCGTCGTCTCGGTGGCCAATCCGCTGCTGTTCCTGCTGGCCATCGGGGCGGGCCTCGGATCGCTGGTGCGGGGCGACGTCGAAGGCGTGCCCTATCTCCAGTTCTTCGCGCCGGGGATGCTGGCCGCCGCGGCGTTCCAGAACGCGTTCATCGACGCCGGGTTTGGGGTGGCGACGGCGCGCGGGCGGGAGCGGGTCTACCAGACCGCGATCGCGACGCCGCTCTCGCCGGGCGAGGTGATGGCCGGGCATCTGCTGTTCGTCGCGTTGCGGGTGTTCGTGGGAGCGCTCGCCTTCGTCGCGGTGATGGCCGGTTTCGGGCTCTTCTCCTCTTTCGGTACGGCTCTCGCGGTCCTGCTGGCCGCCACGCTCACGGGGATCGCACCGGCGACGGTCGTCGCGGCCTGGGCGGTGACCGTGACCGACTTCCCGCGCCTGAACACGGTGTTCCGGTTCGCGGTCATGCCGATGTACCTGTTCTCGGGCACGTTCTTCTCCGTCGAACAGCTCCCCGCCGCACTCCGAACGCTGATGTACGCGCTCCCGCTCTGGCACGGCGCCGACCTGTGCCGCTCGTTGGCCCTCGGCACGGCGACCCTCGGCATGACCACGCTGCACGTCGCCTACCTGGGCGTTCTCGCGGTCGCCGGGGTGCTGATCGGGCGGGTCACCTTCCGGAAGGTGCTCTATGTCTAGGCTCCCGGCCGCCGGCGGCGCCCATCTCGTGGTGCTGCGCAACGTGTGGGTGCACAAGGGCGGCACCCCGTGGACGATGGCACTCTTCTCCGTGTACGAACCGATCCTCTACCTGCTCGCGCTCGGAGTCGGCGTGGGAGCGCTCGTCGGGAGTGTGCCGGGAGTCGACGTACCGTATGCGGCTTTTGTCGCGCCCGCTCTGCTGGCGACGGCGATGATGAACAGCGCGCTCGAAGAGACCACCAACACCGTGTACGGCAAGCTCGCCTTCGACCGCTTCTACCACTCGCTGCTGGTGACCCCGATCACCGTGCGCGGCATGGTCGCCGGAGAGCTCCTGTGGGCGGCGACCAGGGCGTTGATCACCGGGGTGGGCTTCCTGGCGGTGATCGCCGCCTTCGGGCTGGCCCGGTCGCCCTGGGTGATCCTCGCGGTTCCGGCCGGGCTGCTGACGGCCTTCGCGTTCGGCGCGGCCGGGCTGGCCGCGGCCGCGTACGCCCGGGGCTGGCACAGTTTCCAGTACGTCCAGCTCGTGATGCTGCCCATGTTCCTGTTCGCGACGACCTTCTACCCCGTCACCGTCTACACCGACTGGGTGCGGGTCCTGGTGGAAGCGCTCCCGCTCTACCACGCGATCGAGCTGTCGCGCGGCCTGGCGCTGGGCGAGGTCGGGCCGGGGCTGCTGCTGAACGCCGCCTACCTGCTCGTGTTCGGCGGCGTGATGCTGGCGGTGGCCCAGGCGCGCTGGACCACCCTGATGGCTAGGTGAGCCGGTTCACGAAGTCGGCGGCCAGCTGGGCGATGTCGGCGGCCTCGTAGGCGTGCCGGTTGTAGATGAGCTGGCCGCGCAGGGTCCCGTCGTGCGCCTCGCTGATGAGGATCTCCGGCGGGTGCAGGTCGGGGTCGTCGTCGGGCAGCGTCCACTCCATGATCGGCCCGGCCGGGACGGCGAACTCCTCCGACGGCACCCCCGGCAGGTGCGGCGGGTGCCCCCAGCTCTCGAACCGGAAGTAGGCAGGGAACGGCACGAGCGAGTGCAGATGCCCCCAGTCGTGGAACTGCCGCTCGGAGGCCGCGAGGACCTCGGTCCGGACGTGGTCGATGACGTCGGGCAGCGCTCCCACGCCCGGAACCGTGATCAGGTTCCACCGGAACAGGCACCCGACCGCGTTCTCGAACCCCGGCCGCGCCCGCCCGCTGACCGGATTGGCCAGCACCAGCTCCGGCGCCTTCGCCCACTCGCCGAGCGTCAGCGCCCACGCCGCCGCCAGCACCATCGCCACCGTGGCCCCCCGGGACCGGGCCAGGCCCAGCACGTCGGGGACGTCGAAACGATGCGCGTCCGCCGCGCACAACCGCACGTCACGCGCCCGTCCGGGCAGGCGTTCCAGCGACGTCGGAGCGCCCGTGAGAGAGGCCTCCCACCACGGGCGGTGCCGCGCCCATTCCCGCCGCTCCCACGCCACCACGTCGCCGTAGGGCACCGCCGGAGGCAGCGGAGAGGAGGCGCCGTGCCGGATGGCGGAGTAGAGCACCCCGAGCTCCCGCAGCAGCACCGTCGCCGACCCGCCGTCGAACACCAGATGATGGACGGAGACGACCAGCACACACCCTTCCGGCAGCTCGATCACCTCGACCCGCAGCAGCGGCCCGTTCTCGACGTCGAACGGCGCCCGCACCCGGTCGGCGGCCAGCTCGGCCGCCTCCTCCGGCGAACCACTCCTGTGTACGCCGATCGGCACCTCCATCGTCTCCAGCACCGGCCCCACGCCGGGATCCCGGAAAACGGTCCTGAGACTGTCGTGCCGCTTCACCAGTTCCGCGACGGCCTTGTCGAGCACCCCGAGATCGAGCCCCCCGGGGACCCTGACCGCGACGTGGACGGGCGGCATATGACGCCGCTCTCCGGAGGCGTGCATCCACCGCCACCAGTGGGCCTGCACTCCGGAGAGGGCGCCATCCTCCAGAACCACGCCGTCGTCGCCAGCGGCGGTGGCCACGGCGTCGCGGATCTGGCCGGCCTGTCGAGCCAGCACGGGCTGATCGAACGCGAACGTCCCCTCAACGGCGACGCCGAACTTCTCGGCCACCCGCGCGGCCAGCTGAGCGGCCCTCAGGGAATCCCCACCGAGGGCGAAGAAATCATCGTCGGCACTGGTGGCCGGGACGCCGAGCACTCCCGACCACAACCGGGCAAGGGTCTGTTCCTCGGCGCTCTCCAGCGGCCGCCCAACGGGCTTGGCGACGTTGAACAGCGCCCTGACCTCGGCTTTCACGACCTTGCCGAGCTCATTGCGGGGAAGCGCATCGACGAATGCGAAGCGGGAGGGGACTTCATTCCGCGCCAGCCGCTGATGCAAGAAGGTGCGCAACTGATCGGCGGTGAGTTCCTCGCCTTGCCCATCAGTGCCAACTTCGGCCGATGCGTCGATGGGCCCTTCGGCTTGCCTGTGAGTGCCAACTTCGGCTTTGCGGACCACGGCTGCGGCGATCATTTGGCCCATCGTGGGGTGGGGGAGGCCGACCACGGCGGCGTCGGCGACCGACGGGTGTTCGCGGATGGCCGCTTCCACCTGCGGCAATGAGATCTTCAGGCCGCCCGACTTGATGACGTCGCTTTCGCGTCCGACCAGGTAGAGGTGGCCCGCGGCGTCGAGGCGGCCTAGGTCGCCCATCCTGGTCCAGCCGTTCTTGAAGGTCCTGGCGCTCGTGCCGGGGTCGCCGTAGTAGGTGCGCTGGGCGGCGGGGGCGCGGAGCCAGACCTCGCCGACCTCGCCCGCGGGAACGGGAACCCCTTCCTCGTCGGCGATCATCAGGTCGCTCTGGTTGGTGGCGCGGCCCACCGAGTCGGGGCGGCGGGGGTCGACGATCATCGTCGTCTGGGCCGGGACCGCCTCGGTCGAGGTGTAGTAGTTGACGATCATCGCCTTCGGGAAGGCTTCCGGCAGGCCCGCCGCCACCCTTGGGGGCAGGGCGTCGGCCGAGGAGCTCAACAGCACGACGCTCGACAGGTCGTGGTCGCGCCACACGCCCGAGTCGAGGAGTTCGGTCGCCATCGCGGGGACCACGAACACCGTCCCGGCGCGGAACTTCTCGATCAGGCCGCAGAACTCCGCCGCGTCGAATTGCGGGGCCACGACCGCCGTTGGGGCCGCCGTCAGGGTGTTGACCAGCATCATCTGGCCCGCGTTGGTGCCGATCGGGAACGCGTGCAGGAAGTGGCGCGAATGGCCGAACGCCCGGAACGCCGGCTTCTCGCTGTGGCCCCAGGCCAGGTTGGCGTGGGTGGCCATGACGCCCTTCGGCCGCCCGGTCGTGCCCGAGGTGTAGAGGATCTGGGCGGGGTCGTCGGGGTGGAGTTCCACGTCGGGGACCCCGGAACCCGTAGGCACCTCGGTCAGCACCCAGCGGGCCGCGCAGTCGTCGGTCATGACCTTCAGGGTCGCCTCGGACTGCCGGGCCGACAGCGGCACGGCCACGCCACCGGCCCGCAAAACAGCCATGCAGGCGATGGCGAAATCGACCCATCGATCGTTAGGGAAGAGCAGCCCGACCCGGTCACCCCGTTGCAAGCCCTTGCCGAGGAGGGCGCACGCCCCCGCGTCGGCCGCCGCGTCCCACTCGCCGAACGTCAGTTCTCTGCCGTCCGTGCTGATCAGGGCGGATCTGTCCGGTTGTTCGACGGCCCTCGCACGAAGTAAGTGGGGGAGGGTCGCGGTCATGGGCCCACCTCTTCCGCGTACAGCAGACGGTCGGAAGGGGAGTAAATCAGACCTAACGATTCCTCACAAGTATCTAGCAAGTGAACGCAATTTCTGGTCATACTCACGAAATAAGCGAAGCGTTGGGGCAGGTAATGTCACGAGTACCACTTTCGGTGCCGCAGAGCGGCATCTGGTTCAACGAACGTCTCGGCGGCGCGGGGGCCGTCCACCACATGCCTTTCGCGATCCGGTTCTCCGGTGAGCTCGATGTGGACGCGCTGCGCCGCGCGTGCGCGGGCGTGGTCACCCTGCATCCGGTCCTGCGGGCGGCGGTCCGGGAGGAATCCGGCGCCCCCTACCAGGTCGACGGGCCACCGGTGCCCTTCGAGATCATCGAGACCGATCCCGACCGATTAGCCGACGTCCAGAGAGAGGTGATCCTCCGGCCGTTCGACCTGGCCACGGGGCCGCTGACCAGGATGGCGCTGTTCCCGCTCGGCCCGTCCGAGCACGAGCTGCTGGTGGTCGCCCACCACCTGGTCTTCGACGGCCAGTCGACCGACGTGTTCGTCGCCGACCTGGCCCGCCTCTACGATCAGGCCCTTCCTACGGAAAAACCGGAACCGTTCGACCTCGCCGCCGAGGCCCGGAGGGTCGCCGAAGGGCTGCCGGCCGCGCGGGCCTACTGGTCGGGGCGCCCGACCGAGTTCCCCGACGTCGTGCTGCCCGGTCTCGACCGGCCGGAGGACGCGGTGCAGCCGGGCGAGGCGGTCGAGCTGTTCCTGACCGACCCGATCCTGGAGAAGGCCGCCGCCCAGCTCGGGGTCACCCGGTTCGAGCTGGTCGTGGCGTCGGTGCACGCTCTCCTGTTCCGGTACGGCAACCCGCTCCCGGTCACCGCCCTCGACCTCGGCACCCGTGCGGCCGGGGCGAGCGAGCGCATCGGCGTCCACGTCAACGAGCTGCCCTTCAGCTCCGACCCACGGCCCGACACCCCGTTCACCACGTTCGCCCACGAGGTCAGGGCCGGGCTGCGCGAGCTCTACCGGGTCCGCGAGGTCCCGCTGGGCCGGGCCGCCCCCGGCACGAAGCCGGGCATCGCGCTCGCGCCGGTGTCCCTCACCTACCGCCGCCGGATCGCGCCGCCCGAGTTCACGGGGCTGCGTACCGAAGTGAAATGGGTGGTCTTCAACCACGTCGCCCGCAACGCCCTGCGGTTCCACCTGGTCGAGGGCCCCGACGGCCTCGGCGTGATGCTCCAGTTCCCGCCCGCGTCGATGCCCCGCACCGACGCCGACCGGATCGCCACCCACCTGCTCGACGTGCTGCGGCACGTCACCGACGACCCGGCGACGCCGCTGCATGCGCTGCCGGTGACCGAAGAGCCCCCCGGCATCTGGTCCACCACCACCTTCCCCGGCACCGCGGCGGTCCCCGACCTGGTCGCCGCCCAGGCCACCCGCACCCCGGACGCGGTCGCGGTCATCGGCGAACACCGCCTGACCTACCGCGAACTCATGGCCCAGGCCGACGCCGTGGCCGAACGCCTCAAGCAGTCGGGTGTACGCCCCGGCGACCTCGTGGCCATCTCTGCTCCCCGCACGGAGCGGCTGGTCACGGGCGTGCTGGGGATCTGGCGGGCGGGGGCTTCGTATCTCCCGCTCGACCCGGCATACCCGGCGGAACGCCTCGCCTACGTCCTCTCCGACTCAGGCGCCTCGGCCCTCCTCGCGGACGCGTCCAGCGACCTCACCGGTCCGGTCCGGGTCTCACTCGACGCTGTCGATTCGGCCACGACGAGACCGGAGGCTCCCGGGGATCGGGCTTATGTGATCTACACGTCCGGGTCGACCGGGCGGCCCAAGGGGGTGGAGGTCGGCCATGCGGCGCTGACGAATCTGCTGCTGTCCATCCGGGACGAGACCCGGTCCGGCCCGGCGGCGACGTGGCTGGCGGTGACGTCGCTGTCGTTCGACATCTCCGGGCTGGAGCTCTGGTTGCCGCTGGTGACCGGGGGGCGGGTGGTCATCGCGACCGAGGCGCAGGCCGCTGACGGGGACGCGCTTCGGGCGCTCATCTCGGCTCATGGGGTGACCCATGTTCAGGCCACGCCGTCGACCTGGCGGTTGCTGGTCGACGCCGGGTTCGAGGCGCCGGTCACCGCGCTGGTCGGCGGGGAGGCGCTGCCCCTTCCGCTGGCCGCCAGGTTGCGACCGAGGGTCGCGCGGTTGTTCAACGTCTACGGGCCCACCGAGACGACGATCTGGTCGACCATCGCCGAGGTGCCGCCCGACCCCGCGCGGATCTCGATCGGCGGGCCGCTGGCCGCCACCGGGCTGCTGGTGCTCGACGACGACCTGCGGCCGGTGCCGACCGGGGTGCCGGGGGAGCTGTACATCACCGGGGCCGGGCTGGCCCGGGGGTATCTCGGGCGGCCGGGGTTGACGGCCGAGCGGTTCCTGCCGTGTCCGTACGGCCCCGGCGGGGCGCGGATGTACCGGACCGGGGACCGGGTCAGGGTCAGGGACGGCGGGCTGGAGTTCCTCGGGCGGAGCGACAACCAGGTCAAGGTCCGGGGGCACCGCATCGAGCTGGGGGAGATCGAGGCGGTGCTGCTCGGGTTCGCCCAGGAGGCGGCGGTGGTCGTCCACGACCAGGAGCTCGTCGCCTACACGGTCGGCGCGGTCGGTGACCTGCGGCGGGAGGCGGCGCGGGTGCTGCCCGCCTACATGGTGCCCAGTGCGTTCGTGGCGCTGGAGCGGATGCCCCTCACCCCGAACGGGAAGCTCGATCGGGGGGCGCTGCCGGCGCCGGTGTTCCTGCCGGAGGAGGCCGGCACCGTCACCGACGAGACGGTCGAGGTGGTGCGGGAGATCTGGGAGGAGGTTCTCGGGCTCGACGAGATCGGCGACGACGAGAGCCTGTTCGAGCTCGGCGGGCACTCGCTGACGATCGCCAGGATCGCCGCGCGCATCCATGATCGGCTCGGGGTCGACGTGCCGTTCTACGTGTTCTTCGATGTGCCGACCGTGGCCGGGATCGCCGCCGACGTCGCCGAGCGCCGGGCCGGGCTGTGAATGCGCTGTCGGCCGGGCAGCGACGACTCTGGTTCCTGCAGCGTCTCGACCCGGCCGACGCGTCGTACAACATGCCGGTGGCCCTGCGGATCAGGGGCCACCTCGACGTCGCGGCGCTGGAGGCGGCGCTCGGCGTGATCGTCGCGCGGCACGACGTGCTCCGCGGGCGGTACGTCGAAGACGACGACGGGACGCCGTCCCGGCTGGTCACCTCAGCCGGGCCGGGCCTGGAGAAGGTCCACGGCGCCGACCCGATGGCGGCCGTGGCCGAACGCGCCAACCGGCCGTTCGACCTGGCCGCCGGGCCGGTCGCCCGGTTCACCCTGATCGAGACGGCACCGGACGACCACGTCCTGTGCCTGGTCGTCCACCACATCGCCGCCGACGGCTGGTCGGTCGACGTGCTGCTGCGCGAACTCGACACCCTCTACCTAGGGGGAACGCTCCCACCGCTGCCGATCACCTTCGGCGACCACGTGGCGCGGGCGGAACGCCCCGATTCCGGATACTGGGCCGAGGAGCTGCGGGACCTGCCGGTGCTCGACCTCCCCGGCGACCGGCCCCGCGCGACCCGGCATGGAGGCCAGATCTTCGCCGCCCTGCCGCCGGAGCTGGTCGGCGGGCTGGAGGCGCTCGCGCGGCGGGAACGCGGCACCCTGTTCATGGTGCTGCTCGCCGCCTACCAGGTCTTTCTCTCGCGGCACGCCGCCCAGCCCGACGTCTGCGTCGCCGTGCCGACCCTTGGCCGCGACCGCGTGGACACCGAACCCCTGGTCGGCTACTTCACCGGCCTGGCCATGCTCCGCACCGACCTGGCCGACGACCCCCCGTTCATCGAGGCGCTGCACCGGGCCCGGGGCGCCGTGCTCCGGGCCTTCGAGCACGGGGACGTGCCCGGCGGGGTCCCGTTCCAGGCGATGTTCCAGTACACCCGCACGACCACCGAACGCCCCCGCCTCGGCGACCTCGACGTCGAGATCCACGACTCGGGCCTGGCCTCCGCCAAATGCGACCTCTCCCTGGACGTCTTCCAGGGCCCCACCGAAACCGCCCTCATCCTCACCTACGACACGGGCCGCTTCGACGGTTCGACGGCGGAGCGCTTCGCGGCCCGCTTCCAAGCACTACTGGAGGACATCAGCAGCCACCCCGACCGGCCATGCGGCGATCTGAACCTGTTCTGCGCCCTCGACGGACAGACGCACGGCACCGATGAGATCGACCTGCCACGCCATGCCGAACCCGGCACGGACCCGGCGCCTCACGGTGACTCGCCTTCTCGAATCGACCCCGGTTCGCCCGCCGTCTCCTGCGATGGGGTCGAGCTGACCTATCGTGAGCTGGAGGAACGTGTCAGACGGATGGCCTCCGGGCTGGTCGCGCGTGGGGTGCGGCCTGGGGACGTCGTCGGGGTCTGTCTGAAGCGGACCCTCGATCTCGTCCCCGTTCTGCGGGCCGTCTGGCGGGCCGGGGCCGCCTATCTGCCCGTTGATCCCGGGCTTCCCGCCGCGCGTATTTCCGCGCTTCTGCGGGACGGCAAGACGAATATTCTGGTGGCCGACGCCGCGTTCGTACAGGGAATCGCCGCGGTGCGGCCCGCGGATTTGAGCGGGGCCTTTCTGACAGAAATCTCCGACAATTCCTTACCCGCCTATGTGCTTTACACATCGGGGTCAAGTGGTCTGCCAAAAGGTGTCGTGATCGATCGCAAAAGCGTATCGGAACGCGTTTCCTGGATGCGAAAGGCCTATGACCTGCACCCCGGTGACCGTGTGGTCCAGTTCGCGGAGCTCGGATTCGACGCCCACGTGGAAGAGATCTTCCCATCTTTGGAAGCGGGGGCTACGGTCGTGATGCTGCCCAATGGCGGGCGCACCCTGCCGGATTTCCTGACCACTTCCGAAGGGGCTCGAGTAACGTTGCTCGATTTGCCGACCTCCTTTTGGCATGCCCTCGTTGAGGAGATCGACGAGATCGCATGGCCGCCGAATCTTCGGCTCGTCATTCTCGGCGGCGACCCCGTCGCCGCCTCGGCGGTCGAGCGTTGGCGTTCCCGTTTCGGTGATCGAGTCCGGCTCGTCAACACCTACGGCCCGACCGAGGCCACCGTGATCGCCACGGCGGGCGACCTCGGCGCCGGAAAGCCCTCGATCGGCCGCCCGATCGCGGGCACCACGGTCAGGATCCTCGACACCCGGCAACGTGAGGTCCCACCGGGCATCCCGGGCGAGATCGCCATCGGCGGCGCCGGAATCGCGCGCGGCTACCTCGACCGGCCGCGATTATCCGCCCAGCGCTTCGTCCCCGACCCGCACGGCCCGCCCGGTTCGCGCCGGTATCTCACCGGCGACCGGGCCCGCGTCAGGCCCGACGGCGAGCTGGAGTTCCTCGGCCGCCTCGACGACCAGGTCAAGATCCGTGGTGTACGAACCGAGCCCGGCGAAGTGGAAGCCGCCCTCACCGCCTTCCCCGCCGTCAAGAGCGCCGCCGTGGTCGCCCTGAACGACACTCTCGTCGCCTATGTGACGGGCGGCCCCCGCGAAGACGATCTACGCGCCCACCTGCGGCGCACCCTGCCTGAGCACCTGGTGCCGGGCCACATCGTGCCGCTGCCCGAGCTGCCGCTGACCCGGAACGGCAAGCTCGACCGCGCGGCGCTGCCCGCTCCCGACGTGGCCGGAGAGGCGTACGTCGCCCCCCGGACCGACGCCGAGGAGCTGGTCGCCCAGATATTCGGCGAAGTGCTCGGCATCCCCCGTGTGGGGGTCACCGACGACTTCTTCGCCCTCGGGGGGCACTCGCTGCTCGCCACCCGCGTGGTGGCGCGCATCCGCCGGGCCGTCGACCTGGTCGTCCCGGTGCGCACCCTGTTCGCCAGCCGTACGGTCGCCGAGTTCGCGGCCGCGGTCGACGAGATCCTGGAGGAGGCCGAGCGCGCATGCGCGACGACCTGAACATCCATTTCGCGGTGGTCGGTGCGGGGCTGGCAGGTTCGCTGCTGGCCGTGTACCTGGCCGGGCAAGGCCACCGCGTCGACGTCTACGAACGACGGGCCGACCCCCGGGTGGCGCCACCCGACGAGGGGCGGTCGATCAACCTGGGCCTGTCGGCCCGGGGGATCGGCGCCCTGCGCGGCGCCGGGTTGTGGGATTCGGTCCGGGCCCACACCGTGCCGATGCGCGGCCGATACGTGCACCCGAAGGAGGGGCGCCCGTTCTTCCACGCGTACGGGCGCGACCCCGAACAGATCCTCTACTCGATCCGGCGGGACGCCCTCAGCCGGACCCTCGTGGAGCACGCCGAGAAGCTCGAAGGGGTCAGGTTCTTCTTCGACACCCCGGTGACCGCCATCGACCGGGACGCCCCGTCGTTCCAGGCCGGTGGCGAGACCGTCTGGCCCGACGTGATCGTCGGCGCCGATGGAGCGTTCTCGGCGGTCCGTGCCGAACTCCTGCGCGGACGTCCGGCCGACTTCCGGCAGGAGTTCCTGCCGTGGGGCTACAAGGAGCTGAACCTGCCGTCGACCGAACGGCTGGAGGCGCTGCACGTCTGGCCCGGCGAAGAGGGCCTGATGGTCGCCCACCCGAACGTCGACGGGTCGCTGACCTGCACGCTGTTCATGGACCACGCCGACCTGAAGCGGACCGACCTGGCGGCGTTCGTGCGGAGGGTGCTCCCCGCCGCAGACCTGCCCGATCTCGAAGGACAGCTGGCCCGCAGCCCGATCGGGCACCTGGTGACCGTGCGCACCTCCCAGTGGCACGAGAACGGGCGGGTGGTGCTGATCGGCGACGCCTGTCACGCCGTCTACCCCTTCTACGGGCAGGGCATGAACTCGGCGTTCGAGGACTGCGTCGTCCTCGCCGAGAGCGTCCAGGCCAATCTGACCAACCCGGAGGCGGCCTTCGCCGCCTACCAGCGGCGCAGGAAACCGCACACCGACGTGCTGGCCGACCTGTCGGCCGACAACTTCCTGGAACTCCGCGACCGGCTGCGCTCCCCGCTCCACCTGGCCCGCAAGCAGGTGGACACCGTGCTCAGCCGGCTGCTGCCCGACATGTGGCGACCGCTCTACACGATGGTCAGCCACACCACCATGCCGTACGGCGAGGCGCTGCGGCGTGCGCGAAAGCAGGACCGGATCGTCCGCGCGGGAGGGTTGACGGTGGCCGTGGGGCTGGCGGTCGCACTCCTCCGGCGCCGCGACAGGAGGCACCAGAAGTGATCACCCACCCGGCCGACCCGACGTTACGCCTCTTCACCGTCAAGGACGTCGAAGGCGACCGCCCGCTCCACCCGCTCGGCGCCATGTACATCCGCAAGCTCCGCGTGGTGACCTCCTGGGCCCGCGACTACCTGACCCGCCCGCACCCCGAACTCGGCCGCCGCGGCCCGGTCTGCCCGTACGCCCAGGGTTCGATCGACCGTGGGAAGTTCCTGCTCGCCGTCCGCCCCGGACGGCCCGAGACCGTCGAGGAGGTCGTGGCCGCCGTCGAGCCCTACCGGCAGTGGTTCGGCGAACTCGCGCCCCGCTCGATCGCCGACTCGATGCACACCGCCGTGCTGGTGCTGTTCCCCGACGCCTGCCGGCGGCTCGACCTGATCGACGCCGCCCAGGAGATCCTCAAGGACCGGCACGTCACCTCCGGCGTCATGGTCGGCGAGTTCCACGACGGCCCTCCCGAAAAGGGCGGCCTCTGGAACCCGCTGCTGCGCCCCCTCGACGCGCCGGTCCCGATGCTGGTCGTACGGCACATGGTCACCACCGACCTGCCGTTCCTGACCTCGCGCGAGGAGCACGTGTCGGCCTACCGGGCGATCTTCGGCGACCACGTTCCGGCCCATCTGCGGGACGTGGTGTCCTCGTGAGCCGGTTGTCGGAACGGATGGCGCGGGTCGCGGCCCAGCGGGCCGGGATCCCGCGCCGCGCCCCCGGCGTGGACGCGCCACTCGCCCCGGCGCAGGAACGGCTGTGGTTCCTCGACCAGGCCGGACTCGACGGCGACCGCTACCTGTGCTGGGCCGCCCACAAGCTGACCGGCGACCTCGACGTGCCGAGGATGGGGCGCTCGATCGACGCGCTGGTGGCCCGGCACGAGGCGCTGCGCACCTCGATCGTGGTGCGCGACGGCGTGCCCTTCCAGCACGTCGCCGAGAGCGTCGAGGTGCCGTTCGCCACCGAGGGGACCATCGCCGAGTTCCTGTCGTACGGCTTCGACCTCGCCCACGCGCCACTGCTGCGGGTGCTGCTGATCCCGCACGACGACGGGCACGTCCTCGCGATGTGCCTGCACCACATCATCTGCGACGGCGAGACGACCGGGATCCTGTTCGACGAGCTGTACGCGATCTACCGGGGGGACTTCCTGGCCCCCGTACAGGCGCAGTATCCCGACTACGCGGCGTGGCTGGCGACCCGCGACACCGACGCGGCCGACCGCGCCTTCTGGGCCGAACGGCTCGACGGCACCAGCGGCCTGCTCGACCTGCCGCTCGACCGGCCGCGCCCGGCCCGGCCGACCTTCGACGGCGTGCGGCGGTCGGTCATCTACCCCGAGGGGTTCGCGGCCGAGCTGCGGACCTGGGCGCAGGTCAACCGGACCACCGTCTTCATGGTGGTGCTGGCCGCGCTCAACGTGGTGCTGGCCCGGCTCGCCGACACCGACGACGTCGTCATCGGCACCCCGGTCAGCGACCGCGAACTGCCCGAGCTGGAACGCACGGCCGGGATGTTCGTCAACACCGTCGCGCTGCGGACCCGCCTGACCGGCAACCCGGCGCTGCGTCAGGTGGTCAGGCTGGCCCGCGAGACGACCATGACCGCGCTCGACCACCGCACCCTGCCGTTCGACTCGGTCGTCGAGCTGACCGGCGGGCGGCGCGACCTCAGCCACAACCCGATCTTCCAGGTCATGCTGGTGACCGGGGAGCCCGGCGGCGCCATCGAGGTCGCCCCCGGCCTGACCGCCGCCGCCCACGATCTGTCCGCGCCCCCGGCCCGGTTCGACCTGACGGTGGTGGTGGAGGGCAACGGCGTCCACCTCGACTACGCGACCGACCTGTTCGACGCGGCGTCGATCGACGCGATCGGCCACCACATGGTCGCGGTCCTGCGCGCGACCGTGGAGAACGCCGACCAGGGCATGTGGGACGTGCCCCTCCAGGTACACCGGCAGGCCGTCTCGCCGCCTTCCACGGAGAAATGGGAGATCCGGCCCTCCGACCAACCTGCGGTGATCACCGACACCGAGACGGTCACCTACCGCGAGCTGCTCCGGCGGGCCGACGCCCTCGGTCTGGCCGGGCTGACCCAAGGCAGTGTCATCGGTGTACGACTCCCTGCCGGCCCCGACGCCATCGCGGCCATCGTGGGGATCCTCCGGGCGGGTGGCGCCTACCTCCCGCTCGACCCGTCGCATCCCGACGAACGCGTGGAGCGGTTGCTCGACGCGGCCAACGCCGTCGGCGTCGTCGGTCCAGAGGGGTTCGCGGAAAGGGACCACTCGCCGGTGGAACCGAGCGAGCTGGCCTACGTCATCTTCACCTCGGGTTCGACCGGCACGCCCAAGGGCGTCGCCGTCGGGCACGAGTCGCTGCGGCGGTTCACCCGGGCGTTCGCCGACGTCCACGGGTTCACCGCCGCCGACCGGGTGCTGATGATCCCGCCGCTGACCTTCGACGCCTCGGTGGGCGACCTGTTCCCGGTGCTCAGCACGGGCGGCGCGCTGGTCCTGCACCCCGAACCGGCCCGTCTCGACGCGGCCGAACTCCTGGCTGTCGTCGACCGCCACGGCATCACGGCGGTCGACACGGCGGCGTCGCTCTGGCGCCGCTGGGCCGACGAGCTGGCCGGGCGCGAGGTCGACTGGCCGGTCCGGCTGATGATGGTCGGCGGCGAGTCGGTGCCCGGTTCCGCCGTCGCCACGTGGCTGGCCGCGACCGGGACGCCGCTGGTCAACCACTACGGGCCGACCGAGGCGACGGTGTGCGCGACCACGTACACGGCCTCGGAACCCACCGGCCTGCTGCACCTGCCGATCGGCGCCGAGCTGCCGCACGTGCGGGCCCACGTCGTCGACAGCCACGGCGGGCTCGCCCCCGACAACGTCTACGGCGAACTCCACCTGGCGGGCGACTGCCTGGCCTGGGGTTACCTGGGCCAGCCGGGGATGACCGCCGAGCGGTTCGTGCCCGATCCGTTCTCCGGGGTTCCGGGTGCGCGCATGTACCGGACCGGTGACCTGGTCCGGCGGCGGCTCGACGGGAGCTTCGAGTTCGCCGGGCGCAAGGACCGCCAGCTCAAGGTCAGGGGCCACCGCATCGAACCGGGCGAGGTCGAGGCCGCGCTGACCGCGCATCCCTCGGTGCGGGACGCCCATGTGACCTCGGTGGGCGACCGGCTGGTCGCCTTCGTCGCCGGGGAGCCGGATCTACGGTCCTACCTGCGGGAACGCCTGCCCGACTACCTGGTCCCCGACGTGTTCGTCCCGCTGGAGACGGTCCCCAGGACCAGCCACGGCAAGGTCGACACGGCGGCGCTCCCCGAGGTCACCGTGTCCACCCCCTACGAGGCGCCGCGGACGCCCGCCGAGGAGGCCGTCGCCGAGGTCTGGTCGGCGATCGTCGCGGGGGACCGGCGCGTCGGGCGGCGGGACAACTTCTTCGAGCTCGGCGGGCACTCCCTGCTCGCCGCCCGGGTGCTGGCCGCGCTGAAAGACCGGCTCGGGGTCGCGCTCCCGCTGCGCGCCCTCTTCGAGACGGCCGACCTGGCCGAACTCGCGGCCGTCGTCGAGGGAACCCACGCCACCTCGGAGGAGCCCGACCTGCTCGCCGAGGCGCTGCTGCCTTCGGACATCCAGGTCACCTCTCCGCGCGAGCGCACGGGGACCACGGTCCTGCTGACCGGCGCGACCGGGTTCCTCGGAGCCCATCTCGCCGCCCGCCTGGCCCACGTCTCCGAACTGCTCTGTCTGGTACGAGCCGACACCCCCGCCGCCGCCGAGGCCCGCGTCCGGGCCGCGTTCGCCGCGCAGGGGCTGCCCGAAGTGCGGGTCGTCGGCATCCCCGGCGACCTGGGGTCACCCCGCCTCGGGCTCTCCGAAGGTGACTTCGCCGCGCTGGCGGAGAAGGTGGACGTGATCTGCCACAACGGAGGGCTGATCAACTTCGCGGAGCCGTACAGCCGGCTGAAAGACGTGAACGTCGGCGGCACGCTGGAGATCCTGCGGCTCTCGGCGCTGGGGGGCGGCATCCCCGTCCACCACGTGTCGACGCTCGGGGTCCACCTCGGCAAGGCCTACCAGAGCCGCCGGATCACCGAGGCCGACGTGCCCGAAGACCCGGCCGGGCTGGGCGGCGGCTACAACCAGACCAAGTGGGTCGCCGACCGGCTCGCCGCGCAGGCGCGCGATCGTGGCATCCCCGTCTCGATCCACCGCCCGGCCAGGATCGGCGGCGACAGCCGCACCGGATGGGGCAACGACGGCGACTACTTCAGCCGCCTGCTGGCCACCATGATCCGGCTCGGCATGGCCCCCGACCTGCCCTACGACGAGGACGTCTCGCCGGTCGACCACGTCGCCGACGCGATCGTCCACCACGTCCTGACCGGCGCCGGGGCCGACCACCACTACTTCAACGAGGCGACGATCAGCTATGCGCAGCTCGCCGACGCCCTCGGGGTCAGGCTGGTCGGCTGGACGGAGTGGCGGGAGGCCGTCCACGCCGGGCTGCCCGACCTGCCGCTGGCGGCGTTCGTCACCGACCTGCCCGAGGAGCGGCCGTCGTTCCCCCGGCCGTGGTTCGACTGTTCGCGCACCCGGGGGCTGCTGGCCGCCGCCGGGATCACCTGCCCGCCCGCCGACCGGGCGCTGATCCGGCGTTACGTGGAGGCGATGTGCCTGACCTCGTGAGATTCGGCATCGTCTGGCTGTCGTCGCTGGTCTCCGGCGTCGGATCGAGCCTGACGGGCTTCGTGCTCGGCGTCTGGGTCTACCAGAACACCGAGTCGACCACCCTGTTCGCGCTGGTCATGCTGTCGGGCCTGCTGCCCGCCATCCTGGTCGGCCCGTTCGCGGGGGTGATCGTCGACCGGTTCGACCGGCGGCGGGTGCTCATCATCAGCGACTGCGTGGTCGCGATGTCGACGGGCGTGCAGGCGCTGCTGCTCTACAACGACGCGCTGCAGGTCTGGCACATCTGCCTCGGCTCGCTGGTCGGCGCCATCTGCGGCACGCTGCACATGACGACCTACCAGGCGATGACCCCGCTGCTCATCCCCGAACGCCACCTCGCCCGCGCCAACGGCCTCATGCAGATCACCGTGGCCACCCAGATCGCCGCCCCGCTGGCGGCCGGCGCGCTGCTCGGCGCGATCGGCATGGCCGGGGTGCTGGTGCTCGACCTGGCCACGTTCGCGGTGGCGGTGACGACGCTGCTGATCGTGAAGCTGCCCGTGTCGGTGGTGAAGGCGCCGGGTGCAGGTTCGGCCAAGGCGCCGCTGTCCGACCTGTCGTACGGCTGGCACTACCTGCGCAGGCGGCGCGACCTGATGTCGCTGACGCTGACGTTCACGGCGTACAACTTCTGCTTCGCCGTGGCCGGGGTGCTGGTGCAGCCGCTCATCCTGTCGTTCGGGTCTCCGGCCGTGCTGGGCGCGCTGATGTTCGCGGGCGGTTCTGGGGTCTTCCTCGGCGGCCTGGTGATGGGCGTGTGGGGCGGGCCGAAGAAGCGGATCAGGGGCATGGGCGTGTTCATGCTGCTCGGGTCGCTGTTCCTGGTGCTGCACACGGTCCGTCCCGACCCGTGGGTGGTGGCCTTCGCGGCGGCGGCGTTCCTGTTCACGCTGCCGGTCGTGCAGGGCTCGGGGAACGCGGTGCTCCAGTCGGGCATCGAACCCGACAGCCTCGGCCGGGTGCTCGGCACCGTGCACTCGATCGGCGGCATCGCCTCGCCGTTCGCCTACCTGCTGGCCGGGCCGCTGGCCGAGCACGTCGCCGGGCCGTGGCTGTCGCCCGGCGGCGCGCTCGCCGGGAATGTCGGCTCGTTCATCGGCACCGGGGAGGGCCGGGGGATCGCGTTCGTCATCCTGTGCGACGCCGTGCTGCTGGCGGTGGTCGCGATCCGGGTGCTGTTCCTGCGCGAACCCGCTCCCAAGAAGACCGAGGAGGTGCCCGATGCCGTCGCCACCGCGTGAACCCGTGTGGGACGTGATCGGCGGGATGACCCTGCACGCCGCCGACGCGGCCGTCCGGCTGGGCGTCTTCGACGCGCTCCCCGGCACGGCGGCCGAGATCGCGAAGGCCACCGGCGCCGACGAGGAGGGCCTGACCCTCCTGCTCGACCTGCTCACGACGACGGGCTACCTCGACCGCCACGACGAGGGCTTCACCGCCTCTCAGATGTGGACGACCTCGGGCTACGCGACCCCGCTGCGCCTCTGGTCGGCCATCATCGGCGAGTTCTGGCGCGACCTGTACGACGGCCTGGCGACGGGCCGCCCCCGCGCCGACTTCTACCGCTGGCTGTCGTCGCGCCCCGCGGATCTGGCGGTCTTCCACCAGCTCCAGTCAGGCTTGGCGGGCTGGCTGGCCGAAGAGGTCGTCGACCTGATCCCGATGGCCCCCGGCCGCCTGGCCGACGTCGGCGGCGGCCGGGGCGTGTTCGCCCAGGCCTTCCTCGACCGGACCCCCGGTTTGGAAGCGGTCGTCGTCGACCTGCCCGGCACCCCGTGCACGCTGCCGCTGGTGGAGGCCGACCTCGCCGAACCGCTGGTGCTGGAGGGCTACGACCACGTGCTGCTGTTCAACGTGGTCCACGGCTTCTCGCGAGCGCGGGCGAGGGGCCTCATTCACGAGGCGGTGGCGTCGGGAGCCGACGTCCACATCCTGGAGACCACCACGACCCCGCGCGGCGGCGTCACCGACCAGGCCTTCACCGAGGGCTTCGCCCTCAACCTGTGGCTCACCCAGGGCGGCCGCCTCTACACCACCGAAGAACTCACCGGCTGGCTCCGCGAGGCCGGAGCCGCCGACGTCACCACGACCGACCTGACCCGTTCACCCACGCACACCCTGATCACCGCAAGGAGCGAGCCGTGACCCACCTGGTCGTCCGCAACGACGAGGAGCAGTACTCCCTCTGGCCCACGGGCCGGGAGATCCCCGACGGCTGGCACCCCGACGGGTTCGAGGGCACCAAGGAGGAGTGCCTCGCCCACATCGAGGAGGTCTGGACGGACATGCGCCCCAAGAGCGCCCGCCCGGCCTGACGAAGCCCGCGTCCGGGCGGCCCTAAGCGCCCTGGGCCGCCCGGACGCGTTTTTCCTGCTAGTGAGCCGAGTGGTCGTGACAGTGCCCGGGACCGCAGGCGGCCTCGGCGGCGCAGTCGAGCTCGTGCTCGTGGTCGGTGTCCTCGTGGTCGTGATGCGGGTGCTCGTTCATGACGTGCCCTCCGTCGCGGCGATGGTGATTACGGAGAGTTATCGGCCGGTTGCTGCGGGATCAAACGGCTGGGGCGTCGCCGAGCCGCGCAGGATGCGGTGGTCGGACAGCCAGGGCAGCCAGCCGCCGCCGCTCGCGGTCCGGTTGGTGAAGTGGCTGCTCAGCAGGATGTAGTCGATCTTCAGGTCCTGTTCGGGGAAGGTCACCCGGGCGATCGGGTCGATCTCGTGGAAGCGGCGGTAGAGGTTGCGGATCGGGGCCGTGCCGGGGCTCAGGTTGAGGTCGCCGCCGATGACGAGCGGGCCCGTCCATCCCCGGATGATCGTGTCGATGTAGTTGACGTGCATCTCGCGGTTGTGGCCCTTGTAGTCGACGTGGGTCGTGCACAACCGGGTCGAGCGGGCGGCGAGGATCGCGTCCACGCAGAGGAGCGCGCGCTGTTCGTCGCGGTGCGGGTTCGGCAGCGGCCAGACGGCGCGGGCGGTGGTGGGGCCCTTGACGAAAATGGCGATGCCGAAACGGTGGTCGCCCCAGTTTCTGGCGCACGATTTGTTGTCGCGGACCGTGACCACGTAGTCGGAATGGTATTCGGAGAGGCGGGCGCGGAGCGCGTCGTACTGTTTGCCGCAGAGTTCCTGGAGGAAGACGGCGTCGGCGCGGTTGATCTGGCGTTGCAGGATCGACGTCCACGTGCCGAGTGAGAAGTCGGTCTCGCAGAGACCGCCGCAGACGTTGAACGTCAGCAGTTTGAGCGGCTCGGCGGCGGGTTCGGGTACGGGCATGGGAGTGCTGGTCGGAACCGGCGTGGTCACGGACGTCGGTTCCGGCGGCACGGGCGTCGAGGCAGGAGCCGACGCTGGAGATGACAAAAGCCCCATAATGGTAATAACTCGTGTTATCACGCTTTACCTCCCCCAAAGGTACCTCTAATGGTACAGAAGTGCTTTTTCGTGCCCGTGGGAAGGTGTGCGTGATTGATCTGCCAGAGTTGGGGGGTCAGAGGAGGTGGGCGTGCTCGAATCGGCCAGTCTCGTCGAGCTGTCGATGAACCAGCTCCGCGAGGACATCCTGAGCGGCGCGCTCCAGCCGGGGGAGCGCCTGATCGAGGAGGCCCTCACGCGGAGGTTCGGCATCAGCAGGGCGCCGTTGCGCGAGGCCCTGCGGCTGCTCGACGAACAGGGGCTCGTGGAGCACCTGCCCAGGCGCGGGGTGCGGGTGGCGCAACTGTCCGAGCGCGACGTCGACGAGCTGTTCGGGCTGCGCGACGTCCTGGAGCAATATGCCGTCTCGCTCTCGATGCCGCTGGAGGCCGGTGCCCACGTCGGCGAGCTGGAAGACGCGTTGAAGGCGATGGACGTCGCCGCCAAGAAGGGCGACCTCCGCGAGGAGAACGACGCCCACTGCCGGTTCCACATCGCCATGGTCGGCCTGGCCGGCCAGCGCCAGCTGCTGCTCGCCTACCGGCCCGTGATCCGCAAGCTCCAGCTCTACATGGCCGCCAACCTGCGGCGCGAGGTCGAGCACGTCGGCGATCCGGGCGACGGGGTGCGCCGGCACCGCAAGCTCTTCGACGCCGTCGTCAGCCAGGACGCCCCGACCGTGCTGGCCGCGCTCGCCTCCCACGGCGCACGGACGTACATCGGGTAACCCGCCGTTAACGGGACGCGGCGGCAGCGGATACAAATTCTGTCGACAATCGACGACATGGACCGCCCGGCCGGTCCGGCGTCGGGGGACGTACCGGCCCTGGAAGCAGTATTCAGAGGAGCCGGTCGTGCCCACTGTCGACGCGTCCCCCTATCCGTTCACGTTCTCCACAGAGTCGGCCGCGCTGCTGGTCATCGACATGCAGCGCGATTTCGTCGAGCCCGGCGGGTTCGGCGAGACCCTCGGGAACGACGTCAGCAAGTTGCAGAAGGTCGTGCCCCCGCTGGCCAGACTGCTCGGCGCCGCCCGCGCGGCCGGGCTGATGGTCATCCACACGCGGGAGGGCCACGTACCCGATCTGTCCGACTGCCCGCCCGCGAAGCTCAATCGCGGCGCGCCGTCGATGCGCATCGGGGATCCCGGCCCGAAGGGCCGGATCCTGATCAGAGGTGAGTACGGTCACGACATCGTCGACGACCTCAAACCCCTGGAAGGCGAGCCGGTCATCGACAAACCCGGCAAAGGCTCGTTCTACGCCACCAACCTCGGTGAACTGCTGGCCGAGAAGGGCGTCACCTCGCTGATCGTGACCGGTGTCACGACCGAGGTCTGCGTGCACACGACCGTGCGGGAGGCCAACGACCGGGGCTTCGAGTGCCTCGTCGTGTCCGACTGCGTCGGGTCGTACTTCGACGAGTTCCAGGAAGCGGGACTCGCCATGATCGCCGCCCAGGGCGGCATCTTCGGCTGGGTCGCGCCCTCCGACAAGCTCATCGAGGTGATGTGAGATGACCACCCCCGCAGTGAAGATCCCACGATGGGTGCCGGGCGACACCAACGCCTTCTTCGGCCTCGGGTTCAACGTCCTGGTGAACGTGCTGACCCTCACGGCGCTGTGCGTCGGCGTGGTGCACATCTCCGGCGGCGACGTGTACGGCGTGATCCTCCCGGCCCTCGGCATCCAGCTGCTGATCGGCAACGTCTACTACACCTACCTGGCCCGCAGGCTGGCGAAGAAGGAGAACCGCCTCGACGTCTGCGCGATGCCGTACGGTCCGTCGGTCCCGCACATGTTCATCGTCGTGTTCGTGATCATGTTGCCGACGTACCTGGCCACCAACGACCCGATCGCGGCCTGGCAGGCCGGTCTGGCCTGGTGCTTCATCATCGGCCTGATCGTCCTGCTGGGCGCGTTCATCGGCCCGGTGATCCGCAAGTACACCCCGCAGGCGGCCATGCTCGGCACGCTGGCGGGCATCTCGATCGCCTTCATCTCGATGCGCCCGGCGGCGCAGATGTGGGAGGCGCTCTGGATCGCGCTGCCGGTCCTGGTGATCATCCTGGTCGGGTTCTTCACCGACCTGAAGCTCCCGGGCAACATCCCGATCGGCCTGGCGGCCCTGCTCGTCGGCTCGGCCATCGGCTGGATCGGCGGCTACATGGAGCCCGCCGCCGTCGGCGCGGCCGTCAGCGACATCGCGATCGGCCTGCCGACACTGAAGCTCGACCTTCTCATCAACGGCCTGAGTGAGGTCGCGCCACTGCTGGCGACGGCCATCCCGCTGGGCATCTACAACTTCACCGAGGGCATGGCCAACGTCGAGTCGGCCGCCGTCGCCGGTGACAAGTACAACCTGCGCGCCGTCCTGATCGCCGACGGCGCGGGCGCCGTGGTCGGCTCGGCCCTGGGTTCGCCGTTCCCGCCCGCCGTCTACATCGGCCACCCCGGCTGGAAGGCGGCCGGCGGCCGGACGGCCTACTCGATGGCCAGCGGCGTCGTCATCGCCCTGTTCTGCTTCCTCGGCCTGTTCAGCGTGCTGGCGACCCTGCTCCCGACGCCCGCGATCGTGCCGATCCTGCTCTACATCGGCCTGCTGATCGGCGCCCAGGCGTTCCAGGAGGTGCCGCGCGTCCACGCGGTCGCGGTCGTGATGGCGATCATCCCCAACATCGCCTCGTGGGCGGCCACCCAGATGAACAACGTCATCGCCGCCTCGGGCGTGGCGGTGACCGCCGACCAGATCGCCGCGGCCGGGACGGTCTACCACGGCACCGTGCTGCTGGGTGGCGGCGCCATCCTGGCGGGTCTGGTGCTGGGCGCGGTCGTCGCGTTCATCATCGACCGCAACTTCTTCTGGGCGGCGGGCTACGCGCTGTTCGGCGCCGTGCTCTCGTTCATCGGCCTGGTCCACGCGGAGAAGGTCGGCTGGAACGTCGGCGGTCAGATCGCCCTCGGTTATCTCTTCGCCGCGATCGTCCTGATCGGCTTCGGCCTCTGGAAGGGCCGTTCTCCGGAACCTGCCCCGGTGAAGGAGGAGGCCCCGGTCGAGGCCTGACCACCCCACAGCGAGGGGCCTCCCGCCGGCCGGTCGGGAGGCCCCTCTTTCGCGTGCGTCTCAGGTGCGGTGCCAGCGGCTCTCCGCGAAGCAGTAGACGGCGAAGAGGATGAGGCCGATCGCGACCGCGCCGAGCAGCCACGGGCCCATCGGGGTGTCCGAGAGCGACTTGAGGGCGTCGTCGATGCCCGCCGCCTTGTCCGGGTCGTAGGTCAGGGCCGCCTGGCCGACCAGCACCCCGGCCGCGATGGCGACGACGCCGCGGGCGATGTAGCCGGCCTTGCCGAGGCGCACGACGGTGGTCCGGGCCTTGGGCTCGGTCACGTGCATGTCGCGCATGAACTTCTCGGTCCAGCCCTCGTGGATCCAGTAGACGCCCAGCGCCATCAGGCCCAGTGCGAACAGGCCGACCAGGAACTGGCCGCCGGGCATCTCGAGGAGCGCGCGGGTGGCGTCCTGCGACTGCGAGTCGGTGCTGGCCGCCTCCTTGCCCTTCACGAGGAGGGCGACGATGGAGAACACCAGGGCCGCGTAGACGACGGCGCGGGCGACCGACTCGACCCGCTCGCGGACCTTGGTCCGGCCCCAGATCGCCTCGCCGATCTGCCAGATCGTCAGGCCCGTCAGGCCGACGGCCATGACCCAGAGCACGACCGACCCGAAGGGCTGCTCGGCGAGCATGTGGATCGCGCCTGACTTGTCGGCTTCCTCCCCGCCCGAGCCGCCGAAGGCGATCTGCAGCGCGACCAGTCCGATGAGGGCGTAAAGCACGCCCCTGGCGGCGAATCCGACCTTCGCCAGCTTGTCGAGCAGGGGGTGTTGCACGGCCCTGCGTGCGGTCTCGACCGGCGTCATGGCGCGTCCCTTCGTTGAGGCTGGACCCCTTCTGCCGCGTATGTCGATCAGTAAACCCAAAGCAAAGTTTTGTATGGTTCTCTTACGGTTCGTCGTAAATGGGGCCTAATGTCCGGTTACTCAGCCGTGACCAAAGGAGATCCCCCCATTTCCCCCAACACCGACTCGCTGCTCGACGCGGCCCGGCAGGAACTGGGCTACAGCGCGCAGGCGGGCACGCAGAGCAAGTACGGCACCTGGTATAGCGACGGCAAAGACCCCTCCCTCGCCGCCGCCCCCTGGTGCGACACCTTCGTCTCATATGCCGGTCAGTCGGCCGGCATCCTGAACCAGGTCGGCAGCTTCGCCGCCTCGGCCGACCACGCCGAGTGGTTCAAGTCCAAGAGCGCCTGGACCAGCGAGCCCAAGCCGGGCGCGGTCGCCTTCCTCAAGGACCACGGCCAGGTCGGCGTGGTCGAGAAGGTCGCCGACGGCAAGGTCACCACGATCGAGGCCCTCAACGGCTCGGTCCAGCGGGTGACCAGGACCACGTCCGATTTCTCCGGGTACGGCGTTCCGGACCTGGTCGTCCATCCCGTGTACGAAGGCTCGACCACCGCCTCCTATTTCTGGGACGACGGTTCGGGCCGCAACGGAGACACCGGCGCCCCCGCGTCGGGCAAGCCCATGCAGAAAGGACTGGCGGCCAGTCCGAGCTGGCCCATGGGCACCGAAGGCTATGTCATGCACGACGGCAAGAAGGCGCCCTTCTTCGTCGGCGACCGGGGACCGGGCTCCCCGTCGGGCAGCGGCATCATGCTCGACCTCGACGGCCAGACCTTCGCCGACCTCACCGGCGGCACCTGGAACGACAGCAGCCTGACCGTGGAGGGCAACGGCGGCGCCGGTCACATCGACATCGACTACGTGATCACCAAGTGGGGCGAGGGCCTGGGCAAGAAGGGCGCCCCGGTCGCGTTCTCGGAGGGCGCCTACAACCAGCGCAGCGACCCCTCGGATCCGCCGGCGATCACCTTCAAGCCGTCCAGCTCCGAGGACGTCACCTGCGCCCCGAACGAGGCGCCCATCGCCCCGCAGAAGGCCGCCCCCGCCAAGAAGATCGTGGCCGCACCGGCCCCCGTGCCGGTGACCCCGCAGCCGAAGAAGACCGTCGCGATCCCGTCGGTCACCCACGTGGCCTACGACACCACGACTCCACGGCCGGAGACGCCCGTGCCGGTCATCGCCTCCGGGCTGGTGGCCTGTGCGCTCGTCGCGGTCGGCATGCGCTTCCTGATCGTCCAGGCCAGGAAGGGCAGGCACGAAAAGACCGGGGCATAGGGAAGAAGCGGGCCCCGAACCAGCGATCCGCGCCCCGTCTCCCAGGGGGCGCGGATCGTTGAATTCTGAATACTCGAATGAGCCCGGCGGCTTTTGCCTTTCTGTGCCAGTTTCTCATTTCCGGGTCCGTGGCCCGTTCCACCTGAGAAATCGCTCTTGCGCGCCGGTGATCTCCGGTTGAGGATCAACGGGTAGCGGCTCTTTCCCGCGCGGATCCACAGAAAGGCAACACCATGAAAGTTCTGAAAAGGGCGTTCGTCGGTCTCGCCATCGCCGGAGCTGTTTTCTCCATGTCCGGCACCGCACACGCCGAGAGCAAGTTCTACGGGGGCTACCCCGACTCGGGCAACTGCAATTACTGGCGATCCGCCGTGAAGGCGGCCGGCTGGTCGGTCTCGAGCTGCACGTATTCCACGCCGAACAAGTGGCACTTCACCGCCTGGCGGTAAAGACTCGAATAAGGTGCGGGGTCCGGCCGGGGAAAATGGCCGGGCCCTTCACCGCGTTATACGAAAACGCCGGTCAGCCTTTCCGAGACGAGCCAGAGGCGTTCGGCGTCGTCGCCGTTCAACGCTCTTTTCGGTACGCGCGCCGCTTTCGCCGGGCCGGTCAGTTCGCCGAACCCGCCGGGCCCGTAGTAACCACCGCCGACCGCCTCGGGGCTCATCGCGGCGAACCACGTCGGCAGGATCCCGCCCTCGATCTCCTGCCACATGCCCGGAATGCGGTAGGCGATCGCGTTGAACCGTCTCACCAGCCGGGCGCGCGTTCCCGAGGCCCCGTGGGTGGGCCCGGTGAACTGGAGATTGGTCTTCGTCCCGCCCGGGTGGGCGGCGTTGCTCAGCACGTTCCACCCGTTGAGGCGGGAGCGCCGGTCGAGTTCCCGCGCGAACATCAGGTTCGCCAGCTTCGAGGCGCCGTACGCGGCGCGCGGCGTGTAGCGGCGGGTGCTCTGCAGGTCGTCGAAGTCGAGCCGCCCCCACCGGTTGGTGAGGCTGCTCAGCGTGGTCACCCGCCCGCCGCGCAGTAGCGGCAGCAGGGGCAGGGTCAGCGCGAAGTGCCCTAGATAGTTGGCCCCGAACTGCAGCTCGAACCCGTCTCTGGTCTCGTCGCGGACCGGCGGGGTCATGATCCCGGCGTTGTTGACCAGCCGGTCGATCGGCCGCCCCTCGGCGAGAAGCCGCCCGGCCAGCGCCGCGACCGACGCGAGGTCGGCCAGATCGAAGATCTCGACCCGGAGGTTCGCCCGGGGGAACTCGCCCCTGATCCGCTCGGCCGCCGCACGGCCCTTGTCCGGATTCCTGACGGCCATGACGACCTCGGCGCCCTCCTGGACGAAACGCCTGGTCAGCCCGTATCCGATTCCGGAGTTGGCTCCGGTGATGACTGCGTACATGCCAGCCACAATAAGAGACCACTGGTCGATTAGCAAGCGACCAGTGGTCTGATATATCGTCGATCGCGTGGATTTCCAGCGGGCGCGCAAGCCGGAACAGGTGGAGGTGAGGCGGGCCGCGATCCTCGGCGCCGCCCGCGAGATGCTGCGCGACCGCTCACTGGCCGAGATCAGCCTCAACGAACTGAGCGCCAGGGCGGGCCTGGCCAAGTCGAACGTCCTGCGCTACTTCGGCAGCCGAGAAGTGATCTACCTGGAGATCCTCGACGAGACCTGGCGCGCCTGGCTCGACCGGCTGACCCTCGACCCGGGCGACGTGACCACCGGCTACGCCCGCGAAGAACGCGTCGCCACCCAGATCGCCGACGCGATGATCGCCGACCCGGGCATGTGCGAACTGATCGCCGCGATGGCCTCGGTCCTCGAACGCAACATGCCCCTCGCCTACGCCCGCGACTTCAAGCGCCGAGCCAGCGACAACAGCGAACGTCTCGCCACGATGGTGGGCGCGGCGCTGCCCCATCTGGGTCCGGCCGCCCTGCGCCACTTCGGCGGCGCGGTCTTCGTCGTCACCGCCGGCCTGTGGCCCTACGCGACGCCGTCGGGAACGGTCGCCCAGGTGTCGAAGGAGATGGGCGCACCCCCGGCCGCCGAGATGTTCACGACGGGGCTCCGCGAGGGCCTGACCAACCTGCTGGTCGGCCTCTCCGCCCGGACCTCATGAGTCTGGCTCTACTCGAGGATCCGCTGTTCGCGTGGCGTCCCCAGCCGTTGGAAGAGGACGTGTGCTTCTTCGAGAAGTCCGTCCGCACCTGGCCGAGGAGCCGCAGTGTCTCGGCCTGGCCGACGGGGTTGGGTAGTCGCCGGCAGATCGTGAGTGCCTGGGTGAGCAGGTGGGTGGCGGTCCGGTGGTCGCCCAGGAGGTGACGGTCGTGGCCGAGTTCGGTCAGCGCACTGGCCCGGCCCGCGGGATGGTCGATGGACCGGTATGCGGTCAGGGCGCGTTCGTGCAGTCGCAGGGCGGTGTCGAGGTCGCCCGCGTTCCGGTGCAGGCGGCCGAGATCACGGTCGCAGTCGGCCTCGCCGAGGCGGTCGTGGATGCTCCGGTAGAGGTCGCGGGCGCGTTCGTGGAGGGGGGCGGCGTCCTGCCCGGTGGCCTCCCGGACGCGTCCGAGGACGTTGAGCGCGTTGGCCTGGGCGAGGCGTCGGCCGGTGGTCTCGGCGTGGGACAGGGCGTGGTGCAGCAGGTCCTCCGCCGCGTGGTAGTCGCCGGTCCGGTAGCGGACTCGGGCCAGCTCCCAGCTCATGACGGCCTCTCGACTGCGCTCGCCCAGGTCCGCGTAGCGGTTCCGAACCTGTTCCCATCGCTGGGCCGCGGCCGGAAATCGGCCGGTCAGATACATGATGTTGCCGAGCTGGTAGTGCGCTGCGGCCATTCCCAGGAGGTCTCCCGAGCCACGCAGCATCGTCAAGGCCGCTTCGAGGAGTTCCGCGGCGCGGCGGTACCGTCCGGTCATCTGGAGCGGACCACAGGCCGCGACCAGCGCCTTGGCCTCGCGCAGCGGGTCGCCGAGCTCCCGGGACAGCGCGGCGACCTGTTCATGGACGGCGGCCGACGCCCGGTAGTCACACGCGAGGTAGCGGGTCACACCCAGCTCGGTCAGGGCGTTGGCCATGCCCGGCCGGTCTCCGTGCCGGTCGTACAGCCGCCGGGCCTCTTCCAGCAGGGACGATGGCGGGGTGGTGGTCGCCGAGCCGCCGTCGCAGGTGGGCGAGGTCGACGGATGCGTTCGCGCGGTCCTGATCGTTGGTGGCGGCGCTCACGGCGTGCTGATGAAGGACTGCGGCCTGCTGCCAGAGCCCCTCCGACGCCAGGAACGCGGCGAGCGCGGCGGACAGGGCGGTCACGCGCTCGGCCTGCGCATGCCTGATGGCGTATTCCGCGCAGGCCAGCAGGTTGCCGCGCTCGGTGCGCAGCCAGGCCAGCGCGGCGGCACGGGTGGCGGGGTCGCTGTCCGGGCCGGTGGGCAGATGCCGGTCGGCGGCCTGCGCGCCGCTCTGGTAGTGGTCGAGCAGCCGGGCGACGGCCTCGCCGGTCTCGCCGGCGGTGACGCGGGAGCGGGCGTAGGCGCGGGTCAGGTCGTGCAGGCGATAGCGGCCCGGTACGGATTCCTCGACGAGGTGCTCCACATACAGGGCGGCCAGTTCCCGCTCGGCCTGGCCGGGCGTGAGTCCGGCCAGAGCGGCGGCGGCCCACGGGTCGATGTCTGCGCCAGGGTGCACGCCCAGTAGGCGGAACAGTCGCCGCCGCGGAGCGGGCAGGTTCCGGTAGGACAGGTCGAAGGCGACGGTCACGGCACGCTCGCCGACGGCGAGCCGGTCGAGCCGGTCGACGGCCGCGGTGAAGTGCTCGGCGTATCGGTTGATCGACCAGGCGGGCAGGTGGGCCAGGCGGCCCGCCAGCAGTCCGATGGCCAGCGGCAGGTGGCCGCACCGGGCCACCAGGTCGGCGACGGCCGCCGGCTCGCCCGGTCGTGGCGCTCGGCGGCTCAACCGGAGGAACAGCTCACCAGCCTGGCCGGGTGGGAGCGGGTCGAGCGTCAGCGGTTCGGCGTCGTCGAAGGCGAGCAGCCGGCGGCGGCTCGTGATCAGGACCAGACAGCGGCCGTCGCCGGGTAACAGCGGCTCGACCTGCGCCTGGCCGTCGGCGTCGTCCAGCACCAGCAGCACGCGTCTGCCCGCCAGCCGGTCGCGCCACGCGCGGGCCCGCGCGTCCAGACCGGCCGGGATCTCCCCGGGTGCCAGACCGGCGGAGATGAGCAGGTCGGAGAGGATCTCACCCGGTTCGGCGGGAGGGGTGCCGGGCAGGTGAGCGTGCAGCCGGATGAACAACTGTCCGTCGGGGAAGTCGCCGGCGAGCCGGTGCGCCGCGTGGGTGACCAGGGCGGTCTTGCCGACGCCGGGCATGCCGTCGACGGCGCGGATGGCGGCGGTTCCCGTGAGCAGTCGGCGGAGTTCGTCGTCACGGCCGGTGAAGGCGGCCACGTCGCGGGGCAGGCCATATCGGACCGGAGAGGCGGGTCGGCCGACTTGGCCGACGTACAGGTCGCGGGCGGCGATGTGGACGTGGGCCCGGTCCTGGGCGTGTGCGTGAACGTCGGTCACTGGCCGGTGACGTGCATGTCCCGTCCGGCGATGAACTGACGTGAATCGTCCCGGGCGGTGGCGTTGATGACGACCGGCCGTTCCAGCAGCCGGAACAGGTCTGCGGGGTCGTCCACGAGCGGCTCCAGCCGCTGTGCCCACTCACGGCACAGGGCGGTCTCGGCCGCCGTGTCGCCCTGTGCCCGTGCCGCCAGCAGCCGGACCCGTGCCGTGTCCAGTTCATCCGGTATGCCGTCGGCCTCCGCGCGCCGCATCCGTCCGGCCCAGTCGGCGATCGCGGCTCGCGTTCGCTGTCAGGCATCGGTGGCCATCGCTCCGACCAGTGCCGTCGCGGCGGTGAGCAGGATCGGATCCACAGAAATCCCCTGTCTTCGATCTCACCGAATGTTGTCAGGTGATCGCATGACGTAGGGGTGGAATGCGCGGACTTCACCGCACGCCGTCCCCGGGTGCTAGCCCTTCTTGCGGCCTCGGAGCGCCGACGAGACGCGGCGCAGGACGCGGTCCCAGTCGGTGCCGAACGGGTTCTCCGAGACCAGGTAGGTCCACGTCGCCGAGGGGCGCTTCATGCCCTGTTCCGACAACGGCTCCGACAGGTCGAGGGCGTCGAAGCTGGCCGTGGAGCGCTTCTCGATCTCTTCGAGGAGTTTGCGGTAGGCCGGGAGGGCCTCGCGGTTGAACTCGTCGATGGGGCTGAGGCGGCCCAGGGCGCGCAGGTGGATGCCCTCGCGGAGGTCGGCGAGGAAGCCCAGGTGGTCGGTCCAGCACTGGTCGAGGTGGAACAGCAGGATCTGGCGGGCGGCGGAGGCGACGGCCTCCTCCGACGACTGTTCGACCAGTTCCCGGTAGCGCTCGGGGCGGGCGTCGCGGAGGGCTTCGGCGCCGGCGTCGCCGTAGAGGATGCGGTCGCGGTGTTCCAGCAGGCGGGTGCGCTGCTCCTCCAGCACTCGCGTGTAGCGCCAGGTGTTGCGGTGGATCTCGGTGTTGACGCCCTCGGCGATGCGCTGGGCGTGGCCGACCAGGTAGGTGCCCTGCTTGTCGCGGATCTGGCCGTCCTTGTCGGCCTTCGGCAGCGTCTCCTCGGGCAGGTAGGCCTTCAGCAGGTCGTCTTCGCCGCTGACGAAGAACACCGACCTGCCGGGGTCGCCCTGGCGCCCGGCCCGGCCGCGCAGCTGGTCGTCGAGGCGGCTGGACGGATGGCGGCCCGTCCCGATGACGAGCAGGCCGCCCAGGTCGGCGACCTTCGGGGAGCCGAGGCGGATGTCGGTGCCGCGGCCGGCCATCTGGGTGGAGACCGTCAGCGCGCCCAGTTCGCCCGCCTTGGCGATGATGGCGGCCTCTTCTGCGTCGTTCTTCGCGTTGAGGACGACCGGCTCCAGGCCCCGCGACCGCAGCTCCTTGGCCAGGGACTCCGATTCGGCGACGTCGAGCGTGCCGATGAGGATCGGGCGGCCGGTGGCGTGCTGGGCGGCGATCTCGTCGGCCAGGGCGAGCTCTTTGTCGATCAGCGACGGGTAGACGCGGTCGGGTTCGTCGACGCGGACGAACGGGCGGTTCGGGGCGATGACGGCGACCTTGAGCTTGTAGAACTCGCGCAGGTTCTCGCCGACGGCCACGGCGGTGCCGGTCATGCCGCAGATCTCGGGGTAGCGGGTGAGCAGGCCCTGGATGGTGATCGAGTCGATGATCTCGCCGGTGTCGGAGGGGGCCAGCTTCTCTTTGGCCTCCACCGCCGCCTGGAGCCCGTCGGGCCAGCGCTGGAGCTGGGCCACCCGGCCGCGCGAGGCGTTGACGAGCTGCACGCGGCCGTCGCGGATGATGTAGTCGACGTCGCGGACCAGCAGCGCGTGGGCGTGCAGGGCGAGGTTGATCTCGGTGACGGTGCCGGGGTGGTCGTACAGGCTGATTCCCAGAGCGGTTTCGACGGTGTCGGTGCCCTTGCTCGTCAGGAAGACGTTGCGGCCCTCGTCGTCGAGCTCGAAGTGGTAGCCGCGCGACAGGCGGCGCACCAGCGCGGCCATCTCGGGGACCACCGCGCCCGCGTCGGTCGCCCCGGCCAGCACGAGCGGCACGCGCGCCTCGTCGACGAGCACCGAGTCGGCCTCGTCGACCAGGGCGACCTGGGGCACCGGCTGGACGGTCGCGTCGGGGTCGGTGGCCAGGCGGTCGCGCAGGAGGTCGAAGCCGATCTCGCTGACGTTGGCGTAGGTGATGTCGCAGGCGTAGGCGGCGCGGCGCTCCTCGGCCGTGGACGCCTCGGCGATCCACCCGACCGTCAGGTTCATGGCGGCGTAGAAGGGCGCCATCCACTCGGCGTCGCGGCGGGCCAGGTAGTCGTTGACCGAGATGGCGTGCACCGACTTGCCGCGCAGCGCGAACCCCGCGGCTGCGAGCGCGCCCGCGAGGGTCTTGCCCTCGCCGGTGGCCATCTCGACGACGTTCCCCGACAACATGGCGAGCGTGCCGACGAGCTGCACGTCGAACGGGCGCTCGCCGAGGGTGCGGTCGGCGACCTCGCGGACCGCCGCGCAGAACTCGGCCGAGCCGACGTTCTTGGCCGCCATCTCGCGCAACTCCTCGAAGGAGAGGTCGCGGGCGCGGTCGGCGAGCGCCCCGGCGGCGGTGACGGTCCGCGCGAAGGGCGCGATGTCGACGCTGCCGGGCTTCTCAAGGAAACGCCGGATCAACTGGGATAGAGAGGCCACGCCCGCTCCAACGCGCTACACGAGTAGGTCGTTCCTGGGCACCCCGTAGGAAAAACCCCGGAATGACCGATGCTAGACCCAAGGGCAACCCTTGCGCTTTGACTGGTTATCCAGTCAGTGTTGAAGGATGAACGAGATCGCCGCCCAGCTCGGCCAGGTGGGGCTCCCCGAACCCGTGAAAGCCCTGGCGAGTCGCCGCTGGGACGTGGTGGTGGTCGGTGGCGGCCACAACGGCCTGACATGCGCGGCCTACCTGGCACGAGCGGGCAAATCGGTGCTCGTACTGGAGGCCCGGCAGCGCCTCGGTGGCGCGTGCACCCTGGAACGCCCGTTCGAAGATCCTCAGTACGTCGTGAGCCCCTGCGCCTACGTGGTCGGCCTGCTCGACGAGACGGTGATCCGCGAGCTCGACCTGAAACGCCGGGGCCTCGATTTCACGCTCGCCGACCCGCAGCTCTGGATCCCGTACGACGACGGCACCGCCTTCGCCCAGTGGCTCGACCACGACCGGACCGTCCACGCGCTGCGCGACCTCGGCCTGCCGCAGAAGGAGATCGACGGCTACCTCGCCTACGAGGACCTGTTCGACCAGATGCGGATCAGGCTCCGCAAGGGTGCCCGCGACACCTGGGCGGGTGAGTCGCCCTCCCGCGAGGAACTCGACGCGATCCTCGGCGACACCTATATGTCCGACGTCCTGTTCCACGCCTCGATCGCCGACGTGATCGACGACTTCGTCACCGACCAGCGGGTGAAGGACGCCCTGTTCGGCCAGGGCATCATCGGCACCTACGCCGGGCCCCGCGACCCCGGCACGGCCGCCGTCAAGCTCATGCACTTCATCGGCGAACTCGACGGCGTCGGCGCGGTCTGGGGCTACGTCAGGGGCGGCATGGGCATGGTCAGCTTCGCCATCGCCGACGCCGCCCGCGAGGCGGGAGCGGTGCTGGCCGCCGGGGTGCCGGTCGCCCAGGTGATCCCGGGCGAGGGCGTGCGCCTGGACGACGGCACGTTCATCGCCGCCTCGGCGGTCGTCTCCAACGCCGACCCCAAACGCCTGATGACCATGGTCACCGACGCGCCCGCCGACTACCGGCTGCGGATCGCCGAATGGGACGTCCGCAGCCCGGTCGTCAAGTTCAACGCCGCCCTCACCCGCCTGCCGACCTGGACGGCCGCCCCCGGCGAGACCTTCATGGCGCGCGGCGTGGTCGACGTGACGACCGGCCTCGACGAGGCCCAGCGCGCCTTCGAACGCTGCGAGGTCGGCGAACCGGCGGTGGGGTTCGGGGAGATCTACGTCCAGCCCGGCACGCATCTCATGAGTGTTTTCGGGCAGTACGCCCCCTATGGCGTCAAAGGTGGCTGGGAAGCGCGGCGGGACGAAGTGGCCCGGCAGTTCATCGACCTCATCAGCCGCTTCGCGCCCGACTTCCCCGACTGCCTGGCCCACTACGAGGTGCTCGGCCCGCCCGACATCGAGGCGCGCGTCGGGCTCACCGGGGGGCACATCTTCCAGGGTGAGGTGCGGCCGGACCAGATGTGGGACCGGCGGCTGACCCCTCGTACACCGATGGAAGGGGTGTATCTCTGCGGTGCGGCCACGCACCCGGGCGGCAGTGTTATCGCCCTGAATGGGCGGAATGCAGCCATGGCCGTACTGGTGGATATGGGAGACTCGACCCGGGGAACGGTCGATTGTCCCTAAGCTGAATCGGGTGACCACCACCCTCGAACATCGCGGAGCATGCCCATGAGCTGGCTGGGGTTCACCATTGCCCTGCTGGGTGCGCTCGGTTACGCGCTGGGTGCCGCTCTCCAGCAGTTCGAGGCGGTCGCCCAGGGAGCCACCCTACGGCTCGTCCGGCGGCCGCGCTGGTGGATCGGCGGAGCGATCAGCTTCACCGGCGCCTGCCTCCATGCCGTCGCGCTCAGCTTCGCGCCGCTCATCATCGTGCAGCCGATCAGCGTCGCCACGCTCGTGTTCGCGGTGCCGCTGGCGGCCTGGCTCCACGGGCGGCGGGCGCACCGCAGCGAATACCTCGGCTCGGCGGCCGTCGCGGGCGGGCTGCTCTGGCTGATGCTGCTGGTCCCCACGCACAACTCCATGCCGTCGATGTCGACGGGCGAGGGCCTCGGGCTGATCCTGGTGGTCGCGCTGATCGCCGCCGCGAGCTTCGTGTCGGCCCGGTTCTTCGCCGGTCCCGGCAAGGCCATCTGGATGTCGATCGGCGCGGGCGCGGTGACCGCGACCGTGTCGACGTTCGTGCGGGTCGTGGGCGCCAACTTCAACGGCGCCTGGGGCGACTTACTCCACTGGTTCGCCCTCGCGATCCCGCTCCTGCTCATCGCGGCCGTGGTGCTGCTGCAGAAGTCCTACGAGGTCGGCTACTTCGGCATCGCCTACGCGACCGTGCAGATCGTCGACCCCATCACCTCGATCACCGCCGGGACCGTCCTGCTCGGCGAGCCCCTGCCGACGGGAGTCGGCCAGGTCGTCCCCGCGCTCATCGCCACCGCGATCCTCGTCTGGGGCACCATCACGCTCAGCCGGTTAGCGCCCGACCACTCGCCCAAGCTCGAAGAGGCCAAGCAGCCCGTCACGGTCTGACCGGCGGGTCCCAACCGAAGACCGCGTCCATCTGCTTGAGCGCCGCCTTGCTCGTCATGCCGATCAGCGTGTTCCGCACGGCCACCGCGAGCGGATTGCGCCAGGCCGTGACGCGGGAGATGGTCAGCGACCGCTTCACGATCGGCGTCGTGCGCGCCAGGCGCGCCGCCGAATAGGCGCTCAAATCGGTGGTGTACGCCAACGCGATCGCGTCTTCGATCGCCTGGCAGGCGCCCTGGCCGAGGTTCGGGGTCATGGCGTGGGCGGCGTCGCCGAGCAGCGCGACCTTGCCGGAGTGGAAGGCCGGGGGAGCGGTCTCCATGCTGTGGATGTCGGTCCGGATGACCCTGGCGGGGTCGGTGCGGGCGAGCAGGCCGGGAATGGGGTCGTGCCATCCGGCGAACATGCGCCTGAGCTCGCCGAGTTCGTCGGGTGACGTCTCGCCGGGCGGGGCCGTGCGCGTGGCGTAACAGTAGATCTCGCCGTCGGCCAGTGGCATGACGCCGAAGACCTGGCCGTCGCCCCACGACTCGGAGGTCTGGGCGGTGCCGTCGACGATCAGCCGCCAGCTCGTCACGCCCGAGTAGACCGGCTCGGGGAGCGCGGGGAACAGCTGCCGCCTGATCCGCGACCAGATGCCGTCGGCCGCCACCACCAGGTCGGCGTGGAGTTCGCCCTTCGACGTGGTCACGGCACCGCCGGGCGTGACCGACTCCACGGTGGTGGTGAGCTCGATGTCGGGGGCCCGCTCGGCCAGCAGGTTCACCAGGACCGACCGGCGCAGCAGCACGGTCGGATCGCCGTAGCGCTGCTCGGCCTCCTCGGCGCTGGTGCGCGACAGCCACTTCCCCGTCTTGGTCTTGATGCCGCCGGAGCCCTGGAAGGCCGACAGCTTCCTGACCTGGTCGCCGACGCCGATCACGTCGAGCGCGCGGAGCGCGTTGGGCGCCATCGCCAGCCCGGCGCCGACCGGCTCGATCGAGGCGGCCCGCTCCAGCACGGTCACCGCCCAGCCCTGCTGTCTCAGCGCGGCGGCGGCGGTCAGGCCGCCGATTCCGGCGCCGACCACTACGGCGTGTCTCATGGTCTCTCCCTCGATGGAAACTACATCTGTAGTATGCACTACATGTGTAGTCTTCGGAAGTGAGCACTGAGCGGACGCGCCTCGTCGGGGACGCGGCGATCGAGATCCTCGCCGACCTGGGCATGCGCGGGCTGACCCACCGCGCGGTCGACGCCGCGGCCGGGCTGCCGGCCGGGTCGACGTCGAACCTGGCGCGCAGCCGCGCCGCGCTGCTGGAGCTCGCGCTGGCCCGGCTGACCGAGCTCGAAGACGAGCACTTCGGCGAGCTGCTGACCCGGCCGCTGCCGGCCGACCGCCGCGAGGCCATGATCGAACTGCTGGCGGTGTCGACCCACAAGATGATGAGCGTCGACCGGCGGCGCAGCATCGCGCGCTACGAACTGGCGCTGGAGGCCACCCGGCGGCCCGAGCTGCGCGCCGTCTACGACGACATCGGGCGGCGCTATCGCGAGCCGTCGGTGGCGATGTTCGCCGCCGCGGGGACGTCCGACCCGGCCCGGCACGGGCGGCAGCTCGTCGCGTTCACCGACGGGCTGCTGTTCGACGCCGTGGTCGGCGCGGGGGGTGCCTACTCGCTCGACGACCTGCGGGCCGCGTTCGCCGAATATCTGGCGGCGGTGTTCAGGGACGCGTCGCCGACTTGATGCGGCGTCCGGCCGCCGAGTCCTCCATCAGCGTGGCCAGACGGCGCAGCCGGGTCTCCTCCTTCTTGGCGCTGATGACCCAGTAGATGGCGGTCCGGCGATACCAGGGGGCCTGGCCCTCGAACCAGTCCCATGCGGTCTTGTCCTCCTGGAACCGGGCGGCGTACTCCTCGGGGAGCTCGGCGGCCTGCTGCTGTTCGTAGGAGTAGATCTCCGACCGGTCCTCGCTGCGGGCCTCGAAGGCGGCGGCGCCCGCCTCGTGGACGACGCCCAGCTCGATCAGCTCGCGGATGCGGTTGATGTTCACCGAGCTCCACGTGCTGCGGGGCTTCCTGGGCGTGAAGCGGATGACGTAGGACTCGGGGCCGAGGCTCTTGCGGACGCCGTCGATCCAGCCGAAGCAGAGCGCCTGGTCGACCGATTCGGGCCACGTGAGGCTCGGCCTGCCGGTGGAGCGTTTGTGGAAGCCGACCCACAGCTCTGTCTCGTCGGCGTGGTGGGCGGCCAGCCAGGCGTACAGCTCGTCGGGGGTTTCGAAGAACGTCGGTTCCATGGGCAATCACCCTAGGGTCGTGGGGGGTCGGGCCACCCGAACCACTATGTCCTGATATATCCAGAAAAAACGGTTAGTCACTCTTGTGTCTAGCCCGTGTCGACACTCATACCGGCTGGTCGGTATGCTCGCGAGCTGTGAAAGTGCCCGGACTGGATCTCGACCGTCTCGCCGCCCGCCTCGACGAAGCCGGGGTCACCCGCGGCCCGCTGACCGCCGAACTGATCGAGGGCGGCAAGTCCAACCTCACCTACATCGTCCGCGACGCCGAGCGCACGGTCGTGGTGCGCCGCCCGCCGCTCGGCCACGTGCTGGCCACCGCCCACGACATGGGCCGGGAGTTCCGGGTGATGAGCGCGCTGGCCGACACCGACGTGCCGGTGCCGCGCATGTTCCACTTCTGCGACGATGTCGAGGTGGTCGGCGCGCCCTTCTACGTCATGGAATACGTCGAGGGCACCCCCACCCGCCTGTCGCAGGAGGTCGGGGAGCATCTGGCCGGCGTACTGGCGAACCTCCACGTGATCGACCCGGTCGCGGTGGGCCTGGGCGACTTCGGGCGGCCCGAGGGGTTCCTCGACCGGCAGGTCAAGCGCTGGAAACGGCAGCTCGACGCCTCCCGCAGCCGCGAGGTCGCCGGGATCGACGAACTGTTCGCCCGCCTGGCCAAGGATGTGCCGGTGTCGGGGGCGCCGGCGATCGTCCACGGCGACTTCAAGCTCGGCAACACGCTCATCCAGGGCGGCCGGGTCGCGGCGGTGCTCGACTGGGAGATGTCGACCCTCGGCGACCCGCTCACCGACCTGGCGCTGTTCCTGCTCTACGCCGACTTCCCCCACCTCGACATCGGCGCGCTCGGCGGCGAGGTCGACGTCGCGGCGCTGGCCGCCCGCTACGCCGCGGAATCGGGCCGCGACGTGTCCCGGCTGGGCTGGTATGTCGGCCTGGCCTGCTTCAAGCTCGCGGTCATCACCGAGGGCATCTACTTCCGCTTCACCCAGGGCCTGACCGTCGGCGCCGGGTTCGCCGACATCGGGGACATCACCGCGCCGCTCGTCGAGCGCGGCCTTCGGGAGGTCTGACGCATGGATTTCGCCTTCGACGCGACGACCGACGACCATCGCGAACGCCTGCTGGCGTTCATGGACGAACACGTCTACCCGGCCGAACCGGTCTTCGAGGAGCAGGCTCGCGAGAGTGGCTGGAGTGCCCCGCCCGTTCTCGACGCCCTGAAGGCCGAGGCCAGGAGGCGCGGTCTCTGGAACCTGTTCCTCCCGAGCGCGGGCCTGACCAACCTCCAGTACGCGCCTCTCGCCGAGATCATGGGCCGGTCCCCGGCCATCGCCCCCGTCGCGACGAACTGCGCCGCCCCCGACACCGGGAACATGGAGGTGCTGCACCAGTTCGGCACCGACGACCAGAAGAAGCGGTGGCTCGAACCCCTGCTCAACGGCGAGATCCGCTCGTCGTTCGCGATGACCGAGCCCGACGTCGCCTCCTCCGACGCGACCAACATCGCCACCTCGATCGTCCGCGACGGCGGCGAATACGTGGTCAACGGCCGCAAGTGGTTCATCACCGGGGCGATGAACCCCAACTGCGCGATCTTCATCGTGATGGGCAAGAGCGACCCCGAGGCGCCCAAGCACCGGCAGCAGAGCCAGATCCTCGTCCCGCGCGACACCCCCGGCCTGACGGTCGAGCGCGGCATGTCGGTCTTCGGCTACACCGACAACGACCACGGCGGCCACGCCGAAGTGATCTTCGACGACGTGCGCGTCCCGGCGGAGAACCTCATCGGCGAGGAGGGCGGCGGCTTCGCCATCGCCCAGGCCCGGCTCGGGCCCGGCCGCATCCACCACTGCATGCGCCTCATCGGCATGGCCGAACGGGCCATCGAGATGATGTGCCAGCGCGCTCTGGCCCGCACGGCCTTCGGGAAGCCGGTGGCGCAGCAGGGCGTCGTCCAAGACTGGATCGCCGAGTCGCGGGTGAAGGTCGAGCAGCTCCGCCTGCTCGTCCTGAAGACCGCCTGGCTGATGGACACGGTCGGCAACCAGGGCGCCCACACCGAGATCCAGGCCATCAAGATCGCCACTCCGATCGCGGTCGAGTGGATCCTCGACAAGGCCATCCAGGTCCACGGCGCCGGGGGCGTCAGCCAGGACTTCCCGCTGGCCGCACTGTGGGCGGGCGCCCGCAGCCTGCGCTTCGCCGACGGCCCCGACGAGGTCCACAAGCGCTCCCTGGCCTACCGGGAGCTGAAGAAGCACACGTGATTACACCGATACCGGACTTCTCAACTGGTGCGGTACGACTTTGGCACGGCACGTCAGACAGGGGAACCACGTGGTGGACGCGACCACGGTCAGGGAACGCGCGGAGGCGTTCCTGACCGAGCACGACCCTTCGGAACTGAGCACACTCGACTGGCTGAGGGCACGATTCGACGCCGGTCTGGCCTGGGTGCACTTTCCCGAAGGCCTGGGCGGCCTCGGCGCCCCGCGCGACCTGCAGGGGGTCGTCGACCAGCTCTTCCGGGGCACGCCCGACAACAACCCCGGCCGCATCGGCATCGGCCTCGGTATGGCCGCGCCGACGATCCTCGCCTACGGCACCGACGAGCAGAAGAAGCGCTTCCTGCGCCCGCTCTGGACCGGCGAGGAGGTCTGGTGCCAGCTCTTCTCCGAGCCCGGCGCCGGGTCCGACCTGGCCTCGCTGGCCACCCGCGCCGTCCGTGACGGCGACGACTGGGTCGTCGACGGCCAGAAGGTCTGGACGTCCAGCGCCCACCTGGCCCGCTGGGGCATCCTGGTCGCCCGCCACGATCCCGACCTGCCCAAACACCGGGGCCTCACCTACTTCGTCTGCGACATGGCCGACCCGGGGGTCGAGGTCAGGCCGCTGCGCCAGATCACCGGCGAGGCCGAGTTCAACGAGGTCTTCCTGACCGGTGTCCGGCTCGGCGACGACCTGCGCCTCGGCGAGATCGGCGACGGCTGGAAGGTCGCCCAGACGACCCTCATGAACGAACGCGTCGCCATCGGCACGGCCGGATCGCCGCGCCGCACCATGATGGGCGTCTTCGCCGAGTCGTGGAACGAACGCCCCGAACTGCGCACCCACGACCTGCACCAGCGCGCTCTGGAACTGTGGGTCCAGGGCGAGGTGATGCGCCTGACCGGCCAGCGCCTGCGCGAGCAGCTCCTGGCCGGACATCCGGGCCCGGAGGGGTCGGGGATGAAGCTGCTGTTCTCCCGGCACCACCAGGAGGTATCGGCGCTGGAGGTGGAGTTCCTGCGCGAAGACGGCCTGACCTACGACGACTGGACCTTCCGCCGCCCCGACGGCGTCGACTTCCTCGGCCGCGGCGCCGGCTACCGCTACCTGCGCGCCAAGGGCAACTCGATCGAGGGCGGCACGTCCGAGATCCTCCGCAACATCGTCGCCGAGCGCGTCCTCGGCCTACCGGCGGAACCCCGCACCGACGTCGCCGGCCCCTGGAAGGACCTCCCACGATGACCCTGCGCTACACGGAGGTCGAAGAGGAACTCCGCACCGCCGTCCGCGACCTCCTCACCGACAAGGCCCCGGCCGCCGCCGAGGGCGACAACCCCGCGGCCTGGAACGGGCTGGCGCGCGACATCGGCGTGGCGGGTCTGCTGGTACCCGAGTCGTTGGGGGGCGCGGGCGCGTCGGCCCGCGAGGTCGCGGTGGTCCTGGAGGAACTCGGCCGCGCGGTGACGCCGGTGCCGTTCCTGACCTCGTCGGTACTGGCGACGCGGGTCCTGCTCGACGTGGGATATCCGGAAATTTCGCGACTGGCGACGGGGGAGGCGACGGCTGCGCTGTGCGTGTCGCTGGCTGCCTCGCCTTATCGGGATATTTCGGTAGGTGTCCTCGACGGAGACCAGGTGAGTGGGCGGTTCACCGGGGTGGCGGGGGCCGTTGGGGCGGATCTCTTCGTGGTGCCGCTATCCGAAGGTCGGGTCGCGGTGGTCGAGAGTGAGCAGGTTCGGGTCGAGCCGGTGACCTCGCTCGACGTCACTCGGCCGCTGGCGACGGTCACGTTCGACAACGCTCCTGCCTCGGTGTTCGGGGGTGCTTCCGTCGGGGATGCGCTGGTGTTCGCGGCCGGGTTGCTCGCTTCTGAGCAGCTTGGGGTGGCTGAGTGGTGTCTGACCACGACGGTGGCTTATCTGAAGGAGCGGCGGCAGTTCGCGCGGCCCGTGGGGTCGTTCCAGGCGCTCAAGCATCGGCTCGCCGATCTGTGGCTGGAGGTCGCGGGGGCCCGTGCGGCGGCGCGGAGCGCCGCCGATCAGCTCGCCGGGGGTGTCGATGCCCGCGTGGCCGTGGCGGTCGCGGCGTCGCACTGCGGTGAGGTCGCGGTACGTGCTGCGGAGGAGGCCCTCCAGCTTCACGGCGGTATCGGGATGACCTGGGAGCATCCCGTTCACCTCTACCTGAAGCGGGCCAAGGCCGACGCGATCGCCTTCGGCACCCCCGGTGACCATCGCAACGCTCTCGCGCCTCTGGTCGGGCTTCCGGGGCCGGTTTAGGCGTTACGGGGCTCGCCGGGCGCGGCCGGTTGGTGCCGGATACGGCGGGTGCCGGGCGCCGGTGGGCGGTGCCGGGGTGGGCGGTAGCCGTAACGGAAGAAGAGCTCTTAGCTTTTCGGCGTCAGGGAGCGGAGGAGGAGGTCGGCGAAGTAGCGGCCGACCTGCTCGCCCGTGAGGGGGCCGTCGGGGTGGTACCAGGTGCCGAGGTGGTGGACGGAGCCGAAGAAGAAGTCGACCACCATCTCGGCCGGGACGTCGGAGTGGAAGACGCCCTCGCGCTGGCCTTCGAGGACGAGGTCGCGGAAGCGCTCGTGGTAGCGGCGGCGCTCGGCTCGGACGATCTTGCGGGTGTCGGGGGCGAGCTGGTGGTTCGACCTGAAAAAGATCTTCGAATCGTCGAGGTTGTCGACTGTGGTGTTGATCACATCGGCGGCCGCGGCGTGCAGGCGCTCCGCGACGGTGCCCTCACCGTCGGCGAAATGCCGCAGGCGGTCCATCTGCATGCGGAGGACTCGGCCGTAGATCTCATGAAGAAGATCATCTTTGGAGTCGAAATAGTGGTACATGGCCCCTTTTGTCACGCCCGCGGCAGCTACGATTTCTTGAACGGACGTGCTCTCGAAGCCCTTGTCGGCGAACAGACGCGTCGCCGCCGACAGCAACCGCTGGCGAACCGGTTCCTCGACGGACGTGCCCAACCGCGCCATGCCGACCTCCTCTGATCGACGACCAGCATACCGACTGGTCGGTCAAGAAGAGGTTGATTCAACCGGTGGTGGCGGAAGTGTGCTAGTTCCATCACCATCGTGGATCTGGAATCCCTGATCGGGTACGCCTTAGGCAAAGCTGCCCTTATCTATCTGGGAGTGCAGGGTGCCCAACGGGTCCATCTATGTCCCGCGCGACGAGAAGTTCACCGGGTCGTCGCCCCAGAACCTGTACTTGACCTTCTGGCTGGCCGGCCGCAAGAACCGCCTCCGGTTGCGCGCCGCCTACTCGGTGGCCGGGCTCATCGCCGGCTACCTCCTCGCCGAACGCCTCGGCTGGAACCCCGTGGCGACGGGTGTCGTCCTGGGCGCGCTGGTCGGCGGCACCGACGCCTTCATCGCCTGGCGGGCCCACGAGCGCACCGCCGTCTGGCGCGGCAAACGCCGGGGGGAGGTCCGCACCGGCCGCGTCCTGCGGCTGCTGCTGCGCCGTCACGGCTACCGCGTCATGGACGGCCGGGCCGTCCCCGGCAAGGCCTCCGTCGACCATCTGATCATCGGCCCCGGCGGCCTGTGGATCGTCGACAACGAGGCCTGGTCGCCCGACACGATCGTGGCCAAGCACGGCAAACGCCTCTTCTTCGACGAGAAGTACGGCACCAGCGTCGCCAAGGGTCTCATCGGCGCCGCCACGGACCTGGCCGAGGTCCTGTCGAAGGAGACCGGCATCGAGGTCACGATCAGCCCCGTGCTCGCGTTGCACGGGTGCACGATCGCCAACCGTTCAGGCGTGGTCAGCGGCGAGGGCTTGACCGTGGCCTACCCCCGTAAGATCCCCGGCGCCATCAGGCGCAACCCGACCGCCCAGCTCGACGCCGAGCAGGTCGAGCTACTCAGCCGGACGGCTGCGCGCATCCTCCGACGGATGCGCTAGCAGTTCCTTCGTCAGCAGCGCGACCATGATCAGGGCCGTGACCAGCGCCGTCCACGGCCCTCCGATCACCGTCGCCAGCGGTGTCAGCGCCAGCACGATCACCCCGGTGACGCCGAACACGACCGGCTTCAGGTCCCACCTGCCGTTCGCGAGGGCGTCGATGCCGGCGTAGGCGAACAGGAACGTCGCGACCGGAACGGTGAGCGCCAGCGCCGCCCCCCACTCGGGCAGATGCGTGCCGTGCCCGCCCGTGGCGCCCGCGATGACCGCCACCCCCACGCCGCCCGCCGCGATCGCGGCGAGGATGAAGTAGTGGCCGTACGACCAGATGTAGGTGGTTCTGGGGTTGGTCTTGAGCGCCGTGAAGTCGAGGTAGCCGAAGTAGAGCCACCAGATCGACAGCGAGATCAGCAGCGCCGCCACCGCCAGGATGATCAGCTCGGTGACGTGGCCGCCCTCCTGGAACGCGCTCTGGATGGCCAGCGTCGCCGCGGTGATCGACTCACCGATGACGATCAGCGTGAACAGCCCGAACCGCTCGGAGATGTGGTGCGGGTGGAACCCGCCCTGGTCGCCGTTCCAGCCCGCGAACCACGGCACCGACAGCTCCAGCGCGAACAGGATGACGAACGCGATGATCCGGTAGTCGTCGGGGAGCAGCAGCTGGAGCACCCAGAGCACCTGCACGGCCGCCGTCCCACCGGCGATCTTCAACGCCAGTGTCCGGACGGCCGGATGCTCCTTCCCCGCCCGGAGCCACTGGGCCAGATAGCCGACGCGCATGATGACGTAGCCGAGCACGACCCAGCGGAAGTCGAGGTCGTTGAACGCCGACGGCACCCCCGCCGCCAGGACGAGCGAACCGGCGATCTGGACGAAGGCGAGCATCCGGTAGGGGCCGTCGTCGCAGTCGAAGGCGCTGGCGAACCAGGTGAAGGACATCCAGGCCCACCAGATGGCACCGAAGAGCATCAGGAAGCTGATGATCCCCTGCGCGACATGACCCTCCAGGAGGGCATGGTCGAGCTGCGCCGCGACCTGCGCGACGGCGGTCACGAAGACCAGGTCGAAGAGCAGCTCGAGAGGGGTGGCGGTGCGATGGGGCTCGCGTGGGTCACGCGCGACCATCCCGGTCTTCCAGGGCATGGTCCGCATCGTAGCCAGCGGGTCGGACGTTCCCGCACGACGGTTCGAAGCGGACACGGCCGGTCGTCGCCGGTCGGGGGATGGGCCCGCGATTCCGGTTCGTGTGTGCCTGGTGGCCGGACATGGTCGTTGCGGTGCCGTTCCGGCGCGGCCGGTTGGCGCCTCGACGGCGGGTGCTCGGGACGGCGGGCGGTGCCGGGGTGGGCGGAGCCGTAACGGAAGAAGGCTTTAGGTGTTTTCTTCGATGAACGTGGCCAACTGGTGGACGTTCCGGCATTCGTGCATCGGCATGACGGCGGCATAACCGCTGGCGACGGAATCGCCGGTGTCCCATTGGGCGCGGGGTTCGGGGTTGAGCCAGTAGGCGTGCCGGACCTTTTCCGTGAGGCGTTTCAGGGTCTCGGTGTTCGGTGGTTGGTAGTTGGAGCGGGCGTCGCCGAGGATGAGCAGGCTCGTTTTCGGGGTGAGGGCGCTCGCGTAGCGTTCCTCGAATCGGGTCAGGACGTGGCCGTAGTTGGTGCGGCCGAATCTGGTGATGTCGGCCTCGCTGGTCATGCGGGTGATGGCGTCGAGGACGTCGGTGCCCGGGGCGAAATACTTCGTGATCTCGTCGACGGTGTCGACGAAGGCGAACGCCCTGACTTTGGTGAACTGCTCCCTGAGGGCGAAGGTGAGCAGCAGGGTGAACTGCGCGAAACTCGAGACCGAGTCGCTGGCGTCGGTGATGACGACCAGTTCGGGTTTGTGCGGGCGCCGGGGCTTCAGGTGGACTTTCAGCGGAACCCCGCCCGACTGCAGCGACGATCTGACCGTCTTGCGGAAGTCGAGCCTGCCCCGGTCGCCGTTCCGGTGTTTCAGGGAAAGGCGGGTGGCCAGCCTTCTGGCGAGCGGATGCACTTCTCTTCTCAGCTCGGCCAGTTCGGCTTTGGTGACGCGCAGGAAATCGCGGCGGTCGATCGACGGTTTCACCGCCGACCTGGTGATGCGTTCCCGCCCTTGTTCCTCGGCGATACGCCGCCGGACATCGGTGGCCACTTCGGCCTCGAACGCGGCGATGTTCGTGGCGACGCGCTGCCGCGCGAGTTTCTCCGGGAGGCCGCCGCGTTCGTCGAGCAGGGCGTTGAGAATGCGGGCGATCAGCGTCTGTGGAGAGAGGGCGCGCATGACCGGATAGGAGAACCACGACTGCCGTCCCGGACCGGCCTGGACCTGGCCGAACCGTTCGACCATGGCCTGCGCGAAGGCGCGGAACTCCGGTGCGTTCGGGTCGCCGGTGAGCAGATCGGCGAGTTCCTCGCGCAGATCCTCCGGGTCGTCGTCTCTCTTCTCGGCCGGATTCCTGGTCGTGGCGGGGAACCACAGATCGAAGAGGACGTCGAATCCCTCGCGGTGCTGGGGGCGTTTCACCAGGGTCGCGGCGTAGGCCTCGCGGAGGGTTTCCCTGCTGGTGAAATCGATGAGTTCCAGGGCTTTGGCGGCGTCCAGTCCCTCGGCCAGGGAGACGGGGAGACCGGAGTCGCGCAGGGCGTGCACGAAACCGATGTGCCGGTCGATCACTGGAGGCCCAGTTCCTTGGCGGCCCGCCTTTGGTCGGAATGGTGTTTCAGGACGACGCCCAGCGTTTCCGCGATGGTCTGTTCGTCGAGGACCTCCCGGCCGAGCGCGAGCAGGGTGTGCGCCCAGTCGACGGTCTCGGCGATGCTCGGCGATTTCTTGAGTTCCAGGGAACGGAGCGTGGCGGCGGTTCTCGCCAGTTGTTCGGCGAGGCTTTCCGCGATGCCGGGGACCTGTGCGCGGACGATGTCGCGTTCGCGTTCCGGCGTGGGGTAGTCGAGGTGGAGATAGAGGCAGCGGCGTTTGAGCGCCTCGCTGAGTTCCCGGGTCGCGTTCGACGTGAGAACGACGAAGGGTTTCCTCGTGGCGGTGATGGTGCCGAGTTCGGGGATGGTGATCTGGAAGTCGGAGAGGATCTCCAGGAGGAGGCCCTCCACTTCCACATCGGCCTTGTCAGTCTCGTCGATCAGCAGGACGGCCGGGGTTTCCGACCTGATGGCCTTCAGCAGGGGGCGTTCGAGGAGGAAGTCCTCGGCGAAGATGTCGTCCCAGGCGTCGTCGTCGGCCTGGATCCTCAGGAGTTGCTTCTTGTAGTTCCATTCGTAGAGGGCTCTGGCCTCGTCGAGGCCCTCGTAGCACTGGAGCCTGATCAGGTCGGCGCCGGTCGCCTCGGCGATCGCCTTCGCCAGCTGGGTCTTGCCCACGCCCGCCGGGCCTTCGGCCAGGAGGGGCTTCTCCAGGGCGCCGGCGAGGAAGACGGAGGTGGCTGTGGCGTCGTCGGAGAGGTAGCCGGTCTGTCTGAGACGGGCGGCGGCGTCCGGCGGTGAGGCGAACCAGGTCACGTGGGCTTCCCTCTGGGCGTACCGAATGATGTTCTAGTCTAGCCCGATTTGGTGGGGGTTCGGGAGCTGCGGTAACCTTCAGGGGTCTTAAGCGCCGCTAGCTCAGTTGGTTAGAGCAGCTGACTCTTAATCAGCGGGTCCGGGGTTCGAGTCCCTGGCGGCGCACCGGTCAACCCCAGGTGACATGTCACCTGGGGTTTTTCCGTTTCATGGCATATGTACGCGGATTTCCGGCAAGTAGCGGAAGTTTGGTTCGCGGCGATTTGTGCTCTGCTAGCGTCTCCTGCGTTCGGGGCTCCTACTGAGCTTTCCCGGAAGGGTTCGCGTGGATTCGCTTCCTCCCAACGCCGCCAGATTTCTCGGAATCGAACGCGGTGAAATCACCTTCGGTGAAGGCTCTCCCGCCGAGCAGGCCGTCGCCTTCTTCGCGGAGAAACTGGTTCCCGAGGTCGTGGCGCGGTCGTTCGCCGATGGCGGGCGTCGTCCGAAGGGGCCGGTCGACCTGCTGGTCAGCCTGTCGGGGCATTCGCCGCTGACCACGATCATCTCTTACGAGGTGCTGAAGCCGCGCCGGGTGCTCATTCTCTCTTCGACCGGTGCCGTTGACAGCGTGAATGTGATCAAAGCTCATCTCCATGGACGTCGCGGCCTGAAATATGCCGATGTCCTGCACCGAATGTGTAATCCGACTGATCCGCGAGAGATTTACCGGATAGTCAAGGAAGAACTGCATCAAATCGGGGACGCCTCCCCTTACGCGGTGATCGACATCACCGGTGGGCGCAAGGTGATGACCGCCGCTGCGGCCCTGGCCGCCTGGCAACTGCGTCTCGACATCGGGTACGTCGACAGCGACTTCGACCCGGAGCTCCGCCGGGTGGTGCCCGGATCCGACCGGTTACTCCTGCTGGACAACCCGATCTCGATCTTCGGTGACCAGGAGATGCAGGCGACGCTGGAGCTGTTCCGTACGGGCGCCTTCGCCGAGGCCGCCCGCCGCTACGGCGAACTCGCCACGACTCTGCACGAGCCGGCGCGGGCCCGCTTCATGAAGACGCTCGCCGAGCTCTACCGCGCCTGGTGCGACCTCGACCTCGAGCACCTGCCCGGACACATGGCCGCCGTCCGTGACCTGCTCGACCACGAGCGCAGCCTGCTCGCACCCGACACGGTCCGGCGGATCGAGGAGCAACTGGGGTTCCTCGACCGGCTTCACGCCGGAGATCCCATGGCGTTCGTCCTCTGCTTCTACGTGCTCGGCCTCCACTACCTCGAGATCGGCCGGCTCGACTTCGCCGTCCTGTTCTTCTACCGGGTCATCGAAGGTTGCCTGGCCGGGCGCCTGGAGTCGCGGGCCGAGGGTTTCCACTGCGACAAGCCCGACTACTCGCTGCTCACCGGGGACGCCGACGCCTTGATCGCCGAGTGCCAGACCATCTGGGGTGGGCTCGGCCGCGCGGACTCGCCCGTGACGCTGCCGCCGAAGGTCGCGCTCATGTGGGCCGCAGTGCTGCTCACGGCCCTTGGTGATCCGCTGATCACCAAGGCGGGGCTCGCCGGAACGAAGGCCCTGTCGCATCTGGACCGGGTGGTGGGGGCACGCAACCGCTCGGTACTGGCGCACGGACACAAGAGAGTCACCGAAGACCAGATGAGGGAGCTGCAGGCGAAGGCCAAGCTGGTGCTCAGGGCCTATCTGAAAGGCCAGGAGAGGGACGCGGACGCGCTGTGCGCGCGCCTGACCTTCCTCCGGACCGACCGTTGACCCTCAGACCGCCGGAGGGATGGCGTACCGGCAGGATCACCGGGCTCAGTGAGGTGGCGGCCCGGCTCGGTCCGATCGTCCTGTCCCACTACCCGCAGACGGCGTACGACCCCGCCGCCATCGAAGTGGAGCTCCGTGACGGCGCGGTTCTCACGGGTGCTCCCGGCGGACGCCGGCTCAAGCTCGTCGGCGTGCGGAACACCGTCGAGCTGAGGGTGCGACCGGGCGAGAACAGCCAGTTACCGATCACCGTCGTCCACGATGTGACCGAGACCGTCCTGCCGCCGAGGGAGGGCTGGTTCACCGCCGACCTCAGGATCCGGTCGATCCACGAGGAGACGCCCTGCGACATGGCGTCCGTCTGGCGGGTGCTCGGGGTGAACGGTCCGGGTGCGCGTCCGGCCCGGGTCGGGCTGCCCGACGGCCGGTCGGAGCGGCTGCTCGGCCGCCACTACGGTCCGCTCCAGGAGCTGCTGAACCTGCTCAGGACCCGGGCCAAGCATGAGGTCGTCACGGCCGAGTGCACGGTCGTTCGGGTACTGCCGGGGTCGGGGCGGCTGGAGGTGAAGATCACCGGCAAGGCCGCCGACTTCGACGGCGCTCCGGTCAAGGCCGCCTGCGGGAACGTCTCGTGGGAGACGCGGGTGTCCGACGTCCACCACCGCGACGCGCTGATCGAGGGGCCCGCCCTCCGTCCGGGCAGCGTGGTGACCCTGACCAAGTCGGCCCGGTTCGACCTGGCGCAGCACGAGACGGCGCTGCGCCGGTTGGTCACCGGTGACGTGACGGGCGACTGGACCTCCCTGGCCACGCTCATGACCGGCGGCGAGCTGGGGCGGCCCGACGGGGCGCTGGCGCCGGGCCGGTTCTTCGCCGACGAGGAGGGTTTCCTGCTCCACCCCGCTCAACGCGACGCGGTCCGGGGAGCGGTGAGCGCTCCGCACGCCTACTTCGTCAAGGGCCCGCCCGGCACCGGCAAGACCACGGTGATCTGCGAGATCATCCGCCAGCTGGCCGCCCGGGGCGAGCGCGTGCTGCTGGTGGCGCCCAGCCACATCGCCGTGGACGAGCCGCTCCAGCGGGTCGGCGGCAAGCCCGGCATCAGGGCCATCCGGCTGAGCCACGACGAGCAGAAGGTGCACGAGGAGACCCGCCGCTACCTGCCCGACCGGCTGGTGGCCCTGGGCGCCGTCCGGGTCCGCCGCCGGGAGACCAGCCGGGCGGCCCAGTGGAGGGCTGAGGTGGAGTCCATCGACACCGAAATCGCCCTCCGCGCCTCGCTCGGGCGGGAGGGGGAACGGCTGGCCGATCTCCTGGCGGCCAGCGGCCGGGCCGAGAGGGAGGCCGGGCAGCTCGGCGAACAGGCGCGCCGCATGGCCGAGGGCGACGACCCGGAGCTGGCCGAGGCGCAAGCGCGCCTCTTCGAGGCGGAGACCGCGCTGCGCGAGGAGGAGGCGGCGCAGGAGGCCGCCGCCGCCCAGCTGCGGCTGCTCTACGCCACCGCCGACGAGCTGCGCCGGGTCGTCGCGTCGGTGATCTCGACCACCGACATGGCGGTCCAATGGGAGAGACGGCTCTCCCAGCTGCGCACCCATCTGTCCGGCCGGCTGGCCAGGATGAACTCCCATGACATCCAGCTCGGCAGGCTCGGCTACCACGACCTCCGGCGGGACATCGGTCAGGCGGAGGCGACGGTGAACGTCCACCGTGCCCGGGCGGACGAGCTCCAGGAACGGATCACCGAGCTGGGCGGCGGCCCGGTCGCCGGCTTCTTCGGCACTCCCAGCATGGAGGAACGGGCACTCAGGGAGCAGCGGGACGAGGCGCGCCGCCTCCTGAAAGCCTGGAACGGCCACCTCCAGCGGTTGCATACGCAAAGGGCGCAGATGGCCTACGAGCTGCCCTATGTCGTGGGCTCCTACGAGCGGGCCGCCGCCGACGTCGGGGAGACCGAGCGGGAGATCGCCGAGGCGGAGGCCAACCTCGGGGCGCTGCACCGCTTCTGGCTCGCCGACGTCGCCGTCCTGGACGGCAGCATCCTGTTCTGGCCTCCGGACGGTGACGCCTCCTCGCTGCACACCATCCGGATCCCGGCGCCGCTGGAGATCCTCGAAGTGCCCACTCTGCCGCCCTTCCTGGCGTTCTCCAGAGTCGCCCAGGTCCGCGACTCCATCGCGAGTCACCAGCGGAGGCCGGGAACGCTTTTCGGACTCCGCTCGGCACGGGCCGAGCGCGCGACCGAACTCAGCAGGCTGATGGGAAGCGCGGAGACGCGGAAGGCCGCCCTGCGCGACCGGCTCGACGCGCTCGCCCGGTCGCGCGAGCAGCTGGAACAGGACCTCCAGCGGCAGCGGGCCGTCATGGCGGAGGCCGCCGCCCGCGTCGAGCGGGTGCCGAACCCGGCGGAGCGGCAGGCCGAGCTCACCGCCCGCAGGGAGTTCCTCGTCCTCGCGATCGACCTGGAGGACCGCTGGTGCGAGCTGGTCCGGGACATCGACGACGAACGGATCAGCGAGGACGTCCAGCTCTCCTACACGCGATCGGCCAACCTCGTCTGCGCCACGACCGCCGGCATCGCCGGGCGCGGTAGCGAGATCGCCGGCTCGGCCGACTTCGACACGATGATCCTCGACGAGGCCAGCAGGGTCACCGACACCCAGTTCCTCATCGGCGCCGTCAGGGCCCGGCGCTGGGTGCTGGTCGGCGACGAGCACCAGCTCCCGCCCCACGTCGGCAACGAGGACGAACGCTTCCTCCACGCTCTGGTCGCCCTCGACCGGCACGACAGGGAGGGCTCCGGCGTCAGGGAGGCGGTCGAGCACCTGGCCGCCTCCGTGGAGTCGGACGAGGAGATCAGGAAGATCCGGGTCGACGACGTCGCCACCTACGCCACCTCCCTCCGCGACTGGGAACACCTCTACCGCGACGGCTTCAAAGAGGCTCGCCGCCGGACCAGGGAGACCACCAGGAAACGCGCCGGGAAGAACGTCGAGACCGACGTCGACCGCGCGGTCCTGCTGAGCATCCGCGACCACTTCGTCCACAGCCTGTTCGAGCGCCGTACCGGCCAGCCCGCCCTCACGACGGCGCTCGACATCCAGTCGCGCATGGTCGATCCCATCGCCTCCCTGGTCAGGGACACCGTCTACGACGGCGCCTACCGAACGGCCCAGACGGGCCGGGTGCCGGTGCCGCTGACCACCACGACCTTCACCGCTCCCGTGGTGTTCCTCGACACCAGCGCCCACGCGACCGCGCTGCAGCAGCAGGTCGGCACCGGCTACGTCAACGAACTGGAGGCGACGTGGGTGGTGAAGGCGTGCCAGGAGTACGAACGCCACCTCCGGGTCACCGACCCGGAGGGCGCACCGGTGTCCGTCTCCGTGCTGGCCATGTACAAGGCCCAGGCCGATCTCATCTGGAAGAGGCTCGGCGGTCCGGCGTTCCCGCAGTTCCGGCGTCTGGCGTTCACCCGGGTCGTCCCGGTCGACCGCAGTCAGGGCCAGGAGAGCGATCTGATCATGCTCAGCTTCACCCGCGCCAGGACGGGCGCCAGGCCGGGGTTCGCCGCCTGGCTGCAGGACCTGCGGCGGCTCAATGTCGCCTGCACCCGGGCCAAGCGGGCGCTGGTGCTGGTCGGTCACCGCGACACGCTCTCCCGGCTCGGCCCGGGCCCGGCGCAGGGGTTCTACAAGAACCTGTTCGAGCAGCTCGATGGGCCTGACCCCGCCTTCCAGCAGATCCGGGACCTGACGTGACGGCCGGCTACACGGTCGAGTGGGCCGACCACGTGCCGACCCCGAAGGACGGCGAGATCGTGGTGGCCGAGGCGCTGCTCCCGATGCTCTTCTGGCGGGGGCTGGAGATCCGCCGGGTCACCGAGGTACCGCTGGCTCCGGTCGAGCGGTTCCTGCTGGAGGCCGTCGGCCGCGTCCGGACGCTGACGGCCGCGCTGGTCACCGAGGTCACCGACCTGTCGGCCGAGACGGTGGCCGCCGTCGCCGACGGGCTGACCGAGCCGGGCCTGCTGACCAGGGAGCACGACGGCTGGCGGGCCGAGCCCGGCCCGATCGCCGACGCCCTGGAGCGCGGCACACTTCACCTGAGCCAACGGGACACCTGCTCGATCGTCTTCCTGCCGCACTCCGAGGAGGCGGTCGCCTTCGGCGCTCCCCTACAGGGAAGGCGGCGCCGGAGCGGGCCGCTGTCGGTGCCCTCCGATCCTCCCGACGCCGACCTGGCCCCCCTCGACCCAGCCCACGTCGGCCGCCCGGTCCCCGCCTTCCTGAACGATCTCCTCGACCAGGGACTGATCGCCCGTCTCGACGGCATCGCCGAGTTCGCCACCGGCGCCGACGACCCCTTCCTCCCCGCCACCGCCCTCGCCTACCGGGCGAGCGGCGTTGTTCGGCGCACGGCACCCGAGGTCGACCTGCGCATCCATTCGGGCCAGGAACCGACCCGCCTCGATCTCACCGGTGCCACCGCCCTCACCAATCATTGGCGCCGGATGGCGGGTTTCGCCGAAGACCCCCCGGGGCCGGGGTTGATGGCGGCCGCCCTGGGCTGCGCCGCCGACGACCTGACGGTCGGCGAGGTCGTCGCGGGCCGCCGGGAACTCCTCCTATCGGAGAAAGCGGCCCGCGCCGTGGCCGAAAGGCACAGCCTGGACACCCGGGGCGGCTTCCACGTCCGCGACGAGCTCTCGATCATCGCGATCGGCGTGGTCTTCCGTCCCGCCGACGGCGAGGCCGAAGCGTTGTTCGCCCTCGACCGGGCCGCCGCGAGGGTCGGAAAGGCAAGGAAATTCGAGGCCGTCTGCGCCGAGTTCGGCGTGACCCAAGAGGCACTGACCGACCGATTGTGGCAATTGTCGCGATACGACACCATCTACGCCCTGCGTGAGGATGAGGACTTCCGCTATGACTGATCGGATCGATCTTGGCGAGATCCGTCTCGACGGCGGCTACTTCCTGCGCCGCGACGGCCGGACCGCGCCGTTCGCCCCACTCCCAGACGAGGGCGACTACGGCCACCTGGTCACTTACCGGAACTCCCCGCCGACGATCCGGGCCGCCCTGCTCGACCTGGTCCGGACCGCCCGTCGCAAGGTCTTCGTGGCCAGCTGGTTCATCGGCGATGCCGAGCTCACGCAGGCGCTCATCGAGGCGGCCGACCGGCTGCGCGGCGGCGTCTACGTCATCTCGGCCATCGACTCGGGCAGCCTCCGCCGGGGACTCAAAGGCTTGGAGGAGGCCGACAACCGTGACGCCGCCGAACACAAGCGGTTCGACGAACTCTGCAAGGCCGGGATCCGCGTGCGCGGTCACGAGAACTGCCACGCCAAGTTCGCCGTCGCCGACGACGAGGTGGCCGTCGTCACCAGCGCCAACTTCGTCACCCGCGCGTTCAAGGTGACCGGCGAGTCGGGCGTGGTCGTCCGCGACCCCCGGCAGGCGGAACGGCTGGGCCGCCTGTTCGCCCGGCTCTGGCACGAACGCTGCACCTGGGAGCTCCCGCTCGTGCCGCGCGACGGCCTCTACACCGCGGGCGGTCACACGCCGCGGAAGTGGCCGGGGAAGGTCGTCCAGCCCGGTCTGGAACCCGGTGTCATCTGGACCGACGACGACGAACACCACATCCGACGCCATCTCCACGACATCATCGGTGGAGCCCGGGAAGACCTCCTTCTGGCCACCTGGAACCTCAACGCGTCGGGCGACCCCGGCCTGCTGCTCGACCCGGTCAGGGCGGCGGCCGAGCGCGGCACCCGGGTGAGGATCCTGGTCCGGGCCTTCCCCGACCGTGCGACGCACCGGGCCGAGGCAACCGCCCTGGTGGAAGCGGGCGCCGAGGTGTACGCCGACACCGAGACCCATGTCAAAGGCGCGTTCGCCGACACCGACAAGGGCGCCCTGTTCTCCGCCAACTTCGACGCCGAGCACGGCATGACCAGCGGAGTCGAGGTCGGCTGCCGTCTCGACGGCAGCCCCGCTCTCGCCATCGCGCGGAGGTTCCTCGATCACATGATGACCGGCGCGGACACGGACTTCGTCGTCGATCCCCGCCAGCGTGACCTGCACGACCGCATGGACCGCCGTTGTCACTGGCACCTGGTGTGGCCGCTCGCCCGTGAGATCGAGGTGGCCGCCGACGATCACGACTGGCGGGAGTTCACCCTGCAGAGCGCCCGAGGTCCGGTCCTGTACGTCGGCGGCGCACCCCGGATCGATCTGCTCACCAACGGGGGCCGCTGGAGTCTGGTCCCCGGAGAGAGGTACACGCTGAGCCGATCCCAGAAACCCGCCGTTGATCCACACAGACAGCTGGAGAGCTGGTTCGGCCGCAAGGGGGAGGGGCCGCACGGCATCTGCCCCGCCGTCCTGGTGCGTGGAACCGTCGGGGGCCTCCGGTAGAACTACGCCCATGGGAACCTGGGACATCGGGCCGTTCGACAACGACTCCGCCGCCGACTGGTGCGGAAAGCTCAACGCCACCCCCGCCGCCGACCGCCCCGCCCTCCTCCGCGCTGCCCTCACCGAGGCCGTCACCAGCGTCGACTACCTCGACGAAGACCAGGCCGTCCCGGCCATCGTCGCCGCCGCGATCGTGGCCGCCCACCACGGCGGCCCGCCGATCACCTCCGCCTACGCCCCGGCCTTCCTCCGGAACGGCGAGCCCCTCCCGATCGACGCCGACCTGCCGTCTCTCGCGGTCAGGGCGCTCGATCGGGTCACCGCCGACAGGTCGGAATGGCGGGCGCTCTGGGAGGAGGCGGGTCACTACCCGCAGGCGGTGGCCGTCGTCGACGGCATCCGTGCGGTGCTGTGGCACCATTCGGAATGTCCTGGTGGTCACGTTCCAAGGTGAGTTGTGATTGATTTCCGCGTTGACGTGTTCGGTGGCTTCCAGGTCAGGGTCGGTGATCGGCTGATCGCGCCGGAATCCTGGTCGCAGCGTAAACCGGCCGCCCTCGTCAAGCTGCTGGCGCTCGCCCCCGGCCACCGTCTGCGCCGTGAACAGATCACGGACGTCCTCTGGCCCGACCTCGACCAGCGGGCCGCCGCCGCGAACCTGCGCAAGGCGCTGCACTCCGCCCGCCGGAGCCTGGCCGAGGACAACCTGATCCTCTCGGCGGGAGACCTCCTCTGCCTCCCGCCGGAGGGGCTGAAGGTGGACGTCACCGCCTACTGGTCGGCCCGCCGCAACGGGCGGCACGCCGAGGCGATCGACCTCTATCGTGACGGTCTCCTGCCGGAGGACGTGTACGAAGACTGGGCCGCCGCGCCCAGGGAGGAGCTGCGGCTCGACTGGCTCGCCGCGGTCGAGGAGTACGCCGGGCTGCTGGAGTCGGCGGGCGAGCTCAACGAGGCGGCGCGAATGGTGCAGCTGATCGTCGCGGAGGAGCCGCTCGCGGAGCGGGCGCACGCCTGGCTGATGCGCCTCTACACGCTGGCCGGGCGGCGCGACGACGCCCGGCGTCAGTACGCCCGCCTCAAAGACGTCCTCCACGACGAGCTGGGGGTCGAGCCGCAGCCCGAGACGCAGCGCCAGTACGCCGAGATCGGCGCCGACCACGACCCCGCCCTCACCACCGATCTCTGGGAGAAGGTCGGTGACCTGCGGGTGCAGTCGGGTGACCCCGCCGGGGCGGTGAAGGCCTACGGCCAGGCGCTCGCCACGGGGCGCATCCACCGCAAGACCGCCGCCGCGTGGCTGATGCAGCACGTGCCGGACGAGGCCGAGCGCCACCTCGACGCCGCCGAGCACGACGACCCCGACGCCGCGGAGATCGGGCGTCTCATCTGCCTGCGGGCCAATCTCGCCTGGGAGCGCGGGGATCTCGTCACCGCTCACCTGCTCGCCGAGAAGGCCCACGCCATCGCGCTGCACGACGGTGACTCCGCCGACGTCGCGGCGGCGCTGGAGGCGCTCGCGTTCGTCTCCCACGTCCAGGGGAACTGGCGGCCAGGGCTGCACGCGCAGATCGAGGGGCTGGCCGGGGTCTCCCTCGGGGTCAGGGTGGCGCGGCTGTGCGACTTCAACCACTGTCTCGGCCAGTACCAGCTCTACGGCGACGCCTTCTCCGGCGACGTCGAAGACTACGCGCGGCAGACGCTCGCCCTCGCCGAGCGGGCCGACGCGATCCCCGCCCAGGCGTTCGCCTGGTGCCTGCTCGGTGAGTCGCTGCTGCTCAGAGGCGACTTCGACGAGGCCGAGGCGTGTCTCGAACGCTCCTGCGAGCTGTACGCGCCCCTCGGCAGCCGATCGGTCGCCCTGCCGTGGCTGCGGCGGGCCGAGGTCGCCGCCTGCGTGCACGCCCACGACGAGGCCGCGGCCCATCTCAAGCGGGCGCGGGCCATCGCGATGGTCACGCCGATGGCGCGGCACGCGTGGGCCCGGCTGCACGCCACCGCCGCGCTCGCCGCCATGGAGCGCGGCGACCCCGGCGACGTCATCAGGGCGGTGCGGGCCACCCAGAACGCCGCCGCGCGGCACGGCGACTGCGCCACGTGCAGCGCGCTGCTCAATCCCGTCGGGGCACAGGCGTTCGCGCTGGTGGGGGACCGCGAGGGGGCGTACACCCTCTTCGAGGCGGCGAGCCGGCTGGCCGGATCGTTCGAGAGTTCCGCCTGGAGCGCCATGGCCGAGTCGGCGGCGGGGAGCGTGGCCCTCATCGACGGCGACCACGCGAAGGCCGACGCGCACTTCGGCGCCGCAGCCGGGCTCTACGACCGGGCCGGGCACGCCCACTGGGCGGCCAGGACGCGAGGGAACGTTCAGGGAACGCGGGCTCCGTAACGTCTTCCCCATGACTTTGAGCATCGGCAGCACCGCACCCGACTTCATCGCCGCGACCACCGACGGCGCGATCGGCTTCCACGACTGGATCGGCGACTCCTGGGCGGTGCTGTTCTCGCACCCGAAGGACTTCACCCCGATCTGCACCACCGAACTCGGCTACATGGCCCGGATCAAGCCCGAGTTCGACCGGCGCGGGGTGAAGATCATGGCGCTCTCGGTCGACCCGGTCGACAGGCACGCCGCCTGGGCCGCCGACATCGAGGAGACCCAGGGGGTGGCGCCCAACTATCCGATGATCGGCGACGCCGACTACACCGTGTCCAAGGCCTACGGGATGCTCGGCGCCGACGTGAGCGGCGACCCCGCCGACCGGACCGCCGCCGACAACCAGACGGTGCGCGGGGTCTTCGTGATCGGCCCCGACAAGAAGATCAAACTGATCATGCTCTACCCGATGACGACCGGGCGCAATTTCGACGAGATCCTGCGCGTCATCGACTCGCTCCAGCTCACCGCGGCGCACAAGGTGGCCACTCCGGTGAACTGGCAGCAGGGCGACGACGTGGTGATCGCCGGGTCGGTCTCCAACGACCAGGCCAGGGAGCTGTTCGGCGGGTGGGTCGAGCCCAAGCCGTACATCCGCATCGTCCCGCAGCCCAAGTGATGCGCGTCCTGGTGCTCGGGGCCGGGTTCGGCGGTCTCGAACTGACCACCCGGCTCTCCGAGGCGCTCGGCGAGGCCGTCGACGTCACCCTGATCGACAAGGCCGAAGGCTTCGTGTTCGGCTTCTCGAAACTCGACGTGATGTTCGGCCGGACCGTCCCCGACGCCGTCGTGCACCGTTATGAGGGCCTGGTCAAGCCGGGTGTACGTCTGGTGCGCACCACCATCAGAACCGTCGACCCGGCCACCCGGCGGGTCGAGACCGACGCCGGGACGTTCGAGGGGGACGTCCTGGTGATCGCCCTCGGCGCCGACCTGGACCCCGCCGCCACGCCGGGACTGGTCGAGGCCGGGCACGAGTTCTACACCGTCCCGGGCGCGTTCGCGGTGCGCGACGTGCTCGCCGGGTTCCAAGGTGGGAGGGTGGTCGTCGGGGTGACCTCGACGCCGTTCAAGTGCCCGCCGGCGCCCAGCGAGACGGCCCTGATGCTGCACGACCACCTGGTCGCGCGGGGCTTGCGCGAGAAGTCGGAGATCTCCCTCGTCATGCCGCTGGGCACGCCCATCCCGCCCTCTCCCGCCGCCTCCGGCGCGCTGCTCGACGCGTTCGCGGAACGGGGGATCGGCTGGTACCCCGACCGGCTCGTCCGGGAGCTCGACCCCGACCGGCGCGTGGCGGTGCTCGCCGGCGGCGAGGAGATGCCGTTCGACCTGTTCCTCGGGGTGCCGAGGCACCGGGCCCCCGAGGCGGTCGCCGGGATGTGCGTCGACGGCTGGATCCCGGTCGACCCGCTGACCCTGGAGACCGCGTACCCCGGCGTCTACGCGGTCGGCGACGTGACCAGCGTCGGGACCCCCAAAGCGGGGGTGTTCGCGGAAGGCCAGGCCGCCGTGGTGGCCGACCGGATCATCGGTTCCGCCGCGACCTACGGCGGGACCGGGATCTGCTACATCGAGTTCGGGAAGGAGACGGTGGCCCGGGTCGAGGTGACGTTCCGCAGCGGTGAGCGCCCGCACGGGCGGTTCGACGACGCGTCCACGGCATATGCGAAGGACAAGGAGGAGTTCGGGTCGAGCCGGGTCAGGCGCTGGTTCGGGCGGGAATGGACGACGGTCTAGAACCGGGCGCGCTCCCGCCACGACGCCCAGACCGTCTCGTCGCCGAAGACCTCCAGACCGTCGTCGCCACGGTTGACCAGGGCGAGGAACAGGTCTGCGGCGCTTCCCTTGACGGCCACGTCGCCCTTGCCGTGTCCCGTCTCCCACGTCACCCGGCCCTCCTCGCCGTGGATCATCCACTCGCCCGCCACGTCGGTCGTGTGCAGGTGGACGCTCACGCCCGGGTCGAGCGTCTGCCGGGAGGCGGCGACGGTGTCGATCCACTCCTCGATGCCGTCCACGGCCAGGTCGGCGGCCAGTTCGTAGGGCTGCCCGAGGGCCAGGGCGGCGTCCGCCCGGTGCACGGTCGCCTCGTGGAGGCGGCGGCGGACCCACCACTCCGCCGGGCGGGGGCCGAGGAACGTCCACACCTCCGTCGCGGCGCCGACCGAGGCGATCGCGTCGGCCAGGACGCCGGGACCGCCGAGGAGCCAGGCGGTCTCACCGTCGACGGGCGGCTTTCCGTCGCGCACGTCGCGGGGGTCGAGGAGGCCCTCCACCCGGTCGGAGATGATCTGGGCGGACCATCGGTCGCCCCGGCCGACGTGGCGGAGGAGCTGCTTCAGGCTCCAGCCGGGGCAGGTCGGCACGGGGGTCGCCGGGTCGGCGGCGCGGAGGAGGTCAGCGAAGCGGGAGTTCTGGTCGATCAGGGCGCTCATGTGGTCCATGGGCACGATCATCCCCGGTCGGCTCGCCGTCCGACAGGAAGAGCAGGCCGGAACCGGTATGCCGCAGGGTGGCGCCGATCCGGCGGGCCAGCGGCGCGCCCGTGAGGGGAGCCACCTCGTCGAGGGCGACGAACCGCACCTCGGCGATCTCGGCGTCGTGGAAGTGGATCGCGGCCAGGTCGTCGGGGGTCAGACGCCCGCCGTCGAAGAGGAAGGCCAGCAGGGGGCGCAGGCTGCGGTGCACGTCGATGCTGAGCAGGTCGCCCACCGGGCGGTCGAGGCCCAGCTCCTCGAACAGCTCCCGCCGGGCCGCCGCCGCGGGCGTCTCCCCGCCGTCGACCTCGATCACGCCGCCGGGGATGTCCCATTCCTCTTTGTACGTCGTCCGCACCAGCAGGACCCGGCCCGCCTCGTCGGTGAACAGGACACCGGCCGCGCAGACGGCGACGGGGAGGGCGGCATACCAGGCGGGGAGTTCCACCGGCCGACTCTACAACCGCTGCCACGGGTGGACCCCGGCGTCCAGCACGGCCCTGTCGCCCAGCGGGCGGGACAGGTCCACGGTGAACGGGGTGCGCGGATTGCCCTGGCAGGTCACCGCGTCTTCCTGAAGCATCCGGACCGCGACGACGATCCGGACCTCCTCGTCGGTCTCCTCCAGATCGACGAGCGTGATCCGGCCGGTCGCCGGTCGGCCGCTCGCGCACTCGACCTCCGTCACCCACAGATTCAGCTTGTCGCCCGAGGCCGACGCGACGGCGACCTGGGCGTCACCATGGCCGGGGACGACCCGGCGCAGGGCGCACTGGGCCGACATCCGCAGATTCCACGCGTTGTCGCGGCCGTAGCGTTCGACCAGCAGGTAACGGTGGGTCCGCAGCTCGCCGAAGTGCCGGACGGGCGGCACGAGGTCGCCGATCAGCGCCACCCGGTCGGCCGTCTCCTCGACGATGTGCCACGACTCCAGGTCTTCCGGGGCGCGCACCTCGCCACCCTTGAGCGCCGCCTGCCCGTGGGGGCCCAGCTGCGTCGCGGGGGGACCGGTGAGCCCGGCCATCGGGACGACCTCACCGCCACACGCGTAGGTGTGGTCGGGAGGGGGCTCTGCCGTGACGGGTTCCGCGCCGCAACCGGTCAAGAGGAGGAGCAGGGCGAGGGTTCGCTTCATGTCAGGCGTATCCCGGATGGGTGCGGGCGCAGTCGGAGCAGCGGGTCTCGGCGGAACGCTCCAGGTTTCCGGAACTCGCCCATAACGGCTGCCCGGGGCCGATGCGCTGCCACACGCCGTGGGCGGGTGCGAGCACCTGGCCCCATTCCCGCGTGAACACCTCCGGAGGCGGAAAGTGCACGCACGCATCTGGCAGGTGGGCGAAACCGTTCGGGGAAATCAGAATTTCGGGCGGCGGTATGGTCCGGACCGGAATTCCGTTACAGGAACAGCCCTCTCCGATGATGAGTTCGCATCTGTCACACCTGTTTCTCGACATATCCGGGATTATCCGTCATATGCCAGTAGTCGCGTGTCTCGACGGCAAGTCCGTTCTCGTCGAAGCGCACGAAAACGCATCCGGCCAGATGGCCCTCCTCGGCATGGACGAGAAACTCGATCGCCGCCGTGTCGCCGTCGACCAGCGGCTCGCCGAACTTCACGTCGAGCACGACCTCCTCGGAGAACGACCACGTCAGATACCTCTTCAACTCCTCAAGCCCCCGGTGCGGCTCGCGGAAGGGCATCGAGCGGTGGACGATGCCCGGGGCGTACAGAGAAAGGAGCAGTTCGACGTCGTGAGTGGCCCAGCCGGCCTGCCAGGTGCGGGCGAAGCGGAGCGCGGATTCCCTGATGGTCACCCGTCGAAGCCTAAATGGGCGCGCCGCCCCGCAGCGTTCACGACAAAATAGGGCGTATGCGCACATTGACCCTGTGGCGTCCCACCGGCCCCGAGGAACTGGAGCTGGTGCGCCGGTCGGGCTTCACCGCGTGGCCCCCGAGGCTGCCCGAGCAGCCGATCTTCTACCCGGTCCTCAACGAGGACTACGCCATCAGGATCGCGCGCGACTGGAACGTCCCGGCCTCCGGCGTCGGCTACGTCACCCGGTTCGAGGTGGACGCCGAGTTCGCCGCGCGCTACCCCGTTCAAAGGGCGGGGGGCGAGACCATCCTCGAACTGTGGGTTCCGGCCGAGGAGCTCGACGAGTTCAACCGGCACATCGTCGGGCCGATCGAGGTCGTGCACGAATTCCGCCCCGCATGAGGCTGCTCGGGCCGGCCGAGCTGGACGCCTCGCCCGTGGTGGCGAACATCGCCATGAACCGGGGCAGGCGGCTGGCAAGTTACTCCCGCGAGCTCGGCCTCGACCTGGCCGGGCTTCTGCCGGGCTCGTCGTGGCTCGACCTGTGCTGCGGTGAAGGACACGCCCTCGCCGAGGGCGCGATGCTCGGTGCCGACGTCACCGGGGTCGATCTGGTCGATCACTTCGCGGTCCGGCCGGGGAAGAACCTGGAGCTGGTCGTCGCGGCCATCCCCGGCTGGCGGCCCGAGCGGGCATTCGACCTGGTCACCGTCGTGCACGGCCTTCACTACGTCGGCGACAAGCTGAGGGCGCTCACCGAGATCGCCGGGTGGCTGACCGGGCACGGCAGGTTCGCGGCCAGCTTCGACGTCGCCTCCGTCGAGACGCCCTCGCGCCGGAAACTGCTGGCCACGCTCAGGAGCGCGGGTTTCGTGTACGACCCCAGAAAAAAACTCATCACGCGCACCGGCCCCGGCACGATCGAGCTCCCCTATGAATATCTGGGTGCCGACGACAGGGCCGGGCCCAACTACACGGGCCAACCGGCCGTCCTCTCCCACTACCGACCGCACGAACCCGTGACCCGAAAAGGAGATTGACCGACCATGTCACCGGCGACCCCTAGCGGGGTGGACGACTATCGCAGCGGGGTGCAGGCGGTCCTGGGCTCACTCAGCCCGGCGGCCATCTTCATCGTCGCCACGATCAAGCCGACCGGCCACCAGGCCGTCAAGGACCTGGGCGAAGACCTCGCCGGGCTGCTGCGCACGGTAGGGTTCCGGTCGCTGGACCCCGGGCTGTCGTGCGTCCTCGGGTTCGGGTCGCAGTTCTTCGACCGGCTCTACCCGGGCGTGCCGAAGCCGCGGGGGCTCCACCCGTTCAAAGAGATCAGGGGCGCCCACTATGCGCCGTCGACCCCGGGCGACCTGCTGATCCACATCCGGGCCAACCGGCAGGACCTCTGCTTCGAGCTGGCCGGGATCATCATGGACCGGCTCCGCGACGCCGTCGCGAGCGCAGACGAGGTGCACGGCTTCCGCTACTTCGACGCCCGTGACCTGCTCGGATTCGTCGACGGCACGGAGAACCCGACCGGGGACCTGGCCCTCGACTCGGTGCTCATCGGCGACGAGGACGCCGACTACGCAGGCGGTTCCTACGTCCTGATCCAGAAGTACGTCCACGACCTGACCGCCTGGAACGGCATCTCCACCGAGGAGCAGGAGAACGTCATCGGGCGGCGCAAGCTCTCCAACGTCGAGCTCGACGACGACGTGAAGCCGTCGAACGCGCACAACGCCCTCACGGTCATCGAGGTCGACGGCAAGGAGCTGAAGATCCTGCGCGACAACATGCCGTTCGGCAACGCCTCGCAGGGGGAGTTCGGCACCTACTTCATCGGCTACGCCCGCACGCCCGACGTGATCGAGCGCATGCTGACCAACATGTTCATCGGCGATCCGCCCGGCAACTACGACCGGATCCTCGATTTCTCCACCGCGCTCACCGGTTCGCTGTATTTCGTCCCCTCAGGTGCCTTTCTGGAAGACCAGCCGGAGCCCGTGCAGTCGGGCCGGCTGATCATCGGCGACCTCAAGGGAGTTCCGCAGACATGAACAACCTCCACCGGGAACTGGCCCCGATCTCCGACGCCGCCTGGGCGCAGATCGAAGAGGAGGCCACCCGCACCTTCAAGCGTCACATCGCCGGACGGAGGGTGGTCGACGTCCACGGGCCCGGTGGGACCGAACTGTCGGCGGTCTCGACCGGCCACACGACCCCGATCTCGTCGCCGTCGCCCGACGTGCAGGCCCGGCAGCGGGAGGTGTCGCGGCTGGTCGAGCTGCGCCGCCCGTTCGAGCTCGACCGCGAGGCGATCGACGACGTCGAGCGCGGGTCGAACGACTCCGACTGGCAGCCGGTCAAGGACGCCGCCGCCGCGCTGGCCATCGCCGAAGACCACGCCATCTTCGGCGGCTACGACGCCGGTCACATCTCCGGCGTCATCCCGCTGAGCGCGCACGCGCCGCTGGTGCTCCCGGGCGACGTGCGCGCCTACCCGGACGCCGTCGCCCAGGCCCTCGGCATCCTGCGGATGGCCGGGGTCGACGGGCCCTATTCGGTGCTGCTGAGCGCCGACGCCTACACGGGCGTCGCCGAGACGGCCGACCACGGATATCCGGTGCTGGAACACCTTCAACGGCTGGTGTCGGGCGACATCGTCTGGGCTCCGGCCATCTCGGGCGCGGTCGTGCTCACCACTCGGGGCGGCGACTTCGACCTGCACCTCGGGCAGGACGTCTCCATTGGATATCTGAGCCACACCGACACGACGGTGACGCTCTATCTCCAGGAGTCGTTCACGTTCCTGCCGTTCACCGCCGAGGCCGCCATTCATTTGACCACGGGCAATTAGTTCTTCGGCAATTATTGACATGTCATGCCGTACCCACCAGTATTGCCCGGACGAGGCGGGGGCCACAGCTTTAAACACGGGGAGACATGCGGGTATTCGTCGTGGACGAAGATAGGCAGACGGCGGCGGACATCGAAGCGGCGCTGGTGAAATCAGGTTATTCGGTCACGGTCGGACCCGACCGGACGGCCGTGCTCGGATATGACGTTGTGTTTCTCGGTGTGGGAGCCGACGACGGGGCAGAGGCGTGCCGGGAGATCAGGCGGACGAGCGACGTCCCCATCATCGTTCTCTCCGCCCGCGACAACGGGGCCGAACGGGTGCGCGGCCTGCGGGCGGGAGCAGACGACTACCTGGTCAAACCCGTGTGCATGGAGGAATTGGAAGCGCGAATGGAGGCCGTGCTGCGGCGCTCGCGCGGCGGCAAGACCGACGTTCTCCAGGCCGGTGACATCCAGATCGACGCGAAACGTTATCTGGTCTGGCGCGACGGCCGGAATGTGCCGCTGACACCGAAGGAGTTCGCGTTACTGCGGCGGCTCGTGCAGACACCCGGCGAGGTCGTCACCAAGCAGGCGTTATTGCTGGAGAACTGGAAGGACCTGAGCAGGTCGGCGGCGCGTACTCTCGACGTCCACATCGCGCACCTGCGGGCCAAACTGGGTGAGCCCAATGTCGTCGAAACGGTGCGCGGCGTCGGCTACAGACTGGTGCCCTGATAAAGACTGGCAGTTATTGCCAGGAGCGGTCCAACCGCCGATGCGATAGATCTCTCCCATGAGAAAGAAGCCGTTTCGGCTGTTAAGCGCTCCACTGCTCGCCCTCACGATGGTCCTGTCCGTCATGAGCTCGCCCGCGAAGGCCACGGACACCGACCCGGTGCTCGCCCTTCAGTGGGAGCTGGCCCGCACCACGTACACCCTGTTCGAGAGCCTGAACCACCCCAACCCGGCCATCGGGCGGGCCGCGCGGTCGCAGAGCATCTCGGTCGACATCGCGGCCCCCCGCGACGAGGTGTTCGCGATCTACTCGAACTTCGAGAACCACATCGGCGCCAACCCGCTGCTCCAGCGGGTGGTCGTCCACTCCGACACGACCACCGCCGGGGTCCGGACCATCAACCAGACCGCGGTCGAGAACACGCCGCTCCAGCCCGGACTGCCGGCGACGCCGATCAACACGCACGCCCAGCAGCGCATCAACGCGGCGGGCTACTTCTACGAGGTCGACTCGTGGACCCTGCCCAACGTCGTCACCCACCAGACGATCACCTTCACCGACCTCGGTGAGGCCGGGACCCGGGTGACCGAGAACCTGACGTTCGAGGCCAGCGTCCTGCTGATCGACTACACCGTCTCCCAGGGCGTCATGGCGCACCAGGGCATCCAGTCGGTGTTCAAGAGCCGCATCGAGAGCGGTTACTACAGCTAGTCCTCGGCCGCGCTCGTCCTGGCGGCGTCCGTCAGGACGAGCTCGCCGATCTGCCCTGGCGGGCCAGGTCGTACACGACGCCGGTCAGCCGTTCCGACTCGGCCCACAGCCGTCGCCGGACGCCGGCGTCATATGACTCCGGGCTGGACGTGATGCGCTCCGGGTGGCCGGTGAACTGGGATCGGCCCGGCGGGCCGTAGAACTCGCCGCCCCGCACCGACGGGTCGACCGCCGCCCGCACCGCCGCGAGCGCGCCGACCTCCGGGTCCTGCATCAGCCACCACGTCACCGGCCGCAGGGCCGGGCGCATCATGACCCGGACGAACGGTGACATGTCGCGGCCGAACTCGGTGCGGGCGTTGCCCGGATGGGCCGTCACCGAGAGGGTCCCGGCGCCCGCCTCGGTGAGCCGCCGGTGGAGTTCGTAGCCGAACAGGAGGTTGGCCAGCTTCGACTGGAAGTAGGCCTTCTGGTAGTCGTACCGGCGCTCGAAGTGCAGGTCGTCGAAGTTCATGGTGCCGCGCCGGTGGCCGATGCTGCTGACCGTCACCACCCGCGAGCCCGGCACGGACAGCAGGCGGTCGAGCACCAGGCCGGTGAACGCGTAGGTGCCCAGGTGGTTGGTGGCGAAGGTGAGCTCCCAGCCCTCGTCGGTCACGGCGTGGCGGGGGCGGATGCCGCCCGCGTTGTTGATCAGCAGGTCGATCCGTTCTCCCGCGAGCTCTCCGGCCGCCGACCTGATCGAGGCCGGTGAGGCCAGGTCGAGGATGAGCACCCGCGCCCGGGGCGAGCCGAGCCGGGCCAGCGCCCGCCGGGCCCTCGACGGATCGCGGCAGGCCATGACCACGCTCGCGCCCTTCTCCGCGAGGAGGCGGGCGGCCTCGTAGCCGAGGCCGGTGTTGGCGCCCGTCACGACGGCCGTGCGGCCGGTCTGGTCGGGGATGTTCGAGGCGGTCCAGCGCATGGTGGTGTCCCCCTAGAATCGGGATGAGCGTCCCGTTTCGACTATACGGGACGGGTATCCCGTTTGTCGACGAGGGGGAAGCATGCGCGCGGACGCCCAGCGCAACCGGGCCAGGGTGCTGGCCGTGGCGGCCGAGATCTTCGCTTCGGAGGGGCTGTCCGTGCCCGTACACGAGATCGCCCGCAGAGCGGGGGTCGGCACGGGCACCGTCAGCCGCCACTTCCCCACCAAGGAGGACCTGTTCGCGGCCGTGCTCCTCGACCGGATGAGGGAGCTCAGCGAGCGGGCCGACGCGCTGACCGGCCGTCCCGGCGCGTTCTTCGCCTTCTTCGCCGCCCTCGTCCGCGAGGGCGCGACGCATCGGGGGCTGGCCGAGGCGCTGGGCGGCGCCGGTTTCGACGTGGACGCCGCGGCCGCCCGGGCCGGCTACGACGTGAGCGCCCGGCTGCGCGCCCTGCTCGCTGCCGCGCAGGAGGCGGGGGAGGTCCGGCCCGGCATCACCTTTCCCGACGTCAAGGCCCTGATGGCCGGGTGCCTGACGGCCGACCCGGCCGACCCGTCCGCCCTCGACCGCCTCATCGACGTGGTGTCCGGCGGGCTCCGCCCCTGACCTGGTCGCGGCGGCCTAGTACACCTAGTCCTGCGGGTGCACCGCGAGGGCGCCCGCCGCGTTGCGGATCGCGAACGTCACGCTGCCGGCCCGGTAGCGGTCGTCCGACCACTCCGCCGGGCGCCCCTCGCGCGTCGTCGTCACCCGCCGCTGCCGCAGCAGCGGCCCGCCCCGCCGCACTCCGAGCAGGCGGGAGTCCTCCGTCCCGGCCGCGACGGCGTCGATCAGGTGCTCTCCGTACGCGAAGATCAGGCCCCTCGATTCGTACAGGGCCCGCGTGACCGAGTCGCAGTCGGCGGGCAGCCGCTCGACGGCGGGGGCGAGCCACCCCGCGTACACCGTTCGTTCCAGCAGGACCGCCGCGCCGTCGAGACTGCGTAACCGCAGCACGCCGAGCACCGGGTCGCCGGTGGCCAGCCCGAGCCGGGCCGCCTCGGCGGCGGTCGCCCCGCGACGGCGCTGGTTGAGGACCTGTCCGGTCACCTGGTGCCCGGCCGCCCGCGCCCACTCGGCGAAACTGTTCAGTACCGCGAAGTTCTGGCTGCGTTCGCGCCCGAGGACGACACGTCTGGCACCCTGGCGGGAGCCCACGAGCCCCTCGGCGGTCAGCACCGCGACGGCCTGGCGGACGGTTCCCCGCGCCACCCGGTGCCGGGTGGCCAGCACCGTCTCCGAGGGCAGCGGTGTGCCCACCGGGAGCTCACCGCCGAGGATGGCGGCCCGGAGCTCGTCGGCGATGCGCGCGTAACGCGGGTGCACGGCGGTCCCCCCAGCTGACTGTGTACAGGCAGGCTTCACCGTACGGTCCGGAAAACGTCCGGAAAAGTAGGTGTTTAGCCATTTGACGAATGGCCTCCGACTGTTCACCGTCAGGACAAGGGTGGTCGATCTGGTGTCCCTAGCTTGTTTGAACAAGTTAAGCGCACTTCGCTCCAGTGGGAGTTCATCGTGGTCTCTTCCCGAGTCCGTCTCACCGGCCTTGCGGCCGGTCTGCTGATCGCCGTCGCGGCCTGTGGGTCCGCGCCCGGTACCGAGGCAACCTCTACTTCATCGGCCGCCGCCTCCGGTGGCGCCGCCGCGGTCGACGCCAAGACCGCGACCTCCGCCGCCGACTTCGGCGGCATCGACAAGCTGTACGAGGCCGCCAAGGCCGAGGGCAAGCTGCACGTCATCGCGCTGCCCCCGGACTGGGCCAACTACGGCGAGATCCTGGCCGCCTTCAAGGCCAAGTACCCCGGCATCGAGATCGAGGAGGAGACCCCCGACGCCTCCTCCGCCGACGAGATCAACGCGGTGAAGACCCGCAAGGGCCAGGACCGCGCCCCCGACGTGCTGGACATCGGCCAGTCGTTCGCCTACTCGGGCGCCACCGAGGGCCTGTTCGCGCCGTACAAGGTCGCGACCTGGGACAAGATCCCCGCTGCCCAGAAGGAGGCCAACGGCCTCTGGGTGAACGACTACGGCGGCTACGTCTCGATCGCCTGTGACGCCAAGAAGATCGCGGCCTGCCCGCAGACCTTCGCCGACCTGCTCAAGCCCGAGTACAAGGGCAAGGTCGCCATGAACGGCAACCCGACCAAGGCCGGTTCGGCCTTCGCCGGCGTGTACGCCGCCGCCCTCGCCAACGGCGGTTCGTTCGACGACATCCAGCCCGGCATCGACTTCTTCAAGAAGCTCAAGGACGCCGGCAACTTCAACCCGGTCGAGACGACCCCGGCGACGATCGAGAAGGGCGAGACCCAGATCTCGATCGACTGGGACTACAACAACGCCGCCTACGCGCCGATCATGGCCGAGAAGGGCCTCGACTGGAAGACCGTCATCCCCACCGACGGCAAGTACATCTCCCTGTACGCCCAGGCCATCAACAAGGACGCCCCCCACCCGGCCGCCGCGCGGCTGTGGCAGGAGTTCCTCTACAGCCCCGAGGGCCAGAACCTGTACCTGAAGGGCTTCGCCCGCCCGGTGCTGCTGCCCGCGATGATCGCCGACGGGTCGGTCGACCAGGCCGCCTCCGCCGCCCTGCCGCCGGTCGACGGCGAGCCGACGTTCCCCACCGCCGACCAGGTCACGAAGGCGAACGAAGTCGTCGCCTCCGGCTGGGGCGCCGCGGTCGCCGGCTGATGACCGGCCCGGTACGTACCCGGCGCCGCGGAGGCGGCGCCGGGTGGCTGGCGGCGGCGCCTCTGCTCGCCGTCACGCTGATCGCCTTCGGCATCCCGGTCGTGGTGCTGGTCATCGGCGCGTTCTCGGTCAAGACCGGCGGGTTCGGGTTCGACAACCTGTCGGCGACGATGCGCGAGCCGTACATCGGGGCGCTGTGGAGCAGCGTCAAGCTGTCGGCCGTCGTCGCCGTCGCGGGCGCGATCCTCGGCGCCTTCCTCGCGCAGGCGGTGCTGACCTCGCGGTCCGGACTGCTGCGCGAGGCCGTGCTGACCGCCTCCGGTGTGCTGTCCAACTTCGGCGGGGTGCCGCTGGCCTTCATCTGGATCGCCACGCTGGGCAACTCCGGCGTGGTCACCGCCGCCCTCGGCCTCGGGTCGGGCGCGCTCTACAACTTCTGGGGCCTGGCCCTGGTCTACCTCTACTTCTCCGTACCGCTGATGGTGCTGGTCATCGCCCCGGCGCTCGACGGCCTCAAGCCGCAGTGGCGGGAGGCCGCGCAGAACAACGGCGCCTCGACCTGGCAGTTCTGGCGGATGGTCGGCATCCCGGTGCTCACCCCGTCGCTGCTCGGCGGCGCGGTGCTGCTGTTCGGCGGCGCGTTCGCCGCCTACGCGACCGCCGCCGCGATGGTCGGCGCGTCGGTGCCGCTGGTGACGCTCCAGATCGCCGACGCCCTCACGGGCAACGTGCTCATCGGGTACGAGAACATCGCCCTCGCGCTGTCCCTCGACATGATCGTGATCGCGCTGCTGGTGATGGCCGTCTACCTGCCGCTGCAGAAGAGGAGCTCCCGATGGCTGGCGTGATGTGGCGCCGGGTCACCCTCGGCGTGGCGGCGGTCTACTTCCTGGTGCCCCTGGCCATCTCGGTCTGGTTCACCGTCTACAACGAGTCGCAGGGCTTCTCCCTCGGCGCCTACGGCCGGATCGTCTCGGCCCCAGGCTTCGCCGAGAGCCTGGTGAAGTCGCTCCTGCTCGGCGCCGCCGTGATCGTGCTGGTCCTGCTCCTGACCCTGCCCGCTCTTCTGGCGGTACGACTGGGGGCACCCGGCCTGCGCCCGGTGCTGGAGACGATCACGACGCTGCCGCTGATCGTGCCCCCGATCACCTACGTGGTCGGCATCGCCAACGCGCTGCGCGGCGGCACCGACGCCCTGGCGGCCACGCCGTTCTGGCAGACCCTCATCTCCATCCAGGACGAGAACTTCCCCGTCGTCCTGGTCCTGGCGTACGTCATGCTCGCGCTGCCGTTCGCCTACCGTTCGCTGGACACCGGCCTGCGGGCCATCGACGTGCGCACCCTCGTGGAGGCGGCCCGGAACCTGGGCGCCTCGTGGCCGTACGTGCTGTTCCGGGTGATCCTGCCGAACCTGCGTTCGTCGGTGGCCAGTGCGGGCTTCCTCAGCCTGGCGCTCGTCATGGGCGAGTACACGATCGCCGCCCTGATGGGCTACCGCACGTTCCCGGTCTGGATCGTCACCATCTCCGGCAACGACGGCCAGCTCTCGGTGGCGCTGTCGGTGCTCAGTCTCGGCCTGATCTGGCTGCTGTTGCTCACCCTGTCCGGGGCGGGAAGGAAAGCGAAATGACCGTTGAACTCCGTGAGCTGCGCCGTTCGTTCGGCGGCGCGGTCGCCCTCGACGGACTCAGCCTGACCATCGAACAGGGCGAACTGATCGCCTTCCTCGGCCCGTCGGGCTGCGGCAAGACGACCGCGCTGCGCTGCGTGGCCGGTTTCGAGCGCCCCGACACCGGCGCCGTCCTCATCGACGGCGCCGACGTCACCCGGGTCCCCGCCAACCGGCGCGACGCGGGCATGGTGTTCCAGAGCTACTCGCTGTTCCCCAACCTGAACGTGCGCGACAACGTGTCGTTCGGCCTCCGGGTCCGGCGCCGCCCTGCCACCGAGCGCCACGACCGGGCCTCCGAGCTGCTGGAACTCGTGGGTCTCGGCGGCTTCGGCGACCGCTACCCGCACCAGCTGTCGGGCGGCCAGCAGCAGCGCGTGGCTTTGGCCCGCGCGCTGGCCCTCCAGCCGAAGGTGCTGCTGCTCGACGAGCCGCTGTCGGCCCTCGACGCCAAGGTCCGCGTGAGCCTGCGCGAGGAGATCCGCCGCCTCCAGCTCGAACTCGGCATCACCACGATCTTCGTCACCCACGACCAGGAGGAGGCCCTGTCGGTCGCCGACCGGGTCGCGGTGCTGAAGTCGGGCCGGTTGGAGCAGGTCGGTTCCCCCGCCGAGGTGTACGACCGCCCGGCCACCCCGTTCGTGGCCGAGTTCGTCGGCACGATGAACCACCTGCCGGGCCGCGTGTCCGGGGAGACGGTCGAGGTCTTCGGCCAGATCCTCCCCCTCGACGGCACGGCCCCCGGCGAGGAGGTCGACGTCCTGGTCCGCCCGGAGGCGGTGCGGGTCGCCCCGTCCGACGAGGGTCGCGGGTTCATCCTCGCGTCGTCGTTCCGCGGCTCGATCGCCCGGCTCCGCGTCCAGCTCGACGACGGCGGCGAGGTCCTCGCCGACGTACCGGGCCACGAGGCCGTCCGCCTGGCCCCCGGCCTGAAGGTCGACGTCACGCTGGTCGAACGCCCGGTCCTGACGGCCCAGCGCACCGCAGTGGCGGCCCCGGTCGAGCCGGTGTCCTGAGCGGTCCTACGCGGAGGCGATCGTCGTTTCCCGGGTCTCGGCGACCGGGCGGCGATCGGCCTCCGCGGCCGTGCGCATCGACCAGATCAGGCGCACGACCCCGAGAGCCATGATCCCCTGAAGCACCTGAACGAACGCCGTCTCCATCGGCTGCGACTGCGCCCACATGAACGGCAGGACCCAGCTCACCAGAGACAGCGCGACCGCGCACCAGCCGAGCCCGATGGTCGTCGCGCTCCAGCGGCCGTCCCGCCGCTGCGCGAGCAGGATCATGAACCACCACGCCTGCGACAGCACCACCTGCGCCAGCGCCGCCACCGGCGGGAGGAACACCCACCACGGGACCGCCACGACCAGGGCCAGCACGACGAGGGTCACCCGGTAGGCCCGCGACGCTTCGGTGAGCGCGAGCGACAGCAGCAGGTTGACGGCCAGCCCCAGGATCAGGGACACGATCGAGGTCCCGTTCTCGGCCAGGGTGTCGTCGACGAGGTCGGCCAGTTCGTAGAGCGCCCAGGCCCCGATCAGGTCCATGAAGACCTCGGCGTAGATCAGCCGCCGCAGCCACCGGACCCCGCGCTCACGGGAGCGGCGCACGTGGAGTGCCTCCCACAGGAGCCAGGCGTTGAGCCCGCCCACCAGGACCATCAACGGCACCATCGGCCAGTCCAGGGCGGAGGGCGGAAAGAACGCCACCATGGTGACCAGGGAAAGGTGCCGAAGGTCGTCGACGACGACCGAGACCACGGCGGTGGCGAGCACGGCGACGCCGTAGAGGGCGACGACGATGGTGCGGATCACTTGTGCACGACTTCCTTCGTGGAGCGGCCGGGGAAGATGACGATCATGTGGTGTTCGGCCTTCAGACCCGGGGTGGTCAGGTCGCGGGCGTACAGGCGCACCCGCTGGTGACCCTTGGGGGAGTCGTGGAAGAACAGCGGGTAGGTCCCGCGTGTCAGGAGGCCGCCGTCGGGGGAGCGCACCGGGACCTCGACCACGCTCCGCCATCCCTCGGCGCGGACCGGCGGCGCCGAGGCGAACGTCTTCGCCGTCATGCACACCGCCCGGACCCCCGCCCCGACGGTCACCGGGACCCTCTCCAGGTAGCCGGGCGGGTCGCCCGGGAGGTGGGTCTCGATCCGGTAGCCCGAGGCGGGATCCTGCAGGAAGACGGGGAAACTGACCTGCCCGCGTACTCGGTGGTGGGGCCAGGGGTCCCGGCAGTTCCTCTCGAGCGCATACTCCACCTCCCGGTCGGTCAGCGGAGGGTCGTCGACGGGTTCGGGCTCGACCGCCACCACGCCGACCACCTCCTGGGGCGGTAAGGACACCCCTGCCACCGTGCCGATCACCAGCGCGGACACCACCGCCGCCGTCACCCGGGCCGCGATCGGGGTGGCCGGGGTGGTCGCGGGGTCCCGGCCCAGGTCGGTGGCGGTGTGGGCCAGCCACAGGGCGGTCAGCACCGCGAACCCGTCGAGGAGCAGCCAGAGCACACGCGGGTCGTTGGCCGCCGAGAGTTCGGTCGGCAGGCTGTTCGCGAGGCCAACGTGGACGAGCGCGGCCATCCCGAGCCCACTGGTGATCGGGTTCCACCGGCCGAACGACTGGAGCAGCACCACCCCGATCGGCCAGACGATCTCCGCACCCGGCACGAAAGAGGCCGTCACCCCCGCCGCCGCGACGGCCATCCGGACCGCCACGGGAACCTGGTGGAACACCATCGGGAGCAGTACCAGCACGGGCAGCATCAGGAAGAAGCCGACGTCTTCGGCCTCCGGGCCCAGCAGGAACAGGACCGCGTTCACAAAGATCAGCCACCGCAGCGCCCGCATCCACAGCGGGCCCTCGAAGCGCGGCCAGACCAGCAGGGTCCAGATCAGCCAGCCGCGCAGGGCGGCCGACACCAGCACCGCGAGCACCAGCCCCAGACCGGCGGTGTGATGGTGTTCCCAGACGGTCGCCAGGAAGAAGACGTCCCAGTCGCCGGTGAGTATCGACCACACGAGAGCGCCGAGCATGGCGGCCGAATAAATGCCGACAATAGCCGTCGCTATTCGTTTGGACACGTCATTCCCCGGCTAATCGACGGCAAGGCGACGATCTTAGCGTGGATTTATCCGGACGAATGCGGGCGAAAGTCGTGCGCTAATGGGTTCGGCGAAATCGCGCCGTGAATTCAGCGGACGCCGCGTACCCGGAACTGGATGCTGATTCTCGGGCCCAGCGCTTTGGCCGACTTGGGGATGGCGTGTTCCCACGTGCGCTGGCAGCTGCCGCCCATCACGATCAGGTCGCCGTGGCCCAGGTCGTGGCGGAGGGTCGTACCGCCGCCTTGAGGTCTGAGCAGGAGCGCCCGGGGAGTGCCGACCGAGACGATCGCCACCATCGTGTCCTCCGTCGAACCGCGCCCGATGCGGTCGCCGTGCCAGGCGACGCTGTCGCGGCCGTCGCGGTAGAGGCACAGGCCGGCGGTGCGGAACGGCTCTTTCAGCTCGTCGCGGTAGTAGCCGTCGAGCATCCGTTTCGCCTGGTCGAGCAGAGGGTCGGGCAGCGGGTCGCCCTCGTCGTAGAAGGCCAGCAGCCGGGGGACGTCGACCACGTTGTCGTACATCTTGCGGCGCTCGGCCCGCCACGGCACCGTGTCGGCGAGGCGGGTGAACAGGGCGTCGGCGCCGGAGATCCAGCCCGGCCGGGTGTCGATCCAGGCGCCGTCGGTCAGGAGGGTGCGGCGCACGTGGCCGGCGAGCGGTCCGGGCCCTTCATGGTCGGCCGTCGCGTCGAGGAGCGACGGCTGGAACGGTGCGCTCATAACACGGCAGGCTATCAAACACCTGTTCGATCATGAGGTCGCCCCGCAGGTCGCGGCCAGGTCCGCCGGGAGCGGATAGGGGAGCTCGACCGGCAGTTCGGCCTCGCGGGACTCGGGGGGAAGCGCGTGGATCCGATGAGCCAGGGCGGTCACATCCTCGATGCCGACGATCCACTCGTCGACGTAGCGGTCGACCGCCTCGCGGGACAGGCCCATCTGGAGCGCCCGGTGCGGCAGCGCGTGCAGGGAGGGCGACCGCTCGGGGTCCCACTGCACGCGGACCGGCCGGTGCCGGGTGGCGGTCCACTCCTTGCGGTCGGCGTGGACGGCCGAGTCGTAGTGGCTGAGCCCCGAGTGGGCCAGCGCCCACTCGAACCCCGCGCGGGTGATCGTGATGGCGAGCACCCGCTCCTGGCCGGGCTTGGTGGCCCAGCCGGAGCGGTACATCATCCAGAGGAAAGAGGGTTTGACCCAGGTCATCCGGTCGCGGTTGTAATTCGGCGGGAACCGGCCGTGGGCCGCCGCGTGGTCACCGATCTCGGGGTTGTACGCCTGGTAGACGGTGATCGTGCTCTCGTCGTGGCGGGCCCGGATCTGGCGCGGCGGAATCATGCGGCACAGTCTTCAGATCGGGTGCCGCCCCCGCAACGAGAATTCGGCCAGCAGGCCCGTGTAGGGCTTCGGCGGGGGAGCGGCGTACTCACCGCGCCCGCTGCTGGTGAGCCCGAGCCGCACGAGCGACTCGGCCAGCGTCACCGCCGCCTGGACACCGTCGATCACCGGGGCGTCGATCCGACGGGCGATTTCTTTCGTGTACGCCCCCATTCCGGCACATCCCAGCACGATCGCCTCCGACCGGTCCCGCGCGAGCGCGGTCTCGGCGAGGTCGGCCACCACGTTCAGCGCCTTGTCGTCGAGGTCGAGCACCGGGATCTCGCACGCGTGCACGCCCCGGCAGGCGTGCCCGCAGCCGTAGCGTTCGGCCAGGTCACGGGCGCGCTGGACGGTCCGCCCCAGCGTGGTGACCACACTGAAACTCCGGCTGACCAGCGTCGCGACGTGCATGGCCGCCTCGGCGATGCCGATCACGGGACCGTCGGCGACCTCGCGGGCGGCGTCCAGCCCCGGATCGCCGAAGCAGGCGATCACATAGGCGTCGGCGCCGTGCAGTTCGGTCAGGATCCCCGGTACGGCCAGCGCCTCGTCGTAGTGGCTCTCGATCGAGGCCGGCCCCATGGCCGGGCTGACCGCGGTGACGTGTCCCGCCACCTCCCGGGCGCACGAACCGATGAGCTCGGTCATCTCCCGGGAGGTGTTGGGGTTGATCACCTTGACGTGGATCACACCAGGATCCTGGGGCGCAGCCGCTCGAACGCGATGAACGTCACGAACCCGAGCCCGCACCCGAGGAACCATGAGTAGTCGGCGATCCACAGCCCCGACCCGATCAGCTTCGGCACGATCACCGACAGGATCGCCGGAATGCCGCTGGCCAGGATCGCGTAGACGGCGTTCGGGTTGTAGCCCTTGCTGAAGTAGTAGCGGCCGTTCGGGGACATGGTGAACATGGCGTCGACGTCCACGAACTGCTTGCTGATCACGTAGTAGCCCGCGATGAGGATTCCGAAGAGCGGCCCGATGAGCGCGCCCAGCACCCCGAGCGTGTAGTGGATCGCGTCCGGGTTGCTATACCAGTTCCACGGCGTGAGCAGCACCGACCCGACGGCCGCGATCATCCCGCCCATCCGCCACGAGATCTTCTGCGGCGACACGTTGGAGAAGTCGAACGCCGGCGAGATGAAGTTGGCCACGATGTTGATCCCGATCGTGGCGATGACGAACGTGAGCCCGCCGAGCAGGATCGCGAACGGCGTGTCGATCCGCTCGACCGTGTGGATCGGGTCGGTGATCAGCTCCCCGAACACCGGCACCGTCGCCGAGGCGGTGATGACCGTGAGGATCGAGAAGAACAGGAAGTTGACCGGCAGCCCGAGCAGGTTGCCCCGCTTGACGGCCTCGAACGACTTGCCGTACCGCGAGAAGTCCCCGAAGTTCAGCATCGGCCCCGAGAAGTACGACACCACCAGCGCGATGGCCCCCAGCATGACCGGGATCGACTCGGCGAACCCGAGGCTCTCACCCGAGCTCAGGTCGAGCGAGATGTTCTCCCACCCGGCCTCGCTGACCAGATAGACGGCGAGCACGACCATGACGACGTACACGGCGGGACCCGCCCAGTCGATGAACCGGCGGATCGCCTCCATGCCCTTCCAGAACACGGCGGCCTGCGCCACCCAGAGGATGGCGTAACAGATGTACCCGAGGGGCGACAGCCCGAGGAACGTCGACTCGTTGAGGGAGGCCGTCGACGGCCAGAACTTGAGGAAGATGATGAGCAGCGACTGCGAGGCCAGATAGGTCTGCACGCCGTACCAGGCGATCGCGATGGCGCCCCGGACGATGGCCGGGATGTTCGCCCCGAGCACCCCGAAGATCGCCCGGTTGATGACGGGGTAAGGGACCCCGGTCACCTGACTGGGCTTGGCGACCAGATTGCAGAAGACCTGCACGATCACGATGCCCACCAGCAGCGCGACCAGCACCTGCCACGAGGCGAGCCCGAGCGCGAACAGCGAGCCCGCCGTGACGTATCCGCCGACGCTGTGCACGTCGGACATCCAGAAGGCGAAGATGTTGTAGGACGACCAGGTCTGCTTCTTGAGCGGGACGAGATCCTCGTTGGCGAGCCGGGGGTCGTATTCGGGTTTGATGAGGCCCGTTTGGACGTCGGTCATCACAGCTTCCTTGGGGGGTATCGTGCGGATGGAAACCGTCCTGTCCTGTTAAGCAATCACTTAACGCTCGACGGGTTTCGCCCCTGTTAACCCGTTGTGACAATCGGTAAGGAGCCATGGACGCGATCGGACCCCGGCTACGCGACCTCAGGGAGCGCTCGGGGAAGTCCCTCCGCGCCGTGGCCCGCGAACTCGGCATCTCCCCGTCTGCCGTCTCCCAAATCGAACGCGGCCTGATGCGCCCGTCGGTGTCCCGGTTGATCGCGTACGTGACGGCGATCGGCGTCCCCTTGGCAGAGGTCTTCGACGAGGCCGACGCCCAGCCGGTCTCGTTCGCGGTACGACGGTCGGGGGAGGTCGCGCCTCTGCTGCTGAGCGGGGGGATCACCTTCCGGCGCCTGTCTCCCGCGGCCACCCCCGACGTGGAGTTCTTCGAGTCGACGTATCCACCGCTGTCGATCTCCAACGCGCACGGGCAGTTCCTCAAGCACGACGGCTACGAGGTCGGGACCGTCACCTCCGGCGAGCTGACGATCGAGTTCGAGTCGGAGCTGGTGACGCTGGGGGTGGGCGATTCGATCACCTTCCCCTGCGACCGCCCGCACCTGATCGGCAACCGGTCGTCCGAGGTGACCGCCGTGGCGACGTGGCTGATCGTCCACCGCTGAGAACCTTTTCCGCCGGTACGCGGTAGCAGGGGTATGACACGACGAATTCTGGCCGCCCTGGCGGTCGTCGCCGCCGTTCTCCTCCCCGTGGCCCCCGCGAACGCCGGGGCGTGGGCGGTGACGGAACTCGACACGTTCCCTACGACGGTTAAGCCCGGGGTGACGTACACGATCGGCTACTGGGTCCTCCAGCACGGGACGCATCCGTTCGAGGGCCCCGAAGCGGACATGCGCACCGGCCTGCGCCTGACCGACGGCACGAAGGTCCTCGACTTCCCCGGGACGGCGCTGCCCGAACGGGCCCACTACGCGGCGACGATGCAGGTGCCCGAGGGGACGTGGAAACTCGAGGCGATGCAGGGCATCTTCCAGCCGTACAACCTGGGCCTGCTGACGGTGCCCGGTGGTCTGAAGGCAGCGCCCCCGGCGTGGGAGGGCCAGCAGCAGACCGGGGGGACGGCCACCGACTACTGGGGCGACGTGAAACCGCCTGGCTTCCCCTGGGACGCGAAGACCGTGGTCAAGGCGGGCGCGACCGACGTGGCCCCCGCCCCTCAGCCCAGCCCGACGCCCGCCGCAGTGGTCCCCGTCGCGCCGGCGGCTTCCGAGGAGGAGGGGTTGCCGTGGGGGTACGCGGCAGGCGGTCTGGTCGTGGGCGCTGCGGCGGTGTTCCTTGTCAGTCGGCTACGACGCCGTGAACCGGCCGCTCCCGTGGAGGACGAGGAGAACACCTTCGTGATCTCCCGCAACTGACTACGCGTCTTCGAGGGGCAGCAGGACGCGGAAGTTCGTCCTCCCCGGCTGGGAGTCCACCCGGATGTCGCCGTGATGCTTGTTCACGATGATCCGGTACGAGATGTCCAGCCCCAGCCCCGTCCCCTCACCCACGGCCTTGGTAGTGAAGAACGGTTCGAAGATGCGGGGCCGGACCTCCGGCGGGATCCCGTGCCCCGTGTCCTCGACGTCGACCGCCAGGTTCTCCCCGTCACGGCACGTGGAGATCGTCAACGTCCCCGATCCCTCCATCGCCCCGATCGCGTTGTCGATCAGGTTCGTCCACACCTGGTTCAGCTCGGCCGCATAGGCAGGCACGAGGGGCAGCGACCGGTCGTAGTGCTTCACGACGTGCACGCCCTCGGGGATCTTCGCCTGGAGCATGGTCAGGGTCGCGTCCAGCAGGTCGTGCACGTCGATCGTCTGGTGCGGCGTCCGGTCAAGCTGGGAGTACTGCTTCGCGGCGGCCACGAGCCCGGAGATCCGCGAAACCGCGTCGTCGATCTCGCCCATCAGGAGTTCGGTGTCGATCGTGTACGTCAGCCACCGGATCGCCCCCTCCAGGTTCCCCTCCCCGACGCACTCTTCAACGGTCTGGAGCCAGTCGCCCTGGATCCCCCCGGCCACCAGCGTCGGCGCGATGTCCCACGAACCGGCGATGTCGTGGTCGTCGAGCCAGTCGGCCAAGGCGTCTTCAGCGTCGGAGGTCTGGAGGGCGGTCAGCTCGGGCGCTGAGGCGGCCTGCTTGACGGCGAGTTCCTGGAGTTCGACCAGCTTGTGCAGCCGCCCGCCGTCGATCTTCCCGTCGGCGATCATGCCGAGCTTGTGGCGCATCCCGGCCACCCGCTCGCGCAGGATCGACGTCGCCCGGACCGCCGCCGCCGCGGGGTTGTTCAGCTCGTGGGTCAGTCCGGCCGACAGGGCGCCCAGAGCAAGCAGGCGTTCGCGCTCGCCGACCGCCGTCTGGGTCGCGCGCATGCCGACGAACAGGCCCTCCAGCAGGTGCATCGCCATCGGGAACCAGGATCGCGTCCACTCGGCGAACGAGTCGGCCGGGATCTCGTAGACGGTCACGTCCGTCAGGGCGACCATCGAGTTGTTGTAGGTCTGCTCGACGCCCGGGTCCATGTAGGCCTGGGTCGCGCCGCCGTAGGCGCCGCGCTGCATGCTGCGGGTGAACTCGACGTCGTCGCCGTGGACGCGCCGGGTCAGCGTGATCGTGCCGTCGAGCAGGACGACGAAACAGGTCGCGGGCTGGCCCTCTTCGTACACGCGGGTTCCGGCCGTGTACGGGATCACGCGGCCGCAGTCGGCGATCAGCTGGAGCTGGTCTTGGTTGAGGGATTCGAACAGGAACAGGCCGCGGAGGTCGTCCGGGGTCAGAAGGTCGCTCATTGCGCCTCCAGATAACGGTGAATGAGGGAGACGGCCATGGCACCTTCGCCGACGGCGGAGGCCACGCGTTTGACGGAGTCGGACCGCACGTCACCGGCGGCGAAGACGCCGGGCATGCTGCTCTCCAGGTGGTAGGGGTCGCGGGGGAGCGACCAGCCCGACGGGCGCTGGCCGCCCAGGAGCAGGTCGGGGCCGGTCAGGACGAACCCGTTCTGGTCGCGCTGGACGACGGAGTCGAGCCAGGCCGTGCGGGGCTCGGCGCCGATGAAGATGAAGCACCACGTCGTCTCGGCGGTCCGGATCTCGCCGGTACGGGTGTCGCGCAGTGTCAGCCGCTCCAGGTGGTCGTCGCCCTCCGCCTGGCAGATCTCCGTGTACGGATGGATCTGGATCGACGGGTGGGAGGCGAGCTGCTTGATCAAATAGCTCGACATCGACCGTTCGAGGCTGTCGCCGCGAATCAGGATGTGCACGCGGGCGGCGTACCGGGAGAAGTAGACCGCCGCCTGGCCGGCCGAGTTGGCGCCGCCGACGATGTAGACGTCCTGGTCGAGGCACGACGGCGCCTCGGTCGAGGCGGAGCCGTAGAAGACGCCCCTGCCGGTGAAGCTCTCCAAGCCCGGGGCTTGAAGCATGCGGTAGGAGACACCGGTCGCCAGGACCACGGTGTGGGCGGCGATCGAGGTGCCGTCGTCGAAGCGCAGCACCCGCGTCGAGCCGCCCGCCTCCAGCGCCACGGCCTCGCGGGCGCTCAGCAGTTCGGTGCCGAACTTCAGCGCCTGCCGCCGCGCCCGCTCGGTGAGCTGCGCGCCGCTCACGCCGTCGGGGAAGCCCAGGTAGTTCTCGATCCGGCTGCTCTGCCCGGCCTGCCCGCCGGTCGCCCGCTGCTCGATCAAGACGGTACGCAGACCTTCGGACGCCCCGTAGACCGCCGCGCCCAGCCCGGCCGGACCGGCGCCCACGACCACCAGGTCGTAGAAGTCGCTGGCCGGAGTGGTCGTCAGGCCCACGTGGGGAGCCAGGTCGATCTCCGACGGCTGCACGAGCGACTTGCCGTCGGTCGTCACGACCAGCGGCACGTCGTTCTCGCTCAGCCCGGCCGCCGTCAGCAGCCTGCGGCCCTCCGGGTCGTCGGCCAGCAGCCAGCGGTACGACACCAGGTTCCGGGCCAGGAAGTCGCGCACCGCGTACGACTCGGCCGACCAGCGGTGCCCCACCACGCGGATCTCCGTCACCGGGCGGTCGGGCGTGGCGATCCAGGCGTCGAGCAGGGCGTCGATGACCGGATAGAGCTTCTCCTCCGGCGGGTTCCACGGCTTGAGCAAATAATGATCGACGTCGACCAGGTTGATCGCGTCGATCGCCGCCTCGGTGTCGGCGTACGCGGTCAGCAGGATGCGCCGGGCCAAGGGGAAGAGGTCCATGGCCGTCTCAAGGAACTGGATGCCGTTCATCTGGGGCATCCGATAGTCGGCCACCAGCACGGCGACCTGTTCACCCCGCAGTTTGATCTCGCGCAACGCCTCAAGGGCCGACTCACCCGAGTCGGCCCGCACGATGCGGTAGCGGTCGCCGTATCGGCGGCGCAGGTCACGTGAGACCGCGCGGGAGACCGCAGGATCGTCGTCCACCGTCAGAATCGCGGGATTCGCCATATGCCCCATAAAAACACGCTCGGCGGCTCATTGCTTCCAACGTACCTTCCAGGGCGTTTGATCAGGGCGCTGAGCTGGGGATTCTTCGCAAATGGAGCGCGCGCTGAGATTCCCCGAAACCGCCTTGCCGGGCGAGGTCCACTTCGTCGTGATCGGCGACAGGCCTGCCGGGCAGACGATGGGTGAATTCCGGCCCACGGGAGAGATCCCGGTGCCGTCCGACGTCGAGCTCGCCTACGTGGCCGCCACGACCGAGCGGCTCTGCGAGGTGCCCGAGGTGACGGGCCTACGGCTGAGCGGCGTCTGCGACGACGACCTGCGCCTGATCGCCAAGCGGTCGACGCTGCGCGACCTGGCCGTGACGGGGAGGTTCACCGACGAGGGGGTCCGCGCGCTCTCGGGGCTCACCACGCTGGAGAGCCTGGAGCTGTGGTCGCCGAACATCACCGGCGACGTGCCGCTCCCGGAGGAGAGCCCGCTCATCAAGGTCAAGATCGGCGGCGCCTCGGTCGTCGACGCCGCGTTCGGTCATCTCGCCCGCACCTCGGCCGCGGTGGTCGCGGTCTCCGGCGATTCCGTACGCGGCCACGGACTCGGCGCCCTCGGCGGCATGCCCACGCTCCGCTACCTGCGCCTGGGCAGCGAGAAGATCGAGCCCGGCTGCCTGTGGCGGCTCGGGTCGAGCGAGTCGCTGGCCATCCTGTCGCTGGCGGGCCCGGTCGACTGCGAGGCGGTGCTGTCGTTCGCGCCGCCCCTGAAGGAGATCGACCTCGACCACGTCTCCCGGGCCGACTGCGCCCGGCTGCTGTTCCACGGCCTGGCCGTCAACGGCCTGTCGGGGCCGCCCCGGCTGGCCGACGCGTACGCGCGGATGCTGACAGGACCGGACCGGCCGACGGGCATCGTGCCCCGGCGCCGCGTCGTCACCGGGGAACGCGACCTGGCCTCACTGGTGATGGGCCCGGCCCCGGTGCTCCTGGTCTTCACCGGCGCCGACTGCCTGGCCAGCGCCTGGATCGCCCCCGTGATCGACCGCATCGTCGCCGAGTACGACGACGAACTGATCGGCGCGGTCGCCGACGTCGACACCGCGATCGGCGCCGCGACCGCCGCCAGGGTCGACCGCACGCCGACCGTGCTGGTCACCCGCAGGGGCGAGGAACTGCTGCGGCTGCCCGGGATCAGATCCCATGCCGAGCTGATCCGCCGGGTGACCGGCACCCTCGGGCTGCCCATGCCGGGCGAGAAGCTGTTCCCCGCCGGGGCGAACCGTGAGCCGCTCCTCGGCTCCGCCTGAGCGGCTCACGCCGGTCCGCGATGTCAGATCTCCAGCTTGTCTTCGATGGTCCGCAGGTGGTGGCGGGCCATCGCCAGGTTGGCGCGGCCCCGGTCGAGGGCCAGGTAGAGGAACAGGCCCTTGCCGCCCCTGCCCGTGATCGGGCGGATGATGTGGTACTGACCGGACAGCGTGATGAGGATGTCCTCGATCGCGTCCTTCAGGCCCAGGCTGTCCATCGTGCGTAACTTGGCCTTCACGACCTCGGTGTTGCCGGCTCCGGCGATCTGCAGGTCGAGGTCCTTCGACCCGCCCAGCACGCCGAGGCTCATGCCGCTGTTGTAGTCGACCACGGCGGCGCCGAGGGCGCCGTCGATCGCCATCATCTCCTTGAGAGAGATGTCCATGTTCGCCATGTCGGCTTGTCTCCTCTTCATTCGCGTTCGACGATGGCGGCGATCTTCGCCGCCGTCTTCCTGCCCTCGATGCGCAGCAGCCCGAGGTTCGCGCCCGGCACGGCCAGCACGGTGAGGACGAGTTTGGGACCCGCGGCGTAGTGGGCCGTGAAGCCGCGGGTGGCGGAGATCAGGGTCTCCTCGAGGTCGCCGATCCTGGTCAGGTCGGCCATCCGGCGGCTCATCGAGAGCACCGCCGAGGTGAGCGCCGCGGTCTGGTCGAGGTTCTCGGCCAGGTCGGCGGAGACGAGCATGCCGTCGACGGTGCAGGTGAGGACACCCGTGATCTCAGACGTGCGGCCTCGGAGGAGCAGCATCTCCTCGTGAATTTCGCGGCGCAGATCCATGGGGATGCCCCTTCCGGCCCGTTTGAGCCACGGGCGCGTGATCACTGGAACGCCTCCAGCGCGTTACGCAGCCTGATGAGCAGATTCACGTCCGACGGGTCTCCGCTGATCTCGGGAAAGGACGACCGCGGTGGTGGTCCGTTTCCGTGGGGAGGCTCCGGCCGGGGCGCCGCTCCGGCCACCCGCTTCGGCAGGTCCGGCCGCCGCGTCTCCGGGGGCGGCGGTTCCGGAGGCCGTGCCTCCGGGGTCTCCAGCAGCCCCGCCGCGGCCATCTCGCGGACCGCGAGCAGGGTCGTGTACGCCGGCCGCCCGATCCGCTTGGCCAGCTCGATGGGCGTGGTCTCGCCGTCGGCGTTGAGCAGGATCTCCCACTGGAGCGCGGTCAGGATCACGTGATGCGACCGGATGCGCCGCACCGGTACGACCGGACGGCTGTCGAGTTCGGCCGATGGCCAGGCGCGGTCCAACCGGGCCCTCCTGCGATGACATTCCCGGAACAGACCCGGCACGTCGAAGAACCAGTGGATCCCCAGCCAGTGCCGGTCCCCCTCGCGGAACCTGGGCTTGGGCACGTTCGCGCCGAACAGGAAGAACGAGGCGTCCAGGGTCGCCCCCAGGACGCAGAGCTGCAGCTCGCCCCGGCTGAGCACGCCCTTGCGGACGAGCAGGTCGCCGCCGTCGGCGGTGGCCGCCGTGGTCTGGCGGGCCGTCTTCACCCCGTGGGCGGTCATCCGGCCGGTGACCGTGAGGAGTTCCTCCACGGTCGGAGTGCGGGCGCACTCCACGTAACAGACCCGGCCCTTGCTGAGATAGACGGTGCCGCTCCGGCCGGCTTTCAGGGCACCCGTCGCCTTGCTCTCCGCCAGTTCGGAGAGCATGTCGTCGATCGGCACCTGTCACGACGCGATCAGTTCGTGGGAGATGCTCTCGAGGCGCCGCCGCGCCAGGGCCAGGTTCGCCCGGTCACGGTCGAGCCGCACGCAGATCAGCAACGGGCCGTCCCACATCGTCTCCATCGGCTTGATGAGCTGGTAGCCGTGGTCGGTGGTGATGATCAGGTCGTCGATCCGGATCGTTCCATCAGGGGACGACAGGGCCAGTCCGTCGAGCGTGGCACGGAAGGTCTCGCTCAGGCCTATGGCCGACCTCTCCGGGTCGGGCAGGCCCTCCATCGCGAGCGCGGTGCCGCTGGTGTGGTCGACCAGTATGGCGCCGAGCGCTCCCGGGATGGCCATCGCCTCGGACAGGCAGTCCTCGATGCCGATCACCCGCAACTCCTCATCCGGTTACCCCCCGCCAAGTGGTGGGACAAACCTTAGAGAAACCGGGGAAACACACCTCATGAGCGCATGTGTCGGATGGTTTCCTGACATAAAGACTTGGTCAGTGGAAGAAGGATTCTGATACCCGGTAGAACCCGTGTTGCAAAATCGATGATGTGGAACGAATTCTCGTGAGCGCCTGCCTGCTGGGCCGCCGGGTGCGCTTCGACGGCCGCGCCAAGACCAGCGACGACGAGGTCCTCGCAGGCTGGAAGGCCGAAGGACGGCTCGTCCCGTTCTGCCCCGAGGTCGAGGGCGGCCTGCCGGTGCCCCGCCCCCCGGCCGAGATCGAGGGCGGCGCCGGCGGCGCGGCGGTCCTCTCCGGCGCGGCCCGCATTCTCACCCCCGAGGGCGCCGACGTCACCGCGCATTTCCTGGAAGGCGCGCGCCAGTGCCTCGCGGTGGCGAAATCATTCGGTGTTCGGATCGCCGTCCTCAAAGAGGGCAGCCCGTCGTGCGGCCCCCTGCGGATCTACGACGGCACCTTCCGCGGCCGGATCATGCCCGGCGAGGGCGTGACCGCGGCCCTCCTGGTCGCCAACGGCATCGAGGTCTTCGGCGAAGACCGCATCGCCGAAGCGGCTAAATGTCTACTCCGATGATGGCCTTCTCGTCCGGGCGGTGGACGAGCACGTTGTCGATGTAGCTGCGGACCGCCGCCTCCAGGCCGACGTCCTTTCCGGCCGCCTCCGAGAGGAACCAGCGGTGTTCCAGGACCTCGTGGAAGAGTTCCGCGCGCTCCAGCTTCCGGTGCAGCTCCGGCGGGATCGCCCTTATCACCGGCTGGTAGACCTCGGCGAGCCACCTGTGGGCCACTATCGCCTCGTCCTCGTGGCGCAGGCCGTGGGTGACGGTGAAGGAGTCGAGGTCGTTGAGCAGGCGGCGGGCCTGGTTCTCCTCGACGTCCAGGCCGGTCAGGCGCAGGAGGCGGCGCTGGTGGTGGCCGGCGTCGACGACCTTGGGGCGGACGATCAGGCGGCCGGTGCCGGCCTTGCGGCGGACCATCATCTCGGCGACGTCGAAGCCGAGGGTGTTGAGGCGGCGGATGCGCTGGTCGACCTTGTGCCAGTCGACCTCGTCGATGATCTCGTCGCTGTTGAGCTCGGTCCACAGGCGGTGGTAGCGCTCGACGATCTGCTCGGCGAACAGCAGCGGGTCGATCGACGGGTGCAGCAGGTCGCCGGCCTCCAGGTCGAGCAGTTCGCCGTAGATGTTGATGTGGGCGACCTCGATGTCGTGGTGGCGCTGGCCCTCGCTGATCATCGGGTGCAGCTCGCCGGTCTCGGCGTCGACCAGGTAGGCGGCGAACGCGCCCGCGTCGCGCCGGAACAGGGTGTTGGAGAGCGAACAGTCGCCCCAGTAGAACCCGGTCAGGTGCAGCCGGACCAGCAGCACGGCCAGGGCGTCGAGGAGCCGCTCCAGGGTCTCCGGGCGCAGCGCGCCCGACAGCACCGCGCGGTAGGGCAGTGAATATTGCAGATGGGCGGTGATCAGAGCGGAGTCGAGGACCTCCCCGGTCTTCGACTCGCGGCCGGTCACCACGGCCACCGGTTCGACCGATGGGGTGTCGAGCCGGTTGAGGTCCCAGAGCAGACGGTATTCACGCTTGGCGTAGCGCTCGCTGATCTCCTTGATCGCGTACACGGTGCCGTTGATGCGGGCGAAGCGCACGACGTGCCGGGATATGCCGCGGGGGAGGGCGACCAGGCGGTGTTCCGGCCACTCTTCGAGGGGGACGTCCCAGGGGAGCCGGATGAGATCGGGATCCGTGGGGGCGCCGGTCATCTGAAGTGGCACCTGGTTGCTCCTACTTTGGGGGGACCAATGCGATTAAGTGTCGCGGATGTCAGTCATTTGTGGCGAGCCGGGTCAGGGGTAGGGTCGCCGCATGACGCTGCTGGACGAGTTCGTCGACTGGTATCTGAAGGACAATCCGGTGCGGGCGACGCTGCTCGGGGCCACGGGATTCGACCGCACCCTCGGCGACTTCAGCGAAGAGGGGTTCATCCGCCGGGAACGGGCCACCGAGCTGTGGCTCGACCGCCTCTCCAACGCCGATCCGGGCCCCTCGCTCGACGATCGCATCGACCACGAGCTCGCCCTCTCCCACCTGCACGGCGAGGTGCTCACCGCCGGGTGGCCCGAGTGGCGGCGCACCCCCGCGCCCTACCTCGACGCCGTTTTCGCCTCGATGTTCACACCGTTCCAGCAGCGCCTGTCGCCGGAGCCCGATCTGGTCGAGGCGGCCGTCGCCCGGCTGGCCGAGGTGCCCGCCGTGCTCGCGGCGTGCAAAGCGAACCTGTCTCCCGACCTCGCGGCCGAACTCCTCGTGACGCGGGGGCTTCAGCAGGCTCGTACGGGACGGCGGTTCCTGACCGAGACGCTGCCCGCGCAGGTGCGCGACCCCGCGCTGCGCACGCGCCTGGCGGCGGCGGCCGAACCGGCCGCGGCGGCCTTCGACGACCTGGTCACCTTCCTGGAGGGCTTCCGCGCGGGCGGCACCTGGCGGATGGGCGAGGAGCTCTACTCGGGCCTGCTCCAGGAACGCGAGATGCTCGGCTACGGCGCCACGGAGCTCCACGCCAAGGGCGTCGCCGAGTGGGAGGCGCTCAACCAGCGGATGAACGAGGTGGCCGGGAAGCTCGGCTTCGACGCCTGGCGGCCCGCCATGGAGTCGCTGATGGACGACCACCCGCCCACTCTGGAGGCCATGCGCGCCGAATACGAGGCCGAGACCGAGCGCGCCCGGCGGTTCGTGCGCGCCCGCGACCTCGTCACGTTCCCGGCGGGCGAACACTGTCAGGTCCTCCCGTCGCCGGAGTTCCAGCGGCCGATCATCGCGGTCGCCAACTACCTGTCGCCCCCGCCGCTGAGCACCGCCCGCGAGGGGGTGTTCTTCGTGCCGTACACCCCCGACGACTTCACCGAGGAGCAGGTCAGGCAGCGGCTGCGCACCAACTCGCGCCCGCAGATGCCCTCGATCTCCGTCCACGAGGCCTACCCCGGGCACCACTGGCAGCTCGCCCACCTGGCCGAGAACCAGCGGCGGATCAGGAAGGTCTTCCGCACGCCCTACTTCGTCGAGGGCTGGGGGCTCTACGTCGAGAAGCTGATGTGGGAGCAGGGCTACTATGACACCCCCGAGACCGAGCTCGCCCACCTCGACTGCCGCATCTGGCGGGCCGCCCGGATCGTCGTCGACACCGCCCTCCACTGCGAGGACATGTCGATCGAGGAGGCCGAGACGTTCATGGCCACCAAGGCGTCGCTGTCGCCCGGCACCGCCAAGGGTGAGGTCAACCGTTACTGCGCCTGGCCGACCCAGGCGCCGAGCTATCTGACCGGCGCGATCGAGATCGAGAGGATCAGGTCCGAATACACCGGTGACCTCAAGAGTTTCCATGATCGGATCGCCGGGAGCGGCGGTCTTCCGCTCGGCCTGGCGCGCAAGGCGGCGCTCGGCGGCTGAACGCGCCGGGTGCCCGGCGCGTATTCTCCGGCGTGACAGCATCCGTAGACCTTGCGTTGCTGCGGAGCGACGCGCACAGCCCGTCCTACTTCGCCCTGCGGCGCGGCGCCGCAGGTGACGACCTCGTCGACTTCTGCATCCCGTGCAATCCGTACTTCCCGACGACGGCGATGTTCGACGACCTGCGGGCCAACCTGGTCGACGTGCTCAAGTACTACCCGAGCGACGCCGAGACGATCACGAAGGAGTTGTGCGCCACCCTCGACCTGAACCCGTCGACGATCGCCATGGGCAACGGCTCGACCGAACTGATCACCTGGCTCGACCACCTGATCGTGCGGGAGAGCCTGGCCGTGCCGGTGCCCACCTTCGGCCGCTGGACCGACCAGCCGCTGGAGACCGGCAAGCGCTGCGACATGTTCCCCCTCCTGGAGTCGCAGGGCTTCCGGCTGGACGTCGAGAACTACATCCGCTTCATCAGGGAACGCGGATCGAGGGTGGCGGTCATCTGCAACCCGAACAACCCCGACGGCGGTTACCTGCCACGTCACGAGGTGGTCCGCCTGCTCGACCGGCTGACCGACCTCGACCTGGTCGTCGTCGACGAGTCGTTCATCGAGTTCGTCGACGCCGAGCCGTCGGCCAGCGTGGCCGACGAGGCGGTGATCCGCCCCAATGTGGTGGTGCTCAAGAGCCTCGGCAAGAACTTCGGCCTGCACGGCGTCCGGTTCGGCTATCTGGTGGCCAATCCACAGATCGCCGGTCTGGTCCGCCGGGTGCTGCCGAAGTGGAACCTCAACTCCTTCGCCGAGGTCGTGGTCTTCATGCTGAAGGCCCACATGAACGAATACCGGCACAGCCTGAGACTGGTCGCCCACGACCGGGAGATGATGATCCGTCAGCTCGCGTCCCTTACGGGGCTGACCGTCTTCCCGTCGCAGGGCAACTTCGTCCTCTGCAAGCTGCCCGAGGGCCGCGACGGCCGGGAGCTGCGCGACTTCCTCATCCGCGAGCACGGCGTCTACATCCGCGAGTGCGGCAACAAGCTGGGCTTCAACAGCCGCTTCCTGCGCCTGGTCGTCCGGCCCCACTCCGACGTGCAGCGGCTTCTGGCGGGCATGTACGCCTACCTGTGCGCCGACGAGGAACCCCGCAGGGGCCGCCGCCGAGCCCCGGAGATCGAGCCCTCCCCGATCTACCGGCTCCCCGGAAGCATGGCGCAATAAGGGAATGCGCCCGGCCCGGCGATATCGCACCATCGATGCATGGTCGGGCAGTTCCTCCGGTGGCAGGTGCTGGTCTGGTTCGGCATCGCCGCGATGACGTACGCGCTCATCGCCTGGGTGTACGCCGAGGAGACCGCCTTCGCGCGCCGGTCGGTCGTCACACAGGGTACGGTGCTCGACGTCCAGCGGGGCGGGGTGACCTACAGCCACGACGGGCAGTCCGCCCTGGAGTACTCGGGCCGGGTGCGTTACCGGGCGAACGGCACGGACGCCGTGGCCAGGATGAAGGTCGCCGGCTGCACCACCACCGTCTGCCGCCCGCCGAGCGTGGGCGAGAGCGTCTGGGTCTCCTACGACCCCGACCGGCCCGGCCGGGCCGTGCTCTCACCGTCGTCCGGGCTGCCCGAATGGCCGGTGCCGGGGCCGTTCGTCTTGATCCTCGTGGCGATGGGCCTGATCCCGCTCCTGGCGGGAGTGGCCAACCTGGTGTGGATCTGGCCCGTGCTCCGGGCCAGGCCCGCTAGGTGTACTTGGTCATGAACTTGGTGACAGTCGGCTGATGGGCGGCCTGCCGCCGAGGGCTGAGTGGGGCCGGGTGGTGT